>DATMFF010000004.1:0-91260 GCA_035556735.1 Xanthobacteraceae bacterium | reverse complement strand
CGAGGAAGACGAGCGCCACCGGCGCGAGGAAGACGCCAAGCGGAAGGCCGAACAGGAAGCCAAGAAGCGTTTTGGCGAGGATGCCAAGTCCGCTCCGGCGGCCGCGGCTGCCCCCGCTTCGACATCCGCCGCGCGCCCTGGCGCTGCCCCGGCTCGTCCGGGCGCTGCCGCCACACCTGCCCGTCCGGGCGCGCGTCCAAGCCTGGAAGCCGAAGAAGACGAAGCGCCCCGTGCGCGCCGTCCGGGCGCCGGCGTGCCCGCCCGTCCCGCTCCCGCCGCCAAGCCGACGCGCAGCACCGTGCAGAAGCAGCGCGGCCGCCTCACCGTGGTCAATGCCGCCAATGTGGACGATGTGCGCGAGCGCTCGGTCGCCTCGTTCCGGCGCCGCACGCAGCGCCTGAAGGGTCATGCCAGCCACGACCAGAAGGAAAAGCTGGCCCGCGAAGTCACGATTCCTGAGACCATCACCATTCAGGAACTCGCCAACCGCATGGCCGAGCGCGCCGTGGATGTGATCCGTCTGCTGATGAAGCAGGGTCACATGGCCAAGATCAACGACGTGATCGACGCCGACACGGCCCAGCTGATCGCCGAGGAACTCGGCCACACCGTCAAGCGCGTCGCCGAATCGGACGTGGAAGAGGGTCTGTTCGACACGGCCGACGATCCGGCATCGCTGCAGTCGCGCGCGCCGGTCGTCACCATCATGGGCCACGTCGACCACGGCAAGACCTCGCTGCTCGACGCAATCCGCGCAACCAACGTGGCGGGCGGCGAAGCCGGTGGCATCACCCAGCACATCGGCGCCTATCAGATCACCTCGCCGTCCGGTTCCAGGATTACGTTCATCGACACGCCGGGCCACGCGGCCTTCACTGCCATGCGCGCACGCGGCGCCAAGGTGACGGACATCGTCATCCTCGTGGTCGCCGCCGACGACGGCGTCATGCCGCAGACGATCGAGGCGATCCATCATGCCAAGGCGGCGAAGGTGCCGATGATCGTCGCCATCAACAAGATCGACAAGCCGGACGCCAAGCCGGAACGCGTGCGTACCGAACTTTTGCAGCATGAGGTGCAGGTCGAATCGATGGGCGGCGAGGTGCTCGACGTCGAGGTATCCGCCACCAAGAAGCTCAATCTCGACAAGCTGCTCGAGACCATCGGCCTGCAAGCCGAAATCCTCGACCTGAAGGCCAACCCCGATCGCGCCGCGGAAGGGACCGTCATCGAAGCCAAGCTCGATCGCGGCCGCGGTCCGGTGGCCACCGTGCTGGTCCAGCGGGGGACGCTGCACGCGGGCGACATCGTCGTTGCCGGCGCAGAATGGGGCCGCGTTCGCGCGCTGGTTTCCGATACCGGCGGGAACGTCGACACCGCAGGCCCATCGGTTCCGGTCGAGGTCCTGGGCTTCAACGGCACGCCGGAGGCGGGCGACCGTCTCGCCGTCGTCGAAAACGAAGCACGCGCCCGCGAGGTCACCGACTACCGTGCGCGCCAGAAGCGCGAGAAGATGGCCGCGCGCGCGACCGGCATGCGCGGCTCGCTCGAGCAGATGATGACGCAGCTCAAGACCGCCGGCCGCAAGGAATTGCAGCTCGTGGTCAAGGCCGACGTGCAGGGCTCGCTCGAAGCGATCATTGGCGCCCTGGAGAAGCTCGGCACCGAGGAAGTCGGCGCGCGCGTGCTGCACGCGGGAGTCGGCGGCATCTCGGAATCGGACGTGACGCTGGCGGAAGCCTCGGGCGTTCCGATCATCGCGTTCAACGTGCGCGCCCACAAAGAGGCGCGCGAGGCGGCAGAGCGCGCAGGCATCGAGATCCGGTATTACAACATCATCTATGATCTCGTCGACGACGTGAAGAAGGCGATGTCGGGCCTGCTCGCACCGACTTTGCGCGAGACGATGCTCGGCAATGCGCAGATCCTCGAGGTCTTCTCGGTCTCGAAGGTCGGCAAGGTCGCCGGCTGCCGCGTCACCGACGGCAAGGTCGAGCGCGGGGCCAACGTCCGGCTCATCCGCGACAACGTCGTCATCCACGAAGGCAAGCTTTCTCAGCTCAAGCGCTTCAAGGACGATGTGCGTGAGGTCGTCGCCGGTCAGGAATGCGGCATGGCGTTCGAGAACTACCAGGACATGAAGGTCGGCGACGTCATCGAGTGTTACCGCGTGGAGACGGTGCAACGCACGCTCTGAGTTCCACACTCCGGCGTTCGCTGCGATCTCCCTAATTTTTCAACCATCGACACGAGCTTGCGTCTGCAGCGGCCGCGAATGGCCGCGTGCAGGGCGAGCGCCAACGGATTGATTGGAAGACCAATGCCTCGCCAGCATCAGCGCGAGAAGGGCTCAGGCGCTTCGCAACGGCAGTTGCGTGCCGGCGAACTCGTGCGCCACGCTCTCGCAGATATCCTCTCTCGCGGCGATCTCCACGATCCGGTGCTCGCCGGACACGTGATCACGGTGCCGGAGGTGCGCATGTCGCCCGACCTGCGGCAGGCGACCATCTACGTCATGCCGCTCGGCGGCAAGGACACGGAGGCGGTGCTCGCTGCGCTCGAACGCAACAAGCGGTTTCTGCGCGGCGAGATCGCGCACCGCGTTAACCTGAAATTTGCACCTGACGTCCGGTTTCGAATCGACGAACGATTCGAAGAGGCAGAACGTATCGAGAAGATTCTGCGAACGCCGGCCGTGAGGCGCGATTTGGACAACGACGAGGACGAGGATCGCGGCGCGTGATCGAAGACAAGACGCTCGAAGGGCACGTCGAATCGGCGCGCCCGCCATCCGGTCCCAAACCGAAACGCGACAAGCGCGACGTTCACGGCTGGCTCGTGCTCGACAAACCGATCGGCATGACATCGACACATGCGGTCGCGCGCATCAAGCGCCTGTTCTCGGCGAAACGCGCGGGACATGCGGGTACGCTCGATCCGCTCGCCACCGGATGCCTGCCGATCGCGCTTGGAGAGGCGACCAAGACGGTTCCGTTCGTGATGGACGGGCGCAAGACCTACCGCTTCACCGTACGTTGGGGGGAAGAGCGCGACACGGACGACGCCGAGGGCCGCGTCACCGCGACCAGCGATAAGCGCCCGGATGCCGCCGCGATCAGGGCGCTGCTGCCGCAGTTCACCGGTACCATTTCCCAGGTTCCGCCCCGCTTCTCCGCCATCAAGGTCGAGGGCGAACGGGCCTACGACATCGCCCGGGATGGCCAGGACGTCGAGCTGCAGGCTCGTCCGGTGGATATCCACGCCCTGACCCTCGTGGACCAACCGGACGCCGACCACGCGGTTTTTGAGGCCGAATGCGGCAAGGGCACCTACGTCCGGGCCCTGGCCCGGGATATGGGCCGGGTGCTGGGCTGCTGCGGGCATGTATCGGCCCTGCGCCGCACCCGAGTCGGTCCGTTTACCGAAAACACCATGATTTCGCTGGAACAATTGGAGGCTTTGTGCCATAGAGCCGGCCTCGGCGAGGCTAGCTTCGCCGATGCGCTCATGCCCGTTGCGACCGCGCTGGACGACATCCCGGCGCTGGCCGTCAGTCGGGCGGATGCGGCAAGGCTCCAGCGGGGCCAAGCCGTCGTGTTGCGCGGGCGGGATGCTCCCGTCGTCACCGGCATCGTTCACGTTACGGTTTCGGGCCAGCTCGTGGCCCTCGCCGAAACGAGCCGCGGCGAGCTCATCCCCAAGCGTGTGTTCAATCTGGCCGGCCTGCAAGGCAGAGCCCGCCGCAACGAAGGCAATTGACGATGTCGATTACCGCGAGCCGCAAGGCTGAACTTATCAAGTCCTATGCCGTCAAGGCCGACGATACCGGATCGCCGGAAGTCCAGGTCGCGATCCTGTCGGAGCGGATCAGCAATCTGACCGAGCACTTCAAGTCCCACGTGAAAGATAACCATTCCCGTCGTGGATTGCTGAAGCTCGTGTCTCAGCGTCGTCAGCTTCTCGACTATCTCAAGCGCGCCGACGAAAAGCGTTATCAGACCCTCATCGACAAGCTCGGCATCCGCCGCTAGCGGGTGCTGCTGTCATTGCGGGCAAGTTTATTTCCGGCGACGCGCAGGCTCGCCGCAGGGATTGGTGCAGTGAAGTAGCGGCGGAGCCATGTCAGGCTCCTCCGTCCGTCGTCCGGCGGATGATTTATGCCGGACATTTCGGGCAGATGACTGCCCGACATCGAAAGGCTCGAGGGCCATGGCAGGATTGCCGGACGCTGCAGGCAAGCGCACCTTCGCCGCGCGCTGCAGCGTCTCGCCATCTTGCTCATGGCGTTCGTGGCTGACCGGGCCGCATCCGATGCGCCCGAGAACCTGAGAGAGAAAGCCAGAATGTTCGATATCCATCGCGTGGAACTCGATTGGGGTGGGCGCAAGCTTGTCCTGGAGACCGGAAAGATCGCCCGTCAGGCCGACGGCGCGGTGCTCGCCACCTACGGAGAGACGACGGTGCTCGCGACCGTCGTGGCGGCCAAACAGCCGAAGGAAGGCATCGATTTCCTCCCGCTCACCTGCAACTACTTCGAAAAATTCTATGCCGCCGGCCGCATCCCCGGCGGCTATTTCAAGCGTGAAGGCCGCCCGACCGAGCGCGAGACGCTCATCTCGCGTCTTATCGACCGCCCGATCCGCCCGCTGTTCGCGGAGGGCTGGCGCTGCGACACGCAAGTGATCGTGCACGTGCTCTCGCATGACCTGGAGAACGATCCCGACATCGTCGCCATGGTGGCCTCCTCGGCCGCGCTGACGCTCTCCGGAGCCCCGTTCATGGGGCCGATCGGCGCTGCTCGCGTCGCCTTCATCGAGAACGAGTTCGTGCTCAACCCGCAGCTCGACGAGATGGCGGAAAGCACGCTCGATCTCGTCGTCGCCGGCACGCAAGACGCCGTGCTGATGGTCGAATCCGAAGCCAAAGAGCTCCCCGAGGAAGTGATGCTGGGCGCGGTGATGTTCGGCCACCGGCATTTCCAGCCGGTGATCGAAGCCATCATCCAGTTGGCGGAAAAGGCGGCGAAGGAGCCGCGCGAGACCGCCGACGTCGACAACAGCGCGATCGAGACGGAAATGCTCGGCTTGATCGAGCAGGATCTGCGCGCTGCCTACGCTATCGCCGGCAAAACCGAACGCCACAAGGCGGTGGACGCGGCCAAAGCCAAGGTGATGGCGCACTTCCTGCCCGAAGGCGAGGCCAATCCGCGCTATCCGGCGGCTCGCGTGGCGGGCGTGTTCAAGGAACTCGAAGCCAAGATCGTCCGCTGGAACATTCTCGATACCGGCCGTCGCATCGACGGGCGCGACGTGAAGACGGTGCGTCCAATCGTGGCGGAGGTCGGCGTTCTGCCGCGGGCGCACGGCTCGGCGCTGTTCACGCGTGGCGAAACGCAGGCCCTTGTGGTGACGACGCTCGGCACCGGCGAGGACGAGCAGTTCATCGACGCGCTGCCCGGAACGTACAAGGAGACGTTCCTGCTGCACTACAACTTCCCGCCGTTCTCGGTGGGTGAAACCGGGCGGCTCGGCTCCCCGGGCCGACGCGAGATCGGCCACGGCAAGCTCGCCTGGCGCGCGATCCACCCGGTGCTGCCGCCCAAGCACGATTTCCCGTACACGATCCGGGTGGTCTCCGAGATCACCGAGTCGAACGGGTCCTCGTCGATGGCCACCGTGTGTGGCACGTCGCTGGCGTTGATGGATGCGGGCGTGCCGCTGCGTGCTCCGACCGCCGGCATCGCCATGGGCCTCATCCTTGAGGACAAGCGCTATGCCGTGCTGTCCGACATCCTCGGCGACGAGGACCACCTCGGCGACATGGATTTCAAGGTGGCGGGCACCGAGAAGGGCGTCACGTCGCTGCAGATGGACATCAAGATCGCCGGCATCACCGAGGAGATCATGCGCGTCGCCCTCACCCAGGCGAAGGATGGGCGCCTGCACATCCTCGGTGAGATGGCCAAGGCTCTGACCAGTGCGCGTGCGGAACTCGGCGAGCATGCCCCGCGCATCGAGATGTTCACGATCCCGACCGACAAGATCCGCGAAGTGATCGGCACCGGCGGCAAGGTCATCCGCGAAATCGTGGAGAAGACCGGCGCCAAGATCGACATCCAAGACGACGGCACCGTGAAGGTGGCCTCCGCCTCGGGCGAGTCGATCAAGGCTGCGGTGAACTGGATCAAGTCGATCACCTCCGAGCCGGAAGTCGGCCACATCTACGACGGCACAGTCGTCAAGGTGATGGACTTCGGCGCCTTCGTGAACTTCTTCGGGGCCAAGGACGGCCTCGTGCACATCTCGCATCTAGCGCCACAGCGCGTGCAGAAGACCTCGGATGTGGTCAAGGAAGGCGACAAGGTGAAGGTGAAGCTGCTCGGCTTCGACGACCGCGGCAAGGTGCGGCTGTCGATGAAGGCCGTCGACCAGGAGACTGGCGAGGACCTCGAGGCCAAGCAGAAGGGTGAGCGCGAGCAGGAGCGCGCGGCCGGCGGCGCTGAATAGGCAATCCGGGACCTTCGCAACAATGGTGGGCGGGTGGCTTCGGCCACCCGCTTTTTTTGTGCTCCGGCAATGCTGCATGCGGGACGATTGCGCCGCGTTTTCAATGCCATAGGGGAATCGACCGATTTGTGTTGGACGTCACCATCCATCATGCGGGCGCGCGCTAGATTGCAGCTATCGAGAGTTCGACGTCCCGCGGACCTCGACGGAGGAGAGCAGATGATCGCGCAATTCTGGACCGTCCCACCGGACGCGCGATGAGCAAGCGGCTCTCCCCGGTCACCGGAATTCCCAGTCCCTAATTCCGTCACCTCCAGTCACCAACTTGGTCTGCCCCCAGACCACCCGCTCGTAGGCATCCGTCTACGAGCGGCTTTTTTTCGTGACCGGGCGTTAGCACCATGCAAACCCTCTTGCTCTTGTGCGCTCGCCGTCGCGCGGCAAAAATCCTATTCACGCGAAGCCAATGCGGGCTAGGTTATGACCACGAATTCGACAAAGAGGCCGCGGTACGTGCCGAGACCCGGACGACAACCCAGCGTTTTATCGGGACTGCCGCCCAAGCTCTCCGAACAGCTTTTCGGAAACGCGACGACGGTCAGGCTCGACGCTGGTCAGACGCTTTTCCTGGCCGGCGATCCCGGCGACGGCTGCTACCGTATCGATAAGGGCTTGCTGAAGGTAACCATGCTGTCGCAGAGCGGCGGCGAACGCATCCTTGCGATTCTCGGCCCCGGGGCGATCGTCGGCGAACTCGCCATGCTGGACGGCCTCTCCCGCTCGGCTTCGGTGGTGGCCGTGCGCGATGCCGAGCTCAGCTTCATCAGCAGAGCGAAGTTCGAAGAATGCACCAACAGATATCCCGAGGTGTACAAGCATCTCGTCGCGCTGCTGGCGTCGCGGTTGCGGGAAACCGATAGCGTCATTGCGGCGGAAACCTTCCTGCCGCTGAAGGGCCGCGTTGCGGTCACGCTGCTCGAACTGGCCGACCACTTCGGCGAGGACGTCGGTGCCGGCCGTATCGTCATCCGGCAGAAGTTCGGCCAGAGCGAGCTGGCCGCCATGGCGGGGATCGCCCGCGAGAACTTCAACCGCATCCTCGCGGATTGGAAACGGCGCAAGCTGGTGAGCCGTTTCTCGGGCTATTATTGCCTTGAGAACCCCGCCATGCTCGAGAAGGAAGCGGATCTCTAGAGAGCCCCGGCACTGGCCCGCCGGCGCGCCGGCGCAGTTCCGGATGGGACGAACGCCTGCGTCATGATCTCGCCGAGAGCCAGGAAATCCGCCTTGCGCGGGGAGGTCCGACGCCATGCGAGGCCAATGGCGCGACCTGGCTGCGGCTGCGCAAACCGCAGCAGCTTGACACGCTCATCACGCACTTCGACATCCGCGGCAACCTGCGGAACCAGCGTGATTCCGTAGCCGTTGGCGACCATCTGCATGACGGTGGTGAGGCTCGTCGCACCCAGGCCGAGCACGCCGCTGCGCAGATCATTGCCGCAAAAGGCCAGCGCCTGATCGCGCAGACAGTGGCCCTCCTCAAGCAGGATCAGCCGCCGGTGATCGATGTCTTCGACCTTGACCCGCGCCGTCACGGGCCGTGGATCGTCGGCACTGACGGCAAGCAGGAATGGATCCTCGAACAGATGGCGCGTCTCGATGTCGCTCTCGTGCACGGGCAGCGCCAGCATCACGGCATCGATCGTGCCGCGGCTGAGTTCATCGAGCAGCAGCTTGGTCTGAGTTTCGCGCAACTCGATACGTAGATCGGGGTAGCGGCCCTGCAGCATCGGCAGGACCCTGGGCAGCACATATGGCGCCAGCGTGGGGATGATGCCGAGCATCAACCGGCCGCTGAGCAGGCGGCCGCGATGACGAGCGACATCGACGAGATCGCGGGCGCTGGCGAGCATCTGGGCGCCACGCCGCGCGATCTCCAGTCCGACGTCGGTCAGCGCGACGTCCCCGGGCCGGCGTTCGACCAGTTCGACCCCGAGTTCGCGCTCCAGATCGCGAATTTGCATCGAGAGCGCCGGCTGCGTGACCGCGCAGGCATCGGCGGCGCGCCCGAAATGCCGGTGTTCCGCTAAGGCTGATAAATACCGCAACTGTTTCAACGTGATCATGGCGATAAGATAAAGTGATCGACCTCGTCAGACAATACGATTAGACCTTATCCAAGGTAGCGTTCATGCTGTCGGCAGCTGCGCTCCGGCGCACACCCCAGGGAGCATTTGGAGAGGAACATGGACGCAAAAACTGACGACAAGGCGGGCAAATGCCCGGTCATGCATTCGACTGGCCGAAAGATGCGGGCGAACCGCGAATGGTGGCCGAACCAGCTCGATGTCTCGGTGCTCCACCGCAATTCCCCGATGTCGAATCCGATGGGCAAGGCGTTCGAGTACGCAAAAGAATTCAAGAGCCTCGACCTGAATGCGGTGATCAAGGACTTGCAGGCCTTGATGACGGACTCACAGGAGTGGTGGCCGGCCGATTTCGGTCACTACGGGCCCTTGATGATCCGCATGGCGTGGCACAGCGCGGGCACTTACCGCATCACTGACGGTCGCGGCGGCGCCGGCGCAGGCCAGCAACGCTTCGCGCCGCTCAACAGCTGGCCGGACAACGCGAACCTCGACAAGGCACGACGGCTGCTGTGGCCAATCAAGCAGAAGTACGGCCGCAAAATCTCCTGGGCCGACCTCATGGTTCTCGCCGGCAACGTCGCGCTCGAGTCGATGGGCTTCAAGACATTCGGCTTCGCAGGCGGCCGCGTCGACGTTTGGGAGCCGGAAGAGCTCTACTGGGGTCCCGAAGGGACGTGGCTCGGCGACGAACGCTACAGCGGCGAACGCGAGCTTGAGAAGCCGCTCGGCGCCGTGCAGATGGGTCTGATCTACGTGAACCCGGAAGGCCCGAACGGCAATCCGGACCCCATCGCGGCGGCCAAGGACATCCGCGAGACCTTCTACCGCATGGCGATGAACGACGAAGAAACGGTCGCGCTGATCGCCGGCGGCCACACCTTCGGCAAGACCCACGGCGCCGGCGATCCGTCGCTCGTCGGGCCCGAGCCCGAGGCCGGCGCTCTCGAGGATCAGGGTCTCGGCTGGAAGAGCAAGCACGGCACGGGTATCGGGGCCGACACCATCACAGGGGGCCCCGAGGTCACGTGGACGCAGACGCCGACCAAGTGGAGCAACCACTTCTTCGACAACCTGTTCAACAATGAATGGGAACTGACGAAGAGCCCGGCCGGCGCGCAACAGTGGAAGGCGAAGAATGCCGCCGCCACGATCCCGGACGCTTACGACAAGTCGAAGAAGCATATTCCGACCATGCTGACCACCGACCTGTCGCTGAGGTTCGACCCGATCTACGAAAAGATCTCGCGGCGCTTCTACGAGCATCCGGACCAGTTCGCGGACGCGTTCGCGCGCGCCTGGTTCAAGCTCACGCACCGCGACATGGGCCCGATCCAGCGCTATCTGGGTCCGCTGGTGCCGAAGGAGACGCTGATCTGGCAGGATCCGATCCCCGCGGTGGATCATCCGCTGATTGGCGAGCAGGACGTCGCCGCCTTGAAGGCGAAGATCCTCTCGTCCGGCCTGTCCGTTTCCGAGCTGGTCTCGACGGCGTGGGCGTCGGCATCGACGTTCCGCGGCTCTGACAAGCGCGGCGGAGCGAATGGCGCGCGCATTCGCCTCGCTCCGCAAAAGGATTGGGAGGTCAACCAGCCGGCCCAGCTCGCGAAGGTCCTGCAGAAGCTCGAAACGATCCAGAAGGAGTTCAATGCGTCACAGTCCGGCAGCAAGAAGGTTTCCCTTGCCGACCTCATCGTTCTCGCCGGCTCCGCGGCGGTGGAGAAGGCCGCAAAGACCGCCGGTTGCGACGTGAAGGTCCCCTTCACGCCGGGTCGCATGGACGCCTCGCAGGAGCAGACCGACGTCGAATCCTTCCAGGCGCTCGAACCGCTCGCCGATGGCTTCCGCAATTATCTCAGCGGCCGGGAATTCATGCGGCCGGAGGAAGGCTTGGTGGACCGGGCACAATTGCTGACGCTGACGGGACCGGAGATGACCGTCCTTCTCGGCGGCCTGCGCGTCCTGGGCGCAAACGTCGGCCAGTCCAAGCATGGCGTCTTCACCAGCAAAGCCGAGACGCTGACGAACGACTTCTTCGTCAACCTGCTCGACATGAGCACGTATTGGCAGCCGGTGTCCGGCTCCGAGGGCGTGTACGAAGGGCGCGACCGGAAGACCAACGAGGTCAAGTGGACCGGGACCCGGGTCGACCTGATCTTCGGTTCGCACTCGCAGTTGCGCGCCTTCGCGGAGGTTTACGCGTGCACGGACTCGAAGGAGAAGTTCGTGAATGACTTCGTCGCCGCGTGGACGAAGGTCATGGACCTCGACCGGTTCGACCTCGCCGAACGTCGCGCCGCCGCCTAGACGGCCGGCATCGTCGCGCTAACGGCGCCGCGCAGTGATCACTGCGCGGCGTCTTTTATATTGCCATTCGCCTTGAGCGCTTCCGGCTGCGGCATGGCGATGACGTTGTAGCCGCTGTCGACAAAATGGATCTCGCCGGTCACCCCGCCGGACAGATCGGACAGCAGGTAGAGCCCAGCCCCGCCCAGTTCCTCAAGCGTCACGCCGCGTCCAAGAGGCGAGTGACGCTGCTGGAATGCGAACATGAAACGAGCGTCCGAAATGCCGGCGCCAGCCAGCGTGCGGATCGGCCCGGCCGAGATGGCGTTGACGCGGATGTTCTGGTGGCCGAAATCGACGGCGAGGTAACGCACCGACGCCTCCAGGGCGGCCTTTGCGACGCCCATCACATTGTAATTAGGCATCGCACGCTCGCCGCCGTTATAGGTGAGCGTGACCATCGCTCCGCCGTTCGGCATCAGCTCGGCGGCGCGCTTGGCCGCTTCGGTGAAGGCGTAGCAGGAGATGACCATGGTGCGGACGAAATTCTCGCGCGTCGAGTCGGCGTAGCGGCCCTTCAGCTCGGCCTTGTCCGAGAAGGCGATCGCGTGGACGAGAAAGTCCAGCGTCCCCCATCGTTTCTTGATCTCGGCGAACACCGCATCGACAGAAGAGATGTCCTCAACGTCGCACGGCATCAGGAACGACGACTTCACCTGTTCCGCGAGCGGCTTCACGCGCTTGCCCAGCGCCTCGCCCTGGTACGTGAAGGCGAGCTCCGCACCGTGCGCCGCCAGCGTCTTGGCAATGCCCCAGGCGATGGAGTGATCGTTGGCGACCCCCATGATGAGGCCGCGCTTGCCCTGCATCAGTCCCGACATGGCCGGCTCACACGTCCAGCCGCTTGAAGACGATCGAGGCGTTGGTGCCGCCGAATCCAAACGAATTCGACAGCACGCACCCGAGCTTCACATTGTCGCGCCGCTCGCGGACGATGGGCATGTCGGCAAAGGTCGGATCAAGATTTTCGATATTGGCGCTCTCGCAGATGAATCCGTTGTTCATCATCAACAGCGAGTAGATGGCCTCCTGCACGCCGGCCGCGCCGAGCGAATGGCCGGTCAGCGACTTGGTCGCCGAGATCGGCGGCGTCTTGTCGCCGAAAACCTCTCGAATGGCTTCGATCTCCTTGAGATCGCCGACCGGCGTCGCCGTGGCATGCGGATTGATGTAGTCCACCGGCGCCTTCACGGTTTCGAGCGCCATCCGCATGCAGCGTACTGCCCCCTCACCCGACGGCGCGACCATGTCATAGCCGTCTGAGGTTGCGCCGTAACCTGCGACCTCGGCGTAAATCTTGGCGCCGCGCGCCTTGGCGTGTTCGAGTTCCTCGAGGACCAGGACGCCGGCGCCGCCGGCGATGACGAACCCGTCGCGGTCCACGTCATAGGCGCGTGAGGCCTTCTCCGGCGTATCGTTGAACTTGGACGACATGGCGCCCATCGCGTCGAACAGCACCGAAAGCGTCCAGTCCAGTTCCTCGCAGCCGCCGGCGAAAATCATGTCCTGCTTGCCCATCTGGATCGTCTCCATCGCATTCCCGATGCAATGGTTGGACGTCGCGCAGGCCGACGAGATCGAATAGTTCACGCCTTTGATCTTGAACCACGTCGCAAGCGTAGCCGATGCAGTCGAAGACATCGCCTTCGGGACGGCGAACGGGCCGACCCGCTTGGGGCCCTTGCTGCGTGTGATGTCGGCGGCTTCGACGACGGTGCGCGTCGACGGTCCGCCCGATCCCATGATGATGCCCGTGCGCTCGTGCGAAACCTCGTTCGCCTCAAGCCCGGCGTCGCGGATAGCCTGCTCCATCGCAACGTGATTCCATGCCGCGCCGCCGCCCAGGAAGCGCATGGCACGCCGGTCCACGGTCTCCTCCGGATTGAGCGTGGGAGCGCCGTGAACCTGGCAGCGGAAGCCGAGTTCGGCGTATCTCTCGGCGCGCGAAATGCCAGACTTGGCTTCGCGCAAACTCGCCAGAACTTCCTGAGTGCTGTTGCCGATGGACGAAACAATGCCCATTCCGGTGACGACGACTCGTCGCATGCCTGCCTCGTCAGTATTGTCGCCGCACGTGGCCGCGCTTGGCCGCGGCTTGGAAACTATCCACCCGCCTGCATCATGGCGTCGTCGCGGAACAGCCCGACCTTCAGGTCCGACGCGCGATAGATCACGGTTCCATCCGCGGACAGCCAGCCATCGGCAATGCCCAGCACGAGCTTGGACCGCATCACCCGCTTGATGTCGATGCCGTACACGACCTTTTTGACGGTCGGAAGTACTTGCCCCGAGAATTTCAACTCGCCCAGACCGAGCGCCCTGCCCCTGCCCGGCGCTCCCAGCCAACCCAGGAAGAAGCCGACCATCTGCCAGAGCGCGTCGAGGCCGAGGCAGCCTGGCATCACTGGGTCACCTTTGAAGTGGCAGGCGAAGAACCAGAGATCCGGCTTCACGTCGAGTTCGGCGCGGGCCATGCCCTTGCCGTGCGGACCGCCGGTTTCCGAGATTTCGGTAATCCGGTCGAACATCAGCATCGGCGGCAGCGGCAGTTGAGGTCCATCAACGAACAGCTCGCCTCGCCCACAGGACAAAAGGTCTTCGTAGGCAAAGCTCGTCCGTCGCGTTTCCATCTCGTGCGAATCCTCGAAATCAGCCCGCTAGCAGGCAGTCCCTAACATACCAGCCCCCTGGGAGAACAGCCGGAAGACCTGATGTGGGGGGTCCACGAAGGCCTGCAACCGGCGGATGGCAGCCGCGCGGTCCACAATTGATCCTGATCAACGTGTGGCAGTCGAGAATAGCTCTAATTCGCGACATCCGCTGTTGCGAAGCGGTTGCAACAGACGTCCTCGCGCGGTATAGGTCATCCTAGATCGATCGGTTCTTTCGAACCTAATCAACAAGTTAGACAGCGTCCCATGCAGCCAAGGCCAGTCCAGATCGTCCAGCAACTTCGCTCCTCGGCCCAGCCGGAGGCGAAACGCGCCGACAGCGCGACCTGCCCATGGCAGAACGTGCGCAGCATGCTGCGCAAGGTCGGCCTTCGTCCGACGCGTCAACGCATGGAACTTGGCTGGATCCTGTTCTCCAAGGGCGACCGCCATCTTACGGCGGAGATGCTGTTCGAAGAGGCCAGCAAGGCGCGCGTGCCGGTTTCGCTGGCCACCGTCTACAACACGCTCAACCAGTTCACAGACGTGGGTCTGCTGCGCCAGGTCGCCGTCGACGGTTCCAAGACCTATTTCGACACCAACGTCTCGGATCACCATCATTTCTTTCTCGAAGACGAGAACGCGCTGATGGACATCCCGTCGGCCAAGGTCACCGTCAGCGACATGCCGACCACGCTCGAAGGCTACGAGATCGATCGTGTCGAGGTCGTGGTTCGGCTCAAGCGCAAGACAGGTTAAGCGGCGTCGACACCGTCCCCCTCATTCGAATCAGGAAATCGCCGCGCCTCGCGCGGCGATTTCCTGATTCGACGTTCAGTCGACCTGCTCCTTGGGATATACGCCCCACAGCCGGTTCTGCTGGATCCATCCGTCGAAGCCTTTGCCGGCGACCCGGCACCATTCTCCCGTGCAGTGCTTGACCGTGCCCAGCACGCCCGGCTGCAGTCTGGCGGTCACCGCACTGGTCTCGTCGGGCTCGGAATGGATGGGGGTTGGCGCGTCGCCGGCCTTGCTGTTGGCGATCACGAGCCCTGTCCGCCGTCCCGACAACAGCGAGTGATAGACCCAGCCTTCGGCGCCCTCCCAATCGCGGATGCGGCGCCAGTTTTCATACTCGGCGACGATTTCGACCGGTAATCCGGTCCGGGTATAGACCCAGGTGACGTCGTGGTCCTTGGTTGGCCCCGCCCGCACGTTCACCTTGTCGGACTTGAGGCTCACGAAGCGCGGCAGCCGCAACGCCTCCGCGGCGGCGACGTTCACACTGCAGACTGCCAACACCGCCGCCACACCCAGCCAGCACAGGAGGCCGCCCCTCGCTATCCTGCCCGCTCGGTACATGACACGACCCACCTGCCGACGCTGCCGCCGTGGCGACACCGCATTGATCTGATGCCGGCCGGCGCTTAATGCCGACCCGGTCTTCTGATAGAGAGGACCCCTTCCCCGGGCCCGTCGGGATGCTGCTAATGTGCGCAATCAGCGTTAAAGAGGACTGAACGAAGCTCAGTCCCACCCGACGCATTCCGCGGCTGCGATCGATCGACGAGGCAGGTTCATGCCAAGCAGAAAGAAGCCTCAAGTCATCGTCGCCCGTAAACTGCCCGACACCATCGAGACGCGGATGTGCGAGTTGTTCGACACGCGTCTCAATCTCAGCGACAAGCCGATGAGCCAGGCTGAGCTCGCTGCGGCGGTGAAGTCAGCCGACGTGCTGGTGCCGACCGTCACCGACCGCATCGACGAGGCGGTGCTCAACGAGGCCGGGCCTCAGCTCAAGCTGATCGCCAACTTCGGCAATGGCGTCGACAACATTGATGTGAGCGCGGCAATGGACCGCGGTATCACGGTGACCAATACGCCCGGCGTCCTCACCGAGGACACGGCGGACATGACGATGGCGCTGATCCTCGCGGTGCCGCGACGTCTGGCCGAGGGGGCGAACGTCCTGATCAGCGACACCGACTGGACAGGCTGGAGCCCGACCTGGATGCTCGGCCATCGGATCGGCGGCAAGCGCCTCGGAATCATCGGAATGGGCCGGATCGGCCGCGCGATCGCGCGCCGCGCGCGTGCGTTTGGGCTCCAGATCCATTATCACAATCGCCGACGCGTGCCGGCCGCGGTTGAAGCCCAGCTCGAGGCAACCTATTGGGAGAGCCTCGACCAGATGCTGGCGCGCATGGACATCGTGTCGGTCAATTGTCCACACACGCCTGCCACCTACCATCTGTTATCGGCCCGGCGCCTCAAGCTGATGCGGCCCGATGCCTACATCGTCAACACGGCCCGCGGCGAGATCATCGACGAGAACGCACTGGCGCGCATGATCGAGGCCGGCGACCTTGCGGGCGCCGGGCTCGACGTGTTCGAGCACGAGCCCGCCGTCAATCCGCGGCTGGTTCGCCTTGCCAAGGGCGGCAAGGTCCTGCTGCTGCCGCACATGGGATCCGCCACTCTGGAAGGCCGGGTCGATATGGGGACCAAGGTCATCATCAACATCCAGACCTTCATGGACGGACACACTCCGCCTGACCGGGTGCTGCCTTCGATGCTGTAATCGCAGCTAACGGTGCGCCGACAGATCGCGAATGGTCGGACGCTCGCCCGACAACGGATTGTTCGGATCCCAGCCATAACTGAGCGTCTCAAAGCGCATCGCGCGGGCGTCGATCATGAGCAGCCGCCCGACCAGGCCCTCGCCGAATCCGACGATCTCGCGGATCACCTCCAGCGCCATGAGTGAACCGACGACGCCCGTCAGGGCGCCGAGAATTCCGGCTTCCTCGCAGGCGGGCACTGTGCCGGGGGGCGGCGGCTCGGGAAAAAGACACCGGTATGTCGGATTGGGCCGCCCGTCAGCGCCATGCTCGTGCGCGCGGACCGTGGTGAGCGTGCCGTCGAACACGCCGACGGCCCCGGTGACGAGCGGCCGGCCGGCGAGATAACAGGCGTCCGAGACGAGATAGCGCGTCCCGAAATTGTCGGAGCCGTCCGCGACGAGGTCATACCGCGACACCAGTTCAAGCGCATTGGCAGCCGTGAGTCGCGTCGGGTGGGTTTCGACGAAAACGTGCGGATTGAGGCGCGCAATCGCCGCGGCGGCGCTGTCGACCTTGCGATGTCCGACATCTGCGGTGGCGTGGATCACCTGCCGCTGCAGATTGGACAGCGACACAGCATCGTCGTCGATCACTCCGAGGCGCCCGACGCCGGCGGCGGCGAGATAGAGCAGCACCGGTGCTCCAAGCCCGCCGGCCCCGATCACCAGCACACGCGCGCGCTTGAGCGCATTCTGACCCGGTCCTCCGACCTCGCGCAGCACGATGTGGCGCGCGTAGCGCTCGAGTTCTTCACCGCTCAGGCTGCTGTGTGGTGCGTCCATCATGGTCCCATCACGCTCCGTCGAATGCCACGGGTCAAGCGGCCTTTTTGCCATGTTTTCGGGGACGGGTCGTTGCGCTAGGGTCGGCCATCGCGGCGAGGGAAAGCCCATGAGGATCGTGATCGCGTTCGCCCTCTTTTGCGCGGCAATGCCCGCCTTCGCCCAAACAGCGCCGAAGCCACAGGCGGTACAAGGCGGCAAGGCGACAGGACATGCTGCTGCACCGCTTGCGGAGCGCATGGCCATTCAAGCCGATCTGATCTGGACGGGCGATCTCAACAGCATTGCCGACGGCGCCTGGGGCGAGCGCTCGACCGGAGCGGTCAAAGCATTCCAAAAGCGCAAGGGGGGCAAGGAGACCGGCGTGCTTTCGCCGGACGAGCGCAGCGCGCTGGCAGCCGACGCGGCAGCCGCCCGCGCAGAGGTCGGCTGGCGCACGGTGATCGACGAGAGCGGCGCCCGGCTCGGAATTCCGAACAAGCTGGCGCCGCGCGCGCGTAAGGGCAAGACCGGCGGCATCTGGCAGTCGCCGAGCGGCGACGTGCAAATCGAGGTCTTTCGCGAACCGGCACCGGCGACGCTGGCGGCCATCTACCAGCAGGAGCGAAAGAACCCCGCGCGCAAGATCACCTACAGCGTTCGCCGTCCGGATTTCTTCGTGATCTCGGGCATGCAGGGCGCCAACCGGCGGTTCTACATGCGGGCGCAGGCTGGAGCCGGGGAGTTGCGCGGCTTCACCATCGTATACGCGGCCGCAAAAGAAGACGTGATGGCGCGCGTCGTCGTGGCGGTCGCCAGCGACTTCACGGCGTTTCCCGCTGCCGCCGCCGATGGCCGGCCGCTGGAAAAGCGCAAGGTCGAGTACGCCACGGGAATCGTGGTCAGCGCTGCGGGCGACATTGTGACCGACCGCAAGGCCATCGAGGACTGCCAGGTGATCGTGGTGGCAGGCATCGGCAGTGCCGCGCGCGTCGCCGAGGACAGTGCGAGCGGGCTGGCCCTCATCCGCGTTTATGGACCACAGAAACTCGCGCCGCTGCCGCTCGGAGGCGCCCCCCGTCGGGAATTCACGCTCGTCGGCATTGCCGACCCGCACGTACAGGCCGGCAACGCGTCGACCTCCGCAGTGCCGTCACGCGTTGCTCCCAGCGGCGACACCTCCGTGCTCGACCCAACGCCGGCGCAGGGGTTCGCAGGCGCGGCGGCGATCGATGCCGAGGCCGGGTTCGTGGGCGTGGCCGTGCAGAAGGCTCAGGTCGTCGCCGGGCCTGCGACGGCCGCAAGGTCGGTGACGTTGGTCGGCAGCGACGCGGTCCGCAATCTCCTGACGGCAAACAACGTAGTATCGATTTCCGGGCAGGCTCAGATCGACGCCGCACGACAATCGGTCGTGCGAGTGATCTGCGTGCGCAAATAACGCGATCACTCGTCCTCGAACTTCGGCGGCCGCTTCTCGACAAACGCCGCCATCCCTTCCTTCTGATCGTGCGTGGCGAACAGGGCATGAAACGTGCGCCGCTCGAATCGGATGCCTTCGGCGAGCGAGGTTTCGAATGCGCTGTTGACCGCCTCCTTGGCGACCATCAAAGCCGGCAACGACATCGACGCGATCGCCTGCGCCGTCTTCATCGCCTCGTCCATCAGGCTTGCGAGCGGCACCACGCGCGCCACGAGGCCGGCGCGTTCGGCTTCGGCCGCATCCATCATGCGGCCGGTCAGCACCAGGTCCATGGCCTTGGCCTTGCCGATCGCACGCGTGAGACGCTGGGTGCCGCCCATGCCTGGGATGACACCGAGCTTGATCTCCGGCTGGCCGAACTTGGCGTTGTCGGCCGCGATGATGAAGTCGCACTGCATGGCGATCTCGCAGCCGCCACCCAAAGCAAACCCTGCGACCGCGGCGATCACCGGCTTGCGGGCACGTGCCGGCGGATCCCAGTCCGCGGCGAAATCGCCCATGAACACGTCCATGTAGGACTTGTCCGCCATCTCCTTGATGTCGGCGCCCGCCGCGAACGCCTTCTCCGATCCGGTGATGATCATGCAGGCGATACCGGCATCCTGCTCGAATGCGGCGACTGCCTGTGCGAGTTCCTTGATCAGCGCGGCATTGAGCGCGTTCAATGCCTGCGGACGGTTGAGGCGGATGATGCCGACCTTGCCCTTTGTCTCGACGACGATGTTCTCGTAGGTCATGGGACCCCGCTATTTCTGGCAAACCGGACAGTAGAACGTCGAGCGCCCCGTCTGCACGATGCGATTGACGGTGCCGCTGCAGCCAGGCGTCGAGCACAGCTGGCCTTCGCGATCATAGACACGAAAGTGGTGCTGGAAATAGCCGAGCTCGCCGTCGGTCTGGCGATGATCGCGCAGGGACGAGCCGCCCTGTTTGAGCGCATCGGTCAAGACCGCCTTGATCGCCTCGACGAGCCGCTCGGCACGCTCGTTGGGCGCGCCCGACCGACTTGCGATGGTCGACGCCTTGCGCTTGGGCGAGAGGTGCGCCCGATGCAGCGCTTCGCAGACGTAGATGTTCCCAAGACCGGCGACCACCCGCTGGTCCGACAAGGCCGCCTTCAGACTGGTCGATTTGCCGCGGCAGGCGGCGGCGAGCATCGTCGCGTCGAACGCATTGCCGAGAGGCTCGGGCCCGAGCGAGCGCAGCATCGGCTCGGCGTCGAGATCCTTGCGCGCGATGAGCTTCATGAACCCGAAGCGCCGCGGATCATTGAACGTGACCGTCGCGCCCGACGACATGCGGAATACGACATGGTCGTGGTTGGCGGCCTTCGAGCGCTCGTGGTGGAACTTGCCGGGCGTCTTGCTGCTGCCGTCGTGGGAGACGCGGAAGGAGCCGGACATGCCGAGGTGCATCAGCAGCACCTCGCCCGAGGAAAGATCGGCCAGAAGGTACTTCGCGCGGCGCCCAAGCCCGCGCACGGTCTTGCCCGTCAGCCGCGCGGCGAAGTCCTTGGGCAGCGGAAACCGCAGGTCCGGACGCCGGGCGACGACCTCCTCGAACCGCGCGCCTTCCATGGCGGGCTGCAATCCGCGGCGGACGGTCTCGACTTCGGGAAGCTCGGGCATGGTTACGATTCGTAGATCATCCCGAGCGGGCGAAAGGCAAGCCCGCGATCACGCCGATAGCCTCCCTGCGTCTGCCGCGCTATGGTCCGCGCCATGTCTAAGACCGTCCCTTTCGGCTTCCGGGAAGTACCGCTCGACCACAAGCAGGCGCTGGTCGACGACGTGTTTTCCTCGGTTGCCAGCCGCTACGACCTGATGAACGACCTCATGTCCGGTGGGCTGCACCGGGCATGGAAGAGCGCCCTGGTCACCGCCGTCAATCCGCCCAAGGATACGCAGCCCTTCGCGCTGCTCGACGTCGCGGGCGGCACTGGCGATATCGCCTTCCATGTGGTGGAGGCCGGCGGGCGCGGCGCCCGCGCCACGGTCTGCGACATCAATCCCGACATGTTGGCGGTCGGCAGGACCCGTGCGATCGAGCGCGGCCGCGACGAGCAGGTCACCTTCGTCGAGGGCAATGCGGAAGCGCTGCCGTTTCCGGACCGCAGCTTCGACGCCTTTACGATCGCGTTCGGCATCCGCAACGTGCCGCGGATTGAGGCGGCCCTGGCGGAGGCTTTCCGGGTGCTCAAAATCGGCGGGCACTTCCTTTGCCTGGAGTTCTCCACGGTCGACGTGCCGGGCTTCGATCGGATCTACGATCTCTATTCGTTCAATGTCATCCCGGCACTCGGGCGGGCCGTGGCCGGAGATGCCGACTCCTACCGCTACCTCGTCGAATCGATCCGCAAGTTCCCGCGCCCCCAGGCGTTCGCCGACATGATCCGCTCCGCCGGCTTCGGCCGCGTCCAGTTCACACCGATGACCGGCGGGATTGTTGCGCTGCATTCAGGCTGGCGCTTGTGATTTCTGCAACGTCGCACCTTTTGCGTCTGAGCCGCGCGGGCTTCGTGCTGGCGCGCGCCGGCGTCTTCGCTGTCGTCGATCTCGCTCCCCTGCCTCCTTCAGCCCAGCTCGCGTTGCGCATGGCGCGTCTGATCGAGCGGCCGACGGGCGCCAACCACCGCCTCGCCGGCGCGCTCACCCAGCTCGGGCCTACCTATGTGAAGCTCGGCCAGTTCTTGGCCACCCGGCCCGATGTCGTCGGGGTCACGCTCGCGCGCGACCTGGAAAGCCTCCAGGACAAGATGAAGCCGTTTCCGCAGGCCGAGGCCGAACGTGTGGTGGCAAACGCGCTCGAACGACCTATCGGCGACGTGTTCGCCGCATTCGGTCCTGCGGTGGCGGCGGCGTCGATCGCGCAGGTCCACCGTGCGCAGCTCAAGGACGGCCGGGACGTCGCGGTCAAGGTGCTGCGCCCCGGAATTGAGGGGCGCTTCCAGTCGGACCTGGAGTCCTTCTATTTCGCCGCCCGCAATGCCGAAGACCTCTCGGCGGAGGCACGCCGGTTGCGCCTTGTCGAGGTTGTGGACACGCTGGCGCGTTCCGTCGCCATCGAGATGGACCTGCGGCTGGAAGCCGCCGCCTTGTCGGAGATGGCCGAGAACATCAAGGACGATCCGGACTTCCGCGTTCCGGCCGTGGACTGGAACTATACCGCCAAGGATGTGCTCACGCTCGAGTGGATTGATGGCACGCCCCTGTCGGACCGGGCCACGCTGTTGGCCAAGGGCTTCGACCTGCCGCAGCTCGGCCACGCGGTGATCCAGTCGTTCCTGCGGCATGCGCTCAGGGATGGATTCTTCCACGCCGACATGCATCCCGGAAACCTGTTCGTCGACGACACCGGCAGACTGGTGGCGGTGGATTTCGGGATCATGGGCAGGCTCGGCCCCAAGGAGCGGCGCTTCCTGGGGGAGATTCTCTACGGTTTCATCACGCGCGATTACCGACGCACGGCGCAGGTTCACTTCGACGCCGGCTACGTGCCGCCACATCATTCCGTGGAGGCGTTCGCGCAGGCGATCCGTGCCATCGGCGAGCCGATCCACAACCGGCCGGCCGACGAAATCTCGATGGCCAAGCTGTTGACCCTCCTGTTCGAGGTCACGGCGATCTTCGATATGCGTACCCGACCGGAGCTGGTGCTGCTGCAGAAGACCATGGTCGTCGTCGAAGGAGTCGCGCGCATGCTCGATCCCAAGCTCGACATGTGGACCACGGCGGAGCCTGTGGTGAGCGATTGGATGGCAGGCAACCTCGGACCCGTCGGTCGTATCGAGGAGGCCGCCAGCGGCGCGCTCGAGGTCGGCAAGTTCCTCGGGTCGGTGCCGAGCCTGCTCACCCGGGCGGGCAGGATCGCCGAACAGTTGGACGCCGCCACACGGGATGGCGTCGTGCTGGCGCCGGAAACGGTCGCGGCGATCGGCAAGGCCGAGGCCCGACGCAACCGCTGGGCAGCGGCTGCCCTGTGGGTGATCGCGATCCTGCTGGCGGTGATCACCTATGCCATTCTGGCGCGCTGATGCAATCAATGCTATCATAGTCTGATAGCATTGATATCATCGCTCATGGCCAGCCTCACGATCAGAAACCTCCGCGACGAGCTGAAGCAACGGCTGCGTGAACGCGCGGCCCGGCATGGCCGGTCCATGGAAGAGGAAATCCGGCAGATCCTCACCCAGGCCGGCGCGGATAAGCCTGCCCAGGGCTATGCCGCGGCCGCTGGAGGGTCGGGAGCGCTGCCCTCCGGGCGGAAGGCAGCGGCAAGGGGGCCGCTGGAGGCGGCTGCCAGCCCGCCCACGGAGGCGCTGGCGGGCCGGCGAATCTTGCTCGTGATCACCGGCGGCATCGCCGCCTACAAGAGCCTCGACCTGATCCGCAGGCTGAAGGACCGCGGTGCCGCCGTGCGGGTGGTGATGACCCGGGCGGCGCAGCAGTTCGTCACGCCGCTTGCGGCCGGCACGCTCTCAGGCGAGCGCATCCATACGGACCTGTTCGACCCGGCAAGCGAGTTCGACGTGGGACACATCCGCCTCGCGCGCGACGCAGACGCAATCCTGGTGGCGCCCTGCACCGCCGACTTCATGGCCAAGATGGCGCACGGTTTCGCCGACGACCTCGCCAGCGCAGTCCTCCTTGCGACCGACCTGCCGACCGTGATCGCGCCCGCCATGAACCCCCACATGTGGGCGAGTGCCGCAACTCAACGCAATCTCGCGCAGTTGCGCGCCGATGGCGTCGCCGTCATCGGGCCCGCCAGCGGTGAGATGGCCGAACGCGGGGAAGCCGGGCTCGGCCGCATGGTCGAGCCGATCGACATCGCGGACGTCGTCGCGGCACTGTTCGCTGCCGCGCCCGAACAGCCTATGGCCGGACGGCGCGTACTCATCACCGCCGGCCCGACCCACGAGCCGATCGATCCCGTGCGCTACATCGCCAACCGTTCGTCCGGGAAGCAGGGTTATGCCATTGCCCGCGCGGCGGCGCAGGCCGGCGCGAAGGTCACGCTTGTGTCCGGGCCGGTCAGCTTGCCCGATCCGGCGGGAGTTGAAGTCGTGCGGGTCGAAAGTGCGCGCGACATGCAGCGGGCGGTCGAGAACGCTCTGCCCGTCGATGTCGGAATCTTCGCTGCTGCGGTCGCCGATTGGCGCGTTGCCGACGAAGGGGGCCAGAAATTGAAGAAGACCGCAGGCGGACCGCCCAATCTGGCGCTCGTGGAGAACCCCGATATCCTCTCGACCATCGCTCACCGAACCAACGGCCGGCCTCCGCTGGTCATCGGTTTTGCGGCAGAAACCGAGAAGGTCGTGGAGCACGCCAAGAGAAAGCTTGCCAGCAAGGGATGTGACTGGATTCTTGCCAATGACGTATCGGCGGCTAGCGGCGTCATGGGCGGCGATCGCAACACGATCCACCTCGTCACGGCGGCCGGGGTCGAGACCTGGCCCGAGCAATCGAAGGACGATGTTGCACGCACGCTGGTTGCACGCATCGCCAAGGAGCTGGAATGAGCATCGAGGTCCGCATCGCGCGGCTGCCGCACGCCGCCGACCTGCCGCTGCCGGAGTATCAAAGCGAACTTGCTGCAGGTCTCGATCTCGTGGCCGCGGTGGCGCAGGATGCGACTGTGGTGCTTGCACCTGGGCAGCGCGCCTCGATCCCGACCGGCATCGCGATCGCGCTACCGCCCGGGACAGAGGGCCAAGTCCGGCCGCGCTCGGGGCTCGCCGCGCGCCATGGGGTCACGGTGCTCAACACGCCGGGCACGATCGACGCCGACTATCGCGGCGAAGTGGGCGTCGTGCTCATCAATCTCGGACAGGAGCCGTTCAGCGTGACGCGCGGCATGCGGATCGCTCAACTCGTGATCGCACCGGTGACCCAGGCGACGCTGCAGATGGTCACGCGACTCGACGAGACGCCGCGCGGCGCGGGCGGCTTCGGTTCCACCGGCAGTTAGCATCGGCGTCACCGACGTTCGCAGGTGCGGCGCTATTCGAAATCCGGATCGAAACCGGCGTTTATGGCGCGCGCGCCTGAACCGGCCGGCGCTCGGTTGAGGGCGCGTTGGGCTGCCCGGTCGACCGCCGCCATCGCTGACGCCATGCTCTCGCGACCGACCGGACGCGTGATCGTGACGCGGCGGCCATCCGCAAACTCGATGGTCCTCACGATCGTCCCGGGAGTCCTAGAGGCATCACCACGCCGATGGCCGGAACGCGCAACCCAACGCTTCGCCTTCCCGGCCTTCCTGGCAGTCGCCACCGTCTTGGCAGCCGGCGGTGCGTTGCCGTCGCCGGCAGCAGCCTCGGCATTCCGCGAGTCCTCCAGGGCAGGTGGTGTGGGTTTGGTCGCAGGTGGGACTGCAGCGGGCGGCGCGGCGGACGGCTCGACGGGGGACCGCATGCGGCGCGCCTGCGCCACCGCCGCGGCGGCTCGTGCCGAGCCGCCACTCGTCGACGGCTCCTGTGAACTCAGGCCAAGCGTCCGCTCGGATCGAGCAGCGTCGTCGGTTGCAGGAACGCTTGCCTGGCGACGTGCCCGCGGTTCACTCGGCGCCGGCATCGAGATCACCGGCGGCGCATTCGTATCCACCCCAACGACCCGCACGCGACGTTCAGGTCCGGTAATCTCCTCCACCCCGAACACAGATGCGCGGCACGGCTCGCTCACGTAGGGCCAGGCCTGACGCGTGCAATCGACACCGTCGGCGTTTGGGGCAGCGAGGCCGCTGGTGGAAAGCGCTACGGGAGGAGGTTGAACGACACTTTGTTCGGCGGCGCGGTCAGCGGCAGCCCCAGGTGCGATGTCGAGGCCGGCCCGATGCCAGGCCAAGGCGACCAACAGCAGACAGACGCCAAGCCCGGCCCCCGTCAGACCCCATACCACGGCGATC
The DNA here is from genome assembly GCA_035556735.1 of Xanthobacteraceae bacterium. Taxonomy (GTDB): domain Bacteria; phylum Pseudomonadota; class Alphaproteobacteria; order Rhizobiales; family Xanthobacteraceae; genus CANJBX01. The sequence continues at coordinate 65,839 of DATMFF010000004.1, read as the reverse complement.
AGGTGACGGCCCACGCGCGGCCGAAACAGACTCCGCATACGATACGCTCTCATGGTTGCGCGCGCCCGTGGACGCGCTCCTCCCCGCCTGAGCGGGACAGCATGTGAGGAGCGACGCTCGCCAACGATGTCGGGCGGGTCACATGGTAGCCGTCGTCGGCCGCAACACCGCCGTCAGCGGTCGTAACCGCTTGCGCCACCACCGTCACGGCCGTGGCCGCGGTCAGGCCGGTGAGCAAAGCGAATCCCAGTCCGATTCCAATCAAACCAGCCCTGTCCGGCATCGCCGTCCTTCCTCAACTTTGCGCGACAAGAAGCGTCCGGACAGCGCTCGCGCGCGCCGCAACGATCTTCCGTCACGCTGTCTGATTAACCTTCGAATGCTCTGCCCGATCGTGATGGGCCGGCCTCGATCCTCAGGCGCGAGCAATTTGCATCGTAACGCAACGCAATGTGAACGGTTCCCTTGAGGGTTCATTTTGCATCGCCGTCGGGCGGAACGGTGCCAGGGCCGAAACCAGGCCGCGCGCGCAAGCGTCAGCCCATCTGCTCTGCGATCCCGGAGGGTGGCGCTGCCTGCAACCAAAGCTGCGCGCAGGCGTTTGGATTCGTTGGTGTCGTGCAAGGAGAAAAAGCCATGAAGCTCGCTGCACTCTTGCTGACGGCTGGCGCGCTTGTCACGTTCGCACCCGCTCCGTCCTCGGCCATGCCCATCAACAATCTCGCGACTGCTGCCGCCAGCGATGTGCATGAGGCTCGCGTCGTGTGCCGGTATGGCCGCTGCTGGCGGACCGGTCCCCGCCGCTACGTGCGCCGCTACTACGGCCCGCGTTATTATTACGGCCCGCGCTACGGGTACTATCCGTACCGCTATCATCGGCCATACTACGGCTGGCGCCCCGGTTTCCGCGTCTGGTTCTAACGCGGAGATCAACCCGTGCGAGGATTGCGGCGGGCCTGCCCGCCGCCCGTTACTGCGCCTTGCCCGAGAGCTGGCTGGAGCTCGCCACCGGCGCGGGCCGAGGTGACTGTGCGACGGCGGCGCCGCGGCCGGTGAAGAAGTCGTCCGCGGTGCTCAGCTTCATGCGCTGGATTTCGTCCGATGACAGCCGGCGCAGGGCTTCCCAAGGGGGCACCTGCAGCGCCGCCTCGATTAATTCGGCATCGCCCCCCATTTCGATGGTGTAGCGCACCAGCTTTCCGATATCGCGCTCGACCAAGGCCAGTTCGTCCGCCGTGTAGCTGTGCGTCTTGCTGCCCTTCGTCTTGTCCGTGAGCCAGATCTGATGGACCAGCAGGCGCGCTTCAGGGGCGACATACCGCTGGCTGCCCGCCAGCATCAGAAACACACACATCGATTGGCAGGAGGCGCGTGGGGTGAATGTCGTAGCGATGGTTCCGTCAGCCTGGCGCGTCTGAACCGCCTTGCCGACCGTGGTCGTCATCTCGAGGCTTCGCACCGCGCGACCAAGCTCGATGGCGCCGACGACCGAGCCGCCTTCGGAATCCAGCACGAGCGTCGCGCCGCGCAGGTTGTGCTTGTCGGCGAACAGCTTGAAATCCTGCGGAGTGCGCTCGGTGATCGGGCCCGCGCCTGTCACCCACATCCGGCAAGGTTGCTCACAAATGCGCGCGGGAGCTTCGCCATGCGCCTCGAACGCCATGGACACGAACATGACATTGCCGGCGTTGCGGTCACCCGCCAACGTCGCACAGGACGCACTCGCAAGGACGAGCCCGAGAAGAAATCGTCCGATCATCATTCCCCCGTGTGCCTGCCTCTTTGTTATCAGCCTGACCAAGCAAGAGGCGGGCCACAATTTTCACTGTATCTTGTTCTTATGCCATCCGACTCTGCAAGCGGATGTTAACTGCGGTGCACACGGATTTTGCGGTGCCGCCTTACCCGAACAAAAAACCCGGCGCATGAAACACCAAGTTTTCACATCCTGATGGTGACTTGGTACGGCCTGTGTCTTGAGACCGTCGCGCCGCGCCGGGGACGTTCGCCCATTTACCGCTGCGGGCTATCATCGCCCCTGGGCCGGGATTTACGGTGCTCGCTGCAGTGCGTCAAAAGCGCCAGAGCCTCTTCAAGGGGCCATTGACCCCGTACACCGGATCGTTCTTCGGAAGCTCGACCTCCGGAATCCAGCGCTCGGCACGCGCATGCTCTTTCGGTGATTCCCGAAATTCGTCGTAGGTCCCCGACGGGGGATAGGCGCCAACCACGAGCAGGTTGCGAGTCGCTGACAGCGCCTGATGTCCGGTGCCCGCCGGGAGGATAACGACGTCGCCGGCCTTCACCCGCACGATCTTTCCGTTCCGGCCGCCGAACCGCACGCGCGCCCGGCCGCGGGCGATGCCGAGCACCTCGTGGGTGCGGGGATGATAGTGCACATAGTCGTAGATGCCGTTGCGCCAGGCCCCGCTCCATCCATTCTGCTCGAACAAGGTCTCGAACACCGCAGCCGGATCGCTGGCGTCATCGAGCCTCACCGCGCCGAGATAATGGATGAACGGCAGATCCGGATTGTTCGGGATGACACCATCGTCCTTGAACCACGACGTCCAGGCCTTGCGCGCCCGCACCGCACGCTGAGGCGCCGGCTTTGCAAAACCGGTGACCCGTTCAAACGTACGCTTGAGCGCTTCAAGAGCCGGCATGGGGCGCTCGCTTGCGAGGTGGCTACCCACGCAAACGCCAGGCACACCGGCAATGTTCCCCCTCCCCCGGGACCGTCAGTGCGGCTTATGGCCGCCGTGCATATCGACGTTCTCGAGCGCGGCGAACTTGGCCTTGCGTACGCTTGCCGGGTCGGCGCGCGGAACGCCTTCGACCGGACCGCCCTTGATCGTCACCCGCTCCATGTAGCGTCGCTGGGGATAATAGTCGTGGACGGCATAGTGCTGCGTCGAGCGGTTGTCCCACATTGCGATCGTATGGGGCGCCCAACGATGCCGGAATTGATATTCCGGAATCAGCGCCTGATGGAACAGCGTATCGAGCAACGCGCGGCTCTCGCGCTCATCCATATCCTTGATTGCGATCGTGAACTGCGGGTTGACAAACAGCACCTTGCGTCCGGACATCGGATGGATGCGCACCACCGGATGTACCTGCGGCGGATACATGAGCTCGAAGCGCTGCAGCTTCCTGCGATCTTCCTCGCTGTCGCCGAACAGCGGGCGGAACGGTTTCATGTCGTGGATCGCTTCGAGGCCGGAGATGAATTGCTGCATCCTCTCGCTGAGCCCGTCGAAAGCGGCAGTCATGCTGGCGAACATCGTGTCGCCTCCAACGGCAGGGACCTCCTTGGCGCACAGGATCGTCGCCATCGGTGGTTCGGCGCGGAACGTCTCGTCCGAGTGCCACACGTCCGTGCCGAACGGCGGCGTCGTCTCGTCGTTGCGGAATTTGATGAGTTCCGGCGCGTTCTTTCCTTCGTTGGGTGCGAACGGGTGCACCGTCAGCGGGCCGAAACGGCGGCCGAATTCCATCAACTGTTCGGACGTGATCTCCTGGTCGCGGAAGATGATCATCTCGTTCTCGACCAGCGCGTCGTCGATTGCGTGGAATTGCTCGTCAGACAACGGCCGACGCAGGTCGACGCCGGTGACCTCCGCGCCGAGGTTGACGCCGACGCGCGTGACCGTCACTCCAGCCTGAACCTTGACCAAGGACGTAAGCCGCTGCGCATTGACGTGCTTGTTCATGACGTCCTCCCTGGGGCTTGTTGGACAAATTATCGGCCCATCGGATGACGGGTGCAATGAGGTACGCCTATTGAACGGTCCGCCGCGGTCCTGCATGGTCGCCCCGCCATTCGCAGGATCCGACATGCAAGCCATCAACGTCACAACGCCCGACGGGCTGAGTCTGGCCGCACAGGCGTGGGGAAATCCGCAGGGACGCGAAATCCTGTTCATCCACGGCTTCAACCAGGCGCATCTCGCCTGGCTGCGGCAGGTCGGCGACCCGGACCTGGCGCAAGCCTTCCGCATGGTGACGTTCGATCTGCGCGGCCACGGCGCCTCCGACAAGCCGGCCGACAAGGAGCGCTACGCCGCCGATGTGCTCTGGGGGGACGACGTCGCGGCGGTGATGGACGCGACGGGCCTCGTGCGGCCGGTCATCGTCGCGTGGTCGTATGGCGGCCGCGTGCTCGCGGATTATCTGCGCACGCACGGTGCGGGTCGCATCGCCGGCATCAACTACGTCAGCGCCCGGACCGTGGCCGATCCGGCGATGTTCGGACCCGGGCGCCAGAACTATCCGAACATGCAGTCAGATGACCTTGCCGCCAACATCGCAGGCACGCGCGGCTTCGTGCGAGCCTGCTTCGCACGGCCGCCGGCCCAGGACGATTTCGAGGTCATGCTGGCCTTCAACATGGTCGTGCCGCCACACGTGCGCTCGCATGTGCTCGGACGCCCGCAGGACACGCCCGAAGTGCTGGCACGGATTGCCTGCCCGGTGTTGGTCACCCACGGAACGGCCGACCCGGTTTTGCTGGCTTCGATGGGCGAGTACACGGCATCCCGCATCAAGGACGCGAAGCTGTCGCTTTACGAGGGCGTCGGTCACACTCCGTTCTGGGAGGACACGGCGCGGTTCAACCGCGAGCTCGCCGCCTTTGTCAGCGCGACACGCTGACGGCGGGCTGTGGGGTATCGCGCCAGCCGCGCGCGAGGTTGCACACGATGACCGACGCCGAATAAATCAAGATGCAAACGAGGACCGGCAGCGAATACTGAATACGTCCGTCGAACTGCTCGAGCACGAACACGAACACCGGACCGAGGGCACGCACGACGTTGGCGGTCAGTGGCGTGAGGCGCCCGATGCCCACTTGCAGTGCATAGAGCGGGAATACGATCAACAGCAGTGCCGCGGCAGCCAGCGTGGCCGCTTCGCCAAAGGTCTCGATCCCGGTCGGCCGGTCGCGCAGGAACACTACGGCTGCGGCGAACAGGATCAAGCCGCCATAACGGACGGTCGTTAGTGCGTCGGCCCCGACACCGTTGTCCTGCAGACGCTTGCAGTAGAGCAGGCTCAGCGTGATCGACGTGCCGCTGACCGCGAGCAAAGCCAGTCCGGCGGCGGTCGCGCCCGTGCTCTTGACGGCCAACCCCGAGTAGCCGCCGAGAACGACGACCCACAGGCACACGACCGAGAGCGCCATTCCAATGTAGCCCACTCTCTCGAGTGGGGTGGGCGCAGTTCGTTGCGCCAACGAAATTCCGAATGCGCCGAGCACCACAACCACGAGCGGGCCCATGGCGCAGTGGATAGCGTTTACGACAGAGGGATCGATCTGGGTCAGCGCGAAGAAGAAGCTCGACCATGCCAATGCGGTGGTGATTTGCGCCGCCAGCATGGTTCCGCCCTGCCCGCGCAACTTGCGGAAATCACCAGGCGATCTCACCAGAGCGACGATCGCAAAGATCATCGTCGACAACGTGAACGCCAGCAGGATCACGGCAAAAAAATCGAACTTCTGAAAGGCGCTGCTAAAGTACACGTCCCGAAACGCCTGCGACAACGTGAACACAAGGACCAACACGGGGCCGAGCAGCTCGGACATGTCGCGAACCTCCATTTGAAGGGGTGAACATGGCCGCAGGCCTGGATGCAACCCACCCGATTCCCGGTCGGACGATTAAGACGTTTAAGGTGTTTAAGATGCTGATCGTGAAATGGCCGACATCTTGAACGCACCGGCCGCATCTTGATCGTGGCTTAGCAATGCCGAACAAGAATGAGGGTTGCCTGCCCGGCAAGACCGGGCAGCCTCACAAGGTGTTCATCATTTGACGATGAGCACCTTGTGCGAGTTGTGGAGGTTGTGACGGATTGGGCAGCTTGGCCGATCAGGCGCTTTTCTGCTTCTGCGCATCCCACCAGGGGCACACACCGGCGTTGACCTGGTAATTGCCTTCGATCACCTGCACCGGCTGGCGCACGCCATCGCGCGCAAGCTGCATGCGCTTCTCGCGCGCGGCCACGCGGTCTTTCTCGGGCAGCCAGCCGCGTTCATGACCCCACAGGCTGGGCCCGTCGGTGCGCTCGTAAGCCTGCCACGTCGCCGGATCGATTGAGCGCGCACCCCAGCCGTACTCGACCATGAAGCCGGACGGGGTCCAAGTATAGAATGATGTGATGAAATCGCTGGTGTGGCGGCCGAGCGTCGTGGCGATGCGGCCCTCCTCCATCATCGCGATGTCGAGGCCCTGCCCGACGTCGTCGAACGAGAACAGCTCCATCATGATGTGGTGCACGGCGTTCTTGCCCGTGCGGATCAGCGCCAGGCTGTGGTGGCGCGGATTGACGTGCATGAAATAGGCGGAGAACGGCTTGTTGTAGAAATCGGTCATGCGGAAGCCGAGCAGGTCGCGGTAGAACGGCAACAGCTTCGCGACGGTTTCTTCGGTATCGACATTGAGCACTGCGTGGCCGAGCCCCAGCGGACCGGTGCGGAAACCCGAGATTGAGCGGCCCGGCTTGAACGGCTCGGTCGTGGTCTCGGCGCCATGGAACAGCTCGAGCCGGTTGCCGTTCGGATCGTTGAAGACGATCAGATCCTTGACGTGCCGCTCGTCAGCCAGCGCACGGGACCCGCGGGCCACCTTGACGCCGGCCGCCTCGAGCTTGGCCCCCGTCGCATCGAGGGCCGCGGCGTCCGCCACCTCCCATCCGAAGAAGGAAATGCCCTGTCCGCCCGAACCGTCGACAACGATACGCTGCTTGCGGTCGTCCATGCGGAAAGCCCGCGTGGTGCGGCTCTTGTCGATCGGCTGCAGGCCCAGGAGCCCGCCCGCGTATTTCACCCAGTCCTCGAGCCCCTCGGCGCGCACGCCGACATATCCAAGCGCCTGAACGGTCATCGTCTTTCCTCGTCGTTCCGATCCCAGAATTGCTGGAATGAGTTTACACCAAGTGTCCGCTGTCCCGCATCGGGAGGTCCCGCCCGACGCGATCCGGTAAGTCGCAACCGTCCCAAAGGCTGCCGCCGCCACGGAAACCGGGGCGGCGGCGGCTTTCATCATCGCCGGTTGGCCGCGCTCACGCCTTCTTGGAGGCGCGCACCTTGGCGAGACGCTTCTCGACGCCCGGATAGACGCGCCTGGTGTTGTCCTCGAAGATCTTCTTCTTGTCGGCGTCCGTCAGCCACGACACCTGATCGACATAGCGCTTGGTGTCGTCGAAGTGGTGACCGGTGAGTGGGTCCTCGATCTGGACGGCGCCGATCATTTCCGAAGCGAACAGGATGTTGTCGATCGGCACGACCTTCGTGAGCAACTCGATCCCTGGCAAGTGGTAGACACAGGTGTCGAAGAAGACGTTGTTCTTGATCATCTCCTCGATCGGCTTCTTCTTGTTTTGCAGCGCCAGCCCGCGATAGCGGCCCCAGTGGAACGGCACCGCCCCACCGCCGTGCGGAATAATCAGGCGCAGATTGGGAAAGTCGGCAAACAGGTCCGACATGATCAGTTGCATGAACGCCGTCGTGTCGGCGTTGATGTAGTGGGCGCCGGTGGTGTGGAAGACCGGATTGCACGACATCGACACGTGCACCATCGCAGGGGCGTCGAGTTCGCACAGCTTCTCGTAAACCGGATACCAGTAACGATCCGTGAGCGGCGGCGCAGTCCAGTGGCCGCCGGACGGATCGGGATTGAGGTTGCAGCCGACGAAGCCGAATTCGCGGATGCAGCGCTCGAGCTCCGGCACCACGGTCTTGGGCTCGACGCCAGGGGACTGCGGCAGCTGGCAGACGCCGATGAAATTCTCGGGAAACAGCTCGGTGACGCGGTAGATCATTTCGTTCGAGGCGCGCGACCAGTCGAGCGAAGTTTTGAAATCGCCGATATGGTGGCCCATGCCGGCGGCGCGCGGCGAGAAGATCGTGATGTTCGTGCCGCGTTCCTGCTGCTTCTTGAGCTGGTTCTTCTCGATGGTCTCGCGGATTTCGTCGTCGGTCACCTTGAAGTCCGACCAGGACGGCGCCGATTTCTTGTCGTTGACGGCAGCAACCTGCTGCTCGCGGAAGCTCTTGAGGCCCTTCGGCTCGGTCGTGTAGTGGCCGTGGCAGTCGATGATCATGTTTTGTGCGCCGTTTCAGATGCTGGTGGGGTCGGCATAAAACCATGAAAGCGCAAGGGCTTTCAACCGTGACAGGGCGCGAGCGGCCCGCTAGATTGCCGCCGCCTTAACGCAGGATCCGGGCCGGCGGGCTCGCCGAGAGAGGGTCGTGCGGGGCATCAAGATCACGCCCGGTCGGGCACCACGCACTCCGGAATTTGGGACACGAGGGAAGGTAATGGCTGATATTCCGCGTCTAAACGGCGTCATTCGCGCGCTCGAATCGGGCAGGCCTGCATTCACCTGCTTTTCCCCGACCGAGGTCAGCTCCGCCATCAATATCTCCACCTCGAAATATGACGGCGTCGTCTTCGAGATGGAGCATAACGGGTATGACATTCGCTCGTTCCGCGACGCGATGCAGTACATGCTCAATCGCAGGCAGCTCGTGACCGGCGGTACGCTCGCCCCCCCGGTGACGCCGATGGTGCGCATTCCGCCCAACGGCTGCGAGCAGGCGCAATGGCATGCGAAGCAGGTGCTCGACATTGGCGCCTATGGCGTGGTCTGGCCTCACATCTCCAGCGTCGACGAGGCGTATAGCGCGGTCTCGGCCTGCCGTTATCCGCGCCTGAAGACCGCCGAGAACTATCACCCGGCCGGACTGCGCGGCGACGGTCCCACCCAGGCGGTGCGGTATTGGGGCCTCACGCAGCAGGAGTATTACGAACGCGCCGACGTGTGGCCGCTCAATCCGAAGGGGGAGATCTTCGTCATTCTTCAGATCGAGGACACCCAGGGTATCGAGAACCTGGACGCGATCCTGACCAAGGTTCCGGGCGTGGGCGCCATCCTGATCGGTGAGGGCGACCTCTCGCAAGAGCTCGGCTATCCGCGCCAGTACGAGCACCCGGAAGTGCTCAAATGGATGGCCCGCGTGGTCGACACCTGCAAGAAGCACAAGGTCGCCGTCGGCCATCCCCACGTGGAGGCTGGCAACGCCGAACGCATCCTGAAGGAGGGCTATACGTTCCTGATGGCGGCCCCCGTTCAGAGCATGGGCCACCTCAATAAGGCGCGCGAACTCGCCGGCCTGAAATAGACCCGCCAAGATCCGAGCGGTTTGAGACAGCGGAGGCGCCTTCGGGCGCCTCCTTTGCTTTGCGGTGTCAGCTTTTCATGCGCCCATCGCGCGGACGAAGAACAGCATCGTGATGACCGCCGTCAGCGCAATGACGGCGTAGCGGAGCCAGCGCGTATCGAGGCGCCGCACCACCCGCGCGCCGACATAACCGCCGGCGGTGGCACCTGCCAGCATGGCCGCGGTGTGGGCCCACCAGACCTGGGCCGCCACGAGGAAGCACAACACCGCAACCCCGTTGGTGGCGGAGACGAGCACCGTGCGCACCGGATTCATGCGATGCAGATCGCTGCCGCTCAGCAGCGTCCAGGCCGCCATCATCATGATCCCGACCGCGCCGCCGAAATAGCCGCCGTAGATCGCGAGCACGAACTGCACCAGGATCAACGTAGCCGGACCGATCCGCAGCCTTTGCCGCAACGCGGGGCCAAGCCTGTGCCCGAAGGCAAACGTCAGGGTCGCCACCAAGAGCAGCCACGGGATCACGACGTCGAAGGCAGATTGCGGCGTCAGCAGAAGCAGCAGCGCCCCGACGCCGCCGCCGAGCAGGCTGGCGATCGTCAGCGCCGGCAGGGACACCTCATTGAACGGGCGGAAATCCTCCCGAAAGGCCCAGGCGGAGGCGAGCCCTGCCGGCCACAATGCGATCGTGCTTGAGATGTTGGCCGCCAGCGCGGGAACGCCCACCCAAACGAGCGCCGGCAGGCTCACGAACGAGCCGCCACCCGCAGCCGCGTTCATCGCACCTGCAACAAATCCCGCCACAACGATGAACATCAGCGTGGTCATGCCGCAAGCCATTGCGCGGAGGCACCGGCCCCGCAATGCGTGTGTGGCGGAGGGCACCTTCGCCACACGAAAATGCCCGTTCACGATCTGGACTCTTATCGGCGGCCGCCGGTAGAGAGTAGATTGGATCGATTCGGGGGCCACCCGTTGCATCGGCCGGCGGCGACGTCGGACTTTCATTCACCGCCGGGACAGACGGCGGCCTCCTGTTTCTGCGTTCGTCAGCAGTCCGGCTCGCGAGCCGTTTGGGGCGCGAGTGTGGATGGATTCGGGTCGTGAGGTTCGGCGCGCGCGCCGGAGGGGCAACGGAATGCAGGTCATGATCCGCGCGACGCGATCCGGATCACGCCTTCCACAGCGCAAGCGAGCGCAACGCACTCTCACCGCCGCAGCCTGCCTCATTCCCGGCCTTGCACATGCGCAACCCGGCACGCCGGTCCATCATGGCCTGCTGCTACTGAACTCCACGCTCGAGCAGCACCAATACGCAGCCTTTGCGCTCACCTTCGGGATTCTCGTGTTCGCGGTGCTCTCGGCCGCGGTGCTCGTGAAGACCCGCATGCGCTCCGCCGCCGAAGCGGAGGCCCGCTCCAACGAGATCGCTGCGCTGCGTGGGAGCATCGACCGCGCCAATGCGCTGCTCAACGCGGAACCGCAGGTGCTGGTGATGTGGCCGCCGGATGCGGAGCAGGCGGAAATCAGCGGCGATCCCGGCATTGTCGGCGCGCCGGACGGCGCGGCCGATGTGCTCGATTTCGAGCGCTGGCTCGCGCCGGAGCCGGCGCGCACGCTGGCACGGGCGATCCACACCCTGCGCGCTCGCGGGGAGAGCTTTTCCTCCTCGCTGCAGACGCTCGACGGCAAGCCGATCGAGGCGGAAGGCCGCATTGTCGGCGGCCGGGCCGTGCTGCGGCTGCGCGAGGTCAGCGGCATTGCCCGCCAGCTCGCCGAGGTGAACGCCGAGCACCGCAGGCTGCGGCACGAAGTCGATGCACTGCGCGTGCTGGCGGAGACGGTCGCTGCGCCGATCTGGATGCGCGACGAAAGCGGCCGTCTGGCCTACGTCAATCGCGCCTATGCCGACGCAGTCGAGAGCACGCCCGGCGACGCGGTGGCGCGCGGCATGGAGCTGCTCGACCACGGCACGCGCGAAGAGCTCAAGCTCGGCATCGCGGCCGGCACGGCCTACGGCCGGCGCGTTCCCGCGGTGGTGGCAGGACAGCGCCGCGCCTTCGACGTGCTGAGCGTGCCGGTCGCGCACGGGAGCGTGGCGATCGCCGTCGAGGCCACCGAATCCGAGGCCCTGCGAGCCGAGATCACGCGCATGGTCGATGCGCACCGCTCGACCCTCGATCAGCTTGCGACGGCCGTAGCGATCTTCGACGCGCAGCGGCGCCTCTCGTTCTACAACACCGCGTATCGCGCACTCTGGGATCTCGATCCGGCCTTCCTCGACCAGGCGCCCAGCGACACGGCAATCCTCGATCGGCTGCGCGCCGCGCGGCGGCTGCCTGAACAGCAGGACTTCCGCCAGTGGCGCACCCAGCTGCATGAGGCCTATCAGGCGCTGGAGGCGAAGCAGTACGAATGGCATCTGCCCGACGGCCGCACGCTGCGCGTGGTCACAACGCCGAACCCGGAAGGCGGAGTCACTTATCTCTTCGACGACGTGACCGAGCGGCTCGATCTGGAGCGCCGCTTCGACGCACTCATCCGCGTGCAGGGCGAAACGCTCGACAATCTCGGCGAAGCAGTTGCGGTGTTCGCCAGCGACGGACGTCTCCGCCTGTCGAACCCGGCGTTCGCGCGCATGTGGCGCTTCGAAGCGCCCGAACTGGCGGAGCGCCCTCATATCGAGGCGGTGGTCGCCGGATTCCGGCGCATGACGGCGGAGGAGGATTGCCTGCAGGCGCTGCGTTCCACGGTCACGGCACTGGATGTGCGGGCGCCGATCTCGCGGCGCATCGAGCGCAACGACGGCAGCATCCTTGATTGCTTTGCACAGCCCCTGCCGGACGGCGCGACGCTGGTGACCTTCATCGACGTGACCGCCTCGGTCAATGTGGAACGCGCGCTGGTTGAGCGCAACGAGGCGCTGGTCGCCGCCGACCATCTCAAGGAAGCCTTCCTGCAGCACATGTCCTATGAGCTGCGCTCGCCGCTGACCAACATCATTGGCTTCGCCTATTTCCTCGGCGATCCCAAGACCGGCGACCTCAACGAGCGCCAACGCGAGTATCTCGGCTACATCACCTCATCGACCAACGCCCTGCTTGCCATCGTCGACAACATCCTCGATCTCGCCACGGTTGAGGCCGGCGCCATGACGCTCGATCTGGGGCCGGTCGATATCCGGCGCACGATGGAAGCGGCGGCCGAAGGCGTACAGGACCGGCTGGTCAAGGACGGGATCTCGCTCTCGATCGAGGCCGCCCCCAACGTCGGGAGCTTCATCGCCGACGAGCGGCGGGTGCGTCAGGTGCTGTTCAATCTGCTGTCCAATGCGGTGGGGTTCTCGCCCCCGGGCGGGACCGTGAGGCTCGCCGCAGAGCGCCGGCCTGACGCCATCGCCTTTTCGGTCTCCGACCACGGCCCCGGCATCCCGGAGGACCTCAAGGACCGGGTGTTCGAATGGTTCGAGACCCATTCGCACGGCTCGCGGCATCGCGGCGTCGGCCTTGGACTCTCGCTGGTACGGTCGTTCGTGGAACTGCATGGCGGCCATGTCCAGATCGACTCGGCGCCCGGACGGGGAACCACCGTGACCTGCATCTTCCCGCACGAGCGGGAAAGTTCGCGCACGGCGGCCGAGTAGGCTTTATAAGGGCCCAATGCCCGAGAGCTTTGCGGTTGAAATCCTCAATCAGGACGCGCTGCGCCCGCATGTCTGCGACCTCGCGGTGGCGCTGGAGCGCGGCGACGTTGTGGCTCTGTCGGGAGACCTCGGCGCGGGCAAGTCGACCTTCGCCCGCGCGCTGATCCGGCACCTCGCCGGCAATCCGAAGCTCGAGGTGCCGAGCCCCACCTTCACCCTGGTGCAGGCTTATGATCTCCCGCAATTTCCGCTGGTGCACGCCGATCTCTACCGCGTGGCGGACCCCGACGAGCTCATCGAGCTCGGACTCGACAGTCTGCCGGAAGGCGCGGTCCTGCTGATCGAGTGGCCGGACCGTGCGGCGGGCTTCCTGCCGAAGGATTATTGGGAGCTGGCGCTGTCGATGGAGCCCGACCGAGGCGACGAGTTCCGCGTGCTGCGTATCACCGGTCATGGCCGCTGTGCCGCGCGCGCCGAGCGCCTGATGGCGTCCCGGCGATTCCTGGACGAGTCGGGATTCGGCTCGGCCACCCGCGAACGCATGGTCGGAGATGCGTCGAGCCGCAGCTATGAGCGGCTCACCCTGGGCGAGCGTCGGATCATCCTGATGAACTCGCCGCGCAGGCCCGACGGGCCGCCGGTCAAGCACGGCAAGCCTTACAGCGCCATCGCCCACCTCGCCGAGGACGTGACGCCGTTCGTCGCCATCGCGCGCGCCTTGCACGAGAAGGGATTCTCGACGCCGGCGATCTACGCGGCCGATCTGGCCGAAGGCTTCATCGTGCTGGAGGATCTCGGCGCCAATGCCGTGGTCGCGGGCAATCCTCCGGCGCCGATCCGCACCTGCTACGAAGCTGCCGTGCACGTTCTCGTCGCGCTCCACAAGCAGATACTGCCGGAAGAGGTGCAGGTCGCCCCGCATGTGACGTACCGCCTGCCGCCCTACGATATGGACGCGCTCCTGATCGAGGTGGAATTGCTGCTCGAATGGTACCTGCCGTATCGCGAGGCTTCGCTATCGGACGACGCGCGCCAGCGCTATATCGCGCTGTGGCGCGAGGCCCTTCTGCCGGCGACGCAGGCGCGCGACACCTGGGTGCTGCGCGATTTCCATTCGCCCAACCTGCTGTGGCTGCCGGAGCGGCGCGGCATCGCCTGCCTGGGCATCCTGGACTTTCAGGATGCGCTGATCGGGCCCGCCGCCTACGACCTCGCGTCCCTGCTGCAGGATGCCCGCGTGGACGTACCCGAGTCGTGGGAGATCGAGCTGCTCGGAAGCTACATCCGCGCCCGCACCATCGATGATCCCAAATTCGACGTGCCCTTGTTCGCGCGCCTCTATGCCACCATGGCGACGCAGCGTGCGTCGAAAATCCTCGGCATCTTTGCAAGGCTCGACCGCCGCGATGGCAAGCCGCAGTACCTGCGCCATCTGCCCCGGATCTGGGCGTATCTGCAGCGTACCTTGGCGCATCCGGCGCTGGCGGAGTTGGCGGAATGGTACGGGGCCCATGTCCCGCCCCCGGTGCGCTGACCCGTTAGCGGATTGTTAAGCCGGCCCCATGATGAATCCGCACGACCGGACCGGCTCCCATGCCCGAACGCAGAATCATCGAGCGTTACCGCTTTGGCCAGGGCTACACCATGCGCCTGATGGCGCGCGATGGAAGCTGGCAGGTCCCGTGCACGATCATCGACGTGTCGCAGACCGGGGCGAAGCTGCATCTCGACGCGCCGATCGACGGCATCGAGCTCAAGGACTTCATCCTCAAGCTGTCGCAGTTCGGGACCGCGCAGCGCGACTGCGAGCTCGCCTGGCATCGCGGCGATTTCATTGGGGTGCGCTTCACCAAGCAGTTCAATCCGCTGGCCAGCCCCACCGATTTTTGAGGTCCTGCGATCGTGCGGCCCGTCGTTTCAGTGTAACATTGGCCGCCTAACGACACTGTTCGAATGACCTCAAGCTCCTCCAGAAAATCCACGCCGCGATACGCCATGGTCCTTGCGGCCGGTCTCGGCACGCGCATGCGTCCACTGACAGACGCGCGGCCGAAACCGCTAGTCGAGGTTGCCGGCAAGGCGCTGATCGATCATGTGCTCGACAGGCTCGCAGCGGCCGGCGTGGAAACAGCGGTCGTGAACGTGCATTATTTCGCCGACCAGATCGAGCGGCACCTTGCCGGACGCCGGGCACCAAGCATCGTCATTTCCGACGAACGGCCGGGCCTGCTCGGCACCGGCGGCGGCGTCGTCAACGCGCTGCCGCAGCTCGGAGGGGGCCCGTTTTTTCACGTCAATTCCGATACGCTATGGCTCGACGGGGTGAAGCCCAATCTGCGCCGCCTCGCGGAAGGGTTCGATCCGGATCGCATGGATGCCTTGCTGCTGCTCGCTCCCACGACCGAAAGCATCGGCTATGCGGGGCGCGGCGACTACGTCATGGACTCTGAAGGCACCCTGCGGCGGCGGCGTGAACACGAGGTCGCGCCATTCGTCTATGCCGGCGTCGCGCTGCTATCGCCGGCCCTGTTCGCCGGGGCGCCGCAGGGCGAGTTCTCGCTCACCGCCCTGTTCGATCGGGCGGCCGAGGCGGGGCGCCTCAAGGGGCTGCGCCTGGAAGGCTTGTGGATGCACGTCGGTACGCCCGATGCCGTCGCCGCGGCGGAAACCGCGATCCTTGCAAGCGTGGCATAGTATTCCAACACAGCTCGGCGGGTGGGCTAAACTCGGCCCATGATTCCGTCCAAGCGTACTCGCGTCTTCACGATCCCGGCCAGCGTCCCCTTCCTGCCGACCCTGGTGCGGGCATTGGTTGCGGGTGAACTCGTCACAGGCTTCAAACCGCGCGACCCGATCGAGCTGGCGAGCGCAACTCTCTACCTTCCGACCAAGCGGGCGTGCCGGATGGCGCGCGAGGTTTTCCTGGACGAGCTGCAGGTCGAGGCGGCCGTGCTGCCGCGCATCGTTCCGCTCGGCAGCATTGACGAGGACGAGTTCGCGTTTGCCGAGTCCGCCATCGCCGCCGACGTGCTGACGCTGCCGCCGGCGATCGGCGGGCTCGAGCGCCAGGCCCTGCTCGCACAGCTCATCCTCAAGTGGGCCGCGGCTCCGAAGGTCCGCGGCGCCGAGGGCGCGGCGCTGGTGGCGAATTCGCCAGGCGCGGCCTTCGCGCTGGCCGGCGAGTTGGCCCGCCTCATGGACGACATGACCACCCGGCAGGTGCCGTGGACGAGGCTGGATGACCTCGTTCCATCCGACCTTGACCGCTACTGGCAATACACGTTGGAGTTCCTCAAGATCGCGCGCGAGGCATGGCCGGCCATCCTGCATGCACGCGCGGCGATCGAACCCGCGGAGCGCCGCGACCGGCTGATCGCCGCGGAGGCTGCACGGCTGGCGGCAACCCCGGACGGACCCGTCATTGCCGCCGGCTCGACAGGCTCGATGCCGGCAACCGCGGCACTCATCGCGACGATTGCCAGGCTGCCGCACGGAGCCGTCGTCCTGCCGGGCCTCGATACGCATCTCGACGAGCCGTCGTGGCGCATGATCGGCGGCAGCAAGGACACCGTACCGGCATCCGGCCACCCGCAGTTTGGTCTGCAGGCATTGCTGGCGCGCATGCAGATCGACCGCTCCGAGGTGGTGACGCTCGGTTCCCAGGCGCCCGACGGGCGCGCCCTGCTCGTGTCCGAGGCTCTGCGCCCGGCCGAGAGCACCCACCTGTGGCCACAGCGGCTGGCTCGCGACGACACGGCCGGGCACATCGCGGAGAGCCTCGCCGGCCTCACGCTGATCGAGGCCGCCAATTCGGAAGAAGAGAGCCTCGCCATCGCGGTGGCGCTGCGCGAAGCCGTCGCCCAAGGCAAGACCGCCGCGCTGGTGACGCCCGACCGCCGCCTCGCCCGCCGCGTGGCGGCTGCGCTCGCCCGCTGGGACATCGCCGCAGACGATACTGCCGGCGAGCCGCTCTCGGGCGCGCCCGCAGGTGTGTTCGCGCGGCTCGCTGCCGAGGTTGCGCTCGGCGGGCTCGCGCCGGTGCCGCTGCTGGCGCTCCTCAAGCATCCCCTGCTGCGCCTCGATGCTGACGCGGACGCCCTGCGTCGCGGAATCGCCGCCCTGGAGCGCGCCCTTTTGCGCGGACCGCGCCCAAGCGCGGGCAGTGCCGCCCTCCGGCATGCGCTCACCAGCACCCGCGCACAGTGGCAGCGATTGAAGGCCGGCGACGCCTCCGAGATTCATGCCAGCGACCCGCGTGCCCTGCTCACCGCCGTCGATTTCGACGCTGCAGAGGACATCGTCGGCCGGCTGACAGCGGCGCTGGCGCCGCTGGAATCAATTGCGCGGTCGCGACCGCTATCGTTCCGCCAGTTGGCCGCACAGCATCAGAAAACCGTGGAGGCGCTGAGCAGCCACGCGGGACGCGTCGCCGCCTTCGCGGGGGAAGACGGCATGACGCTGGCGCAGGCCTTCGACGAGATCGTCGGCCAATCCGCAGACGCAGACCTCCGGCTCGAAGCGGGCGACTATGCCGATCTCTTCGCCGCGGCGATCAACAGCCGCACCGTCCACCGCCATGGCGTGCCAGGCGCGCAGGTGAGCATCTACGGTCTCCTTGAAGCACGACTCACCGAGACGGACCGCGTGGTGCTGGGCGGTCTGATCGAGGGCGTGTGGCCACCGGAGGTAAGCACTGATCCGTGGCTGAGCCGGCCAATGCGGCATGCGCTCGGACTCAACCTGCCGGAACTGCGCATCGGGCTCACCGCACATGATTTCGCGCAGATGGTCGGCGCCAGGGAAGTGATCTTCACGCGCGCCAGCAAGGTAGCCGGAGCACCGACCGTGCCGTCGCGCTTCCTGCAGCGGCTCGCCGCCGTTGCCGGAGCAGACGCATGGGGCGACGTCGGCCGGCGCGGCGGGCGTTATCTTGCCTGGACGCGCGCGCTCGACC
Organism: Xanthobacteraceae bacterium; assembly: GCA_035556735.1. Taxonomy (GTDB): domain Bacteria; phylum Pseudomonadota; class Alphaproteobacteria; order Rhizobiales; family Xanthobacteraceae; genus CANJBX01. The sequence goes on along the minus strand of DATMFF010000004.1, from coordinate 48,055 downwards.
GGCCCGCGCGCGTCTTGCCGATCAAGCGTCCCGAGCCGAGGCCTCCGCGCGGCGCGCGCCCCACCTCGTTCTCGGTCACAGAGATCGAGAGCTGGCTTCGCGACCCCTACACGATCTACGCCAAACGCATCCTCAACCTGCGACCGCTCGATCCGGTCGACACGACGCCAGGTGCCGCCGAGCGCGGCAGCGCGATCCACGAGGCTCTGGCGGAGTTCACCCAGCGATTCGCCACGGCTTTGCCGGACGATCCCCTCGCGGAGTTGCTGCAGATCGGCCGCGCGCATTTCGCGCCGTTGGAGGACTATCCAGAAGCCCGCGCATTTTGGTGGCCGCGCTTCCAGCGCATCGCGAACTGGTTCGTCGGCTGGGAAATCCGCCGTCGCGCCATCTCCAAGATCGTCAGCGCCGAGACGAGGGGACGGATCGAGTTCCCGCTCGGCGAGCGGCGCTTCACGTTGCGCGCCCGCGCCGACCGCATCGAGCGCATGGCCGGAGGCTATGCCATCCTCGATTACAAGACCGGACGTGTGCCCGGCCACGACGAGGTGAAGGTGGGGCTGTCGCCGCAGCTCACGCTCGAGGCTGCCATCCTGCGCAGGGGCGGGTTCGCCGATGTCGCCGACGACGCGTCGGTGACGCAGCTCGTATACGTCGGCCTCAAAGGTGGCGAGCCGGGCGGCGAAGAGCGCGTGGTCAATCTCAAAGACAGCACCCCTGACACCGAGGCCGACCGTGCGCTGGCAGAGCTCACGCGCGTCGCGCTGCGCTTCGAGGATCCGGACGAGCCCTACCGTTCGCTCGTGCACAGCATGTGGCGGACCCGCTATGGCGACTTTGATCACTTGGCGCGCGTCAAGGAGTGGTCGCTCGCGGGCGAAGAGGACGGAGGGAGCGAATGAGCAAGATACTCGCTCCCGCCGAAGTCCTGATCCGCCAGCGAGAGGCATCCGACCCCGCTGTGTCCGCCTGGGTGTCGGCCAACGCCGGCTCGGGCAAAACCTATGTGCTGGCGCAGCGCGTGATCCGCCTGTTGCTCGACGGCACCGACCCGGCGAAGATCCTCTGCCTCACCTTCACCAAAGCCGCCGCGGCCAACATGGCGAACCGCGTGTTCGGCGAATTGTCGAAATGGACGGCGCTCGACGACCGCGCGCTCGACGACGCCATGCGCGTAATGGGCGTCGCACGGATCGACGGCGCGCGCCGCGCCCGCGCCCGCCGCCTGTTCGCGGAGGCGCTCGAGGCACCTGGCGGCCTCAAGGTGCAGACAATCCATGCGTTCTGTACCCGCCTGCTGCATCAGTTCCCGTTCGAGGCCAATGTCGCAGCCGCGTTCGACGTGCTCGATGATCGCGCGCAGAGCGAACTGCTCGAGCGCGCCAGCCTCGCCGTCCTGCTCGAGGCCGCCGGCGCCCCGGACAGCGCCACCGGCCGCGCGCTGGCGACGGCAACCGCCATCGTCGCCGACGCGACGTTCGTGCAGGTGGTCAACGAGGCGATCCGACAGCGCGACAAGCTGCAGGCCTGGATCGCCACCGCCGGCGGCGTCGAGGCGGCCATCGCGGACCTGTGCGGGCCGCTCGGGATCGTCGCCAACGACACGTTGGCCGAGGTCGAACGCGAGATCGTCGAAGGCCCCCTGCTGCCGTCCGGCCTTTGGCGGGCAACAGCCGAGCGGCTGCGCCGCGGCGGGGCGTCGGATGCCGAGCAGGCGAATCGGCTCGACGCCGCGATCGCAGAAGCCGGCAGCAGCCGCGTCGATGAATATCTCTCGCTCTTTCACACGCAGGACCGGAAACGCCGCGGACGCCTCGCCACCAAAGCCATCCACGACAACGATCCCGCGCTCGCAGATTTGTTGGCGCAGGAATGCGAGCGCGTGATGCCTCTCGTCGAGCGCCGACGCGCGATGCGCTGCCGGGACCGCACGGCCGCGCTCATCACCATTGCCGATCAAGTCATCGCGCGGTACCGGCGGGAAAAGGAAAAGCGCGGGCTGCTGGATTACGACGATCTCATCGCCCGGTCGCTCGATCTGCTCAAGCGAGTCGACGCAGCCTGGGTCCACTACAAGCTCGACCTCGGCATCGACCATGTGCTGATCGACGAGGCGCAGGACACGAGCCCGCAGCAGTGGGAGATCGTCAGCCAGCTGGTGTCGGAATTCACCGCGGGGGCCGGCGCGCGCGGGACACTGATGCGCTCGATTTTCGCCGTCGGCGACGAAAAGCAATCGATCTTCTCGTTCCAGGGCGCCGCGCCGGACGCCTTTGCCGAGATGCGCCGCGTGTTCAAACGCGCTTACGACGCCGCGGGGCTGACGCTGCTGCCGATCGACTTCAAGTATTCGTTCCGCTCCCAGCAGATCATCCTCGACGCGGTGGACGAGGTATTCAAGCGGCCTGAGGCATTCCGGGGGCTGACTGCCGATCCGGTACCCACCGCGCACAGCGCGGTGCGCGCGCAAGCCCCGGGCCACGTCGAGATCTGGCCCCTGATCGAGCCGGCGGATCGGCCCACGCTCAGGCCCTGGGATGCTCCGTTCGACACCACGACCGAGGACAATCCGCGCGTCACTCTCGCCAACCGGATCGCTGCGGCGGTCCGCACCTGGATCACCCGCGGTGATCTCGTCGGCGACGAGCGCCGGCCGGTGCGCCCTGGCGACGTGCTGATCCTCGTGCGGCAGCGTGGCCCGCAATTCGAGGCGATCATTCGTGCGCTCAAGAACGCGAACGTGCCGGTGGCGGGCGCCGACCGTCTGGTGCTGACCGACCACATTGCCGTCATGGACCTGATGGTGCTCGCGGACGCGCTGCTGCTGCCCGACGATGACCTGGCGCTCGCCACGATCCTGAAGTCGCCGCTGTTCGGTCTCGACGATGGCGACCTGTTCAAGCTCGCGCACGGCCGAACCGGGTCCCTGCGTGCGGCGCTGCGCGCGCAGGCGGATGAGCGCTATGCCGGGATTGCGCGTCAGCTCGACCATTATGCCGAACTGGCGGCGAGCGAGAACCCGTTCGCGTTCTATTCGCACGTGCTCGGGCGCGAGCGCGGGCGCGCCAAGTTCCTCGCGCGGCTCGGCGCGGAGGCGGTCGATGCGCTCGACGAATTCCTCGAGCTTGCGCTGGACTACGAACGACGCGAGGTGCCGTCGCTGCAGGGGTTCGTCCATTGGCTGCGTGCCGCCAAGGCTGAGATCAAACGTGACATGGAGATCGCGCGCGATGAAGTACGCGTGATGACCGTGCACGGCGCCAAAGGGCTGGAAGCGCCGATCGTCGTGCTCGCAGACACAACCACGCCGCCGGCCGGACCTCCACAGCGTGCGCCGAAGCTGCTCGCCTTGCCGGTCGCTCACGGCGTTCCCGGAGCACCCGACCGCATCGTATGGGCGACGCGCAAGGAAGAGGACGTTCCGATCGTCACCGGCGCTCGCCAGGCGGCGGCGATCGCGGCAGAGAATGAGCACCGTCGTCTGCTCTACGTGGCGCTGACGCGCGCCGCCGACCGCCTCGTCGTGTGCGGCGCCGTCGGCGAGAAGATGCCGAGGGACTGCTGGTACGACCTCGTGGCACAGGCGCTCAAACCGCTGGCGATCGAGGAACCGGCCGACGACGGCGCCGGCACCGTATGGCGATGGCGCCGGCTCGCGCCTGAATCGGCGATGCCGCCTGGTTCGTCGGCGACAGCGATCGATAACATCCCGGAATGGCTCGCACACGCGGCGGCGCCCGCCGCTTCGGTGGTCGCGCTCACGCCGTCCGCCGGGGAGAGCGGCGGCGCCCTGCCGCTCGCAGGCACGGGCGAGGAACGCCGCCTCGCGATGCTGCGCGGCACGGTCATGCACCGCATGTTGCAGTCACTGCCCGATGTGCCGGTCGCTCGTCGACGCGCCATGGCAGAGGGCTATCTTGTTCGCGCGGCGGCCGACCTGCCACCCGAGGACCGCGAAATGCTGCTGACCCAGGCGTTGCGCATCCTCAACGATCTGCGATTCGCGCCGCTGTTCATGGCGGGAAGCCGAGCGGAGGTGCCGATCGTCGGACGGCTGACGACGGCCTCCGGCAAGCGCCTCGTGATCAGCGGTCAGGTGGACCGTCTGGTCGTCACGTCCGATGCCGTGCTCATCGCCGACTACAAGACAAACCGGCCGGCGCCGCGCACCGTTGCAGACGTGCCGCGCGGCTATCTGCGCCAGCTTGCGGAATATCGCGTATTACTGATGAAGATGTACCCTGGCCGGGCTGTGCATTGTGCCCTCGTCTGGACCGACGGCCCTGATCTGATGGAGGTTTCCCAAGCCGACCTGGACGCGGTCTTTGGCGAGGTCACCTCCGCGTGACGCCGCCTTGACGCTCGGGGACCCGCTCCATAGGTTGAGGCCGAACTGATGGGCTGATGCCCGATTCCAAAGAGCCGCTCAAAAAGAGGTGCATCATGGGCGTTGGCAAGGTTTCCGACACCAATTTCGAGACCGAGGTCCTCAAGTCCAAGGAGCCTGTCGTCGTCGATTTCTGGGCCGAGTGGTGCGGCCCCTGCAAGATGATCGCGCCCGCGCTCGAGGAAATCGCCGGTTCGCTCGACGGCAAGGTGAAGATCGTCAAGCTCAACGTGGACGAGAACCCGGCCACCGCCCAGAAGTACGGCATCATGTCGATTCCAACACTGATGCTGTTCAAGAACGGCGAGCTCGCGTCCCGCCAGGTCGGCGCCGCCCCGCGCCAGAAACTGGAGCAGTGGATCACCGCGTCGGTCTGACCCGTCACGCAAAAATTCTTCGGAACGGCCGGCCGAAAGGCCGGCCGTTTGCGTTGCTAGGGAAGCGATCCATCCGATCGAGAGCCTGACAACGCGTGCCCCGAGTTCCCGTGCGTCACCTGCACCCGCCCCTGCCCCCGATGGAAGCGCTTTCGGTCGACGACATCCCGACCGGCGCCGAATGGCAATATGAGCCGAAATGGGACGGGTTTCGCTGCCTTCTCTTTCGCGACGGCAGCAAGGTCGAGTTGCAGTCGAAATCCGGCAAGCCGCTCACCCGCTATTTCCCCGAGATCGTCGCGGCGGCTCGGGCGCTGCGGCCGGTGCGATTCGTTCTCGATGGCGAGATCGTCATCCCCGCGGGCCGCGCCTTTTCATTCGACGACCTGCTGCAGCGCATTCACCCGGCCGCGACCCGCATCAAGAAGCTTTCTGAGACGACCCCCGCACTACTGATCGTGTTCGACCTTCTGGCCGGCGCGGATGGACGGCCCCTGCTCGACCTGCCCATGAAGGAACGGCGCGCCGCGCTGGAAAAGTTCGCACGAGCGTATTTCAAGACGAGCGATCTGTTCCGGCTCTCGCCGTCCACGCCGAAGCTGTCCGCGGCGAAGGGCTGGCTCGCCAAGGTGGGCGCCACGCTGGACGGCATCGTCGCCAAGCGACGCGACCTTCCCTATCGCGCCGGCATGCGCGACGGCATGCAGAAGATCAAGAACTACCGCAGCGCCGACTGCGTTGTCGGCGGCTTCCGCTATAATCAGGGGAAAGACGTCGTCGGCTCGCTGCTGCTCGGGCTCTATGACAGCGACGGCCTGTTGCATCACGTCGGCTTCACGTCGAACATTCCGCGCGCCGAAAAGCCGGCGCTCACCCGCAAGCTCGAGAAGCTGATCGCTGCGCCCGGCTTCACCGGCAGCGCGCCGGGCGGTCCCAGCCGGTGGGCAAGCGAGCGGTCCGCCGCATGGAAGCCGCTCAAGCCGGAGCTGGTGGTCGAGGTCGGCTACGACCACTTCAGCGGGGGCCGCTTCCGCCATGGAACCTCGCTGCTGCGCTGGCGGCCCGACAAGTCGCCCAAGCAATGCACGATGGATCAGGTTCGCCAGAAAAAGGCCGATCTGATGAAGCTGCTGAACTGACGGGGACGACGGCCGGCCGGCGCCACCGCGACGGGAGCCGCCAAGCTGTTGAAATCCTCACAACTCGCACAACTTCCACAAGGTGCTGGTTTCTCGGAACGTCGGCACCTTGTGGCCCAGCTGCGCACCTCGGGGGACGCAGGCTCCCGAGGGACTACTGCGGCGGCGTGCCGTTGGCCGCGAGCACCTCGCCCGCGAGGTAGAGCGAACCCGTGACAAGGATGCGTGGCGGCGCGAGGTCGAGCTGCCCGATCAGCGTCAGGGCCCCTGCCACGTCATCTGCCATCTCCGATGGAATCCCGATTTCGCTCGCGGCCGCCGCAACGGCTTCGGCCGGGAGCCCTTTGTCCTGATGCATGGGTACCGCAATGAGGCGGCGCGCGAGACCCGAGAAGTTGCGCAGGAAACCCAGGCTGTCCTTCGTCGACAGCATGCCGACCACCAGCACGAGCGGGCGCGGCACGCGCTCTTCCAGATCAGCCAGCGCCGCTGCAACGGCGCGGCCGCCCTCGGCGTTATGGCCGCCGTCGAGCCACAACTCGCTGCCCGGCGGGGCCAGCGACGGCAGCCGCCCGGCCGTAAGGCGCTGCATGCGCGCAGGCCAGTCCGCCCGCAGCAGCCCCTGTTCGAAGTCGCGCGGGGAGAGACCGAGTCCGGCGGCGCGCACCGCCGCGATAGCGGTGCCGGCATTGTCGAACTGATGGCGACCAAACAGGCGCGGCGCCGGCAAGTCGATCAGACCTTGTGCGTCCTGATAAACGAGCCGCCCGCGTTCCTCGCCAGCGATCCATTCCTGGCCAAGCACATACAGCGGCGCGCCCACTTCCTCTGCCTGCCGCGTGATCACCGACAGGGGCCCCTCGCTCTGCCGCCCGATGACCGCCGGCACACCGCGCCGCAGGATCGCCGCCTTCTCCGACGCGATCTTCTCCAGACTGTCGCCAAGGAACTCGAGGTGATCCATCGAAACCGGCGTGATCACGCTGGCGAGCGGCCGCTCGATGACGTTGGTGGCGTCGAGCCGTCCCCCAAGGCCGATCTCGAGCAGGAGAGCATCGGCGGGCACGCGCGAGAACAGCAGGAACGCAGCGGCGGTCTCGATCTCGAAGACCGTGATCGGATGGTCGCCGTTGGCGCGCTCGCACTCCGCAAGGGCATCCGCCAACATGGCGTCGCTGACCAGCTCACCCGCCAACCGATACCGCTCGTTGATGCGCACGAGATGGGGTGACGTGTACACGTGCACGCTCTTGCCCGCAGCTTCCAGCATCGCGCGCATGAAGGCGACGGTCGAACCCTTGCCGTTCGTTCCCCCCACGTGGATCACCGGCGGCAGCCGTCGTTCGGGATGGCCGAGCGCCGCGGTCACGCGCCGGATGCGATCGAGCGACAGATCGATACGCTTGGGATGCAGCGCCAAGAGGCGCGCGAGGATGGCATCGACCTGATTCATGCACGCGTCGTCCAACGAGGCGGTGGAACTGCCGCAGCTTTATGGAGGTTCTCTGCGACGATATCCCGGCGCCGCCCGCGCGCCTCTCGCCGCACCGCGCGAGGACGCCTCATGCCTCGGCCGGGGCCGGCAACGCAAGCGCATCCGGCGCTTCTCCCGTCACCTCGGAGGGCCCCGGCGACGGGCCGGCCTTGGTCAGTAGCCGGCACAGCCGCGCCAGCGTCGCTCGCAGGTCCCGCCGATGCACGACCATATCGACCATGCCGTGGTCGCGCAGATATTCGGATTTCTGGAAGCCCTCCGGCAGCTTTTCACGGATCGTCTGCTCGATCACGCGCGGACCCGCAAAGCCGATGAGCGCGCCGGGCTCGGCGATATGCACGTCGCCCAGCATGGCGTAGGACGCGGTAACGCCGCCGGTGGTCGGATTGGTGAGCACGACGATGTAGGGCAGGTGTGCTTCGCGCAACCGCTGCACCGCGACGGTGGTGCGCGGCAGCTGCATGAGGGCGAGGATGCCCTCCTGCATGCGCGCGCCGCCCGATGCGGCGAACATGATGAACGGCGTGCCCTTGTCGACAGCGGTCTCCAGGCCCTTCACCACCGCCTCGCCCGCGGCCATGCCGAGCGAGCCGCCCATGAAGTCGAAGTCCTGCACGCCGACGACCACCGGCAATCCGTCGAGCCGCCCATAGCCGAGCTTCACCGCGTCGTTGAGGCCGGTCTTGGCTCGGGCATCCTTGAGACGGTCCGTGTAACGGCGCTCGTCGCGAAACTTGAGCGGATCAACCGGAACCTCCGGTACGCCGATGTCGAGCCAATGCTCGCCGTCGAAGATCGACTTGAGGCGCGCCACCGCTCCCATGCGCATGTGGTAGTCGGAACCGGGGATGACGAACTGGTTGGCCTCGACGTCCTTGAAGAACACGAGCTGCCCCGTCTCCGGACACTTGATCCAGAGATTTTCGGGCGTCTCGCGCCGGGCCAAGATGTTGCGGATCTTCGGCCGGACGACATTGGAGATCCAGTTCATGAACGCGGCTTCCCTAGCTGCGACCGATCATACCTCAAACCGGCCCACGTCGCCCGGACCGAATGCCGTGATGCCCGAAACCCGCACGCGAGCGGTCCAAGACATCTCGCACATATGGACTGAGCGGCCGCATCTGCAACGGCTTTAACTATTCAGCGGCCTTGAGCCGTGCCCCGCGCACGCCGGCGGCCAGAGCGCCCACGAGCGTGGTCACGGCGCTGACGGTCTGCGGCGTCGCCTTGCCATCACGCAGGCTTGCGCGGACCGCATCGACGAGTGCGGACCCCACCACGACGCCGTCCGCGCCACGGGCGATCGTGGCGGCCGTTTCGGGCGTGCGCACGCCGAACCCGACGCAGACGGGCAGCGCCGTGTGCCGCTTGATACGCGATACCGCGGCATTGACCTTGCCGGCGTCCGGCGTCGCTGCACCCGTGATGCCGGTAATCGAGACGTAGTAGACGAAGCCCGAGGTATTGGCGAGGACGGTCGGCAAGCGCGCGTCGTCGGTCGTGGGCGTCGCAAGGCGGATGAAGCTGAGGCCCGCGCGCAGCGCTGGCAGGCACAGTTCATCATCCTCTTCGGGCGGAAGATCGACGACGATCAGGCCGTCGACGCCGACCGCCTTGGCATCGGCCAGGAACTTCTCCACGCCATAGATGTAGATCGGATTGTAATAGCCCATCAGCACGATGGGCGTGTCGTTGTCGCGCATGCGGAACTCGCGCACGAGCGCAAGCGTCTTGATCATGTCCTGGCCACCGTGCAGGGCGCGCAGCCCCGCCGCCTGGATGGCGGGGCCATCCGCCATCGGATCCGTGAACGGCATGCCGAGCTCGATCACGTCGGCACCGGCTGGCGGCAGCGCCTGAGTGACGGCCAGCGAGGTTTCGTAGTCGGGATCGCCCGCCATGGTGAAGGTCACGAGTGCGGCGCGACCCTCCTGCTTGAGGGCGGCAAATCGCTTTTCGATCCGGCTGCTCATCAGATCGTGTTTCCCAGATGCGCGGCCACGCTCGCGAGGTCTTTGTCGCCGCGACCCGACAGATTGATGACCATGAGGTGATCCTTCGGCTTCTTCGGCGCGAGTTCCATCACCTTGGCGATGGCGTGCGCCGACTCCAGCGCTGGAATGATACCCTCGAGCTTCGAGCACTTCTGGAACGCATCGAGCGCCTCATCGTCGGTGGCCGACAGGAAGGTGACTCGTCCCATGTCCTTGAGCCACGCGTGCTCGGGTCCGATGCCGGGATAGTCGAGGCCGGCCGAGATCGAATGCGCCTCGTTGATCTGGCCGTCGGAATTCATCAGGAGGTAGGTGCGGTTGCCATGGAGGACGCCGGGGCGTCCGCCGGCAATCGAGGCCGCATGCAGGCCCGTCTCCAGCCCGTGGCCTGCTGCCTCGACGCCGTAGATCTCGACGTCGCGGTCGTCCAGAAAGGGATGGAACAATCCCATGGCGTTCGAGCCGCCGCCGATGCATGCGACCAGGGAATTCGGCAGGCGGCCCTCGGCCGCGATCATCTGCTCGCGTGTCTCGCGCCCGATCACGCACTGGAAGTCGCGCACCATCATCGGATAGGGATGCGGCCCCGCGACGGTCCCAATGCAGTAGAACGTGTCCTCGACGTTGGTCACCCAATCGCGCAGCGCCTCGTTCATCGCATCCTTGAGCGTCTTGGCGCCGCTCTCCACCGGCCGCACCTCGGCGCCCAGCATCTTCATGCGAAAGACGTTCTGCTTCTGTCGCTCGACGTCGACCGAGCCCATGTAGACGACGCACGGCAGGCCGAAGCGCGCGCACAGCGTCGCCGTGGCGACGCCGTGCATCCCGGCGCCCGTTTCGGCGATCACGCGCGTCTTGCCCATGCGGCGGGCCAGCATGATCTGGCCGAGCACGTTGTTCACCTTGTGCGCGCCCGTGTGGTTGAGTTCCTCGCGCTTGAAATAGATCTTCGCACCACCGAGGTGCTCCGTCATGCGCTCCGCGAAATAGAGCGGGCTTGGCCGCCCGACGTAGTGCGTCAGGTAGCCGTCCATCTCGGCCTTGAATGCAGGATCCGCCTTGGCCTGCGCATAGGCCTTCTCCAGCGCCAGAATGAGCGGCATCAAGGTCTCGGCGACGAAGCGGCCGCCATAGATTCCGAAATGCCCGCGCTCGTCGGGACCGGTGCGGAAGGAATTCGGTTGCTGAATGCTCATGCCGGGCTCATTGCTGAATGGCGGCGCGCGCAGCGCGCACGAAAGCACGGATCCTGTCGGGGTCCTTGACGCCGGGCGCACGTTCGACGCCGGAGGATACGTCGACGCCGGCCGCGTGGGTGATGCCCAAGGCCTCGGCGACGTTCGCGGCATCGAGCCCGCCCGACAGCATGAACGGCAGGTGCGCGGGAAGGTTCTCAAGCACATGCCAATCGAAGGTCTTGCCGAGCCCGCCCGGCCGCGTGGCCTCGCGCGGGGCCCGCGCATCGAACAGCAGGCGGTCGGCAACAGGGCTGTATTGCGCCACCGCCGCAAGATCGGTCCTGTCCTGCACCGGGATGACCTTCATCACCGGCAGCCCGAACCGCTCCTTCACCGCAACGACGCGCTCCGGCGTCTCGTTGCCGTGAAGCTGAAGCATGTCGGGGGCAAGCGCCTCGATCACGGCGGCATGCAGGGCATCGTCCGCGTCCACCGAAAGGGCCACCTTCTGGGCCCGTCCACCGACGCGCCCCGCCAGCGCACGTGCCTGCGCGAGGGTCAGGTTGCGGGGCGACGGCGGGAAGAACACGAAGCCGACCATGTCCGCGCCGGCGTCGAGCGCGACGTCGAGCGTCTCAGGGGTCGAAAGGCCGCAAATCTTGACAATCACGGGCATGGCTTCTCCGCGCGGGGTTCTACCCCTCCTGGAGCCATTTGTCTCGGGGGTCGAGCGGGTTAGGCCGCCGGCGGCCGCTGTGCGATCCGCGGCAGGTCTGCCCCCTGGCCGGAGGCCGGCCCGGTGGCAAGGGCGCGCTTGAGCGCGTCGCGCTCCGCACGCAGCGCGTTCACCTCGTATTCGAGCTGATGCGCGGCGCGGCGCCACTTGTGCTGCCGCAGCCAGGCGGCCACCCCGCCGAGGATGACCCCGAGGATGACGAGAATGAAGGCCAGCGCAAACAACGGGAGGGAGAACGCCAGCGTCCGATCACCGAAGGGATCGAGGGTGAAGGTGACCATCTGCCGGTTCGCGATGGCGAACACGATGATGACCAGCGCCAGCGGAACGAGGATGAGAGCCTTCAGGAATTTTCGCATGACGCGGGCTCCTCACCTGCCGGCGCGGCGCACGACGCCGCGGCGTATGGAGTTGGCATCAAGCGCCGTCTTGCCGCTCAGCCGGTCGGCTCCTGGTTCAGCCGCTCGCGCATTTCCTTGCCGGTCTTGAAGAACGGCACATGCTTCTGCTCGACGGCCACATGTGCACCCGTGCGGGGATTGCGGCCCGTGCGCGCGGGGCGGTGCTTGACCGAGAACGCGCCAAAACCGCGCAATTCCACGCGATCGCCGCGCGCGAGCGCGGCGACGATCTCGCCGAAGATCGCGTTGACGATGTTCTCGACGTCACGCTGATAGAGGTGAGGATTCTGCGCGGCCACGCGCTGAACGAGTTCCGATTTGATCATCGATCCGCTGCCGTTTGCCCGCTGGTCCCTGTTGTTATCCGGCAAACGAAAGCTTCCCGCCAAGACCTGTTAAGTCGCCGCTTGGCCAGAAAATTCTGATCGCCCGCCGCTAGTTAGTGGAGGCAGGGTGCCAAAGCGCCAGAAGGCCGTCAAGGTTGAGTCTCTCGATCGCCTGCACCGTTCCCGCAGTTGCGAAGCGCTCCGATAGCGCCTTCAGACCCAGCGCATCGAGCACGGCGACCGCGCCGAGATGAAGAAAGGACAGGTCGCTGAAGCGGTCCTTGAGCGGCCAGTCGCGGACCTGGGTCTTCTCGTCGATCCCGCGCTCCTTGGCGAGCCAGGCGATCGCGGTCTTTTCGTCACCGAGTTGGTCGATCAGCTTGAGCTCGACGGCCTGCCGGCCGGTGAACACGCGCCCGTCGGCGACGCGATCGAGCCCCTCGCCCTCGAGCTGGCGGCGGGTGGCCACAAGACCCCGGAACCAGGCGTAGGAATCCTTCACGAGCGCCTCGACCGCATTGCGCGCCTCGGGGCTGGTCGGCTCGAACGCGCTCGGCGCAGCCTTGAGGGGCGACGACTTGATCTCTTCCACCTTCACGCCGAGCGTCTTCATCAGCTCCGCAACGTTGGGATACTGGAACAGGACCCCGATCGAACCGACGAGCGAGGTGCCCTGGGCCACGATATGATCGCCCGCGAGAGCGGCGATGTAGCCACCGGAGGCGGCCAGGCTGTCGACCACCACGACCATCGGCTTCTGACTGGCGACGCGACGCAGCGCATCGTGGAGCTGCTCGGAGCCTGCGGTGGTGCCGCCGGGGCTGTCGACGTGAACGATCACGGCGCGGGCTCGGGAGCGCGCGAGACGATCGAGAGCCTCGACCCGTTCTGCGTCGCCGCGGATGAGGCCCTGGATCTTCACGCGCGCGATGTAGGCGCCGGGCCGGCCCGCCATGGCGATATCGCGGCCGTAGACCGCATAGAGCGCGCCGAGGATGGCGAGCAGCGCGAGCAGGAATGCAGCGACCCGCCAGGTCGTGAGCTTGCGGCGCAACCTGCGGCGATCGACGATGGCATCGGCATCCATCGACATGTTCAGGCTCCTCTGTGGCGGATGATGGGTGCTGACGCTCGTCCGAGACGGCGAGCCTGACCAACGAAGAGCGGCGTCCTCATTCGATCACGCTGATGCAAGGAGGCGGAGCGGGGCGACCCTCGACAAGAGCGTCGCCCCGCACCGAGGTTTACTCCTTGTCCTTTTCCGCGCGCTTGAGCGCGGTGCCGAGGATGTCGCCCAGCGTCGCACCGGAGTCCGAGGACCCGTACTGCGCGATGGCTTCCTTTTCCTCGGCGACTTCGAGCGCGCGGATCGACACCTGCACCTTGTGGGTGCGGCGGTCGAACTGGGTGACGCGCGCGTCGACCTTCTGGCCGACCTGATAGCGCTCGGGCCGCTGCTCCTCGCGGTCGCGTGCCAGCTCCGAACGCTTGACGAAGGTGGTGAGGTCCGTGCCGACGACCTTCACGTCGATGCCGGAGTCCTTCACGTCCACGACTTCGCAGGTCACGACGTCGCCCTTCTTGAGATCGCCGGCCTCAGCAAAGGGATCGCCGGCGAGCTGCTTCACGCCGAGCGAGATGCGCTCCTTCTCCACGTCGACGTCGAGGACGACGGCCTTGACCATGTCGCCCTTCTTGTACTCCTCGATGACCTGCTCGCCCGGGCGCTTCCAGTCCAGGTCGGACAGGTGGACCATCCCGTCGATGTCGCCGTCGAGGCCGAGGAACAGCCCGAACTCGGTCTTGTTCTTGACCTCGCCTTCGACGACCGATCCCGGCGGATGCTTCTCGACGAAGACCTCCCACGGATTGCGCATGGTCTGCTTGAGGCCGAGCGAGATGCGGCGCTTGACGGAATCGACTTCCAGGATCTGCACCTCGACTTCCTGCGAGGTGGAGACGATCTTTCCCGGATGCACGTTCTTCTTCGTCCACGACATCTCGGACACGTGGATCAGGCCTTCGATGCCCGGCTCCAGCTCCACGAAGGCGCCGTAATCGGTGATGTTGGTCACGCGGCCCTTCATGCGCATGCCGATCGGGTACTTGGCCTCGATGCCCTGCCACGGATCGGCCTGAAGCTGCTTCATGCCGAGCGAGATGCGGTGCGTCTCGTGGTTGATCTTGATGATCTTGACCTTCACCTGCTGGCCGATGTTGAGCACCTCGGTCGGGTGATTGACGCGGCGCCAGGCGATGTCGGTGACGTGCAGCAGGCCGTCGATGCCGCCGAGGTCCACGAACGCGCCGTAGTCGGTGATGTTCTTGACCACGCCGTCGATGACCTGCCCCTCTTCGAGGTTCTGCACCAGCTCCTGGCGCTGCTCGGCGCGAGTCTCTTCGAGCACGGTGCGGCGCGACACGACGATGTTGCCGCGGCGGCGGTCCATCTTGAGAATCTGGAACGGCTGCGGTGCGTTCATCAGCGGCGTGACGTCGCGGATCGGACGGATGTCGACCTGCGAGCGCGGCAGGAACGCCACGGCGCCGTCGAGGTCGACCGTGAAGCCGCCCTTGACCTGATTGAAGATGATGCCGTTGACCTTCTCGTTGGCCTGGAACGCCTTCTCGAGCTTGCCCCAGCTTTCCTCACGCCGCGCCTTGTCGCGCGAGAGGACCGCTTCGCCGAGCGCGTTCTCGATCCGCTCGAGATAAACCTCGACCTCGTCTCCGACCTTGAGGTCGCTCTGCCGGCCCGGGCCGGCGAATTCACGAAGGGCCACGCGCCCTTCCATCTTCAGGCCGACGTCGATGACCGCGAGGTCCTTCTCGATGGCGACGATCGTGCCCTTGACGACCGATCCTTCATTCAGATTGCCGCTGCCGAACGACTCGTCGAGCAGCTTCGCAAAGTCTTCGCGCGACGGCGCGGCACTGGTGGCATTAGCCATGAACTCTCCTGGTAGCGCCGACGGCTGGTGTGACGGACGTTCCGAACGCGCGGGCTGGAGGTCGGAAAAGACCCCAGCAACTGCCGAATGACCGGCAGGCCGGCGCGCAAACCGAGCGGTCGGAACGATGGTGCAGTCCGGAGCGCTTCAAAAAAAGGCGCGTCCTCGCGGGCTACTCCTCCACAGCGATCGCGTGGTTCCACGCGGTCGGCCCGCACGGACGGCCTCGCTGGCGCGAAGGCGACCGGACCGGCGAGGATATAGCCAATGGGCCCGGAACGGGCAAGGGCGGAGCGTCGCGGGGTGCGCCAAGTGCCCTCATGACCTCGACAAAATCCGCCCCAGCGCCCGCGCCAGGGCCTCGGCGGGGTCGACGGGGGGCTCGGTCGCCTGCCAGCCGACAAATCCATCGGGGCGGACCAGCACCGCGCCGGCCGGGGCGAGGCCGTAACTCATCTCGAACCGGCCCTCCGGGTCGCGCAGGTCGGCTCCCACCACATGGCAGACGATCGGCGATCCAAGCTCCGATGCGGCCTTCGCAGCGGCCGCGCGCCAGGACGCGCCCTCCGATCCCGCCATCAGCACGAACGCGCCCCCGAACAGGTCGAGCGAGGACATGCGTTGACCGTCGCGCTCGAGCCAAACGTGCGCGGCGCGCGAGCCTGGCCGCCCGCGCGCCTGCCTCGGATCTTCGTGCAGCGGTCCGTCGCCCGTCGCGGACGCCACCGCCGCCGAGCGGTACAGGTAGCCGATCTCGATGTTGAAATCGTGCGCCAGCGGCTCGAAATCGGTCGCGCCGAGATAGGTCGCGGTGCGCGTGACGTAGCGGGAGTAGGCCTGCTCGACGGTGAACCTGCTCGCCGGGCGGCGCTCGGCGTCATACGTGTCGGCTAGGCCGGGCCCGGCCAGCCCCTTGAGCACGTAAGCAAGCTTCCAGGCGAGGTTGTGAGCGTCGTGCACACCCGTGTTGCCGCCAAAGCCGCCGTTGGGCGGCATCAGATGCGCCGCATCGCCCGCCAGGAACACCCGCCCGCTCTGGAACGAGCGCGCCACGTCCGAGGTCGCCCGCCAGCGCGCCACGCCGGTGATCTTGACGTCCAGGTCGGGAACGCCGGCGCCGATCCGCACCCAGTCGACGAGTCGCGCCTCGCTGGTGTCCTCGGCCGCCGCATGCGCGGCCTTTGGATTGGTCTTGGGGTCGCCAACGGTGTTCACCACTAGGAAGCCGCCCTGGCAGTCCTTGTCGAGCCGGAAGAACCCGCCGAACTTGGAGTTGTTGATGTAGATGACGCTGATGGGCTTGCCGAGCATCTGCGGTGCGAGGTCGGCGCGGAAATAGATCGTGATGCTGTTGGAGAAGACGCCGCGCCCGTCGAACGGAATGCCGAGCAGCTCACGCACCTTGCTGTGCGCACCATCGGCGCCGACGAGGTACTTCCCGCGAAACCTGCGCTCGGCGCCGGTGTCGGTGTTGCGGGCGGTGACGGTGACGCTATCGCCATCCTGGGCGAGGGCGACGATCTCGTGCCCCTCGAGCACCTGCGCGCCCGCGGTCTCCGCGCGCCGCCGCAGAATCGGCTCGAGACCCGGCTGCGTGATGAACAGCCGCTTGCAGGGACTGACCGCCTCGACGCCGGCATTGAGGCTGCCGATGATGTCGGCCAGCTTCCTGCCGGCGAGGCTGTCCATGGCGACAATCGCGCCTTCAGGCAGGAACTCCTCGTTCGACCGGCGGATGACGTCGTCTTCTATTCCGGCCTGACGGAACAGTTCGAGCGTGCGCATGTGGAAATGCGCGGCGCGCGGAAACGGCGAGCCGCCGCGCAGCCGCTCGATCGCGAGCGAGGAGACGCCCTGCTGCGCGAGGAACATCGCGGTCGACAGGCCGACGAGTCCCCCGCCGGCGATCAACACTGGATGGTCGGAGCTGACGTCGTCGCGCATGCCGTCCTCCCCAGCCCGGACAGTGGACACCGAATGGTCTCCGAGTGGTCCGGCGTCGTTGGTTTCGGGGAGTATGAAGCCGGGCCCGCTAACCGAGAGCTATTCGTAGCATTCCCGCGCGGACAGGACGCGCCGTCACCTGCGTCGGTGCCGTTCGACAATGTCGATGGCAGCCCGCAGCACACCGTCGATGTCGAGATCGGTGGTGTCGAGCACATGGGCGTCGGCCGCCGGCTTGAGCGGCGCCGTCGCGCGCGAGCGGTCGCGCTCGTCGCGGCGCAGGATGTCGGCGAGGATTTCCTCCTCGCTCACTTCGGAATGGCTCGCCCGCAGTTCGAGGAAGCGCCGACGTGCCCGCACCTCCGGCGAGGCCGTCACGAAGATCTTCACGTCGGCATCCGGGCAGATCACGGTGCCGAT
This sequence comes from Xanthobacteraceae bacterium, assembly GCA_035556735.1. Classification (GTDB taxonomy): domain Bacteria; phylum Pseudomonadota; class Alphaproteobacteria; order Rhizobiales; family Xanthobacteraceae; genus CANJBX01. The sequence goes on along the minus strand of DATMFF010000004.1, from coordinate 30,704 downwards.
GTCGCGCCCATCGAGCACGGCGCCGGGCGGTCGCGCCGCAAAATCCTTCTGGAACGCGAGCAAGGCTGCGCGCACCTGCGGAATTGCCGACACGATGGACGCGGCCTCGCTGACCTTCGCGCTCTTGAGCTCGGGATCACCCAGGCGCCCGACATCGAGCGCCGTCGCGGCCGTGACCGCCTGCGCCGTGTCGTCGAGGCGGTGCCCTGCCTCGATCACGGTGAGGGCGACCGCCCGATAGATCAACCCGGTGTCGAGGTGGCGCAGGCCATAATGGGCCGCCAGGCGCTTGCCGAGAGTGCCTTTGCCGGATGCGGCGGGGCCGTCGATCGCGATGATCACCCGCAAGCTCCCGAATTGGCCGCCGTGCGCATCGATCTTCCGCCTAGTCGAATTGGGCGCCGAGGCTGCGCATCATGGGAACGAAGGTCGGGAAGCTGGTGGCGATGAACGCGGTGTCGTCGGCCCGCACCGGTCGTTCGCTGGCGAGGCCCATCACCAGCGCCGACATGGCCATGCGATGATCCATGTGGGTGGCGACGGTGCCGCCTCCGGGCGGGCGCCCTTTTCCATGCACGATCAGGTCGTCGCCGACCACTTCCACTGCGACGCCGTTGACTCGCAGCATGTCGGCAGTCGCCGCCAGCCGATCGGACTCCTTTACGCGCAGTTCGTTCAGGCCCCGCATGATCGTGGTGCCCTCGGCGCAAGCCGCCGCCACGGCCAGGATCGGGTACTCATCGATCATCGTTGGCGCACGCGGCGCGGGCACTTCGACGCCGCGGAGCGGCGAGTACCTCACGCGCAGATCCGCCATGCCCTCGCCACCTTCGGTGCGTGCGGCGATCGTCTCGATCGACGCACCCATCTCCCGCAGCGTCTCGAACAGGCCGGCCCGCAACGGGTTGGTCATGACGCTCTCGATGATCAATTCGGATCCGGGCACGATCAGCGCGGCGACCAGTGCAAAGGCGGCCGAGGACGGATCGGCTGGAACGACCACGTCGGCAGGCACCAGCTCAGGCTGGCCGATCAGCGTGATACGTCGGCCAGTCCCGGCGACCTCGACCGTCACCTCGGCCCCGAAGTGGCGGAGCATGCGCTCGGTGTGATCGCGCGTGGCCTCCTTCTCGATCACGGTGGTCGCCCCCGGGGCGCCGAGACCGGCGAGAAGGACCGCGGATTTGAGTTGGGCCGAGGCGGCGGGCGGCTCGTAGACGATCGGGATCGGATCGCGCGCACCCGCTAGCGTCACCGGCAGCCTGCCGCCTTCCGCGACCGCGGTGGCGCGCGCGCCCATGCGGATCAGCGGCTCGAGCACCCGCTGCATCGGCCGCTTGCGCAACGAGGCGTCGCCATCAAAAGTCGCCGTCACGGGGCAACCGACCACGGCCCCCATCATCAATCGGCAGCCGGTGCCCGAGTTGCCGAAATCGAGCGTCGACTGCGGCTGCGCAAAGCCCGATACGCCGACGCCATGGACCTCCCAATCGCCCTCGCCGATACGCTCGACGCGCGCGCCGAGGACGCGCAGCACCTTGCCGGTGTTGAGCACGTCCTCCCCCTCGAGCAAGCCGGTGATGCGGGTGCGGCCCACCGCAAAGGCGGCAATAATGAGGGCCCGGTGCGAAATGGACTTGTCACCGGGCGCGCGCACATGCCCGGTGAGGGCACCACCGCGCTGGGCGATCATCGGCCGAGGGGTTGCGTCATGCATGGCGGCGCCCTCCTACCATGCGACTGGGCGGCTCGCCATCCGCTTGGACAGCTTGTGTTTTCCGAACCTGACGCCAGCTATTGACAGCCGCCCCGCGAAAAGCCAAGGGGAAGGCCCTTTTTCAATCGATTTCGAGGATTGGGCACGGTGGCGAAACCCGAGCTTGGCACGAAGCGTCTCTGCGCCAGTTGCGGCGCAAAGTTCTACGACCTCAGCAAGACACCCCCCGTGTGCCCGTCCTGCGGCACGGTCTTCGAGGTGATCCCCGTCGTGACGCGGGCGCGGCCTGACCAGGCGCGCGCAGCGGCCGCTCGCGCCCCCGAGGTTGAAGTCCCCGAGCCGCAGGAAGCAGAGTTGATCTCCCTCGAGGAGGCCGACGCCGAGCAGCAGGGCAAGAAGTCGGCGGTGGCCGACGCCGATGTCGGAGATGATGTCGACACCGGCGAGGATATCGAGGACGGCGACGAGGAGCCGTTCATCGAAGAGCAGGAGGAAGAGGACACCGACGTCAGCGAAATCATCGGCGGCGACATCGCCGACGAAGAGGAAAGCTGAGCGGTCCGGCGGGGTGGGCGTCCCCTCCAAATCGCTGGCGTGGCGCGGTAAACAGTTGTACGTCGCCTCGCACGCTGATAGTTGAACGACATCCACGCGGTGCCCAACCCCGCGTGAGCCGGTCGGGGCCATAGCTCAGTTGGGAGAGCGCGTGAATGGCATTCACGAGGTCGGGGGTTCGACTCCCCCTGGCTCCACCACTTCCCCTCCGGCAATGCACAGTCCCGGGGCGGCCAGCGAGGTTCGTTGCTTGACCGCCCCTCGCCGAATTCGTGACAATCCGGGACTTCGCGTCCAACCGCATCGCTTCAGAGCAAAGGTACCGACATGCTCGCGCGCACGGAAAAATCCGCAATAGAGGCGCTGATCGACGAGATCGTGGCCAACCTGGAGGCGGCCCGCCGCTTCGAGCGGCCGTTCTATCATCTCGAGTTCGAGCGCGTGTTTCCCGACGACGTCTATGCGGCCATGGTCGAACTGATGCCCAAGGCGTCCGACTATCGGGCGCTGCCCGGCCGCAACGGCGGCAACCTGCGCGAGGATGGAAGCTCGACCCGGGTCAAGATCGATCTGTTTCCCGAGTACATCCGCCACCTGCCCTCCGCGAAGAAGACGCTGTGGAACAAGGTCGGCAAAGCGCTCACATCACCGCAGGTGCGCGACGCGTTGATCGGTGCGCTCGCGCCCGGCCTGGAGCGTCGCTTCGGCAGCGACTTCCGCACGGTCGGCATGTATCCGATCCCGGTGCTCACGCGCGACATTCCAGGCTATCGCATCACACCGCACACCGACACGCGCTGGAAAGGCATCACCGTGCAGCTCTATCTGCCACGCGACGCCAACGCGACGCACATCGGAACGATCTTCCACGATCGCTTGCCCGACGGATCTCTGCCCAAGGTGAAGCAGATGCGTTTCGCGCCCAACACGGGCTACGCCTTCGCAGTGGGGGACAACACATGGCATTCCGCCGACCCGGTCGGGGCTGAGGTCGACACCCGCGACAGCATTCTGCTCACCTATTTCGTGGACGCCGGCCCGCTGCGCTTCTTCCGCAATCGCGGCAAGCGCCTCGGCAACTTCGTGCTCAACGAAGCGCGCAACGCCGTGCGCCGGTAAGGCCGCGAGCATCACGGCAGCCACGCGCGTTTGTGTCCCCGGGCCATCCCTTTGTTAATGTTCAATTTAATCGGCTGCCGGCGTCCCCGCCGGCATTCTTGAACCATTTACCGGCAGCTCCCATATTAAGCGCGATCCGGTGAAGGACGGCAGTTTCGCGCCTTGCCCGGATCGGGGCGCCGCAAGGGCCCACCAAAGTCGCTGAAGAGGGCTTTGAGACCATGTCGCGTGTCCCGTCGCTTTCAAGTCCATTCCTGCTCGGCTTCGACGAGATCGAGCGTCTGCTCGACCGCGTCGCCAAGGGCGCCGATGGATACCCGCCCTACAACATCGAGCGGATCAGCCGCGGCGAGAAGACGCCGGAGTGCCTGCGTATCACGCTGGCCGTCGCCGGCTTCACCCGCGAGCAGCTCGACGTCACCGTCGAGGAAAGCCAGCTCGTCATCCGTGGGCGCCAGCAGGACGACAAGACGCGGCAATACCTGCATCGCGGCATTGCCGCGCGCCAATTCCAGCGCACCTTCGTGCTGGCGGATGGGATGCAGGTGATGAGCGCAGACTTGAAGAACGGGTTGCTGTCGATCGATCTGGTACGTCCGGAACCGGAACGGCTCGCCAGGACGATTGCAATAAATGAGCACGACTGATGCAACCTCAGAGGTCTCGACGCAGTTCTAGAAATAAGGAGTCGAGGACCATGCCTAGCCAGAACGATATGACCGGCGAAAACAACGCACGACCCGTGATCACTCCCGAGGCGCTTGCTCGCCTAGGCGACGGCCGGATCGCTTATGTCACGCCGATCCGCTCCGAGGATGTCCAGGCTATGTTTCCGCAGGCGCCCGAGATTGCACCGGGGCTGGAGCTGTTCGTCCTGCATTCGGCGGACGGAACTCCGATCATGCTGACCGACAGCCGCGAGGCCGCGGTCGCCAACGCCTGGAGCAACGAGCTCGAGACGGTGAGCGTGCACTGAAGAACCGGTCCGGCCCGCGCGTGGCGCGCGCCGGATCACTCACTCCGGGAATTCTTCCAAAGAAAGCCGCTATCCGCCGACGGGCGTAGGCATCGCGAGCACCGCGTAGATCGCTTCCGCATCGCGGGCATCCCGCAGCTTGTTGGCGAGTTCGGCATCGCGCAGCATCCGAGCGATTCGTGCCAGCGCCTTGAGATGATCGGCGCCGGCGCCTTCCGGCGCGAGCAGCACGAAGATCAGATCGACCGGCTGGCCGTCGAGCGCGTCGAAATCGATCGGCCGATCGAGCCGCGCGCATAATCCGAAAAGCCGATTAAGCTTGGCGAGCTTGCCGTGCGGAATGGCGATGCCGTTGCCGATCGCCGTCGAGCCGAGCTTCTCGCGCTGCATCAGGACATCGAAGATTTCGCGTTCAGAGCATTCGCTCAGTGCGCTCGCCTTCGCAGCAATTTCCTGCAGCGCCTGTTTCTTGCTGTTCGCCTTGAGCGAGGGAATGACCGCCTGCGGCGCAACGAGATCGGTGAGCGTCATGGAACGGTCCGAATATGAAGGCGAAAAATCCCGGCGCGCAACCCGCGGCTCATTGGGCGGCGGACCATATGAAGCAGCCCAACCCGCGTCAATAGCTCGTGGGCATTGTCCAACATGTCGCACCTGACCCTCGGCGCGCCGCGATTTCGAGGCGGCTTGCCCCCGTAACTATGTTATGAGTCTATACTGCGTCGCCCGTTGACGATAGCGCTCATCCTGCGGCTTCATGAACCCGTGTACCGACCGGTAAGGCGATAAGAACGGCCGCTCTCGTTTCGATGGACCAATCAGCAAGCCTCAAGATCGCGATCGTCGACGAGAATCCGATTCGCGCGGCCATCCTGCAAGACGGTCTGCGCGAGGCCGGGTTCACACAGGTCGTGCGAATCGACGAAACCACCAACCTGCTCGCCCGGATTCATACGGCCGATCCAGACGTCATTCTGATCGATCTGGAAAATCCGAATCGCGATGTGCTGGAGCAGATGTTTCAGGTCAGCCGCATCGTGAAGCGGCCCATCGCGATGTTCGTCGACAGCAGCGATGCGGCATCGATCCAGGCGTCCGTGGACGCTGGGGTTTCCGCTTATATCGTCGACGGGCTCAAGAAAGAGCGCATCAAGTACATTCTCGATCTCACCATCTCGCGCTTCAATGCGTTCTCCAAGCTGCAGACCGAACTCGATCGCGCGAAGACCGCGCTCGAAGACCGCAAGATCATCGATCGCGCCAAGGGAATCCTGATGAAGGCCAAGAACCTGAGCGAAGAACAGGCGTACGCCTTGATGCGCAAGACGGCGATGAACGAGAACAAGAAGATCGCCGAGATCGCCCAGTCGATCGTCACCGCAGCGGACCTGCTCAAATGACCACGCGGCTTCGCATCGGCTTCATCCCCTTGTGCGACGCGGTTGCGCTGCTGGTGGCGGCGGACAAGGGCTTTTGCGCGGCCGAAGGCCTCGACGTCGAGCTCGTCCGCGAGGTGTCGTGGTCGAACGTACGCGACAAGCTCAACATCGGGCTGTTCGATGCCGCGCACCTGCTGGCGCCGGTGGCAATCGCATCGAGTCTCGGACTTGGGCACGTGAAGGTTCCGATCGTAGCTCCGTTCACGCTCGCAACCAACGGCAACGCCGTCACCGTATCACCATGGCTTTACAACGCACTCTTGGCCGAAGCCCCGGACGGACTCGACGATCCGATGCGCTCGGCACAGGCGCTGGCTCGGCTCGTGGCCTCGCGCAAGACGCGCGGCGAGACGCCGCTGACGTTCGGCATGACCTTCCCCTACTCGGCGCATAACTACCTGCTGCGTTTCTGGATGGCCGCCGCCGGCGTCAATCCTGACGAGGACGTGCACCTCGTCGTGCTGCCCCCGCCTTATATGGTCGACTCGCTCGCCAACAAGCACGTCGATGGATTTTGCGTCGGGGCACCGTGGAACTCCGTCGCGGTCGATCTCGATATCGGACGTATCCTGCACGCGGGAGCCGACATCGTCGCATCAATGAGCGAAAAGGTGCTGGCGGTGCGTCAGGTCTGGGCCGACGAGAACGGGGAGACGCTCGCCCGGCTGTTGCGAGCGCTCGCGCGCGCCGGCGAATTCGTCGAGGCTGCCGGCAACCGCGACGAAGTCTGCGCGCTGCTTGCCGCGCCCAATCGTGTCGGGGTCGGACCGGAGGTGATCCGTCGGACCCTGGACGGCCGGCTGACCTACGCGCGCGGCGGCGACGTTCACGCCAGCGACAACTATTTCCGCATCGCGCGGGAGGGTGCGGCGCGTCCGAATCCCTCGCACGCGGCCTGGCTCTATGCGCAGATGGTCCGCTGGGGCCAGGCGCCGCTGTCGCCGGAACTGACGACGGGTGCAAAGGCCGTGTTCCGGCCCGACATCTATGATCGCGTGTTCGGAGAGTGGCGGACCGAACCGGCCACGTCCGACGGAGTCGGTGCTTTCGCCGGACCGGCGTTTCGTGACGACGATGTCGCAGCACACTTGCGGACGTGGGCTACCCCGGCGCCACGCTGACGCGTTGAGCAACCAGCCAACTCTTGTGCAATGCATAAGAAAGCTGCGCAGTGCGGCCCGGACAGGCAGGGCAGCAACGGCGCAATTTTGAGCACTGCCCCCCGGGAACCGCTAAGCCACTGATCTGCTGGCAAAATCCCGGCCGATCGAAGCTGGCACAAAGCTTGAATTTCTCCAGTTCGAAGCGGCGCTCCGCGTGAGTGGCGCTTGGTCCAACGACGGACCCGCGGTCGGCAACGCCGCCGACGATGATTGAGCTCGCCCGGGCGCAACCGGTCGATGCTCGCCGTCCGCCGTTGGATTGGAGCCGATGCAAATTCCGCCGCCCTTCCGTCTTTATGCAGGCGCCGTCCCGCTGGACGGCATGAGCGCGGAAATGTCCGCGGGCCTCGATGCGCGGGCGCGGACTGCCGAATCTCACGCCGTGGACGATCCTGTCATCGTCATTGGCGGCGGACCGTCCGGCCTTCGCGTCGCGCAGGACGTCGCGCGGCGCGGCTTTCCGGTCGTGCTGTTCAATGCCGAGCGCTGGCAGCCGTACAACCGCGTCAAGCTGACACCTTTCCTGGCCGGCGAGGTTCAGGTCGGCCGCATCTATCAGTCCGATGCGTTTCCCGCCGGCGCACCTGTCATGCGATACGATGGACACACCATCGTCAGGGTCGATCGCGCAGCCAGGACGGTCGAAAACGCCTTCGGCCGGCGCTGGCGCTATCGCAAGCTCGTGCTCTGCGTCGGCGCGCACGCCCACATTCCGCCGATACCGGGCAACGATCTTTCCGGCGTCTATCGCTTCCGCAACTTCGACGACGTCGAGCGACTCGTCGCGCGCGCCATGCGATCGCGCCGCACTGCGGTGATCGGCGGCGGGCTCCTCGGTCTCGAGGCCGCGCGGGGCATGGCGCGGCGCGGCGTCGATGTCGTCGTGCTCGAGCACGAACACCGCCTGATGGCACGCCAGCTCGACGCCGACAGCGGCGCGCTTCTCGCCGACCAGGTGCGCGCGATGGGAATCGACGTGCGCACCGGATGCTCGGTTCAGCAGATCGACGGCGCGCAGCGCGTGGAGCGCATCATCCTTGCGGAAGGCCCGCCGGTCGCCTGCGACACGGTGATCATCTGCACGGGCATCCGGCCGAACATCGATCTCGCGCGCGATGCCGGTATCGCGATCGGACGCGGGATCACGATCAACGACGCGATGCAGACGTCGGATCCGGATATCTATGCCGTCGGCGAATGCGCCGAGCATGACGGTCATATCTACGGCCTCGTCGCGCCCGGGCTGGAGCAGGCCGCGACCGCCGCCGCGCATCTTGCCGGAGAACCTGCCCGCTATCGCGGTTCCGTCCCCACCACCAAGCTCAAGCTGGTTGGTGTCGACGTCTTCAGCATGGGCGACGTCGAGCAGATCGATCAGCGCTCCGACGTCCGCAGGATCATCTACCAGGGCGGCGGCACCTACCGCTGCCTCGTCCTGCGCGGCTTGCGCCTGGTCGGTGCGATCGGCGTCGGCGAATGGCCCGAGGTCAGCCGCATCCAGCAGGCGGTCCGCGACCGCGCGATGCTCCTGCCCTGGCAGACCTGGCGCTTCAAACGCGATGGCCGGCTCTACCGCGCTGCGCAGCCGGCGTCGGTTGCCTTTTGGCCCGCGGCGGCGACGGTCTGCAATTGCACCGGCGTGACGCGGGGGCAACTCGGCGACGCGATCAGCCAAGGCGCCTCCTCGATCGAGGCCCTGATGCGCGAGACCAGCGCAAGTACGGTGTGCGGAACCTGCCGGCCGCTGTTGCATGATCTGCTTGGTGGCGAAGTGCGGCACGAGCCGGTCTTCGGCGCGCGCATGATCGGCAGCGCGTCCGCGATCGCCCTGGCGGCGAGTGCCGCTGCCATTCTCGCACCGCCATGGCCCTATTCACCGAGCGTTGCGGCCGGCCCCACGCTCGACGTGCTGTGGACCGACGGCGGCTGGAAGCAGGTCACGGGCTTCACCCTCGTCGGCCTGTCGGCACTCGTGGCGTTGCTGTCGGTGCGCAAGCGCATCGCGCTGCGCTGGCTCGGCGACTATCGCATCTGGCGGATCGTGCATGCGGGCATCGGCGCCGCCGCGCTCGCGGTGCTGTTCCTGCACACCGGATTCGATCTCGGTCACAACCTCAATCGCTGGCTGATGCTGACCTTTCTCGGCATCGCAGTGCTCGGTGCCACGACCGGCATCGTGACCGCCCGCGAGCACACCGCACTCGCCAAGGGAAAGACGTCGCTCAAGCCGTCCTTCGTATGGCTGCACATCCTCACCTGCTGGCCGCTGCCGCTGCTTCTGATCCTGCACGTCGTGACGGTCTACGCCTACTAGCCATGGGGATACCGCGCACGCTCATGCTCTGGCTGCTCTGGATCGCGCTCACGGTTCCGATCGGGCTGGTCGTGCTCGCCGTCGTCGTTTATGGCGGCAACCGTTCATTCCTGCTCATCGGCAAGACCACCAGCGGCCATCATCAGATCGAACTTGCTTGCGACGCCTGCCACACCAGTCTCTTCGGCGGCCGCGAGGTGCTGCACGACGCCTGCGTCAACTGTCACGGCGCCGAGCTGCGCGCGGCGAACGACACCCATCCGAAATCGAAGTTCACGGATCCGCGCAACGCCGATCGCGTTGCGATCCTCGATGCGCGCAACTGTGTGACCTGCCACCAGGAGCATCGCCCCCGGATCACCCGCGCCATGGGCGTCACGCTGCCCGACGACCTCTGCTTCAACTGCCACCAGGAGATCGCCAGCGAACGCCCGAGCCACCGGGGCTTGGCGTTCACGTCCTGCGCGTCGGCCGGCTGCCACAACTTCCATGACAACCGCGCGCTCTACGAAGATTTCCTGAATAAGCACGCCGGGCAGCCGGCTCAGCTCGAGAGTCAACGGGTGGCGCTCGCTGACTTTCTCAAGAGCCGCGACAACGCGATCAGGGTGGCGCGCCCGCTCGGCCCCGCCGACGCGGATGCGCCAGCAGCGCACGCCGGCGACGCCGCGATCCTCGCCGACTGGGCCGCCGACGCGCACGCCGGCGCCGGTATCAACTGCACCGGCTGCCACACCGGCAAGGCAGAGCCGGAGCGCTGGATCGCCGTCCCGGGCATCGCGAGTTGCAGGAACTGCCACGCGAACGAGGTGCGCACGTTCACCGAAGGCAAGCACGGCATGCGCCTTCGCGAGGACCTCATGGCGACGCGCGAGGGCCCCTTCGGCTTGTTCACCGCCTCGACGCTGGCGCAGATGACGCCCGCCGAGGCGCGACTGCCGATGAAGCGCGACGCGGCGCACAATTCTCTCGGCTGCGGGAGCTGCCACTCTGCGCATCGTTACGACACGACCTTCGCGCGGGCCGAAGCTTGCGCTGGCTGCCACGACGACCCCCATACGAAGGCCTATTTCGCCTCGCCCCACTACACGCTGTTCAAGCGGGAGGCGGCCGGTCTGGCTCCGCGCGGGACCGGCGTGTCGTGCGCAACGTGTCACATGCCGGCGACCGAGGTGCGCGCAAGCGACGGCTCCAGATCGGCTTACGCCACCCACAATCAGAACGACAACCTGCGACCCAACGAGAAGATGGTGCGCAGCGTCTGCGCAAACTGCCATGGGCTCCAGTTCGCGCTCGACGCGCTCGCAGACCCCAAGCTGATCGCTGACAACTTCAAAGGACTCTCAAGCGTCCACGTCGAGAGCATCGAGTGGGCTCAACGCCGGCTGAGGGAACGGAGCAACCGCCGGGCACAGGGCGCTCCGCAATGACGCATCAACACAGGAGACTGACATGAGTAGTAACGTCATCAAGCTGGGCACCGCCGCCCTGCTGCTGGGGACGCTCGCCGCAATTCCCGTCGCTCGTGCCCAGTGGTTCGGGGGCAAGGACGCCAAGGCGGTTCCCGTCCAGGACGTCACCGATATGCTGCACGCGGTCATGGCCGCGGACCGCGCCGTCTACACCCAGCGCGTGGTCAACCGCCTTCAGAACGAAGAGAAGGTGATCACCGCCGACGAGCACTTCGGCGACAAGAAGGCACTGCCGCTGCCGGCGCAGATGTTCCGCTTCGGGGCCGAGAAGGTCGCCGAGAGCACGACCAAGTTCTCCTACTCGCTGCTCTCGCTCTGGCCGGTCAACCGGCAGAACGCCCCGCGCACGGCGATGGAGAAAGAAGGGCTCAAGTTCGTGGCCGAGAACAGCGGCAAGAACTTCTATGGCGAGGAAACGCTGGGCGGAAAGAAGTACTTCACCGCGGTTTACGCGGACGTGGCCGTCTCGCCCGCCTGCGTCAGTTGCCACAACGGTCATCCCGACAGCCCGCGCACCGACTTCAAGCTCAAGGACGTGATGGGCGGCGTCGTGATCCGCGTTCCGACGAACTGAGCGGCAGGACATCAAGCATAGCAAATGGAGATCAAGAGATGACGCCCGAGCAAGTGAAACTGGTGCAGGAGAGCTTTTCCAAGGTTGCACCGATCGCGGACAAAGCCGCCGACCTCTTCTACGACCGCCTGTTCGCCATCGCGCCCGAGGTGCGCCGGCTGTTTCCGGACGACCTGTCCCAGCAGAAGAAGAAGCTGATGCAGATGCTCGCAACCGCGGTGACCAATCTGCATCAGGTCGAAAAGATCCTGCCGGCGGTGCAGGACCTGGGCCGCCGGCACGTCGCCTATGGCGTGACGCCCAGCCATTACGAGCCGGTTGGCGCCGCGCTGCTGTGGACGCTCGAGCAGGGACTCGGACCCGACTTCACACCCGCGGTGAAGGAAGCCTGGACCACGACCTACACCACGGTCGCCAAGGTTATGACGGATGCCGCCACCCAGGTCCCGACGCAGACGCAGGTCCCGGCCGGCGTGGCCGTGCACGCCTCGGCAACGCCATCCGCGCCGGCGCGCAAGGGATTGATGGCCCGCCTGTTCGGCTGAGGCGGCCGACTGCCTGTTTTGAGGGCAGCGCACAACAATGGCGCAGGCTGCTTTGCTGCAGTGCATTCAAACACGGCAGCGGCAGCCTGCGTTTCTTTTGTGCATCCAATTATCGCATTGATTTCACAAGAATAATTCGCACGACGCCGGTTGGCACAGGGCTTGTATAGCGTTGGTCAGCCCGCTTTCGGCGGGTGCGGTCCAACGATGGGCCAATCAGCAACGCCGCTGTCTGAACGCGAGAGATCGCGCATCAGGCTGCGGCTTTTTTTTCGGCAATCCGCCGGCGCACAGAGACGAAAGGAAGGTCAATGACGACCGACACCGAGAAGCGGACCGCACGTGCAATCAGCCGTCGCACGTTCCTGACGACGACGGCGGGCACGGCAGCGCTGGCCGGAGGCATCGGCGCCACGCAACTGCTCGCTCCTGCGATCGCGCGCGCGGCCATCAAGCCGGAGAAAGAAGATCTCAAGTTCGGCTTCATCAAGCTCACCGACATGGCGCCGATCGCCGTCGCGAAGGAGCTGGGCTACTTCGAGGACGAGGGTCTCTACGTCAAGACCGAGCCGCAGGCCAACTGGAAGGTGCTGCTTGACCGGGTGATTACCGGCGAACTCGACGGCGCGCACATGCTGTCGGGCCAGCCGCTCGGTGCCACCATCGGCTTCGGCACCAAGGCCCACGTGATCACGCCCTTCTGCATGGATCTCAACGGCAACGCCATCACCGTCGCCAATGCGGTGTGGCAGGAAATGAAGAAGCACGTCGCCATGGGGCCGGACGGCAAGCCCGTGCACCCCATCAAGGCAGATGCACTCAAGAAGGTGGTCGAGGCGTATCGCGCGGACGGCAAGCCATTCAATCTCGGCATGGTCTTTCCGCTGTCCACCCACAATTACGAGCTGCGCTACTGGCTTGCGGCCGGCGGCATCCACCCGGGTCTTTATTCGCCCACCGACATCTCGGGCCAGATCCTCGGCGACGTCCTCATCTCGGTGACGCCGCCGCCGCAGATGCCGGCCACGCTCGAAGCCGGAACCATCCTGGGCTACTCGGTCGGCGAACCGTGGAACCAGGCGGCCGTGTTCAAGGGTATCGGCGTTCCGGTGATCACCGACGCCGAGATCAAGAAGAACCGCTCCGAGAAGGTGTTCGGAATCACAGCTGATTTCGCCAAGAAGCACCCGAACACGACGCTCGCGATCACCAAGGCGCTGATCCGCGCCGGCATGTGGCTCGATGAGAAGAACAACTCCAATCGCACGGCAGCGGTGAAGATGCTCGCCAAGCCCGAGTACGTCGGCGCCGACTACAACGTCATCGCCAACTCAATGACCGGCACGTTCGAGTTCGAGAAGGGCGACAAGCGCCCAGTGCCCGACTTCAACGTCTTCTTCCGCTATCACGCGACCTATCCCTACTATTCCGACGCGGTCTGGTACCTCACGCAGATGCGCCGCTGGGGCCAGATCCCCGAAGCCAAGCCGGACAGCTGGTATCACGACGTCGCCAAGAGCGTGTACCGCCCGGACCTCTACTTCGAAGCCGCCAAGCTGCTCATCGCCGACGGGAAGGCGAAGAAGGAAGACTTTCCCTGGGATACCGACGGATTCCGTGCGCCCACGGCGGAAGCGATCGACGGCATTGCGTTCGACGGACACAAGCCGAACGACTACCTCGCCAAGTTCGCGATCGGCCTCAAGGGCACCGAACGAGTCGAGGGCATCAAGGTCGTCGCCAAATGAGGTGGACGAGCAGCCCGTTGCGGCGGGCCCCTGCACATCCTGTCGTAACCGAGCGGACACGGATCCGATGACCAGCGCCACCGAATTCGCCCCGACCACCACGACGGCCGCGGCTGCGCGAGCAGAGCGGGCGGAGCGCCGCGAGCGCTGGCACGCGCGCATCACCCGCTCGGCCGCGTTCCTCAATATCATCGGCCTCGGCTGGATCGTGCCGATCCTGCGAATCGGCGCCGGCGAGGCGCCGCGCCCGCAGTTGCGCGAACTCTGGCGCTCGTTCGGAATTCCGGTGCTCGCGATCGCGCTGTTCCTCGGCTCCTGGGCCTGGGTTGCCCCGCGCGTGCAGACCAGCCTCGGCGCCCTGCCGGGGCCGGCTCAGGTGTGGGAGCAGACCAGGGTCCTGTGGGACGATCATGTAGCCGAACGCGAGAAGGAGAGCGCATTCTACGAGCGCCAGAAGAAGCGCAATGCCGAGCTTCTGGCGCGCGACCCGAAGACTGAAACGCGCATCCGTGCGTACACCGGCAAGCCCACATTTATCGACCAGATCGTCACCAGTCTCGAGACGGTGTTCGCGGGCTTCATGCTGGCGACGCTGGTCGCGGTGCCGCTCGGCGTACTGTGCGGCCTGTCGCAGACCGTCAATACCGCAATCAACCCACTCGTGCAGGTGTTCAAGCCGGTGTCGCCATTGGCCTGGCTTCCGATTGTCACGATGGTGGTGAGCGCCCTCTACGTCTCCGATGATCCGACCCTGTCGAAATCGTTCCTCAATTCCGCAATCACGGTGACGCTGTGCTCGCTGTGGCCGACGCTGATCAACACGGCGGTCGGGGTCGCCTCGATCGATAAGGACCTCGTCAACGTCGGACGCGTGCTGCGGCTGACCTGGTACACGAAAATCGTCCGGATCGTGCTGCCGTCATCGCTGCCGCTGATCTTTACCGGACTGCGCTTGTCGCTCGGCGTCGGCTGGATGGTGCTGATCGCGGCGGAGATGCTGGCGCAGAACCCGGGCCTCGGCAAGTTCGTCTGGGACGAGTTCCAGAACGGATCGGCTGCCTCCCTCGCAAAGATCATGGTGGCGGTGTTCACGATTGGCATCATCGGCTTCCTGCTGGACCGCATTATGCTCGCGCTGCAGACCGCCTTCACCCATGGCACGACGCGTTGAGCGGAGGAGCAGATGGCAATCCTCGAACTGAAAGCGGTCTCCAAGTCCTACGGCAGCGACGACAAGCGCACGCGCGTGCTCAAGGACGTATCGCTCGCCGTGGAGGAGGGCGAGTTCGTCGCGATTGTCGGCTTTTCCGGCTCGGGCAAGACCACCTTGATCAACCTGATGGCGGGCCTGATCGCGCCTGACGCGGGCAAGATTCTGTTCCGCGGAAGCCCCGTGACCGAGCCGGCGCCGGAGCGCGGCGTGGTGTTCCAGAGCTATTCGCTGATGCCCTGGCTGTCGGTGCGCGGCAACGTCGCGCTTGCGGTCGATGCGGTGTTTTCGGGCCGGCCAATGGCCGAGCGCAAGGCTCGCGCCGAGCGCTACGTCGGCATGGTCGGGCTCACGCATGCCGCCGATCGCAAGCCCGCCGAACTATCGGGCGGCATGCGCCAGCGCGTGGCGGTAGCGCGCGCGTTGGCAATGGATCCCGAGCTCCTGCTCCTTGACGAGCCGCTTTCCGCCCTCGATGCGCTGACCCGCGCCAAGCTGCAGGACGAGATCGAAACGATCTGGTCGAAGGAGCGCAAAAGCGTCGTCCTCATCACCAACGACGTCGACGAGGCGATCCTCCTCGCAGACCGCATCATTCCGCTCGATCCCGGCCCCGATGCCGGTTTCGGACCCGAGTTCCGCGTTCCATTCGAACGGCCACGCGATCGCACGCAGATGAACGCGAGCCCCGCGTACAAGAAGCTGCGTGCCGCCATCACCCAGCACCTGATCGACGCCGGCAAGAGACGCGCTGCCGGCGGAGCGCAGGAGAGCCGGGAGCCGCCGACTGTCGTCCCCGTGCGCTTCGACTCCGGTCCGCCACGCGCATCCCGCGCATCGCAGACCCCGAGCGAACAGCGCTACGTCGAGTTCTATGAGGTCCGCAAGACCTACCCGACGCCGACCGGTTCGTTGACCGTGGTCGACGGCTTCAACCTCCTGATGCGACGCGGCGAGTTCGTGTCGCTGATCGGACATTCCGGCTGCGGCAAGTCGACGGTGCTTTCGATGGCTGCTGGGCTCAACGACATCTCGAGCGGCGGCATCGTGCTCGACGGCAAGGAGATCGCGAGCGCCGGCCCGGACCGCGCGGTCGTGTTCCAGAGCCCGTCGTTGTTGCCCTGGATGACCGCGCGCGAGAACGTCGCCCTTGGCGTCGACCGCGTCTATCCGCACGCCGGCAGGAGCGAGCGCGCCGATATCGTGAGCCATTACCTCACGCGCGTGGGCTTGGCCGATGCCATGGACAAGCGCGCCTCCGAACTCTCCAACGGCATGAAGCAGCGTGTCGGTATCGCACGGGCTTTTGCTCTATCGCCCAAGCTGCTGCTCCTCGACGAGCCGTTTGGCATGCTCGATTCGCTCACGCGCTGGGAATTGCAGGAGGTGCTCATGGAGGTGTGGTCACGCACGCAAGTGACGGCGATCTGCGTCACGCACGATGTCGACGAAGCGATTCTGTTGGCCGATCGCGTGGTGATGATGACCAACGGGCCGAACGCCCGCATCGGACGCATCCTCGAGGTCGATATCCCGCGGCCGCGCACGCGGCGCGCGCTGCTCGAACACGCGCGCTATTACGAGTACCGCCAGGAATTGCTCACGTTCCTCGAGGAATTCGAGAGCGGGGCACATGGACGCAAGGAGGCGAAGCCGGCGGCGGCGTGACGACCGCGGTGATGAGTTTTTGCGACCTGCATCGGAGCGGGAATGACATCCGCAAAGGCGCGGAGGACAGCTCGGGACGGCATCACACTGGATGACGCGTAACGAGACGAATTCGAACGGCGAGACATCGCCGGTGCACCGCAGCCGATGAACGGGACACCCCATGACGACGACGAGACCAGGGCCGGAAGCAGTTGTGACCACGATGCCAGAGCGATGGGGAGGACGGCGGCAGCCGTGCCGGCCGGCGCTCCGACCGTCACGTGCGGCCGCTCTGCGAGGGCGCGCGCAATGACCACCGAATTCACCGCGGAACAGAAGCGCTACCTCGAGGGCTTTATGTCGGGCCTGCAGGTGGCGCGCGTCGTGCGCGGCGTGCCGGCGGATGGCGCTGCGTCCCGAGGCGGCGCGCCCGCCGAGCCGGTCAGCCCCGACGTGCCGCACCTCAAGGCGCAGGATGCCGTCATCAGAAAGGGCGGCAAGCTCGCCGACCAGGAGAAATTCAAACGCGAGTTGCACCCGTTCGATGCCTACCAACGGCTGAAAGACCAAGCCGTGCGGAACGAAGCGCCCAAGCCTGCCGATAATTTCCGCTGGCGCTATTACGGCCTGTTCTACGTCGCGCCGAACCAGCCGTTCTACATGTGCCGGCTGCGCATTCCGAACGGCATCCTCAAGCATTGGCAGCTCGCCGGCCTCGCCGACCTCGCGGACCGTTACGGCGGCGGCTACTCCCACGTCACCACCCGTGCGAACCTCCAGATCCGCGAGATCGAGCCGAAGAACGCTGTGCATCTCGTGGAGGAGATCCAGGATCTCGGCCTGTGCTCGCGCGGCTCCGGCGCGGACAACATCCGCAACGTCACCGGCACGCCGACGGCGGGTATTGACCCGCGCGAGCTCATAGACACGCGTCCCTACGCGCGCGAGTGGCATTTCCACATTCTCAACGAGCGCACCCTTTATGGCCTGCCCCGCAAGTTCAATGTGGCCTTCGATGGCGCCGGAACGATCCCGGTGCTTGAAGACACCAACGACATCGGATTTCAAGCGGTGGAGGTGCGCGAGGGGCACGGCGCCGAGCCTGGCGTCTGGTTTCGGCTGACGCTGGGCGGCATCACCGGCCACAAGGACTTCGCGCGCGACTGCGGCGTGATCGTCAGACCCGCGGATGCGACCAGGGTGTCCGACGCAGTGGTGCGCGTGTTCATCGAACACGGCGATCGCACCAACCGCAACAAGGCGCGACTCAAGTACGTGCTCGATGCCATGGGTCTCGAGAGATTCCTCACGCTGACGGAGGACAAGCTCGGCGGCAAGCTCACGCGCGTGCCGCCGGACGCGATCGAAGCGCGTCCGCCGTTCGACCGCATGGGACATATCGGCGTGCATCCGCAGAAGCAGGAAGGCCTCAACTGGATCGGCGTCGTTCTGCCGGTGGGGCGGCTAAACACGGAGCAGATGCGCGGCCTCGCCAAAATTGCAGCGGATCTCGGCGACGGCGACATCCGCCTAACGGTCTGGCAGAACCTGCTTATCTCGGGCGTTCCGGACGACAACGTTCGGCTTGCCGAGGAAGCGGTCGCCGGACTTGGCCTCGCGACCAAGTCCAATGCGTTCCGAGCCGGCCTCGTCGCGTGCACCGGAAATGTCGGATGCAAGTTCGCGGCGTCGGACACCAAGCGGCATGCCGAGGAGATTGCACGATGGTGCGAGCAGCGCCTCCCGCTCGACACGCCCATCAACATTCATCTGACCGGCTGTCACCATTCCTGCGCACAGCATTTCATCAGCGAGATCGGGCTCATCGCCTGCAAGGTGCAGACGGGCGACGACGGTGACGCGGTCGAGGGCTATCACGTCTTCGTCGGCGGCGGCTTCGGCCCGAACGCGGCGATCGGGCAGGAGATATTCCACGACGTGAAGGCGGAGGATGCACCGCGCACGGTCGAGCGGATCGTCCGCGCCTACCTCACGCACCGTAGTCCCAAGGAATCCTTCCTCGATTTCAGCCGGCGTCACGATGTTGCGACCCTGAAATCGATGTGTGCCGAGGAGAGCGCGGCATGAATCAGCCCCTGTTTCCACCGCAGATCAGTCTCATTCCCGAGAACGCGCCGTTCACGCCTGAGCAGCGCGTCTGGCTGAACGGCTTTCTCGCCGGCTTCGTTTCGCTCGAGAACGCCGGCGTCACCGTTCTCTCGGCCGATCAGTCGGCGGCGCTGCTGCCGGGCGCGCCCGCGCAAATCCCCGCACCGGATGGGGATGGCGACGACGGCGAGGCGCCGTGGCACGACCCTTCGCTGCCGATGGACGAGCGCATGAGGCTGGCCGAAGGCCGCCCGCTGCGCCGCCGGCTCATGGCGGCGATGGCGCAGCAGGACTGCGGCCAGTGCGGCTACAATTGCGCCGACTACGCGGATGCCCTGTTTGCCAAGAGCGAGGAGCGGATGAACCTGTGCGTGCCGGGCGGCAAGGAGACCGCCCGCATGCTCAAAAAGCTACACGAAGACATGCCGACCTCGGGCGCAGGGCCCGCTGCAATGGCGGCGACTGCCGCCGTCAGCATGGCATCCGTGCCCGCAGCGATCGCCGAGGGTCCCTCGCGCGATGCGCCCAGTGAGGTGCGCTTCCGCGCGCGCACGCGTCTCAATAAGGACGGATCGGAGAAGGAAACGTGGCATATCGAACTCGACCTTTCCGACAGCGGCATCGAATACGCCGTCGGAGACTCTTTCGGACTTTATCCCACCAACGATCCGGCACTGGTCGATGCCGTGATCAAGTCGCTTGGCGCGAAGAAGGATCACCTGATCGGAAGCCAGGCGCTGCGTGATGTGCTGAGCGAGCGCGTCTCGCTTGCGCCAGCGCCCGACAGTCTATTCCAGCTTCTCTCCTACATCACCGGCGGCGAGCGGCGGCAGAAGGCAAAACTGCTCGCCGCCGGCGAGGATCCTGACGGCGACGCCGCGACGCTCGACGTTCTGGCGGCACTGCAGAAATTCTCCGGGGTGAAAATCGATCCGGAAGCCTTCATCGAGGCGCTCGAGCCGATGCAACCCCGGCTGTACTCGATCTCGTCATCGCCAAAGACGTTGCCGGCCGCTGTCTCGCTCACGGTCGACACCGTGCGCTACAGGATCGGCAATCGCATGCGGCTCGGCGTCGCCTCGACGTTCCTGGCCGATCGCGCAGCGCAGGGCGGCGCGATCCGCAGCTACGTGCAGAAGTCGCAGCACTTCCATCTGCCGCCCGATCCGGCCACGCCGATCATCATGATCGGGCCCGGCACCGGCGTAGCGCCGTTCCGCGCCTTTCTACACGAGCGCATGGCCACGGGCGCGAACGGCCGCAACTGGCTGTTCTTCGGCCACCAGCGCCGCGACACCGACTTCTTCTATGAAGAGGAGTTCGTGGGGCTGAAGGCCAAGAACGTACTGACGCGCCTGTCGTTGGCCTGGTCACGCGACGGCGAGGAGAAATTCTACGTCCAGGACCGCATGCGTCAGGTCGGACGTGACCTGTGGGCGTGGCTCGCCGAAGGCGCGCAAATCTATGTGTGCGGAGACGCCAAGCGCATGGCCAAGGACGTCGAGCGAGCGCTCGTCGACATCGTGGCACAGCACGGGGTACGCACGCTCGACGAGGCGATCGCCTTCGTCGGCAATCTCAAGAAGCAGGGCCGCTATCATCAAGATGTCTACTGATGCGGACATTCGTCGTGCGGCGGCTCAGCGTCTGGAGCAACCAGCGCCAAGCGGAGTTCGCTCATGAACGCCGGCGCACGCCCGCCCGAGCCGGTACGTACCACGTGCCCTTACTGTGGCGTGGGCTGCGGACTGCGCGTCGAGGTGGTCGAAGCGGCGGCGGGCGCGAGCGTCACCGGCGACCCGACCCATCCCGCGAATTTCGGGCGAATCTGTTCGAAGGGCGCGACGCTCGGCGAAACCATCAGCCTCGACGGCCGCCTGCTCCACCCGCTCGTCCGCAGTGCGGGCGGCGCCATGGTGCGGACCACATGGGATACGGCGCTCGACACGGTGGCCCAAGGGTTCTCGCGCATCATTGAACGCGACGGGCCCGACGCGGTCGCCTTCTATCTCTCCGGCCAATTGCTCACCGAGGATTATTACGTTGCCAACAAGCTGATGAAGGGCTTCATCGGTTCGGCCAACGTCGACACAAATTCGCGCTTGTGCATGGCCTCGTCGGTGGCGGGCCATCGCCGCGCCTTCGGCTCCGATACTGTCCCGGGCAGCTACAGCGACCTCGAGACGGCCGATCTCACCGTGCTCGTCGGCTCCAATACGGCGTGGTGCCATCCCGTTCTGTTCCAGCGCATGGCGCGCAACCGCCAGGAACGCGGCGCCAACATCGTGGTCATCGACCCGCGCCGTACCGCCACTTGCGAGGAAGCCGACCTCGTGCTGCAGATCGCGCCAGGCACGGATACGATCCTGTTCAGCGGCCTGCTCGTGTACCTCACCGAGCAGCTTGCGCTCGACTACAGCTTCATCGACGCGCACACCGCCGGCTTCGAGACCGCGCTGGTGCGCGCGAGAGAGATCGCCCCCACCCTTGCCGCCACGGCGCAGCGCTGCGGCGTGCCCGAGCGCGACGTGGCGCGCTTCTTCGATTTGTTCGCCACGACTGAGAACGTCATCACCTGCTATTCGCAGGGCGTGAACCAGTCGGCCCAGGGGACCGATAAGGTCAACGCAATCATCAATTGCCATCTCGCGACCGGCCGCATCGGCAGACCCGGAATGGGTCCACTCTCGCTGACGGGTCAGCCTAACGCCATGGGCGGCCGCGAGGTCGGCGGCCTCGCCAACCAGCTCGCCGCACATATGGGCTTCTCGCCGGCAGAGATCGAACGCGTCGGGCGTTTCTGGAACGCGCCACGCATGGCGCGGCGCGAGGGCCTCAAAGCCGTGCAGATGTTCGAAGCGATCGAGCGTGGCGAGATCAAGGCCTTGTGGGTCATGGCCACCAATCCGGCGATGTCGCTGCCGCGGGCGGGCGCGGTGCGCGAGGCGCTCGGAAAGCTGGAACTGCTCGTCATTTCCGACAACGTCGAGGCCAACGACACCGTCGGCTCGGGCGCGCACGTGCTGTTGCCGGCGGCGGCCTGGGGCGAGAAGCACGGCACCGTGACCAATTCCGAGCGCCGCATCTCCCGCCAGCGCGCGTTCCTGCCGCTGCCGGGCGAAGCCAAGCCCGACTGGTGGATCGTCAGCCAAGTTGCCCGCCGGATGGGTTACGGCGACGCCTTTGCCTACCGCTCGGCGGCGGACGTGTTCCGCGAGCACGCCGCGCTGTCGGCATTCGAGAACGGCGGGATGCGCGACTTCGATCTCGGGGCGCTCAGCGGCATTTCCGACAAGGATTACGATGCGCTCGGCCCCGTGCAATGGCCGCTGCCCGCGGACGCGCCGCTTGCCCAAGCCGGCGACACCCGCCTGTTCGGCGACGGCCGTTTCTTCACCTCCGACCGCAAGGCCCGGTTCGTCGCGCCGGAGCCGCCGGCGCTGAAGGAGGCATCGTCCGGGGAATTCCCGCTGCGGCTGAACACCGGGCGCGTGCGCGACCAGTGGCACAGCATGACGCGCAGCGGACGCAGTCCGCGTCTTGCCACCCATATTGCGGAGCCGTTCGTCGAGGTGCATTCGGACGACGCGCGCGCGGCCGGCCTCGTCGACGGCGGCTTTGCGCGGGTCGCGACCGCGCACGGCGCCTGCGTGCTCAAGGTGACGGTGAGCGACGGCCAGCGTCCAGGCTCGCTGTTCGTGCCGATCCATTGGAGCGACGCCACCGCCTCCTCCGCGCGCATCGGCGAACTGGTCGCGCCCCATACCGATCCGCACTCCGGCCAGCCCGAGGCCAAGGCGACGCCGGCGACGATCGCCTCGGCGCGGCTGCCGCTGCGCGGCTTTGCGCGCTCGCGCCGGCCGCTCGCGCTGCCCAGCGGCACATGGTGGGCGCGCATCGCCACCAGCGAGGGCCACGAGCTTCGCCTCGCCAGCGACCGTGACCTGATGTTCTGGCACGACTTCGCGCAGGCCACGCTCGGCCGCGACGCGGAGGTCGTCGAGGTCGTGGACGCGCACAGCTATCGCGCCGCCTTCTTCGTCGACGGCGAATTCGACGGCTGCCTCTCGATCGGAACGGGCGAGGCTGCCCTGCGCTGGGATACGCTCAAGGCGGTGATCGCCGCAGGCCCGCCGAGCAGCGGCGCGCCGGTGCGGATTCAGGTCGCGCCCGAGCCTGCCGATACCGGCGCGGTCGTCTGCGCGTGCTTTGGCGTCGGCGAGGACGCGGTGCGCGATGCCGTGTGCGCAGGCCGGGCGAGCAACGTCGCCGAGATCGGCCGACTGCTCGGCGCGGGCAGCAACTGCGGCTCCTGCCTGCCGGAGCTCAAGCGGCTCATCGCGCGCGCGCGCGCCAAGGCGGCGGCGTGACGCGAGCGACGCAGCCCGCCAACACGGTTTGGCACTGAAATTGCTTGGTTACGTGAGGGCCCAGCGAGGGAACAGGTGTCATGCACGAGATCCGCACCCCGGCCGAAACGGCGAGCCCGCGCATGGAGGAACTGGCGCGGCTGCCGGTTTTTTTCGCGCTCAAGGGCAGGCGCGTGATCGTCGCCGGAGGGCGCCCGGCGGCGGCGTGGAAGGCGGAACTGCTGTCGGCGGCGGGTGCGCAGGTCGAGGTCTGCGCGATATCGCCCGGACGCGAGATGCGCGAGGTCGCGGCGAGCCCGCCGGGCGGGCGGATCGTGCTCAATGAGAGAGACTGGAGAGAGAATGACATAGTCGGCGCGGCGCTCGCGGTCGGGGACTTCCCGGACGCGGACGAGGCGGAGAAATTCGCGGCGGCCGCGCGCGCGGCGGGCGTGCCGGTCAACGTCATCGACCAGCCGGATGTCTGCGACTTCGCCTTCGGCGCCATCGTCAACCGCTCGCCGCTCGTGATCGGCATCTCCACCGACGGCGCGGCGCCGGTGTTCGGCCAGGCGGTGCGCGCCAAGCTCGAGGCGATGCTGCCGCGCGGCTTCTCCGCCTGGGCGGGCGCGGCGCGGCGCTGGCGCACGGCGGTGAAGGCCTCCGGCCTCCCGTTCGAGGCGCGCCGCCGCTTCTGGCAGCTCTTCACCGCGCACGCGCTGCGCCATCCCGACGAGGACCCCGCCGACAGCCACTACGAGGCGCTGCTCGCCGACGCGCGCGGCCAGGCCGCGGCGGCGCAGGCGGGATCGGTGACGCTGGTCGGCGCCGGCCCGGGCGATCCCGAGCTGCTGACGCTGCGCGCCGTGCGCGCGCTGCAATCGGCCGACGTGATCCTGTTCGACGACCTCGTCGCGCGCGAGGTGCTCGACTTCGCGCGGCGCGAGGCCAAGAAGATGCTGGTCGGCAAGACCGGCTACGGCCCCTCGTGCAAGCAGGACGAGATCAACGCGCTGATGGTCGCGCTCGCCAAGGGCGGCCGCCGCGTGGTGCGGCTCAAGGGCGGCGACCCGCTGATCTTCGCGCGCGCCACCGAAGAGATCGAGGCCTGCCGCGCGGCCGGCGTCGCCGTCGAGGTGGTGCCAGGCATCACCTCGGCGCAGGGCGCGGCGGCGCGCCTGGGCGTCTCGCTCACCGAGCGCGCGGCGGCGCGGCGTGTGCAGTACATCACCGGCCACGACAGGCACGGCAAGCTGCCGGACGACATCGACTGGACGAGCATCGCCGACGCCTGCGCGACGACGATCGTCTACATGCCGAAGAAGACGCTGGGCGACCTCGCGGACCGCGCCATCGCGCAGGGCCTCGATCCGGCAACGCCGGCGGTCGCCGTCGCCAACGCCACGCGCGCGAGCGAGCGCGCGATCGCGGCGCCGATCGGCGCGATGGCGGAGGCGCTCGCGCGCACGCACCTCGAGGGGCCGGTGCTGGTGATGATCGGCCGCGCCATGGCGGGCGCGCTCGCCGCGCGCGACCCGCAGCACGCGAGCCAGCACGTGGCGGGGTGAGGGTTCGGTCGGACGGGATAGTTCGTCCGTGGGCGTATACCGGGCCGCGACAAGGAATGGGTCAGTTGGAATCGGACGCTCTCGGCTTGTCATGCTCCGCGCAAGCGGAGCATCCAGTAACCAATGACACCGGTGCTTGAAACGATCGCTGCGGAGTACTGGATCGCCCGCGTTCGCGGGCGATGACACCCGAGAGGTTTTTCGCATCGCAGCCGCCCTGATCCGGCCGGACCATCGAGGCATGGACCCCCTCACCCGACCGCCTGCGGCGGTCGACCTCTCCCCGGCGGGGAGAGGTGGGCAAGTGGCGGCGCTGCGCCTTGCAAAAGACGTCAGCGTGATACCGAACATGTCGTTCCCGTCATCGCGAGGAGCGCAGCGACGATGCGATCCAGTGCCGAGACGTTGAACTGGATTGCTTCGTCGGCTCTGCGGGCCTCCTCGCAATGACGGCGCGGCGCGCAGCCCCCTCACCCGACCGCCTGCGGCGGTCGACCTCTCCCCGCAGGCGGGGAGAGGTGGGCAAGTGGCGGCGCTGCGCTTTCCAAAGGCGTCAGCGCGATGATCGAACATGTCGTTCCCGTCATCGCGAGGAGCGCAGCGACGACGCGATCCAGTGCCGAGACGTTGCACTGGATTGCTTCGTCGGCTCTGCGAGCCTCCTCGCAATGACGACGCGGCCCGCAGCCCCTCACCCGTCACGCTCGCGTGCCGACCCTCGGGTCGTGGCCCGAGGGCAGGCTCTCTCCCCGCAGGCGGGGAGAGGTGAACCTGCCGCACCGCCGTGCGCTCCCAAGGCGTCAGCGTGATGATCGAACGCGTCGTTCGCGTCATCGCGAAGACGCCGGAACACTGCGTCTGCGCCATGGCACGGCGCCCACCTCTCCCCGCAGGCGGGGAGAGGTCGCGAGCGCAGCGAGCGGGTGAGCGGCGCAGCCGGGGACGACGACGCGCGGCGACCGCCTCACAGCACGCCGGCCATCTTGAGGAACGTGCGCGCGCTCAGCGCCAGGATGAGCGCGCCGACCGCCGCCATCAGCACGCGCGTGTTGACGACCTTCAGCAGATAGCCCGCGAACGGCGCGCTCACGAGGCCGCCGAGCACGAGCGGAATCACCGGCATCAGGTCGGCGAGGCCGAGCGTGACGACGAAGGTGGCGGAGGTCGCGACGGTGACGACGAACTCGGTGAGGTTGACCGAGCCGATGACGTAGCGCGGCACGTGGCCGGCGCCGACCAGCGTGCTGGTGACGATCGGGCCCCAGCCGCCGCCGCCGATCGCGTCGAGCAGCCCGCCCGCGAAGCCGACGAACGAGGTGCCGCGCCGCCGCGGCTCCACCGGCGCGAACATGCGCAGCGCGCGCGCGAGGATGAGCAGGCCCATGAGGCCGAGATAGGCGCTCACCAGCGGCGCGATCATGCGGCCCTCGACGGTGCTGAGCAGCGTCGCGCCGAGGACGCCGCCGATGACGCCGGGGATGGCGATGCGGCGCACGATCGCCCAGTCGATGTTGCGGTGGAGGAGATGCGAGGCGCCCGAGGCCGCGGTGGTGAAGATCTCGGCGATGTGCACCATGGCGCTCGCCTGCGCGGGCGCGACGCCGAACGAGAGCAGGACCGTGGTCGAGATCACGCCGAACGCCATGCCGAGCGCGCCGTCCACGAGCTGCGCGCCCACGCCGACGAAGAAGAACAGCCACCACGATTCGTCCATCAGCCCTCGTCCATGCACCATCGCGCGATGACGGTCGCGCACGAGCGACAATCTAGACCATGCGCGCAGCGGATTGAATCGCGGTCATGGCCTGTCGTTTTTTCGCTTGATCTTTTTCCGAAAGCCGATTGCGATTCGAACCGCGCCCCTCACCCGTCACGCTTCGCGTGCCGACCTTCTCACGTGCGGGGAGAGGCGGACCTGCGGCACCGCCGTGCCGTCCAACGGCCTCGCGCGTCGTTCCCGTCATCGCGAAGAGCGCAGCGATGACGCGATCCAGGACCCAACCGCCGATCTGGATTGCGTCGTCGGCTCTGCGAGCCTCCTCGCAATGACGGCGCGGCCCGCAGCCCCCTCACCCGACCGCCTGCGGCGGTCGACCTCTCCCCGGCGGGGAGAGGTGAACCTGCCGCACTGCCGCGCTTGCCAAAGACCTCGAGCGTGATGATCGAACGTTCTCGTCATCGCGAGGCGCGCAGCGACGACGCGATCCAGTGCTGAAACGTTCACTGGATTGCGTCGTCGGGCTAACGCCCTCCTCGCAATGACGACTCACACCGCGCCCCGCAAGGCTGCCTGCGTTCCGGCCGCTCACTGGATCGCGGGCACGCGCGGCGCGGGGATGCGCGCGGCGTCGCGCGCCTTGGCCTCCTCGAGCGCGCGCGCCAGCAGACCGGGAATGTCGACGCCCTCGCGCGTGAGCGCCACGAGGCCGTCGATGACGCGCGTCTGCTTCTCCTCGTCGGACAGGTCGGGGTCGTCGGGCGGCGCCATCGCGTCGATGCCGACGCGCACGCGCGAGGGCATCAGGCCGAGGTGGCGCGCGAGCGCCATGAGCGCGGCGTGCTTGTCGTGCAGGCGCAGGCGCACACGCTGCACGGGCGCCCCCTCGCCGTCCGCGGCGCCGTATTCGACCGTGAGCTCGCTCACCGGCGCGCCCTTGGCGTGCGCGAGGCGCGCGAGATCGACGTGCACGCGCTCGTCGTCGTCCACGGTGAGATAGTCGAACATGTTGGCGAAGCCGATGGCCTTGAGCTCGCGCAGCACGGAGTCGCGGTCGAGCGCGAGCGCCTCGACGGCGCGCCGGGTGGCGCCACGCTCGATCGCGGCGTTCTCCTCCATGAGCTCGGCGATGCGGGCCTTGATGTGCAGGCGGCCGGCGAGGCGATAGGCGTTGGCATGGTGCGGCGCGTAGCCGGCCGCGACATAGGCGGCCTGGCAGTTGCCCGCGTGCGGCCCGCGCGCATAGGCCTGGCAGAAGGCCTCGTGCTTGGGATGAAGGAGCTGGGGCATGGCGATTCTCCGGCGTGGGTTGAGCGCGGCGCGAGGCGCGCGAGCGACGCCCGCGGCACGGCTCCGCCGTGCCCCGTCACGGGACGACCCGTGGCGGCGGGCGATGCGTCACGACGCGGCGCGCGCGTGTGCGTGGAGAAGGGCTACGCCCGCAGAAGCGGGAGGGAAACGGACGGATTTGGCGATGGGAAGTATGGGGAAAATTATCAGTCACGAGGCTGCGCTGTCGAACGTCTGGTCACTGCCGGGCCTGATGCGGCAGGCCATGGTTCGGATCGATTTTTTTGATGAATGCGCCGGTCAAGCTCGCGCCTGACGCCAGTGGAGAACACTGCGCGCGCACCCCGCACGACGTCATCGCCGCGCAAGCGGCGATCCAGTACGCCGCAGCGCAGGTGATGGAACCGCGACGGCGGTGGCTACTGGATGCCCGCGTGCGCGGGCATGACAGGTGGAGAGGCGGTGCGTCGCCTTTCACGTGCGTGTCCCAGTCATTGCGAGGAGGGCCGCGGACCAGACGACGCAATCCAGAGCCGAGGGGCGGTTCTGGATTGCTTCGTCGCGGAGCCTGTGCTCGGGCGGCGCGTCAGCGCCAACCCGAGTGCTCCTCGCAATGACGGTGCGGCGATGTCGTGCGCGACATCGTCGCCGCGAAAGCGGGGCGATCCAGTATGCCGCAGCGCAGGTGCTGGAACCGCGACGGCGGTGGGTACTGGATGCCCGCGTGCGCGGGCATGACAGGTGGAGAGGGCGGTGCGTCGCGTGTCGCGCGCGCGCCCGGGTCATTGCGAGGAGGGCCGCAGGCCCGACGGCGCAATCCATGGCTGCGGGGCGGTTCTGGATTGCTTCGTCGCTGCGCTCCTCGCAATGACGGTGTGGCCACGTTCGGGCCCTCGTCATAAAAAAGCGCCCCGCCGAAGCGGGGCGCCGTTCGTGTTCTCGCGCGTGCGGGCGGCTAGCGGGAGGATCCGCTCGATCCGTTCGCGCCGCCGGGCTCCTTGCGCGACTGCGGCTTCTCCTTGAGCGCGTTGCTCCCCGAGTCCGACGCGCCGCCCGACAGGCCGGAGCCGGACGCGCCCGACGAACCCGACAGGCTGCCCGAGCCGGAGGTGCCCGACATGCCCGAGGACGAACCGCTGCCCGACAGGCTGCCCGAACCGCTGCCCGAGGTGCCGGACGAACCGTTCATCGACGAGCCCGACGAGCCGCGCAGCGACGAGCCGCTGTTGCCGCTCGGCGAGGGATTCTGGCTCGCCTTCGGGGACGCGGACGAGGAGCCCTGCCCGCTGGTCGAAGACGACGCGTTGGGCGAGGACTGCGAGCGCTGGTCCGCCGCGCCCGAGGGCTTCGTCGCGCCGCGCGGCGCATCGGCCGTGCCGGCGCCCGGCTGGCCGGACGAGGACTGGCCGGAGGTCCCGGCCGCCGCGCCGGAGCCGCTCGTCGAGGAGCCCCGCGTGGTGGTCGAGGTCGAGCTGGCGCTGCCCGTGGTCGTCGTGGTGCTCACGCCGATACGATCGGCCACGCCGAGACGGGTCACCGTCGTGGTGTCGATGACGCCGGACACCGCGATGCCCTCGCGCCGCTGGTAGGTCACCAGCGCCTCGCGCGTGCGCGGCCCGAGGATGCCGTCCGGCTCGCCTTCGAGATAGCCGCGCTCGATCAGCACCAACTGCACCTGGCGGATCTGGTCGGGCTCGAGGTCGAGCGCCTGGGCGTGGACCGCGCCGCCCGAGCCGCCGCGCGAGGCACGGTGATCGCCGACCGGCACGGTCGCGACGATGCGGCGCGAATTGTCGAGAATGATGATCTCGTCCTCGACCACGAAATACTCATGGCCGCGCCACTCGGGGTGGATCTCGATCAGGGTGGGCGGCACCTCGACCACGTGAACGTGGCGCGGCACCACGGTGCCGACGCTGATCGCGAAGTCGACGTGGTCGACGCGCGGCACGTCGCGGCGCGACAGCACGGTCTGCCGGATGGTGGTGGTCTGCTGCGGCGTCAGGTCGACGGTGCCGCTCGCCTGCGTCGTCGTGGACGACGTGGTGGACTGCTGCGTGGTCGTGCGGCTCTGGCTCTGCTGCGGGTCGGCCGAGCGGCTCTGCGCCGAGGGCTGCGACTGCGTCGCGGACGGAGACTGAGCCGAGCGCGCCGAAGGCTGCTGCGAGGACGAGGCGGCGTTCTTGTCGCTGCTCTTGCTGTCGGTGCTCTTGGACTCGCTGCTCTTGGACGCGCTGTCCTTGGACGCGCTGTCCTTGGAATCGGCGTTCTTGGACGCGGCGTTCCTGTCGCCGGCCTTGCTGCCGTCCTTGTCCTCGGCGCGTCCCGAGGCCGCCGACGGCGACGACGATTTCGACTGGGCGGCCTTGCCCTTGCTCTCTTCGCCGCGCTGGGCGCTGTTGCCGTTGCGGTCCGCGTCGGAGGCGCCGCGCGCCTGACCGCTGGTTCCGCCGCGCTCCATGCCCTTGCGATCCATGCCCTTGCGCTCGGCGCGATCCATCATCTCGCCGCGCGCGCCGCTCTCGCCTTGCGCCGCGCCCGAGGTGCCGGCGCGCGGCTGCGCGTTCTTCTGCATCTCGCCGCCGGAGCGCTGGCTGTCCGCGCCACGGTTGATCTCGCCGCGCGGCGACATCTGCGATGCGCCGCCGCGGCCGGGCTCGCCGCCGGCCGCGCCGCCGGACGGCATGGTCTGCGCCGACGCGACGGACAGGGCCGCCAGCATCGCCGCCGTACTGAGTAAGGTCGTCCTGGTCATCCGCTCCTCCTGGTATCCGATATGCGCGCGGCCGTGCGCAGCACGCGCGCAGGCCGGCAGAGGCCGGCCTTTGGTCCAGACGAACGTGCGACGCCATATCGGGTTCCGCGTCCGATGCGTGCGATGACACCAATCGTCGTCACTTTGCGCGCGGCGACACGCAGAACGCGCATGTGGCGCGAATGTAGTGCTCGTGGTGCGATGGACCCGACGGCGAAACCGTTCGGGGTGTCATCGCCCGCGACAGCGGGCGATCCAGTACGCCGCGGCGACGGGGGTCACGCCGCAGCGGCGGTGGATACTGGATGCCCGCGTGCGCGGGCATGACAGGTGGAGAGGCGGTGCGCCCGTGTCGGATAGTGCGCTGCGCGAGGCGACGTGTGGCGATGGAACCCAAGCGCCACCACCGTGGCTGCGGGTGTGGTTCGAGGCCT
>DATMFF010000003.1:0-218181 GCA_035556735.1 Xanthobacteraceae bacterium | reverse complement strand
CGAGTCGATCCTGTTCGGCCACGAAAAGGGCGCCTTCACCGGCGCCACCGAGAAGCACGCCGGCAAGTTCGTCGAAGCGGACGGCGGCACGCTGTTCCTCGACGAGGTCGGCGAGCTGCCGCTCGCGACGCAGGTCAAGCTGCTGCGCGCCATCCAAGAGGGCGAGGTGGAGCCGGTCGGCGCGCGCCGCCCCGTGAAGGTCGACGTGCGCGTGGTCTCCGCGACCAACCGCGACCTGATCGCGGACGTCAAATCGGGCCGCTTCCGCGAGGACCTGTTCTATCGCCTGCACGTGTTCCCGATCTCGGTGCCGCCGCTGCGCGAGCGCGCCGAAGACGTGCCCGAGTTGGCGCGCCATTTCCTCGTCCGCTTCGCGGCGGAAGAAGGCAAGCGCGTGCGCTCCATATCGCCGCAGGCCATGGAGTTGCTCGCCGCGCATCGCTGGCCCGGCAACGTGCGTCAGCTCGAGAACACGATGTTCCGCGCGGTCGTGCTCGCCGACGGCGAGGAGGTCCGCACCGAAGACATCCCGCAGATCGCTACGGCGATGGCGCCGCATGACGGTGACGTGGCCGCCCCGCTCTCGCTGCCGCCCGTCGCCTCGCCGCCGATCGCGGCTTTGCCCGCGGACATGGCCTTCGCGACCGCAGGCAACGGCGAATCAGGGACAGCCTTCGCCGCATCCGCGCCACCGCTGCCCGCCGGTACCATCGACCTGCTCAACGGCACGGGCGACGTGCGGCCGCTCGAGGCGGTCGAGGCGGACGCCATCCGCTTCGCCATATCTCATTACCGCGGGCAGATGTCGGAGGTGGCGCGCAAGCTGCAGATCGGGCGCTCGACGCTCTATCGCAAGCTCGACAGCCTGGGCCTCGGACATGCCGGAACAGAGCGCGGCGAGGACGTGGCTGCGGGGTAACACCCGCAACAAAAAGTCGTTAACGCAGAAGAATTTGCAACGCTTCGCATAGCCGTTTGAGTTAAATTTGCGGGCGCTTCGTTTTGGTGGGCGACGGGGGGAACCGGTCGCATCAACTTGCTTTATACAAACAGGGCCGCCGCACGAGCGGACCGGGGAAAGGGCAGTTGCACAATGGGTAAGGTCGACTTTGACCGCTGGCTGGCCGGGACGGCGCTGGCGGTGGCGCTCGCTGTGACTACACCGATGGCCTTTGCGGCTCCGGACAGCCAGAAGGACATCGAAGCCGCGGTTCCCGTGCCGCCACCCGCCGACCTCAAACCGATCACCCCCGCCGATCTCGAGCCGGCGAAGCCGGCGGCGCAAGCGGCCGAACCGGCCGCCGCCGTGCAGAAATCCGTCGAGCCGAAGGCGGCCGAGACCAAGCCCGCCGAAGCGCAGCCCGTCGCAGCCGTCACCGATCCGGTCACCGACAAGATTCGCGAGCTGCTGACCGCCAAGAGCGAGCGCAGCTTCATGAAGCGCGGCGACAAGGCGGCGGCCGAAGCCTTCTACGCCGCCCGCAAGTACGCCCCGCTGTGGGTGACGAGCACCGGCGCCAGCGACCGCGGCAAGGCCGCAGTCGCCTATCTCATGGGCATCGAGGCGGATGGCCTCGAGCCGGATGATTATCCGATCCCGGCCCTCAAGGACGCGAAGGATGCCGATGCGCTCGCCGACGCCGAGATCAAGCTGACGGCGTCGGTCATCGCCTATGCCCGTCACGCACAGACCGGCCGCGTCAATTTCACCCGCGTCAGCGGCGACATCTACTACCAGCAGGACGTGCCGGAACCGGCCGACGTCCTCGCCAAGCTCGCCGACGCGACCGACGTCGCCGCCGCGCTCGACTCCTTCGAGCCGCAACATCCGCAGTACAAGGCGCTCAAGGCCCAGCTCGCCAAGGTGCGCGGCAAGAGCGAGGCCGCCGCGCCTGTGCGCATCGGCCCCGGCCCGACGCTCAAGTTCGGCAAAACCGCGATGCAGGACCCGCGCGTGCCGCAACTGCGCGAGCGGCTCGGGCTCGCCGCCAAGGACGGCGACACGACCTACGACAAGCAGCTCGCGGAGGCGGTGACGAAGTTCCAGAAGGCCAACGGCCTCAAGCCCGACGGCTATCTCGGCAGCGGAACCATCGCGGCGCTCAACGGTCCCAAGCGCGAAAAGACCGCGGACATCATCATCGCCAACATGGAACGCTGGCGCTGGATGCCGCGCGATCTCGGCAGGACCCACGTCATGCTGAACATCCCGGACTTCAGCCTGCGGGTGGTCCGTGACGGCTCCGTCTACTGGCAGACCAAGGTCGTGGTCGGCAAGCCGGGCACGCCGACCCCGATCCTGACCGCGGCGATGCAGTACATCACCGTCAATCCGACCTGGAACGTGCCGCCGTCGATCGTCTACGGCGAGTACCTGCCGGCGCTGCAGCAGGACCCGACCGTGCTGGAGCGCATGGGCCTCAAGCTCACGCAGAACGCCGACGGCAGCGTGCACATCGCGCAGCCGCCCGGTGACCGCAACGCGCTCGGCCGCATCCGCTTCAACTTCCCCAACAAGTTCCTCGTGTACCAGCACGACACGCCGGAGAAGCACCTCTTCGCACGCTATCCGCGCGCCTACAGCCACGGCTGCATGCGCGTCGAGGATCCGGTGAAGTATGCCGAAGTCATCCTCTCGCTGGTGCTGCCGAAGGACGGCTACACGCAGGAGCGCATCCGCCGCATGTACGGACCGTCGGAAGTGGACATCCGCTTCCCCTCCACGCTGCCGGTGCACATCACCTACCAGACCGCCTTCGTCGACGATCACGGCCAGCTCGTGCTGCGCGACGACGTCTATGGGCGCGACGCTCGCATGATCGCCATCCTCAAGGGCGACGAGCGCAAGGTGGCCGATGTCGGCATGGACCGGCCGCAGCCGAGCTACAGCCGTCCGTCCGTGACCCTGCCGCCGGGCGTGGCCGGCAGCTACTCCTCGGGCGGAGGCGGCGGCGGCAACTTCTTCGAGATGCTGTTCGGCGGCGGGCCGCGCTACAGCCCGCCGGCGGCGGTCGGCCGCTCCAGCCGGCAGGCCCGCGGCACCCCGCGCACCCTGTCCTGGTAAGCCCTCTCAAGTCCTGGCCGCGGCCGCATCCCTTGGGTGCGGCCGTGGCTTTTCCGGCGTTGCCCGGCCGCGTTAACTAACCTCTCCCCGGCCCCTGGCCACGCCCGGCAATGTTTTGCCATACTTGCCCGGTACTTATGCACAGTGCGTCAGCACTGCTTGGGGGCATTGGGGATTGCGCCAAAAGCGCGCATTAACCGATCCCGATTAGGACCACGTTAGCCATCAGCACCGCGATGGGGTCGCGGTGTGCGTCTTGGGCGTCGTCTTCATGCGAGATCGAGCGTGTCAGTCGGACTAGCGCGGCTCCAGTTTCCCGGTTCGTCGCGCCTTGCGCGGTGCGCTCTGGCCGCGCTGTTCGTGGTCTTCGGCTACGACAGCCTGCCCAACGCGGCCGCCGACGGCGACACCCGCACGATCTCCCTCCATCACGTCCATACCAACGAAGACATCACCATCACCTACAAGCGCAACGGCCGCTACGACCCCGAGGCGCTCAGGAAGCTCGACTGGTTCTTGCGCGACTGGCGCCGGAACGAGGCGGTGAAGATGGACCCGCAGCTGATCGACCTCGTGTGGGAGGTCCAGCGCCACGTGGGCGCGCACAAGCCGATCTGGGTGATCTGCGGCTACCGCGCCCCCGCCACCAACAACATGCTGCGCCGGCGCAGCTCGGGCGTGGCGCAGAACAGCATGCACACCATCGGCCGCGCCCTCGACTTCTATATTCCCGACGCGTCGCTCGAGTCCCTGCGCGTGGTCGGGCTGCGCATGCAACGCGGCGGCGTCGGCTACTATCCGACCTCCGGTTCGCCGTTCGTGCACCTCGACACCAGCAGCGTACGCCATTGGCCGCGCATGAGCCGCGAGCAGCTTGCGCGCGTGTTCCCTGACGGACGCACCGTGCACATCCCGAGCGACGGGCAGCCGATGGGCGGTTACGCGCTCGCCCTGGCTGACATCGAGAAGCGCGGCGGCTCGCCCTCGCAGATGTCGCTCGATGCGGCGCGCACCGCCGGCATCTCCACCGTGCCCAAGGCCGGCAAGAACCTGCTGGCGGCCCTGTTCGGCGCCAAGGACGAGGACGAAGAGGTCCAGACGACCGCCTCGTCGGCGGCCCGCCCGGCGGTGAAGCCGGTGGCCATCAAGCCGGTCGCCGTCAAGCGCGACGCCATCGCCGCGCTCGTGGCGAAGTCGGGATCGGCCGGCGGGCCGAGCGCGGTCGCAGAGCAACTCCCGGCGGCGGTGGCCGCCACCGAACGCCTCGCGCACGCGACGACGATCAGGCTCGCGGCGGTTCCGATGCCGCCCGCGCGGCCGGCGCGTCCCGCGAGCGTCGTCGCCGACGCCTCATCGCCTGCCGGCGTCATTGCGGCGCGCGGCACCTGGGACATCGCCGACGGTCTCAAACAGATGGACGGCCTCCCCCCCGTGAAGGTCGCGATGGCGGGCGCCATGTCGATGCAGGGGGGTGGCGACGGCGCCTTGGCCTACGCGGTGGCAGGCGCGGACCCGACGCCACGCGTGACGGCGGTCTCCGCACCAGGCGACAACACGGTCATCAAGACACGCCGCGTCGACCCATTTGCGCAGATCGACGACGTCTGGCTCCGCGCCGCCGTGGTGACGCCCGACATGCTGAACTTCATGAGCGCCACCGCGCTGGGCCCGAGCGACCCGAAGCAACTGCGCCCGCTCATGCGCAAGCCGTCCTCGGTGCTGGCGATGACGTTTTCCAACGACCCGATGGGCGGCATCACCAACACGCAGTTCGACGGCGCCGCGGCGATCGTCTTCCTCGACACCGTGACGTTCGTCACGCACACGGCATTCCTGCAGCGCTAAGACCGCGCCGCGCAAATCCCGGATTGTCGGTGGCCGCGCCTTCCCGCGCTCAGATCATGCCAAGCGCGTGCATGTAGGTGTCCAGGATCGTCTCCTGTTCCTTGCGCTCGTCGGTGTCCATCTTGCGCAGCCGCACGATGGTGCGCAGCGCCTTGACGTCGTAGCCGTTGCCCTTGGCCTCCGCGTAGACGTCGCGGATATCGTCGGAGATCGCCTTCTTCTCCTCCTCCAGCCGCTCGACCCGCTCGATGAACGCCTTGAGCTGATCCTTCGCGAAGTGGTGTGCGGCTTCTTCCTTGGTGGCGGCGGCGGTGGCGGGCATGGCTACTCCTCAACGGTTCGGACCGCACGACAGAGGAGCGGGGCCGCGGCGTCAAGCGCGACGCATGATCAGTCCACAGACCGCAAAAATACTTGTGCATAGCCGCGCGCGCGGCTGCGGCTGCTCAGTGGCGATGCGTCTTCTCGAACGCCGCCTTCTGCTCGGGCGTCGCCTCTTTCTGGAATTTGGCGCGCCACTCGTCGTACGGCATGCCGTAGACGATCTCGCGGCTCTCGTCCTTGCTCATGCCTACGCCCTTGGCGTCGGCCGCTTCCTTCATCCAGTTCGAGAGGCAGTTGCGGCAGAAGCCGGCGAGGTTCATGAGGTCGATGTTCTGCACGTCGGTGCGGCTGCGCAGATGCTCCACCAGGCGGCGGTAGACCGCCGCTTCGAGCTCGGTGCGGGTCTTGTCGTCCATCGCATGTCCTCACGTTGTGGCTACAACATAGTGGCCGCGCCGCGGGCGTGCCATAGGTATGCTAATAGCCGGCTTCCCACCCGGCGCGACGTTCAGGTGACATGGCTGCTGCACGCGACGTTCTTCACGACCTCTACCGGACCGCCGTCGCCGCGGTCCACCCGGCCACGTGCCTGCCGCGCCACCTGCCGTCGGCGCCACGCGGCGGCCGCCTCGTTCTC
The DNA here is from genome assembly GCA_035556735.1 of Xanthobacteraceae bacterium. GTDB lineage: Bacteria > Pseudomonadota > Alphaproteobacteria > Rhizobiales > Xanthobacteraceae > CANJBX01. Next base: position 212,311 of record DATMFF010000003.1, on the reverse strand, counting down.
CTGGCCGCCGGCAAGGCCGCCGGTTCGATGACGCAGGTCGCGGAGCAGCACTATCTCGATGCCGGCGTTCCCGCGCAGCACCTCGCCGGCATCGCCGTGACGCGCCACGGCTATGGCCGGCCGACGCGCGTGATCCCGGTCGTCGAGGCGGGACACCCGATCCCCGACGACGCCGGACTTGCGGCGGCACAGAAGACGCTGCGTCTTGCCGAGACCGCGCAGCGCGGCGACCTCGTGCTCGCGCTCGTCTCGGGCGGCGCCTCGGCCAATTGGATCGCACCCGCCGCCGGCATCGCCCTCGCCGAGAAGCAGGCGGTCACGCGCGCGCTGCTGCGCTGCGGCGCGACCATCGGCGAGATCAACACCGTGCGCAAGCATCTCTCGCGCATCAAGGGCGGGCGTCTCGCCGCGCATGCGACGCCGGCACAGATCGTCACGCTCGCCATCTCCGACGTGCCGGGCGATGATCCCGCCGTCATCGGCTCGGGCCCGACGGTGCCGGATCCGACGACGCTCGCCGACGCGCGTGCAGTGGTCGCGCGCTACGGACTGGCGCTCCCGCCGTCCGTAACGGCGGCATTGGCCGATCCCGCCAACGAATCTCCGAAGCCGGGCAACGTCGCATTCGACGCCGCGCGCTTTGAATTGATCGCGCGCCCCGCCGACGCCTTCGCGGCCGCTGCGGCGCGGGCGCAGGCGCTCGGCTACCGATGCATGATGCTGGGGGACCGTCTCGAAGGCGAAGCCCGCGATGTGGCCGCCGAGCACGCCGCGCTTGCACGCCGCATCAAGGCGGACGGCGGCCGCACCATCATTCTCTCCGGTGGCGAGCTGACGGTGAGCATCCGCGGGCACGGCCAGGGCGGACCGAACCAGGAATACGCCCTGGCGCTGGCTGCGGCGTTGGAGGGCGCCGCCGGCATCGCCGCGCTGGCGGCCGATACCGACGGCACGGATGGCGGCGGCGGGCACCCGGAGGACCCGGCGGGGGCCTATATCGACGCCGGAACGCTGGAAAAAGCCCGGGCCGCCGGCCTCGATGCCGCCGCCTTTCTTCTCAACAACGACTCGACCACATTCTTCGCCCGCCTGGGGGATCTGCTGGTTCCGGGGCCGACGTACACAAACGTCAACGATTTCCGTGCGATCCTGATCGACAGTGACTGACCTCATGCATTGCCCCACCCGGATGGCCGAGCACATACGTACCGCCGTGGTCCTGCTGGTCCTGGCAGGCGCCGGCGTGCTGGCGACGGCGCAGCCCGCGGCGGCCGATTTCCGCATGTGCAATCAGACCCCGAGCCGGGTGGGCGTCGCCATCGGCTACAAGGACAAGGACGGTTGGACCACCGAGGGCTGGTGGAACCTGCCGACCCGCACCTGCGAGACGCTGCTGCGCGGGACGCTGGTGGCGCGCTACTATTATATCTATGCGGTCGACTATGACCGCGGCGGCGAATGGTCCGGGCAGGCCTACATGTGCACGCGCGACAAGGAATTCACCGTGCGCGGCACCGAGGACTGCCTGGCGCGCGGCTATGACCGCACCGGCTTCTTCGAAGTCGACACCGGCGAGCAACAGTCTTGGACGGTGACGCTCACCGACGCGGGCAGCACCCCGCGGTCGGCCGGGCCGGGCGGTGCGCCCCTCCTGCCGATTCCTCCGGCTTCGAGCCGGCCAGCCCCCTCGCGAGGCTCCTCGCAATGAGACGTCAGCGCCGCACCAAGATCCTGGCCACGCTCGGACCCGCCTCATCCGATCCCGAGACCATCGGTCAGTTGTTCGATGCCGGCGCCGACGTCTTCCGCATCAACATGAGCCACACCCAACCGGACCGCATGCGCACGCTGGTCGCGGCGATCCGCGCCGTCGAGGAGCAGCGCGGCCGGCCGATCGGCGTGCTCGTCGATCTGCAAGGTCCCAAGTTGCGCATTGGGGAGTTCAAGGCGAACGCCATCACGCTGGAAAAGGGCGCGAGCTTCGTCCTCGACTCCGATCCGGCGCCCGGCGACGTCAAGCGCGTGCACCTGCCGCATCCCGAGATCCTCGCGGCGCTGGAGCCGGGCCACATCCTCCTGCTCGATGACGGCAAGATCCGGCTGGTGGCGACGGAGGTGACGCGCGGCAAGGCGGTGACGCGCGTCGAGGTCGGCGGCAAGCTGTCGGCGCGCAAGGGCGTGAGCCTGCCCGATACGGTCGTGCCGTTCTCGGCGCTCACCGCGAAGGATCATTCCGACCTCGAGGCCGCGCTCGACGCCGGCGTCGACTGGATCGCGCTCTCCTTCATCCAGCGGCCCGAGGACATCGCCGAGGCCAAGAAGATCACGCGCGGCCGTGCGGCGGTGATGGCGAAGATCGAGAAGCCGCAGGCGATGACGCGCCTCAATGACATCCTGGATGCCGCCGACGCCATCATGGTGGCGCGCGGAGACCTCGGAGTCGAACTGCCGGTCGAGAAGGTGCCCGGCGCACAGAAGCAGATGACGCGCGCGGCCCGTCGCGCCGGCAAGCCGGTGGTCGTCGCGACGCAGATGCTGGAATCGATGATCTCGAGCCCGGTACCGACGCGGGCGGAGGTGTCGGACGTCGCCACCGCGATCTTCGAAGGCGCCGACGCCGTGATGCTGTCGGCGGAATCCGCATCGGGGCAGTTCCCGATCGAGGCCGTGCGCACGATGAATCGCATCGCCGAGGAGATCGAGAGCGACCCGACCTACCGCAGCATCATCCATGCCCAGCGGCCCGAGCCCGAGCCCACCGGGTCCGACGCGATCGCCGCGGCTGCGCACCAGATCGCCGACACGGTCGATCTCGCGGCCATCGTATGCTGGACGTCGTCGGGCTCCACCGCGCTGCGGGTTGCGCGCGAGCGCCCCTCGCCGCTGACGGTCGCGATCTCGCCCAAGCTCTCGACGGGACGCAAGCTCGCGGTGGTGTGGGGCGTGCACTGCGTGGTCGCGGAGGACGCACACGATCAGGACGACATGGTCGATCGCGCCTGCCGCACCGCATTCCGCGAGGGATTCGCCAAGGCCGGTCAGCGGGTCATCATCGTCGCGGGGATTCCGCTCGGCACGCCGGGCGCGACCAACATGCTGCGCATCGCTTTCGTGGGCGCCGGTTCCACGGGTTCCGAATAAATCGCGCGGACGCTGGTACCCAGCCACTGGAACCCAAACGCGGGCCTCAACGTTTTTCCGTCACAACGGATGGAGAGCGTTATGGGCCTTGGACGTGGTGCGCTGCTGTGGCTGCTGGGTGTCCCGCTGCCGATCATTATCTTGCTGGCGCTGTTCTGGCGCTAACCCTGAAACTCCTCGCCGGTCGCGCGTGCATTCATCCGCAGTGCGGGCGGATGCCGCGCGACCGTGCTCGCGCGTGAGGCCAGCGCCGTCAGATCGGGCGGCCTTCGACCTTTTCGGTGAGCGTCTTCACCTCGTCGACGATGCCTTTGAGGTGAGGATGGATGGAAATCGCCTGTCGGAAGGCCGCGAGCGCACGCTTGTCGTCACCGAGCTCCGCCAGGATGGTGCCGAGCCCGGCGAGCGCGCCGAAGTGGCGCGGCTCGCGCGCCAGCACCTCGCGGATGTCGGCGAGCGAATTTCCGTAATCCTTCTTCAGGAAATACAGCGTCGCGCGGCGGTTCCACGCCTCGACGTAGTCGGGGCGGATCTCGATGATGGCGCTGAGCAGGCGGATGCCGAGGTCGAGGTTCTTGGCCTCCGTCGCCTGCTTGACGCGCACCATCAGCAAATCGGCCGTGTCGCTGCCGGAGTGCAGCCACAGACCCCAGATGCGGTTCTCGATGGCCTTCGCGCTGTCGTCGTCGGGGGCGACCTTGAGCGCCTCGAACAGGAAATCGATGTTGCGCATGCGGTCGCCGGCCCAGGCGCGCGGCGTCTCGGTGGGCGGCTGCACCCACTTCTTCTCGGGATTGGGCGCGGGGTCTGGCGTCTGCGCGGCCACGCTCGCCGGCAGCGCCACGGCGGCGACGGCGAGGGCCGTCGCGAGGACGGCGGAAAGCGGCTTGCGAGTCATGCCAAATAATCTAGCGCGCTACGACGTCGCCGCAACGGCCGTCACGTCAAGCCGGCGTGAAGAAGCCCGGGCCCGGGGCCGAATCAGCCCTGACGGGCTTTGAAGCGGCGCTGCGTCTTGTTGATGATGTAGACGCGGCCCTTCCGGCGGACCAGGCGGTTGTCGCGATGGCGTCCGCGCAGGGACTTCAACGAGTTACGGACTTTCATCTGACCAGACCCTGATAGCCGCGCGGGGCGCGGGGATGCAAATTCGGGCCGGAACATAGGGGCCGCGGACGGCAAGGTCAATTGCGGAACGCGTTTTCGCGGGCGCCGGCCATGGCCCGCAGTCGTCCGGCTAAGCAACTGAGTTAACAGTCATTCCCACCCGCCTAAGGATGCGGAGCGGCAGCATTTGACGACCGCGGCCTAACTTGAAACAAGACGCCCACGCTGCGCAGACCGCCCGTTCGGGCGCTTTTTTGGACCCATGACCGTCGCTCCCGACCCCGCCCGAGCCTACAAGGACAAGACCGCGGTCATCGGCATCGTGGGCATGGGGTATGTGGGTATTCCTCTCGCCCTCGCCTGCTGGACCGCCGGCTTCCGCGTGGTCGGTTTCGACATCGACCCGGACAAGGTCGAAGCCCTCAACGCCGGCAGGAGCTACATCAAGCACATTCCGGCGAGCGAGATCGCCGGCGCAGTCGAGGACGGCCGCCTGCGGGCCACCACCAACTTCGCCGATGCCAAGTCGGTCGACGCCATCCTCATCTGCGTACCGACCCCGCTGACCGCGCATCGCGAGCCCGACCTCGGCTACGTCGAGCGCACGGCCGAGGCGCTGGCGCCGCACCTGCGCACGGGACAGCTCATCGTGCTCGAGTCGACCACCTGGCCGGGCACCACCGTCGAGGTGATGAAGCCGGTTCTCGAGCGCTACGGTCTGAAAAGCGGCCGCGACTTCTACCTCGCCTTTTCGCCCGAGCGCGAGGACCCCGGCAATCCGCGCTATTCCGCGCGCTCGATCCCGAAGGTCGTCGGCGGCGACGGGCCGGTCGCGCTCAAGCTTGCGGCCGCGCTCTACGGCGCGATCGTGCCGGAGGTGATTCCGGTGTCCTCGACCCAGACCGCCGAGGCGGTGAAGCTCACCGAGAACATCTTCCGCGCGGTGAACATCGCGCTCGTGAACGAGCTCAAGGTTGTTTACGAGGCCATGGGCATCGACGTCTGGGAGGTCATCGACGCCGCCAAGACCAAGCCGTTCGGCTTCATGCCGTTCTATCCCGGCCCGGGCCTGGGCGGGCACTGCATCCCGATCGATCCCTTCTACCTGACCTGGAAGGCGCGCGAGTTCGACATCTCGACTCGCTTCATCGAGCTTGCGGGCGAGATCAACACCTCGATGCCGAATTACGTGGTGGACCGCCTCGCGCGCGAGCTCGACCGCCGCGCGGGGCGCGGCCTCAACGGCGCGAACATCCTGCTCATCGGCGTCGCCTACAAGAAGAACGTGGAGGACATCCGCGAGAGCCCGGCATTCAAGCTCATCGAGTTGATCGAGAAGCGCGGCGCGCATACGGACTTCTACGATCCGCACGTCGAGACCATTCCGCGCACGCGCGAGCACCCGGAGATGGCCGGCCGCGCGCGCATCGCCTGGAGCGAGGAGACGATCAGCGGCTATGATGCGGCGCTGATCGTCACAGATCACGACGACGTCGACTATCCCGCCCTGTGCAAGGCGGCGCGGCTGGTGATCGACACCCGCAATGCCTGCGCGCGGGCCGGCGTCGTCGCCGACAACGTGGTGAAGGCCTGACGTGCGCTATTTCATCACCGGCACCGCCGGCTTCATCGGCTTCCATGTCGCGAAGCGCCTGACCGAGGCCGGCCACACGGTCTGCGGCGTCGACGGCATGACGTCATACTACGACGTCGCGCTCAAGCGCCGCCGCCACGCCATGCTGTTGCAGTCGCCGCATTTCTCCGCGCATGAACTGATGCTGGAGGACATGGAGGGGCTTGCCCGCGTCTATGCGCAGTTCGCGCCCGACGTGGTCATCCATCTCGCCGCCCAGGCGGGCGTGCGCTACAGCCTGGAGAACCCGCGCGCCTACGTCGATTCCAACCTCGTCGGCACCTTCAACATCCTCGAGCTGGCGCGCGCGCATGCGCCCGGGCACCTGCTGCTTGCCTCTACCAGCTCGGTTTACGGCGGCAACACCAAGATGCCGTTCGAGGAGCGTGACCCGACCGATCATCCGCTCACGCTCTACGCCGCCACCAAGAAGGCGACCGAGGTGATGGCGCATTCCTACGCGCATCTGTGGAACCTCCCGACCACCGCGTTCCGTTTCTTCACGGTCTATGGGCCGTGGGGCCGCCCGGACATGGCGCTGTTCAAGTTCACCAAAGGCATCATCGAGAACCAGCCGATCGAGATCTACAACAACGGCGACATGCAGCGCGACTTCACCTACATCGACGATCTCGCCAAGGCGATCGTGCTGCTGTGCGACGCGGTTCCTCAGCGCGGCGTGGCTGATGCCTCCGGCGCGGCCGCCACCAACGACGACCTCGGCCTCAGTCCGGTCGCGCCGTTCCGCGTGGTCAACATCGGCAACGGCGAGCCGGTCAACCTGCTCGCCTTCGTCGAGGCGATCGAGACCGTGCTCGGCAAGAAGGCGATCCGGCGCTACCTGCCGATGCAGCCGGGCGACGTGCCGCGCACGTTCGCCGATTCACGCCTGCTCGAGCGCCTGACCGGCTTCCGCCCGGCAACCCCCGTGGCGCAGGGCGTGGAAAAATTCGTCCGCTGGTATCGCGACTATCATAATGTGTGATCCGGCATCCAACGGAGCTGCGCGTGGCTGACGTCCCCAACCCCGCCGACATCGTCCGCCGGCACCTGACCGCCTCGCGCGACGTCGTCGCGGCGACGCTCGCCGACGAAGGCGTCATCGCGGCCATCGCGGCGATCTCGCAGCGCCTGGAGGACACCCTGCGCGCCGGCGGCAAGGTGCTGCTCGCGGGCAACGGCGGCAGCGCGGCGGACGCCCAGCACATTTCGGGCGAACTGCTCTCGCGGCTGATGTTCGACCGCGCGCCGCTGCCCAGCATCGCGCTCACCGCCGATCAGGCCGTGCTCACCGCCATCGGCAACGATTACGGCTACGAGCAGGTCTTCGCGCGCCAGGTGCGTGGGCTGGGTCGTAAGGGCGACGTGTTCGTCGCGATCTCGACCTCGGGCCGCTCGCCCAACATCCTCAAGGCGGTGGAGGCCGCGAACGAGATGGGGCTGCACACCGTCGCCTTCACGGGCAACGGCAATGCGCCGCTCGCCGGCATGTGCGAATACGCCCTGCGCGTGCCCTCGCCCATGACACCCCTGATCCAGCAGGTCTACGTCGCGGCCGCGCATGCCATGTGCGAATACGTCGAAGCCGCGCTGTTCGGCGGCAGCGGCCCCCGCTGAATGCCGCGCCCCGCCGCCTTCCTCGACCGCGACGGCGTGCTCAACGAGGATCGCGCCTATGTCGGGCGGCCCGAAGACTTCGCCTGGCTGCCCGGCGCCATCGACGCCGTGAAATATCTCAACGCGCACGGTTACTACGTCTTCGTGGTCAGCAACCAGTCGGGCGTGGCGCGCGGCTTCTATTCGGAGGACGACGTGCGCGCCCTGTTCGCGCACATGCGCGAGGACCTCGCGCGCCACGGGGCGCGGATCGACGACTATCGCTACTGTCCCGACCATCCGGACGGCACGGTCGCGCGCTATCGCAAGGTGTCGGACTGGCGCAAGCCCGCGCCCGGCATGATCCTCGATATCATGCACCACTGGGACGTCGACGCCGCGCGCAGCTTCCTCATCGGCGACAAGGACATCGACATGCAGGCCGCAAAGGCCGCCGGCATCGCGGGGCATCTGTTCAGAGGCGGCAACCTGCTGGAGTTCGTGCGCGCCGTCGAGCCCCCGGAAGCGGGGACGGCCGGACCGCGCTAGTTCGCGTTGCGCGCCTCGCCCGGCGTCACGCCGTAGGCCGCCTTGAAGTTGCGGTGGAACATCGACAGGTCGCGAAAGCCCCAGCGATAGGCGATCGCCGCGATCTTGTCGCGGCGGCGCGCCGGATCGACGAGGTCGAGCCGTGCACCGCGCAGCCGCTCGGCCAGCACGAAGCGCTCGAACGTCGTCCCCGCCTGCTGGAACAGCCTGTCGACGTAGCGGCGCGAGATGCCGAAGCGCACGGCGGCTTCGGCCGCGGACAGGCCGGGATCCGCAAGACGCGCGCGAGCAAGCGCCTTGACCCCCGTCAGCAGCGGCGGCTCGGCGTTTGGCGAGGCGAGCAGGGGCTTGGCCTGCGCATCCGTGCACGCGAGCGCAGCGCACAGCAGCGACACGGCCGCGTCCTTGAGAAGAGCGATCTCGCGCAGCGAACCGCTTGAAAGCCGCGCCGACAGCGCCGCCAGGCAACTGCGCAGCGCCACGCCGTTCGGCAACTGCGACACCAACACATTGTCCAGGCCGATGCCGCGGCCGACCGCGTCGGCCACCGTCCGGCGCGGGATCAACAGGGACGTGAGCGAGGTATGCGCCGCCGTGTGCATGCGCAGCCGGAACGGCGTGCCCGTGCCGAACAGCACCGCATCGCCGCTGCGCACGTCGGAGGTGCGGCCGCCCTGCTCCAGCAGGTAGCGCCCGCTGATCTGGAAGTTGAGATGCAGATACTCGCCGTCGATGCGCGCCACGTCCGCGGCATTGCGGATCACGTCGTGCGGCGCGGTGTGCACGCGGTTGATGGCGCCCTCGCCCACCGCCAGATGCTCGACCCGCGCGGAAAAAACGTTCCGATCCGGCCGCCGCGGCGAGAGGCGCAGGAACGACTCGCAGACGGCCTCGCGATAGAGACTGAAGGCCTCGCGCTCGGGCACGTGCGCGGTGTCCCAGACGCGCCAAGCCGCAAGCCCGCCATCGCCGCTGCGCGCGACCTCCCGCGGCATGTTCTCTCCCGTCCAGCCGGTCGTTCCGCGAGCACCACGCCCGCCCGCCGGCCCTGCACTAGCATTGCAAAAGGCCGAGGCTCGCGAAAGGCCGCACGCCGCAAAGCCATTGGAGGAGACGAGCATGGCACCCGCACAGCGAACCTATGTCCTCGTCCACGGCGCCTGGCATGGCGGGTGGGTCTGGCGCGACGTCGCGCCCGCACTTGCCGCGCGCGGTCACCGCGTCACGACGCCGACACTCACCGGACTGGGCGAACGGCGGCACACGCTCAACCGCGAGGTCGATCTCGACACGCACGTCGAGGACATCGTCGCCCACATCGAGATGAACGATCTTGGCGACGTCGATCTCGTCGGCTGGAGCTACGGCGGCATGGTCACCACCGGCGTGCTGGCGCGCGTGCCCGAGCGCATCCGTTCGATGATCTATCTCGACGCTTTCGTGCCGGAGAACGGCAAGGCGCTCGCCGATTATGTCGACCCGGACACGCGCACATTCTTTGAGCAGGCCAGGGCCGCCGACCAGACCATGCCGTCGATCCCGTTCGAGGTGTTCGGGGTCAAGGATCCCAAGGCGATCGAATTCATCGCGCCGCGCCTCGTCAACCAGTCGTGGCGCACCTTCTTCCAGCCGGCCAAGGCGCCCGCGCGCCGTCCCGACATTCCATACACTTACGTGCGGTGCCTCGGCTTCGATCCCTCGCCCTTCATCTACTTCCATGGCGAGATGAAGAAGGACCCCAAGGTGCGGACCTTCGAGCTCGACACCAGCCATACCTGCATGGTGACCGACCCGAAGTCGGTGATCGGAATCCTCGCCGAAGCGCCCTGACGAGGCGGCGCGGACGGCACCCTCGCGAGGAGTGGTTCGGCGACCGGCCGGTCCCGTAAACTTGATGCGAGTTTGAACGGTTCGGACGGGTCGGCATTGTCCCCGCACAAGCGCAAGCTTTGGCAATCGACATCGCCCGCTGCGTGCTATTGATCTCGCGTCTGTCGCGGGGAACGTCACATGGACCTGGTCCGCAATCACTGGCTCGATCGTCCGGTCGACGATACATCCGACCACGTCCTCGGCCCGCCGAACGCCCCCATCACCCTCGTCGAATACGGCAGCTATGCCTGCCCGCATTGCCGCGCGGCCAACGAGCGGATCGCCCAGGTGCGCGACGAGCTCGGCGACCGCCTGCGCTACGTGTTCCGCCACCGGCCGCTGACCGGCAGCGACATCGCCCGCCGCGCCGCCGAGCTGGTCGAGCATGCCGACAACCCCGACCAGTTCTGGGATGCGCACGTCAAGCTGATGACGCGGTCGGCGGAGCTGACCGAGGACGACCTCGTGGCGGTCGCGCGCGACCTCAAGCTCGCGGACGAGGACGCCGAGGAGGCGGAGGCGATGAGCCGGCGCGCCAGGGAGCGGGTCGAGACCGACGAGGCGTCCGCGCGCGCCAGCGGCGTGATGTTCACGCCGACATTCTTCATCAACGGCCGGCGCTACGACGGCCCTTGGGACGAGAGCTCGTTCACCGACGCCATGCTCGGCCGGCTCGGCCACCGCGTGCGCATCGCGGCGCTCGACTTCGCGAGCTGGGGCCCATCGGCAGGCGTGCTGCTGCTGATGGCGACCCTGCTCGCGCTCATCGCGACCAATTCGCCCATGGGACCCGCCGTCGAGGCGTTCTGGGAGAGCGAACTTGGCCTCGCCTATGGCGGCGTCGCGTTCACCATGTCGCTGCGCCACTGGATCAACGATGCGCTGCTCACGATCTTCTTCCTGGTGGTCGGGCTCGAGATCAAGCGTGAGTTCACCGTCGGGCGTCTCGCCGGACGGCGCACGGCGGCGCTGCCGGCGGCCGCCGCCGTCGGCGGCATGGTCGTGCCGGCGCTGATCTATCTTGCCTTCATACCCACCGGTCCGTGGTCGCACGGCTGGGGCGTGCCGATGGCCACCGACACCGCCTTCGCGGTGGCGCTGATCGCCATGATGGGCCGGCGCGTGCCGGTCGAGCTGCGCATCTTCCTCACCGCCGCCGCCATCGTCGACGACATCGGCGCGATCATCGTGGTGGCCTTCTTCTATTCCGGCGAGTTGCATCCGGCCTATCTCGCCGCCGGCCTTCTCGCCGTCGCCGGGCTCGCCATGCTCAACCGCGCGCACATCTACCGCGTTTGGCCCTACGTGCTGCTCGGCATCGCGCTGTGGTACTGCGCGCATGTCGGCGGCCTGCATGCCACGCTTGCCGGCGTGGTGCTGGCGCTGTTCATCCCGACCCGCCCGCCGGCCAACCTGCGCGCACTCACCATCCAGGCCGAGGCCATCATCGCCGCCGAGGCGCAGCAGCGCGACGTGCTGCGCCACGGCCCCTCGCTGCCGGCGCTGCGTGCGCTCGACGCCATTCACGACCGTATCGAATCCCCGGCCGAACGCCTGCTGCGTCACGCCGGCGCGCGCTCGAGCTATCTCGTGCTGCCGCTGTTCGCGCTCGCCAATGCCGGTGTCGCGGTGAGCGCCGATGTGTGGAGCGGACACCAGACGCTCATGCTCGCGATCGCCGCCGGACTGATCGTCGGCAAGCCGCTCGGCCTGATCGGTGCCTGCCTGCTCGCGGTCCGGCTCGGCGTCGCGATCAAGCCCGATGAATATTCCTGGCGCCAGCTCGCCGGCGCGGGCGCGCTGGCCGGCATCGGCTTCACCATGTCGCTGTTCATCGCCGGTCAGGCGTTCCCGGCGCCGACCGACTTCGCCGCCGCGAAGATCGCGGTGTTCGCCGCGTCGATCGTATCCGCGATCATCGGCGTGGCGGTGCTGTGGAACGCGCGTGAGAGCGGCGACAACTCCTGATCGCATTGGCAGCGCGGCAGTCGCGGTCCGCGATCTGGGACCGCCGCGGCGCAGATGTCGCAGGCCGGTACGGTTTGCGGTGGCCGGCCAATTGGCTAGACTGCCCCGGCCGGCACTGAGGCCATGCAGGCTGCCGCGGGTCCCGCGCCAAGGCGCGAGGTCCGAGGCGGGCCTGATGGAGTATTTCCGGTGTGTGGACGCAGCGGCGCGAAAGATGCCGCGCGTACGCAGCGCTGCACGATCACAAAGACCCGACAGAGGCAGGAGGAACACGATGAAACAACTTGGCTTCGCCGTTATCGCGGGGGCGACACTCTTGGCCGGCGGCGCGACCGCGCAGACGCTCGGCATCGCGACGTCTAATCCCGGCTCGCTCTACCACAGCATCGGCACGGCGATCGCCAAGGCCGCCAACGGCCAGGGTCTCAACGTGACGATCCAGCCCGCCACCAGCCCGAACCAATACCTGCCCGCGGTCGGCTCCGGCGACCTCGATTTCGGCATCGGCAACCTGCAGGAATTCAACTACGCGCTCGAAGGCAAGGGCTGGTTCTCCAGCCCGAACCCGAACCTGCGCATCGTCGCCTTGCTCTACCCGCTCAAGGAAGCGATCTTCGTGCGCAAGGATTCCAACATCAAGACCGTCGGCGACCTCAAGGGCAAGCGCATGACCGACGGCTTCACCGCGCAGAACACCATCATCCCGCAGCTCGAGGCGATCTACGCGACGGCCGGCCTCACCCGTAACGACATCGTCAAGGTGCAGGTCGCTAGCGTCGTCGCCGGCGCCGACGCCTTCGCGGCCGGCCAGACCGACGGCTTCATCTTCGCGCACGGCGCAGCCAAGGTGCGCGAGGCGGACGCGGCGGTCGGCGGCATCCGCGCGCTGCCGATCCCGAACACGCCCGAGGCGAAAGCCGCGATCAAGAAGCACTGGTCGACCGGCTTCCTCGTCGAGATGAAGCCCGGCCCCGCCAGTCCGGGCGTGCTCGAACCCGGCTACTTCATCGCCTATCCGCAGCTCATCTTCACGAACAAGAACGTGCCGGATGCGACCGTCGCCAAGATGGCGAAGATCATCTACGAGAAGCAGGCGGAGATGGGCCAGGTCTTCGCGCCGATGAAGAGCTTCGATCCCAAGAAGGACATGGTGGGCGACACCGCGCCGGGCCAGTATCACCCGGGCGCCATCAAGTTCTACGAGGAGGTCGGGCTCTGGAAGAAGAAGGCGAGCTGACCCTGCGCCCACCCGAGCGATGAGCCCGTCAGCCGGCGACACGCCGGCCTCTTCGCCATCCACCTTCGGTGCCTGGCTCACCACGGCCGTGGCTGCCCTGCTCACGCTGGGCGCCGCGGCCTGGGCGCTCGAACTGCCGCGCATCATGGCATGGTCGCTCTACCCACAGCAGTTCCTGGCGGCGGCGCTCGCGCTTGCGCTGCCGCTCGCCTTCCTCATGCTGCCGGCCCGGCGCGGCGCACCGCGCGGGGCAATCCCCTGGTACGACTACGTCGCGGCGGTGCTCGGCTTCCTTGCCGCGGCCTGGATCGCCGTCCGCTATCCCGACCTCATCAACACCATCTTCGCGCGACCGGCCGCGGCCTATGTGCCCGGAGTGATCATCGTCGTCCTGCTGCTCGAGGCGCTGCGCCGCGCCACCGGCTGGGCGCTGGTGATCATCGTCGCCGCGTTCCTCGTCTACGCGATGTTCGGCAACTATCTGCCCGGTCGCCTCGCGGGCCGCGCGCAGGACTGGCAGAAGCTATCGGCCTATCTCGCGCTCGACGCCAACGGCATCCTCGGCCTGCCGATGTCGGTGGCCGCGACGATCGTCGTCGCCTTCGTGTTCTTCGGCAACGTCCTGGGCGCGACCGGCGGCTCGCGCTTCTTCACCGACGCCTCGCTGGTCGCGATGGGGCGCTTCCGCGGCGGCCCCATGAAGATCGCGGTGCTCGCCTCGTGCCTGTTCGGATCGATCTCGGGCAGCGCGGTCGCCAACGTCGTCGCCACCGGCATCGTCTCCATCCCGCTGATGCGCCGCGCCGGCTATCCGCCGCACAAGGCGGGCGCGGTCGAAGCCGTCGCCTCCACCGGCGGGCAGTTGATGCCGCCGGTGATGGGCGCGGCCGCCTTCGTGATGGCGGAGTTTCTGCAGGTGTCCTACGCCGCGGTTGCGCTCTCGGCGCTGGTGCCCGGAGTGCTCTACTACGCCGCGCTGTTCATCCAGGCCGACCTCGAATCCGCCAAGCTCGGCATGAGCGGCGTGCCGCGCTCGGAGATCCCGCCGGCCCGCAGCATCCTGACCGGCTGGCACTTCGTCGCCGCGTTCGCGCTGCTCATCATCGCGCTGTTCCAGTTCAACTGGCTGCCCGAGCGCGCCGCCCTGCTCGCCTCCGGCGTGGCCGTGGTGCTCGCGCTGGCGCTCGGCTACAAGGGCCGCCGCCCGAACCTGCGCGAGCTGGCCAGCACGTTCAGCGAAACCGGCCGCGGCGTCGTCGACATCATCCTCATCAGCGCCGGCGCCGGCATGGTCATCGGCGTGCTCAACGTCACCGGCCTGAGCTTCAACCTCACCTACCTGCTGGTGCAGATCGGCGGCGCCAGCGCCATCCTGCTGCTGGTGCTGTCCGCCATCGTCTGCATCGTGCTCGGCATGGGGCTGCCGACACTCGGAGTTTACGTGCTGCTCGCCGCGCTGGTCGCGCCCGCGATGGTCGAGCTCGGCATCAACCCAATGGCCGCGCACCTGTTCGTGCTCTATTTCGGCATGATGTCGATGATCACGCCGCCGGTGGCCGTGGCGGCGTTCGCGGCCGCGGCCATCGCCAAGGCCGACCCGATGCGCACCGGCTTCGAGGCGGTGCGCTTCGGCTGGACGGCGTTCGTCGTGCCGTTCCTGTTCGTCGCCTCCCCGACCCTGATCCTGATCGGCACACCGGTGGCGATCGCGCAGGCGGTGGCGACCGCCTTCGCCGGCGTCTGGCTCATCTCGATCGCCATGGCCGGGCATTTCGTGCGCCCGCTGGGCTGGCCGATGCGCGTGCTATTCGCCGGCAGCGGCCTTCTCGCCTTGATCCCCGCGGGGGCATTTCCCGGGGCCGAATTCACCGACCTCGCCGGGGTCCTCATCGGCGCTGCGCTGATCGCACACGAGCTGATGCACCGGCGCGCGGGGATGGCGACGCTGCGCGCCGCCGGGGAGTGACGCGCCCGTCAGCCTGCCGCGGCCTCGCCCGCGCCGGTGAAGCGGCTGTCGTGGAAGACCAGCGGCGTGCCGCTGTCGCTCGTGAGCACGCCCAGCACGCGGCCGATGAAGATCGTATGCGTCGCGGCGGAGATTTCACGCACCACCAGGCAGTCGAAGGCCGCCAGCGCATCCTCCAGCAGCGGCGTCCCGGTGGAGAGGTTCGTCCAGCGGCCGACCTCGAAGCGGCGCGTCCGCTCGCCGCCGTCCATGCCCGCGAAGCGCCGCGCGATCTCCTCCTGCTCGCGGGCGAGCACGTTGAGCCCGAACGCGCCCGCGCGGTGGATCGCGCCGTGGGCGCTGGCGGAGGAGTTCACGCACACGAGGAGATGCGGGGGCTCGGCCGAGAGCGAGCACACCGCTGTCGCGGTCAGGCCCTGCGCGTAGCCCTCCTCGAACACGGTGACGACGTTGACGCCCGCCGCCAGCTTGCGCATGCCCTGTTTGAACTCGCCCGCAGTCGCGAGCCTGGGGCGGGCGTTGCCGGGAAGCGGCGGCGCGGCGTCAAGCAATGTCATGCGGTCTTGCGTCCCTGTTGCGCCGGCAGCCACGGCTTGGCGCGCGCCACCCACGCGTCGAGCCGCGGATCCTCGGCGAAGGTCTTGTCGATGAGATAGAGGCCGGGCGCGGGACAGGCCGCGCCGAGTTCGACCAGCACCGGCTTGAGCAGCAGGTCGGGCGCCATCGCATGTGCAGGCCCGGCGCCGAGCATGAGCGGGAACGCCACCACGTTGGCGAGGCCGTCGCTCGGAATCTGGTCGAGGAATAGCTTGAGCAGCCCCGTGTAGGTCGCCTTGAAGGTCGGACTCGCGAACACCACGGCATCCATGCCCTGCACCTTCTGGATCGCCTCCTGCACCGCCGCGTTGCCGAACTCCAGCAGCGCCGGCCCGAGGTCGACGAGGTCGAGCACCAGCGCCGGCTCGGCGCCGAGCTTGCGCGCGACCAGCACGCCCGCGTCCAGGGTGCGCGACTTGGGCTTGGGATTTCCGGCGACGACGGCGATGCGCATCTTCTCTCTCCAGCGGCTTGCGTCCTAATGGGCCGAGAGATTATCGCGCAACGTCGTTCCTTCATACCGGGTGCGGAAGCGCCCGCGCCGCTGCAGCTCGGGAATGAGGAAATCGATGATGTCCAGCATGTCGCGCGGAGTGCTGTAGGGATGCGAGATCATGAACCCGCCGCGGCATCCGGTCGCCTCGAATTCCTCCTCCATGAAGTCGGCGAGGCTTGCGGGCGTGCCGCAGACCGCGCGGTCGTAGCCGGTCGCCACTTCCGTGCCGCGCCGGAAGAAGTCCTTGCGCGTGATCATCGTATCGGGTCCGAGCTCCTCCGCGAGCTTCGAGACGAAGCTGACGGGGGACGCTTGCGTCGCGGCGATGTCCGCCGCCACCTCGGCCGGATAGAAGCGGTCCGGGAGCGTGGAGAAGTCATAGCCGATGTTGTGGGACAGATAGGCGCCGACCGCCTCCTCCGGGAGCATGTCGAGCAGCGCCTCCTTCTTGGCCTTGGCTTCCGCATCGGTCTGGCCGACGACGAACATCGTGGCGAACAGCATGCCCACGCTCTCGGGATCGCGGCCCTCCGCCGCCAGCGCCTCGTCGAGCGCCTTGCGGTGCTTGATCTTGCCCGCGCGCGGCGGGCTCGCGGCGAAGATATGGTCGGCGAAATGCGCCGACGCCTTGATGCCGCGCGGCGAGCCGCCGGCCTGGATCAGCACCGGCCGTCCCTGCGGCGAGGGCACGGTGCTCAGCGGCCCGCGCACCTTGAAGAACTGGCCGCTGTGGTTGATCGGGTGCACCTTCTTGGGGTCGCAGACCATGCCGCTCTCGCGGTCCCACACGAAGGCGTCGGGTTCGACGCTTGCCCACAGCGCCTTGCAGACGTCCACGAACTCCTCCATGCGCTCGTAGCGCGAGTTGTGCTCCATCAGCTCGTCGAAGCCGTAGTTGGCCGCATCGGATCGGCGCGTCGAGGTGACGACATTGAAGGCCATGCGTCCGCCGGTAACGAGATCGAGCGAGTTGAGCAGGCGCGCCACGTAGAACGGGTGCATGAAGGTCGAGGAATAGGTCAGGCCGAAGCCGATGTGCTTCGTCACCCGCGACATCGCCGTGATGTAGGGCGACATGTCCTGCCGCGGCCACTGGATGCCCCAGTACACCCCCGCCTCTTCCGAGCCGCGCCATGTGGCCGGAATGCCCGTGCCGTCGCCGAAGAACAGCATGTCGACGCAGCCGCGCTCGGCAAAGCGCGCGAAGTCTTCGAACATCGAGAGATCGGGATAGACCCGGTGGATCCATGAGCCCGGCGTTCGCCAGCGCCCGTCCGAATGGGTGAAGGAGAGATCGAACGCGAGATGCATCTTCTTGGGCATGGGAGCCGCTCCGCAACGTCACTGATAGGCCAGCGTCATGAATTCCTTGGGCAGCGCATCGATGCCGAGGAGCTGCGCCCCGCCGGTCTCCAGCAGCACGGCGAACACCTTGCGAATGTCGGCCTCGGTCTGCGGCTCGAACTTGCCCATCATGTCCTCGCGCGCCTCGTCGCGGAACAATGTGAGCGCCTGCCCCTGCAGCTTCATGATGGTGCCGCGCTCGACCCAGACCGCGTCGTCCTTGCCGAGGATGTCGAGCGCCTCGCGATAGGCGGCGAGGAATGCCTTCACCCGCGCCGGGTAGGCGGTGGCGAACTTGCTGTCCACCGCGTACATCAGGAACGGCGTGTCGGGCATCCCCAGCTCCTTGATCAATCCGCGGATGGTCGCGAGCACGCGATACTTGCCCGACGCCACCATGTCGGGCGTGAGCGAGTTGAACATCTGCACGGCGTCGAGCTGGCCCTGGTCGGCGAGGCCGCGCAGCAGCGGCACCGCGCCCTCGTGCACCGTCGCCTCCTTCTCCAGGTCGAAGTTGAAGCGGCGGTGCGTGTAGGTGCGCATCACCACCCAGTCGAGGTTGTTGCGGCTGTAGATGCCCACCTTCTTGCCCTTGAGATCCGCGAGCGTCTTCGCCGGCGAATTGGCGGGCACGATCACCGTGTTCGCCCAGATCAGGAACGGCGCGATGCCGATCAGCTTGACGCCGGCGTTCTGCACGCGCGCCATTGTGATCCAGTCGAACAGGCCGACGTCGGCTCCGCCCGATTGCATGGCGTTGACGCCGGCCTGCGGTGTACCGACCGCGATGGGCACGAGCTCGAAGCCGTACTTCTTGTCGAGCGCGAACTTCTTGATCACGAACGGTGGAAAGGAATTCGTGCCGGGCTCGTTGTAGAGCAGCCGTACCTTGCCGCCGTCGCCCTGGATGTCGCCGGCCTGCGCCGATCCGGGCAGCGAGATCGCGGCGATCAGCGCCACCACGGCCGCGAACCGGCACGCCAGCCTGAGACCGGTTTCGACCGCGGGCCGGACGAGGTGGGGGGCATGGTCTGGGGCCTGATGCCCCCCACCCGGCGCGCTGCGCCAGTTCCTCGCGCCGCCTCCGTGCGGCAAAGGCGGCGCGAGCGGCGCGGCACGCGAGACGGCGGACAGGACGGCGCGAGGGACGTTCATCTGGAGGGCTTTCGTTGCATGATCGGATGGGCGCGTGCTGACCTGCTCACGCCGCGAGGTCGAGGTTCTGCATCAGGGTCGTGCCCTGGTAGGCGGTGCGGAAGCGTCCGCGCCGCTGCAGCTCGGGGACCAGGAAGTCCACGACGTTGAGGAGATCGCGCGGGCTCGCCTGCGGATGCGCGATCATGAAGCCGCCGCGGCTGCCGGTCGCCTCGAACTCCTCCTCGAGGACGTCGGCGACCTCTTGGGCCGAGCCCGCGAGCGTGTGGTTGTAGCCGGTCGCGGCCTTGAGCCCGTATTCGAAGAACTCCTCGCGCGTCATCTCGGTGTCCTCGCCCAGCTCGAGCCCGAGCTGGTGCACGAAGCCGACGGGGGACGCATTGGTCGCCGCGATCTCCGCGTTGAGGTCCTTGAGCCTGAAGCGGGCGGGCAGCTTGGAGAAATCGTAGCCCGACTGGTGCGAGATGAACGCGCCCGCCGCCTCGAACGGGATCGCCGTAAGAAGCTGCTCCTTGCGCCGCTTGGCCTCCTGCGATGTCTCGTCCACGACCAGAACGACATCCCACAGGATGCCGACCTTGGCGGGATCGCGGCCCGCCGCCTTGAGCTGGGCGTCGAGCTCCTCGCGGTGCCTGATGTTGACCTTGCGCGGCTTCATCGCCGCAAAGACGTAGTCGGCGAACTGCGCCGAGGCCTTGATGCCGCGCGGCGACCCGCCGGCCTGGATCAGAACCGGCCGTCCCTGCGGCGAGGGCACGCAGCTCAGCGGCCCCTTCACCTTGAAGAAGTTGCCGGCGTGGTCGATCGCCTTCACCTTGCCGGGATCGGGGACGACGACGCCGGTCTCGCGGTCCCACACGAAGGCGTCGGGCGCAACGCTCGCCCATAGCGCCTTGCAGACGTGGACGAACTCCTCCATGCGCTCGTAGCGTGAGTTGTGCTCCATCAATTCGTCGTAGCCGTAGTTGGCGGCGTCGGCGCGGCGCGTCGAGGTCACGACGTTGAACGCCATACGACCGCCGGTGATGTGGTCGAGCGAGTTGAGCAGGCGCGAAACGTAGAACGGATGCATGAAGGTGGATGAGTAAGTGATGCCGAAGCCGACGTGCTTCGTCACCTGCGAGAGCGCCGAAATGTATGGCGACATGTCCTGGCGCGGCCACCCGATCCCCCACTTCACCGCCTCCTCGGGCGAGCCGCGCCAGGTCGCGGGAATGCCTGTGCCGTCCCCGAAGAACAGCATGTCGATGCAGCCACGCTCGGCGATGCTGGCGATCTCCTTGTAGATGCCGAGGTCGGGATAGACGCGGCCCGTCCAGGAGCCCGGCAACCGCCAGCGCCCTTCGAGATGCGTCCACGAGAGATCGAACGCGAGATGCATTTTATTCGCCATGGGTCAGCTCCGGATGTGTCCCGCTCCCGCCGCGCGCGTCATTGATAGGCCAGCGACATGAAGCCGTCGGGCAGATTGGCAGTTCCGAGCACCTCCGCGCCTGCGATCGGCAGGAAGGCGTCGAACACCGTCTTGATGCGCGCCTGGGTGTCCGGCTCGAACCTGAGCCAGATGTCGGTGCGCGCCTCCTTGCGGAACAGCGCGGTGGCCTCGTCCGGGAACTGGAGCTGGCGGCCGCGCTCGAGCCAGACTTCATCGTTCTCGCGCAGGATCTTCACCGCGTCCTGGTAGGCGGCGACGAAGGCCTTCACGTTGCCGGGCTTGGCGGCGGCATAGGCCGTGTCGAACGCATAGAGCAGGAACGGCGTATCGGGCATTCCGAATTGCGTGATCAGGTCGCTGACCTTGGCCAGCACGCGGAACTTGCCGCTCACGATCAGCGAGGGCGTCACCGAGTTGAACATGTGGGTCGCGTCGAGCGAGCCCTGCTCGGTGAGCGCGCGCAAGAGCGGCGGCGCGCCCTCGTGCACGATCATGTCCTTCTCGGAGAGCTTGAAGTCCTTCTCGCCGACCGCGACCATCACCACCCAGTTGAGGGCGGTGCGCGATGTCGTGCCGACCTTCTTGCCTTTGAGGTCGCCGATCGTTTTGATGGGAGAGTCCTTCGGCACCACGATGAAGTCCGCGCCCCAGCGCAGGAACGGCGCCACTCCGACCACCTTGATGCCGGAGTTGATCATGCGCGCGACATCGTTCCAGCCGTAGGTCCCGACCTCGGCGGCGCCCGCCTTCATCGCGGTGATGCCCGCGGCCGTGGTGGTGGTCGGTGTCGGGACGAGATCGAAACCGTGCTTCTTGTCGAGCGCGAACTTCTTGATCACGAATGGGACGAACGAGTTGGTGCCCGGCTCGTTGTAGAGCAGGCGGATCTTGCCGCCGTCGCCGAGCGGTTCCCCGGCCTGTCCCGCCACCGGCACCAGCGCCGTGACACACAGCGCCAGCGCGAGCAGCCGCCCGGTCTTCAAACGCGAACGCCTCATGACACCCCCTCAATGCTCATCGATGTTGCCGATGTGGCCGACCAGCCGCTGCACCACGGTGCGGCTCTTCTCGAAGATGCGCACGTCCTCGTAGGAGCGCGGACGCTCCAGCTCGGCGAGGTCCACCTCGTCGCAGAAGCGCGCGCCGGGACCGCGCGTCATCATCAGGATGCGATCGCCGAGGAACGTCGCCTCGAACGAGTTGTGGGTGACGAACAGGACCGTGGAGCGGAACTCGCCCCAGATCGCCAGCAACTGCTGGCGCAGCCGCCGCGCCGTCAGTTCGTCGAGCGCACTGAACGGCTCGTCCATCAGCAGCACCTCCGGATCGATGGCGAAGGCGCGCGCGATGGCGGCGCGCTGCTGCATGCCGCCCGAGAGCTGCAGCGGATAGAACTCGGCGAATTTCGAGAGCTCGACCAGCGCCAGCACGCGATCGACCCGCTCGCGCCATTCCGGCTGGGCGAAGCCCGCGGTCTGCAGCGCGAACTCGATATTGGAGCGCACGCTGCGCCAGGGCATCAGCCGGGGCTCCTGGAACACGTAGGCGATGCGGATGCCGCGTTCGAGTTGCTGCGAGACCGGGCGGCCGAATATCGAGGCCTCGCCCTCGTACTGGTCGTCGAGCCCGCTCAGGATGTTGAGGAGCGTGGACTTGCCGCAGCCCGACGGCCCGAGAATGCACACGAACTCGCCGGGTTTTGCGCTGAGCGTGGCGCTGTCGAGCGCCTTCCACTCCGCGCTGCGGCCCTTGCGCGGAAACACCTTGGTGACGTTGGTCAGTTCGATCGAGGCGACGTCCATGGCCCTCTTCCCCGTGCGCGCTTGGACCGGATCACAGGCGCCGCTGCGCAGGCCGCCAGCGGAACAGCCGCCGCTCGAGCATCCCGAGCAGCACCACTTCGAGGAACAGCATGATCACCAGGAAAAGCAGCGCGTGGGCGAGCACGGCGCCCATGTTGAACATCTGGTAGTAGAACTCGATGCGATAGCCGATGCCGTCGCTGCGCCCGAGCAGCTCGACGAACAGCACCATCTTCCAGGCGAGCCCGAGCCCGAAGCGCGCCGAGGCGACGATCACCGGCGCGATCTGCGGCGCGATGACCGAGCGCATGATGCGGGCCTTGCTGGCGTGGCAGGCCTTGGCCATGTCGATCAGCTTGTGGTCGACACCCTTGACGCCCTGCCAGATGTTGATGGTGAGGATCGGGATCACCGGCACGGCCGCGCCCAGGATGGCGGCACGGTCGTTGAGCCCGACGATCATGTAGATCGTGAGGATCAGCACGAGGCTGGGCAGCGTGAGCAGGCAGACCACCCAGACGTCGAAGAAACGCTCGGCCGCGTGCGACACGCCCATGGCGAAGCCGAGGACGAGCGACACCGCCATCGCCACCGAGAATGCCGCGGCGATGCGTCCGAGCGTGATGACGACATCCGACCAGATCGTGTCGCCCTGCACCTGCTGCCACAGGATCTCGACCACCGCGTGCGGCGATGGCATCACGCTCGACGGCAGCAGCCAGGCCGAGAGATACCAGAGGCCGAGCAGCGAAAGCAGCGAGGCGAGCGTGATGAGCTGATCGCCCGCGTATTGGTCCACGAAGGCTTTCCAGCGGGAGATATCCGCAAGCGCGAGCCGCGGCCTGGCGGCGGCGAGCACCGCGGACGCGGCAGCGCCCGGTTTGACCAGCGGACCCTGACGCAACCCCGGGGCGCCCGCTCCTCGGGCGCGCGCGCGGACGAGATCCGTCTTGCGCGCGCCGACATTCACCTTCGCAGTCTGCATCGCGGCCTTCTTGTTCTTGACGCCTGTCTCCGATTCCGGAGCGACGCGAACGAGACTGCTCGCAGGTGCGAGATGCGTAAATCTCGATTCGAGAGAACGAGCCGTTGCCGAAAGCGCAACAGTCGCGCGAGCGGGCAGCCGCTGCCTATTCCAGCAGCTTGGCCGCGCCGGTGCGCAGCGCCTCCGCCATCAGGCTGACGCTCGGCGCCTGCGGCCGCAGCGCCGACATGATGATCGTGAGGTGCGAGGGCTTGAGATGCGGATCGACCATCGGCACGAAGGCGAGCGTGCCCTCGCGCAGCTCGCGTTCGATGCCGAGCGTGGTCTGGAACGCGATGCCGCTGCCGAACTGGGCGAGCGCGACGATGAAGTCGCGGTTCGAGCTCACGATGGCCGGCTGCGCCTCGACTCCGCTGTCGCTCATCACCCGCTCGAGCAGCTGGCGCACGGAGATCGATGCGTCGGGGAAGATCAGGGGCTGGCCGGCGTCGACGAGGTCATAGAGCCGCACGGTGGTGCGCTCGGCGAAGGGATTGTCGGGGCTGACCACCGCCCCGAACGGCAGCGGCACCGAGATGACCTGGCGCAGCGCGCGCGTCTTGGGCGGGCTGAAGCACACGCCGACGTCGGCGTCCCCTGCCCGTACCCGCTCCACCACCTGGCGCGAGCCGACGAAGTCGCAGTGGAACGTGATGCGCGGGTAGCTCTGGCGGAACGTTGCCACGATGCGCGGGACGAAATCCGGCGCCGCGGCCGGGACCGCCGCGATGACCACATGGCCGCGCCGCAGGCCGCGCAGTTCGTCGAGCGAGCTCTGCATGCGGCCGAGCCCGCGCAGCACCTGGCTGACGTGATCCGCCACCACCTCGCCCGCCGCGGTGAGCCGGAAGCCGTCGGGCCGCCGCTCCATCAGCTTGCCGCCGACCATCGCCTCGATCTCCTTCAGCTTGCGGCTGATCGCCGAGGGCGCGACGTTGAGCGCCTTGGCCGCGCCGCGGATCGAACGCTGCTGCATCACTTCGTGGAAGTACAGAATCCAGTGGGCATGCAGGCGGACGGCGTCGGTGCGCTTGACGTTGAACTTCATCGGGGAGACCGGGGAGACATCCTCACCGGATTATGGCTCATCGCAGCAACGGGACGCGCCCAGATTGCGGGCACGCGCTGCCGAAATCGGCGGCGGTCGCGTCAGCGCGATGGAACTGCGCATAGCACTCCTGCGTTTTCCGTCGCTCATGTCTGCCGACGCGCCCGCTTCCGACCTCCCCGCCCTTGCCAAGCAGATCCTTGCGATCGCGCAGCAACGCGATCTCTCGATCGTCACGGCGGAGTCCTGCACCGCCGGCAAGCTCGCCGCGCTGCTCTCGGAAGCGCCCGGCGCCGCCGACCGCCTGCACGGCGCGTTCGTGACCTACACCAAGGCCAACAAGACCGCCGCGCTCGGCGTCGACGCCCGCCTGCTCGCGCGCAAGAGCGCCGTCTGCCCCGAGGTCGCGATTGCCATGGCGCAGGGCGCGCTGGCCCGCTCGCCGGCAAGCCTCGGCGTGGCGATCACCGGCGTTGCCGGCCCGGCTCCCGACGAGGACGGCAACCCGGTCGGGCTCGTGTGCCTTGCGGTGGCGCGCACTGGCCGCGAGCCGGTGCATGTGGAACGGCGCTACGGCGGCCTCGGCCGCGAGGCGGTGCAGGAGCGCGCCATGGCCGACGCGCTCGCGCTGCTCATCCGGGTCGCGCAAGCGGACTAGCTAGGCGGTTTCTCGAACAGGCGTTCCAGCGCGTCGCGGCTCGCCAGCACCGCCGCCTGCTCCCTGCGCGTGAGGAACCCGATCGCCTCGCGGCGGTCGCCGGCCTCGTCGATCTTCGCAAGCGCCACCACGAGGTCGACGTCGATCTCGCCGCGCCGGCGCGGCTGCGGCGGTGCGGCCAGCATGGCGCAATGCGCCGCCAGCAGGCAGGGGTCGGCGGCCAGTTGCGCGAAGGCGTCGGCACTCTCGCTCGCCGGCCACTCGGCTGCGAGCGCGTTGGCGCGCACGAGGATCGGCGGCGGCGTGCGTTCCTCCTGCGTGAGCAGCAGCCCGGCGGCGCGCAGGCGCCGCCCGACACTGGCGCGCGAGGTGAACGCGGCGAGCGGCAGCGCCAGCATCAGCCCCGCCGTTACCGGCAGCATCCACAGGAACAGCGGCTCCGACACCGCGTAGGCTCCGAGCGCCAACGCCGCGCCGAGCAGCGTGATCGGCACGTAGCGGCCAGTGATCTCCGCGCGCGAGAGGCTGCCGTCCTCGCGCCGCTGCGGCTGCCAGCCGGCATCGCGCCCGAGCATGATCTCGGCCACGGCCTTCGACTGCATCACCATCATCACCGGGGCGATCAGGGCGGAGATGATCGTCTCCAGCACCAGGCTGAGCAAACCGCGGATGCCGCCGCCCATGGCGAGGCGGTCGCGCCGCCGCGGCAGCAGCGCGAGATAGCCGAGCAGCTTGGGCACGAACAACAGCCCCATGGTGCCGGCGAAGACCCAGGCGGCGCGCACGGGATCCTGCGCCGGCCAGCGCGGGAACAGCGAGAAGCCGGAGGGGAAATACTCCGGCCGCACGTATTGCGCCTGCAGCGAGATCAGGATGCCGACGAGGAGGAACGTCAGCCACAGCGGCGCGGTGATGTACGAGCCGATGCCGGTGAGCAGATGCAGGCGCGAAACCCAGTGCAGACCGCGCGCGGGCACGACCGCCATGTGCTGCAGGTTGCCCTGGCACCAGCGCCGGTCGCGCACGGCGTGGTCGGTCAGGGACGGCGGCCCCTGCTCGTAGCTGCCGGAGAGGCCGGCGGCGATGTGCACGCCCCAGCCCGCGCGCCGCAACAGCGCCGCCTCGACGAAGTCGTGGCTCAGGATATGGCCCCCGAACGGCTTGGGTCCGCGCAGCAGCGGCAGGCCGGCCTGCTCGGCGAAGGCCTGCACGCGGATGATGGCGTTGTGGCCCCAGTAGTTGCTCTCCGAGCCGTGCCACCACGCGATGCCGCGCGCGAGCAGCGGCCCGTAGGTGCGGCCGGCGAACTGCTGGATGCGCGCGAACAGCGTGCTGCCGTTGACCAGCACCGGGAGCGTCTGGATCAGCCCCACGCGCGGATGCGCGTCCAGCGCCGCCGCCAGCCGCACGATCGTGTCGCCGGTCATCAGGCTGTCGGCGTCCAGCACGAGCATGTGGTCGTAGCGTCCGCCGAACTGCGTCACCCAATCGGCGATGTTGCCGGCCTTGCGCGCGATGTTCCTGCTGCGGTGCCGGTAATAGATGTTGTCCGCGCCGGTGCGCGCCCGCAGGTGCAGCCATGCCGCCTCCTCCGCGATCCACAGCGCCGGGTCGGTCGTGTCGCTGAGCACGAAGAAGTCGAAATGCGTCGCGCGGCCGGTCTCGGCCAATGACTCGTACATCGCCAGCAGCCGCGACGAGACCTGGCGCGTGTCCTCGTTGTAGACCGGCAGCAGCACCGCCGTGCGCGAGGCAAGGCCCGGCAGCGGCTGCGCGGCATCGATGCCGAGCGACCTGTCGGGCCCGGCCAGTGCCGCAACGAAGCCGACGAGCGCGGTGACGAACGAAAGCGCGATCCAGGCGAACAGGACGACGAACAGCGCGAGCACGACGGCTTCCGGCGCCGTCAGGCCGCCGACCTGCAGCACCTGGTACATCTCGTAGGCGGCGCCTGCCGTCGCCGCGATGCTGGCGCCGAACACGAAGAGGCGCCGCAGCGGCACCGAGCGCGGACCCGTCCGTGGACTGGTGCGCTGCGCAGACTCGCGCAAGGACTGCTGCGGCATCGGCAGCGGACTGCGCTCCGGCAGCGCCTGCGGCCCGGCGCGCACCGGCATGTCGAGGCCGGGGGTGGTCACGGTGTCCAGCGGTAGAGCCAGACTTCGGTGAGCGGCTCGTCGCCGCGCAGGAGCTGCCCGCGCAGCTCGATCACGGGCTCCTTCGCGGTCGCCAGTTCGAACCCGACGCGAAGCCCGCCCGCGACTTCGTTCGGATGGACGACGAGATTGCGGATCTCGCCCTTGTCGGCGCTGACCACCCCGCGGATCTCCTCGGGCCTGACGCCCTCGAGCGTCTTGCCGCGCGCCTCGAGCACGAAGCGGCGGGCGCCCTCCGCTCCCGCGCCCACGCGCGTCTTGACGAACTGCGCGAGCTTGGGATCGCCCGCACCGAAGCCCCAGTGCAGGCGATAGGTGTAGATGTATTCGCCCTTCGCGCGCAGCGGTTCGCGCGGACGCCAGAACGCGACGATGTTGTCGTGGATTTCCTCGTTGGAGGGGATCTCGAGGAGTTGCACCGTCCCCTCGCCCCAGTCGCCGATCGGCTCGACCCAGGCGCTCGGCCGCTTCTCGAAATGCGACTCGAGATCCTCGTAGCCATGGAAGTCGCGCTCGCGCTGCAACAGCCCGAAGCCGCGCGGATTGACGTCGGAGAACAGGCTGACCTGCAGGTCGCGCGGATTGGTGAGCGGCCGCCAGAGCTGCTCGCCGCGGCCGTTGCGCATGGCGAGGCCGTCGGAGTCGTGCACCGCCGGACGGAAGTCATCGACCCCGACGCGGTCGTTGGCGTCGAAGAAGAACATGCTGGTGAGCGTGCCGATTCCCGGCTGCGCGATCTCCACGCGCGGATAGAGCGCCATCTCGACGTCGAAGACGGTCGTCTCGCCGGGACGGATGGTGAAGCGGAAGGCAGCGCTGGCGCTCTTGCTGTCGAGCAGCGCGTGCACCACCACCGAATTGGTCTGCGGCCGCGGCTTCTCCAGCCAGAAGGTGCGGAACGCCGGGAACTCCTCGCCCTTGGGATCGCCGGTCTGCAGCGAGAGGCCGCGCGCGGAGAGGCCGTAGACCTGCCCCTTGGCGATCGCGCGGAAATAGCTCGCGCCGAGGAAGGCCGCCACCTCGTCGTAATAGTCGGGCCGGTTCATCGGCGCATGCAGGCGGAACCCGGCAAAGCCGAGGTTGGCATCGGGCGGCGGCACTTTGAGAGCGCCGAACTCGAACATGTTGGGCGAATAGATCAGGCGGCGCGCGCGCCCCTCGCTGACCTCGAACAGCTCGACGCGGTCGGTGAAGATGAAGCCGCGATGGAAGAACTGCGCTTCGAACGGCAGTCCCTGGCCCCGCCAGAGCGAATGCTCGGGCCGGAATCGCAGCGCGCGATAGGCGTCGTAGTCGATGTCCTTGAACTCCGCGGGCAGCGCCTTGTCCGTGTCTTTGAACGGCTTGTCGGCGAGCTGGCGCGCCATCGCGCGCACCACGCCCGGATCGAACGGCGTCGTCTCGCGCGCAGGCTGCGCCAAGGCGGGCGCCAGCAGAACCGCGTCGAGCGGCACCAGCAACGCAGCCGTCGCAGCGGTGATGAAACCTCGGCGATGCAAAGAAGCAACTCCACCCGCAAAAGGGTGCGGCCTGCGCCGCACTCCGCGTCCCGATGTCGGTAACGCATCGGGGCCGCTCGGGTTCCGCGCCGGGGTCGAAATCCTTATCGCGTTACGCGGCCGGCGCGGTGTTTCGCGGCTCGCTCGAGAACAGCACGATACGGTCGCGGCCGGCGCGCTTGGCCGCATAGAGCGCCTCGTCCGCCGCGGCGACGAGCGCGTCTCCGGTTGCCAGCTTGTCGGCAAGCTGCGCGATCCCGCAGGACAGCGTGATGGATGGCAGCGCTTGGCCGCGGCTGGTGAACGTCCTGCCCTTGATCTCGTCGAGAATCTCCTGCAAGCGTCCGCGCGCATCGACGATGTCGCAGTCGGGAAGCAACAGCAGGAACTCCTCGCCGCCGTAGCGACATGCGACGTCCCGGGTGCGCAGCGAGGCGCGCAAGACCTCGCCGATGCCCTTGAGGACGGCATCGCCCGCCTCGTGCCCCTGCGTGTCGTTGAGTCTCTTGAAATGGTCGACGTCCATGATCGCCGCCGACAGCGGCGTATAATCCCGCATGGCGCGACGGATCTCGCGGGGCAGCGCCTCGGCAAGATAGCGCCGGTTGAACAGGGTGGTGAGCTGATCGCGCATCGCCTGCTCGCTGAGCGATTCGCGCAGCCTCAGGTTCGACAGCGACAGCTTGATCACGTCGCCGAAGTGGAGCAGCCGCCGCCGCAGGTCGTCGTCGATGGCCGCGCCCTCGCCCAACTCCACGTGCAGCACGCCGGTGGTTTCCCCGCGCACGGTCAGCGGCAGGCACAGGTAGGCGCCGCGTGGCTCGTGCTTGAAGTGATGGCACAGCGTGCCCGTGCTCGGCCTGCGGACCTCGTAGATCTGCCCCGTCCGCAGCGCCCAGCAATCGTCGAAATTGAAGCGCGGCAGCATGGCGTCGGCCCCCCATTGGGTGACCGTCTCCAACTCGTTGCTGCCGCTGACGACCGTTGCAAGCGCGCCCGCGACGTCGCCGAAAAGGTTTCCGGCGGCGGTAGCGATGACCGGAATCGCCTCGGCCGTGGAATGGCACGCCTGCAGCAGATCGCTGAGCTGCGCGGTGACCATCAGGTCCTGATCGCGCCGCTTGAGCACCTCGACATTGGCCTCCATCCGCTCGTTCAGCCTGGCGATGTTCTGCTCGGCCTGCTTGCGGTCGGTGATGTCAAGCACGGTCCCGCGCACCCGCGTGATCTTGCCGCTGGCATCGCGTTCCGCCTCTCCGCGCGCTGCGATCCAGGCTCTGCCGCCGTCGGGTCGTATGAGCTGCAGATCGAGCTCATACGGAGTTCCTTTGACCTGGCATTCCCTGAGAGCCGTGAGGATACGCGCATAGCTTTCCGGCGCGAGGAGATGCGACAGTTCGTCCAGGGAGGGCGGCGGCAGGCCGCGATCGCGGCCGAATATCCGGTACAGCTCTTCCGTCCATTGGAATGAATTCGTTTCAGCCACCCAGTTCCAGCTGGCGAGATGGGCCACGCGCTGCGCCTCCTTGAGCTCCTTTTCCCGCTCGTGCAGCTCCGCCTCGCGCTGCACGCGCGCGCTGATGTCGCGCGCGACTCCGAGCGCGTGCCAGCTGTCGCCGATCTGCATGGCCGAGATCGACAGGTCGATGGGAAATTCCGCGCCGTCCTTGCGCAGGGCCGGAACCGAAACCGTCTTCCCGAGCAGTTCGCCGCGGCCGGTTTCCTTGAAACGCTTGAAGCCCTGCAGCACCTTGGCATGATAGCGCGCAGGCACGAGCAGCCCGTGGATGCCGCGTCCCAGGACCTCGTCCGTCGTGAATCCGAACATGCGCTCCGCCGCCGGATTCCACGCGACCACCTCGGCATCGGCGTTGGTGATGACGATCGCATCCTGCGCGGTGGCCCAGACGCCGCGCAGGCGCACATTGCTTTCCTCGAGTGCCTGCGCGACCTGCTTGTGCTCGGCGACCTCCTTTTTCAGATCTTCGGTCCTGCGCCGCAGTTCCTCCGCGATGGCAGTCTGCGTATGCCGCAGCCGGATGTTGCTGACGATCCGCCGATTGTTGTCGCGCCCCATGAATACGAGAACGGCGGCGAATGCTGCGAGCAGCAGCGCCATCTCCAGCAGCACCAAGCCGTCCTTCGTCGCCAACGCGACGATGATCGGCAGGATCGCAGGCGCCGCAAATCCGTAGAATGCCGGCGGGTAAGGCGAATCGAGCATCGCCGCGCCCGCGGTCATGCCGCCCAGCACGAATACTGCGAACACGTAGAAGACCGGATTGTCGGTCACGAGCACGACCGAGCCCAGCAGTCCCCACAGGCAGCCGGTCGCGAAGGCACCGAGCGCATAACCGCGGCCCCAGGTTTCGGCATCTTCGGGCGCGAGGGGCTGGCGGCGCTGGAACGCGCGCCACAGCGCGACCCGCGCAGCCGTGACGGTGACCATGAGTGCGACCCAGGCCATGGTGAGCGGGACGGGATAGATCTCGCCCAGCAATACCGACGCGACCAGCGCGTTGGGGATGTTCACCAGCACCACGACGGGCGAGCCGCCGAAGAGCAGCCGCACCTGTTCGGCGCGCACGATGGCGTCGGGCACCGGAGAGTCGCTGCGGCCGATAGCGGCAGGCGAGGTCAACGGCCAATTCCTCCGGTCGATCGAATGACGACAACGGATCGGATGTGGCACGAAAGCCGGGCGCGCACGCGCCTGCGGCACTCACTGCAAAGTACGGCCGCGCGCCCGGCGTGCTTTTGCGTTTGCTCAATCCGGGGGCGGTAGCGCAAAACCGGGCATCGTCCGCGTCCTCAATCGGCGTCCGGGCGCGTGGCGACTGCGGTTATCGACAGCCGGCAACGCAACGGGCCGCGGCTCGGTAGCGAAACACCTCTAAACGTTGCGTAAGTGACACAGTACTACCAAAACGTGCACTACTTTTACGTTAAATTGCAGACGACTCCCTCATTCCTTGAGACACTTTGCGCATCGGATGTCCCGATTTTGGCGGAAGACGGAGGCCAGACAATGCGCGCGATACGTTACGCTTTGCTGGTGGCGGCCCTCGGGGTGACTCAGCCCAGCTTTGCGGCCGACCTGCCGGTGAAAGCGCCCCCTGCTCCACCCCCACCCGCGTTCAGCTGGACGGGCTGCTACATCGGCCCGCAGATCGGCTACGCCTGGGTGCGGGATCGAAATACTGAGACCGTCGGCGGCGGAATCTCGCCGTTCAACCCCATCGATGCGGCGGAGCCGCGCGGCTTCAAGGCCGGTGGCATGCTCGGGTGCAACTGGCAGGTTCCCGGCACGGGATGGGTGATCGGCATCGAGGGTGACGGCGAAGGCGCCGACATCAACCACGGCTCGGCGACCTATGCCAACACGTTCCCGGCGGACAACTACGAGACGCGCATCGACTGGCAGGCCTCGGTCCGCGGGCGCCTCGGCTATGCTTTCGACGGAACGTTCCTGGGTTGGACCTTCAACCGCACGCTCGTTTACGCCACCGGCGGCGCGGCCTGGGCGAATGTGCAGCAAATCTACTTCTGCAACGGCTGCGGGCTCGAGCGGATTTCGACCACGCGCGACGGATGGACGGTCGGCGGCGGCCTCGAATACGCGTTCCTCGACCGCTGGACGATCCGCGGCGAATACCGCTACTCGGATTTCGGAACGCACACCGATTTCCCGGTCGTCACGTTCGTGGGCTTCGCCCAGGAGCACGACACCACGGAGCACGCGGTGCGCTTCGGCGTGACCTACAAGTTCTGGCCCTGGTAAAACTCCTTGATCGCTGACCAACTGCAGAGCCCCGGGCAGCCGGGGCTCTTTTGTATTCGGCGGCGTGGCGCCGGCGCTTGTTGATACAGATCAACGCATTAGCAGCACGCCGATGATGATCATGAGCGCTGGCGAGCGGCGGGCGTGATCCCCGTCCGCACAAGCGCGGATGCAGCTACTCATGGTCGCAATATTTCGACGGAAGGCGGCCGGCTTGCTGCTGGCGCTCGCTTTGGGCGGAATGTCCGCAGCTCAGGCTGCGGATGAGGTGAAGCTGACCCCCGTCCAGGTGCAGAGCCTCGGCGTCCGGGTCACGCATCCGATTTCAAGCCGCGTCGATCGCACGCTCGCGTTTCCCGCGCAGATCGTCATCCCGACATCGCAGCTCTGGGTCGTGAGCACGCCTGCCGCCGGGATGGTCAGCAGCCTGGCGGTGGCGCGCGGCGACCGCGTCAAGCCGGGCCAGTTGCTTGCCACCGTCGAGAGCCCGAGCTTCGTCTCGCTCCAGCGCGACTATCTTCAGGCGCTGGCGCAGGAGGCGCTCGTCATGCAGCAGCTGCGCCGCAACACCGAGCTGTTCGAGGGCCGCGCGGTGCCGCAGCGGGTCGTGGAAGCCAGCCAGACCGAGGCGCGTCAAGCCAATGTCGCGGTGGCCGAGCGCCGCCAGGTGCTGCGTCTCAACGGCATGTCCGAGGAGGCCATCGCGCGGCTGACGAGCGAAGCCGCCATCACGGCGACGCTCGAAGTTGCGGCTTCGCAGGAGGGATCGGTCGTCGACGTGACGGTCTCGCCGGGCCAGCGCATCGAACAGGCGGCGCCGATGCTCAAGCTCGCACGCTTGTCGCCGGTGTGGGTCGAGATCTCCGTTCCGGCCGCCGCCGTGCGCTCCATCCGCCCCGGCGCCGAGGTCGACGTGGACGGCTACGGCACGCCGGGCCGCGTGCTGCTCGTCTCGGAGACCGTCGACGCGCCTTCGCAGACCGTGCTCGTGCGCGCCGAAGTTCCCAACAGCGGCGAATTGCGTCCCGGCCAGACGGTCGCGGCCCGCATCAACTTCGAGTCCGCCAGCGCGTCGGCCTGGGAGATCCCCTATAGCGCGCTCGTCCGGCGGGGCGAAGCGACCTCGGTGTTCGTCGCGACTGCGGATGGATTCCGGCTGGTCGGCGTGACGCTGCTCGCAGAGGACCAGGACCACGTCGTTGTCTCCGGCCCCATCAGCGACAAGGATACGGTGGCGATCAGCGGCGTGTCGGCGCTGCGCGGCATGCTGCTCGGCCTCGGGACCGGTGAGTGATGCTCAGGCGTCTCGTCGAGCTCGCGCTGTCGCAGCGCCTCTTCGTCCTCCTCGGCGTGCTCCTCGTGATCGGCCTTGGCGCGGTGACGCTGCGCACTCTGCCCATCGACGCGTTCCCGGACGTCTCTCCGGTGCAGGTGAAGATCATCATGAAAGCGCCGGGCCTCACCCCCGAGGAGGTGGAGCAGCGCATCACCGTTCCGATCGAGCTCGAGCTGCTCGGCATCCCCAACAAGAAGATCCTGCGCTCGACCACGAAATACGCGCTCGGCGACATCACCGTCGACTTTGAGGACGGCACCGACATCTACTGGGCCCGCACGCAGGTGTCGGAGCGCCTCGCCAACATCGCGCGCGATCTTCCCCCGGGCGTGAGCGGCGGCCTCGCGCCGATCACCACTCCGCTCGGCGAGATGTTCATGTTCACGATCGACAGTCCGGACCTGTCGCTCGCCGAACGCCGCACCCTGCTCGACTGGGTGATCAGGCCCGCGCTGCGCACCATCCCGGGCGTCGCCGACGTCAACGCGCTGGGCGGCTACGTGCGCGCCTTCGAGATCGTGCCGGACAGCGCCGCCCTCGCCAACCGTGGCATTTCGCCGGAGGCGTTCCGCCAGGCCATCGAGACGAACAGCCGCAACGACGGGGCCGGACGCGTCAATCAGGGCGAGGACAGCGCCCTGGTGCGCATCGAAGGCAGCATCCGCACGATCGACGACATCCGCGCCATCGTGGTCGATACCCATGCCGGCACGCCGATCCGCGTGGCCGACGTCGCCAGCGTCCATGTCGGCGCGCTCACGCGATACGGGGCGGTGACCGCCAACGGCGGGGGAGAAACGGTGGAAGGGCTCGTGCTTGGCCTGCGCGGCGCCAACGCGGGCCAGCTCGTGCGCGACGTCAGCGCCCGCCTCGACGAGTTGAAGGCCACGCTGCCCAAGAACGTTTCGGTCAACGTGTTCTACGATCGAAGCCATCTGGTCGAGCGCGCCGTCGGCACGGTGGGGCGGGCCCTGATCGAGGCGACGGTGCTCGTGATCGGTCTGGTGCTGCTGTTCCTGGGCAACTGGCGGGCCTCGCTCGTGATCGGCCTCACGCTCCCGCTCGCCATCGTGATCGCGTTGATCGTGAT
The DNA here is from genome assembly GCA_035556735.1 of Xanthobacteraceae bacterium. Lineage (GTDB taxonomy): Bacteria > Pseudomonadota > Alphaproteobacteria > Rhizobiales > Xanthobacteraceae > CANJBX01. The sequence continues at coordinate 177,821 of DATMFF010000003.1, read as the reverse complement.
GACGCAGGTCGGCATGTCCGCCAATCTGATGAGCCTCGGTGGCCTTGCCATTGCCATCGGAATGCTCATCGACGCGCTCGTCGTGGTGGTCGAGAACGTGGTGGCCAACCTCGGCCATCAGCCGGCGGGCACGAAGATGCCGCTGGTTCACGTCATCTATCGGTCCGTGCGGGAGGTCCTGCAGCCGGTCACGGCCGGAATCCTCATCATCATCATCGTCTTCCTTCCGCTGCTCACGCTGCAGGGGCTGGAGGGCAAGCTGTTCATTCCGGTGGCGCTCTCGATCATTTTCGCGCTGGCGGCCTCCCTCTTCCTGGCGCTTACGGTGGTTCCGGTCGCCACCTCGTTCCTGCTCACGGCAGCCCCCCACCGGGAGCCCGTCGTCATGCGTTTCGCGTCGCGCGTCTATCGGCCGACCCTGGTCTGGGCTCTGGCGAACGGCGGCAAGGTGACGGCGGGGGCGCTCGCCGCCCTGCTGGCGGCCGGCGTGCTCTACACCCAGGTCGGCAAGACGTTCATGCCGACTATGGACGAAGGGGACGTCATCATCGGTATCGAAGCGCTGCCCTCGATCAATCTCGACGAGATGATCAAAATGAACGCCAGGATCCAGTCGGCCATCCTGGCGAACGTCCCCGACGTCGCCCGCATCATCGCGCGGACCGGTTCCGACGAGATCGGCCTCGACCCGATGGGACCGAACCAGACGGACACGTTCCTGGTGCTCAAGCCGGACGATGAACGGCAGACGCCGGACAAGGCCGCGCTCCTGCAGCAGCTCCGTCAGACATTGGCGCTGTTTCCCGGCCTGTCGTTCAGCTTCACGCAGCCCATCGACATGCGCGTGCAGGAGATGATCAGCGGCGTGCGCGGCGACGTGGCCGTGAAGATCTTCGGAACCGACATCGCCACCCTCAACGATCTCGCGAGCCGCATGGCCGCGCTTCTCTCCGGCGTACAAGGCGCGGAGGACGTCTACACGACGGTCAACGAAGGCGCGCAGTACTACTCGGTTGCGGTGAACCGGCTGGAGGCGGGGCGGCTTGGCCTCTCCGTCGACGAGATCGCGTCTGCTTTGCGGACCCAGATCGAAGGACGCACGATCGGCATCGCGCTGGAGGAGGGACGGCGCACGCCGATCCTCATTCGCGGCAGCGAGCGCACGCGCGAGGCGCCCACCCTGCTCGCGAGCCTGCCCTTGACGCTCGAATCGGGACGCGCCGTGGCGCTGTCGCAGGTCGCGACCATCCACCGCGTCGACGGGCCCGTGAAGATCGACCGCGAGAACGGCAGCCGGATGGCCGTGGTGCGCACGAACGTGCGCGACCGCGACATGGTCGGCTTCGTCGAAGACGCGCGCCAGAAGGTCGCGTCGCAGATCAAGCTGCCCGAGGGCTACCGTCTCACCTGGGGCGGGCAGTTCGAGAACCAGCAGCGCGCGGCGGCCCGTCTGTCCATCGTGGTGCCCGTGTCGCTCGGGCTTATCTTCGTGCTTCTGTTCACCACTTTCGGCTCGGTGCGCCAGGCCCTGCTCGTGCTGGCGAACGTCCCCTTCGCATTGATCGGCGGCGTCTTCGCGCTCACGTTCACCGGTGAATACCTGTCGGTCCCCGCCTCGGTCGGCTTCATCGCGCTCCTGGGCATCGCGGTGCTCAACGGCGTGGTGCTGGTGTCGCACTTCAACGACCTGCGCTCGCAGGGCCTGCCGCTCGAGCGCGTGGTGATCGAGGGTGCGATGCGCAGACTGCGGCCGGTGCTGATGACGGCCAGCATTGCCGCGTTTGGGCTGGTGCCGCTGCTGTTCGCGTCCGGGCCCGGATCGGAAATCCAGCGTCCGCTGGCCATCGTCGTGATCGGCGGCCTGGTCTCGTCGACGCTGCTCACTCTGATCCTGCTGCCGATCCTCTATCGGCGCTTCGGCGGGCCCGCAAAGGTGACGCCATGACGTCCGCGCGCGTCTGCCTGACGCTCATTGCCGATCGCGCGCTGCGCGACGCGCTGCTCGACTATCTCGGCGCGCGAGCGGCGCTCGTTCCCGGATTCACGGCATTAGACGCCACCGGGCATGGCCCGACCGCGCGCCTGGAAAGCCCGGCCGAGCGCGTCAAGGGACGGGCCGATCGGATCATGATCCATACCGTCGTGACCGAGGCGGCGGCGCATCGGCTGATCGCAGAGCTCACGGCGGATTTCGCGGGCGCCAACATCGTCTACTGGACGTCGGCAGTGGCGGAGTTCGGGACGCTCGGCTGAGCGGATGCACCAAAAGCGTTCAGCCGGCCAGCAGGTGGAACAAACTCTTGCCGATCTTGCGCGTGAGCCAGAACAGCGTCGCCAGCTCGAACAATCCGGCGAACAGCAGTGCATAGAAATACGTCGGCGCCCGTTTCTCCAACAGGAGCAGCGGACGCGCCAGGACTTCGCGCAAGCGCTCGCGGTTGAACACCAGCGCAACCGCAATGCCGATCAGCGCGCCGACGATGACGTCGCCCGGGTAGTGCACCCCGAGGTACACGCGGGCGAGCAACGCGAGCCCGCTGAATGCGCCGAACCACAGGCCCCAGGTGCGCGAGACGAACCAGAAGCACGTCGCCACCGCGAACAGCAACGTCGCGTTGTCGCTTGGAAAGCTCGACCAGTGCTCGAGGTCGACGTGGTGCTCACCGGCGGGCGGCACGTAGCCGATCCCCGGCGTGACCATCGGGCGCGCGCGGAACGGCAGCATGAACGACAGGCTGCGGTTGACCACGAGCGCGAGCGCAACGGCTGCAAACAGAACCAGCAGCACCTCGCGCTGACGGCGCAGATCCTGCGACGGCACATTCCACAGCACGCCGAAGACGGTGAAGATCGCCAAGCTCTTGAGCGAGGTCATGTCGAGCCCACCGATGAGCTTATCGAATGTGGCGCTCCTGGTCGCGAAGCCGTTGATGGCTTGAAATAGCCAGAGGTCGAGCTCGGAGAACAACGCCATGATCCCTCCCATGACGACCAGGCGACAGTAATATGACGCCATCCCGGGAGGTTGGTATCATTGAACGCGATCTGCGGTGCGTGTTGCCGCGCGGCGGCACGAAGCACATGGAAGGCGGACCCACGCAGATTTAATCGAACGCCGTCCACACTCTGATAGCGCGGCGCGCCACATGTCCTTCGTGCCGTTCCGGTCACGCAGGCGTGCAGGAACAAACAGGCGCACGCCCTGTTGTAGGTTGCGATCGTGCGGAGACAACAACGGCGGGGGCAAGCTCTTCGCGAGCAGTGCCGGCCGCCGTCCAGGACTGCGCAATGTCGATCGCGCCGGCGCCACCGCCCAGCTCGCCGCACGTCATCGTGGTTGGAAACGAGAAGGGGGGATCTGGCAAGACCACGATCACGATGCATCTGGCTGTCGCGTTGCTCGAAGCGGGCCAGCGCGTGGCCACGTTCGATCTCGACAGCCACCAGAAGAGCCTCACCCACTACATCGACAACCGGCGCGCCTTCGCGCGGCGTTTCGACAAGCGCCTGCGGCTGCCGTCGCACTTCTGCGTGGCGCGCGGCGAACGCTCCCGCGTCGAGGAGAACGAGGCGATCGAGTTCGCCGGCCTGGAGCAGGCGGTGCTGGCGGTCGAGCGCGACCACGATTTCGTGATCATCGACACGCCGCCTCATGACAGCTATCTGATGCGCCTCGCGCATTCCATGGGCGACACGTTGATCTCGCCGCTCAACGACAGCTTCCTCGACCTCGACGTCCTCGCCACCATCGATCCGATCAGCCTGCGCGTGGTGCGGGCCAGCCATTACGGCGAGATGGTGCGCGAGGTTCGCCGCTACCGCCGTGCCCTCGACAACAGCGAGACGAGTTGGATCGTCGTGCGCAACCGGCTGACCACGTTGCGCTCGCGCAACCGCAAGCTCATCGGCGACTGTCTCGACGAGCTGTCATCCGAGCTGGGATTCCGCTTCCTCGACGGCCTCGCCGAGCGTGTGGTCTATCGCGACCTGTTCCCGCGCGGCCTCACCGTGCTCGACGCGCCGTCGGAAATCCTCGGCGAAGCCGGGCCCTCGCGCGCCATCGCGCGGCGCGAGGTCGAGACGCTGGTGCAGGCGTTGCGGCTGCCGATCGACGCCGACGGCCGGCGGCGCGCCGCCACGCGCGCCGAGTGGTTCGTCGCCAATGCCGCACCGCTCGAGATGGACGACATCGTGTCGGTGCAGGACGCGGCGCCACCGCACGCCGCGAGCCGCAACCGTTGACCAGACGGGCCGTCTAATCCGCGACGAAGCCTGATGCCTTCACCACCGGCGCCCACCGCTCGGCATCCGCCTTCTGGATGCGGCCGAGTTCCTCGGGGCTCGTGCCCGTGGGGTTGAGACCCCATTCAAGCTGGCGCTTGCGGAAATCGGGCGACTTCACCGCCTCGACGATCACCTTGTTGAGCCGCGCGATCGTCGCGTCCGGCGTCTTGGCCGGCGCGAACATCGCGTACCAGCTCGTGCCGACGATATCGATGCCGCTCTCCTTGAAGGTGGGCACGTCCTGCAACCCGATCGAACGTTCGACATCCGACGTGCCGATCACCCGCAGCTTCTTCTCCTGGTGAAGCTGGATGAACTCGCTCGCGGTCGACGACACGATCGGGATCTGGCCGCCGAGCAGGTCGGCGATGGCGGGCGTTCCGCCCTTGTAGGCGATGTGGGTCATCTCGATACCGGCAGCCTTGCCGAACATCAGGCCGAAGAAGTGCGGCAGCGCGCCGGCGCCGGGCGAGCCGAACTGCGCCTTGCGCGGGTTGGCCTTGAGCCAGGCCACCAGTTCCTTGGGGTTCTTGGCGGGCACGTCGTTGTTGACGGCGATGCCGAAGTCGAAGGTATTGATCTGCGAGAGCGGCCGCAGGTCCTTGAACGGATCATAGTCGAGCGTGCGGTAGACGAACGGATAGATCGTCACCGCTGCGAATGGTGTGAACAGCAGCGTGAGCCCGTCGGGCTCCGCGTTCTTGACCGCCGACACGCCGATGCGTCCCGCCCCGCCGGTGCGGTTCTCGACCACGACCGGCTGATTGAGCGCCGTCGACATCTTGTCGGCGAGGAGGCGCACCGTCGCGTCGCCGGTGCCGCCGGCGGCGTAAGGGAAAATGATGCGGATGGTGTTGCTCTGCGCGCATGCAAGGTTGGCGGAACCCAGCAGCGCGGCCGCGGCGGTCGCGCCAATCAGCCAATGCCGGCGATTCATGTCGTCCTCCCGTTGGTGTGTTGTCCGCCGGACTTGCCGTCGTGTGATGCGGCGTCGCGATTTGCGCGGACTTTGTTTTTGTGCATGAATATGAACCATGATTCATATTTCCGGTCAAGCGGCCTGGGACGAGACCGAGCGGCCGGAAGGCGTGCTGCCGGTCAAGCAGCGGCGCGGCGAGCTCACGCGCAACCGGCTGCTCGCCGCCGGCAAGCGCCTCGTCGCGCGGCGCGACTTCGATTCCGTCCCGGTCGCGGAGATCGCGGAGGCGGCGCGCTGCTCGGTCGGCGCGTTCTACCAGCGCTTCCGCGACAAGGACGCGTTCTTCGGCGCGCTGGTCGCGCAATACGTCGCCGACGCGCGCGCCACGACGGTGACCTTGTTCGCCGCGCATGACGACGAGCGCCTGATCGGCGCGCTGGTTAAGGCCACCGCCGGCCGCTTCCGCGCCAACAGCGGGCTGATCCGCGCCGCGATCCGCAAGCGCCTGGAGCAGGCGGACGTCTGGGACCCGATCCGGCGGCACGGATATTTCGTCGCCGACTGCTTCATCGCATGGCGCGCGGCGCGGCGCGGACGCCCGCTGACGTCCGGCGAGGTCACGGCCACACGCTTCGCCTTCCAGGTACTCTACGGAACGCTCAACAACGCCATCGTGATCCAGCCCGGACCGCTCGATCTCGAGGACGCGGAGTTCGTCGTGCAGCTCGAGCGCGCGTTCCGCCTCGTGCTGCTCGCCGACGGGGCGCCGCCCGCGCTGGAGGCCGCGCGTCGCGAGCCGCACTCCGACGCGGGCTGAACGGCGCCGCATCGCGCCGCCGTCCACGAGCCCGCGGCGCGACCCTGCGTCAGATCGGAGCGGCGACCCGCTCCTTGGTGGCCGCATCCGCATCGCTCGGCCGCCCGAGCGCGGGGAAGTCCTCGGGCGTGAGCGTCTCCTTCTCCAGCAGCAGCCGGGCGCCCTCGTCGAGCACCGCGCGGCGCGCGGTGAGGATCGACTTGGCGCGCCCATAGGCGTCGTCGATCAGCCGCTTGACTGCGAGATCGACCTCGCGCGCGGTCTCCTCCGAATAGTCCTTCTCGCGCACGCCGACCACCTGATCGCCGAGATAGGTCTGGCTGCTGCGCTCGAGCACCGCCTGCCCGAGCGCCTCGGTCATGCCGAAGCGCGTCACGATCTGGCGCGCGATGTCGGTCACTTTGGCGAGATCGTCGGCTGCTCCGGTGGAGATCTCGCCGAACACCACGTCCTCGGCGGCGCGCCCCGACAGCAGCACGACCATGCGGTCCTTGAGCTCCTGGCGCGTGATCAGGTAGCGGTCGTCGGTCGGCCGCTGCATGGTGTAGCCGAGCGCACCGATCGAGCGCGGAATGATCGAGACCTTGTGCACCGGGTCGGTGCTGGGCAGGTTCGCGGCGGCGAGCGCGTGGCCCATCTCGTGATAGGCGACGACGCGCCGCTCCTGCGGCTGCAGCAGGCGGCCCCTGCGCTCGGCGCCGGCGACGATGCGCTCGACCGCGGCGGTGAAGTCCGCCGTCGTCACCTCGCCGGCTCCGCGGCGCGTGGCGACGATCGCCGCCTCGTTGACGAGATTGGCGAGATCAGCGCCGGTGAAGCCGGGCGTGATGCCGGCGATCTGGTCGAGCGACACGCCCGGTGCAAGCTTCACGCGCTTGACGTGCACGCGCAGGATCGCCTCGCGTCCTTTGCGGTCGGGGCGGTCGATCACGACCTGGCGGTCGAAGCGGCCGGCGCGCAGCAGCGCCGGATCGAGGATCTCGGGGCGGTTGGTGGCGGCGAGCAGCACGATGCCCTCGCGCGGATCGAACCCGTCGAGCTCGGTCAGGAGCTGGTTGAGCGTCTGCTCCTTCTCGTCGTGCCCGCCGAAGGCGCCGGCGCCGCGCGCCTTGCCGAGCGCGTCGAGCTCGTCGATGAAGATGATGCAGGGCGCCGCCTTGCGCGCCTGCTCGAACAGGTCGCGCACGCGCGCCGCGCCGACGCCGACGAACATCTCCACGAACTCCGAGCCGGAGATGGAGAAGAACGGCACGCCCGCCTGCCCCGCCACCGCCTTGGCGATGAGCGTCTTGCCGGTGCCGGGCGGACCGACCAGCAGCACACCTTTGGGGATGCGCGCGCCGAGCCGGCCGTACTTGTCCTTGTCTTTGAGGAACGAGACGATCTCCTGCAGCTCGGCCTTGGCCTCGTCGACGCCGGCGACGTCGTCGAAGGTCACGCCGGTGTCGCGCTCGACCAGCACGCGCGCCTTCGACTTGCCGACGTTGATGAGCCCGCCGAGCCCCTGCTTCTCGGCGAAGCGGCGGAACACGAAATACCAGACGCCGAAGAACAGCAGCACCGGCATCAGCCACGACAGCAAGGTGGACAGGAAGGTGTTCTCCACCGTGCCGGTGAACTTGACCCCGGACTTCTCGATCTGCTCGGCGAGGGCCGGCTCGACCCGGTTGGTCACGAAATATTGCCGGCCGTTGATCGGCTCCTTGAGCTTCCCGGTGATCTGCTCCTGCCCGACCGTGAGCTCGACGATGCGCCCGTCATTGAGGAGCTTGAGGAACTCGCTGTAGGGCAGCGGCTCGACCGTGCGCCACGCCGTCCAGACGCTCTGGAACAGGATCAGCAGGAAGAACGCGGCGACGAAGTACCAGATGTTCCACTGATGCTTCTTCTCCATGGCTGCCTCGCTGGGCGGGTGATCGTCCCGCCGGACCATTCCGGATCCATGTAGGTCGTGCGGAGCGCGGATGCCATCGGGCGCCCGCTCGCGGGCGAGGGTGACGCACCGGGTGTGGCGGATTTGAAGCGCTTCGGACATTTGTTTGCGGTGCGCCGCGGGGTCAGAAAAGCCGCGCCAGAATCATGTATTTGCTGGCGGGCGCCGGACCGGATGGACCGGCCGGGAGGGCCGGCGCAGCCGTCGTGGTGCAACTCGGCGGCCCGCCAGTGGATTGACCACGGACACGGCACAGGCCAGGAGCCCCGATGCGCGACCTCGAAGACAAGGCCCTGCTCGTCCTGGTCGTCGCCGTCTCCCTGCTGTTCGCATGGACCCTGTGGCCGTTTTCGGGCGCGATCCTGTGGGCGGTCGTGTTCGCCGTGCTGTTCGCGCCGGTCAACCGCCGGCTGCTGCGCGCCATGCCGCGCTGGCCCAACCTCGCCGCGCTGCTCACGCTGTTGATCATCGTCGTGATGGTGCTGGTGCCGCTCGCGATCCTGACCTCGCTGGTGGTGCAGGAGGCGGGCGAGCTGGTCACCGCCCTGCAGTCCGGCAACATCAACCTCACGCAGGGCCTGCAGCAGGCGCGCGACGCGCTGCCGGACTGGGCCACCGGCCTGCTTGATCGCCTGCGCGCGCCCAACCTCGCCACCGTGCGCGAGCGGCTCACCTCGTTCCTGGTGGAGAGCGGCCGCTTCGTCGCCGGCCAGGCGCTCAGCTTCGGCCAGATGACGCTGCACTTCCTCATCGGCCTGTTCGTGATGCTCTATCTCGTCTACTTCCTGCTGCGCGACGGCCGCGCGCTGCGGCGCATGTCGAGCGAGGCCATCCCGCTGCGCGGCGATCAGCAGACCGCGCTGGCGGAGAAGTTCACCATCACCATCCGCGCCATCGTCAAGGGCAGCGTCGTGGTGGCGCTGGTGCAGGGCGCGCTCGGCGGCCTGATCTTCGCGCTCCTCGGCATCCGCGCGCCGGTGCTGTGGGGTGCGCTGATGGCGATCCTCGCGCTGCTGCCCGTGGTCGGCACCGGCCTCGTCTGGGTGCCGGTCGCGATCTACCTGATGGTCACCGGCGCGCTCTGGCAGGGCGTCGCCCTCATCGTCTACGGCATCCTGGTCATCGGCCTCGTCGACAACCTCCTGCGCCCGATCCTCGTCGGCAAGGACACGCAGATCCCCGACTACGTCGTCCTGATCTCCACCCTCGGCGGCATCTCCGCCTTCGGCGTCAACGGCTTCGTCATCGGACCCGTGCTGGCGGCGATGTTCCTGTCGGCGTGGGACGTGTTCTCGGCCTGGCGGCGCGGCCGGGCGCCGCCCCATCGCGGCTAGGCCATCGCCTTGTCGAACTCCTCGATCGGGAGCGCCGGCGCGCTGGCGAAGGCGATGCCCGTCAGCCTGTTGAGCGCCGCCGCCGCCCGCATCACATGCGCGGGATCCGGCAGGTCGACGATCAGCAAGAGGTCGATGTCGCCGAGCAGCGCATAGGCGGCCTTGAGCTCGCCGCCTTCCTTCTTGATCAAGGCCTTCGCCTCGTCGGACCGCTTGGCACTGATGCCCTTGATGGCTTCCGGCGAGTAAGTCCCGAACATGACGTACGTGGCCATGGCAACGTCTCCGGTTTCGCACGAACGATGCCGCGACCCTATCGCGGTCTGTTGAACGCGCCGCGTGCGCCGACGCTCACAACCAAGTCAAATCGTAAGCAAAACGCGGCGGCGCCCGTCGGCGCCGGCCAAGCCTTCATCGGAACGCCGCTTGATCTCCGTCAACGCGCGCGGGCCGGTCGCTGCGATGATGCCGCACGATTGCAAGGAGCTTTCCATGCGCGGTCTCGTCCCGATGCTGGTCGCGGCGCTGGCGCTCGCCGCCCTCTGCGTCCCTGCGCTCGCGCAGGACAAGACCCTGGTCTATGCCAGGAACGCCAGCAACAAGACCGTCATCCTGCATGTCGACGGCGATTATCAGGGCGAAGTCGGCCCGCACGACTGGTCCACGCTCGGCGTCGACTACGGCGAGCACATCTTCAGCTGGGCCAACAAGGACGGCAGCATGGCGTCCTCGATCAGGCACACGGTCAACACCAGGACGTGGGACTGGTCCGTCGGCGAGCCGCCGAAATAAGTCCCCACTAGCTTCCCGCCACCAGCGCGACGCCGGCGGCGATCAGCGCGATCCCGATCCAGGCGCGCAGTGCGATGCGCTCCTTGAGGAACACCGCCGCGCCGAGCACCAGCAGCGGCGGGCCGATGCCCTCGAACGGGAACACGCGGCTGAGCTCGAAGTCGCGCAGCAGGCCCAGCCACAGGAAGAACCACAGGCCGAGCAGCGCGATGCCGGCGGCGATGCCCGCCGCGATGGCGCCCCAGCGCCGCGGCAGGCGATGCGTCGCGTTCATCGCATGCTTGAGCACGATGTGCCCGCTCACGAGGCACACTTGGCACGCAATCCCGACTGCGAACGCGAGCCACGTCATGACGGCTTGCGCGCCAGCGCCGGTGACGTCGCCACCAGCAGGGTCCCCGCGAACACCAGCAGGATGCCGGTGCCGCGCTGGAGCGAGATGGCCTCGCCCAGGAACAGGAAGGCGGCAACCGGCACCATGACGTGCACGATGTTGCTGAGCGCAAAGGCCTGGCTCACCGGCATCAGGCGCAGAACGTGCAGCCAGCTCAGGAAGCTCAGGATGTAGAGGGCGATGCCGATCCAGGTCGCGGGCGCTGCGAGCGCGGCAACGCCGAGCAGCGCCGCGCCGGCCTCGCCGGCGGACGCCGCCGCGCCCATCTTGAGAAACACCTCGGCGGCGGAGATCAGGATCGCGCTCGCGAGCACATGGACGGTCGGGTCGCCGTACCACCTGCGCTCCCAGTCCGTCATGCCGCGTCTGTCAGCTCGTGATAGTTGGCGAAGCGCTTGAGCGTGGCATCGTAGCGCGTCGGCCCGAGCAGGGGCAGCACGATTTTCAGGATGCGGTTGGCGAGCCCCGAGGTCGCCCGCACGTAGAGATCGAGCGGCTCGAGGCGATGGCGCAGGTGGCGTTTCGGATCGTAGTTGAGGCCCGTGCTGCGATAGCGCCTGTAGCCGTTGGCGATCGCCCAGGTGACGATGTCGCGGAACGTCACGTGATAGAGGTGCAGGTCGAGCGCCACGCGATAGTCCAGGCCGAGATACTCGTCCTGGATCGTGTCGCCCTGCACGAGGCAGATGCCAAACGCGATCGCGACGCCGTCCCGCCGCCAGACGAAGAAGCGCGCGCGGTCCGGCATGCGCCGGCCAAGCTCGCGGATGTAGTCCTTGGTGAGCTTCTCGAAATGCAGGTGCGAGCGCTCATAGACCTGCAGGTAGAGCGGATAGACCTCGTCGATGACCGCGCCGGCGTCGTGCATGACGCTCATCTCGATGTCGGGGCCGCGCGCCGCCGCCTTGAACTTGCGGCGCAGGTCCTTGCGCGCGGCGCGGCTGAGCGCACGCGCCATGTAGTCCTCGAAGCTCGCGTAGTTCAGGTCGAGGCTGGTCATCGGCAGGCTCGGCACCCGCACGAACCCCGCCGCGCCGAGCGCCGCAAGGTCGGCACGATAACGCGCGGAGAACTCCTTGAACACGACAAGCCGCGCGCCCTCCGCGCGCGCCTGCGCCAGCGCGGCGGCGACGAGCGGCGTGACCGCGGCGCGGCGCGCGGGCCCGTCCGCACCGTCGAGATGGCCGTCGCCGGCGGCGCAGCCGATCATCAGCGCGCGCGTCGTCATGAAGCGCGGCCACGCGCGGCGCACGAGCGCCGCCGCGCGCCGCAGCGGCAGGGCGACGCCTTCGAAGAGATCGATGTCGGCGACGAACGCCGGCTGCACGGCGCAGGCCTCGCCCTGCGCATCGGTGACGATGAAATAGCGATGGAGGAAGCGCGGCTCGATCGTGTCCTCGACGAGCTCGTAGTAGCGCCGGTCCTTGGCGTGCGGCGCGAATGCCGTGCGCCAGGCCGCGACCTGCGCCAGCTCCGCGCGCGCGGCGACCGTGACGCCGATCTCCGATCCCGCGAGCGGCGCAGCGCGCGGGCGCAGGTCCGTCCGGCCCGCGCCCCGCATTGCGCTGCGCGCGACGCCGCGCAGGACGCCGACATGCGAGGAAGCGTCGACAAGGTCCGCCATCAGCGCCCCGGCCCAAGGACCATGACCCGCACCATCACCCGCACCATCACACGCACCATCACACGCACGATCACCCGCACGATCACCCGCGACCGGCGTCGCGAGAGATCCGGCAAGCGCCGCGCGGCAGGCCGCAGGCACGACAAGCCCTTCGCCGGTCAGGTCCACCCTGACGGCTGCGCCGGCCACCGATCGCTTGCGATTAGGACTGTCAGTATGTCGTGATTCTATCTTTGCGACAATAAACAAGGTAACTCTATTTTCGGTTGTCCTCGCCGGTTCGCCCGGGCGGATCGAAATACCGCCATGAATTCGCGGGCTTACCGCGGGCCTCTGTGCGTTGGACAACTCCGGGGATGGCGTTCTCCCGCGCCACACCCTGCGCTAGCATCGGCGGGCTGCGGGGTTGGAAATGCGGATGCGGGGCCTGTTGGCGTCTCTGGGTCTGGCGGTGTGCGTCGCCGGCTGCATGCACGGCGAGCACAATCTCAACACGCACTATCTCGACCGCTTCGCGCTGCCGAGCCCGACGCCCGCGCATTTCACCGTCTGCCACGGCTTCAACTGCGTCGAGCGCACGCCGGTCAGCCTCACGCCGGGCCAGTGGCGGCAGGTCGCCGCCGTGTTCAAGCCGCGCGCCAGGACCGCGCGGCAGGAGCGCGCGCAGATCGCGCGCGCCGTGGCGATGATCTCCGTCATGGTCGGGCCGCAGGCCGGCACCAACGCGCACCAGTGGACGCACAAGCATCTGCTGGTGCTGCCCAACCTCGGCGACCTCAGCCAGGTCGACTGCGTCGATGCGTCGGTCAACACCTGGACCTACATGACGATGATGGAGCGCGACGGCCTCTTGTCGCTCCACAAGGTCGCACCGCTCTCCTATGGCGGCTCGCTCACCGACCCCGACCTGCGCAACACCGCCGTGCTCAAGGAGAACGACGGCGGCTATTTTGCCGTGGACGCCAGCCTCGTCGATTACAACGAGCCGCCGCTGGTCATGCCGCTCGACACCTGGCTGGGGCAATGGCCGCCCGCGCCCGGCAAGATCGAGCGCGTGGCGATGGCGGGCTGACTCAGCGCGGCGGCATCGCCGCGATCTGCGCGGCGGCGTCGATCAGCGGCTGCTGGTTGACGTGCACGAAGCCGCGGAACGGCGTCTCGATATCCACGATCAGGATGATCACGCAGCAGATCAGCCCGGCGGTGAGGAACACCGGCGTGCGCGAGGGCGCCGCGCGCAGGCCCTGGGCGTAGCCCGAGAGCGCCACGGCGAGCGCGGCGATGCCGTAGAGCGCGGCCATCACCTCGGTCGGCACGTGGTTGCGCACCACCGCGAGGCGCCGCTGCTGCGCCTTGATGAGATCGTTGAGCGCCTCGATCACGAGGCCCGCCGAGTTCGAGGATTCCGGCTTCGCAGCGGCGGCCGCGGCCTGCTGCCACAGCCGCTCGTGGATCGCGTTGGAGCGCGCGATGCCGGCCCTGAGATCTTCGGCCCGTGGCGCGCGCGTCATCGCCACGCGCAGGTGCGCGTACTCGCGCAGCAGCGTCATCGCCTCCGCGTCGGAGGGCGCGGGCAGGAGGCGCGCACGCAGCGCCGCCGCCTCGATCGCGCCGGCCTCGCTCAGCACGGCCTCGCGCCGCGCCTCGAACCGTGTCAGCGCCATGGCGAAGGTGAAGCCGATCATCAGCGCCAGCAGGCCGAAGGCCGCGGCCTCGAGCGTCGCGATGTCCTCCTTGCCCTTGCCGCGCGCGCGCATGCCGAACCGGCATCCGATCTCGCTCAGCGCCATCATCACGGCGAGGCTGACGAGGAAGATCGCGGACAGCGGCACGTCAGCGAGGTACGCCATGCCGCCAGCCCTAGTGGCGCGGCGGGCGCGGACCTTGAGGTTTGTCAACGCGGCGCCGACACCTCCGGGCCGCCGGCGCATAAGGTGACGCGGCCGATAGCATGCCCGCGCGCAGTTGAATTGAATGCGCGGGATGCGCGCGTCCGGCAAGGCCTCTGCAGTTCGTCATGGCCGGGCTCGGCCCGGCCGTCCATCGCCCATCGAACCCGCGCGCCGCCATCGCGGCTCTGTGCTCGTCATGCGCCGCGCAACTCACCCGCCCTCGTGCGCCGCGCATACGAAGGATCTACGTCAGCGGCCCGACGAGAACGCGCCACATCGTTCCCTCCCCCCTTGTGGGGGAGGGACAGGGACGGGGGGTGTCGAGACGGCACGACACACGCAACTCACCGGTCCTCACGCGCCACGCATCAAGGATTCACTGTCAGCGGCTTAGCCAGAACGCGCCACACCGTTCCCTCCCCCTTGTGGGGGAGGGACAGGGAGGGGGATGTTGAAGCGGCACGGCACCTGCAACTCAACGGCACGGCACGCGCAACTCACCCTCCCTCGTGCGCCGCGCATACGAAGAATCTACATCAGCGGCTTGGCCAGAACGCGCCCCATCGTTCCCTCCCCCCTTGCGGGGGAGGGACAGGGAGGGGGGTGTTCAGGCGGCACGACACCTGCAACTCACCTGTCCCCTACTCAATCGCACATGAGATGCAGCCGCCGCCCCTCTCACGTCACCCTGCTTACCTGCCGCAGTTCCACACCGGCCCGATCGGCGTCTGCGTCCAGCACGGCCCGAAGCCGCCGCCGTTCCAGCGCCCGCGATAGAACCCCGGCCCGCCATACCACCAGCGGCTCGTGCCCCACTTCTCGGCACGCTCGCGCTCCGCGCGCAATTCGGCATAGCCGGGCAGGAAGCCGTAATCGTCCTTGCGATGAACATGCTTGCGCTTCTTGTGCGCCGGCGCGGCCGACGCGAGCGACGCACAGACGAACACGGCGCAAAGCGCGAGAGTGAGTGAGCGGACGAGCGAGCGATTGGATGACATGGAACCGCTTTCGATTGACGCCGCGCGCGGCGCGCAGAGAGCAGCGGCATTCACGCGCTTGCCGTGACGCTTCTGATGCCGTGCGGTTCAACTATCACCGATGTCGCAATGTTCCCTTACCGGCATGTGCGCAATGTAGCGCAGCGTGTTCACAGGTCTGCGCAGCCGCGATGAAGCAGGCGGCGAGACACAGAAAAGCCAGCCGAAGCTGGCTTTTCGATTTGGTGGCCCATTCTTGCGGGAATGGCCGAGGAGCCTTGCACCTTGCGGTCCGCGCCAATTTGCAAGCAACCCGGGCCGCAGGCCGAAACTCGATGTGCTCGAACGATGCTCGTGCGCCGCAGTGATATTGCTTGCACGTCCAGTCAGGGTCTTTGAACGTCACGCTGCCTTTGCGTCCAGCGCGATCGTAAGCTCGCATTGCTTGCCGTTATCGAGGCGAGCACTGTATCGATATCCGCCGGAGCGGACGCGCGAGCGATCTTAGGCGTCGTCACGAAGCGGGGCGAGACCCTCGCAGCAGCCTAGACGGAATTCGCCCGCCGTCATCCGGGTCAATACTTGTGGCGTCGCGCACTCCGGCGGCGCCAGCGCCGACCACCGGGCAGGTGTTGGCGGATAGAAACAACAGCCTAGAGCCCGCGGCCGCTTCGCTGGCGGCGCGGCGGGCGTCGGCATACTCAGAACGGGATTTGGAGGCGCACCAAGGTCTTCACTTTGTCGGTGTCACCGGCCACGATCATGTCGGTGAGCCGAGAGAAGTTTTGGTCGTTCGAAGCGTATTCAGTAATGAAAGATTCGACTTCGGGGCCTAGTGTTTTTAACTCCGAGGGCTGGAAGATCTTTTTGAGTATCGTCCGGATGCTATTGGCGCGGACCTGCTGCGCCTCAACTGTCTCCAAGCTCAGCGCAGCAATTGCATCCGCTATGGTTGCCTTACGTGCTTTTGGCCGCTCGTCTTTCGCTTCCAGTTCGGTGACTCGCTGAACCAGCTCGGAAATCTTTTGCTCAATGGGGTCCGCGCTAGCTCGGAATACTTTGGTCGTAAGAGCGTGAGTAACGGGATTAGTTACCTTAAAGGTGGGCTTTTCGATTTCAATAATCTGGGCCTTTAGCTCCTGACGCGCCTCAATGATACTTTTCCATTCAGCGTGATTAAACTTGATCGCCCTGTGGCCCAAATTGTCGAATGGCAGTTTGGTGTCTTCGTGAACCATGTGGATTATCGGCTTTTCGACAGAATGGCGGATGCCGATCTCGTAGAATACGTTCGCGTTTAAGAAGGTAAGATCGGCGATCACAATGTCGCTTTCGATAATGTCGTTAATGATTTTGTCCGTAATCATGCCGGGATGGGGGTCCTTATCGGCACGCCATGTCCGATAATCGAGCCCATCCTTTTCTGTGACCTCTTTGACAATGCCTTCAAAAAGGAAGTCGGAGTGACGGCGGATGTCCGAGCCAAGTTCTCCGATAGGTCCGATAACAAAACATCGTTTCGGCTCCTGAGAGACTTGAACCGCACCCTTATTTCCAGCTGTCGTCATGCTCATCACCCCGTAGCAACGTCACCCTGCGGGGTTGTATCATCGTAGGGCACAACCATCTACTGGGATCAGATCGCCCTTTGTTTGGTTGGGGTTACTTGAACGAAGGTAGCCGCGCCAATCCAGCAATGCGGGGCCGCCCGTGACCATTACAGCGCGGGCACCGCACGTCGCGGAGCGCTTCGCGAACCGATGCACCGGAGTCGCGCGGCTTCATCGACAGATCCATTTCGGTGATCGTGTCGCAGGACTCACAGGCTATAACGAGCCAGTGGTGTTTTGCGGTCAGCGCCGCGCCGATAGTTGGCCACGACCAGACGCGCTTCCCCCGATGCGAGGCGAGCGTTGCATTGCTCGATAGCGGCGAGCGCTTCAGCGGCCGCTTCGCGCGAGCGCCGCGCGGCTTTGCTCGCGGCAATCATATCGTCACGTCAAAGCCGAGCTAGAGACGTTCGATTCTGTCGCCGCCATCCATCCCGATATTCGCGCGATTGTCGCGGAGGAATGGCCACACCTGTTATCCAAGCTGCCTCCAGAGAGGCCCTGTCCGGTGCCCCAACGGCGCTGATCGTAGGAGTCACTATCTATCGGTGATTGCTGCTAGCTGGTGAGGGCCGGATCGAGAACCGTCCACCAAAGAGGCGAACGATCTGGATATACGAACCGTTTTCGATATCAGGCACCCCCTGATTCTTGGTCACCCAAGCGGTCGTACTGTCGCGTGTCACGGTCCAGACGCCGCCCGATCCGTCGAAGCTGTCTACCATGATTTCACCGTCGGGAAGATTGACCCCACGGTGAAAGCGCAATGCGCGGTCGGTGGCTGAATATTGCCCGAAGCCAAGGTGCTGCTGCTGAGCAATAAGATTCCCGTCGATTTCGACGGCCTGCTGGCCGTTTGGAGAGTTAAACGCGGAGACGGCCAGCAGTTGCACCTGCAAGGAGCGCAAAGCTATCTCCCAATCCCTGTGGCGCTTGTTGGCGATAACGGCTACCGAACGCGGCACGGTCAGAACGAATGTCTGCATCTGGGCGCGATCCATCGAGAGCGCTTTCGCCAGCACCGAAACGCAATCGTTCTGAGGTTCGCCGTATCGAAATGTTCTAATTTGCGGCAGCACATGGCCTTCAAGCGAATGGGATACGAGCTCCACTTCGATAACAAACCAGTGCGACATGTCCTTTGCAACCAGCGCAATATCAGGTCGCGAAATGTTGCCCTCCAACTTGAATGTCCCGCCGAAGGGAATGCAATGATACTTCGGGTAAATGCAGATCAATGCTTTGGCGACGATCAGTTCGAATTCGGTTTCCAGCGCCGCGTCGGCGTCCCACAGATCGAACAGATTTGACCCGCTACATTCCCCCACCAGAATCGTTGTCATGCGCGCCCCCACGTCACTGCGGCAACGCCCTCAAGATCCTTTTCCTCTTCCCGAAGGCGCTTTATCTCAGGGTCAGTTGCGACAAGGCTATAGATCACCGCGCCGCCCTTGCCCTTAACCGGGCGCAACACGCGGCCCAATCTCTGAATGCGTTGCCGCCTTGTTGCAGTACTGGCCGCGATAATCCCTATCTCCGTTTCCGGAACATTAAATCCTTCATCTAGTGCCCGGCATGTAATGAGCACGTCGATCTCACCGTGCCGGTAGGCGGACAGGATTTCGGCTCGATGGCGCAATTTCATTTTTGAATGGTAGACGCCGGAGCGCAGCTTCGCCTCGCTCAGTACGTCATGAATCGCGTTGCAAGCTTCAATGTCTTCATGAAAGACGATGGTGCGCGCGCCCTTGTGAGCCCGTACCAAGCGAAGAGCAAGACGAATCCGATTTACGCTAAGGTTCATCACCCGCGCCCGCCTTAGAAGAAGTGCAACGGTGCGCTCATCGTCCAGCCCGTTGTTGTTGATCGACCGGCCGATTGCCTTCGTGAGCTTGTCGTATTCGGCCTGACGCTCAGGCTCCAATTCGAAAATGACGTTCTTTAACTCAAAGGGAACGATGACTTTGTCCCGCAGAGCGTCTTTGTAGGTGTAGCGGAAAATAATGTTGCCAATTTTCGGGATCAGAACTTCTTCAAGGCCTTCGTCGTAGGGGCGTTCCGGTGTCGCTGACAGCCCGAGCGTCGCGACGGGCGAGCAATCCAGCGCGCTTCGGAATTTCTTGCTTGCTGCCTTGTGACATTCGTCAACGATCAGGAAGAGCGGCTCCTTCCGTTTCCCGAGGTTCAGCTTCGATGCGCTGTTCAGCACGGCGAGGTTAATGGTGCCATTTTGAATCTTTCCGGATGCAGTGATGATGTTGATGTCATTCAGCGATACCCCGAAGAAGGCTGCAGCTTCTTCCCACCATTGGTCGAGGAGTGCGACCGTGGGAACGATGACAAGGGTTGTCGGGACGTCGATTTCCTTGATGCAGGAGAGGGCGAAGATCGTTTTGCCGCCGCCTGTGACGACTTCGACGATTCCCCTGTTGCCCTCTTTGCGCCAAAGCGCCAGGGCTTCTTTCTGCCAAGTACGAAGCGAAAAGGCGCTCACGACCTAGCCCGCCGCAGCTTTGTCGCCAGCCGGTTTGATCGATGGAGCGTCCAAGTTTTCGATGCGGTTGGCATCCGCGCGCAGTAGCGCATCCTTCATGCGCCGCACGCTATCGGGCGTAACCTGGATCATTTGCGCTACGCGATACTCGGCAACAGCATCATAGATGTATTGCCGAATACACTCGTAGATTGCCTCAATGTTGGGGCGGGCAGCATAGTAGGGGTGGAGGCGGTTGATGATGATATGCACGACGCCTTTCTCAGACGCCGGAACGCGCACCACGTATTGATCGTTCTCGCTTCTGTCCTGAATCCACATATCAACGCGCAGGTCAGCGGTAATAATCCACGACCCAACCTTCTCCTCATCCGACAAACCTTCTGCTTGCTTTGCGTTGTTGGCGATGATCATTTCCAGCGGAGGCAGGACGGATGTGTTGATCGCGTCTCTCATTTCATCCGTAACAAATTCGGACTTCAGGTCCGCAACCATTTCCTTGAATTTCTCGCGCTTAATGGGATCGCGATCACCGCCGCGCCGCTTGCTTGCGAATTCCTGATAGTCTTTGGTCAGGTCGAACAAATAATTTTCCAGCTCTTCTTCTTCGTTACCGGAGAAAAGGACAGCATCCTTGGTGTGCGACACGCCGAACGCCCGGTCCAGCTCAATCACGCCCATCAGGCGCTGGGAGACGAGGTTGTTCGCCCCTTCGTCGTTGATGCCCCCGAAGATGTTGCTGGGCTTCCACGCTGTCGGGAAACCCTTAATCTGCCTCTGGTTTTGATACAGGGCGAAGCCCGCGTATTTACGCCCGCCAGCTCCCTGCTTGAGCACGCCCACAAAGCCCTCAACGTTCTTGCCACCGATCTCGGTCTGGAACGGACGCCTCATGGGCTTTCCATTCATATCAACGTCGAAATTGTCGTCAGCCGGCGGCAGAATCTCTTCGTCGCGATAGATAATCTTGAGTTTGCCCGCCTTCAGATCGAAACGATAAATCGAGCTGAGATACGCCCTGATCGTTTCATCCGTTCGAGCTTGGAGATTGCGATTAAGGTCCGAAATGATGATGCGGGTATAGTGCGCGTCCTTACTAACCTCTTTTACAGTCAGGGGAACCATTGTATCCCCTTCCGCGATCTTGTTCACATCGACCTCTGCGGTCCACTCCTCTCCGCCCGTCAGCTCCGCAGTTTCAATCCTCCATTTGTTGCCGATCCAGCATGCAGCGGTCTTCATGCCCATGCCGTACCTCGACCGCCCTGTGCTGTCCTTGGTTGGATTTGCGATCCTGAGCGCAGCGATTAAGTCGTCTTTCGACATACCGATGGAATTGTCCGTGACCGTCAATTCCCGCTTGGTCACGTTGTATGAAATCTCAACTGTTAGCGGTGTGCCTTCTTTTTTCAGAGCTTCGTCCACTAACTCCGGATAATTCAGGCGCGATTGGGTCGAGTTGTCGATGAACTCGGCCAGAGCGAACCACATGTGATATGGCAGCCGCGAATAATTCCTGATCGCGGCCGAACCAATCGTGATTTCCCCAAAATCGCTAGGCTGCTGCGGCATGTCGGCGCCCCCTCGTCGCTTTTCGTTTCGGCTTTTGCTTGGTCTCTTCCTTTTCGCTTTCAAAGCGTCCCTTGGACCCAAGCGCATATTCTCTGCTGGCTTCGACCGAGACCCATTCGCGCTTTAACATTTCAGCTGCGTAGCCGGTCGTGTTTGAGCCTCCGAACGGGTCGAGGACCAGATCGCCGCGCTGCGTCAGGAATTCGATAAAGAAACCTGCTAGCCCCATCTGCATTCGGGCGGGATGCAGCTCATAGCCGCGGTTCTTGCAGTATTGTCGATACTTAAAATCCGCCGAAGTGCCCGAGAATTGCAAAAGCGCTTCCGGCAACGTCGCGTCGTCAACGATCCGGATCACATTAGGCGCTATCGCGCCGCCGTGGTCGGTCAGGAATCCCTTTTCCGAAATTACGTGTCCGGACGGCCTGACGCCGGAATTATATTTCTGTGCCTTGAGCAATGCTTTCATCTGGTCGCTGTACGGCAGCAGCACGCGCCGATTGTCGGCCTTGGGATGCTGCTTGCGCGACATCCACCAGACGTGGGTGAACGAGTCCTTCAACCTCTCGCGGTTGACGTTGACCCATTGCGCCGGACTTGGGAGTCTAGCCGGATTGTGGCAAATCACGTGTTGGCAGAGGTGCAGTTTGCCTGCCTTCTTGAAGGCCAGCAAGGCTTCGAGTCCAAGCGTCGACATAACCGGGACGCCGGGTTCCCAAGAATTCCCGATCTCGATCACAATCGAACCATCGGGCGCGAGCAGATCGCACAAGCGGGGAGCCAGGCTTTCGAGCCAGCGCAGATATTGCTTGCCCGTTTCGTTGCCGTAACGCTTCTTGTGCACCAGAGGAAACGGTGGCGATGTGAAAATGAGGTTCACCTTGCCGCGAAGACGTTTGAACGCCGCGCTTTCGAGCGCGTCTTCGATGCGGCCGACGAGCATCTTCCCCTTGGAAGTGCGATAGGCTTCGGCCACGGCCGCGCGCTTTTTTTTCGCGCGGCCGCCTTTGGTAGCTTTTGGTCTTTTCATTTCACTCGCCAGCCCCCGACCCCTTTGAGAGCATTAAAGTAACAGAAAACCAGTACTTGCAACGCCTACCTGACTTTCAAAGAATCGCTCGGATTTGTGGGGCGGCGGATGAAACATTCGCTGCAGGTGTTGCCGTGATCACCGCTGCGATCTTCGGCCAGATCCACGCGTTCGCAGAACGCTCCGCGTTGAAGCGGCGTGACCTCCGCCAGCGGCTCTTGCTCTGGCTGCCACGCGCGCTTCGTCCGGCTCGACGGTCTGAACGACGTTCGCGCTGGGTGTGCGAGCATCGCGTGCTTCCTCCCAGCGCACCTCAATCCGGCGAGGGAGCGATGTTCTCGCAAAAACAATTTTGTCCCGCAGGAATTGGCATATTCCGCACCAATTCCACACCGAGATTCTAAAGCGAGCTAAGCTATTGAAATGATTGGCGCTCCCTAGGGGAGACGCTCTGGGCCGCACTAAGTAACTGAACCGCCGTCGAAATCAGGCTCGCCTGCCACACTCACGATACCACCTTCTGATCCCACCCGCCAAGTGTCCGGTGATCGTTGTGGTTGCGGGCCAAACCTGCGACCATCTCCGAGGGCAATCTACTCGGGGATGGGGGAATGGCCCAACTGGCCGAAGCGTATATTCATCTGTGCCATACAGCGTCTCAGACCGTCGTGCCCGCGCATTGGGACGATACCTGGACGCAGTAGCCGTTACGGCAGCGAGGAACCTGTTCGACCAGCGCGTCGTCGTGGACGTTGAACTGGAAGAAGGTTCGTTGCGAACCTGGGTGACAGTCTCAGGGTTTCTCGTCATCTAGGGGGCTATTGCCGCAAGGGATTTAAGGAGAGCGTCGGCGAGATGGTGCAGGACGCCCGCACGTTCTTTCGAGGGGGCGGCGCCAAGCGCAATCAGCCCGTAGGCAGCGGCGGCCGCGCTCTTCCCGCGCCGCTAAAGCACTTGTCTTTTCATTGGGTTATATTCCTGTCGGGGTTGCCTTACCCACGCGAGACCACGCCGCGTATGCTATCGCGTGCAGTTCGCTAGCAGCGCAGCTTTCGCTAGAACCCGCTTAATAACGCTATTACCATCCGGCTGGTCACTGAGGTCTTTCCGTAACTTGGGGCGACATGCCGATTCCGCTTCGCAAACAAAAGCCAGATGGGACGCTGTACCAGCGCCGGCTCGACATCGAGCGCAGCCTCGGTGAGTTGTTGAATCTCTCACGCTCCGAGCTTGGGGAGCTCTGCAAGATCAACGACCCGGGCGATCCCCATTATCTTGCCCCCGAATGCCTCCTGCACGTCATCCGAACCTGCCGCTCGGACAATTCCGACCGCTTCTTCGAGACGATATTCCGCGCACTCCGGCAACGCATCCTTGCTCGAATGCCCAACCCGGAAATTGCGGGGAAGGTGGATGGAAAGGCCCTGGCCTCCCAGCGAAACATCAAGATTGGCGAATACGTCATGGACCGCTTCATGGTCATGCTGGCGAAGGACCGGGCTGGCTACGATGAGCGCCTCGATTACTTCGAGGTCAATTTTGACGCGGCACTGGCCACGCTACGGCTGGATGGCCGCAAGAAGGCATTCCGAGAGGAGAAGCGTTCCGAACCAATGACTTATGACGACGAGACGAGCGAGCTGAACGCCGAAATCGAGGAGGCGGCCGCAGCACAAAACCCGCTTTCTGACTCAAAACTTGACGATCCCGCTTACCGGTCGCGGCTCTATGCAGCGATTGACTCATTACCAGACGACCAGCGTCGCGTGATGGATCTGCAGCTGCGCGGGTTCCAGATCGACTCCAAGGAACCAGGCGTGCAGACCATCGCCCAGATTATTGGCTGTGCGGAAAAAACCGTCCGTAACCGCCGCGACAGGGCCTACGCCGCGATCAGGAAAACGCTTGGTGAGGAACAGACATGAGCGCCATAGATTCCGACACCCAACGCGAGGACATCTTGCTCGCCTTCTCCGTCGAGCCCACGCATGACAAGGCGACGGTCGAACGCTACCTGGCGCTTTACCCGCAGTATGCGGAGGAGTTTATCGATCTCTTGGGCGAGCTCAGGAGCCCGCCGGTGCTGCGCAATGACGTCGTCGACGACGAGAGTGCCGTTCAACGCGCGTGGAATGCACTCACCGCCACGCCATTGCCGAAACACGATGCAGCTTCCATCGCCAACCCTTTCGCCAGCTTCGCCGGGCCGACCTTCGTGGCTCTGGCCGACGGGCTTCGTATACGCCGCTCCATTCTCATCGCGCTAAGAGACCGTCTCATTAACGCGTCATCTATCCCGGCTCCGTTTTTGAACCGGCTCGCACGTGCGACGGAATTCCCCGCAGAGAAGTTGCTGGGCTACCTCAACCTGCCAGCCGTCGTTCCCGCCGGCGCCAGCTACAAGGCCAACGAAAAACCCGCGGCGCCAACCAAAATCGATTTCGAAAAGCTCTTGGATAATTCCGGCATCAGCGCCGATGAAAAGCGCGACATTCTTACATCGACGGAATAATGGACACCCTCGAGATCACCCGCCGTACCGCCGAAGACCTGCATCTCGCGGCTGTGCAGCGAGGAGCCGATCCGCAGCGTCCTTATGATTTTGTGCGGAACGAAGCGCGCCGCCGCTCTATAGAAGTCGAGAAACTTCCGAAGGGTGACGCGCGGTTGCGCGGCGCACGTGCTTCCTACGATCCGGGCGCCTTGACGATCCTTCATGAAGACAATGGCGATGCATTTCTGGATGCCTTCCTCGTCGCGCATGAGCTCGGCCATGTGGAATTCGGCGGCGCTCACGAAGCCGCGTTGTCATTCGAGGCTGATCCCACGCGCCCGGCGGAAGCCGCCCCGATCGGCGTCGACCGCGTCATCGATTACGGACGCCGCGAACGCCGGGAAGTTCAGATGGACCTCTTTGGACGGGAGCTGCTTCTGCCGCGCTCCGTCGTCCGCAGCCTGCATGTTCAGGAGCAACTGACCGCCACCGCTATCGCAACTCGCTTCGGTGCGCCGTTTGCGGTGGTTGCGCAGCAGTTGCTTGATGCCACGCTTCTGCCGCACGTCGCCTCCAACACGGAGGAACGTGCCGAGAAGCCCCTGAATGAAGAACAGCGTGCTGCCGCCGAACATTGGGGGACGCCTTACCTGCTCGAAGCCGGGCCGGGCACGGGCAAAACGCAGACGCTGGTGGGCCGGGTCGAATGGCTCCTTGAGCACAAGAAAATTCCCCCCGATCAAATCCTGGTGCTGACCTTCTCGAACAAGGCCGCCGGCGAGCTCTCCGATCGCCTGGCGGCGCGCCGTCCAGAAGCTGCAGCCGCAATGTGGATCGGCACGTTTCATTCCTTCGGGCTCGATGTCATCCGCCGTTTCCATGAACGGCTCAAGCTACCCGCAAATCCACGGCTGATGGACCGAACCGAGGCGATTGACCTCCTCGCAGATCGCTTTCCGCAGCTCGATTTACAGCACTATCGGGATGTATGGGACCCCTCGATGGCCCTGAGCGACATCCTTGCCGCGATCTCGCGCGCCAAGGACGAGGTGGCATCGCCGCAACGCTATGCAGAGCTATCCGACGCCATGCATGCAGCCGCGGCGACGACGGAAGCAAAGGAAGCAGCCGCAAAATGCCAGGAGGTTGCCAAGGTCTATGCCGCGTATGAAGCGCTCAAGGAGGAGCGTCATTGCCTCGATTTTGGCGACCTCGTCGCCCTGCCCGTGCGCCTGATCGAAGGTGACGAGGAAGTCCGAACGCAACTCCAGGCGCGCCACCGCTATGTTCTGGTGGATGAATTTCAGGACGTGAACCGGGCTAGCGTGCGCCTCCTCAAGGCGCTTTGCGGGGCGGGTGAAAATCTTTGGGTCGTGGGAGACGCCAAGCAATCCATTTACCGGTTCCGGGGCGCATCCTCCGTGAACATCGCGCGGTTTGCCAAGAAAGACTTTCCGGGTGGCATGAGCGGACGTCTCAAAATCAATTACCGGTCCTCCGAAGAGATCGTGAACGCGTTCGTGACATTTGCCGGCCATGACACGAAAGCGGCGGCTGGCGGCGATGTCACATTGGAAGCCAAGCGCGGGCCGTCCGGTGTCAAACCGGAATACAGGGCCGTCAATATGGCCCCCGATGAAATTATCGCGATGGCTGAAGCCATTGAGGCGCACCGCGCGGCGGGAGTGAATTACCGCGATCAGGCGCTTCTTTGCACCGGCAACGACCGCCTGGGGCGCATCGCGGCGGGGTTGGAGAGCTTGGGCATTCCCTTGCTGTATCTCGGCAGCCTGTTCGAGCGCGATGAAATCCAGCAACTGCTATCGTTTCTTTCGCTGCTCATCGACCGCCGCGCCATGGGGCTCGCGCGCATCGGCACCATGCCGGAATTTCCCCTCACGCTTGGGGATGCAGCGGCGGTCATCGCGCATCTCAAGGATGGTGGCGGGGAAGCGCTCGCCTGGCTAGACGGCGCACCGATGGCAGGCGTATCCGCAGGGGCTGCACCAACACTTGTTCAGTTGCGCACCGCGCTGGATGGGTTTGGCCCTTCGTCCAACCCATGGGATGTGCTGGCGCGGCTTCTGCTTGACCGCACGCGGCTCGCGGCCGGTATCGCAAGCTCGGCCGCGATAGCGGATCGCACGCGGGGCGTCGCGATCTGGCAATTCATGAACTTCGTCCGGGCCCAGCCCGCCGCTGCGGGATTGCCCATCGCACGATTGCTCGACCGGATACGCCGCCTTGTCCTGCTGGCCGATGAGCGCGATTTGCGGGAATTGCCGGCGGCGGCGCAAAGTATCGATGCCGTGCGACTCATGACTATCCACGGCAGCAAGGGCCTTGAATTCCGGGCCGTTCACCTGCCGGGCATGAATGCCGATACGATCCCGCGTTCGCCCAATCATGTACGTGGATGCATTCCGCCTGACGGCCTCATCGAAGGCATGGACGGCACCGGGCTTGAAATTCTCAAAGCTGGCCACGTCGAAGAACAGGAGTGCTTGTTCTTTGTGGCGCTGTCACGTGCGCGCGACCGGCTGACGCTTTACTCGCCGACACGTACGGTGAACAACCGCCCGCGCGCCCGTTCGGGTTTTCTTGACCGGCTTGGGGGCACGCTCGCCAGCGCAACTATAACGCCAGCGCGCACGCTACCGGCCCCTGCCGATGACGCCCCGATTGCTGTGTCGTTTCCTGCCGGGATCGTCCTTTCCGATCACCAGCTCGCGCTTTTCCAGCGCTGCCCGCGCCGCTTCTTCTACACCCATATTCTCGATATCGGCGGCCGGCGACGGGAAACCTCATTTATGCAGATGCACGGCGCCGTGCGCGAGGTCATCGACTGGTTGATCCTCGACCCTGCAGCTGCACCGGCACCCTCCGAGATCGAGGCACGCCTTGCAGAGGCATGGGATGCGCAGAAACTCGGCGATCACGGCTACTCCGAGGATTACCGGCGGATAGCCAGGCAATTGATCGGCTTCTTTTTATCTTCGCGCGATGGGTATATGCGCTCCGCGCCGTCGGTCATGCGGTTTCGAGTGGGCAACAGCGAAATCATCGTTCGTCCCGATGACGTGCTGACAGCCCATGACGGAAGGCGCCACGTGCGAGCGGTCCGGACAGGGCATGCCGGGTCGAAGGATCTTGAAAACGTGGCGGCGGCCGTGTTCGCCCTCGCTGCCCACGAAACCTTCCCGGGCTGTACCGTGGAGTTCGTGCATCTTGGCGACGCTAGCGTTCAGCCGGTGGCGATGACCCCGCGGGTTCTGGGCAACCGGCAGACCACTGCCGAGGAGATGATCGGCGAAGTAAGGGCTGGCCGGTTTCCGCGAGAGGATTCCCCGCGCACGTGTCCACGCTGCCCGGCCTTTTTCATCTGCGGCCCCGTGCCGGCCGGCACGCTCGAAAAAACTTTTAATTCCTAACGCGGCCGGCTTACCGGTCGGCCTTTCTCCCATCGATTGACCTCTTGAAGGCAGGCGCAGGGCCAGGCCTTCCGGCGGGCCGCATGGCCGCCGGACCTGCCGGGGCGCGCCTCGGCCGGGCGACCTGCCGAACCTAAGAGGTGAATAACATGAGTGTTGCTGCAACCAAACGTGTCCCGATCGGGACGAAGGCCCGTACCGGGGAAATCTGCCCCGAAAGCGGCGTGTGGAAGGTCGAGGGCTCGCCGAGCACGACCGCTCCCATCGCCAAGGGCAACCGCATGCCGCCCTACGACGGCAAGGCCGTCACCTGGGTGCTGACCCAGTACGCCTGAACGGAGCGCCCGCTTCGGCGGGCGCTCCTTTTTTCCAAAGGAGATAAACATGACCAACAACGATAGCCGCGGCTCCGACCATGGCGACCACGGCCAGCAAGGGCCCGGCGGCAACGAGGGCTCGAACGGCCAGGGCCATGACGATCAGTTCACGATCGTCGTGAATGGCCGCTCGAAGAAGTGGACCAAGGACAAGATCAGCTACGACGAACTCGTGGCGCTTTCCGGCCTGCCGCTTCCCGAAGGGCCCAATCCTGGATTCACGATCACCTACCACAACGGGCCGGACCATTCGGACGGCACGGTGGTTCCTGGCCAGTCGGTCAAGGTCCGCAACGGAATGGTCTTCAATGTCACACCCACTAATCAGTCGTAGCCCGGACCTCACGAAGCTGCTGGAAGAGGGGTATGAGATCGAGGTCGTCCTGCCTCATCTCCTCGTCCGCAGCGTCCCGTACGTGACCAGCGCCGGCAAGGTGAAACGCGGCACGCTTGTGGTGCCGCTCAACCTCAACGTCGACGTAACGCTGCCGCCGAACACGCATGTAGTGATGTTCGCGGGCGACTTTCCCTGCGACCAGAACGGCAAGCCGCTTGAGAAGCTCCGCCACGGCGAGAACAAGACGGCGATCTCCGCCGATCTGGTGACGCGCTACAGCTTCTCGAACAAGCCGCCGGGGGGATACCGCGATTACCATCACCTCGTGACGATCTATGTTGCGAACATTTCCGGTCCGGCCGCCATCCTCGATCCGAACGCCACCCCGCGCACGTGGCAGGTCGTCGAGAGCCACGATCCGGATTCCGTGTTTCTCTATCCCGACACGGCTTCCAGCCGCGCCGGCATCACGAATGTGGCGCGCAAGCTCGAATTGCGCCGCATCATCATTGCCGGCCTCGGCGGCACCGGCTCCTACGTACTGGACCTCACGGCGAAGACGCCTGTGCGTGAAATTCATCTCTACGATGGCGACCGCTTCGGTCAGCACAACGCGTTCCGGGCGCCCGGTGCAGCCTCTATCGGTGACCTCAAGGCTCGCCCGTTCAAGGTCGACTACTTCGCCGGCATCTATGGCCGCATGCGGCGGGGTGTGGTCCCTCATCCTTATCACCTGAGGCCGGATACTGTCGCCGAACTGGATGGCGCTGATTTTGTGTTCATCTGCATGGATGCGGGGAGAGCCAAGGAAGCCCTTATCGCGCGGCTGGAGCAGGGTGGCATTCCCTTCGTCGATGTCGGCATGGGCCTCGAAATCACCGATGAAGACACGCTGGTCGGCCTCGTTCGCACGACGGCCAGCACGGCGGCAAAGCGCGACCATGTGCGCGGCAATCATCGCATCTCTTTCGAAGGCGATGGCAACGACGTCTACAACAACATCCAGGTCGCCGACCTGAACGCGCTCAATGCGGCTCTCGCGGTGATCAAGTGGAAGAAGCTATTCGGCTTCTATGCGGATCACGCGCGCGAGCATTTCAGCGCCTACGCCATCAATTGCAACGCTCTTGTGAACGACGACAAGCCATGACACGCCGCACATCGCTTCGACCTGCCTTCGTGCAGTATGTTCCCGAAACGCTTGAAGAGGGCGTTCTCTACATCTCGCCGGAGAACCGAACGGTTGCACACCTCTGCTGCTGCGGTTGCCGCAGCGAGGTCATCACGCCGCTTGATCCCGCGCAGTGGCGGCTCATCTACGACGGCCGTGTCTCGCTTGAGCCGTCCGTGGGTAGCTGGAATCTGCCCTGCCGATCGCACTACTGGATCCGCCACAACGCGGTGCAATGGGCCGAACCCTGGACCGATGCGCGCATCGCCGCCGCCAGGAATGCCGAACGCCAACGGATTGCGCAGCACTACGCGCCACCGAACGCGCCGCCACCGGCAATCGCTGCTGCACAACCAGCGCCGCCGAAAGGACTGTGGGAAAGGCTCCTCGCATGGCTCTCGCGATAGGCCCATCGATGCACCATGCCCGTGCTTCGCCCTGAACAATCTGTGAATCCCGGCACTTAGCCGTCATTTTTTGACGTGAACACACCATGAACACGCGATAAGCTTTGTCACACTTGGCGCCTCATCGCGCCCACCTTTGCCCGTGAGGCCACCATGTCCGACATGACGATCACCTGTCCGAATTGCAGCACGCACATTCCGCTCACCGAATCCTTGGCTGCGCCGCTGCTCAAGGCGACCCGGCAGAAGCACGAGCAGGAGCTCGCCCAGAAGGATCGGGATTTGGAGACGCGTGAGAAGGCTGTCCGCGATCAGCAGGCTGCCCTGCAGCAGGAGCGCGCCTCGATCGACGACAAGCTCGACGCCGAGCGCAAGCGCATCGCGGACGAGGAGGCAGCCAAAGCCAAACGTCTTGCTGCGGCGGATGTCGAAGCCAAGATGCAGCAGATTGCCGACCTGAACGCTGTCATTGCCGATCGCGATGGCAAGCTCGCTGTCGCCCAGAAGGCGCAAGCCGAACTCGCCAAAAAAGAGCGCGAACTCGAAGACGCCCGACGCGAGATGGAGCTTACCGTCCAAAGCAAGGTGCAGGCCGAGCTCGGTCCGGTCCGCGAAAAAGCCCGGCAGGAAGCCGAAGAGAGTGCCCGGCTTCGTGTCGCGGCGAAGGAAGATGAACTTGCGGCCATCCAGCGCCGGCTCGAAGAAAGCAATGAAAAGCTCGCCGCGGCGCAGAAAGCGCAGGCAGAAGTCATGCAGAAGGAGCGGGAGCTCGAAGATGCCCGCCGCGAAATGGACCTCACGATCCAGAACAAGGTTCAGGCCGAACTCAGCGACATTCGCGCTAAGGCGCGGCAGGATGCCGAGGCTGAAGCAAAGCTGCCTTTGATCGAAAAGGAACAGCAGATCGCCTCGATGCAGAAGCAGATCGAGGAACTAAAACGCAAAGCCGAGCAAGGGTCGCAACAAGCGCAGGGTGAGGCCCAGGAGCTCCACCTTGAAGGGCTGCTGCGCACGAACTTCACGCGCGATGTCATCGATCCTGTGCCGAAGGGTGAGCACGGCGGTGACGTCCTCCACCGCGTGATCGGGCCGGGCGACCAGCCCTGCGGCACGATCCTCTGGGAGTCAAAGCGCACGAAGAATTTCAGCGACGGCTGGCTTGCCAAGCTGCGCGAGGATCAGCGCCGCGCCGGAGCCGAGGTGGCGCTGATCGTGACCAGCGCATTGCCGAAAGGCATTCAGAATTTCTGCTTGATGGACGGGATCTGGGTCACCGATCCGCACTGCGCCATTCCGGTCGCGGTCATGCTGCGCGAGTGGCTCATTACCGTTGCGGCCGCGCGAAAGACGAGCGAAGGTCAGCAGAGCAAGATGGAACTGATGTACCAGTATCTCACCGGACCCCACTTCAAGCATCGTGTCGGGGCGGTCGTCGAACGATTTGTCGAAATGCAGTCGGACCTCGAGCGTGAGCGACGGTCGGCGACGAAGCAGTTCGCCAAGCGTGACCAGCAAATCCGCGGCGTCATTGACGCGATGGCCGGCATGGTCGGCGACCTGCAAGGCATCGCCGGCAAGGCCGTCGAGGAGATCGAGGCGCTGACGATGCCGCTTCTGGAAGATGACCATGCCGACAATGAGGCTGATGGATCGCTTGCCGCCTAATACCTGTGGGTCTCCCAGAATGGACTACAATAACTTCCAGAAACTTGGGACGCTTAGCAACACGCACGCCGGCAATGACTTCGAGGGCGCAGCGTGCGCATTCTTTGCCACGCAAGGGATCACCTTGACCAAGAATTTCTCGGTGCCCGTCGGAGTCCACGAAACCAAAAAGCCGCATCGCTTCGATCTCGGCAGCGAGAACCCACCTGTTCTTGTCGAATGCAAATGACATACCTGGACGCAAGGCGGCAACATGCCGAGCGCCAAGATGACGGTGTGGAACGAGGCGATGTATTACTTCCACGTGGCGCCGCCCTCATACCGAAAGATACTGTTTGTTCTGAAGCATTTTCGTAAAGAGCAAAGCCTTGCGGCGTATTGCCTCAAAACGCACGGCCATCTTGTGCCGGCAGACGTTGAACTTTGGGAATATGACTTCGAGGCGTCCACGGCCGAGCGATTGCGCTAGCGACGGTACGCACATGATGATTTTTTGTTGAAGGATTGAACACATGTCCGACCCGACCGACGCCATGCACAAGCAGGCGCGCGCACAAACCGATCCGCTGTTCTTCCATGATTATTTCATGGCCCATGGCCATGATGTCAGCACCAAGAATGCGACGGCCACCTACGTTCTTTTTGAGGGCGACGTGTACGTCGTGACTTGCCGTCATGTCCTCGAAATGCTCGAGAAGCGGCAGGTGAACAAACACTCGCCGTTTCCGACGCTGGCGCTCATGGTGGATCGCGGTTTGTTGAACCTCTCATTTTTCACGGCCGATGGTCTCCAAAACGCCTTGAAGGTTCCAAATACTCCACCGGGCGCGCAGCCTCTCGATTTGGCTATATCCAAACTTCCGGAGAGCTACTGGAATATCCTCACGTCAAAGAAGAACAAAAGGCCGATCGATCTCGACAACTGGCATGAGCCGCGATGGGCGCGAGCTGAGATACTCGTGGCTGCGGGCTATCCCGACGAGCACAAACAGATCGTTGACGATAACGGGGAAGAAAAAGTCGGGGCGCCCATGCCTCTCGTGGCGGCGGAGATCGACGGAAGGATCGCAAAGGATCAGCGCCAGGTAGCGATGCGGAGCCGGCTTGAAAAGCCCCACGGCTTTTATTTCAGCGGCATGAGCGGCGGCCCGATCTATGTTCAGCAGGACGAGCTACTCGTGCCGGTGGGGATCATCTACGAGGGGTGGCCACAAACCCACGACAACCCCGTTATTTTCGACGACAACGGAACCGATGTGCTCTTCGACAACCGCGATATCATCGTGCACGGGTTGACACTGACCCCCGATAATTTTGCCAAATGGTTGAACACGTCTGGATTGAAGCGCTAGGAGTGGCTATGCGCGGCTCCGCAGGTGACACCGAGGCGGCATCACCATCGCGAAGGGCTCATTGAGCAAAATTCTTTTCAACCAACTCCGCGTTTGTGAAGTAAGGCCTTCCTGCGTTATCCCTTGTTGATGAACAAGCACAACGAACAGGGGAAAGCCATGTCCACAATTGAGGTCGGAAAACGTATTGTGAGGCGATGTCGCTCCGGCAGTGGTAGCGAGGACTTGTTCGGCTTCGCTGTTCAACAGCCACATTACGTATGCAGGATGGGCTGAGAGCGGCCTTATCCGAAACATCATCATGCGCTGGCCAAGACAAAAATCCACGCCCGGAGGGACCAGCGCAGCGAGCCCAAAGCGCTCTCCTTCACGCGAGTAGAGAATATCACCGGCAACAGGCCTGAGCCGTTCTATCCGCTCCTCGTAAACCTCACGTGAGACAAGACGCACCTGATCGAGAAGAACCCTCCCCCTCCCCAGATCAGCAGTCATAATCGCGGGAAACTGTAGCTCTCCGTCGTATGTCGGTGTGGCGTGTAAGCAGTCGACGACGTGAGATGAAAGGTGTTTTAGTCGACAAACTGTCCAGTGCTCCGGCACGTCGCCGAGCCACTCGACGCCGGAGGGTTTCATCCGCACGTTCGCGTCGAGACCCCTGGTGACCGCGTGGGAGATCACGGCCCGCCGCTTCTCTTGCAGCAATGCGATCAGCCGTCGCTGTTCCTCACAAGTGCATCGATCTTGGCAGTCTCTCGATCGAGGAAAGAGGCAATACTGGCCTGCTCTTCTGCGGACGGGAGTGGGATCTGTTGCTGATACGCGACCTCACGCGACAGGCCGGGGACACCTGTGTCCTGCGAGATCGCATTCAGCCCCAGAATATGCAGCCCCCAACAAAGCCACCTTAGATGTGCGGCACATTGCCGAGCATCAACGAAATAAACGGTGTCGATTCCGAAGCTTGGTACATCTGACCAGTTAAGAGCGCCGTAAGAGCCCTTTCGGCCCACGAATATCGCCGGGGCGCTTGTATTCGCACTATCGTGTCGGCCCAGTTCCCCATTCGACCCGAAAACCGGTACATCGCCAGTATCAGTTCGCCTGTCCTGGGGCAGAGCATCCCCATAGCTGAACGTCGCTACCCTCTTGAGCGCCATCAGACGCCAATGCGAGGGCAATTGGCCAATTCGTTCGAGGCCGCTGTCAACGTAACGAGCATATTGAGGCAAGCTCATGCCGCCAGCTCCTCAATCATCTCCTTGATCCGGGCGGTCACCTTCGCCAGATCGGCATCGATCTCGGCCAGCGGGCGCGGCGGCTCGAACACGTAGAAATGCCGGTTGAACGGGATTTCGTAGCCCACTTTGGTCTTGTCGTGGTCGATCCAGGCGTCCGGGGCGTGCGGCAACACCCCGCGCTTGAAGTAATCTTCCACAGGCTCACTCAATGGCACGTTCTCGGTATCGCGGCGTTCCGCGTCAGGCTGTACCTTGCCCTTCTGCTTCCCCTTCGTTGCCAGCACCGGCTTGCCATTCGCGTCGAGCAGCGGCCGCTCAACGGTAATGGTGCGATAGCCGAACGCCTCGTTGGGGAAGATGCGCGACAGCGGCCCAGCTTGACCTTGCCGCCCTCGGGCGCGATCGGCGGCTTGGTGCCTGCGACCACCGCCTCGCGGCCGATCTCCTTGCCCTCGGCGCCGAACAGCGTGGCGAGCTGCGCCTCGACGAAGCCGCCGAACAGCCGCGTCACGGTGGCGATGTGCTCCTCGCTCATCTCCCTCCGCTTGGAGCCGAGGCTCTTTCGCATCTTCTGCCAGAACGCGCTGGCGTCAA
The DNA here is from genome assembly GCA_035556735.1 of Xanthobacteraceae bacterium. Lineage (GTDB taxonomy): Bacteria > Pseudomonadota > Alphaproteobacteria > Rhizobiales > Xanthobacteraceae > CANJBX01. The sequence continues at coordinate 143,083 of DATMFF010000003.1, read as the reverse complement.
TCAGTTGCACCTCGCCCTTGCGAGCGGCGGGCTTCCGGTTGGAAACAATCCAGACGTAGGTGGCGATGCCGGTGTTGTAGAACATGTCAGTCGGCAGCGCGATGATCGCTTCCAACAGATCGTTCTCCAACACGTAGCGGCGAATTTCGCTTTCGCCCGAGCCCGCGCCGCCCGTGAACAGCGGCGACCCGTTGAGTACGATACCGAAGCGACTGCCGCCGTCCTTGGCGGGGCGCATCTTTGAGAGGAGATGCAGCAGGAACAGCAGCGATCCATCCGATACCCGCGGCAAGCCGGGACCGAAGCGGCCGTTGTAGCCTTGGGTCTCGTGTTCCTTGCGGACCTCCTTCTCGACCTTCTTCCATTCCACACCGAACGGCGGATTGGAGCATGTAGTCGAACTTGGAGTGCGGATGCCCGTCGTCCGACAGCGTGTTGCCGGCGACGATGTTGACCACGTCCTGGCCCTTGATGAGCATGTCGGCCTTGCAAATCGCGTAGCTCTCGTCGTTCAGCTCCTGCCCGAACACGGTCAGCCTGGCCTTCGGGTTGAAGCTGCGGAGATGCTCTTCCGCGACCGACAGCATCCCGCCGGTGCCAGCCGTGGGATCATAGATCGTGCGCACGACGCCGGGGTTTGACAGGGCATCTTCGTCCTCGACGAACAGCAGGTTGGCCATCAGCCGGATCACCTCGCGCGGGGTGAAGTGCTCTCCGGCGGTCTCGTTGGACAGCTCCGCGAACTTGCGGATCAGTTCCTCGAACGCGAGCCCCATCTGGGCGTTGCTGACGACATTCGGGTGCAGCTCGATCCGCGCGAACTTCTCGGTCACCTGTTAGAGCAGATTGGCCTGGGCGAGCCGGTCGATCTGGGCGGCGAAGCTGAACCGCTCAAAGATGTCGCGGGCGTCCGGCGAGAACGCCTGGACGTAGGCAAACAGGTTGTCCCGGATGTGATCCGGGTCGCCGACTAGGGTCGCCAGCGTCAGCTCAGACGTATTGTAGAAGCTCTGGCCTGCCGCCCGGAGGAGAAAGGGGTGGGGATTGATCTTGGCCTTCGTCTTGGCGGCGTGCTCTTCGAGCACGTGCTTCTTGGAGGGCTCCAGCACGCAATCCAGCCGCCGCAGCACGGTGAACGGCAGGATGACCTTGCCGTAGTCGGATTGCCTGTAATCACGCGCAGCAGGTCGGCGACGGACCAGATGAAGGACGACAATGCTTGATGGTTCACGCGATTTCCCCCGGGCGCTACCACTCTGAGGGATGAAGCAGTTACTCTGCAAGCAGCGCGCGGTCGCTCGCCTCTCGCACAGTCCGCTTATCCCTTCGGACGGAGCTTTAAGCAAAAGGCAACAGGGTTTTGAGGTATTATTACACCGCGTCTAAATAGGGGCCACACGGGCTTAACCGGGTCCCCGGATTGCTCGACACACGGGCTTACACAGGGTCCCCCCGTCCTTCCTCTCCCCTCTCGCGCGGTAGTGCCTGCCTCTCTCGGCAGGTGATGAGGCAAGCCTGCCGTGGTGGAGGGAACCTTCACCTGCCATATGGAAATCGACACTCAACCAACCTCACTTGGCGGGGCGGCCCTTGCCGGCCGCCACCTAGACCTCTGGTACACCCCCGAATCCTCGAAAGGGGGGGATGTTTCGTATAGGGCTCTTCTACAAGTTATCCCCCCCTCCGGCCTTGGGCTCGCCGAGCGCACCATCGAGGCGCTCTCACAAACTTTCGCGACCTATGGACACCAACCGAGCCGGGACATGTGGACCGCGCTCGCGGCCGTTGCTGACACCTTGGAGCGTATGGCCAGCGGCACCGCCGATCCCACCATCTACCTGTCTAGTCTCGACCCGGGCGTCGGAAAGACTGCGACCTACATCCACTTTCTCCGAGAGCTATTGGCGTCCCCATATCACCGGGACGTCTCGGCCCTCGTCTGCATCAGCCGACGCGAGCAGATCGCCGCTATCGTCGAACAGGTCGGACTTCTCAGCGATGACTTCGCTGTGCTCACTGCCGACCCTGACTTGAACAAGCTAGGGTGCGGCGACCCCAGTTCAGCTCGCATCCTGTTCACCACCCACCGCATGGTCGAACAGCGATGCCGCGGCGGTTCGTTTCAATGCGTTTCCGCGTTTCACTACCGTGGCAGGCCCCGGGCCGTACGCATCTGGGACGAAGCGATCCTCCCGGGCCAGACCTTAACCGTGGAGCGGTACGCGCTCGCCCTGCTGCTCAAGCCTCTGAGCTGTCGTCCCGCACTCGCATCAGACGTTGAGCGGCTGTTCGAGCTTGTCGGCCAAGCGAAAGACGGGGACGTTCTTACTATCGAAGATCTTGCGGAGAAGCACGGCATCACGCTCAACGAGGCCCTCTCACTCGTTGCGGACGGCACGCCCGACCAGCAAGCAGCCGTGGAAGCTCTGTGGTTCCTGTTCGGTAAGCCCGTCAGCGTCAGGAAGGATGGAACTCGGGGAAACACGATCCTGGACTACAGAGACACACTGCCCGACGACATCAAGCCTCTCCTCGCGCTCGACGCATCAGTGCGGGTTCGCAGCGTCTATCTGTACTGGGAAGAGCAGCGCGGAGGTGTCCAGAAACTCCCGCCAGCCGTCAAGCGGTACGAACCACTCACGATCTACGTATGGAAGCGTGGGGGCGGCCGAACCGCGTTGCGCAAAGCGGATGCGCGCTTAGCGGAAGCCGTGGCAAATACGATCATGACCAGGTCCGACGAGGACTGGCTCATCATTGCGCACAAGGATCGTGGAGGCGAGAACTTGCCGGAAGAAGTTCGCGCCTTGCTTCCCGAGGAGATGATGGACCGCGTTCATTTCCTCCACTGGGGCGCCCACGATGCGACGAACCAGTTCGCGCACGTGCCGAACGTCATCCTCGCAGGAACGCTCTTCTTCCCTCAGTCGTATTACGAGGCGCTTGGGCGCATGGCGGCCGCGCGTCATCCCGGTGAGGGTCCGTTCAGCGATGAGGAGTTTCGCAACATCATGCTTGGAGAACATCGGCACCTGATCCTCCAGGCGATCTGTCGTGGAGCCGTGAGGCGATGCGATGGGGAACGCTGCCCGCCTACTCGCGCCTATATTATCGCCAGCGGACACAGTGGCATCGCACAAGTCCTTCCCGACATCTTCCCAGGTGCGAAGATCGAGCGATGGAAGCCTCTTGAAGAGGAGCTGCGCGGGAAGGCTGGCGACGCGTGTCGCTATATCCTCGAACGCCTAGATCGCCCTGGTGCCTTCGTTCCGTTCCGCGACGTAATGGCTCACCTCGGCTGGCGAGATCGGCGCGAGTTCAAGCGCAGCATCCGCAGACATGCCGGGTTCTGCGATGCAATGGCTGCGGCCGATGTCGAGGAGTGGGGGCCTGGCAGATGGCCATCCGGCTTCCGCCGCGTGATCTGAACCAGCAGAGCCGGAATGTTCTAAGCAAAAATGCGAGAGAGCCCGTCGATCCACGTCGGCGGTTTTCTCCCCCTCCCCGGGGATGCGTCGGGTGGAGCTTACGACAGTGACAAAGGCTCCCAACAGCATCCCAGTTCAAATCGCTGTCGTATGCTTCTCCACAATCCGAGCTGCGAACATAAGCCGGGACCCAACCCGTAAGGGGGGAGTCGTTTGGTCGCACTTCACCACGATTGATCAGCATAACGCCGCATCGTTAGCGTAACGTCCGTGTCAACGCACGTTGGCTCAGTTGTTACACGGACGATGAAACGATGATCCTCGCTGCTCTTGCGTACCTGCTGTTCAGTTGCGCCGCCTTGCTCCTCCCCGGCTGTTGGATGCGGCGTCTGCCATCCACCAACTCGACTCGCCGGGAGGCCGCACGATGAGCGGCGGATACGTGGCTTACTATCGCGTCTCGACGGCCAAGCAGGGCATTTCGGGCCTAGGTTTGGAGGCCCAGCGCGAAGCCGTCTCGCGGTACTTGATCGGCGGTGAGTGGCGCGTCGTCGCTGAGTTCACCGAGATCGAAAGTGGCCGTCGTGGCGATCGCCCGGAGCTTGAGCGGGCGCTCGCTACGGCGCGGCTGCACCGCGTCCCGCTGATCGTCGCCAAGGTGGACCGGCTGACACGCTCGGTGGCGTTCCTGTCGCGACTCCTGGAAGCAGGCGTGGACGTTCGCTTCGCAGACCTCCCGGCCATCGAAGGCCCAACCGGGCGCTTCATGCTGCAACAGATGGCCGCCGTCGCGGAGTTGGAGGCTGGGCTTATATCGGCACGGACTAAGGCGGCGCTTGCAGCGGCCAAGCGGAGAGGCAAAGCACTCGGAGGCAATCGGGGAGCAATTATCTCCGGCCGCGCACGTAAAGCCGGACGCCAAGCCCAAACTGCACGCGCCATGGCTCGGGCGAACGACTTCGCACCGATCATCGCGAGGATACGTTCGACCGGCGTAACGTCCCTACGTGGGATTGCCACCGCTCTGGTAGAGGAAGGAGTACCAACGCCGCGGGGTCACAAAACGTGGACTGCGGCGCAGGTGTCGAGGGTGCTTCACTCCATTGCGCGGATCAGCTCCTAAGCCTCGCTGCCGCTCTTTCGGCTCGCTATGGAGCGCATGATCGCGTAGAGCACGACAGAGGCTAGGCCACCAATGATGAGGCCCATTACGAGCGCCTCCAGGCCGGCTCCGAGATCGCGTTGCGCATAGAGGAGCGACAGCAGCACAAGAGCTGCCGAGCCTCCCACGAAGGCGATGCGAGTTTTTCCCAGCGAACGCAGCATTTTCCATCTCCAGTTCCATCGTGACGCGCCGATAAGCAGCGGACATGATGTGCAATATATTGCGTCGCATTTAAAGTCACGCCCTGCCCTTCTCGCCGCATGGCGGAGGACGCTCGACGGTTGGTGGGACGAAATGTGCGGCGACTACGCCTCGCCGCGAAGATGTCCCAGGCTGCTCTTGCTGAGAAGATGGGTGTTGATCGGGCCTACGTAAGCGGGCTTGAGCTAGGCCAGCGGAATCCCACCGTGGTTACGTTGTGGCACGTGAGCAGGGCCCTCGACGTGCGGCTACGGGAGTTCTTCCGGGAGGATCGGCAGGGCCGGACCCGACCACGGTAGCGAGCGCGTATCTTCTTGCCGCTAAATTGTTCGGGCGCGGCTGAGAGCATCTGTTTTTTTGCCGGCTGGCCGTAGCTTCATGCCGCCGGGTTGCGCGTGTCCTCCAGGCAGGCGAGGTCTAATCCCCGGTAGCCGATCTTGTTCACCGCATCGGCAAGCACGGTGAACCCGAACCTCCTCGCCACGTCCTTCTTGCCGTACTGACGGCCAACGCCGCCGCCCGCGTGACCAGTTAGGGCGTCGTTCACGTCCTCGCTAACGCCAGCCTCGCGAAGAGCATCCTTGAAGTTATGACGGAAGGAGTGGAACACCCTCGCCCTATTCGTGATCCCGATAGAGCGGATGTAGCGACCGAACCACTTCGACCACGCTTCCCCGTAGCCGCCGCGGGGACCCGGACGCAGCAGCGGAAACAGCCGCGCGAACTCCCCATCCAGTTTCCGGCGCGCTTCGACGAACCGCATGAAACCAGTCCGCACCAGTTCGTGATGCACCGGCACGACGCGGCGTGACGAGATCGTCTTCAACCGCTTCCCCACATCCTCGTCATCGGTGATGCTGATGAAGGTGACGCCGGTTTCCTCATCCGTCTTCACGTCAGCGACAGTAAGGGGCGCAAGCTCTCCGAGCCGCGCTCCCGTAAAGAGACCCAGGAGCGGCAGCCAGAACGCGGCCTCGCCCGCGCCCCCGGCCGGGCGGTCCCCACGAACGTAAACGGGCGATGCGAAGAGCTTGCGCAGCTCTGCCGGTTCCCATGGTTCCCGATCCGAGGGAGGCTCTTCTAGCCGCATATTGGCAAACGGGTCCGCCCAGGGCACTTCATCAGGAATGAGACCGTTGTCCCGAGCCCATACGGCTATGGTCTGACAGGCTCCCAGCAGCTTGTTCACTGTTCCGAGAGCGATCTTCGGGGCGGCCGAATGATTGCGGCCCCACTCGATCAGCTCGGGGAAGCGAGCGTTTCTGAGCCTCCCGCTGCGCCGGGAAGGCATGAACTGCAATCCCTCTCGAAACTCCCGGACGTGCCTTCGCGTGATCTGCGCGACCGGGAGATCACCATGAAGCTGGATGAACAGGTCGATAGCGCGCCCGAACTCCGTAATGGTGCCCGGAGCCGCCCGCTTGGCTTTCTTCCAACCTTCGTAAGCGGCTCGCAAGCTCTCGCCCGTGGGGGCGCTCGCGTCCTCCGGCTCGGGCACCTTGGGAGTTTCTACCGGTTCTCCGGCGTGGCGATCGGCAATGGCTCGCAGTGCCCGCACGTTCTCGCGCAGCACGGCTAACCCCAGCTCGCGATACGAGACGCTGTTGCGGTCGAGGTTGACGCGGAAAAGAACGAGCAGCTCGTCTATCTCATCCACAACGAACGAGAGATCACCGCGCGCTAGAGCCGCCTCAGCAGCGGGCAATGTGGTCGCTACGGTCTCGGCAATCTGTGTCATCTCGCGATCACTCAAGCCAAACGCTGTCCGCGATGGTGCGGGGACCCCCAAGCCTTGCGCTGCGAGCTGGTCGCCCACAGCCGCATAGACCGGCTCGGAGCCGGTGCCCTCGCGGCGAACCTCTTCGTCCTCGGCAAGCATTGAAGCGAAGTGATAGGCCGCAATCCGCTCGATCTCCCGCCGATCAAGCGAAGCGCGAACTGGAACGTCCGCGACAAGGGCCTCCGCCTTGGCGATGATGTGATCGAACTCGATCAGGATCGGCTTGGCGCGAATGTTCGCTTCGCGCAGGTCCTTCGTGTTCAGCGTTCGCTTGAGCCACGATACGCGCTCACGGTCGAGGCCAAGCACTCGCGGGACTGCTGCCTCCAGCTTCTTCGGGACCTTCTTGCGGACGTGGTAGACGCCGTGCTCGTTCTTGCTGAGACCCATTATCGGACGCATCAATTATCCCGCCGATTGATACCACATCGGCAGGCCGAACCCGTTGAGAACACGGAATTTGTTGCGGGTCCAGGGACTTAGTTTGTCCGTGGCGCTCCCTAGGGGACTCGAACCCCTGTTTTCGCCGTGAGAGGGCGACGTCCTAGACCGCTAGACGAAGGGAGCGGAGAAGCCTTGGACATAGCCTCCCCCGGCGGCGGGCGCAAGGATTTGCGAGCGCCCCGGGCGTTTCGGCTGGGTCTGGCGGAGCCCTGCCCGAGCCAACGAATGTTCGCGAGCCCTGCCCGATCCCCCGCCGGCATGGCCGGTTCGGCGCGCGCGGGTCTGTCGCCCGGCGCCGGTTTTCCGCAGAGTTCACGCGCGCGGCGGATGGGGCTCGACGGCGCGGGCGGCGGCGTGTCTCGTTGCGCCATCACCCCGCAATCCCGCAACGAGGCGAACATCCCCATGCCCGAGAGCACGCGTTGCGATGTCGGCCCGACCGCCCCGCACGTGGCGGCGGCGAGCCGCTTGCCGGCGGCGACGGCGGTCGCTTGCGCGGCGTTGCCGCTGCGCCCTCAGGCCGGCGCCAAGGATGCCTGCGCGATCGCTGCCGGCGCGAGGGATGCCGTCCGCCGGGCGGCCGGCCCCGCCCCTGCCCGCGGCGCGCGCCGCGAACATGCTCTCGATCTCCCTCCAAACTCCCTCATGTCCGGTCGCGCCGCGTGCCGCGGCGGAACCGACGTCATTCTCCCTCCGGATTCCCTCATCGCGGCCGCCGCCGGCGCGCGCGGCGACACCTATGTCGAACTCTCTCCAAACTCTCTCATGCCCGCTCCGGCCACGGCAGCGGCCCTCGTCGCCGAACTGGTCCCGGCGGCCGCGCGCCGCCCGGCCTCACGGCTCGGTCGCGAACCTCAGCCGCCCGGCCGGGCGCAGGCTCTTGGCGTCGAAGGAGCGGATCTCGGTCGCCCCGTTCACGTCGAGCGTCACCACCACGGTGTCGCCGGCGACCGCCGTCTGCACGATGCGCGCGCCCTTTGGCAGCAGCGTCACCACGTCGCTCGTGCTTCCCTCGCTGCGGAAAACGCGGTAGCCGATGACGCCGATCACCACGGCAATGCCCAGCACGGTGGCAAAGCCCGAGATCAGCATCAGCCAGCGCACCTTGGCGACGATGCGGGCCTGGGCCGGATCGAGCGGCTTCTCCTCGTCGGAAATCGGATCGGTCATGGATGAGGACGTTCACATCGAGAGGTTCACGGTCGCGGGCGAGGACGCCGGCGAGCGGCTCGATCGCGTGCTCGCCAACCGCGTCGCGGAGCTGTCGCGCTCGCGCCTCAAGGCGCTGGTGCTGGCAGGCCACGTCACGGTCGGCGGGCGCACGATCCGTGATCCGGGGCAGCGCGTCAACGCCGGAGCCGAGATCGCGGTGGTGATCCCGCCGCCCGAGCCGGCGGAGCCCGCGGGCGAGGACATCCCGCTCAACGTCGTCTTCGAGGACGACGAGATCATCGTCATCGACAAGCCGGCCGGCCTCGTGGTGCATCCCGCCGCCGGCCACTGGACCGGCACCCTCGTCAACGCGCTGATCGCCCATTGCGGGACGAGCCTGTCGGGCATCGGCGGGGTGCGCCGGCCCGGCATCGTGCACCGGCTCGACAAGGATACCACCGGGCTGATGGTGGCGGCGAAGACCGATCGCGCCCACCAGTCATTGGTCGAGCAGTTCGCCGACCACGGCCGCACCGGGCCGATGGAGCGCGGCTATCTCGCGCTCGCCTGGGGCGTGCCGCATGCCCCGCGCGGGACCATCGACAGGCCGATCGACCGCCACCCCCACCAGCGCGACAAGATGGCCGTGCGCGAGGGCGGGCGCGAGGCGGTCACCCACTGGACCGTGGTCGAGCGCTACGCCGACACCGCCGGCGAGCCGGTCGCCTGCCTGATGGAGTGCCGGCTGGAGACCGGCCGCACCCACCAGATCCGGGTCCACCTCGCCTCCGTCGGCCATCCGCTGATCGGCGACGCCCAGTACGGGGCCGGCTTCCGCACCAAGGCGGCGCGGCTCGGGCCGCAGGCCCAGGCCGCCATCGAGGCCCTTGGACGGCAGGGCCTGCATGCCCATCTATTGGGCCTGGAGCATCCGGCCTCGGGGGAATTTCTGGCGTTCCGGTCTGACCCTCCCCCGGACTTTGCCGCCGTCCGCGCGGCCTTGCTCCAAAACCCTGCCCGTCCGTCCTCCTCCGCGGGACGGGGCCGCGGCTGAAAACACTGTTCACGAATCTTGAATAATAAAAAACACTCACCATATCAGTGAGTTGGTTGAGGCTGGGAGACGCCATCACCCGCCTGTCACCCCATCGTGACGGCCGGTGTTCTTCCTTTGGCCCACCTCGAACCTGTATGTTGCATGTGCGTTGTCCCGGCGTCGAACGCGTCGGGTCACGGAAAGTCCGCCGGCTTCGGAGGGAGCGGCGGAGCAAAAGCCTGCCGATGTCGGGGGCAAATCATTGAGAAAGGGTGCCACCATGGCCCGTTCAGCCACTTTACCCGCGATCACCGCTGACTCCGGTCTCGCTCAGTACTTCGCCGAAATCCGCCGGTTCCCCATGCTGGAGCCGCAGCAGGAGTACATGCTGGCGAAGAGCTGGCGCGAGCACGGTGACCGCGATGCCGCCCACAAGCTCGTCACCAGCCACCTGCGCCTCGTCGCGAAGATCGCGATGGGTTACCGCGGCTATGGCCTGCCCATCGCCGAGGTGATCTCCGAGGGCAACGTCGGCCTGATGCAGGCTGTGAAGCGGTTCGAGCCGGAGAAGGGTTTCCGCCTCGCCACCTACGCCATGTGGTGGATCAAGGCCGCCATCCAGGAATACATCCTGCGCTCGTGGTCGCTCGTGAAGATGGGCACGACCGCGAACCAGAAGAAGCTGTTCTTCAACCTGCGCAAGGCCAAGGGCAAGATCTCCGCCCTCGAGGAGGGCGATCTGCGCCCCGATCAGGTCAAGCTGATCGCCAAGCGTCTCGGCGTGACGGAGCAGGACGTCGTCGACATGAACCGCCGCCTCGGCGGCGACGTGTCGCTCAACGCTCCGATCCGCAACGACGGCGACACCGGCGAGTGGCAGGACTGGCTGGTCGACGAGCGCGAGGACCAGGAGTCGATCCTCGAGCAGCACGAGGAGCTCGACAACCGCCGCCAGGCCCTGAGCGACGCGCTGTCGGTGCTCAACGACCGCGAGCGGCGCATCTTCGAGGCGCGCCGCCTCGCCGACGACCCCGTCACGCTCGAGGACCTCGCCGCCGAGTTCGGCGTCTCGCGCGAGCGCGTGCGCCAGATCGAGGTGCGCGCCTTCGAGAAGGTGCAGAAGGCGGTGAAGAACCGCGTCGCCGCGATGGAGCAGCCAAAGGCTCCGGCCGCCCTCGCCGCGCATTAAATACGAACGACCACTGTCCTCCAGTGGAAGCGCCGGATCGGAAACGATCCGGCGCTTTTTTTCATGGGCGCGAGGCGGCGCAGGAGCGTGCACCATCAAGCACCGGCAGGGACACGTCATGGCCGGGCTTGTCCCGGCCATCCACGTCTTCACATGAGGCTGTCGTAGAGGCCGTCCCAACCGGGATTTTCCGCCAGGATCAGCCTGACCTTCTATGCTCTCGGCCAGTGCTTCTGTTGTGCTCGCGCTGAAGCGCCATGCGAATATCGTCGTGCCGCTCGCACCAGACGAGACGCTTGAGCCCATATCGTCGGGTGAACCCTTCGACCGCGCCGGTGCGATGCTCGAATGCGCGCCGGGCGAGATTGCTCGTCACGCCGGTGTAGAGAATGCCGTTAGGCCTGTTTGTGACGATGTAGACCCAGCCGGCCCGCTTACTGCCCCCAGGCGGCGAAGGTCTCGTTGAACACGCGCTCGCCCGGCGTGCCCTTCTCGATCGCGAGGATGGCGCGGCGGCCGTCGCGGTAGAGGACCGCGATGTCGAACCACGGCCGTTCCTTGAGCGCCTGCACGTTGCGCTGGATGTCGGCCTCCGACGAGTTCAGCCCGATCAGGAAGAAGTTCTCCTTCACCTTCACGGAAATCCCCGCGAGCGAGGTGCCGCGCACCTGCTCCGCCGGCTTCATCAGCACGCCGCGGATCTCCGACACCTCGCCATGGTCGAAGTTCGGCGGCAGCGTGAACTGGATTGCGATGGTGTGGCTGAACTGTAGGCTCTGATCGAAGTTGCGGCCGAGCGTCCAGGTCACCTGCATGTTGCGCTCGGGAATGGTGATGTCGCCGCGGATCACGCGGTCGCCGGGCTGGCCCGACGTCGACGACGGCTCCGAGCGCCACACAACCGTGCCGACGAAGCGCTTGCCCGCGGTGTCGACCGGATCCTCCTCGTAGAGCACGACGCGCTGCGCCACCGGCGCTTCCTGCTGGGTCGTCTCCTGCGGCTGGCCGATCCGGTCGGGAATCTTGGTGCGCTGCTGCGCGGCCTCGCGCGCCGGCGGCGGCGCGCTCGCCGGGCCGCGCACCAGCGCGATAGTCTTCTGCACGCCCGCGATCAGATTGTTGCGCTGCCAGTAGATCGTGCCGGCGACGAGCCCGAGCACCAGCACGACGATGACCGTCTTGACGACGCCGCCCATCATCCGCCGCAGCAGCCGCGGCTTTTCCTCTTCCTGCGCGCGGCGCGCGCGCTCGGAGACGTAGCGCAGGCTGTCAGGCAATTCGTGCGGCGTGCCGACCGAGCGGTAGCGCGCGTCGTAGCTCTCGCGCGTCTCGTTCTCGTAATCGTATTCGTCCTCGATGACGGGACCGAGATCGGCGTCCGGGGGCGGCGCGCGGCGTTCGCCGTGACGCGCGCGTTCCGCCGCCTTCGGCCGTTCGGGAGCCCGCCGCTCGGGCACCGGCGGCCGGATGGCGATGCGCGGACGCGCCTCCTGCACCGGCGGCTCCGGAGCCTCGATGCGCGGCTCGAGGCGCTCGAACTCGGGCGACGGCGAGGGAACCTGGGTGAAGACCTCGCGCGCGTTGCGGCCGGCCTGGGCCACGGCCTCGCCGAGACTCTCCGCCTCCGCGACCACGTCGCCGAAGCCCTTGATGCCCTCGGCGGCCTCGCCCGGCTTCTTGTCGATCCAGCGCCGCTCGAAGCGCGGGCGCTGCGGAGCCGGCGGACCGACCGCCTCGGGCGACGGGGGCGCGGCTTCATCCGGTGCGTCGGCGGCTGGCTCCTCCTCTGCGACCTCAGGCTCGGGCTCCTCACGCCCGGGCTCCTCAGGCTTGGGCTCGGGCGTGGACTCGGGCTCCTGAGCGGCGGGCTCGGCCGGCGGCGGCTCGACCTTGGGCTTGGCGCGCGCGGTCGGCGAGGCCATCCGCATCGCACGTGCGGCCTCGGTCTCGACCTTGCGGATCGCTTCCTCGAGCGAGAGCCGTTCCCGCGTGATGTCGGTCTCGCTCAACGCCGGCTGCACGCCGCGCAACTGATCGACCAGTGCCTTGCGTGCACGCTCGTAGAGCGCGCGGCGGTTCTCGCCGGTGTTCTTGTCGAGACCGGCAACGGCGCGGGAGATCAGAGGGTAGTAATCGGCCATCAGGAGTGATTCGTTTTCAGTGTTAGTTAACCATCCGTGGGGTTGCCAAACGGTTTCGAATGCGGCCCGCGCGAACGGCCGGTGCCTGCCCCCGATCAGTCTAGCGTGCGACCAGCGCGCGTGGGTACCGGTTCGACGCGCGAGCTTGCGGCGAGCCGGATCGCACGGGCGGATCAGCCGCTAGGCTTCGAACGGGTTTTTCATCAGGATCGTATCCTCGCGCTCGGGGCTGGTGGACAGGAGCGTCACCGGACAGCCGGTGAGTTCCTCGATACGTCGCACATACTTGATCGCCTGCGCCGGCAGCTCCGCCCAGGAGCGCGCGCGCGCGGTGGCTTCGTTCCAGCCTGGTATGGTCTCGTAGATCGGCTCCACCCGGGCCTGAGCATGCTCCCCCGCAGGGAGATAGTCGATTTCGCGGCCGTCGAGGCGGTACCCCGTGCAGACCTTGATCTCGTCGAAGCCGTCGAGGATGTCGAGCTTGGTCAGCGCGAGGCCGTCGATACCGCTGGTCCGGGTGGTCTGGCGCACCAGCACCGCGTCGAACCAGCCGCAGCGGCGCGGGCGCCCCGTCACCGTGCCGAACTCGCGGCCGCGCTCGCCGATGCGCTGGCCGATCTCGTTCTTCTGCTCGGTCGGAAACGGCCCCTCGCCCACCCGCGTGGTGTAGGCCTTGCAGATGCCGAGCACGTAACCGACCGCGCTCGGACCCATGCCCGAGCCGGTCGCCGCCTGGCCGGCTACCGTGTTCGACGACGTCACGAACGGATAGGTGCCGTGGTCGATGTCGAGCAGCGCGCCCTGCGCGCCTTCGAACAGGATGCGGCGGCCTTCACGCCGTTTCTGGTCGAGCAGCGACCACACCGAATCCATGAACGGCAGCACGCGCGGCGCGACGTTCGAGAGCGCGTCGCGGATCGCCTTGGGCTCGGCTTCCGGAATGTTCATGCCGCGGCGAAGCGCGTTGTGATGATGCAGCAGCCGCGCGATCTTGCCGTCGAGCGCCTGCGGATCGGCGAGATCCATCAGCCGGATGGCGCGGCGGCCGACCTTGTCCTCGTAGGCGGGGCCGATGCCGCGCCGCGTGGTGCCGAGCTTGGTGTTGCCGCCGTCCGACTCGCGGATGGCGTCGAGCTCCTGGTGGATCGGCAGGATGAGCGTGACGTTCTCGGCGATGCGCAGATTGTCGGGCGTGATCGCGACGCCCATGCCGGCCAGGCGGTCGATCTCCTCGATCAGCGCGCGCGGATCGAGCACGACGCCGTTGCCGATCACCGAGAGCTTGCCGGGGCGCACGACACCCGACGGTAGCAGCGAGAGCTTGTAGGTCTTGCCGTCGATGACGAGCGTATGCCCGGCGTTATGCCCGCCCTGGAAGCGCACCACGATATCGGCCTGCTCGGAGAGCCAATCGACGATCTTCCCCTTGCCCTCATCGCCCCACTGCGAGCCGACCACCACCACATTCGCCATGAATTCCCTTCCCCAACGCACACCCGTCCCGGCGCCCCGGCTGCCGCCGGGGGGTCCAGGCGGCGGCATACTACGCGATAGGACTGCCGAGACCCAACCTTTTGGACCGGCTTTGAGGCGTTTTACGACCGATTCCAGGGGTAAACTGAGGGCAGCGCAGGATCGCGGCCATCTGCGGCGCGCGACCGGCCGCGGCCGGAGCCATTGCGAGGAGACCGCGCGGCCCCAAAAACGAGCATGGCCGCGACGAGCGCGGCCATGACCAGATTCTCCGATCCCCGGGGCGGGGGCGCCAGGCGAGGGCCTTAGAACCGCAGCGGCTTGGCCGACTGCACCTGCGGCAGGGCCTGCACCTTGGCCAGCACGTCGGGCGGCATCTCGCCATCGATCTCGATCAGCGCGATGGCATTGCCGCCGGGCGCCTCGCGGCCCACGTGGAAGGTCGCGATGTTGATGCCGGCGTCGCCCATCGTGGACGAGAACTTGCCGATGAAGCCCGGCTTGTCGAGGTTGTTGATGTAGACCATCGAGGGGCCGAACTCCGCGTCCATGCGGATACCCTTGATGTTGACGATGCGCGGGCGCCCATCGGCGAACACCGTGCCCGACACCCAGCGCGTCTGCCGCTCGGTCACGACCGTGACCGTGATCAGGCTCTCGTAATCGCCGGCGGCCTCGCGCGTGATCTCCTCGATCACCATGCCGCGCTCCTTGGCGATGATCGGCGCCGAGACGACGTTGACCGTACCGAGCATCGGGCGCAGCAGCCCGGCGAGCGCCGCAGAGGTGAGCGCCTTGGTCTTCATCTGGCAGACCTCGCCCTCGTAGGCGATCTGCACCTTGTTGATGCCGGTCTCGGTGAGCTGGCCGGCGAACGAGCCGAGCTTCTCGGCGAGCGCGACGAACGGCTTGAGCTTGGGCGCCTCTTCCGCGGTGATCGAGGGGAAGTTGATCGCATTGGTGATGGCGCCGCGCAGCAGATAATCGGACATCTGCTCGGCGACCTGCAGCGCGACGTTCTCCTGCGCCTCCGTGGTCGATGCGCCGAGGTGGGGCGTGCACACCACGTTGGGATGGCCGAACAACGGGTTGGCCGTCGCCGGCTCCTCGACGAACACGTCAAAGGCGGCGCCGGCGACCTGGCCCGAATCGAGCGCCGCGCGCAGCGCCGCCTCGTCGACGAGACCGCCGCGCGCGCAGTTGACGATGCGCACGCCCTTCTTCATCGACGCGAGCGACTGCGCGTTGATGATGTTCTTGGTCTTCTCGGTGAGCGGGGTGTGCAGCGTGATGAAGTCGGCGCGCTTGAAGAGGTCCGGCAGCTCGACCTTCTCGACGCCGAGGTCGGCGGCGCGCTCGGGCGAGAGGAACGGATCGTAGGCCACCACCTTCATGCGCAGACCGATGGCGCGGTCGGCGACGATCGAGCCGATGTTGCCGCAGCCGATGATCCCGAGCGTCTTGCCGGTGATCTCGACGCCCATGAAGCGGTTCTTCTCCCACTTGCCGGCCTGCGTCGAGGCGTCGGCCTGCGGGATCTGACGCGCCAGCGCGAGCATCAGCGTGATCGCATGCTCGGCGGTGGTGATCGAATTGCCGAAGGGCGTGTTCATCACGATGATGCCCTTGGCGGTCGCGGCCGCAACGTCGACGTTGTCGACGCCGATGCCGGCGCGGCCGATCACCTTGAGGTTCTTGGCGCGCTCAAGCAGCTTGGCCGTCACTTTGGTGGCCGAGCGAATGGCAAGGCCGTCGTAGTTGCCGATGATCTCGGCAAGCTGGTCCTTGTCGAGGCCGGACTTGACGTCGACGTCGACGCCGCGGTCCTTGAAAATCTGCACCGCGGCCGGCGACAGCTTGTCGGAAATGAGCACCTTGGGAGCCATGATTGTTCGCTTTCCTGGTCGTGCCGCGCGTGGCGGGCACGTGAATGGTGATCTGTTGTCGAAAAGTCGGAGGGCGGCCGCAGCGCGGCCGCCGCACATCACGCCGGCGTCACGCCGCCTTGGGCAGCGCGGCCTTGGTCGCGGCGAAGGCCCAGTCGAGCCACTGGGTGAGCGCCTCGACGTCGGCGGCCTCGACCGTCGCCCCGCACCACACGCGCAGGCCCGGCGGGGCGTCGCGGTAATGGCCGAGGTCGTAGCCGGCGCCTTCCTTCTCCACGGCCGCGGCGAGGCTCTTGGCGAAGGCCGCCTGCGCGTCGGGCGCGAGCGCGGTGATGGCGGGATCGACCACCTTCAGGCACACGGACGTGTTGGAGCGGGTCTGCGGCTCGCGCGCGAGGAAATCGACCCACGGCGTGCGCGCGACCCAGTCGGCGATCACCTTGGTGTTGGCGTCGGCGCGCGCGATCAGCGCCTTGAGCCCGCCGACCGATTTGCCCCACTGCAGCGCGTCGAGATAATCCTCGACGCACAGCATCGACGGGGTGTTGATGGTCTCGCCTTCGAAGATGCCTTCGTTGATCTTGCCGCCCTTGGTGAGGCGGAAGATCTTCGGCAGCGGCCACGCCGGCTTGTAGGTCTCGAGCCGTTCGACCGCGCGCGGCGACAGGATCAGCATGCCGTGCGCCGCCTCGCCGCCGAGCGCCTTCTGCCAGGAGAAGGTCACCACATCGAGCTTGGCGAAATCGAGCGCCTGCGCGAAGGCGGCCGAGGTCGCGTCGCAGATGGTGAGGCCCTGGCGATCGGCCGGAATCCAGTCGGCGTTCGGCACGCGCACGCCCGAGGTCGTGCCGTTCCAGGTGAACACGACGTCGGTGGAGAAATCGATCTTGGAGAGGTCAGGCAGCTCGCCGTAGGGCGCCTTCACCACCTTGGCGTCCTTGAGCTTGAGCTCCTTGACGACGTCGCCGACCCAACCCTCGCCGAAGGATTCCCAGGCCAGCATGGTCACCGGCCGCGCGCCGAGCAGCGACCACAGCGCCATCTCGACTGCGCCGGTGTCGGACGCCGGCACGATGCCGATGCGGTAGCCCGCCGGCACTTCGAGCAGTTCGCGGGTGAGATCGATGGCGCGCTTGAGCTTCGCCTTGCCGATCTTGGCGCGGTGCGAGCGACCCAGGGCTGCGTCTGTAAGGGTTTGGAGGCTCCAGCCGGGGCGCTTGGCGCAGGGGCCGGACGAAAAGTGCGGGGTGACCGGCCGCACGCCGGGCTTCACGTTCGTCATGTGGTCCATCCTTCCAGATGGGCGCCCTTCGGTGGGGAAGGGTGTCCCGCAGCCGAGATATGAAAACGGACGGGGCGCGTCAAGCTCCACCCCGTCCGCAAATGTACGTAAGGCCGGCGCGGTCGCCGCGAAAGCCCGCGTCCCACGGGCTTTTCCGCGCCTGAAAATTTATTGGATCAGATAGCGCAGGCCGATGCGGAACTCATGCGCGGTCCAGTCCCCGTAGTTGATCTGGCCGAGCGAGGGCACGTCGGTGCGCGCTTCGCCGAGGTCGAGATAGCGGTAGTTCGCATCGACCAGCAGTCCCGGCGCGATCGAATAGGCGGCGCCGCCGGTCGCGGCCCACGATAACTGCGCGCGGCCCTTGTTGTCGACGGTGATCGTGGTCGCCGGATTGGTCGAGACGTCGAAGGGCGTGAGATAGCTGAAGCCGATGCCCGCTCCGACGTAGGGCGTGAAGCCCCACCACGAGCCGAGGTCGGCGTAGGCGTTCCACAGCACGGTGTAATTGGTGATGTTCGCGGTCACGCCCGGCGTGCCGGCGACGACGAAGCCTTCGTGCTTGGGCTGCGCGCCGAAATCGAAGGTCACGTCGGAGCGGAACCAGTTCCACTTGAAGCCGACGCCGCCGCCGATGGTCGGCGAGTCGGAGGCCCGGTTGTCGATGAACGGCACGCCGTAGCGCGAGCCGCCGGAGACATTGTTGATGCGCCAGCCGCCGTCGAGCCGCACGTACCAGGGCGAATAGAATTCCTGGATCGGCGCCTTCAGCACGGGCAGGTCGGGCATGTCCGCTGCTTTGGCTCCGGCCGTCAGCGCAACTCCGATGATCGCGCCCGTGAGCGCCGGCAGCTTGCTACTCGTCATGACTGTCCTTCCTACTCGTGAACTTGACCAGGGCTCCGCACGCGGCAGGGGCTATCCGCGGCGCATCAGCGGCGGCGGCTGGTAGACGGGCGGCGGCGGAAGCGGCGCCTCGCAGCAGTCGAACATCCAGCGCACGCCGAGCCGCAGCTCGTTGGCCGTGAGTTCGTTGAGCGTGTAGAACGCGCGCGGACCGGTCCCCGCGCATCCGAAGGCGCCGCAGTTGATGACGCCGGTCTCGGGCGAGCCGAGGTCGAGGTAGCGGTAGGCCAGCTCGATCTTGAGCGACTTCGTGACCTCGTAGGCGACGCCCGCGTGGATGGCCCAGGCGAACGTCCAGTCGTGCGACTTGTCCGACATCAGGCCGAAGCCCGTGGTGCCGCTCGAATTGAAGCCGTAGTCGGTCATCGCATGGAACGTGTGGTAGGCGCCGCCGATGCCGAACCCGACGAACGGCGTGAAGCACCACCACGTACCCATGTCGAGATAGGCGTTGATCAACAGCACGCTGGCCTGGTGATCGAAGTCGTAGACGTCGTAGCAGATGCCGCCGCCGTCGCAGTTCTCTCCGTAGCTGCCGGTGACTTTGCCCTTGGTGCTCTGGCGATACTCGCCGGTCACATCCATGCGGAAGAAGGACGTGAACGAATAACCGACGCCCAGGCTGAAGTAGACGCTGTCCTTGAGGTCGGTGTGCTCGATCTTCCAATCGTCCGGCCAGTGGAACGTGGAATTGGTCTGCGTGTGCTTGAAGTCGACGAACTTCTGCGCGCTCACGCCGATGTCGCCGCGCAGGTACCAGCCGCCGAAGTCGCTCGCGACCGCCTGCTGGAGGACGGGCGGCGGCGCGGTCACGACAGGCGGCGGCAGCGGCGGTGGCGGAGGAGGCGGCGGCGGAACGTAGACCTGCGGCGGCGGCTGATAGATCGGCTGCGGCGCGGGCTGATAGATCGGTTGCGGCGGGGGCTGATAGACGGGCTGCGGCGGCTGGTAGTACGGCGGCGGCGGGACCGGCGGATAGTCGGCAGCCTGTGCAACCGGTTGCGCCACGAGCGCGAACGTGCCGGCGGCGACGAGGAGCTTCTTTGCGCAGCGCATGAACTCAACCCTTCTGTCGGGGCAGGCGCGATCGCACCTGGCGCACAACGGATTGAGCGAACGTCGCAGAAACTTCTTAAGAGCGGCTTAACCTTAACTTTTAACCGTGATCGTTAACGGCCCACGCCGCCGCGCCGCTGGCCGCGCGTCCAACAACGCGCCGCAGATCGAAAATACCGGGAAACGGGTCGGCGCACGGACGAGAGCCGCGCGCGCTACACAAAAAGCGCGGCGAGCAGACGCGGCACGCGCCGGGAGCTCGCCGGAGCGCGACAGCGCCGTTAACGTTTGAGAAATCGGCCGCCGCGCTACGCGGCGACCTCGTTGAGCGCGTCGACGATCCCGTCGACCACCGTCTCGACCAGCGCCTTGTCGTCACCCTCGGCGGTGACGCGAATCACCGGCTCGGTTCCGGACGCACGCACGATCAGACGGCCGTGGCCGTTGAGCCGCTGCTCGCCCTCGGCGATCGCGTCGCGGACGCGCGCATGCTCGTGCGGCGTGCCGTTGCGGTAGCGCACGTTCTTGGTGATCTGCGGGAGCGGATCGTAGCGGTGGCACACGCTCGACACGGCCTCGCCGCGCTCCTTCACCACCGCCATCACTTGCAGCGCCGCCACGAAACCATCGCCCGTCGTCGTGTGGTCGGAGAGGATGATGTGACCGGAGGGTTCGCCGCCGACGTTGAAGCCCTGTTCGCGCATCTTCTCGAGGACGTAGCGGTCGCCGACCGGCGTGCGAACGACGTCGATGCCAAGCGACTTGAGATAACGCTCGAAGCCGAAGTTCGACATCACGGTGGCGACGACGCCGGGCTTGGCCAGGCGTCCGTCTTGTTGCCAGCTCTGCGCGATGACAGCGAGGATCTGGTCGCCGTCGACCACGTGGCCGCGCTCGTCGACGATCACCACGCGGTCGGCGTCGCCGTCGAGCGCGATGCCGATGTCGGCGCGCATCTCGCGCACCTTGGCCGCGAGCGCCGCCGGCGCGGTCGAGCCGCAGTCGCGGTTGATGTTGAAGCCGTCGGGCTCGACGCCGAGCGAGAAGACCTCCGCGCCCAGCTCCCACAGAGCGGCGGGGGCCACGCTGTAGGCGGCGCCGTTGGCGCAATCGACCACCACGCGCAGGCCCTCGAACGTCATGTTCTTCGGCAAGGTGCGCTTGGCGAACTCGATGTAGCGATCCTGCACACCGTCGATGCGCTTGGCGCGCCCGAGCGCCGGCGACTTGGCGAGCTGCTTGGAGAGATCGGAATCGATCAGCCGCTCGATCTCCTCCTCGTCGTCATTCGAGAGCTTGTAGCCGTCGGGTGCGAACAGCTTGATGCCGTTGTCGTCGTAGAGATTGTGCGAAGCGGAGATCATCACGCCGAGATCGGCGCGCATGGAGCGCGTCAGCATGGCCACCGCCGGGGTCGGGATCGGCCCGAGCAGCAGCACGTCCATGCCGACCGAGGTGAACCCGGCGACCAGCGCGGTCTCGATCATGTAGCCCGAGAGCCGCGTGTCCTTGCCGATCACGACGCGATGGCGGTGATCGCCATTGCGCTTGAACACGAGACCCGTCGCCTGCCCCACGCGCAGCGCGAGATCCGGCGTGATCACGCCATTGGCGCGACCGCGGATGCCGTCGGTACCGAAGTATTTGCGAGCCATCTTGTTATATTACCCCGCGGGGTGAGCGTCCGCGCGGCCTGCCATGGCGACCGCGCCCAGCGCCCACCACCATGCGCTATATGATTTCAGGGAACCATAGCGGTAATTAATTCAAAAATTGTGAGCGGCCAATAACTACCGTGACCGCACGATTAATGCAGTAAGTCCAGTTACTTGCGCCTGTCGTGAACTATTCGGCCGGCTTCTTCCCGCCGAGCGGCGCCTTGTCCTCGCGGTCCTTCTTGGAGTGCGGCGGCTGCGTCACGTTGATCGGGTCGGAGGCCGGAAAGCTCTCCTCGAGCCCCTTTTCCAGGGCTTCGTCGAGCTTCTTTTTTTCTTCAGGCGTCTCGCGGTGCCCGGGCGGGGATTTCGTCGTGTCATGTCCCATGTCGCGTGTCCTTTCAATCGTCTCAATCGTCGCGGGACAACGCGCCAGGGGCCTACCCCGTTCCGGCCGCGGGCGCGGCCCCCTCGCCCACGACGATGACATGCAGCCGGCGCGGGCCATGGGCCCCGAGGATCAGCGTCTGCTCGATGTCCGCCGACCGCGACGGGCCGGTGATCATGTTGACGACGCGCGGCAGCGAGTCCCCGAACCGCTCGCGCAGGCGCGCGAGCACGCTCTCGAAATCGCCGGCGATGTCCTTCGCCTCCACGACGACGATGTGGTTGTCGGGCAGGAAGTTGAGCGTCGTCGGGTTGTCGGGCCCGGCGGTCAGCACCAGCGTGCCCGTCTCCGCCACGGCGCCAAACGCGTGCGACACGGACGCGAGCTGCCGCCCGTCCGACGGGCCGACCGCGACCTCGAGCGAGGGTTCGCGCTGCCACGGCAGCGCCGCCAGCAGATCGTCGCCGCCGCGCTGGACGCTCGGCGGCAGGTTGTGACGCCGCAGAAACGCGGCGACGGCGGAGGGAACCTCCTCGGCGCTGGCGACGCTCGCGAGCGTGCCGGCCGCCGCCTCGACCATGCGGGCGAACAATTCGGCGCGCTCGGGCGCGGGAAGCTGCCCGCGCCGTGGCACCACGCCGGCGGGATGCGCGCTCAGGCGGTCCGCAACGATCTTGCGGCGTGGCGCCTCCCGCCCGGTGACGCCGAGTGAGGCGCGGATCGAAGCGAGAATGGTGTCGCGCGCGCTCATGGCGATGACCGCTTCTTCCACTGCGCCTGGAAGCTCGCGCCCTGCGGCGTCGGGAAGTCGCGATGGCGCGTCCAGCCCGAGGCCAGCGGCAGCCAGCGGAAGCGCCCCCTGCCGCGGCCGAGGAACGCGAGCGCGCGCATCGCCAGCGACGTCGCCGCGCGATAGAGCCGCGGCCGCGTGGCGAAGAAAGCCCACAGCGCGAGGCTGCCGCGCACCGTCGCCGGCGACAGATGCCGCTCGAACTCACGCTCGCGCCAGTGCCGCATCAGCTTGGGCAGCGGGATGCGCACGGGGCACACCTCCTCGCAGCGCCCGCAGAACGTCGATGCATTCGGCAGATGGCCGGCCTTGTCGACGCCGATCAGGCTCGGCGTGAGCACCGCGCCCATGGGGCCGGGATAGACCCAGCCATAGGCGTGGCCGCCGACGGCGTGATAGACGGGGCAGTGGTTCATGCAGGCGCCGCAGCGGATGCAGCGCAGCATCTCGCGAAACTGGCCGCCGAGCATGGCCGAGCGGCCGTTGTCGAGGATGATGACGTGATAGGCGCCGGGCCCGTCCGGATCGCCCGTGCGGCGCGGCCCCGTCGAGACCGTCGTATAGACCGACATTTCCTGGCCGGTGGCCGAGCGCGCCAGCACGCGCAGCATCTGCGCGGCGTCCTCCAGCGTCGGCACCAGCTTCTCGATCGACGCCAGCACGATATGCGCCTTCGGCAGCGTCTGCGTCAGGTCGCCGTTGCCCTCGTTGGTGACGATGATCGAGGAGCCGGTCTCCGCCACCAGGAAGTTCGCGCCGGTGATGCCGACGTCGGCGGCGAGGAACTTCTCGCGCAGCACGGCGCGCGCCTCCGCCAGCATGGTTTCCGGCTCGACCAGGCTGCGGTCGGCCGGCAGGTGCGAATGGGCGCGGCGGAAATCGGCCTCCACCTGCGCCTTCGTCAGATGCACCGCCGGCGCGATGATGTGCGAAGGCAGCTCATGGCGGAGCTGGATGATGTACTCGCCGAGGTCGGTCTCGATCGGCGTGACGGCGTTGGCCTCGAGGAAATCATTGATGCCGATCTCCTCGCCGATCATCGACTTGCCTTTGGTGACGGTCTTTGCGCCGAGCTCGCGGCAGATGTCGAGCGCGATGCGGCAGGCGTCGTCCGCGGTCACGGCGTAATGCACGTGCCCGCCCTGCTCGATGACGCGCTTCTCGTAGGCCTCGAGATAGAGGTCGAGGTGCGCGAGCGTATGGTCCTTGATGTCGCGCGCGGAGTCGCGCAGCGCCTCGAACTCGGGCAGCTTGTCGGCGACCTCGCGCCGCCGCGCGATGAAGTTCACCTCGACGAACTTGAGCGCGCTCTGCAGCTCGCGATCGCCGAGCGCCTTGCGCGCGTTGTCCTTGAAGCGCGGCGAGGTTGCGACCGTGCTCATCGCCCGCCGTCCGCATCCGCCGCCGCGATGCCGATCGCAGGCACGTCGGTCTCGCCGGCCAGCACCTCGGCCACGTGCCGCGCGTCGATCGCCTTGCCCTCGCGCTGCAGCTTGCCGGCCATGTTCATCAGGCACCCGAGATCGCCCGCAAGCAGCACCTGCGCGCCGGTCGCGGCGACGTTGGCCACCTTCTTGCCGACGATCGCATTGGAGATGTCGGGGTACTTGACGCAGAACGTGCCGCCGAAGCCGCAGCACACGTCGGCATCGCGCATCTCGGTGAGGGTGAGACCCTGCACCGTCCCGAGCAGGCGGCGCGGCTGCGCATGGATGCCCAATTCGCGCAGGCCGGAGCAGGCGTCGTGATAGGTGACGGTCCCGGAGAAATGCGCATTGACGCGCTCGACCCGCAGCACGTCCACGAGGAACGACACAAGCTCATAGGTCTTGCCGGCGAAGGCGTCGGCGCGCGCGCGCCAGTTGGGATCGCCGTGGAACAGCTCGGGATAGTGCATCTTGAGCATCCCGGCACAGGAGCCGGACGGGGCGACCACGTAATCATAAGAGGAGAAGCGGTCGATCACCTGCTCGGCGATGGCCCGCGTCGTGGCGCGATCGCCCGAGTTGAACGCGGGCTGTCCGCAGCAGCTCTGCAGCGGCACCTCGACGGTGCAGCCGGCATCCTCCAGCAGCTTGGCCGCCGCAAATCCGACCGACGGGCGGATCAGGTCCACCAGGCAGGTGACGAACAACCCCACGCGCTTGCCGCGTCCAGGCATCACGAACTCCACGCCGCGCCGCGCGGCCGCCGGACTGTGGCGGAAAGGGGTAGGAGGTTCAACCTGTTATAAGGTCGGAGCCGGAGCTGTCCGTTTCAGCGCTGCCAGCGCACGCCGACCAGCACCGTGTCGGCGGTATAGTCGACGTTGGCGACGTTGGAATCGAGCCAGTCGCGGCGGACCTCGCCCTTCACCTGCCATTCGCGCGACAGCTTGTACACCAGCGCCGCGGCCACGAAGAACCGCCTGTCCTCGCGCGAGGTCGCATCGTTGGTCTCGTAGGTGTCGAGGCCCGCCCCCAGCCGCATCGTTCCCACCAGCCAGCGGCGGAATGCATGATCGACCTGCAGCGCCACGTCGCGGCGGAACAGGCCGGAGACATCCGCAACGATGCTCTCGTCGGTGGAGGACTTCGCCGTCAGCGTGACGGTCGTCAGCCCGCTGGCGACCCAGACGAGCGAGGCGTCGGCGACGAAGCCGGAGAGGTCCTTGAGGCTCTCGTCCTTGAAGTTGCGCGTCAGGTAGCCGGCCGAGACCTCGCCGGTGAGCTGGCGCGTGAGTTCGAACGTGCTGCCGACCCGGCCGACGATCGCATCGGAATCGCGGTTGATCCCGTTGCGGTCGAGATAGAGGTCGTGCACGCGGCGGTCGGTCGACACCTCGGCGAACGGCGTCACCCCGGGGCGCAACTCGTAGCTGCCGCGCAGCGCCATGCTGTATTGATTGTAGTTGCGGTCGTCGTTGGACTGGGTGGAGCCGTCGGTGAACACCGAGTTCTGATAGTCGATGCGGTCGATGCCTCCCTTCAGGGTCACGTCGACGCGGTTGAAATTCTGGGTATAGCCGAGCGACCCGCCGACGCGCGTGAAGATCGGCAGCCGCTCGAGGCCGGCGGTGATGTTGGGACTGCCGGGGTTGTCGGTGCCGACGGTGAGCCGCGCTTCGGCATCAGCATGGCTGCGGTCGTGCACGTCGAGGCGGCCGTTGGCCTTGCCCTCGAAGTCCGGCCGGTCGAGGAACTTCGGCGCGCCGGACGGGCTGTTGTCGTTCACGTTCTCGAACGTGCGCGAATACATCAGGTACGAGCCGCGCAGTTCGGCCTTCAACTCGTGCCGCCGCCATTCCGAGTTGACGCGCAGTTCCGGCACCAGGGCGAGCGTGCCCGCGCTCGGCCCGTCGGGGATGCGCAGCGGGTTGCTGTCGAAGCCGCTGTTGACCTCGAGCGCCGGCTTGAACAGGAAGCTGCCGACATGCACGCCGACCGGCGCAAAGGGATCGAGATCCGGCGGCGGACGGCGATGCACCGGCACGATCAGCGTCGGCACCGCGGCGGTCGTCCCTGGCTCCGGCAGGATCACCTCGCGCCGATAGAGCTGCGGCGCGCTGCGTGCGATGGCGCGCGCGGCCGCGGTGTCGGCGCCCGAGAGCGGCGGCGGCGCGAGCGAGGCCGCCTTCGCCTTGCGCGCCGCCTTTTTCTTGCGCGCGTTGCTGGAGTCGAATCCCGTGGTGCCCGCGCTCGAACCCGCCGCCGCGTTCGACTCGTTGGCATCCTCGGACGATGCGGCGTCCGTCGCCGCCGCCGCGGAGGCTGCAGGCTGGAACGTGCCGAAGCGCGTCGGGCCGGCGCTCACCGGCCGGGCCCGGCGCTCGAAGCGGGGTGCCGCGCGCGTGCCGGAATCGAAGGTTGGGGAAAACTCGCTGGCCACCTGGGCGCGGAGCTTCGTCGGCCCGAGCGTCGCCGCGAGCACCAAGAGCCCGAAAGAGACGCTCCAACACGTGCGAAAGCTCGGCACGCTTGCTCCTTGCTGGCGGCCGCAACGAAAAATTTGGTTAACGAGCGTTAAATCACTATGGTTAACAGGACGTTGATGATGGTAAGGGGCGGTCGCCGCGTGCCGCGCCGGCGTGCTAATGTCGGGCGCGTTTCGGCGCCTTTGTCCGGCGCATTCGGGGATTTGATGGCCAAGCATCAGCCGCAGCAGGCGCCCGCCGGCGGAGCGGACGAGGCGCTGATCGCGTCGGGCGTGCGTACGCTCGACGCCGAAGCGGGCGGCATCTCGGCGCTCGCGCTCGCCATGCGCAACGGGCTCGGCGCCGCATTCGTGGCCGCCGCCGATGCCATCCGCCGCGCGCGCGGGCGCGTGATCGTCAGCGGCATGGGAAAATCCGGCCATATCGGCAACAAGATCGCCGCGACGCTGGCCTCCACCGGCACACCGGCCTTCTTCGTTCATCCCGCCGAGGCGAGCCACGGCGATCTCGGCATGATCACGCCGGACGATGTGATCATCGCGCTGTCGTGGTCGGGCGAGACCGCCGAGCTCAAGGGCATGATCGAGTACTCGCGCCGCTTCCGCATTCCGCTGATCGCGGTGACC
The DNA here is from genome assembly GCA_035556735.1 of Xanthobacteraceae bacterium. GTDB lineage: Bacteria > Pseudomonadota > Alphaproteobacteria > Rhizobiales > Xanthobacteraceae > CANJBX01. The sequence goes on along the minus strand of DATMFF010000003.1, from coordinate 116,572 downwards.
GCGGAGCCGGGCAGCACGCTCGGCCAGGCCGCCGACGTGGTGCTGGCGCTGCCGCAGGCGCGCGAAGCCTGCCCGCACAATCTCGCGCCGACGACGTCCTCGCTGATGCAGCTCGCGCTCGGCGATGCGCTGGCGATCGCGCTGCTGGAGAGCCGCGGCTTCACCGCCCTGCAATTCCGCGATCTGCATCCCGGCGGGCGGCTGGGCGCGCTGCTCAAGTTCGTGCGCGACGTGATGCACACCGGCGACAAGATCCCGACCGCTCCGGCCGGCGCGCGCATGTCCGATGCCATTGTGGAGATGTCGGCCAAGGGCTTCGGCTGCATCGGCATCGTCGACGGCCAGAACAACCTCGTCGGCATCATCACCGACGGCGACCTGCGCCGCCACATGCGGCCCGACCTGCTCGAGCAGAGCGTGGAAAGCGTGATGACGCGCAAGCCGGTGACCGTGCGCGCCGATCAGCTCGCCGGCGAAATCCTGGAAGTGATGAACTCTTCGAAGATCACCGCGCTGTTCGTGCTCGATGCGGGCAAGCCCATCGGCATCGTGCACATGCACGACCTGCTGCGCGCGGGCGTCGCCTGATCCGTCGCGCCGACGGCCTCAGCTCCAGCCCCTGAGTTCGCGCGAGATCACCGAGTTGAGCGTGGCGATGCCGCCCGGGCTGTCGTTGAGGCACGGCACGAACGTGAACTGCTCGCCGCCGTAGCGCTTGAACGTGTGCGCCCCCTCGATCGCGATCTCCTCGAGCGTCTCGAGGCAGTCGGCGGCAAAGCCCGGGGTGAGCACGGCGATGCGCCGCACGCGCTTGCGCGCGAGCGCCTCGAGCGTCTTGTCGGTGTAGGGCTGCAGCCACTTGCTCGGGCCGAAGCGCGACTGGAACGTCATGATCAGTTTCTGGTCGTCATAACCGAGCCGCGCGCGCAGCAGCCGCGTGGTCTCGGCGCAGTGCGTCGCATAGGGGTCGCCCTGGTCGACGTAGGACTGCGGCATGCCGTGATAGGAGGCGACGATCACCTCCGGCTCCTCCGGCAGGCTGGCCAGCGCCGCCTTCACCGACTCCGCCAGCGCATCGATATAGACCGGATCGTCATAATAGGCAGGCGCGATCCGCAGCGCCGGCTGCGCGCGCATGCGCATCAGGGCGCGGAACGCCATATCCGCCACGGTCGCGGTCGTCGGGGCCGAATATTGCGGATAGAGCGGCACGACCAGAACGCGGTCGCAGCCGCCCTCGACCATCGCGGTGAGACGTTCGGGAATGCCGGGCCGCCCGTAGCGCATCGCCCAGTCCACCAGCACGGTCGGGTGATCGGGCAGGAGCGCCATGCTCAGCTTGCTCGCCTGCGCGCGGGTGATGGTCTTGAGCGGCGATTCGTCGGCCTCGCGATTCCAGATCGAGGCGTAGGCGCGCGCCTTGGAGCGGGGGCGGAACGGGAGGATGATGGTGTTGAGCACGAAGCGCCACAACGGCCCCTGGTCCTCGATCACCCGGCGATCGGTCAGGAACTCGCGCAGGTAGACGCGCACTGCTTCGGGCGTCGGCGCCTCCGGCGTGCCGAGATTGACGATCAGCACACCGATCTGACGGGGGGCGGCTTCGGTCATGGTGATCCCGCAGTCGATCGAGCCGGTAAGCGATAGCCCGCCCCGCCAGCGCGTGCTAGCAAAAACCGCGGCTCACATTGCCGCAAGCCGGCAGATCGCAACATGTTGATACGCCTCCTTGCCGCACTGGCCTTGTCGATCAGTCTGACCATGCCCGCGGGCGCCGCGCGCATCACGTTCGTGCTGGTCAACGACATCTACCGGATGAGCGACGCGCCCGGCGCCGACGGCAAGGCGCGGGGCGGCTTCGCGCGGCTGGCGGCGGTGGTCAAGGCCGAACGCGCCAGGGGCAATCCGGTGGTCTTCGCTCATGCCGGCGACACGCTCTCGCCCTCGCTGATGTCGGGGCTCGACCGCGGCGCGCACATCATCGCGCTCACCAACATGATCCGTCCCGACATCTTCGTGCCGGGCAACCACGAATTCGACTTCGGCAAGGCCGTTTTCCTGCAGCGTATGGCCGAGGCGAGGTTCCCGCTCTACGCCGCCAACCTGCGCGGCCCCGACGGCCGGCCGCTGCCCGGCTTCAGGGACGAGGCCATTGTCGCGATCGAGGGAATCAAGATCGGGCTGGTCGGCGCGACCTACGACGACTCCGCGCGCGCGTCCAATCCCGAGGACCTCAAGCTGCTGCCGACCGTCGAAACCATCAAGGAGCGCGCCGCCGCCCTCAAGCGGGAGGGCGCCGACTTCGTCGTGGCGGTGGCGCACGCGACCCGCGCGCAGGATCGCGACATCGTCGGCGCGCGCAGCGTCGATCTGCTGCTGACTGGGCACGAGCACGACCTCGTCATCGCCTACGACGGACGCAACGCGCATGTGGAGTCGAGCTACGACGCGCAATATGTCGTCGCCATCGACGTCGACATCGACATCCGCCGGCAGGACGGCCGGCGCGAGGTCGTCTGGTGGCCGAACTTCCGCGTGATCGACACCGCGACCGTCACTCCCGATCCCGAAGTCGCCGCCGCCGTGCGCGGCTACGAGCAGGACCTGACGCGCGAGATGGACGTTCCGCTCGCCACCACCGCCGTCGAGCTCGACAGCCGCAACATGACGGTGCGCAGCCGGGAAGCCGCCATCGGCGACCTGATCGCCGACGCCATGCGCGCGGCGACCGGCGCCGAGGTCGCCATCATGAACGGCGGCGGCATCCGGTCCGGCAGGGTCTATGCGCCGGGCACGCCGATCACGCGGCGCGACGTGCTGGCCGAGCTTCCGTTCGGCAACCGCACCGCGCTCCTGCGCGTGAGCGGCCGCGATCTGCGCGCCGCGCTGGAGAACGGATTCGGCGTGCTTCCCCAGGGCGGCGGCCGTTTCCCGCAGGTGTCGGGCCTCACGGTGGAGATCGACGGGTCGCGGCCGCCCGGCAGCCGCATCGTCGCGATCAAGGTCGCAGGCGCGCCGCTCGATGATGCGCGCACCTACACGCTCGCCACCAACGATTTCCTCGCGAGCGGCCGCGACGGCTACGTGCAGTTCCGCGACGCCGAACGCGTCCTGCCCGACGACGACGCGCCGCTGCTCGCCAACGAGGTCATGGTCCATCTGCGCAAGCTCGGCACGGTGCGCACGGGCGCCGACGGGCGGATCGTCATCAAGTGAACCCGATCGCGCCGCAGGCGGGCTAGCCGCCCTGCCCGACCGGCCGCTCGTCGGCGATCACCTTGCCGTCGTTCGGCAGGCTGCCGGGCGCGACCAGCATCACCGTCCCGCGCACCTTCGTCACCGCCTGCAGCGCCTGCGCGAGCGCGTCCGCCAGCCCCCCGCCATCGCCTGCATGTTCCGCCCGCAACGTCATCGCGTCCTGCTCGTGCTCGCGCGTGATCACGAGCCGCAGCCGGCCAAGCTGCGGGTGGCGGCGCGCGATCTCGGCGATCTGCTCCGGCCGCACGAACATGCCCTTCACCTTGGCGGTCTGGTCGGCGCGGCCCATCCAGCCGGCGATGCGCATGTTGGTGCGCCCGCACGGCGAGGCGCCGGCCATCACGGCGGAGAGGTCGCCGGTGGCGAGGCGGATCATCGGGTAGTGCGGATTGAAGGTCGTGACCACCACCTCGCCGACGTCGCCGTCGGGCACGGGCTCGCCGGTTCCGGGCCGCACGATCTCCACGATCATGTCCTCGTTCACGATCATGCCGTCCACTTTTGGCGCATGGTCTCCTCCGCGAACCGGCTCCCACTTCGCGGGACCATGCGCGCGCACCTCGGACTCGTAGGCGATCACGCCCGCCTCGGCGACGGCGTAGCACTGCAGCACGGCGACGCCGCGCCCGGCGAGCTCCGCGCGCAGCGAGGGCGGCAGCGCCGCGCCCGATACGAGGCCGCGCCGGAGCGAGTTTGCGTCCTTGCCGCCCGCCTGCGCGGTGTCGAGCAGGATCTTGAGGAAGTCCGGCGTGCCGACGTAGCCCGAGGGCGCAAGCTGCGCGATCGCGTCGACCTGCGCCTCGGTGTTCCCGACGCCGCCCGGAATGACCGCGCAGCCGAGCGCATGCGCGCCGCCCTCCAGCATGAATCCGCCGGGCGTGAGATGATAGGAGAACGCGTTGTGCACGACGTCGCCGGCGCGGAAGCCCGCGGCGAACAGCGCGCGCGCCGCACCGGCGAAATCCTCGCCCGCGCCCTGCGGCTCGAAGATCGGTCCCGGCGACATGTAGAGCCGCAGCGCCTTGCCCGGCGCGGTGACGTTGAAGCCGCCGAACGGCGCGTGCTCCTTCTGCAGCGCCAGCAGGCCGGACTTGCGCAGCAGCGGCAGGCCCGCCAGCGCCTTGCGGTCGGCGATCGCGCGCGGCTCGATGCCCGCGAGGTGCCGCCGCCATCCGGGCGCCTGCAGCGCATGCGCGATGTGCCCGGGCAGGCGCGCGAACAGGTCGCGCTCGCGCGCCGAGGGATCGCGGGTCTCGCGCGGGTCGTAATGGTCCGCCGCCATGCTCACGCCAGCCACCGTTTCCTGCGCTTGTAATGCTTGATGTCGCGGAACGACTTGCGCTTGCCCTCGGCGATGCCGAGGTAGAACTCCTTGACGTCCTCGTTGTCGGCCAGCGCCTTCGCCTCTCCGTCCATCACCACGCGACCGTTCTCGAGGATATAGCCGTGGCGGGCGTACTTGAGCGCCATGAACGTGTTCTGCTCGGCGAGCAGGAAGGACACGCCCTCGCGCGCGTTGAGGTCGGCGACGATCGAGAAGATCTCCTCGACGATCTGCGGCGCGAGGCCCATCGAAGGCTCGTCGAGCAGGATCATCTTCGGGCGCGACATCAGCGCGCGGCCGATGGCGCACATCTGCTGCTCGCCGCCCGAGGTGTAGCCCGCGATCGCGCCGCGGCGCTCGCGCAGGCGCGGGAAGTAGCCATAGACGCGCTCGATGTCGGCCGCGATCGCGGCCTTGCCGTCGCGCCGGGTGAAGGCGCCGGTGAGCAGGTTCTCCTCGACCGTGAGATGCGCGAAGCAGTGGCGGCCCTCCATCACCTGGATGCAGCCGCGCTTGACCAGCGTGTCGGGCGATAGCGCCTGCACCTCGTTCCCGTCGAACACGATCGAGCCCTTGGTGACCTCGCCGCGTTCGGCGTGCAGCAGGTTGGAGATCGCCTTCAGGGTCGTGGTCTTGCCCGCCCCGTTGGCGCCGAGCAGCGCGACGATGCCGCCGCGCGGCACCTCGAGCGAGACGCCCTTGAGCACGAGGATGACGTGGTCGTAGACGACCTCGATGTTGTTGAGCGCGAGGATGCGGTCCGCCGGCGCTGGGGCGGCCTCGCGTCCCGCCTCGGCGGTCGGCATGCTCATGCGCGTGCACCTTTGCGCCGCGACGGGCCCCTCTCTAGCCGGAGAGGGACCCGCGCGAGCTGGCTCAGGACGACTTGTCGCAAGGCTCGCTGCGCTTGGGCCAGCCGGCATTCGCCGCCGCGTAGTCCTTGGCCGCGGCGTCGATGAGCGGACGTACCTTGTCCTTGATCGGCGAGATCCAGTCCGAGGCCTTGGTCCACTTCGTGCCGTCCCATTCCGCGAGGTAGATGCTGTGGTGGCCGTTGTGGTCCGCACAGGAGACCTTGATCGGCGCCGCGAACCCGTCGGCGCCCATCTCCTTGAGGCGTTGCGCGGTGATGTCGAGGTTCTCGAGCCCGCGCCGCATGTCCTCGCCGGTGATCTGCTTCTTACCGGTGACCTGCTGCGCGGTGCGGATCGCCTCGGCGATGATCATCGAGTTGAGGACACCGCGGTTGTAGAGGTTCTCGCCCACCTTCTCCTTCGGCGTCTGGCTCTTGCCCTTGTCGACCACGTGCTTGACGATGTCCTGGATGACCGGGAAGTTGGTGCCGACCATGTTGAAGTCGAGCGACTTGTAGCCCTTGGCCTGCGCGCCCGAGGGCCGCGCGTCGTCGTCGCCGCCCGACCACCACACGCCGACCAGCCGGTTCATCGGGAAGTTGATCTTGGCCGCTTCCTTGATCGCGGTCGGGTTCATCGCGCCCCAGCCCTGCAGGTAGATCCAGTCGGGCCGGTCGCGGCGCACGTTGAGCCAGAGCGACGACTGGTTCTGCATCTCGGTGGCCGGCACCGGGTAGAGCTTGAGCTCGAAGCCGTAGTCCTTGGCGAGCGCCTCGAGCAGCGGGATCGGCTCCTTGCCGTAGGGCGCGTCGAGATAGACGAGGCCGAGCTTCTTGCCCTTGAGCTTGTCGGTACCCCCCTCGACCTGCGCGGCGTACTTCACGAACACCGACGCGCCGTCCCAGTAGGTCGCCGGCATGTTGAACACCCACGGGAACGTCGTGCCGTCCGCCGAGGCCGAGAGGCCGTAGGCCATCGACAGCACCGGGATCTTGTCGACCGACGCCTTCGGGATGAGCTGCAGCGTGATGCCGGTCGAGTACGGATTGGTCACGACCGGATGCTTGCCCTTGACCGTTTCGTAGCACTCGATCCCCTTCTTGGTGTCGTAGCCGGTCTCGCATTCCTCCACGATCAGCCGCACGCCGCCGATGCCGCCGTCGCGCTCGTTGAGCATGTTGAGATAGTCCGACATGCCGTTGGCGATCGGCAGGCCCGAGCCGGCGAACGGCCCGGTGCGATAGCTGAACAGTGGAACGTAGATGCCCTGCTGCGCCTGCGCGCTCTGCACGAGCGCGGGCACGCCCACGAGCGCGGCAACCGCCGCCCCTAGCGCAAGCTGCGTCAATCGCGTCATCACCAAACCTCCCTTTGTGTCCGCGAGTGCGTCGCGGCATGTCTGTTGTGGTCCCGCTCATCCAACCTGCGGCCTTGGGACCAGGATGGGCCCGCGGCAGGCGGCACAGGAGTTGGCGGGAGTCTGCCCCATCAATAGGGGAACGGCCAGACCCGCAGCTTCTGTTTCGCCAGCTGCCACAATCGTGCGAGCCCGGCCGGCTCCACGATCAGGAAGAAGATGATCAGCGCGCCGACGATCATGAAGGACAGGTGCTCGACCGTCGCGGCGTGGATGGAGAGGCCGAACTTGGGCGGGATTGTCCGCAGCAGGATCGGCAGGATGAAGATCAGCGCGGCGCCGAGATAGGAACCCAGCAGGCTGCCGAGGCCGCCGATGATCACCATGAACAGCACGAAAAAGCTCTGGTTGACGTTGAAGACGTCGGCCTCCGCGCCCCCGTACCACAGGAACACCATCATGGCGCCGGCGACGCCGCAGTAGAACGAGGACACCGCGAAGGCCAGGAGCTTGGTCGGCAGCAGCCGGATGCCGACGAGCTCGGCGGCGATGTCCATGTCGCGCACCGCCATGAACATGCGCCCGATGCGGCCGCGCACGAGGTTCGAGGCGGCGAGCGTCATCAGCACGACGATCGTCAGAACGATCAGGTAGCGCGTGAGCGGCGTGGCGGTGGCGCCGGTGACGGGCACGCCGAACAGCGTGCGCAGCGGCACCTCGATCGCGCCGGAGACATTGTAATTGTAGAGCCACGGCACGCGGATGAAGCACCAGGAGAGGAAGAACTGCGCCGCCAGCGTCGCCACCGCGAGATAGAAGCCCTTGATGCGCAGCGAGGGCAGGCCGAACGCAAGTCCGACCCCGGCCGAGAAGAAGCCCGACGCGACCACCCACACCAGCACGTTCACGTCGGGGAAGACCGTCGTCAGCTTGTAGCAGGCATAGGCGCCCACCCCCATGAAGCCGCCGGTGCCGAGCGAGAGCAGCCCGGTGTAGCCGATCAGGATGTTGAGCCCGATGGCGGCGAGCGAGAAGATCAGGAAGGGGATCATCACCGCGTTGAGCAGGAACGCGTCGCCAAACACGGGAATGACGACGAAGGCGATCGCGAGGATGACGCCGATGCCGATCCGATCCTGCAGGATCGGAAACAGCGCCTCGTCCGCCGCGTAGCTCGTCTTGAACTGTCCGGCCTCGCGGTAGAACATGCGTCAGATCCGCTCGATGATGCGTTCGCCGAACAGGCCCTGCGGCCGGAACAGCAGGAAGATGAGCGCGATGACGTAGGCGAGCCAGGTCTCGATTCCGGAGCCGAGCAGCGGGCCCCAGTAGAACTCGCCGATCTTCTCGCCGACCCCGATGATCACGCCGCCGACGATGGCGCCGGGAATCGACGTGAAGCCGCCCAGGATCAGCACCGGCAGAGCCTTGAGCGCGATGATCTCAAGCGCGAAGGACACGTTCGAGCGCGCGCCCCACATGATGCCGGTGGCGAGCGCCACGATGCCGGCGGCGAACCACACCACGACCCAGATGTACTCGAGCGAGATGCCGACCGAGAGCGCCGCCTTGTGGCTGTCGGCGACGGCGCGCAGCGCGCGCCCGATGCGCGTCTTCTGGAAAAAGACGCCGAGCGCGAGCACCATCACCGAGGCGATCACCGCCGCGGCGATGTCGATCTTCTGCAGCTGCACGAAGCCGCCGAACACCTTGATCTCGTAGGCGCCGCGCGGCAGCAGCAGCTGGTCGGAGATCATCACCTTGGGGTCGCCCCCGAACACCAGCTCGCCCAGCCCGATCAGGAAATAGGTGAGCCCGAACGTCGCCATGAACAGGATGATGTCGGGCTGGTTGATCAGCGGCCGTAGCACCACGCGCTCGACCGCGAAGGCGAGCCCGTACATCACCGCGATCGTGAGCGCGAGCGCCAGGAATGCCGGCACGCCATGCTCGTAAAGGCCGACGAGCGTGAGCGCCGCGAACACGACCATGATGCCCTGCGCGAAGTTGAAGACGCCCGACGCCTTGAAGATCAGCACGAACCCGAGCGCGATCAGCGCGTAAAGCACGCCGGCGACGAGCCCGTCCCACAGCGTCTGCACCAGCAGGTCGGGCGCCGCGCCCATCTGCACGAACGGATCGAGGAAGATCTTGTAGAGGATGTCCATCGCTCAGTGCGCCACGCCCAGATAGGCGTCGATCACCTTCTGGTCCGTCTTGATCTGGTCGGGAGTGCCGTCGGCGATCTTGCGGCCGTATTCGAGCACGACCACGCGGTCGGAGAGGTCCATGACCACCCCCATGTCGTGCTCGATCAGCGCGATCGTCGTGCCGAAGATGTTGTTCACGTCGAGGATGAACCGCGACATGTCCTCCTTCTCCTCGAGGTTCATGCCGGCCATCGGCTCGTCGAGCAGCAGGAGCTGCGGCTCCATGGCGAGCGCGCGCCCGAGCTCGACCCGCTTCTGCAGCCCGTAGGGCAGCCGCCCGACCGGCACCTTGCGGATGTGCGGGATCTCCAGGAAGTCGATGATCTCCTCCACGCGCCGGCGGTGCGCGACCTCCTCGTTGAGCGCGGGGCCGAAGCGGACGAGCTGGAAGACGAGGTTGGCGTGCATCGCGAGCGTGCGTCCCGCCATGATGTTGTCGAGCGCGCTCATGCCGCGGAACAGCGCGACGTTCTGGAACGTGCGGGCGATACCGCCGCGCGCGGCCTCGTAGGGGCGCATGCGCGTGCGCGCCCTGCCCTGGAACGTGATGCGCCCCCGCTGCGGGTGATAGAAGCCGTTGATCACGTTCAGCATCGAGGTCTTGCCCGCGCCGTTCGGTCCGATGATCGCGCGGATCTCGCCCATGCGGATGTCGAACGACACGTCGGTGAGCGCGCGTACGCCCCCGAACGCCAGCGACACGTCCTCGACCGACAGGATGACCTCGCCCGCGGCGACGTCGGCCGATCCCCGCGCCCTCATGCGGCCTTCCCCAGCGAACGGAGCGATTGGATGTCGGTCTTGCAAGATAGCGGCACGGCTTGATCTTGAAGGGGAGTTCTGCCCCCCCTCACCCGGATTGCGCGCAAAACGCGCAATCCGACCTCTCCCCGGTGGGGAGAGGTGAACAAGTGGTGACGCTGTGCATACCATCGGTGGACGAGATTGCGGGAGCAAACGCGGCCGAACACCCAGCGCGCAGCACGGCACGGCCCCCACCTCTCCCCGCTGGGGAGAGGTCGGCATGCGCAGCATGCCGGGTGAGGGGCGCTAACAGCTCGTGGCAAGACGCCATGTGCAGTCACACTCCCCTGAGGGACGAGGTAGACGACGACTTGTGGCGCCCTCATGCGGCCTTCCCCAGCGCCGCCCCGCCCGGCGTGGGCATGTCGCGGATCGCGACCTTCGCCGTGACCATCCCCTTGCGGCCATCCTCGAAGGTCATGTCGATCGAGATCGTCGCGTCCCTTGAGCCGTCGTAGAGCGCGGCCAGCAGCGCCGCGTAGCGCTCGGCGATGAAGCCCCTCCGCACCTTCATGGTGCGGGTGAGCTCGCCGTCGTCGGCGTCGAGCTCCTTCGGCAGCACCAGGAAGCGGCGGATCTGCGCGCCCGCCATGGCCTTCTCCTGCGCCAGCGAGCGGTTCACCTCGGCGACGTGCTCCGCCAGCATGTCGTAGACGAGCGGATGCGCGGCCAGCTCCTGGTATGTGCCATAGACGATGTTGTTGCGCTCGGCCCAGCTCCCGACCGCGGTGAGATCGATGTTGAGCATGACGGAGACGAAACCGCGCCCGTCGCCGATCGCCACCGCCTCCTTGATGTTGGGATAGAACTTGAGCTTGTTCTCGATGTATTTCGGCGCGAACAGCGAGCCGTCGGCCAGGCGGCCGACGTCCTTGGCGCGGTCGATGATCTTGAGGTGGCCGCTCGCCTCGTCGAAGAAGCCGGCATCCCCGGTGCGCACCCAGCCGTCGGGCGTCTTGGTTTCGGCGGTGCGGTCGGGATCCTTGTAGTAGCCGACGAACACGCCGGGCGAGCGGAACAGCACCTCGCCGGTTTCCGCGATCTTCACCTCGACGCCGTAATTCGGCTTGCCGACGGTGTCGGCGAAGATCTCCCCGTCCGGCTGCGCCGTGATGTAGACCGATGCCTCGGTCTGGCCGTAGAGCTGCTTGAGATTGATGCCGAGCGCGCGATAGAAACGGAAGATCTCCGGGCCGATCGCCTCGCCCGCGGTATAGCCGACGCGGATGCACGAGAGCCCGTAGCGGTTCTTCAAGGGCCCGTAGACCAGCACGTTCCCGATCGCATAGAGCAGCCGCGCGTGCAGCGGCACCGGCTCCCTGTTGAGGATCTTCTCGCCCCAGCGCCGCGCCACGCCGATGAAATAGTGAAACATCGCGCGCTTCATGCGACCCGCGTCCTCCATCCGCACCATGGTCAGCGTGATGAGGTTTTCATAGACGCGCGGCGGCGCGAACGCATAGGTCGTGCCGATCTCGCGACGGTCGGCCACCACCGTTTCGCCGGTCTCGGGGCAGTTCACGCAATAGCCCGCGGCGTAGGACTGCGCGTAAGAGAACACGTGGTCGCCGACCCAGGCGAGCGGCAGATAGGCGATCACTTCCTCGCCTTTGCCGATGTGATCGAAGGCGTTGCCGTTGTGCACCGAGACGATGAGGTTGCTGAACGACAGCATCACGCCCTTGGGACGGCCGGTGGTGCCGGAGGTGTAGAGGATCACCGAAAGGTCCGAGCCCTTCCCCTGCTCCACCGACGCCAGCCAGCGCGTGCCGGCCTGCGGATCCCCGGCAAGCTGCTTGCGGCCGGCGGCCTGCACGTCGGCGAACCATTTGAGGCGCGCGTGGTCGTAGTCGCGCATGCCGCGCGGCTCGTCGTAGATCACGTAGGTGAGCTTCGGCAGGCGGTCGGAGATCGAGAGCACCTTGTCGACCTGCTCCTGGTCCTCGACCACGGCGACCGTCACCTCGGCGTGCTCGAGCACGTAGGCCATCTCTTCGGCGACGGAGTCGGCGTAGATCGGCACCGGCACGGCGCCGAGCGCCTGCGCCGCGCACATCGACCAGTACAGCCGCGGGCGGTTGGCCCCGATGACGGCGACCTTGTCGTCGCGCTTGAGACCGAGCTGCGCGAGCCCGGCCGAGAAGGCGCGGACCTCCTCAAGCACCTCGCCCCAGGTCCAGGTCTGCCAGATGCCGAGGTCCTTGTGCCGGATGGCCGGGCGGTCGTGCAGCGCGTCGGCGTTGTGGAGGAGAAGCTTGGGAAACGTATCCGGTGACCCGGGCGGCACCTGCATCATGGCGGTCGTCTCCGCGCGCGCGGCCGGCTGCATCCGCCTCCTCCTCGGCCGGCAGGAGCACTGCCGGCGACAGGTGAACCCACGCTTTGTTCAGGTGTTTTGCGGTGGGCCATGCGATTTGAAGACACGGCCCCGCCTCCGGTCAAGTGAGGCCCGTCTCAATAAATCGTCGCAGATGGCGTTGTCCGCTGCGGCACCGTGCGCCGGCGAGCGGGCGCGCTACTCCGCCGCCTTGAGCAGCGGCGCGGGATGACTGCGGAACTGTTCCAGCAGGGCCGCTTCCTCGGCCTTCGCCGCCGTCAGGTTGCGCAGCTTCACATGCCCGAAGCCGCGGATCTTCTCGGGAATGGCGGCAAGGCCCACGGCGAGAGCATGGTTCTCCGGCGTCAGCTTCGCGATGAGTTCGTCGAGCAGCGCCTCGTAATCCCTCACCAGCCGGCGCTCGGTCTTGCGTTCTTCGCTGCGCCCGAACGGATCGAATGCGGTTCCGCGCAGGACCTTCATCCGCGCGAGCAGCCGGAACGCGCCGAAGATCCACGGGCCGAACGTCGTCTTGCGCGGCTCGCCCGTGCGCGGATCGCGCCGCGCCAAGAGCGGCGGCGCGAGATGCACGTTGAACCGCAGGTTCTCGCCGGAAAGCTCGTTCGCGACCTGATTGCGGAAATGCTCGCTCGAATAGAGGCGCGCGACCTCGTACTCGTCCTTGTAGGCCATCAGCTTGAACAGATAGCGCGCGACGGCGTCGGCGAGGCCGCACTTGCCCGGCGTCTTCGCCGCCTCGACGGCCCTCGTCCGTTCGACCAGCGCGCGATAGCGCTCGGCATAGGCGGCGTCCTGGTAGTCGGTCAGGAACGCCACGCGACGCGCGACGACCTCATCGAAGCCTTGCGACAGCTTGCGCGAGGGGATGTCGGTCTCGGGAGCGGCGCCGACGGCCGCTTCCACGGCCGCGCGATCGACCGCGGCGCGGCGGCCCCAGCGGAACGCCGCGACGTTCATCGCCACCGCTTCGCCATTGAGTTCGAGCGCCCGCTCGATCGCCTCCGCGGACAGGGGCAGCGCGCCGATCTGGTAGGCGTAGCCGAGCAGGAACATGTTTGCGCCCATCGACTGGCCGAGCAGCGCGTTGGCGATGCGCGAGGCGTCGATGAAATGGCTCTGCCCGCCTCCGGCCGCGCCCGTGATGGCGCGCTTGAGCCGTTCGGTCGGCAGCGAGAACTCGGTATTGCGGGTGAATTCGCCGGGCAGCGTCTCCGCGGTGTTGATCACCATGCGGGTGACACCGGGTTTGACCGCCGCCAGCACCTTCTTGTTGCCGGCCACGACGATGTCGCCGCCGAGCACGAGGTCGGCGCGCCGCGCCGCCACGCGGATGGCGTGGATGTCGTCGGGACTGTTGGCGATGCGGATATGGCTCTGCACCGCGCCGCCCTTCTGGGCGAGGCCCGCCATGTCGAGCACGCCGACGCCCTTGTTCTCCAGGTGCGCCGCCATGCCGATGATGGCGCCGACGGTCACGATGCCGGTGCCGCCGACGCCGGTCACGATGATGTTGAAGGTGTGATCGACGGCGGGGAACGCCGGCGGCGGAGCAGGCGGAACATCGGCCGGCGTCGCGGCCTTTGGTTTGCGAAGCTGCGCGCCTTCCACCGTCACGAACGAGGGGCAGAAGCCGTTGACGCAGGAGAAGTCCTTGTTGCAGCTCGACTGGTCGATGGTGCGCTTGCGCCCGAACTCGGTCTCGAGCGGCTGCACTGACACGCAGTTCGACTTCACGCCGCAGTCGCCGCAGCCTTCGCACACCAGTTCGTTGATGATGACGCGCTTTGCCGGGTCGGGGAACTGGCCGCGCTTGCGGCGGCGGCGCTTCTCGGCGGCGCAGGTCTGGTCGTAGATCAGGACGGTGCAGCCTTCGATGCCGGCAAGCTCGCGCTGCACGGCATCGAGTTCCTCGCGCGGATGGACCGTGAGGCCCTTGGGCCACTCGGTGCCGGCGGGATATTTCCACGGCTCGTCGGTGACGACGACGACGCGCTTGGCGCCTTCCGCCTCGACCTGCCGCGCGATCTGCGGCACCGTCAGGCCGCCGTCGTTCTTCTGGCCGCCGGTCATGGCGACCGCGTCGTTGAACAGGATCTTGTAGGTGATGTTGGTGCCGGCCGCGATCGCCGCGCGGATCGCCATGTAGCCGGAGTGATTGTAGGTGCCGTCGCCGAGGTTCTGGAACACGTGCTTGCGGTTCGAGAACGGCGCCTCGCCGATCCAGTTGGCGCCCTCGCCGCCCATCTGCGTGAAGCCGAGGGTCGAGCGGTCCATCCACTGCACCATGAAATGGCAGCCGATGCCGGCGTAGGCGCGCATGCCGTCGGGCACGACGGTCGATGTATTGTGCGGGCAGCCCGAGCAGAAATAGGGCGAGCGGATGGCGACGTCCAGCGTCTCGGAGAGAACGCGCTGCGCCTCCTTGAGCTGCGCGACGCGCGCGGCGAGATCGGAGTTGCCGACGTACTTGAGCAGCCGCTCGCCGATGCAGATCGCGACCTCGTTCGGATCAAGCGCGCCCTTGACCGGAAACAGCCAGTTGCCCTGCTCGTCCTTCTTGCCGATGCAGACGGGCTGGTTGGCGGTGCCGTAGAGCTCCTCGCGCACCTGCACCTCGATCAGGGAGCGCTTCTCCTCCACGACGATGATCAGCTCGAGCCCGCGCGCGAACTCCATCAGCTCCTGACGGCTGATCGGCCACGGGCAGGCGATCTTGTGGATGCGCAGGCCGAGATCGTTGGCCTTGACCTCGTCGATGCCGAGTTCGTCGAGCGCCTGGCGCACGTCGAGGTAGGCCTTGCCGGTGGTGATCACGCCGATCTTCGGGTTGCGGCCGCCGCTGGTGATCACGCGGTTGAGCTTGTTGGCGCGCACGAAGGCGAGCATGGCGTCGCGCTTGTAGTCGTGCAGGCGCGCCTCCATGCCCAGGATGGTGTCCTGCAGGCGGATGTTGAGCCCGCCCTCCGGCATGACGAAGTCGGTCGGCCGCACGATCTCGATGCGCTCGGGGTGGCCCTCGATGACGGCGGTGGATTCGACCGTCTCGTGCATGCACTTGAGGCCGACCCAGGTGCCGCAGAAGCGCGACATGGCCCAGCCGTAGATGCCGTAGTCGATGATCTCCTGCACCCCGGCGGGGTTGAGGATCGGGATCATCACGTCGACGAAATTGAATTCGGACTGGTGCGCCGTGGTGGATGATTCGGCGGTGTGATCGTCGCCCATCAGCGCGAGCACGCCGCCGTGGGGCGAGGTGCCGGCGAAATTGGCGTGCCGCAGCACGTCGCCGGAACGGTCCACGCCAGGACCCTTGCCGTACCAGATGCCGAACACGCCGTCGTATCTGCCCTCGCCGCGCAACTCGGCCTGCTGCGAGCCCCACAGCGCGGTGGCCGCGAGGTCCTCGTTGAGGCCCGGGTGGAACACGATGTCGTTGGGCTTGAGGATGCTTTCGGCGCGCTGGAACTGATGGTCGAGCCCGCCGAGCGGGGAGCCGCGGTACCCCGTGACGTATCCCGCCGTGTTGAGGCCGGCGCGCCGGTCGCGCTCCTTCTGCATCAGGCACATGCGCACCAGCGCCTGATAGCCGGTGACGAAGACGCGCGCCTGCGCGAGGTCGTACTTGTCCGCGAGCGTGACGTCCCTCAGGACGTTGGGCAGCGACATTGCCGTATTTCTCCGCGGCCGAGGCGTGTGACCTCACATATAATGCTTATAGCTGCGGTTCGGAGCCGCCGGAAGGCGGTCGTTGCACGCGGGAGAACCGCCGTTGCGGCATGCCTGCGACCGGGGAAACGAAATTGCCGCCTGCCGCGCGCGGCACGAAATTTGGCGCAACGCGGCATCACGATTGCGGGAGCCGCCCACCCGTGACCCCTCAGACGCGGTTTCCCGCACTCCAGCTCCAAAAGTCGCGGCCCTCCTCGCGCAGGAATCGCGCCAGCACCATCTGATGCACCTCCGACGCCCCGTCGACCAGTCGCGCCGCGCGCGCGGCGCGGTAGATCCATTCCAGGATCGTGTCCTTCGAATAGCCGCGCGCACCGTTGAGCTGGATGCCGACGTCGGCCGCGTTGTGCAGCGTGTCTGCGCAATGCACCTTGGCCATGGAGATCTCCTTGCGCGCGCGATCGCCCTGGTCGAGCTTCCAGGCGGCGTGCATCACCAGCAGACGGCCGATCGCGATCTGATGCGCGACGTCGCCGAGCTTCATCTGCACGCTCTCGCGGTCGGCGAGACGCACGCCGAACCCGGTGCGCTCGGAGACATAGGCCTGCGCGATCTCCAGGCAGCGCTTCGACCAGCCGAGCCAGCGCATGCAGTGGGTCAGGCGCGCGGGCCCGAGCCGGATCTGCGTGGCCTTGAGCCCGTCGCCGGGCTGCATCAGCACGTCCTCGTCGGCGACCTCGAGCCCGTCGAAGCTCAGTTCGCAGTGACCGCCGTGCTCCTCCGGCCCCATGATCTCGATGCGGCGCTCGATGCGCCAGCCCGGCTGGTCCTTGTGGAAAAGGAAGGCGGTGAGTCCGCGGCGCGGATCGTCCGAGGTCTTCGCGACCAGGATGAAGTGCGAGGCTTCCGCCGCGCCGGTGATGAACCACTTGCGGCCGGTGATGACCCACTTGCCGTTGCGATGCTCGGCGCGCGTGCGGATCATCGAGGGGTCCGAGCCGCCGCCCGGCGCGGGCTCGGTCATCGCGAACGACGAGCGCACGCGGCCTTCGACGATCGGGCGCAGCCACTTCTCCTTCTGCGCGGGCGTGCCGACCCGCGCCAGCAGGTTCATGTTGCCGTCGTCCGGCGCCATGCAATTGAAGGCGAGCGGCCCGAACAGCGAGCGCGCGGCCTCCTCGTACATCGCCGCCCATCCGACGATGGGAAGCTGCATGCCGCCGAACTCCCTGGGCGACTGCGGCGCCCACAGCCCGGCGGCTTTCGCCTTCTCCTGCACGGGGCGCAGGCGGTCGAGCGGGATGTTCTCGTGTTCGGAGAAGTTCGCCGGATCGGCCTCGAGCGGCAGCACGTTCTGCTCCACGAACGCGCGCGTGCGCAGGCGCACGGCCTCGATCTCGGGGGGAAGCGTAAAATCCATGGCTGCCATCCTCGCGGTGGGCACATCGTCGTCGGCGCAAGGTTCAAGGTAATTCAGTTCGTGCGCGAAAGCACCGCTGGCAGACCGCGCGGAGGCCCTTGCGCGGGCGGCGCGCATAAGCGATGACACATTCAACAAGTTGCATGGACAAACAGGAGACTCGGCGCATGGCCGATTTCACCCCCCTCTCCGCGGCGATCGGCGGCGCGCTCATCGGGCTCGCCTCGGCGCTGCTCATGCTGCTGATCGGCCGCATCGCCGGCATCAGCGGGATCTTCGGCGAGAGCCTGATCGGCGGCAGCGAGCGCGACTGGCGCATCGCCTTCATCGCCGGCCTGATCGCCGCGCCGCTGCTCGCGGGCCTCGCCGGCATGCACGTGCCCACGCCGCAGATGCCCGACAACTGGGCCGCCATTGCAGTCGCCGGCCTGCTCGTCGGGGTCGGCACGCGGCTCGGCGGCGGCTGCACCTCGGGGCACGGCATCTGCGGCATCGCGCGCGTGTCGCCACGCTCGATCACGGCGACGCTGATCTTCATGGCGACGGCGGCGGCCGTCGTCTTCGTCAGCCGCCACATAGTCGCGGGTTAGCCTCATGATGCGCACCCTCATCGCCTTCGGCTGCGGCCTCGTCTTCGGCTTCGGACTGCTGATCTCCGGCATGACGCAGCCCGCCAAGGTTCTCGGCTTCCTCGACGTGTTCGGCGCCTGGGATCCAAGTCTTGCCGTCGTGATGGCGGCGGCGCTCGCCGTGTCGTGCGTCGGATTCGCGCTGGCGCGCCGGCGCGGCCAGCCGCTGTGCGGTACGCAGAGCTTCTGGCCGACCGCGACGCGCATCGACCGTCCGCTGGCGGTGGGGGCGGTGCTGTTCGGCGCCGGCTGGGGCATGGTCGGGCTCTGCCCCGGTCCCGCGCTGGAGAACCTGGCGACGGCCTCGCCGCGCGTGCTCGTCTTCGTCGCCGCGATGGCGCTCGGGGTGCTCGGACAGAATCTGTGGCAGCGGCGCAGGTCCGCCGGCGAAGCGCCGGCGCTGGCGACACTGGTCGACGGTTAATCTTTCCGCAGGCGGCCGCTAGCCTTTGATCGCAACCACCTGCCCGCCGTCGACCACGAGGGTCGCGCCGGTGACATAGGCGCCGGCGTCGGAGGCAAGCAGCAGCAGCGGGCCGTCGAGGTCGCCGTCCTTGCCGAAGCGTCCCATCGGAATGTCGCGCGTGAGCTTTCCGCCCGCCTCGCTGGTGAGGTAGTCGCGGTTGATCTCGGTCACGAACCAGCCGGGCGCGATGGCGTTGACGCGCACGCCCTTGAACGCGAGCTCGAGCGCCAGCGCCCGTGTCATCTGGATGACGCCGGCCTTGGCGATGGCATAGGCCGCCGTGCCCTTCGCGACGTCGAGCCCGAGCACGGAGGCGATGTTGACGATCGCGCCGCGCGCATTGGCGGCGATCATGCGGCGCGCGGCCTCCTGCGCCGTGAAGAACACGGAATCGAGATTGGTGTCGAGCACGCGGCGGTACTCGGCCTCGGTCAAGTCGAGCGCGCGCGTCGAATGCGCGATGCCGGCGTTGTTGACGAGGATCGTCACCGTGCCGAAGGCCTGCTCGGCCTGATCGAAGGCGCGCGCCATGGCGGCGCGGTCGGTGACGTCGGCCTCGATCGCGACCGCGCGGCCGCCCGCGCCGGCGATCGTGCGCTGCAGGTCGTCGAGGCGCTCCCTGCGCCGCGCCAGCATCGCGACGGCGGCGCCGTTCGCCGCCAGCACCTGCGCGAAGCGCGCGCCCAGTCCGCTGGACGCGCCGGTCACCAGCGCCACGCGCCCGGCGAGACTGAAGATGTCGGACGCCTTCATCGCTCAACCTCCGCCATAAAGCGCGTGCGGCAGCCAGGTCGCGAGCCCCGGCACGAACCAGAGCAGCGCCAGCGCGGCCAATTGGATCAGCACGAAGGGGATGATGCCAACATAAATATGCATGGTGGTGATCTGCGGCGGGGCAACGCCGCGCAGGTAGAACAGTGTCGGCCCGAGCGGGGGATGCATGTAGGACGTCTGCAGGTTGAGCGCCATCATCACCCCGAGCCACACCGGGTCGATGCCGGGCATGGTGAGGAGGATCGGCGCGACGATCGGCACCACGACGAAGATGATCTCGAAGGCGTCCATCACGAAGCCGAGCAGGAACATGGCCAGCATCACGGTCAGCACCGCCCCGGCCGTGCCGCCGGGCAGGTTCGTGAGCGCGCGGTCGACCATGTCGTCGCCGCCCAGGCCCCGGAATACGAGGCTGAACAGCGTCGCCCCGATCAGGATCAGGAAGATCATGCTGGTGATCTGGCACGTGCGATGCAGCACCGGCACCAGCACCTCGCGCGCCCACGCGCCCTTCGCGCCCGCGCGGCGGGCGGCCAGCAGGATGGCGCCGACGGCGCCGAGCGCGGCCGACTCGGAGGGGGTCGCGACGCCGGCGAGAATCGAGCCGAGCACGGCGAGGACCAGCAGCAGCGGCGCGACCATCACCTCCGCGAGGCGGCGCGCGAGCGCGAGCCCGCGCGGCGCGTCCGGGTCCGGCGGGATCGCCGGCGAGGACGCGGGCCAGAGCGCCGCCACCGCGATGAGGAACACGAGATAGAGCGCGACGAGGCCGAAGGCCGGCACCAGCGCGCCGGCGAACAGGTCGCTCACCGTCACCGCCTGCGGCGCGAACGTGCCCTGCGCGAGCTGCGCGGCCTGGTAGGCGTTGCTCATCTGGTCGCCGAGCAGCACCAGCACCGTCGCGGGCGGGAAGATCTGCGCCAGCGTCGCGGTCGCCGCCACCGTGCCGGCGGCGAGGCGCGGGTCGTAGCCGTGACGCAGCATGGTCGGCAGCACGATCAGCCCCATGGTCACGGTCGTCGCGCCGACGATGCCCTTGGCGGCCGCCAGGAGCACGCCGACGAACAGCACGGCGATGCCGAGCCCGCCGGTGAGCGCGCCGAACAGGCGCGCCATGGTCTCGAGCAGGTCCTCGGCGACGCGCGAGCGCTCCAGCATCACGCCCATGAACACGAACAGCGGGATCGCGATCAGCACCTCGTTGGTGACGACGCCGAAGATGCGCGGCGGCAGCGCGCGCAGCAGCGACAGGTCGAAGACGCCGAGCAGATCGCCGGCGAGCGCAACGGCGAGCGACACGCCGCCGAGGGTGAGCGCGACCGGATAGCCCGCCATCAGCACGACGCAGACGGCGACGACGAGGACGACCGCGAGCACCTCCTGCAGCGGCATGATCAGGATCGATCCGCGGCGGGCGCGGGCGCCGCCGGCCCCCTGAGCGCCGCCGCGGCGCGGATCGCCTGCGCGATGCCCTGCAGCGCCAGCAACAGCGCGAACACGGGGATCAGCGTCTTGAGCGCGAACACCAGCGGCAGGCCGCCGGCCTCGCGCGAGCGCTCGAGGATGCTCCAGGAGCGCCCGACGTAGGGCAGCGCCACGACGAGCAGCACGAGCATGAACGGCAGCAGCAGCAGCAGCGCGCCCAGGAGGTCGACGAGCGCGCGCGCGCGCGGCGAGGCCTCGGCATAGAAGATGTCCACGCGCACGTGCCCGCCCGCCTGCAGGGTCCAGGCCGCGGCCAGCAGGATCATCGCGGCATGGGCATAGACGATCGTCTCCTGCAGCCAGACCGATCCCATGCCGAACACGTAGCGCAGCACCACGACCGCGAACTGCACCGCCACGAGCGCGAGGGCGAGCCAGGCCGCCGCGCGCCCGGTGGCGGCGGTGATCCGGTCGATGGCGTCGGCGGCGCGCAGCGGCGCGGAACGGGGGAATCCGGAAAACGGGGACAGAGGAGCCGGCATGGGCCGCATCTTACCTCTTTTTGGCCCCCTCGCTGATGTCTATATGTAGCCCGCGCCCCTGGAGTCATTCATGTCCGACAAGATCCCCGTGACCGTGCTGACCGGCTATCTCGGCGCCGGCAAGACCACCCTCCTCAACCGCATCCTGTCCGAGCCGCACGGCAAGAAGTTCGCCGTGATCGTCAACGAGTTCGGCGAGATCGGCATCGACAACGATCTGGTGGTCGGCGCGGACGAGGAAGTGTTCGAGATGAACAACGGCTGCGTCTGCTGCACGGTGCGCGGCGACCTCATCCGCATCATCGACGGGCTGATGCGCCGCAAGGGCAAGTTCGACGCCATCATCGTGGAGACGACCGGCCTCGCCGATCCCGCGCCGGTGGCGCAGACGTTCTTCGTGGACGACAACGTCGGGCAGAAGGCCAAGCTCGATGCCGTGGTCACCGTCGCCGACGCCAAGTGGCTCAAGGACCGTCTCAAGGACGCGCCCGAGGCCAAGAACCAGATCGCCTTCGCCGACGTGATCCTCCTCAACAAGACCGACCTCGTGAACGAGCCGGAGCTGCGCGAGGTGGAGGCCCGCATCCGCGGCATCAATCCCTACGCCACGCTGCACCGGACCCAGCGCGCCGCCATTCCGCTCGAGCAGGTGCTCGGCCGCAACGCCTTCGACCTTGACCGCATCCTCGACATCGAGCCGCAGTTCCTCGCGGCGGACGAGCACGGGCACGATCACGTCCATGATCACGAGCACGATCATGGCCACGAGCATGACGGCCATCATCACCACCACGAGCACGGCGGCCTCAAGCACTACCACGACGAGGACATGCAATCGCTGTCGCTCAAGTCCGAGAAGCCGCTCAACCCGGAGAAATTCTTCCCCTGGATGCAGGAGCTGGTCGCGACCGAAGGCCCGAGCATCCTGCGCTGCAAGGGCATCCTCGCCTTCAAGGACGATCCCGACCGCTTCGTGCTGCAGGGCGTGCACATGATCCTCGACGGGGACCATCAGCGCCCGTGGAAGGACGGCGAGGCGCGCGAGAGCCGGCTGGTCTTCATCGGCCGCCAGCTGCCTGAGGAGAAGATCAGGCAGGGCTTCGAAAGCTGCGTCGCGTAAGGTCCGCGGGCATGGCGGACACATCCCAGGACACCCCGTCCGTCGTCGCGCGCACGCGCCCCGTCTCCGCCGACGCGGCGGTGGTGGCCGCGCACTTCCTCGGCGACATCCCGGTCTTCGCGCTCGGCGAGGAGACGCTGCTGTTCGCGCCCAAGGACGGCGAGCGGCGCGTCGCCGCCCATGGCGGCGCCATCCTCGCCAGCGCCGCCGATGCGACGCGCATCGTCACCGGCGGCGACGACGGCAAGGTTGTCGCCACGGCCGTGAGCGGCGAGACCACGGTGATCGCCACCGACGCGAAGCGGCGCTGGATCGACCACCTCGCGCTCGGTCCCGACGGCGCGGTGGCGTGGTCGGCGGGCAAGCAGGCTTTCGTGAAGACGGCGCGCGGCGATGAGCGCATGCACGAGGTCCCCTCCTCGGTCGGCGGACTGGCCTTCGCGCCCAAGGGCCTGCGTCTCGCCATCGCGCACTACAACGGTGCGACGCTCTGGTTCCCCAATGCGGCCGCAAAGCCCGACCTGCTCGAATGGAAGGGCTCGCACCTCGACGTCACGTTCAGCCCCGACGGCCGCTTCCTCGTCACCGCGATGCAGGAGGCGACGCTGCACGGCTGGCGCCTCGCCGACGGCAAGCACATGCGCATGTCGGGCTACAGCGCGAAGGTGCGCTCGCTGTCCTGGGCGGCGGACGGCAAGTGGCTCGCCACGTCCGGCTCCACCCAGCTCATCCTGTGGCCGTTCCAGAGCAAGGACGGGCCGATGGGCAAGCAGCCGGAACTGCTCGCGCCGCGCGATGCGCGCGTCGTCGTGGTGGCCTGCCATCCGCGCCAGGAGATCGCGGCGGTGGGCTACGAGGACGGCATGGTGTTGCTCGTGCGCATCAATGACGGTGCTGAAGTAGTGGCGCGGCACCCCGACTCGACGCCGGTCACGGCGCTCGCATGGAACTCAACGGGAACATTGCTCGCGTTCGGAACCGAGCAAGCCAGCGCGGGCGTGATCGACCTGGCCTGAAATGTGGCAGCGTTCGCCGCCGCATAATTATTGATCGTGCGCGAAACCGCCCTATTCGCCTGCCAGGTTGTCGTTGCGGCAACGTCGCGGAAGCGTTGCTGCGGGGACGTTACTGCGACTTGAGCGCTTATTGACCAACGACCGCGAACAGAGGTTTCCTTTGTCGGGGCGAGTCGGGGGGATGTATTGGACTCCAACAAGATTGAAGCGGCTTTCCACGCCGAAAGCGGACACGCGTGGCGTCGCCGCGGACTTCACCACATCGCATTCGGCATCGAGCGGCTCGGGCTGATCTCGCTCAAGTTCCCCGCCATCGCCACCGTCCTCCTGGTGCTGCTGACGATCGGCGCCACCTTCGGGGTCGGCCGCATCCAGATCGACGATTCGCTCAGCCAGCTGTTCCGGTCCGACAGCGCCGAGTTCCGCCAGTACGAGGAAGTCACCAAGCGCTTCCCCTCGAGCGAGTTCGACGTCCTCGTCGTGGTGGAAGGCAAGTCGCTGCTCGCGCGCAATTCCGTCATGAGCCTGCGCGATCTCGTCACCGACCTGCAGCTCATCGACGGCACGCGCGGCATCATCTCGCTGTTCTCGGCGCGCCAGCCCCCCGAAGGCGATCGCGTTCCCGCCCCGCTGTTCCCGTCCGACCTGCCGCAGGGCGCCGCCTATGACGCCCTCGTCAAGCGCGTTCTGGCCAACGAGATCATCCGCGGCAAGCTGCTGTCGGAGGACGGCGAGCTCGCGCTCATCGTGCTCTCGCTCGAGCCCAAGGTGGTGGCGAGCCGCAGCCTGAGCGATACGATCGACGAGATCCGCAAGGTCGTCGCCGAGGACCTCGCGCCGACCGACCTCCAGGGACAGCTCGCGGGCGTTCCCGTCATGCAGCTCGAGATCCGCAACGCGGTCGAGCGCGACAGGCTGATCTACAACGCCATCGGCTTCGTCGCCGGGTGCCTGATCGCGATCCTGTTCTTCCGGCGCATCTCGTTCATGGTCATCGCGGCGGGCCCGCCGCTGATCGCGATCCTGCTGGCGCTCGGCACGCTGGGCTGGCTCGACTTCCGGCTCAACATGTTCCTCAACGTGATGACGCCGCTCATCATGGTGATCAGCTTCTCCGACACCATGCAGCTCACCTTCGCCGCGCGCGACCGCCTGCTCAACGGCGAGCGCAAGGTCCAGGCGCTGCGCAACGCCATCCTGGTCGTCGGCCCCGCCTGCGTGCTCACGCACGGCACCGCCGCCGTCTCCTTCACCGCCCTGCTCTTTTCCGATTCCAGTCTGATCCGCACGTTCGGCGCCGCGGGCCTGATCTCCACCGCCATCGCGCTCGTCGCGGTGCTCACGCTGGTGCCGCTGCTCGGCGTGCTGCTGCTGCGCCGCGAGGATGCGTTTGCGGCCAAGATCAAGGATTCCGACGCGGCGGTGAACGCGCTGCGCCGCATCTGCGGCTGGATCGCCGACCGGATGGTGCGCCGCCCCTACACCTACAGCGTCATCAGCCTGCTGGTGGTGGCCTCGCTGGCGCTGATCTACGTCAACCTCGATCCGCGCTACCGCCTCGCCGACCAGGTGCCCGACAAGCAGCAGGCCGTCGCCGCCAGCGGCAGGCTCGACGCCAAGCTGACCGGCGCCAATCCGGTCGACGTGCTGATCGAGTTCCCCAAGGGCGCATCGCTCTATGCGCCCGAGACGCTCGCGACCTTTGCCGACGTGCATGCGATCGTCGAGACCGCCGCCGGCGTCGGCAACGTCTGGTCGCTCGAGACCCTGCGCCGCTGGCTGGCGGAGAAGGCCGGCCGGACCGACGTCGCCAGCCTCAAGGAATACGTCGACCTTCTGCCCGAGCACCTCACCCGCCGGTTCCTCTCCGCCGAGCAGGACGCGGCGGTCGTTACCGGCCGCATTCCCGACATCGACGCCAACGAGCTGCTGCCGGTCATCGAGAAGCTCGACAAGGCGCTCGATGCGGCGCGCGTGAAGCATCACGGCTACAAGATCGCGGTCACCGGCCTGTCGGCGATCGCGGCGCGCAACAGCGCCACCATGATCGGCAAGCTCAACCGCGCCCTGACGATCGAGATCATCTTCGTCGCCGCGCTGATCGGCATCGCCTTCCGTTCGCTGTTCGTGATGCTGGTCAGCATCATGCCCGGCGTGTTCCCGATCCTGATCTCGGGGGCGGTGCTGTGGCTGATGGGAGAAGGCCTGCAGTTCGCGAGCGTCGTCGCGCTCACCGTCTCGTTCGGCCTCGCGATCAGCGCGACCATCCACTACCTCAATCGCCTGCGGCTCGAGTACCGGCCGGGCGAAGACCCTGCGATGGGCGTCAAGCGCCCGACCGTGCTGGTCGGTCCCGCCCTCATCCTCACCTCCATCGTGCTGGCGTGCGGTTTGGCGGTGACGGTGTTCTCGGACCTGCCCTCGCTGCGCCTGTTCGGATGGCTCAGCGCCTTCGCCATGATCGCGGCGCTCGTCGGCGACCTGCTGATCCTGCCCGCGACGGTGATGTCGCTGCGCAAGATCATCCGGCACTTCGAGCACCGGATGGTCAAATAGCGCGCGAGAGCGAACGATCAGGCCCGCATGTCGTCGCCGGACGTGACGTGGGCAAATGGCCGCATGCGATGCGCTTGGCTACGGCCCGGCAAACCGGCACTCGCATCGTCGCTTCGCTCCTTGCGATGACGAGCCGAGAGCGTCCCGATTTAGCGCCGCGCCAGCGTGATCGCGACTTCCTGCATGGTGCTGCCGGGCGAGCGGATCGAAACCGACTGGCTGTCGCTGCGGCTGGTGATGGTGAGCAGTGCCGCGAAAGTCTGCCCGATGGCGCGCACGTCGATGCGGCCGGGCTTCGCCGTCCCGGAGATGTTGCCGGCGACGCCGCGCGTCGATTCGCTCCAGTTCCCGGTGATATGGCCGCCGCTGTACGACACCTGCGCCGACAGCTCGAACTTGTAGCTGTCGCTGGCGCAGCGCAGCTCGATATCGGTGTCGGCCCCGCCCTGCCCATCGTTGCGATAGCTGGCGCGGCAGCGGATGCGCTCGCGCGTGCCGTCGTTCATCGTGATGGTCCCGTTGCCCGACCAGCTTCCCGCCAGACGCTTGAGCGGATTCTCCTGCGCCTGAGCGCCCTGCGGCAGCCAGACCAATGCGGCGGTCACCAGGGCGGCCGCCGACCATCTCGAGAACGCGGTTGTCATATAATGGTACCTCGTGTTGCCCGCCGCAGTGGAAAGCACGGGATAAGCCATCGCGCCGCAAAGGCCAAGCCGCGTGCGGCGCCACGCCTCACCGCAGGACGGCGAGGCGGCTAATCGCCTGTCGCGACGCGGCTTTCCCTGACGGGAACACCGCGTCGGATCAGTGCGACACCAGCACGTTCTTGAACTGCCAGGGATCGTCGTGGTCGATGTCCTCGGGGAACAGCCCCGGCCGCCCCGCCACCGGCGTCCAGTCGGTGTAGCGCCCGATCACCGGCCCGAGATAGGGCCGCTGCACCTCGAGGCAGCGCCGGAAGTCCATCTCGTCGGCCTCGACGATGCCGCGATCGGGATTCTCCAGCATCCAGACGAGTCCCGCCAGCACCGCCGAGCTCACCTGCAGGCCGGTCGCGTTCTGGTAGGGCGCAAGCTGGCGTGTCTCCTCGATCGAGAGCTGCGAGCCGTACCAGTAGGCGTTCTTGCCGTGGCCGTAGAGCAGCACGCCGAGCTCGTCGATGCCGTCGACGATCTCGTGCTCGTCGAGGATGCGCCACTCGTCCTGCCGCTCCCACGCCGCGCCCGCCATCTCGTGCAGCGAGAGCACCGCGTCGTCGCAGGGGTGATAGGCATAATGGCAGGTCGGCCGGTACGCGGCCTTGCCGTTCTCGTGCACCGTGAAGTAGTCGGCGATCGATATCGCTTCGTTGTGCGTGACGAGGAAACCGTGCTGGGCCTGCGCCGTCGGCGTCCACGAGCGCACGCGCGTGCCCGCCCCCGGCTGCATGAGATAGATCGCCGCGCCGCAGCCGAAATCGTGCCGGTGGCCGTTGACCGGCAGCTGCTTCTCATGCGTGCCCCAGCCGAGTTCGGCCGGCTGCAGTCCTTCCGAGACGAAGCCTTCGACCGACCAGGTGTTGACGAACACGCCGCGCGGCTTCGGGTTGCGCGCGCGCTGGGTGTCGCGCTCGGCGATGTGGATGCC
The DNA here is from genome assembly GCA_035556735.1 of Xanthobacteraceae bacterium. GTDB lineage: Bacteria > Pseudomonadota > Alphaproteobacteria > Rhizobiales > Xanthobacteraceae > CANJBX01. The sequence goes on along the minus strand of DATMFF010000003.1, from coordinate 89,184 downwards.
CTTGACGCCGACGCGCTGCATCAGCCGCGCCCATTCCTCGCGCGTCGTCGGCTCCGGCGCGTCGATCTTGAGATCGCGGGCGATGTCGAGCAGCGCCTGCTTGACGAACCACGACACCATGCCGGGGTTGGCGCCGCAGCAGTTCACGGCCGTGATGCCGCCCGGGCGGCGCCGGCGCAGGTCGAGCAGGCTCTCGCGCAGGGCGTAGTTCGAGCGCTGCGACACCGACGCGCTGCGATTCGCGTAGAACCCGGGCCACGGCTCCATCACCGTATCGATGTAGAACGCATCGAGGTCCTTGCAGAGCTCCATCAGCGCCGCCGACGACGTGTCGACCGACAAGTTGACCACCACGCCGCGCCCCGGCCCCACGGTCAGCAGCGGCGTGAGCACCTCGCGGTGATTCTCCCTGGTGATGGCCTGCTGCAGGAAGCGCACCTTGCGCTCGTCGAGCAGCGCGCGGTCGGTGTCGACCGGATCGATCACCACGAGCTTGCTGGCGTCGAACTCGAAGTGGCGCTCGAGCAGCGGCAGGAATCCCCGGCCGATCGAGCCGAAGCCGATCATCACGATCGGGCCATCGATGCGGGCGTGGACGGGCCAAATGGTCATGATGCGTCAAGCTCCGGTGGTCTTGCTGGGGTAAAAACTCGACGACGGGACGCCGCGCAAGTCACGCGGCGCCCCGATGCCTGATTCTTGTGGATGTCAGGCGGCGCGGGCCGCCCGGTGGAAGGAAACGCCCGAGGCCGCGGGCCGTGCCGCGCGCGCCGGACGACCGCTGGCGGCGATGAGGCCGCGCGCGCCGTCGAGCGCCCCGGACGCCAGTTCGAGGCCGAGCAGCCGGTGCCGCTCATGCAGGCCGGGCAGGACGAGAGCGCCGGACTTGTCGGCGGTGAAGCCGAAGCGGCCGTAGTAGTCCGCATCGCCCACCAGCAGCACGGCGCGGTGCCCGGTCAGGCGCGCATTGCGCAGCGCGCGCCGCATGAGCTCGCCGCCGACGCCGCGGTTGCGCCAGTCGGGATGCACGGCGAGCGGGCCGAGCAGCAGCGCCGGGCGCCCGCCCCCCGCATCGACATTCCACAGCCGCACCGTGCCGACGATGCGTCCGCCGTCGCAGGCGACGAGCGACAGCCCGTCGGCCGGCAGCCGGCCGCGCCGCAGCTTCTCGGAAGGCTTCTTGAAGCGGACCGGCCCATAGGCCAGGTCGAGCAGCGCGTTGCGCGCCCGCACGTCCGCCGATGTCTCGTTTCGAATGGTCACCATGGTCAGCTCCTGACGGGCGCGCGCGAGCGCGGGCCCAAAGAGGGCGGAACCAAATTCCGGGTTTGCGGAATGGGAGCCGGCGTACCGGCTCCCGAGCGTCAGATGTGGAACGTCTGCAACGGCGCGAAGCCGTTGAACGCCACCGACGAGTAGGTCGCCGTATAGGCGCCCGTGCCTTCGATCAGCACCCTGTCGCCGATCTCCAGGCTGACCGGGAGCGGGTACGGGTTCTTCTCGTACAGCACGTCGACCGAGTCGCAGGTCGGCCCAGCGAGGATGCAGGGCGCCACCTTGTCGCCATCGCGCGGGGTCCGGATCGGATAGCGGATCGACTCGTCGATCGTCTCCGCCAGGCCGCCGAACTTGCCGATGTCGAGATAGACCCAGCGCACCTCGTCCTTCTCGCTCTTCCTGGAGACCAGCACCACCTCGGCCTCGATCGTGCCGGCATTGCCGACCATACCACGGCCCGGCTCGATGATCGTCTCCGGGATGCGGTTGCCGAAGTGCTTGCGCAGGCCCTGGAAGATGGCGTTGCCGTACAGCTTCACCGTCGGCACCTTCTTCAGGTACTTGGTCGGGAAGCCGCCGCCGAGGTTGACCATGCTCAGCGAGATGCCGCGCTCGGCGCACTCGCGGAAGATCATGGCCGCCGCGGCCAGCGCACCGTCCCAGGCGCCGGTGTTGCGCTGCTGGGAGCCGACGTGGAACGACACGCCATGCGGCACGAGGCCCAGCCGGTGCGCGTGCTCCAGCACGTCGATCGCCATCGCCGGCTCGCAGCCGAACTTGCGCGACAGCGGCCATTCGGCGCCGGCGCAGTCGTGCAGGAAGCGGCAGAACACGCGCGATCCGGGCGCGGCCCGCGCGATCTTCTCCACCTCGGCCTTGCAGTCGACCGCGAACAGGCGAACGCCCAGCTCGAAGGCGCGCGCGATGTCACGCTCCTTCTTGATGGTGTTGCCATAGGAGATGCGGTCGGGCGTGGCGCCGGCCGCGAGCACCATCTCGATCTCGGCGACCGAGGCGGTATCGAAGCTCGAGCCGAGGCCGGCCAACAGCTTGAGCACCTCCGGCGCGGGATTGGCCTTCACGGCGTAGAACACGCGCGTGTCGGGCAATGCCTTGGCGAAGGCGTTGTAGTTGTCGCGCACGACATCGAGGTCGACGACGAGGCAAGGGCCCTCCAGGCCCTCGGCACGGCGATTGCGCAGAAACTCGCGGATGCGCTCGGTCATGGCGCTACTCCCCACGGCGCTGGGGCGGCGGACCGCCCGGATGATGCGGATGGCGATGCTGTCGCCCGCGCGCGATGGAACCGCGATGGCGAGAGCGCTCGTTACCCGCTCATTCTGCCTTGGATTGGAGTGGGGAGAGCCCCGCTCCGCACGGCCGGCAATGATGAACAAGCCTCAACGGTGACCCGCGCCGGTGGTGGAGACCGGCAGAGACCAAAGAAGCTCATCCCGTCGTTGCTTTAAGCCGCGTCCCTCGTTGAGAACGAGGTATGCCGGTTTCGCCTCCGGCTGCCGGTCAAGTGTTCGGAGCTGCTGGCGACCAGTTGATCAGCGGTCTCGCGACTTGCTGTCTTCCGGTCTCACTCCGGGCGGCTGTCCGGCCTCTTGTCCGGATGCCCACCGACCGACACACGGCCACAGGCACGTGCGAAATTGAGCAAGTGGGCAGATAAGTAATTTGCTCTCGCCACGCAAGAGTTTTTTTGCGATGCGCGCCGCTGCGTGCGCTCGAGCGCGTCGCACCTTTAACAGTCCGTAAAGTTTGGCGGCTCGCACGCCGCGTCAGGCGGCGGATTCGCGCGGCTGAGTCGGCGCGCGAGGACGCTCGCTGTCCTCGCGTAGCCCGATGCGTGGCGGCACTGTGACGAGACTGAGCACGAGCCGTCGCAACCTGCGGCCGGCGTGCCGACGGACGACGGCGGTAGCGGCGTTAACGTTTTCGCGATGGAGAGAGGCGAGGCCGGCGCCGGTCAGCGCGCGGCGGTGAACGGCTCGACGCGCATGCCGTTGCGCACGAACGCCGCCATGATGGCGATGCCGCCGAGGAAGAACAGGCCGGTGAGGATGTACTCGCCGTAGACCCCGAGACTGAACAGGTTGGCCAGCGCCCAGCCGCCGGCGAAGGCGGCGCCGAACACTTCAGCGCCCAGCAGGATCGCGGCGGAGATCACCGTCGAGACATTCTGCCACAGGATGCGGCGGGGCTTGGTTGAAGCGGGGTCCAGCATGGCTTACCTCGTTGCGAGCCGGGACTTTTTCGGATTTGTGCGACGATATCAAGGCCAGAATCACCTCCGACAGGGCCAGAACACGCCATGGGCACGACAGCAGACGCCGACGCCAATCCCCTGCTCGCCGACTGGACGACGTCGCAGGACGCGCCTCCCTTCGGCGCGATCAGGCCCGAGCACTTCGCGCCGGCCTTCGCACGGGCGCTGGCCGAGCACGACACGGAAGTCGAAACCATCTCGGCGGACCCGGCGTCGCCGACCTTCGAGAACACCATCGTCGCGCTGGAGCGGTCCGGGCGCCTGCTCGACCGCGTCTCGTCGGTCTTCCATGCGCTGGCGGGAGCGCACACCAACGATGTGCTGCTGGCGGTCGAGCGCGAGATGTCCCCCCGCCTGGCGGCGCACTGGACCCGCATCCGGCTCGACGACGCCCTGTTCGCGCGTATCGACGCGCTCTGGGGGACGCGCGAGACGCTCGACCTGAACGCCGAGCAGGCGCGCGTGCTGGAGCGCTACCACACCAGCTTCCGCCGCGCCGGGGCGGGCCTCGATGCGGCGAAGAAGCAGCGGCTGGCGCAGATCACCGAGCGGCTCGCCGCCCTCGGCACGACGTTCAGCCAGAACGTGCTGGCCGACGAGCAGTCCTGGACGCTGCCGCTCGAGGGCGAGGACGACCTCGCGGGCCTGCCGGATTTTTTGCGCACCGCCGCGCGCGAGGCCGCCGAGGAGCGCGGCCTGCCCGGCAAGCATGTGGTCACATTGTCGCGTTCGAGCGTCGAGCCGTTCCTGCAGTCCTCGCGCCGCCGCGACCTGCGCGAGAAGGCGTTCCGCGCCTGGATCGCCCGCGGCGACAACAACGACAAGACCGACAACAAGGCGATCATCGCCGAGACCGTGGCGCTGCGGGCCGAGCGCGCCCGCCTGCTCGGGTACGACAATTTCGCCCAGTACCGCCATGACGACGCCATGGCCAAGAGCCCGCAGGCGGTGCGCGATCTGCTCATGCGGGTGTGGCAGCCGGCGCGCGCGCGCGCGCTCGCCGACCGCGACGCCCTGCAGGCGCTGATCCAGGCCGAGGGCGGCAACTCCAAGCTCGCCGCCTGGGACTGGCGCTACTATGCCGAGAAGCTGCGCAAGGCGCATTTCGACCTCGACGAGGGCGAGATCAAGCCCTACCTCGCGCTCGACAACATGATCGCCGCCGCCTTCGACTGCGCGGGCCGCCTGTTCGGGCTGACCTTCACGCCGCGCAGCGACGTGCCGGTCTGGCACCCGGACGTGCGCACGTTCGACGTGCGCGGCGCCGACGGCCGCCACCTCGGCCTGTTCTTCGGCGACTACTTCGCCCGGCCCTCCAAGCGCAGCGGCGCCTGGATGACCACGCTGCGCGACCAGCGCAGGCTCGACGGCGACGTGCGCCCGCTCGTCGTCAACGTCATGAACTTCTCCAAGGCGCCGGCCGGGCAGACGACCCTGCTCTCGTTCGACGACGCGCGCACCCTGTTCCACGAGTTCGGGCATGCGCTGCACGCCCTGCTCTCGGACGTGACCTACCCCGCCATCTCGGGCACCCGCGTCGCCACCGACTTCGTCGAACTGCCCTCGCAGCTCTACGAGCACTGGCTGGAGCAGCCGCAGGTGCTGCGCGGCTTCGCGCGCCACCACGCGACCGGCGAGCCGATGCCCGAGGCGCTGCTCGGCAAGCTCCTCGCCGCGCGCACCTTCAACCAGGGCTTCGCCACGGTCGAGTACGTCGCCTCGGCGCTGGTCGATCTCGACCTGCACGAGCTCGCCTCGGCGGAAAGCCTCGACGTACCCGGCTTCGAGCGCGAGGCGCTCGCGCGCATCGGCATGCCGCAGGAGATCGTCATGCGGCACCGCCCGCCGCATTTCGCCCACGTGTTCTCGGGCGGCGGCTATGCCGCGGCCTATTACAGCTACATGTGGTCGGAGGTGATGGACGCCGACGCCTTCGCGGCCTTTGCCGAGACCGGCGACGCCTTCGACCCAACCGTCGCCGCGAAGCTGCGCGACAACATCTACGCCGCCGGCAACCGGCGCGACCCGGCCGAGGCCTACATCGCCTTCCGCGGCCGCCTGCCGACGCCCGACGCGCTGCTGCGCAAGCGCGGCTTCCTGCCCGCCGCGGCGTAAGGCTTGCCCATGGACCTTTACTCCGCCGGACACCGCCAGGGCGTGTGCTGCGCCCCGCACGCCGCCGCGGCGCAGGCCGGCCGCGCGGTCTTGGCCGAAGGCGGCAACGCGCTCGAAGCCATGATCGCCATGGCGGCCTCGATTGCCGCCGTCTATCCACACATGAACCACCTCGGCGGCGACGGCTTCTGGCTCATGCGCGAGCCCTCGGGACGCGTGCGCGCGCTGATGGCCGCCGGCCCCGCCGGCGCGCGCGCCACCATCGGCTTCTACCGCGACCACGGCCACGACGAGATCCCGACGCGCGGACCGCTGGCGGCGCTCACCGTGCCCGCCGCCGTCGCGGGCTGGGCGCTCGCCCAGGAGGCCGCGCGCGCGTTCGGCGGCCGGCTGCCGCTTGACGTGCTGCTCGGCGCGGCGATCCGCCAGGCGCGCGAGGGCTATGTCGTCACGCGCAGCCAGGCGCAGCTCTCGCACGACAAGCTCGCCGAACTTAAGGACATGCCCGGCTTCGCCGCGGCGTTCCTGCCCGAGGGCAAGCCGCCGGCGGCCGGCACGCGGCTCACCCAGAGCGTCCTCGCCGACACCCTCGAGCACATCGCCCACGCCGGCCTCGCCGACTTCTACCGCGGCGACGTCGCGCGCGAGATCGCCGCCGACCTCGAGCGCATCGGCAGCCCGGTCACGCGCGCCGACTTGGAACGCTATTGCGCGCGCGTCGCCGAGCCGCTGCGCGCAAACCTGCAGGCCGGCACGCTCTACAACACGCCGCCGCCGACCCAGGGGCTGGCCTCGCTGATGATCCTCGCGCTCTTCGAGCGCCTGCGCGTCGCGCAGGCGGAGAGCTTCGAGCACGTGCACGGTCTTGTCGAGGCGACCAAGCGCGCCTTCCGCGTGCGCGACGAAGTCGTCACCGATCCCGCGCACATGACCGGCGATCTCGCGCGCTTTCTCTCGCCGGCCTTCCTCGACGCTGAGGCGGCGAAGATCGACCCTCGCAAGGCCGCGCGCTGGCCGGCGCCTTACGGCGAGGGCGACACGATCTGGATGGGCGCCGCCGACGCCTCGGGCCTCGTCGTCTCCTACATCCAGTCGATCTACTGGGAGTTCGGCTCGGGCTGCGTGCTGCCGCGCACCGGCATCCTCATGCAGAACCGCGGCGCCAGCTTCTCGCTCGATGCGCGCGCCCGCAACCCGCTCGCGCCCGGGCGGCTGCCGTTCCACACCCTCAACCCCGCGCTCGCCGTGCTGGCCGACGGCCGCGTGATGGCCTACGGCACCATGGGCGGCGACGGCCAGCCGCAGTCGCAGGCCGCGCTCTTTACGCGCCACGTGCTCTACCGCCAGCCGCTCGACCGCGCGATCGACGCGCCGCGCTGGCTGCTCGGCCGCACCTGGGGCACCACGGTCACCAACCTTCGGCTCGAATCGCGCTTCGACGGCAACCTGATCGACCGCCTGCTCGCGGCCGGCCACGACGTCGATGTCCTGCCCGACGGCTATTCCGACACCATGGGCCACGTCGGCGCCGTCGTCCTTAACCCCGACGGCACGATGGAGGGCGCGCACGATCCGCGCGCCGACGGCGGAGCGGCCGGCATCTAATTAACCTTAGCCCCGCGGCGCCAGCCTCCGTTCCGCCGCAGTTCATGCTATTGTCCGCCTCCACATGATCCGCGCCCTGGGACTATCCGTCGCCGCCCTGCTCGGCCTTGCCGCCGCGCCCGCGCAGGCGCATCCGCACGTCTGGGTCACCATGCATACCGAGCTCCTCTACGCGCCCGACGGCCGCGTGAGCGGGCTGCGCCACGCCTGGACCTTCGACGACATGTTCTCGGAATATGCGACCCAGGGGCTCGAGCAGAAGGTGAAGGGCCAGTTCACCCGCGAGGAGCTCAAGCCGCTCGCGGAGGAGAACGTCACCTCGCTCAAGGAATACGAGTTCTTCAACCACGTGCACGTCGAGGGCAAGCAGGCGAAGGACATCATCGCCGATCCGAAGGACTACTGGCTCGACTACCAGAACGAGACGCTGACGCTCAATTTCACCCTGCCGTTCAAGGAGCCGGTCGCGTCCAAGGACCTGCGGATCGACATCTACGATCCGGAGTTCTTCGTGAGCTTCTCGTTCGCCGACGCCGAGCCGGTCAAGCTCGCCGGCGCGCCCGCCGCCTGCAGTCTGGCCACCAAGCGCCCGGGTGAGGACCCGCCGCCCTCCAGCCAGCGGCTCGACAAGTCGTTCCAGGCCTCCGACGCGAACGCGGGCATGGGCGCGCACTACGCCAGCAAGATCCTCGTGACATGCCCCTAGCGCGATGGGTTCCGGCCTCGGCCGTGCGCCTCGCACTGGCGCTGGTGCTTGTGCTCGTCCTCGCCGACCTCGCGCTGGCGCAGACCGGCCCGTTCGGCATGCCGCGGCCGCCGGCCGCGCCGCCGGCGGACGGCATCACCGGCTGGATCCTCGCCAAGCAGGCCGAGTTCTACCGCGCGCTCTCCGGCCTCGTGCGCGCCACCAAGGCAGACGGCAGCGCGGTGTGGACCCTGCTCGGCATCTCCTTCCTCTACGGCGTGTTCCACGCCGCCGGCCCGGGTCACGGCAAGGCGGTGATCTCGTCCTACCTCGTCGCCAACGACGAGACCTGGCGCCGCGGCGTCATCCTGTCCGCCGCCGCATCGCTGCTGCAGGCTGCGGTCGCGGTGGCGCTCGTCGCCATCGCGGCGGGCGTGATCGGCGTCACCGCGCGCGCCATGGGCGATACCGTGCGCTGGATCGAAATGGCGAGCTACGCGTTGATTGCACTGATGGGCGCGCGGCTCACGTGGGTGAAGGGCCGCGGCCTCATCGCGGCGTGGCGTGCGGGACGCCACGGGCACGACCATCACGAAGGCCACGCGCATGGATCCCATCAGTCCGATCATCACGGCCATCCTGTCGGCGATCATCGGCATGATCACGCCGCAGCCGCCTCCGCCGGACAAGCCAAAGCCCGCGCACACGACGCCGCGCATGCCCATTCGCACGCACACCACCACCATGCGCACGGCGGACATGACCACGACGGCCATGTCCACGACGGTCACGTCCACGGACCGGAGCCGCAGGAGCTCGCCGGCCCCGGCGGCTGGCAGCGCGGCCTCTCCGCCATCGTCGCGGTAGGCCTGCGGCCCTGCTCCGGCGCCATCCTGGTGCTGGTGTTCGCGCTGGCGCAGAGCCTGTTCTGGGCCGGCATCGCCGCGACGTTCGTGATGGGCGTCGGCACCGCCCTCACCACCACCGCGATCGCGACGCTCGCCGTCGGGGCCAAGGGCTTCGCCAAGCGCATCGCCGCGCAAGGCGACGGCAGCGGCGTGCTCGTCATGCGCGGCGTGGAGGTCGCGGCGGCGCTGCTGGTGCTGGCCTTCGGCCTCGCCCTGCTCGCGGGCTACATGAGCACCGAGCGCGTGCTCTGACCTCCGCCGGACTTACCTGAAATCCTCCGCGCGCAGCTCGATCGGCTGGCCGTGCGGCGTGCGGTCGGCGGCGTGGTCCCAGGCGTCGCGGTAGCGGTCCATGGTGGCGCGGTCGGCGACGCCCTTCTCGGCGATGATGCGCTCGAGCGCCGCCAGCCAGTGTCGGTAGTAGGTCTCGCCCGTGTCGGGATCGCCGCCGGCCTGCGCGCGCTTGATCTCCTCGCCCAGCGTCGCCGCCCATTCGCCCCAGGTGAACAGGCCGCGCTTCTGCAGCGTCACGGCGAGCGCGAAGGCCTGCGCCTCCCAGGGCTCGCGGAACACCGGCCCTTCGCTGTCGCGCGGGACGTCGCGCAGGGTGGCGAGGGCGGTCCGTGTTGCTGCCTCGTCCGTCATCGCTCGCATCTCAGTTCGTGTCGCCGAGCGTCTTGAGGCGCCGCTGCGCGACCTCCTTGGCCCATGTATCGATCGCCCGGCCGTTGCCCGTCATCTCCAGCGCCGCCTCGTAGTCCGCGCGCGCGCTGCTCCGGTTGCCCATCTGCTCGAAGGTGATGGCACGGTTGACATAGGCGCTGATGAAGCTCGGATCCTGCCGGATCGCCTCGTTGTACTCCGCGATGGCGCGGTCCGGCTGGCCGCGCCGGCGCCAGACGTCGCCGCGGTTGTCGTAGGCGAACGGATAGGTCGGGTCGGCGCGGATCGCCGCATCGAACTCCGTCATCGCCTTGTCGATCTCCTGGTTCGCGAGATAGCCGAGCCCGCGATTGTTGTGCGTGCGAGCGAGGTTGCGGCCCTGCAGGCGGCCTTCGGCGAGGATGCGGCCGCAGATCGCGATGGCGCGGTCACCGGTCTCGTCCAAGGTCGCCTTGAAGCAGTCCTCGTCGTTGTCGGCGAGCGCACGCGCAGGCGCAGCGAGCTGCAGTGCCAGCAGCAGCACCCCGATCAGCCTCCGCATAGCCCCCACCCATCCTATGCCGCCTGCAGATACGGCTCCCATGCTTCGACCGACACCTTCACGGTCGGGTCGGACTGCGGCCCCCACAGGTCGACCCCGTCGAACACGACGGTGTAGAGCCAGTGCGGATCGTCGCCTTTCCCCGTCGTCGTGCTGTCCGGAAAGACGTGACAGCCGCGGATCGCCTCCACCACGCCCACGTGGCCGCGCACGTAGCGCGGCAGGCGGGTGTGCGTGACCGGATTGATGTTCTTTGCGCGCACGCGCGCACCGACGGCAAAGCGCGCCGGCGCCGGCGCGGGACGCGCGTAGGATCCGCGCGCGAGCAGCCCGGGCACGTCCGCGGCGGCGAGCTTGCGCGCCACCGGCTTGGCCGGATGCAGCGCGCGCCCGGCGGCGAGCTCGTCCGCGTCAACGAGGCCCGATTCCAGGAGAAGCTTTTCCAGCCCGCGCTCCCAGCGCTCGTAATAGGAGCTCGCGAGATAGACGTGGGGCGGCAGCCGCTCTTGGGCATTGCGCGACATGTCGAGGTTCCACAGCCCGGTCAGCCCCATGGCGCGGTTGAGCGCGAACACGCGCCCTTCCCACGGCGCGTGGAAGACCGGCTCGTTCTTCTCCTCGATGACGGCGCCGAACCCGTGCATCCCGCCCATGTCGTGCACGCCGTTCATGCCGCGACCTCGTCCGGGCGCAGCGGCAGGCCGGTGCCGATCATGGAATTGCGCGTGACGAGCCCGGCGAGCCGCTCCTCGCTCCAGCCCTGCGTGCCGTCCGGCCGCATCGGCACCACGAGGTAGCGGGTTTCGGCGGTGGAATCCCACACCCGGATCTCGACGCTGTCCGGCAGCGACAGGCCGAAATCGGCGAGCACGCCGCGCGGATCGATCACGGCGCGCGAGCGGTAGGGCGCGGATTTGTACCAGACCGGCGGCAGGCCCAGCATGTCCCACGGGTAGCAGGAACACAGCGTACACACGACCATGTTGTGCCGCTGCGGCGTGTTCTCGACCGCGATGATGTGCTCGCTCGCCCGCTCGAACACACCGAACGACGTGATCGCGGCGGTCGCATCCTCGAGCAGGGCGGCCTTGAATGCGGGATCGACCCAGGCGCGCGCGACGACCTGCGCGCCGCGATGGGGACCGACCTTGGTCTCGAAGGCTTCGATCAGGGCGTCGATCGCCTGCGGATCGATATAGCCCTTCTGCGTCAGGATGGTTTCGAGCGCGCGCACCCGCAACTGCGTGTCCGACAGCTCGGAGCCGTGATGGTGGTCGTGGTCGTGATCATGTGCAGACATACCTGAAATTGTAGTCGGCGCGCGAGCACGTGCAATAGAGCATGATCCGGAAAAGCTTGCCCCCGGACTCGATCCGGGGGTGGATACCGGTTTCCGACAAGATGATGCTTCAAATTATCGCGGCCCACAGAACAGGCGCGCTTCGAACCGGAGCTAGTGCGTGAGCGCCGCCGCCAGTTCGCCGGCGTTGTGGCGCATCATCTCGATGTAGCTCGGCGCTGGACCCTTGCCGTCGGTGAGCGCGTCGGAATAGAGCGTGCCGCCGATGCGCGCGCCGGTTTCCTTGGCAATGCGCTCGAGCAGGCGCGGATCGGCGACATTCTCCAGGAACAGCGCCGTGATCTTCTCCTTGCGCACCTGCGCGATGATGCGGGCGATGTCGCGCGCCGACACGTCGGCCTCGGTCGACAGGCCGCGCGGGGCGATGAACGTCACGCCATAGGCGTCGCCGAAATACCCGAATGCGTCGTGGTTGGTGATGATCCGCCGCCGGTCGGCCGGAATGGCCGCGAGCCGCATCCTGATCTCGGCCTCGAGTTCGCCGAGCTTGCGCAGGTAGGCGTCCGCGTTCGCCTGGTACGCCGCCTTGCCGGCCGGATCGGCGGCGATCAGGCCGTCACGGATGTTGGCGACGTAGATTTTGGCGTTGGCGACCGACTGCCACGCGTGCGGATCGGCATCATCGTCATGGTCATGACCGTGGCCGGACGTCTTGCGCGGCTGCACGCCCGTCGACGCGACGATCAGGCGCGCGCGCGCGCCGGAGGAACGCACCAGGCGATCGATCCAGCCTTCGAAGCCGAGGCCGTTGGTGACGACCACCTGCGCCGCCTTCAGCGTCTTCGCGTCCGCCGGCGACGGCGAGAAGACATGCGCGTCGGTGTTGGGATGAACCAGCGCGGTGCTCTCAACCCGCTCGCCCCCGACGTTGCGCACGAGATCGTCGAGGATGGAGAAGGTAGCGACCACCTTGATCCGCGCCGCCGGCTTGTCCTGCGCCAGGACCGGCCACGACAGGAGAGGCCACGACAGGGTGGCGAGCACGGCGGCCCGCAGCACGGCGCGGCGCGTCATCGTCAGGCCTCCAGGTGCCGGCCGGGGAAGAGCTGGCGCAGCAGCCCGCCCTGGCCGAACAGGATCGACGCGACGTAGAACACGCCGGTCATCAGGATGATCGAGGGTCCCGCCGCCGTTCCGGTGTGGAACGAGAGCAGCAGGCCGAAGTAGCCGCAGACGACGGCGCTCAGCACGGCGACGATGACCAGCATCGAGATGTCGCGCGCCCAGAACCGCGCCGCCACCGCCGGCACCATCATCAGGCCGACCGCGAGCAGCGTGCCCAGCGCCTGGAAGCCGGCCACGAGGTTGAGCACGACCAGCGCCAGGAACGCGGCATGAGCGGGCGCGCCCGCCACGCTGACCGAGCGCAGGAATCCGGGATCGACGCATTCGAGCACCAGCGGCCGCCAGATCAGCGCCAGCATCACGAGCGAGACGCTGGCGCTGCCGGCGATCAGCAGCAGCGTCGGGTCGTCGAGCGCAAGCACGTTGCCGAACAGGAAGTGCAGGAGGTCGATGTTGCTCCCGCGCGCGGAGATGATGGTAACGCCGACCGCGAGCGAGAGGAGGAACATCGCCGCCAGCGAGGCGTCCTCCTTGAGCTTGGTGACGCGCGCCACCAGCCCGGCGACAAGCGCGACGACGAGGCCCGCGATCAGGCCGCCGATGGTGAGCGCCCACAGGTTGAGACCGGCCACGACGAAGCCGACGGCGGCGCCCGGCAGGATGGCGTGCGCCATGGCGTCGCCCATCAGCGCCATGCGGCGCAGCATCAGGAACACGCCGACCGGCCCGGCGCCCAGGGCGAGCGCGAAGGTGCCGACGAGCGCGCGGCGCATGAAATCGTAGTCGGCGAACGGGGCCAGCAGGAGATCGTAGACCATGGCTGCTACGCAGCATCCGCCGTGCAGGCTTGCGCCTGTTCGTCGAAGGCCTCGCACATGTGGCGCGCCTTCAGGAGGTTCTCGGCGGTGAGCACCTCGCGCGTCGCGCCCCAGGCCACCGGCTCGCGCGCCAGCAGCAGCGTGCTCGGGAACACCCGCCGCACCAGCTCGAGGTCGTGCAGCGCCGCGATCACCGTGCGCTGTTCCCCGTGCCAGCGCTGCACCAGCGCGACGAGATCGGTGACGGTCTTGGTGTCGACGGCGTTGAACGGTTCGTCGAGCACGATCACGCGCGCCTCCTGCAGCAGCAGCCGCGCGAACAGGGCGCGCTGCATCTGCCCGACCGAGAGCGAGCCGATCGGCCGCTCCTCGAAGCCGGTCAGCCCGACGGCGGAGATCGCGTGCTCGATCTTGCCGCGCGCGGCGCGGCCGATGCCGCCGAACAGCCCGGTCGTGCGCCACAGCCCCATGGCGACGATGTCGTAGAGGCTGATCGGGAAACTGCGGTCGATCTCGGCGGCCTGAGGCAGATAGGCGATGTCGGCGCGGCGCAGGCCATTGAGGTCGATGTGTCCGGCGAGCGGCGTGATCAGCCCGACCATGCCCTTGAACAAGGTGGACTTGCCGGCGCCGTTGGGCCCGATCACCGCCAGCAGGTCGCCGGCGTTCACCACGCCCGAGAGATGATGGACCGCCGGGTGGCGGTCGTAGCCGAGCGTCACGTCGCGGAACTGCAAGAGGGCGGACATGGCGATCACAGCGCCCAGATCACGGCCGACCACAGCACCGCGAGACAGAGCGCGGCCGCCGCGAGCCGTTGCAGCGCCGAGGCGCGCAGCAGCGAGGGCGAGATCCGCGCCGGCGGCGGATGGACGTGGCCGGGGTGATGGTGATGGGTCATTGCGCAAATGTTATATTGTAACATCCGCGCGTTGTCCAGCGCCGCGGGGCGTCAGGGGGCATCTGAACAGGTGGATGCAACGCGGCATATCCACGTGTCATGCCCGCGCACGCGGGCATCCAGGAGCCACCGACGTCGCGACTCGAGCGCCAGCGCTGCGGCGTACTGGACGCCCGCTTTCGCGGGCGTGACAGAGGAGGGTTGACGCTCCATTGCATCCAGAGACTTCGGCCGCCCCTGCGCATCGATTTTTTGCCGTCATTGCGAGGAGCACTCGGGTCGGCGCTGACGCGCCGCCCGAGCACAGGCTCCGCGACGACGCAATCCAGCTCCGGCTTGCCGCACCGGATGGCGTCACCCGGCTGACGCCCTCCTCGCGATGACGTTCGTCACGGCTGCTGCCGCTACTTCAGCTTCACCGCCCGCAGCCGCAGCGCGTTGCCAACCACGCTCACCGACGAGAGCGCCATCGCCGCCGCCGCGATGATCGGCGAGAGCAGGAGCCCGAACACGGGATAGAGGATGCCGGCCGCGATCGGCACGCCCGCCGAGTTGTAGATGAACGCGAAGAACAGGTTCTGCCGGATGTTGCGCATGGTCGCCGCCGACAGCCGGCGCGCGCGCACGATGCCGGTGAGGTCGCCCTTGAGCAGCGTGACCCCGGCGCTCTCCATCGCGACGTCCGTGCCCGTGCCCATGGCGATGCCGACGTCGGCCGCCGCCAGCGCCGGGGCGTCGTTGACGCCGTCGCCGGCCATCGCCACCACGCGGCCTTCGCGCCGCAGCTTCTCCACCACCGCGCTCTTCTGGTCGGGCAGCACCTCGGCTTCCACGTCGCCGATGCCGAGCGAGCGCGCGACCGCCTGCGCGGTGGTGCGGTTGTCGCCGGTGAGCATCACCACCCGCACGCCCTCCGCGACCAGCGCCTCGAGCGCGGCCCGCGTCGTCGCCTTCACCGGGTCGGCGATGGCGATCACGCCCGCGGCCTTGCCGTCCACGCCGATGAAGATCGCCGTGGCGCCCTCCCCGCGCAGCGTCTCCGCCGCGTCCGCGAGCGGCGCGGTGTCGATCTCAAGCTCGCCCAGGAACTTCCCGTTGCCGAGCGCGACGCGCCGTCCCTCGACGCTGCCGACCACGCCCTTGCCGGTGGGCGAATCGAAGTCGCTCACCGGCGCCGGCGCAAGCTTGCGCTCGACCGCCGCGGCGACGATCGCCTGCGCCAGCGGATGCTCGCTCGCGCGTTCGACGCTCGCCGCCAGCGTGAGCACCTGCGCCTCGTCGAAGCCGTTATGTGCGACGACGGCGGTGACCTTCGGCTTGCCCTCGGTCAGCGTGCCGGTCTTGTCGACCACCAGCGTATCGACCTTCTCCATGCGCTCGAGCGCCTCGGCGTTCTTGATCAGCACGCCGAGCTCGGCGCCGCGTCCGACGCCGACCATGATCGACATGGGCGTGGCGAGGCCGAGCGCGCAGGGACAGGCGATGATGAGCACGCTCACCGCCGCGACGAGGCCGAAGGCGAGGCGCGGCTCCGGGCCGAACGTCGCCCAGGCGAAGAAGGCGACGACGGCGACCGCGATCACCGCCGGCACGAACCAGCCCGCGACCTGGTCGGCGAGGCGCTGGATCGGCGCGCGCGAGCGCTGCGCCTTCGCCACCATGTCGACGATCTGCGAGAGCAGCGTGTCGCGCCCGACCTTCTCGGCGCGCATGACGAAGCTTCCGGTCTGGTTGACCGTGCCGGCGATCACCTTGGCGCCGACCTCCTTCGTCACCGGCATCGACTCGCCCGTCACCATCGATTCGTCGAGCGAGGAGCGCCCCTCGATCAGTTCGCCGTCGACGGGCACCTTGTCGCCCGGCCGCACGCGCAGCCTGTCGCCGGCGGCAATCTGGTCGAGCGCGACCTCGGCGTCGCTGCCGTCGTCGGCGACGCGCCGCGCGGTCTTGGGCGCAAGGTCGAGCAGGGCGCGGATCGCGCCCGAGGTCTGCTCGCGCGCGCGCAGCTCGAGCACCTGGCCGAGCAGCACCAGCACGGTGATCACCGCCGCCGCCTCGAAATAAACGGCGACGGCGCCGCCGTGGCCGCGGAACGCGGGCGGGAAGATGCCGGGCGCCAGCACCGCCACCACGCTGTAGGCGTAGGCGACGCCGGTGCCCATGGCGATGAGCGTGAACATGTTGAGGTTGCGCGTGAGGAGCGACTGCCAGCCGCGCACGAAGAACGGCCAGCCCGCCCACAGCACCACCGGCGTCGCGAACGCGAACTGGATCCAGTTCGACAGCGTCTGGTCGACCCAGCCGTGGGCGCCGACGATGTGCGCGCCCATCTCCAGCACGAACACCGGCAGCGTGAGGACGAGGCCGATCCAGAACCGCCGCGTCATGTCGGCGAGCTCGGGATTGGGGCCGGTCTCGGCGGTCGCGACCTCCGGCTCCAGCGCCATGCCGCAGATCGGGCAGCTTCCCGGTCCGATCTGGCGGATCTCGGGGTGCATGGGACAGGTGTAGACGGTGCCCGGCGGCACCGGCGCCTCCGCCTCCCTGCTCTCGCCGAGATACTTCTGCGGGTTCGCCACGAACTTCTCCCGGCAGCCGCCCGAGCAGAAATAATAGGTGTGGCCCTGATGGTCCGCGCGGTGCTTGGCGGTGTGCGGATCGACGCTCATCCCGCAGACGGGATCGCGCACGGTATCGGCCGAGGCGGTATCGGCCGCGCCATGACCGGCGTGACCCGCGTGCGCGGCGTGGTTGCCATGCGCCGCGTGACCGGCGTGCGTTCCGTGGCTCTGGGCAACCGGTGCCGTGTGGCCGCTGCAGCAGGATCCGGATTGTGACTGTCTCGCCTCGCCCATGATCGTCTCCGCTCGCGCTGCGCGCTCTTGCAACATATACCCTAGGGGGGTATATAGCAGGCATGAACGACGCCAACAAGACCTCGGCGCTCAAACGCCTGCGCCGCATCGAAGGCCAGGTGCGCGGCCTCGCGCGCATGGTGGAAGAAGACCGCTACTGCATCGACGTGGTGACGCAGATCAGCGCCGTCCGCGCCGCGCTCCGCCGCGTCGAGGAGGAGATCCTGCGCGATCACGTGGCGCACTGCGTCGAACATGCCATCGCCTCCGGCGATAAGGCCGAGCAGCGCCAGAAGATCGCCGAGCTGATGGACGTGATGGCGCGCGCCGAGCGGTGAGGTCTGTTCGCACCGCGGCATGACAGGCCGCGCCTTTCCGACCTAGGATGCCCCCGGGCCAACGATGGCCCGGGAGGAAAACATCATGCTGTCACGTCGCAGATTGCTTGCGTCGTCCATGGGTGCTGCGCTCGCCGCACCTCATCTCGCCACACAGGTCTTCGCCCAGGATACCTGGCCGACACGGGACGTGCACAGCATCTGCATGTTCCCGCCCGGCAGCGGCGCCGACATCCTCGTTCGCTTCTATGCCAAGAAGCTGCAGGAGGTGACCGGCAAGACGGTGCTGGTGGAGAACAAGGTCGGCTCGTTCGGCAACATCGCCAACGAATACGTCGCGCGCGCCAAGCCCGACGGCTACACGATCTACATTGCGCCGGCCAACCTGCTGGCCATTGCGCCGCACATCTACACCAAGCTCGCCTACGATCCGCTCAACGACTTCGAGCACATCACCACGCTGTTCAAGATCCCGTTCATCCTCGTCGTGAAGGGCGACAGCCCCTACAAGACCGTCGCCGATCTCGTCGCGCACCTGAAGAAGGACGGCGACAAGGCGTCCTATGGATCGGTGTCCACGGTGAGCCTGGTCAGCGCGGAACTGTTCAAGCAGCAGTTCGGACTCAACACCGTCGAGGTGAAATACAAGGAATCACAGGCCGCGGTCGCCGACCTGCTCGGCGGCAACATCTCCTTCATCTACATCGATCCGGCCGGCAGCGCCGCGCACATCAAGGCCGGGCGGCTGCGCCCGCTGGTGGTGACGACGAAGGACCGGCTGCAGGCGCTCAAGGACATCCCCAGCTCCAGCGAAGCGGGAATCGCCAACACCGACCTCTTTTCCTGGTGGACGGTGCACACCCCGAAGGGTACGCCCAAGCCGGTCCTCGACAGGATCGAGAAGGTGTTCAACGAGATCGCGATCGCGCCCGACACCAAGGCGTTCCTCGCCAACGTCGGTTGCGATGCTTTGCCCGGCAACGGCAAGCTCGCGCGCGAGCTGATCCAGAAGGGCATCAAGCAGTGGGGCGACTACGTCAAGCTCGCGAAGATCGAGCCGTTGTCCTGACGCGAATCGCGAGCAGCGCGAACGGGATGTTGCGAATGGCTGAATAGGGAACAGCGAGCGGCGGATAGAGGATAGCGAGCAGCACCCCGGCGCGGCGACATTTGGGACGCCGAACGGATACCGCCCTCCGCTGTTCGCCGTTCGCTGTCCCGTCTTGCGCGTCGTCCGCCGCAGGCGGATAGTTGCCGCATGCGCTCGGCTGTCCTTCGACGTTCGGCCCCGCAGGTTCAGGTCCGTGTCCGTGCGGGGACGCTGGACGATCTCGCTGCGCTCGTCGCGCTCGAGCGGCGCGTGTTCGCGCACGATGCGATGTCGCGCGCGTGCCTGCGCCGCTTCCTCCATGTCGCCACCGCCGACGTGCTGATCGCCGAATGCGGCGGCGCCCTCGCCGGCTGCGCGATCGTGCTGTTCCGCGCGGCCAGCAACCTGGCGCGGCTCTATTCGCTGGCGGTGGCGCGCGAGTGCGAAGGCTGCGGCGTCGCGTCCGCCCTGCTCGATGCCTGCGAGCAAGCTGCGGCGGCGCGCCGGTGCGTCGAGGTCCGCCTCGAGGTGCACGAGGACAATCCGCGCGCCATCGCCTGCTACCGCAAGGCGGGCTACGAGCCGTTCGGCCGCCACGTCGGCTATTACAAGGACCTCGGCGACGCGCTGCGCTTCCGCAAGCGGCTGGCCGGGCCGTAGCCGGCCGCAGAAGTCCTGCCAGGTTTTCCGCGAAGTTCCCAGCTGTGCAGGCGCGCGCTTCCCGGGCACCGCGCGCAAACCGATCATGCCGGCGGACAGCCTGCGACCGGCCCGCCGCGTGCGCGCGTTTTTGCGCGGGCTGCCGGTCATCACGATGGGACCAAAGAGATGTTCCGAGCAGCAGCACCACATGCACCGCCGGGCCGGACGACCCCGCGCGCGGCTCGCGCGTCCGCCGGGACCAGGGCCGGCCGCCGCCGAACCTATGTCAATCTCCCTCCGAAACCTCTCATCCGCATCCGCGGCGCGTCCGCAGCGCCGCGCCGGCGCCCTCTACCGTCCCTCGCCGAGCGGTCCCTCGCCGAGCCGCGTCAGATCGAAGCCATGCACGTCGGCCAGCAGTTCGACGAACGCCCTCGCGCCGTGCGCGAATGCGGCCTCGCCCCTCTCCGCGCTCGCGCGCGTCGCATCGCCCACTGCGCCCGAAACATGCAGATCCTGCGTCATCCAGCCGAAGCCCGCGGGCCGCGACAGCCGCAGCCAGTGCAGCGTGCGCTCCATCTCCACGGTCACCGAGGTCGCAACCGGCGCCTTGTCCATGCGCACGAGATCGCGGGCCGCGGCCAGCATCAGCGAGGTCTCGATCGCGCCGCCGTGGATGCCGTGCTGGCGCTCCTGCGGGTCGAACAGCCCGTCGGGGTAGCCGAAGTTCTGCCACGCACAGGTGACCACCAGCATGTTCTGGCGCACGCGCAACTCGCGCGCGACCACGTCCATCGTCGGCACGTTGCCGCCATGGCTGGTGACGATCACAAGCTTGCGCACGCCTGCGCGCGCCACGCTCTCGCCGATCTCCCGCCAAGCCTGGATCACCGTCGAGGCGGTCATCGTGAGCGTCCCCGGGAACGCCAGATGCTCGACCGACACGCCGATGTCCTGCAGCGGCAGGAAGGTGGCGGGCAGCCCCTCCGGCAGCAGCGCACGCACGCGCGCGAGATAGGCCCGCCCGATCATAGCGTCGACGCCGAGCGGCAGATGGGGCCCGTGCTGTTCGGTCGCCGCCACGGGCAGCACCGCGACCCACTCCGCCAGGTCGGGCGCGGAAAAATCCTGCCAGGTCATCTCGGCCCAGTCACGTTTCGGCAGCGTCGGCATTCCGTTCAGTTTCCGTTTGCTTGCGACAACGCGAGATGGGAAAACCGCTCGCGTCGCGTTACCCTAAGCGGCCATTGCCGCACGATTATCCTACTCCGGGAGCTTGAAGCCATGACCCGCTTTCGCGCAAGCCTCGCCGCGCTGCTGACGCTTGCCGCCGCCACGACGGCCTCCGCGCAGGCGCTCGACAAGGTCTCGTTCGGAACCAACTGGGTGGCGGAAGCCGAGCATGGCGGGTTCTATCAGGCGGTGGCCGACGGCACCTACAGGAAATACGGCCTCGATGTCACGATCGTTCCGGGCGGGCCGAACGTGAACAACCGCATTCTTCTGCCGGTCGGCAAGCTCGACTTCTACATGAGCGCCAACTCGCTGCAATCCTTCGACGCGGTCGAACAGAAGATCCCTACCATCGCGATCGCCGCGTCGTTCCAGAAGGACCCGCAGGTTCTGATCGCCCATCCCGATCAGGACATCAAGGACTTCTCCGACCTCAAGAAGCTCACGATCTTCGTGTCGAAGGAAGGCATCGCCTCCTATTATCAGTGGCTCAAGAAGGATTACGGCTTCAGCGACGCCCAGGTGAAGCCCTACACGTTCAACCCGCAGCCGTTCCTGGCCGACCGCCGCTCGGCCATGCAGGGGTATGTGACGTCCGAGCCCTATGCGATCGAGAAGCAGACCGGCGTCAAGCCGAAGGTGTTCCTGCTCGCTGATCAGGGCTTCAACACCTATTCGACGCTGATCGAAACGCGCAAGGATCTCATCGAGAAGAAGCCCGGCCTCGTGCAGCGTTTCGTCGATGCTTCGATCATCGGCTGGTACAACTACATCTACGGCGACAACAAAGCCGCAAACGCGATGATCAAGAAGTTCAACCCAGAGATGACGGACGACCTCCTCGCCTACTCCGTCGCGAAGATGAAAGAATACGGCATCGTCGACTCCGGCGACTCGCTCACCCTCGGCATCGGCGCCATGACCGACGCGCGCATGTCGAGCTTCTTCGAGAAAATGGTGCGCTCCGGCGTGGTCAAGCAGACCGTCGACTACCGGCAGTCCTATACGCTGCGCTTCGTCAACAAGAAGGTCGGACTCGATCTGCGTCCGAAGAACTAGGCCGGCCGTGACCACCACAGCCGGGGCCCCTGCAGTCGTCACGCTTCGCGGCGTCGAAAAGGTCTTCGCCGACGGGACGCAGGCGATCGCCCGCCTCGACCTCGACGTCCGCGCGGGGGAATTCGTCACGCTGCTCGGCCCCTCGGGCTGCGGCAAATCGACGGCGCTGCGGCTGATGGCGGCGCTCAGCGATGCGACGCGCGGCACGGTGTCGTGGCCCGGCGGCGGCGCGGCGCACGGCGAGATCGGCTTCGTGTTCCAGGAGCCGACGCTGATGCCGTGGACCACCGTCGCGGGCAACGTCGCGCTTCCGCTCAAGCTCAAGGGTGCGCCGACGGCGGAGATCACGGCGCGCGTCGAGAAGGTGCTCGAGCAGGTCGGGCTCGCCGGCTTCGCGGCGGCCTATCCGCGCCAGCTCTCCGGCGGCATGAAGATGCGTGTGTCGATCGCGCGCGCGCTGGTCACGACGCCCAGGCTGTTGTTGATGGACGAACCCTTCGCCGCGCTCGACGAGATCACGCGATTCAAGCTCAACAACGACCTGATGGCGCTGGCGTCGGGCCTTGGAATGACCGTGGTGTTCGTCACCCACTCGGTGTTCGAATCCGTGTTCCTGTCGCAGCGGATCGTGGTGATGACGCCGCGCCCCGGGCGCGTCTTTGCCGAGCTTGCGATCGAGGCGCCCTATCCGCGCGGCGACGCGTTCCGCACTTCGCCGGAATACGCCGCCTATTGCCGGCGCGCGTCGGAGGCACTCTCGGCCGCCATGGAGACGCGGCCATGAACGAGCTCGATACGCCCGCGCGCGCGCGGCGCGAGCGCATCCTGCGTCTGGCGCTGCCGCTCCTCGCCCTCCTGCTCGGCGGGCTCGTGTGGCACCTCGTCGTCAAGGTGAACGACGTCCCGCCTTACGTATTGCCCGGGCCTGGCCTCGTCGCGAACACGCTGGTGACCGACTGGCCCATCCTGTGGCAGTCGCTGCTCGTTACGCTGACGACGACCTTCCAGGGTCTGCTGCTGGCGCTGGTCGGCGGCGTCGGGCTCGCGATCCTCTTCAACCAATCGCGGCTCGTCGAATATTCGCTCTATCCCTACGCCGTGGTCCTGCAGGTCACCCCGATCGTCGCCATCGCGCCGCTGCTGCTGATCTACCTGCCGCAGCATCTTGCCGTGCTCGCCTGTGCCTGGATCGTGGCGTTCTTCCCCGTCCTCGCCAACACGACGCTCGGCCTCAATTCGGTGGACCACAACCTGCGGGACCTCTTCCGCCTGTGCGGAGCGACGCGCGCGCAGGTGTTGTTCCGCCTCAAGCTGCCCTCGGCCCTACCCTTCATGCTGGAAGGCCTGAAGATCGCCGGCGGCCTGTCGCTGATCGGCGCGGTGGTGGCCGAGATTGCGGCCGGCTCCGCCGGCGCCGGATCCGGTCTCGCTTACCGCATCGCAGAGTCCGGCTACCGCCTGAACATCCCGCGCATGTTTGCCGCGCTGCTCCTGCTCTCGCTCGCCGGGATCGTGATCTTCTTCGCGCTGTCGCTGTTCTCACACGTCATGCTGCGGCGCTGGCACGAGAGCGCAGTCGAGCGCGAGAGCTGACGGGTTTACTGCCAGGTCGCGAAGGCCATGCCGCTGCCGGTGCCGGCCTCCGAGCGGTAGCACGGCACGTAATCAAGCAGGTCCATCTGCAAGTTGGTTTCCGCCAGCATGCCCGCGACCACCAGCCAGTTCTTGGTCTCCGAGGTGCCCGAGCGGAAATGCACGTCGGGCTCCGCGACCAGGGTTTTGTAGTCTCGCTTCTCCATGGCCGTGAGCAGCCGCCGGTCGAAGTCCTCGTCCACCACGAAGTGCGAGACCCCGCCCGACGCGACGACCGCCACACGCTCGCTGCCCTTCCACGACTTGATCGCCCGCGCCATCGCGCGGCCGAACTCGAGGCAGCGCTTGGGCGTCGGCTGGTTCGGCGGATAATAGGTATTCACCAGCACAGGAATGAGCGGCACCGGCCGGCTGTTGAGCACGCGCCTGTAAATGAAGCCATAGGAATGGCCAAGCTGGCGAAGTTGCCCGTTGGTGGCTGGCTGCTCCCCGAGCGACGTCGTGTCGAAGTCTTCCCGGACGGTGTGCTGTACGATGTGCGCCGCCAGTCCGGACGGACATGGATAGATCTCATCCTTCTGCGGGTAATAGATTTTCATGGCGTAGCCGCCGCCATTGGCGATCTTCTCCTCCTCCTCGGCCTTGGTAAGGGCGCGATTGAATACCTGCTGGCCGTGGAAGATGGAGAACGCCGGCTGGATATCGTTGAGGAACCACTCGTGATGATCGTCGCCGACGATCACCAGCACGTCAGGATTTACCTCGGCCACCCGCTCGGCGATGACGTCGAGTTGACGCTGGCAGCGGGCGTGGCGCTCACTGCGTACGTCGAGCGCGTTCTGCTTCTCGAAGTGCTCTCCCTTGCGGAGATCGTAGAGCTGCTGAAAGTCGAAAGTGCCATCGCGGAAAGCCAGCGCCTTGTTCTTGCGGTCGACATTGGCGCGCAGGTCCCATTCGTGCGGCGGAGTCGCCAGCAAAGGCCCGTGGGACGTTCCAAATCCGAACACGATCTCGGCCATCCTTGTCGTCCTCCGTTGCACCGCGGCGCCGGTCGACCGGCTACGTTCATTGAAACTCAAATTTAACCGAGCCGCGGCCGTAGGGCCAGAACGAGGCCCGAAAGCCATGCGGTGCCGGCAGGGCACGGAGGGCATGCCCCGATGCGATGCATAGCCGCGGCTGTTAACGCGGATTCGCAGATTGCATTAAATTGCAGGTAATGCCCTGCGCGCAGAATTCTGAATGCGCCTCAAACAGGAGAGGTGACATGCAAGAGCGTCGACGAAGTCCACGCACGCGCGTGCTCAAGTCCGGCAGGATCATCGTGGCCGCGAAAGCGCCGCCGATCGCGTGCACGGTGCGCAACATCTCCGAGGGCGGCGCCTGCCTGCAGATGGATAACCACTACGGCATTCCGGACGCTTTCGATATCGTGATCGATGGCGTGCATCATCCGTGCCGGGTGGCTTGGCGTTCCAGCCTCAAGATCGGTGTCGCCTTCGAGCAGCACGCGGCCTGAGGGCGATTATTCCGGATCGAGCGCGGCGCGCCGCTTTCGCCCGCCGATTGCCGCCGCCGGCCGCGACGATGCCGGCCGCGACGATGCCGGCCGCGACGATGCCGGCGTTTGATGCGTCCACCCCACTCGCCGCGGGCAGGTTGGCTTACGGCCGCAATATCGGACTGCCGCGGCCGGCCTGCAACCGCAACACATGCCCCGCGAGAGCAGGATCGCTGCGCCGCGGCCGCGCAGGGGCGGATGGTCGCAGGCGACGAAGCTCATCTGCAATCTGCCAGCACCGCTGTGCGCGCTGAGCGCCCTGTTTGGATGGGAATATTCGACATACTTGCAGGTCGGTTGACAATCGTTTCAGATAGCCTCCCATAAGGGCGTGCGCCGCTCAAAAATCTTGGAAATCCAAGGCGACTCAAGGGAACACCCATGCCGAAGACTCCAGGCCTTGCTCAGGCCGTTGTGACACCCGTCGTAAATGACGACATCGGCGAGCAACTGCGGCTCAAGCTCTACCATTCGCAGATGCTGATCCGGGAAGCCGAGCAGCGCGCCTTTGATCTGTTCCTGCAAAACCTCGTGAAGGGCACGAGCCACCTGTCGCTCGGACAGGAAGCGATCGCCGCCGGGTTCGCCGAGGCGATGCGGCCGGGAGACCTGTCGTTCTGCACGTACCGCGGGCACGCGCACACCCTGGCGCGCGGCGTGTCGGTCGAGAAGGTGCTGGGCGAACTGATGCAGCGCGACAATGGGCTGATGCGCGGCAAGGGCGGCTCCATGCACCTCACCTCGACCGAGCACGGCGTGATGGGATCCTACGCGATCATCGGCGCGCACCTGCCGATTGCCTGTGGCGCCGCGCTACGCGCGCAATACAAGGGCCACAGCGACGTGTCGGTGTGCTTTTTCGGCGACGGCACCACCAACATCGGCGCGTTCCACGAGGCGCTCAACTTCGCGGCAATCTGGAAGCTGCCCGTCGTGTTCGTGTGCGAGAACAACCTGTACATGGAATACACGCCGATCGGCGAGGTGACCGCTGTGGAGCATCCTGCCGCCGACCGCGCATCGGCCTATGGTCTCGACCGCATCATCATCGACGGCAACGACGCCGACATCGTCTACCGCACTGCCAGCGCCGCCTATGCGCGCGCACGCGCCGGACATGGGCCCTCGCTGATCGAGTGCATGACCTACCGTCATTCCGGACACTCGCGCGCCGACCCCGCCAAGTACCGGCCCGAGGGGGAGCTCGAGCGCTGGAAGCAGCATGATCCCGTCGTGATCTACCGCGAGCGGCTCAAGCAGTTCGGTATCTCTGAGGCGGCGATTGCGAAGATCGACGAGGATGTGCGGCGCGAGGTCGACGAGGCGACCGAGGCCTGCAAGAAGGCGCCGATGCCGCCCGCGGACATCCTCTTCACGGACGTTTACGCCGATGGAGGGTGGGCATGGCGGAACTGACCTATCGCGATGCGGTTGCGCGCGGCATTGCGCAGGAGATGGCGCGCGATCCGGACGTGATTTTCTTCGGCGAGGACGTCGCCAAGGCGGGCGGAGTGTTCAAGGCGACTGTCGGCCTGTACGAGCAGTTCGGGCCTAAGCGCGTGCGCGACACGCCGATCTCGGAACAAGCGATCCTCGGCGCAGCCATGGGCGCGGCGATGACCGGCCTCAAGCCGATCGCGGAGATCATGTTCTCTGACTTCGTTGCGGTTTGCTTCGATTACATCGCGAACGAGTTTCCCAAGAGCCGCTACATGAGCAACGGCCAGCTCAAATGTCCGCTGGTCGTACGCACCGGCAACGGGGCCGGCTCCCGCTTCGGCGCGCAGCATTCGCAGAGCGTCGAGAACTGGTGCATGATGATTCCCGGCTTGAAGGTCGTTGCGCCGTCAACGCCGCGCGACGTCATCGGGCTGCTCGCAGCCTCGGTGCGCGATCCCGATCCGGTCATCTTCCTCGAGCACAAATCGCTGTATGCGATGAAGGGCGAGGTGCCGGACGGCGAGATTGTCGACACGCTCGGCACCGCCAGCATCATCCGGCCGGGCAAGGACGCGACTATCCTCGCGCTCGCGCTGATGGTGCCGCGAGCACTCGCCGCCGCCGAGAAGCTCAAGGCCGAGCACGGCATCGATTGCGAGGTGATCGACGTCCGCTCACTGGTGCCGCTCGACACCCAGACGATCCTCGGCTCGGTCGGCCGCACCCATCGCCTGTTTACCGTGGAGGAAAACCCGCGGCTGTGCGGCTGGGGGGCCGAAATCGTGTCGATCGTTGCCGACGAGGCCTTCTACGACCTCGACGGCCCGCCGGTGCGGATCACCACCCCCCATATTCCGCTGCCTGCCGCCGACATTCTCGAGGACATGGTCCTGCCGACGCCCGAGCGCATCGCCGAAACGATCCGGCGGTCGCTGCAAAGCTGAAGCGCCCGCCGGCCGCGTCCAAGGGGAGGAATGACCGTGGCGAGCGACGAGCCCACGCGTGAAAATCCCAACGGGCCGATCGGCACCAGGGTGATTTTCGAGAATGACCAGGTACGCATTTGGGACATGCAGGTGGCGCCGCGCGGCCGCAAGCCGTGGCACCATCACACGCTGCCCTACGTCATCGTGCCGATCACGGGCGGAAAGGTCGAGATCGAGACCGTCGAGGGTAAGATCTACCAGGGCGAGGAAGGTCCCGGAGAGATCCTGTGGCGCGACCCCGGGGAGAAGCACGAGCTGCGCAATCTCACCGACATGCCCTACAGGAACATCCTGGTCGAGCTGAAACCGCAGAAACCGTAAGCGCCAAGGGACAAAGGTCATGTACGACAATCTGCTCGCGAATGTTCCGACCGACCTGTGGATCGGCGGAAAATGGCGCAAGGCCTCCGACGGCGGCCGTTTCGACGTGATCGATCCCGCCACCGAAACGACCATTGCATCGGTGGCCAGCGCCACCGTCGACGACGCGAAGGCGGCTGTGGACGCCGCCAGCAACGCCTTCGAAGGCTGGGCGGCGCGCAAGCCGCGCGAGCGTGGAGAAATCTTGCGCAAGGCTTTCGAGTTGATCATGCGCGACGCCGAGCGCTTCGCGAAGCTGATCACGCTCGAGAACGGCAAGGCGCTTCCGGATTCGCGCGGCGAGGTGGCTTATGCCGCCGAGTTCTTCCGCTGGTACGCCGAGGAGGCCGTGCGCAACATTGGCGAAGTGTCGCGCGCGCCCGCGTCCGGCGCCCGCATCTTCGTGCACCACAAGCCGGCCGGCGTCGCGGTGCTGGTGACACCGTGGAACTTCCCGGCTGCGATGGCCACGCGCAAGATCGGCCCCGCCCTGGCCGCCGGCTGCCCGGTCGTGCTCAAGCCCGCGTCCGACACGCCGCTCACCATGCTGGCGCTGATGCCCGCGCTGGAGGAAGCCGGCGTCCCGCCGGGCGTCGTCAATGTCATCCCCTCACGCTCCTCGGGCAAAGTAGTCAGCGCCATGCTGCACGATCCGCGCGTGCGCATCGTCTCGTTCACCGGCTCGACCGAGGTCGGCAAGAAGCTGCTGCACGAGGCGGCCGATTCGGTGATCACGCCGGCGATGGAGTTGGGCGGAAATGCACCGTTCATCGTGTTCGAGGACGCCGACATCGACGCGGCCGTCGAGGGCGCGATGATCGCCAAGATGCGCAACATGGGCGAGGCCTGCACGGCCGCCAACCGCTTCTATGTACAGGAGAAGGTGCACGCGGAATTCGCGAAGAAGCTCACCGAGAAGATGGCCTCGCTCAAGATGGGCAATGGTCTTACCGAGGGCGTCGCGCTGGGCCCGCTCGTCAATGCCGAGGGCCGCGACAAGGTGATCGAGCTGGTCGAGGATGCCGTGAAGAAGGGTGCCAAGGTGCTCACCGGGGGAAAGGCGCCCGGCGGCAAGGGCTTCTTCTACCCAGCCACGGTGCTCGACAACGTGCCGGATGAAGCCGCCATGCTGCGCGAGGAAATCTTCGGCCCTGTCGCGTCGATCCAGACCTTCAAGTCGGAAGACGAGGTCGTTCGTCGCGCCAACGATACCGAATACGGCCTCGTGGCCTATCTCTTCACCAAGGACCTGACCCGCGGCATGCGCGTTTCCGAGAAGCTCGATTTCGGCATGATCGGCCTCAATCGCGGACTCGTCTCCGATCCAGCGGCGCCATTCGGCGGCACCAAACAATCGGGCATCGGCCGTGAAGGCGCCCACGAGGGCATGATGGAATTCCTGGAGACGCAGTACGTCTCCGTGAGCTGGTGAGTTCGATGGACATCCTGATGCCGCAGCTCGGCGAAACCGTCGCCGAAGGCAAGATCACCAAGTGGTTCAAGTCGGCGGGCGACGCGGTCAAGCCGGGTGACAACCTGTTCGAGATCGAGACCGACAAAGTATCCATGGAAGTGCCGGCGACGAGCGCCGGCGTGCTGGCGGAGATTCGCGTGCCCGAGGGCGAGGTTGCGCCGGTCGGCGCCGTGATCGCGGTGATTTCCGGCGACGGCGCGGCAGCGAGCCCCTCGCCCGGCGCTCCAGCCACCCCGCACAGCAATCCGGCGCCGATAGCCGCGCCGCGCACCGCGGCCGCATCCGTACCACTCGCAGCAGCAGCGCCCGTACCCCCGCCGACGCCGCGCGCGCCGGTCGAGCTCGATCCCTTTCAGGCCGTCCGCACCCCCGAGCGCAACTACGGGCGCGCGCGCTTGCCCGGCGGCACCTATGCCACGCCCCTGGCGCGGCGGCTCGCGGCCGAGAACGGCATCGACCTTGCCGTGCTGCCGCCCTCGGGCCCGCACGGCCGCCTGGTCGCGCGCGACGTCGAGAGCGCGCTCGCCAAGCTCGGGCGCACGCCTGCGGCCGCCGCACCACAGCCGGCACTCGCGCGCGGCCCCGGCGCCGAGCGTGTGAAGGCGCTCTACGCGCCCGGCAGCTACGACGAGGTCCCGCTCGACGGCATGCGGCGCACCATCGCGACCCGCTTGATCGAGGCCAAGCAGACCGTGCCGCACTTTTATCTCACCGCCGACGTGACGCTCGAGCGCGTCTTGGCAGTGCGTGGCGAGATGAACGCAACTGCGGGCGAAGGCGACGGCGCGCCGAAGCTGTCGATCAACGACTTCGTCATCAAAGCCCTCGCCTTGGCCTTGCAGCGCGTCCCAGCCGCCAACGCCGTGTGGGCAGATGATCGCATTCTGCGCTTCCGCTCATCCGACATCGGCGTGGCGGTGGCGATCGACGGGGGCTTGATCACGCCCATTATCCGCGACGCGCAGATGAAGTCCGTGGCGCAGATCTCCTCCGAAATGCGCGAGCTCGCAACGCGTGCGCGCGCCAAGAAGCTCAGGCCGCAGGAATATCAGGGCGGGGCGAGCGCGATCTCGAACCTCGGCATGTACGGAGTGCGTGAGTTCGCGGCCATCATCAATCCGCCCCACGCAACCATCCTCGCCGTCGGCGCCGGCGAGCGGCGTCCGATCGAAACGCCAGAGGGTGTGCGCTTCGCGAGCCAGATGTCGGTGACGCTCTCGTGCGATCACCGCGTGGTCGACGGGGCGCTGGGTGCGGAGCTGCTGGCGGCGTTCAAGCTGTTCTTCGAACATCCCGTCGGAATGATGATCTGATTTTCAGGCGGGCACTTTCGTCCCCATCGTGTTCGATAATACCCGATAAAAGCATCGCGGCTGGCCCGCCGTCACAGGATTGTCGGCATGCTTCCTGCTTGCTAGGGGCTGCACGTTCTCCGGAGAAACGTATGGCCGCCGACAAGCCTGACCTCCTGCTGATCGGGCCGCCCAAGCCGCTGATTGCCGATGGGCTGGCGGGCGCCTTCACCGTACATAAGCTTGCGCAGGCGGCCGATCCCGCCGCCCTGGTCACCGAGATCGGGCCGCGCATCCGGGCGTTTGCCGTCAGCATGGTCACCGAACGGGTGCCCGCCGATCTGATGGCGCAGTGCCCCAAGCTTGAGATCGTGTCCACGTTCGGTGTGGGCTATAGCCACATCGACACCGACTTTGCCCTCGCCCATCGCATCATGGTCACCAACACCCCGGACGTCTTGACCGAGGAGGTCGCGGACACCGCGCTCGGACTGTTGCTCTGCACCGTGCGCGAACTTCCGCGCGCCGACCGGTTCGTGCGCGCCGGCGATTGGCCCAGGGGCGAGTTTCCACTCACTGCTACCCTGCGCGACCGAACCGTCGGCATGTTGGGCATGGGCGCGATCGGCCGGGCGATCGCTCGCCGGCTCGACGCATTCCGGGTCCCAGTCGTCTATCATACGCGTCGTCAGGCGCCGGACCTGCCCTATCAGCACTACTCCAGGCTTGTCGACATGGCCCGTGACGTGGACACCCTGATCGCGATCGTCCCTGGCGGCGCCGGCACCCGCCATCTCATCAACGCCGATGTGCTGGCCGCGCTCGGTCCGCGGGGCATCCTGGTCAACATGGCCCGGGGCTCGGTGGTGGACGAGAGCGCCCTCGTCACGGCGCTGCAGGATGGAACGATCCTGGCCGCCGGGCTCGACGTGTTCGAGAACGAGCCGCAGGTCCCGCCCGAATTGCTGGTGATGGACAACGTCGTTCTGTTGCCTCACCTCGGTTCCGCCACAGTGGCAACGCGCAATAAGATGGATCAACTTGTCGTGGATAATCTGCTCGCCTGGGCTGCAGGCCAACCGCCGCTGACGCCGGTGCCGGAGGCATTTCTGCCGGCCCATGGGGTTGCATGATGGATGGCCAAGCCGCGCGCGTAAGGAGGTGCCGTATGATCGATCCCGCATCGCTTGTGCGCTGTGCCCTGCTGGCGTTGGCCTGCTGCCTTCCGCTCGGCGCCGCCCGGGGACAGCTCAACGAGACGGTCGAAAGCCTGGTCGGAGCCTGGGAGATGTCCAATGCCGACCACGATCAGACCTGCATGATCACGCTCAAGGCGGAGACCGGCGGCGCGGGCTACAAGCTCGAATTCGAGAAGGGCCCGTGTGTCGCACAGTTCCCGCCGCTGGCCGGAGTTTCTGCCTGGACCCTGACGAGCGACAGCAGCGTGCGGCTCGTCGACGCCAAGGGCAAGGTCATCTACGACTTCACCGAGGTCGAGAGCGGCATGTACGAATCGTTGCGGCCCGGCCAGCCGCTCACCTTCCTGCAGAGCGCCGCCTCGGTGGCCGCCACCGTGCGCACGGTCGAGCAGATGATGGGCGACTGGAGCGTGCAGCGCGGATCGGGCGAAGTCTGCGTGATGACCCTGTCAAACACACCGGCAAGCCCAGGCGAGATGGCGATGCAGGTGAAACCCGGCTGCGACGCCGCGGTGATGCGCTTCGGCCCCGTCACGTGGCAGATGGATCACGGCGAGTTGGTGATGAAATCCGCCCGCGGCCAGATCTGGCGCTTCGAAGACAACAACGGCGTGTGGGAACGGCGGGTGCCGCGCGAAGCCGAATCGGTGATCCTGAGCAAGCGCTAGCCGCGCACGGCGCCGCGGGACCATTCGGTCTCGCACCTGCATGCGCGCGTCGCAGAAGCAATCGTGAGGTGGCCGATGGTGTCCCGGACGGCGTCGTGTTCCTGCGGGCAGTTGCGCATCCGGGTCGACGGAGAGCCACGCGGCGTCGGCATCTGCCATTGTCTCGCCTGCCAGAGGCGCACCGGCAGCGCATTTGCCGCGCTGGCCAGCTTCTCCGCTCCTTTCCAGGTGTTCGGCACCGCCACCGAATACGTTCGCGTCGGAGACCAGGGCGCGAGGTTCAAGTTCAGGTTCTGTCCCGTATGTGGAACCACGGTGTTCCACACGGAAGAAGGACACGACGGAACGGTGGGTGTCGCCGTCGGCGCATTTGCCGACCCGACGTTTCCGCCGCCACGCGTGTCGGTCTATGACAGCCGGCGGCATCCTTGGGTTCAGTTGCCGCCGGGCACCAGCGCGTTCGAGAAGGATCCCGAGTGATCCTCTGCCGGAGCCGGGCACGTCGCCCGGCATACCGAGTGTTGCCGATTGGCTGCCAAAATGCCTGCGGGTCGATTGCGCTTCGCCTCACGTCACGCCGTCCATTCCACGCCGGCATCGTCTTCGGTGATCTTCCCCTTCTTCGCCAGTGGAACGCGGGCGGCCTACCGTGTCATCCCATGCGTCATGTGTTCCATTGCGAGCCGTATTCGCTTGTTGTCGCAGCCACGACGCCCGCTGTGCTGGCGAGCCATGTCTCGGGAGCCGCTCGTGATCTCGCCGAAGGACCATCGCGGGTTTCAGTGGGGCAGCCCATCCCGCGAACGGTCGCCACCGCAGCGCAGTAGGCCGCGATCAATACGATGAAGGCCAGCGGCGGAAGGATTGTTTCCACGATCGAACCTTGTGACATTGCTTATGGGCTCGTGTCGCGGTCAGTCAATGCCGGCCAGGCCCCTGGAGATAATGTGCCGGATACGCGCCCTCCAAGCGGCCGCTCTGGCGCGGCGCCATCGGGCAAGCCATACACGCAGCGCAAGAAATCCGTTCCGACGGGCGTGGCCATTGACACAAAATCCGAGAACTTGGCGAAGCGGCGCGGCGACGGGCCTGGCGACCGCAGCCGCCAGCACCGCGCTGCCCGCCACGAGGCCCTCTGAGAATCGCCGGAGCGCGTCGGCGCGCATCTGGCGCGCCTCGTGCTTGTAGGCGTCCATTCGCGCCAGCGCGAGTTCAAGTGCTTCCCGCTCACCAGGCGCCTTCATGGCGCAAGTGGTTTCACTTTTCGGAACGCGCGCGACCGCCGCCGCCGGGATGGGAGCGGCAACAACAGCGCGCGGAGGCACGACTGGCTGTTGGTCGATGGAGACCGCTGAAACGCCCAAAGACGTCACTCCCTTAGGTCCGCTCATGCGGATTGCGACGATGGCCGCTGGCAGGCGCCAAGGGCGATCTTGGGAGGCGCGGAAGACGTAAGCCTGAGCGAGCCCCCCGACAGCAACCCTGTGGTCAGGCTAAGGGCGACAATTTCCGCCCGCAGTCCTCATTTGGGAATTGCTCGCCCACGAATCCGATCGAGCCCGCGAGCCGCGCAAACACGCCAGAAACTCAGGACGTCGATGTTCCGCCGCAGCCGAAATCGGGCCAAGATAGGGGACTTTTTCGCCAATCGATATTTTCTGCCTTGAACGTTGGGGGGATGATTGAACGATACTCGGCAGCTGATCGCCGTGGTGGACCGGCTCTACGACGCCGTCACGGACCTGGACAAGTGGCCGGCCTTCTTGGAGAGCGCCACGGCGCTTTTTGCTGCTCGCGGCGCGCAGGTGGGGCACACGGATCTCGTCAACAACCGGCTCTCGTTCAGCGTCGTGCACGGCTACGACTGGAGCCCCGCGCATCTGCAACGCTACGAAAGCCTCATGAGCGAGGATCCGCGCATCCCGTATTTCAGCGCCAACCCGTTCAAGCCAGTTCATTGCCGCATGGCGCTGTCCGACGAGCAACTGCACGCGTCGCGGGTTTACCAGGAGGTCCTCTCGGTCGGCGGCGTCGAGTATTCGCTCGGCGTCAACCTCGTCGAGGATGCCCGCACGCTCACGTATTTCCTTGTTCTGCGTGACCGCACGCAGCCATCGTTCTCCGATCGCGATTGCGAATTGATGGCGGTCTTGAT
The DNA here is from genome assembly GCA_035556735.1 of Xanthobacteraceae bacterium. GTDB lineage: Bacteria > Pseudomonadota > Alphaproteobacteria > Rhizobiales > Xanthobacteraceae > CANJBX01. The sequence goes on along the minus strand of DATMFF010000003.1, from coordinate 55,025 downwards.
TCCGCATCTCGACCGCGCACTCAAGCTGCAGCGCGACCTCGGTCTGATGGAATTCGGGAGGAACGTCGCGCTCGACACGCTGGACAGCATGGCACTCGGCGTCACGGTCATCGACGATGAAGCACGGATAAAGCTATGCAATCGTGCGGCACGGGAGATCGCCGGTGCCCGCGATGGGATTCGTTTCGTCGGAGAGCGCCTGGTTATCGAGGGCAGCGACGGGAGCCGAATTAGAATGAAGGCTCGGGAGCTGATCCGCGCCGCGCTGACCGGCACGCCGACGCCGGGCGAGGCGTTCGAGATCGCACGCCCGTCGGGCGGCGAACCCTACCAGGTGATGGTCTCCGCCCTCTGGGGAAATCAGCTCCGCTTCGGATCGGGCCTGCTCAACGAGCCGCTTGCCATCATCTATGTCCGCGACCCGGCCCAGCCGGAGGAGACACGCGCCGAAATCCTTCAGCGGCTGTACGGGCTGGCGCCGAGCCAGGCGCGGCTGGCGGAATTTATTGCCAACGGCAGCACGCTGAAAGAAGCGGCAAGGGACATCGGGATCACCGAGGTCAGCGCCCGCCAGTATCTCAAGCTCATCCTTCAAAAGACCGGGACGCACCGGCAGGCGGAGCTGGTTCGCAAGATCCTTCTCATACCTCCCGCGCCGAAGTGGCGGACCAACGCTGCAACGCCCGGCAAGCGCCAGCGCGGGACCGTCTGAACGGCAGGTTTCACTCGAAGACGGACGGCTCACCTTCGCGGGTAGGCCGTGAAAATGTAATCCTTCGCCTTGACCGCCGTATGGCACGCGTAGCCGCACGCCGATCCGCTGCCGGACGGCGCGAATGCATCGGACGCCGCGTCAAATCGAAATTGAGCGTAACCCCATCCGCCGGAGTTCTCGAACCGCCTGGTATCCTTCTCGATGAATGAGACCGATTTCAGGACGTCCGGCACCATGACGAAATAGGGAGACTCGGAGTTCTTCTTCTCGGACCATTCGATCTTGGCGATCTTGGAGCCTTCCGGAAAGGGTTGGCCGTTGCTCGGGACGCCATTCCTGAACGCCTCCATCATCGCGGGATTTGCCGCAATCACTTTGAGGCCGTCCTCGGTCCGGCTGACGGAGACGGGCTCCCAGGTGTCGTAGCCCTTGAATTCCGAGAACGCGAGCCCGTCGGGAACTTTCAGCGTGAACCTGTCCTGCACCGCGAACGTGATGCCGTTCACGCCGGCGACCGCCGTCGCGGCAAGCACCACCGCCGCGAAGGGAACTCTCGTCATGGCTCGCTCCTTGCCTGGTGATGGCGCGTCATGCCGTGCATCTACACAGCATCACATCGGACCGTGCCGCTTGGATTGAGAATTACTGCCGTCACTCCGGCAGACTTGCTCGCTGACTCGGGCGAATCGTCAGTTCACCCCCTTTGAAGGAGAATGGATCTTAAATCAATTTGAGGCTCTTCAAGCTCGCGTGCCCGTCCTTGCCGACGATGATGTGGTCATGCACGGCGATGCCGAGCGGCTTGGCGACGTCGATGATCGCCTGTGTCATCTGCACGTCGGCGCGCGAGGGCGAGGGATCGCCCGAGGGATGGTTGTGGACGAGAATGATCGCCGTCGCCGACAGCTCGAGCGCCCGCTTGATCACCTCGCGCGGATAGACCGGCGTGTGGTCGACCGTGCCGGTCTGCTGCACCTCGTCGGCGATGAGCTGGTTGCGCTTGTCGAGGAACAGGATGCGGAACTGCTCCTTGTCCGCGAAAGCCATGGCGCTGCGGCAATAGTCGACGACCGCATTCCAGGACGCCAGCGCTTGGCGCTTCCTCACCTGTCCGCGCGTCAGGCGTTGCGCCGCCGCCTCCACCACCTTGAGCAAGGTGATCGCCGCCTCGCCGACGCCGTCCACCTCGCGCAGGAGATTGGGCGGCGCCGCGATCACTTCGGCGAAGGATCCGAAGCGGGCCAGCAGCGCCTTGGCGATCGGCTTGGTGTCGCGGCGCGGCAGCGCGCTGAACAGCACAAGCTCGAGCAGCTCGTAATCGGGGAGTTCGGCCTTGTAGCGGTTGAAGCGCTCGCGCAGGCGGCCGCGATGGCCGTGGTAATGCGGCGTCTCCCCGCGATCGTCACACCCGGTTTCTAGCGCTGGCACGCAAGCCCCCGCTTCATGAATCCTGCGGCATTGGAACAAACTGTGAACGAAAGCGCAAGCGGAAGAACTCGGCGGCCAGGCCGCCCGATCGAGCCACCCGCCCGCGCACGCTGCTTGCCGTCGGGCCGTAAAATGTGGGGACTCCACAAGGCGCCCCGCCCTTCCAGGGGCCTGCACCTTGTGGAGGTTGTGGATTCATCGCCAAAAGCTCGCCTGCGCGCGGCGCAGGGCTCGCGCCGGCTCCGACTCCCGCGCGACTAGGCGGGGCGCCGCTCCGGCCCTCCGGTCGCCGGGTCAGAGGCGTGCTTCGAGAACCAAATTGAACGGGGTCGCCACCGCTCGCCGGAAATGGCGGAAGCCGGCCTTGCGGAACACGTCGGCGAGGCGGGCTTCGCCCGCCTGCGCGCCGAGCACCGTGCGCCCGCCCTCCGAGATCGCGTGGGCGCAGCAGAGCGTGGTCGAAGCGGCGTAATAAAGCCGCGCCACGGGCGAGATGTTGTCCTCCACGCGATCGTTCGCGAACGGCTCGACCAGCATCACCGTGCCGTCGCGCGCCATGACGTCTGCCGCGTGTTTGGCCGCGGCCTGCGGGTCGCCCATGTCGTGCAGGCAGTCGAAGAAGCAGATCAGATCGTAGCCTTTGCCGGAGTGGCCATCCGCACGCCCGGTCGCAAAGGTCGCGTTGCGAACGCCTGCGTCGGCGGCGATCCGCTGAGCTTCTGCGATCGACTCCGGATGCGTGTCGAATCCATGGAATTGCGAGGCCGGGAACGCCTGCGCCATCAGGACTGTGGAATGCCCGTGGCCGCAGCCGATGTCCGCGACGCGCGCGCCTGCTTCAAGCTTCTCCATGACGCCGTCGAGCGCCGGCAGCCATTCGGACACGAGGCTCGCGCGATAGGCGTTGCGATAGAAGCCTGCCACGCCGCAGTAGAGCCGACCGTTATGATCGCCCCAGGCGACGCCGCTGCCGCTGCGGAAGGCCTCCACAGCCTTGTCCTCATCGAACCACATCGAGGCCGGCACCGCCCACGCATTCGGAATGAACACCGGGCTGTCCTCGTCGGCGAGCACGAAAGCCTGCTCGGGGGTGAGTTCGTAGGTGCTGCTACTCGCGTGATAGGCGACGTAGCCGCCCGCAACTTGCGAGCCGAGCCACTCCCGCACGTAGCGCTCGGCGCAGCCCGCGCGCCGTGCGATGTCGCGCGAACTCAAGGGGCCCGCTCCGGCCATGGCCTTGTAGAGGCCGAGCCGGTTGCCGAGGCTGACCATCACGCCGCCGTAGCCCGCCGACAGGTCGCCGACGGCACGGGCAAGGAACGCGTCCAGCTTGGCCGGGTCGATGGCCGTGGGTGAAATCATATCCATGAGACTCTCTCCTGTTCGCAGCGCTCAACCGATCTGAGCCTTGCAGACGGTTTGCCGTTTGAGCGACCCCGCCGGGAGAGCCGGACAGGCCAGAGCCGGGTCATTTGTGCCGCCGTGGTCCGCGGCGCATCCGCCGCAGGAGTTGCCGTGGCGACGACGCTGCGTCGGCGGTAAACTCGCCGCAGCATCAAGGGCCCCGCATGCCGCGCCAAGCCGCCAGCCGCTCGAAGCCGCTTCATGTCAGCCTCGTCGCCCTTCCCGAGGCGGTCGTGTCGACGCTGAGCGGAATCTTCGACGTGATGAATGCCTTCTCCGTTCTGCCGGAGCCCATCGATCCGCGGCGCCCCGGACCGCCATTCGAGGTCGAAATCGTCGGCCTGCGCACCGGTCCGCTGGAGCTGGCGAGTCGCGTGCCGATCACCGTGCAGCGGAGCGTCGATACGATCGAGACGACCGACATCATCATCGTCCCCTCGATCGTGCTCGGCCCCCAAGGCTGGAAGAAGGGGCTCCATCCCGAGCTGGTCGAGTGGCTGCGCGTCATGCACCAGCGCGGAGCGCTGCTCTGCTCCGCCTGTTCGGGAATCTTCCTGCTGGCCGAGACAGGCTTGTTCGACGACACGGACGCGACGGTGCACTTCGGCTACGCCAAGCCCTTCGCCGCCACCTATCCGAAAGTCCGGATCCACCCGGAGCGTGTGCTGGTGATCTCGGGCAAGCGCGAGGAACTGATCAGTTCGGGCGCATCGATGACCTGGCACGACCTCGTCCTCTACCTGATCGCGCGCCACACCGGAGCCACTGCCGCGCAGACCATTGCGCGTTTCTTTGCGCTGCAATGGCACCAGGACGGTCTCACCCCTTACATCGTGTTCGAGGGCCGTAACGATCATGGCGACGAGGCCATGCGCGCCGCCCAGGACTGGATCGCCAAGAACTTCTCGGTGGCCGACCCGCTGGAGCAGATGATCCGCCGCAGCGGTCTTGCGGAGCGGACGTTCAAGCGCCGGTTTACCAATGCCACGGGCCTAAGCCCGATCGCCTACGTTCAGCGGCTGCGGATCGAGGACGCAAAGCGCCGGCTGGAGCGCACGGAGGCCTCGGTCGACGAGGTGAGCTGGCAGGTGGGCTACGAGGAGCCGGCGTTCTTTCGCCGGCTGTTCAAGCGCGTCACGGGGCTGACGCCCGGCAGCTATCGCCGCCGCTTCCAGATTCCCGACTATGCGCGTTCGCGCGCAAAGTCGTGAGCGGTCGCTCGTGCCCCTCGCTTGCAACGTTCGTGCGAGAAGGCGCTGCGATGTATCACGAACGTCGCAAACGAGGCATCAGAGCTGGTACGGCGGCTTGTCGAGGCCCTTGGGCGAGCGCGTGAAGATCTCGACACCGTCCTTGGTCACGCCCACGGCGTGCTCGAACTGCGCGGACAGCGAGCGGTCACGGGTGACGGCAGTCCAGCCGTCGGAAAGCACCTTCACGTGCGGCCGGCCGAGATTGATCATCGGCTCGACAGTGAACAGCATGCCCGCCTTGAGCACGATGCCCTCGCCCGGACGGCCGACGTGGATGATGTTGGGCTCGTCGTGGAAGAGCTGGCCGAGGCCATGACCGCAGAAGTCGCGCACCACGCTCATGTGCTGGGCTTCCACATAGGTCTGGATGGCGGCGCCGATGTCGCCGGTGGTGGCGCCCGGGCGAACCGCAGCGATGCCGCGCATCATCGCCTCATAGGTCACCTCGATCAGCCGCTCGGCCCGGCGCGGGATCTCTCCGACCGCATACATCCGGCTCGAGTCGCCGTGCCAGCCGTCTAGGATCAGGGTGACGTCGACGTTGACGATGTCCCCTTCCTTCAGTGGCTTCTCGTTGGGAATGCCGTGGCAGACCACATGGTTGATCGAGGTGCAGGTCGATTTCTCGTAACCGCGATACATCAGGGTCGCCGGCAGGGCGCCATGATCCATGGCGAATTCGAACACGAAGCGGTCGATGTCGTCGGTGGGGGTGCCCGGCTTGATCAGGGGGGTGATCTCGTCGAGGCACTCGGCGACCAGCTGCCCGGCTTTGCGCATGCCCGCGAACGCCTCCGGGCCATAGAGCTTGATCTGGCCGTTCTTGCGCAGCGGCGCGGCGCCGGCATCCACGTACGTCATTACCCACCTGCGGGGAAGAAATTCGGTTGAACGGACTGTAATTTAAGCCTCAACCCGGCGGTTGCAAGGCGAAAGGCGCTACGCCTTGCGGGCGCAGGTATGCTAGCTACGCCCACCCTTATGAACCAGTTCACCAAACCTGCCCCGTTCGGGGCTCTACGGCCCGGACGCCTCGACAGCCTTGTCCTGGCTGCGACGACTGCATTGCCGGACACCTGGCTCGGCCTCCGGATGGCCATCCTGCTACGCCGGCTGGTCACGATGCGTCTCTCCGGCCGGCAGCCGGCCGCCCTCGACGTCGACCGCTGGGGGCTCGCCATGCGTTTGCACCCACTCGACAACGGCTGCGAGAAGAACCTGCTGTTCACGCCGAAGATGTACGAGCCGGCCGAGCTTGCCGCTCTGGAGGAGGCGATCGAGGCGACGCGCGGCCGGCGGTTCGTGTTTGTCGACATCGGCGCCAACGTCGGCCTGTTCTCCCTGTTCGTGGCGGCGAACGCGGGACCTGATGCGCGCATCGTCGCCATCGAGCCCGAGCCCGGCAACATGGCCCGGCTGACTTTCAATCTTGGCGCCAACAAGACGCTGCCGATCCGCCCCCTCGCGCTCGCCGTCGGTGACGAGGAGTGCGAGGTCGCCATCTCGCTCAATCGCCGGGACCGTGGAGGCACCCGCGCCCACGCGGTCACGGCAACCGACGCGGGCGATCTCGTGCGCGTGCCGTGCCGTCCGCTGCTGAGCGTGCTGCGCGAGGAAGGGCTGATGGCGGTCGACGCGCTCAAGATCGACGTCGAGGGCATGGAGGACCGCGTGCTGGCGCCGTTCTTTCGCGATGCTCCACCCGAGCTGTGGCCGCGCCTCGTCCTGATCGAGGACTCCAGTCACGAATGGCACACGGACCTGTTCAAGCTGCTGGCGGAGAAAGGCTACACCGTGTCCACGCGCAGCAAGCAGAACGTCGTGTTGCGGCGCTAGCTGCCTGCTCGCTCTCCACCGCCGCGGCCATGGCGTTGAAGATGCCTACTTTCCGCGCGCCAGCGTCTCAAATCTCAAATCGTCCGAAACGGCGCTCGCTCCACGATCGGCACGGGATGCGCCACGTCGATCGCCTCGCACGACAATGCGCAGCGATAGGCGATCGCCTCGACGCCGGCGGCGCGCGCCAGATCGAAGGCCGTTCCGTATTTCGGATCGATGTCGCGGGCCAGCGCGAAGCTTTCCGCCGAAGCGATCTGAATCAGATAGAACATCACTGCCCGGCCGCCGTCCCTGACCACCTTCGAGAGTTCCGCGAGGTGCTTGGCGCCGCGTGCGGTGACGGCGTCGGGAAACTCGGCGCGGCCGCGGCTGCGCATCAGGTGCACGTTCTTGACCTCGACATAACAGGGCGCACGCTCCACGCCCTCGAGCAGGAAGTCGACACGCGAGTTTACGCCGTACTTCACCTCTCGCCGGATCGTGTCATAACCGGCGAGTTCCGGAATGAGCCTGGCTGCGATCGCCTCGCCCACGACGAGATTCGGATGTGCGGTGTTGACCCCCGCGAGCTCATGGCCGCCGCCGAAATCCGCCTCCACCAGCTCCCAGGAATAGGCGAGCTTGCGTGCCGGATTGGCCGACTTGGACAGCCATACCCGCATCCCGGGCTCGGCGAGGCCGATCATCGCGCCCGGGTTTGCGACGTGCGCCGTGACCTCTTCGCCGCCCGGTAGTATCACATCCGCCAGGAAACGCTTGTAGCGGCGCTTGAGCGTCGCCGGAATCAGCGGACCAGCGAACCGCATTCAGACCGACCGTCCCAATGCAGCCAGCACCTCGCGCGCTCCCGCGGCGAGATCACGCGTCAGCGCAGCAGCGCTGGTCTCCTTCGCGAGCGCGGCGGCTTGGCCCGCCCACAGCGGCGAGAAATCGCCGGAACCGCGCTTCTCGGCCTCGGCGCGCAGAGGCCCCAGCGCGTTCGAGGCGGTGGGAAATGGCGGCGCGATCTCGTTCATGGGCCCGAGTTCGCGGATCAACCGGTTGACAATTCCGCGCGCCGGCCTGCCGCTATAGAGCGTCGTCAACACGGTGCTGTCGTCACGCGCCGCCGCGAGCGCGGCCCGATGCGGCGCGCTCACCTTCGCTTCCGGGCACCGGAGGTAGGCCGTGCCGACCTGCACGGCCGACGCGCCGAGCGCGAAGGCCGCCGCGACACCGCGCGCGTCGGCAATGCCGCCAGCAGCGATCACCGGCACGTTGACAGCGTCCACGACCTGCGGGACCAGCGCCATGGTGCCCACCTGATTGGCGATGTCGCGATCGTGCGACAGGAACAGGCCGCGGTGACCGCCCGCCTCAACACCTTGTGCGATGACGGCGTCGGCGCCGAGATCGACGATGTGCCTCGCCTCGGCCACGCTGGTCGCCGAACACAGAATGACGATGCCCGCATCCTTCAGGCGGTGCACAAGATGTGCGTGCGGCATGCCGAAGTGGAAGCTCGTCGCTTTCGGGGCAATGCCCAGCACCGCCTCACAATAGCTCTCGTCGAACGGGCGGCGCGGGGGCGGCGGCGGCTGGTCGGGATCCACGCCGAGCTCGCGATTGTAGGGTGCAAGCGCCTCCCGCCAAGCGCGCTCCTGCGCCGTCGTATCGCCCGGCGGCGCGTGGCAGAAGAAGTTCAAGTTGAAGCTGCGGTTTGTGAGCGTGCGCAGCCGGCTGGCATCCTGGATCACTTGCTCGCGCGAGAGCATGGCGCAGGCGTGCGACCCGAGACCGCCTGCGTTCGACACCGACGCGGTCAATTCGACCGTCGAGTTGCCTGCCATTGGCGCCAGGATGATCGGCAGATCGATGTCCAGCATCTCCATCAGCCGGTGGCTCTGTCGCATCGAATCCAACTCCTTCACGCGCCGGACGCGCCATTCAGCGCGCTCAGGCTGACCTTCTGCTGCCCGAGCTCGCCGAAATTCTCCGGTGCGAGCCACCGCTCGAAAGCTGCTTTGCGCGCCGGCCATTCGGAATCGAGCATCGAGAAGTAGGCCGTGTCGCGGTTGCGCCCCTTGGCGATCATATGCTGGCGCAGGATTCCCTCGAACTTGAACCCCAACCGTAACGCGGCGCGTCGTGACGCGGCATTGAGCGCGTTGCATTTCCACTCATAGCGCCGATAACCCAGCGTCTCGAACACGTAGCACGCGAGCAGATACTGCGCCTCGGTCGCGAGCCGCGTTCGCTGCAATTCCGGCGAATAGACTACATGACCGACCTCGCAGGAGCGCATGGCCGGCCGGATCTCCATCAGCGCGGCGATGCCGCGCGCTCGACCGTCGGCATCAACGATCGCGTAGGAATAGGGATCGTCGAGCGGGATGCGTGAGCCGATCCAGGCGGAAAACGTTTGGAAATCGCTGAACGGCCCATAAGACGACATGTAGGTCCAGACGTGGTCGTGCCCGTTCAACACGTCCCACAGCGCGATGTCGTGATGCTGCTCCAGCCGCTCAACGCGGCCGCAGGCCCCCGTGAGCGTGACCGCACCGGGACGCTGCGCCGGCGTGCCGTCCACCGGCGGCCCGACCGGAAGCGCCGGGTTCACGGACGTCAACCCGCTCACGACGCGCTGCTTCGCTTCATCGCTTCGCCGAAAATTGCATTGAGCTCCACATGCGGCGAAGCGTCGGCAAATGAATCGAACCTGCCTTCGTCCATGATCTGCTTGGCGGCGCGCATCACGGCGCCCCAGCCGACGCGCGCGAGCGTTCCGCCGACGCTGATCCGGCGCACGCCCATGGCCGCCACATCAGAAACGGTGAAGCCCAGGCTGGTGGACATCAGGAAGTTGACGGGCTTGGGCGCCACCGCCTTCACGACGGCTTCGATCTGCTCGCGCGTCCGCAAGCCGGGTGCGTAGAGGCAATCGGCACCGATGTCGGCATAGGCCTTGAGCCGTTTGATGGTCTCGTCGAGGTCGGGCCGGCCGACCAGGAAGCACTCGGCGCGCGCCGTGAACACCACCTCTCCGCCCGCGGCGTCGATGGCGTTGCGCGCGGCGCGCACGCGCGCCACGGCCTTGTCGAAGTCGTAAAGCGGGGCGCCATGGTCCCCGGTCGAGTCCTCGATCGAGAGGCCGGCGACGCCGGTGTCGATGCAGAGCCGCACATTCTCGGCCACATCATCCGGCTCGTGCGCATAACCATTCTCGAAATCCGCGTTGACCGGCAGATCGGTCCCGGCGCTCAGCTCTCGCAAGTGACCCAGCATCATGTCGCGCCCGACGCCGTGGTCCGGGAGGCCTTGCACGAAAGCATAGCCCGCGCTGGTGGAGGCCAGGGCCTTGAACCCGAGGTGCTGCAGGTAGCGCGCCGACCCGACGTCCCATGGATTGGGGATGACGAAGCACCCGCTCTCGTGCAGCTTGCGGTAGTTACGACACTTTTCGTTGACGCTCGGCATTGCATTTCCCCGGCTGATTACGCGATAACATGCGCCCAAGAACGACCCCCTGGCAATTGAGATTAGCTCGCCGGGACCGTGAGTAATCCGCAAGTCTTTCGCGTCCGGGCGACACAGCCTTCGCGTAAGGAAAAAGGCTGGAGGAACGCATGCTGAAGACGATCCCCGGGTTCGACCGCATCGGCGAGGAGAATGCGTTCGCGGTGCTGGCGCGGGCGACCGCGCTGGCCGCGCAAGGCCGGGACATCATCAACCTCGGCATCGGCCAGCCTGATTTCCGCACGCCCGAACACATCGTCGAGGCAGCGGTGAAAGCGCTGCGCGACGGGCATCACGGCTACACGCCGGCGACCGGCATCCTACCCTTGCGTGAGGCTGTCGCCGCCGACCTGCACAAACGCTTCAACGTCGAAGTGTCGCCCGACGAAGTCATGATCATGCCGGGCGGCAAGCCGACGATGTTCATGTCGATCCTGATGTTCGGCCAGCCCGGCGTCGAGATCCTCTACCCCGACCCGGGCTTTCCGATCTACCGCTCGATGATCGAGTTCACCGGCGCGCGGCCGGTGCCGGTGCCCGTCCGCGAGGAGAACGGCTTCGCCTTCTCGGCGGACGAAGTGCTCAAGCTGCTGACGCCGCAGTCGCGCCTGCTGATCCTCAACTCGCCGGCCAATCCCACCGGCGGCGTCACGCCGCGCCGGGAGGTGGAGAAGCTGGTCGCCGGCCTGGAGAGGTTTCCCGACGTGGCGATCATGTCCGACGAGATCTACGACCACATGGTCTACGACGGCGAGGAGCACGTCTGCCTGCTCTCCTATCCGTCGATCCGCGACCGCGTGATCCTGCTCAACGGATGGTCCAAAACCTATGCCATGACCGGCTGGCGGCTGGGATACGCCGTCTGGCCGGGCAAGCTCTACGACATGGCACGCAAGCTGTCGGTGAACCTGCATTCGTGCGTCAATGCGCCGGCGCAGTTCGCAGGCATCGCAGCGCTCACCGGGCCGCAGGATGAGGTGACGCGGATGATCGCCGAGTTCGACAAACGCCGCAAAGTCGTTGTCGAGGGCCTCAACAAGCTGCCTGGCGTATCCTGCACGACCCCGAAGGGCGCGTTCTACGCCTTCCCCAATATCAAGGGTACTGGCTGGAAGGCGAAGCCGCTCGCCAACGCACTCCTCGACGACGCGGGCGTCGCGATCATCGGCGGTCCCGACTTCGGCATCCTCGGCGAAGGCTACGTGCGGCTGTCCTACGCCAATTCGACCGAGAACATCCTCAAGGCGCTGGAGCGCATGGGCGAGTTCCTCGCCACCCGCAAGGCGGCCTGAGCGCCTTCAGCTCTTCTGTGTCAGGCGGAAGCCGATCAGCACGATCGTCATCCCGACAAGCTGCATGGCGGTCGGGATGACCCCCAGCACAAGAAAACCGGTGAGCAAGGTAAACGGCGGGACGAGCGCGGGAAATACGGCAGCGCGCGCGGCGCCGAGCAACACGACCGCGCGGGTGAACAGGAAGGTTGCGGCCGCTCCCGAAAAAACGCCCTGCACGATCGCTTGGATCACGTTCTCGTAGAGACCGACGGCGATCAGGCGGTCGAACCCGAAGAAGACCGCCTGGATCGGCACGATCACCAGCGACAGCACACTTGTGACTGCCACCGCGCGGATCGGCGTGATGCGCCAGAGCTTGAGCAGCATGCCGAAGATCGCGAACATGAAGCCGGCCGCTGCGAAGCACAGGTCGCCGACGAGGCCGCCGGCCCCGAACGTGCTCAGCGCCTCATAGCCAATGACCAGGAGGCCGAGCACGATCGCCGCCGCGCCCGCGGCGCGCGTCGCAATGAGCTTTTCCTTCACGACCAGCGTGGCGAGCAGCAGCCCACCCAGGGCCGCGCAGGAAGGCTGGATCACGCCGCCGTGGCCGAGCGGAACCAGCAGGAAGCCGGAATAGCTGACCAGCACGAGGCCCACACCGCCGAAGATCGTGAGCAGGGTGCCGCGACCCAGGCCGACGTCGGCGATATCCGCCGGGCCTCCGGGCCACACCAGCGGCAGGAAGAACAGTCCCGCCCAGAGCTGGCGATGCAGCGTAACGTCGAGCGGCCACAGGCCGATCGCGATGCCATGGCGCGCGGCCACGAGGCCGCCGGCCCAGCACAGGGCCGCGCCCGCTCCGCACAGCACGCCGACCACGCTGGGCGACAACCAGCCTGCCGATTTGCCCAAGTTGGTCAGCGGATCACCTCTGGTGGCGGGATGGAGACTCCACGCTCGGTGCAACGGACGGACACCGGAGCGTGCTGCATACCCCAAGCCGTGCGTCCTGTCCTGTGCCCTCGCGACATGGATCGTCATACCTGCCCTGGCGGGCGCGCGGCAGGAATGCGAGAATGACGCATGAGTGCAGATGGCCAGGTGATTTGTGTCGGCGAGGCGTTGATCGAGTTCGGCCGGGGCAAGGACGGCCGCTTCAGCCTGTCCTGCGGCGGCGATGTGTTCAACACGTCCGTCTACCTCGCGCGCACGGGCAAACCCGTCGCATTCGCGACCGCATTGGGAGACGATCCGTTTTCGGAAGGACTGGTCGCGCTGGCTGCCGCCGAAGGCATCTCGCGCGATCTGATCCTGCGGGCGCCGGGCCGGCTGCCCGGCATCACCACGGTCGACGTCAGCCCGGCGGGTGAACGCCGTCACTTCTACTGGCGTGAGGGGGCTCCTGCGCGCGACCTGTTCGAGCTGCCGGAATGGTCGCGGGTGGCCGAGGCCCTGGTCGGCGCGCGTCTGATCTATTTCTCGGGCATCACGCTCTCCCTCTATTCCAACGTGGGGCTCGGCCGCTTCCTCGCGGCTCTGGAGATGGCGCGGCAAAAAGGCGTCAAGGTCGCGTTCGACTGCAACTTCCGCCCGCGCGGCTGGAGGGGCGACCTCGCCCGTACCCGCCTCGTCTTCATGGAAGCGCTCAAGCGCGTGGACGTCGCGCTGCCGACGTACGACGACGAGGCCGTGCTGTGGGGCGATCCCAGCCCCGAAGCCACTGTGGAACGCATGCGCGCCTTCGGCATCGCGGAGATCGCCGTGAAGAACGGTCCCAACAGCGCGCTGATCGCCACCGCCGAGGGGTCCGAGCATGTGCCCGTACCCGAAGTCGTCGAGCCGCTGGACACCACCGCGGCCGGCGATGCGTTCAACGCAGGCTATCTCGCGGCGCGGCTGGCCAACGAGCGTCCGCCCGCCGCGGCCGCCGCAGGCCATCGCATGGCAGCCCAGGTCATCAGCCATGTGGGCGGCTTGATGCCGCGCATCGGCGCCGCGATGCACTGACGACACGCATGCCGCCGCAACACTCCGGGACCCGCCGCAACCACGCGAAAGGGTTTTTCGCCTGCTTCGCCTATGGTTTGCTCATGTGGACAACAAGACCACGGATTTGACCCCGCGTCTGTGTGAGGGTCTTCTGACCCGCAGCGGCAACCAGGACCTCCGGAATGGGCTTTCTCATCGTGTTTCTCGGCGGCGGGCTGGGCGCCGCGCTGCGTCATGGGACCAACCTCGTCGTGGCACGTGCGCTCGGTACTGGATTTCCGTTCGCGACGCTGATCGAGAACGGGCTCGGCTCGTTCATCATGGGCCTGCTCGCCGCCTATTTCGCGTTCAAAGGCAGCGACCTGTCGCAGCATTGGCGGCTCTTCTTCACCACCGGCGTGCTGGGCGGGTACACCACGTTCTCCACGTTCTCGCTCGACACCGCCCTGCTCTACGAGCGCGGCGAACTGGGACTGGCGATGGTCTACGTCATCGCGTCCGTCGGCCTTGCAATCAGCGGCCTTTTCGTCGGCATGCTGATCGTGCGGCAGTTGACGTGATCGCCCGGCGCGAACTCATGCACCTGCGGCCCTGACGTCGCGCCGACATTGCCCGGCGGAAACAGGTGATCACGCCGTCGGACGCAGGCCAAGCTTGTCGAACAATGCATCGTCGCGGTCGCGCTGCGGGTTCGGCGTCGTGAGCAGCTTCGGTCCCGCGAAGATCGAGTTGGCGCCGGCCAGAAAGCAAAGCGCCTGCGTCTCCTCGCTCATGTCCTCGCGTCCCGCGGAGAGCCGCACCACCGATTCCGGCATCGCGATGCGCGCGACCGCGATCGTGCGAACGAACTCGAGCGGATCGAGCGCCGGCACCTCGGCGAGCGGCGTGCCTTGCACGCGCACGAGCAGGTTGATCGGCACCGACTCCGGGTGCTTCGGCAGGCTGGCCAACGTGGCGATCATGCCGACCCGGTCGCTGCGCGCCTCGCCCATGCCGACGATGCCGCCGCAGCACACGTTGATGCGCGCGTCGCGGACATGCGCGAGCGTGTCGAGCCGTTCCTGATAGGTGCGCGTGGTGATGATCTCGCCATAGAACTCGGGCGAGGTGTCGAGGTTGTGGTTGTAGTAATCGAGCCCTGATGCCTTCAGCTTCGCCGTCTGCGCCTGCGTGAGCATGCCGAGCGTGACGCAGGTTTCGAGTCCCAGTTCCTTGACGCCTTCGATCATCGCGCAGACGCGATCGAGGTCGCGCTCCTTCGGGCTGCGCCAGGCTGCTCCCATGCAGAAGCGGCTCGCGCCCGCCGCCTTGGCCGCGCGCGCCTCGGCGAGCACGGCGTCGATCGCCATCAGCTTGCCGGCCTTGAGCCCGGTCTCGAAGGCCGCGCTCTGCGGACAATAGGCGCAATCCTCGGGGCAACCGCCGGTCTTGATCGACAGCAGGGTCGATACCTGCACCTCGCGGGGATCGAAGTTCTCGCGGTGGATGCGCTGCGCATGGAACATCAGGTCGGGAAACGGCAGGTCGAACAGGGCCGCGATCTCGGCGCGCGTCCAGTCGTGGCGCGGGCGGCCGGAGAGCACGGACGGCGAGGCAGCGGTGGCGAGCGACATGCTGGTCTTCCGATGGGCGCTGGTGAGGGTGTTAGCACCGGCCCCGCGCCGGGTCATGCCGGTTTCGCGAGAGCCGGGTGGACGGCGGCCGACGCCTCCCGAGGACGAGCTGCCCGCTCGGGTTCGTTCCGCCAAACCGGGGGGACCGCCCCCTGCTTCGGGTTCGTTCCGCCAAATCCCGGGGCGGGACGGCCCGTCTCGGGTTCGTTCCGCCAAACCAGGGGGATGGCACCCCCGGGTCTCGGGTTCGTTTCGCCAAATTCGGGACGGAGCGACCGTCCTGGGTTCGTTTCGCCAACACTGGGATGGCCCGCCCAATCTCGGGTTCGTTTCGCCAAGACCAAGGACAGCCCTCCCCGGCCTCGGGTTCGTTCCGCCAAACCGGAGCGGACCGTTCCGTCGCGGGTTCGTTTCGCCAAAATCACCACGGGGACTGTCCTGGGTTCGTTTCGCCAAAACCGGCGCGCGCGGGCCGCCGGGACCCCGGCGCATCCGCGCGGCCATGATCGGCAGCCTGCGCCTGCGGCCCGCGAATGCAACCGGCAATCCCCGACGCGGGGAATATCCGGGAAAACGCCCCGTGGGTGTCGACGCGGTTGCAGCCGGCAAGGCGGCCCTGGATGCACCCTACTCCGCGGCGACCTGCGCCGGCGCGATGAACTGCGAGAGCCAGGTGTTGCGGCGTTTCACGTTGGCGCGATACATCGCCTCGAACTCGTCCGGCGGGAACGAGTGCGTCGAGGGGCGTGCAATCAGGGCCTCGGCCCTGGCTTTCACGCGCGGAAACTTGTCGATCGCGCCGAGCGGGCGCACGCGCTCGAGGAAATCGTAGCGCTGCAGGAACGGCGCATAGGCTGCGTCGACCAGCGAATAGGCCGCGCCGTTGAAGAACGGGCCCCCGCCCTGCTTCTCGAGCGCGGCTTCCAAGCGTTCGAACGCAGCCGGGATCTTTTCGATGGCCTTGTTGTAATCCGCTTCGCTCGCGGCATAGGCACGACCGGTCATGATGGCGGCGAAGTCGGGCACGTAATCGGTCCAGGCGCGGTTGATGGCGCGCTGCACCGGATCGGCCGGGTGCAGCCGCGGCGAGATCGTCTCGTCGAGATATTCGGCGATGGCGTTCGACTCGAACAGCGAGATGGTGTCGTCGATGCGCAGCACCGGCACCTTCTTGTGCGGCGAGATGGCGAGGAACCAGTCCGGCCGGTTGTCGGGCTCGATGTGACGGAACTCGAAATCGACGGTCTTCTCGCGCAGCACGATGGCGGCGCGCTGGACCCACGGACAGGTCTTGAACGAGACGAGAAGATATTTGGGCATGGGGATCTCGCAAATTGTTGAAAGCCTAGCGTCTCACAGCAGGAGCTTTGTCTACGACTTCGAACCTGGTCTTATTGTGCCAACGCAAGAAATCGGGGTGCGGCCAGTCCTTCTTGTCTTTTGGGAGTCGAATCCTTTTTCCGTGTAGGCGAAGATACTCATTCCCGTTGTTGAAAATTTCTTTCACTTTGTTGCTGACAATGAATTGGTAGTTGGTATCAATCGTCACATAGCCTGCATCAAGAACAGAATGAATGTCCTTGCGCAATAAGATGCCGTTGGACGTTACGTGCTCTCCTTCGTCGGCGTAGGGACGAATATGGGCAGCGTCGAGAGCAGGAAGTACTTTCCCATCTGAAATCGCGCATTGCCTATCATATGCTTCCGTCACTGCGAAGCGGAATGCTCGCTGGCCTAGCCGCGGAGTTATCAAAGTAGGCTTTCCAAACCGAGCAGCAGGCGTCAAGATTCCGGGCACTCCCAACGAAGAGCGCAGAATCTGTGCCGTCTCCTGCAATCGATACCAAAGATCGCGCCCCTCCTCCTCTTCAGTTGAAAACCTCTTACCTCCCATAATATTTGGCGCCCAAGACGGGGGCAGCTCAATCCATAAGTCAGGAGGAAAGAAGACCGGTTCAACAAGTATGCGACATCCGATATTGGTTGTTGGCCCAACCAACTCTCCAGGGCGATACGGAGCGATCGCATCCCTTAATGCCGCATAACTGGCAGCGCCGTTCAAAGGCCCAAATGTTTCCCACGCGATTTGGAGCGGGTACACAGAGCTACTGCCAAGAATTCCAAACCCACCGATCTTGTTGCGTGGGCTTTTGAGACGAAATGCCAGAATTTCTCCTTCTCGTATCGCGTGAAATCCCTTGCCGCTTGGCTGCCAAAAATTCGCTTCTGGCACATCAAGCTGGGAAGAGAGGAAGTCGAACCAATCGTTGTCGGTATTGGCAATAAAGAGGTTGACCATGAGCAGAGTTTGACGGCTGTTACGCAAACAAGGGTACTATACTTCGTGACCAAGTTCGATCGCTTCCCTCTTGACCAGCCGACCTGCAAATGACTGACACCCCGCCCGACCGCCTCTCCAGCGATCCCAAGAGCCCCTACTTCAATGCCGAGCTGCTCGCGCGCGGGATCGGCATCCGCTTCAAGGGCGCGGAGAAGACCAACGTCGAGGAATATTGCATCAGCGAGGGCTGGATCCGCGTGGCCGCAGGGAACGCCAAGGATCGGTACGGCAACCCGCTGACGATCAAGCTGACCGGACCGGTCGAGGCCTGGTTCGAGGACACAAAGACCAAGGGCTAGCGACAGCGCGCCTTCTCACTGTCGCATGAGGCCCGTCATGCCCGGCCTCGTGCCGGGCATCCACGTCTTGGCAGACCATCGCAGCAGCAAGACGTGGATGGCCGGGTCAAGCCCGGCCATGGTACAGTTGTTGATTGATCGCCCGGCGTCGGAGTCGCACTCGCTCAAGTGAGCGAGTCCCGCCCCTACTCCGCCGCCTCGCTGGCCGCCCGCACCGGCTCGACCTTGGCGGCGCAGAACTTGAACTCGGGGATCTTGCCGAACGGATCCAGCTTGGGGTTGGTCAGGAGGTTGGCTGCCGCCTCGACATAGGCGAACGGGATGAACACCACGCCGTCGGGGACGGCCTCGTCCTCGCGCGAGTAGAGCTCGACCGTGCCGCGGCGCGTGGTGACGCGCACCCGGTCGCCCGCCTTGATGCCGAGCTTGTCGAGCGTGCCGCGCGACAGCTGCGCGATCGCGCTGGGCTCGATCGCGTCGAGGACCTTCGCCCGGCGCGTCATCGATCCGGTGTGCCAATGCTCAAGCTGGCGGCCGGTCGAGAGGATGAACGGATACTCCGCATCCGGCACCTCGTCGGGCGGCTGCAGCTTGGCGGCGACCAGCCTGGCGAAGCCGCCGGGGCGCGGGAATCCCGCGTCGAAGACGACGTCGCGGCCCGGCGTGTCCGGCCCGTCGGTCGGATAGGTCACCGAGCCTTCGCGTTCGACGCGATCCCACGAGATGTTGTCGAGCGCCGGCATCAGCGACGCCATCTCGGTGAAGACTTCCGACACATGCTTGTAGGTCCAGCCGCAGCCCATGCGGTTGGCGATCTCCTGGATGATCCACAGGTCCTGGCGCGTGTCGCCGGGCAGCGGCAGCGCCTGGCGGCCCATCTGCACCTGGCGATTGGTGTTGGTGACGGTGCCGTCCTTCTCCGGCCAGCCGGAGGCCGGCAGGATGACGTCGGCATAGACGGCGGTCTCGGTGAGGAACAGGTCCTGCACCACGAGGTGCTCGAGATGCGCGAGCGCCTCGCGCGCATGATTGAGGTCGGGGTCCGACATCGCGGGATTTTCGCCCTCGATGTACATGCCCTTGATCTCGTCGGCATGAACCGCGTCCATGATCTCGACGACGGTCTTGCCGCGCTTGGGATCGAGCTTGACGCCCCAGACCTGCTCGTACTTGCCGCGGATCTCCGGATTCTCGACCGACTTGTAGTCGGGGAAGAACATCGGGATCAGGCCCGCGTCGGATGCGCCCTGCACGTTGTTCTGGCCGCGCAGCGGATGCAGGCCGGTGCCGGGCCGGCCAATCTGGCCGGTGATCAGGGCGAGCGCGATCAGGCAGCGCGCGTTGTCGGTGCCGTGGGTGTGCTGCGACACGCCCATGCCCCAGAAGATGATCGCGGATTCGGCGCGGGCATAGGCGCGCGCGACCTCGCGCAGCGTTCCCGCGTCGATGCCGCAGATCGGCGCCATCTCCTCGGGGGTGAAATCCTTGATGTTCTCCTTCCAGGCGTCGAAGCCCTCGACGTAGGTCTGGATGTACTGCTCGTCGTAAAGCTTCTCGGTCACGATCACGTTGAGCATGGCGTTGAGCATCGCCACGTCGGTGCCGTTCTTGAACTGCATCATCTTCCAGGCGTGGCGCTTCATCGCCGTTCCGCGCGGATCCATGATGACCAGCTTGGCGCCGCGCTTGGCGGCCTGCTTGAAGTAGGTCGCCGCCACCGGATGGTTCTCGGTGGGATTGGCGCCGATGACGATGATCAGGTCGGAGTTCTTCACCTCGTTGAAGGTGGCGGTCACGGCGGCGGAGCCGACGCCCTCGAGCAGCGCCGACACCGACGAGGCGTGGCACAGCCGCGTGCAGTGATCGACGTTGTTGGTGCCGAAGCCGGTGCGCACCAGCTTCTGGAAGAGATAGGCCTCTTCGTTCGAGCCCTTGGCCGAGCCGAAGCCCGCGAGCGCGCCGGGCCCGTCGCGATCACGGATCTTCGTGAGGCCCGCGGCGGCGCGGTCGAGCGCCTCCTCCCAGGTCGCCTCGCGAAAATGCGTCCACGGATTCGACGGGTCGATGAATTCGTGCGGCACCTTCGGCACGCCGTCCTTGCGGATCAACGGCTTCAGGAGACGTTGCGGATTGTGCACGTAATCGAAGCCGAACCGCCCCTTCACGCACAGGCGGTTCTCGTTGGCCGGACCGTTGCGGCCGGTGACCTGGACGATCTTGTCGTCCTTGATGTGGTAGGTCAGAAGGCAGCCGACGCCGCAATAGGGGCAGACGCTATCGACGGTGCGGTCCGGCTTGTTGGTGTAGACGTTCGCCTCGTCGACCATCGTCGCCGGCATCAGCGCGCCGGTCGGGCAGGCCTGCACGCACTCTCCGCAGGCGACGCAGGTCGAAGCGCCCATCGGATCGTCGAAATCGAACACGATCTTGGCGTTGTGGCCGCGGCCCGACATGCCGATCACGTCGTTGACCTGCACCTCGCGGCAGGCGCGGACGCACAGATTGCAATGGATGCAGGCGTCGAGATTGACCGCCATGGCCGGATGGCTGCGGTCCGGCGCCGGACGTTCGTCGCGCGGGAAGCGGCCCGCCTCGATCTTCTGGCGGGTGACGATCTTCCACAGCTCGGAGCTCGGATCGTGCGCGACCTCCTGCGGCGGCTGGTCGTTGACGAGAAGCTCGGCCACCATGCGCCGCGCCGACGTGGCGCGATCGGTCTTTGTCTTGACCTTCATGCCGGGCGTCGGCGTGCGGATGCAGCTCGCCGCGAGCACGCGCTCGCCTTCGACCTCGACCATGCAGACGCGGCAGTTGCCGTCGGGCCGATAGCCGGGCTTGGGCGTGTAGCACAGGTGCGGAAGCTTGATGCCGAAGCGGCGGCCGGCGCGGAAGATCGTCTCGCCGGGACGGATGTCGATCTCCTGGTCGTCCATGAAGAAGGTGCCGTGGCTTGCCGCCGACTTGGCCTTGCCGTCATCGGCCGACTGCACGTTGACCGCCGGGCGGCCCTGCCCCGTCGCCTCGCCGAGCGCCGCGCCCTTGTGGTCGTGGCCGTAGCCCAGCGGCTGCTTGTCTTTTCCGTTCGTGCTCATCGCTGTCACCAGGAGCCCAATGGCGTCTTCAGATCGTCGGGAAAATACTTCATCACGCTCTGCAACGGATTCGGCGCGGCCTGGCCGAGGCCGCAGATCGAGGCGTCGCGCATCAGCGCCGACAGTTCGTTCAGCAGCGCCTCGTCCCACGGTCCCTTGGCCATCAGCTTGACGGCCTTCTCGGTGCCGACGCGGCAGGGCGTGCACTGACCGCAGCTCTCGTCCTCGAAGAACTTCATGAGGTTGAGGGCGACAGCTTTCATATCATCCTTGTCGGACAGGATGACAACCGCGTGCGACCCCACGAAGCAGCCGTACTTTTCGAGCGTGCCGAAATCGAGCGGCTCGTCGGCCATCGACGCCGGCAGGATGCCACCGGAGGCGCCGCCCGGCAGGTAGCCCTTGAAGGCGTGGCCGTCCTGCATGCCCCCGCAGAACTCCTCGACCAGTTCGCGCGCGGTGACCCCCGCGGGGGCCAGGACGACGCCCGGCTTCTTCACGCGGCCAGAAACCGAGAAGCTGCGCAGGCCCTTGCGCTCGCGCCGGCCATGCGAGGTGAACCAGCCGGCGCCTTTCTCGACAATATCGCGCACCCAGAACAGCGTCTCGACGTTCTGCACCAGCGTCGGCCGCCCGAAGATGCCGACTTGCGCGACGTAAGGCGGACGGTGGCGCGGCAGCCCGCGCTTGCCTTCGATCGACTCGATCATCGCGGACTCTTCGCCGCAGATGTAGGCGCCGGCGCCGCGCCGCAGATGCACCTTGGTGTGGCGGCTCAACCCGGCGCGCTCGGCCTTGGCGATCTCGTCGAGCAGCATCAGCCGGATCTCGGGATATTCGTCGCGCAGATAGAAGAAGACCTCGGCCGCCTCGACCACCCACGCGGCCAGCAGCATGCCTTCGATGAAGCGGTGCGGATCCCGTTCGAGGTAGTGCCGGTCCTTGAAGGTTCCGACCTCGCCCTCGTCGCCGTTGACCGCCATCAGGCGCGGCGCCGGCTCGGCGCGCACCAGCGTCCATTTGCGGCCGGTCGGAAAGCCCGCGCCGCCGAGGCCGCGCAGGCCCGCGTCGCTGACCGCCTTGATGAGGTCGTCGCGCGTGCGCGTGCCGTCGAGGCAGGAGGCGAGCAGCTTGTAGCCGCCCTCGGCCTGATAGGCCGCAAGATCCTTCGGCGTCTTGCAGGCGTGCGCATGCGCGTGTGTCGCGGCGGCGCCCGCCACCAAGTCGGTGGTCGCATTGAAGACCTGGACGTGACCCACCGCGGCGGCGGGCGCGTGATCGCAGGCGCCCATGCACGGCGCACGCAGCACCCGCACGTTGGGACCAAGCTTGTTCGGCAATTCAGCGAGCAGCGTCTCCGCGCCGGCCATGGCGCACGAGAGGTTCTCGCAGACGCGGACGGTGACCGGCGGCGGCGGAGGACCATCCTTCACCACATCGAAATGCGCGTAGAAGGTCGCGACCTCGTACACCTCCGCCTGCGCCAGGCGCATCTCCTGCGCGAGCGCGGCAAGATGATCCGCGGAGAGATAGCCGTATTTGTCCTGGATGAGATGCAGATGCTCGATCAGCAGGTCGGGGCGACGGGACCGGTCCCCAAGCAGGGCCCGGATATCCTCGAGCGCACGAGGGTCGACCTGACGGCCTTTCGGCGTCTTTCCGGGCCGGCGGCGGCCGGTGCCGTTGCCGCCGGGCCCCGGCGGATTCTTGGGCGGATTGTGCATGTTCATCGGCGTCTCCAGCCGGCAGAATTGAACCCTTCCAAGCTTGCATGCAATCCCGTGGCGGGCATCGTTCGATAGACATTCTCTATCGACAGATCGCCAGTTGCTGCCTATTCTTTATGCGATCATCTCCTGTCAGTCGCAAGCTATCGACTTGAACTTACGAGCATTTTCGTGATCGACAAGCTCGAATACATCCTCGCGCTGGCACGCGAGAAGCATTTTGGCCGTGCCGCCGAAGCCTGCGGCGTCACGCAGCCGACGCTGTCCGCCGGGGTGCGGCAGCTCGAGCAGCAGATGGGGGTGCTGCTGGTGAACCGCGGCTCTCGTTTTCAGGGCTTCACGCCCGAGGGCGAACGCGTGCTGGACTGGGCGCGACGGATCGTCGGCGATGCCCGCGCCATGCGCGACGAGATCAATACGTTGCGCAGCGGATTGAGCGGCGTGTTGCGGATCGCAGCGATCCCCACCGCCTTGGCGATGGTGGCCGCTCTGACGACGCCTTATCGCGAGCGGCACCCCAACGTGCAGTTCACGATCTACTCCCGCACCTCGCTCGAGATCCTCGAGCTCTTGGAAAACCTCGAGATCGACGCCGGCATCACCTACCTCGGCAACGAACCGCTCGGCCGCGTCAACTCCATTCCGCTCTACAGCGAGCGTTACCGCCTGCTCACGTCGGCCGACGCCCCGCTGGGCGGCCGCGAGACGGTGACGTGGGCCGAGGTCGCGCAGGTCCCGCTCTGCCTGCTCACGCCCGACATGCAGAACCGCCGGATCATCAACCGCCTGCTCAAGGCGACCGGAGTTGAGCCGCGTCCGACGCTGGAATCCGATTCGATGATCCTGCTGTTTTCGCACGTGCGCACCGGCCGCTGGGCGAGCGTGATGCCCGCCAAGCTCGCCGAGACGCTGGGCCTCACCGACACGTTGCGCGCGATTCCGATCACGCATCCCGAGGCGGTGCAGGAGATCGGACTGGTGGTGCCCGCACGCGAGCCGATGACCCCCGTGGCCGGCGCATTGGTGGACGAAGCACGGCGGATCGCAAAATCGCTCGACGCCAGTTGAGCGGTCGCGGAGCCGGGCCTTAAGATCAGGCCGCGGCGCGCGCAGCCATCGAGCCGGCGCTGAGGCGCTCGCACAGCCGATCGGCGCGCAGCAACACGATCAGTTCGCCATCGCCGTTGCTGTCGGGCGCAAAGGCGGTATCGGCGAACATGCTCTGATGCGCCACCATCGGCGGAAGCGGATTGAGGCGCTCCGTGAGCACTTCGGCGATTTCGCCGAGGTCCTCGACCAGCAGGCCGAAGCGCTCACCATCGGGTGGCGACATCACCACGATCTGCACCGGCGCGCCCGCGACACGCACCGTGTCGGCCGACGGATCCAGAACGCCGCCGAGGTCCAGGATCGGGAGAGGCTTGCCGTCGTAGATGATGCAGCCGGCCATGCCGGAGGGCATGTGCGGAAGAGGCACGATATCCGAGGTGTCGATCGCCTCGACGACTTCAGCGGCGCGCGCGGCAAACCAGCGATGGCCGATGCGGAAGGTCGCGATGTCCTCCCGCTCGCCCGGCTTGGTGCGGTCGGAGCGGATCGGGATCCGCCTCACGGTCGTCGCGGATGCCTGCGCCCTGGCGTCGCACAGTCGCGTGAACACGAGCGCAATCACCTCGTTGCGATAGGCGTCGTCCGGCCCCTTGTACTCACGATATCCGGACGACGCTTTCGCGCCGACGGCATAGTAGGCGTCATCGAGGAGCGTGATGCCGGAATAGCCGTCGCCCGGCGCCAATGTGCGGAACGCCGGATCGATGCCGAGCACGTCGCCCGGGCGGAACCGCTCGTGCGAACTTGCGATCACCCGGCCGTCGGGCTCGATGAAGACCCCGAAGCCGCCCTGCTTGACCCCGCCGGCGCCGTCGCGCGGCAGCGCGTCCTTCAGCATGGCGGCGAACTGCGGCTCGGAATCGAACACGATCGCGACGCCGCCCACCGGCCGCGCCTGCCCGGGCGGCCGAATGGCCGCGCCATAGACGTAGGTCGGACGGCCGCCGTAAAGCGGCGTCGGCACGAAAGCCGAAACCGCATAGCCCTGCGCATCGCGCAGGCCGAGGACACGGACGACCCATTCATCCGCCAGCCGCGTTCCGACGAGATCGCCGCTGTCGGCGCCGGACGTCGCAACGATCACGCCGGCTGCGTCAAAGACGAGCAAGTCGGTATAGACCGTATAAAGACCATTGATCGTGCGCAGGATCGCGCTGATCGTTTCGCCGTCCTGCGCGGAGCGCGAGGGGCGCGCGAGAACTTCGGCGAACACCGACGCCAGCGCCCACCAGCGGCAGTCGTTGGCGCGCTCGTAAAGATTGCGGTCCATGATGTCGATGGCGAGCGCGGCGTGGAACTCGTTGTCGTGCAGAAGTGAGGTCACCACGGTTTCGTGCAGATCGCTGATCGATCCTTCGAACACCTCCTTGGTCCTCACGCCGGTTTCGCTGATCTCCTTGAGCAGGATCTTCGAAAAGACGGCGGCTTCCGCCTGCGTTGCGCTGCCCTGCGAGGCGTTGCCGTTCCACACCGACCGGTTGAGCTCGCGCTGGATGTGTTCGGCCTTCGAGGGAATCTCCCGCAGCTCATCGGAGAACAGCGCCGACGATGCGATGATGCGCTCGAGCACGTCCGGCGCGATGTCCTGAAGGAGATTCGACTGGTTGTGGCTGAAGGCGTGCTGGACCGGAACCATCGCATGGCCGTACCAGCCGAGCCCGCCATAGCCCTGATACGGCTGCGCCGAGCGGGTCGTGGCGACGTATTCCATCGCGCCAAACTTGACGATGCGATACTCCGTATCGAGGACGGGGGTCAACCTCGCCCCGATCGGGATGTGCATGGGATCGGAACTGGCGATCACCACGCCTCGCTCGTCCAGCATCGTGACGGCGGTCCATTCGTCCGGACCGACGAGGTTCGAGAAGATCAGGTCCGCCTCGCTCTCGAACCGGAAGCACAGGCACAGCACCCCGAGCGCCCGCCCGTCGTCATCGGCGACACGATAGGCGTAGGTCAGTTGCGCCTTGTCGCCCGCCACGAGGTCGGTTTTCCGGAACGTCTCCACGTAGGCGGCGCTGGTCGTCAGCGCGGTCCGGATGATGGGATCGTTGCTCTGCGCGAGCGAATCCTCCTCGCGCAGGCGCACCAGAATGTTTCCGGCGGGATCGAGCAGGATGATGTCGGAGTACACCGAGTACTTGCGCACGTACTCACCGAAGCGCTGCCGCAACGCAGCCGCCGCCCGGTCGCGATCGCCGTCCTGGCCGCGCAAGAACGCGCGGATGTCCTCGTCACAGGCGAGAAAGCCGATGTCGGCGGTGCGCTCGAACAGATTGCGGACCAGAATGTTGATCGCCACCTGCGCCTTTGCCGCCATGTCCTGCAGGCATTTCTTGAGCGCTTCCTTGCCAAGCTGGTTCAGCAGGCTGACGGCAAGCTCGCCGAAGGCACGGCGGGTGTTGCTCATGTCCGCGCCGGTGCCGGAGAGCTGGCCCAAAAGACTGAGGTTGTCCCAAACGGACTGCAGGTGCTGCAGCGTTCCGCCATATTCCTCGGCGGCGGCGACGTGCGGAATGACGCGCGCCAAGGCCGAGTCGACCTCGATGCCCTTGAATTTGATGCTCATGACCAATTCCGGCAACGAGCACTGCCCGGCAGCAGCGTCGTAACCAAATGGAATAGGCGAAAGGCGTTATCAAAGCGTTGAACGTAACCGCCCGTTCACCACGCGCAGTTGCACAAATTCTGTGCAGCGAGTCGATGCGCGGCGAGCGAGGGCGGCAAGCACGCAAACAAAAAGCGGGCACGTCGCCGTGCCCGCTCGGTACTTGTGCGATCGCGCAGCGGTCAGAACAGACCGACGACCTTGCCGTCCGCCCCGATGTCGATCGAATTGGCCGCCGGCACGCTGGGCAGGCCCGGCATGGTCATGATCTCACCGCAGATCGCCACGATGAACTCGGCGCCCGCCGACAGCCGCACTTCGCGGACCGGAACGACGTGGTCCACGGGAGCGCCCTTGGCGTCCGGATTGGTGGAGAACGAGTACTGCGTCTTCGCGATACAGACGGGCAGCTTGCCGTAGCCCATCTGCTCGAACGACGCGAGCTGATCGCGCACGGACTTGTCGGCGGAGATGTCCTTGGCGCGATAGATCTCGCGCGCGACGGTACGCACCTTGTCGAGCAACGGCATCTCGTCGGGATAGAGCAGCTTGAGCTTGCTCTTGCCCGCGTCGATCAGCTTGACCACGGCACGGGCGACGTCGGCCGCGCCCTCGCCGCCCATAGCCCAGTGGTCGGCCATGATGGCTTCGACGCCGAGCTTGGCGCAGGCCTGCTTCACCAATGCGATCTCGGCCTCGGTATCGGCGCTGAAGCGGTTGATCGAGACGACCGGCGCGATGCCGAACTTCTGCAGGTTCTCGATGTGGCGCTGCAGGTTGGCCATGCCGGCCTCGAGCGCCTTCAGGTTCTCGGCCTTGAGGTCTTCCTTCTTCACGCCGCCGTGCATCTTGAGCGCGCGGATGGTGGCGACGAGGACGGCGCAGTCCGGCTGCAGGCCGGTCTTGCGGCACTTGATGTCGAGGAACTTCTCGCCGCCGAGATCGGCGCCGAAGCCGGCTTCGGTCACGACATAGTCGGCAAGCTTGAGCGCCGTCGTCGTCGCCAGCACCGAGTTGCAGCCGTGGGCGATGTTGGCGAACGGGCCGCCATGGATGAACGCCGGCGTGCCTTCGAGCGTCTGCACGAGATTGGGCGCGAGAGCGTCCTTGAGCAGCACGGTCATGGCGCCGTGCACCTTGAGGTCGCGCGCATGGATCGGCTTGCGGTCGCGCGTGTAGCCGATGATGATGTTGCCGAGCCGCTCCTTGAGATCCTGCAGATCCTTGGCCAGGCAGAAGATCGCCATCACCTCCGAGGCGACGGTGATGTCGAAGCCGGCCTCGCGCGGATAGCCGTTCGCAACGCCGCCGAGCGAGCACACGATCTCGCGCAGCGCGCGGTCGTTCATGTCCATGACGCGGCGCCAGGTCACGCGACGGCTGTCGATGCCGAGCTGGTTGCCCCAGTAGATGTGGTTGTCGATCGCGGCGGACAGCAGGTTGTGCGCCGCGGTGATGGCGTGGAAGTCGCCGGTGAAGTGCAGGTTGATCTCCTCCATCGGCACGACCTGGGCGTAGCCGCCGCCGGCCGCGCCCCCCTTCATGCCGAACGAGGGACCGAGCGAAGGCTCGCGCAGGGCGCACATCGCCTTCTTGCCGATGAAATTGAGCGCGTCGGTGAGCCCCACCGTGGTCGTGGTCTTGCCCTCGCCCGCCGGGGTCGGCGTGATGGCGGTGACCAGGATCAGCTTGCCGTTCGGCTTGCTCTGGAGCTGCTTGATGTAGTCCATCGAGATCTTGGCCTTGTAGTGGCCATAGGGCTCGAGGTTTTCAGGGGCGATGCCGAGCTTCTCGCGCGCGATATCGAGGATCGGCCGCATTTTTGCGGCCTGGGCGATTTCGATGTCTGACTTCGGGTTCTGATGCTGCGAGGCGGGCATACGCTGTAATCCGTGCTTTGAGGTTCAACCCAGACGAGCGCCGACGGCGAGCTTGGCCGCGGCGGCGAATTCTCCGGCCGCGACTTTCGGTCCGTCGGCGGGCTTTACGCGCAGGACCTTGATGCGGCCGTCGGCACAAGCCACGACAAAGCCATCCCCGTCAACCGCTACGATTTCGCCCATCTTCCCACCGATTCCCTTGGGGTCGTGGGCAGGGATGGGCTTCGATTCGAAAACCTGCAGGGTCTTACCGTCCAGCGTGGTCCAGGCGCCCGGCTGCGGATTGCAGCCGCGAATGAGGTTGTGAATCTGCCGCCACGGCTTGCCCCAGTCGATGCGGGCATTGTCGGCGACGCAGCGGCCTTCATACGTCGCCTGCGCGTGGTCCTGCTTGATGCGCGGCGCCTTGCCGGCCTTCACCAGATCGACGGCCTCGAGCATGGCCTCGACCCCCATCGGGAACAGGCGGTCGAAGTAGACGGAGCCCAGGGAGTCGTCAGGACTGATCGGGGTCTTCTTCTGCAGCAGGACGTCTCCGGTATCGAGTCCGTTGTCGGGCCAGAAGATCGACAGGCCGGTTTCGGTCTCGCCCTGGATGATCGGCCAGTTGATCGCGCTCGGACCGCGGTACTTGGGCAGCAGCGAGGGGTGATACTGGATCGAGCCGTGCGTCGGGATGGTGAGGAAGTCCTCCGGAACGAACAATGTCACGAAGGCCATCACCTGCAGGTCCGGCTTGAGGGCGCGGAACTGCTCCCAGACTTCGGGCTTGCGATAGGATTCCGGCTGATAGATCGGAAGCTTGGCGGCGAGCGCCGCTTCCTTGAGCGGATCAGGCTTCTGGCCCGGCTTCTCCGGCGCGACATAAACCGCGACGACCTCGTCGCCGCGCTTGATCAACGCTTCCAGCACGGCCTTGCCGAACGCCTGCTGTCCGTGAACGACGATACGCATACGTAACCCCCTGATCGCGCCGCGGCCGGGGCGGCCGGCGGCGACGCCCATGTCTGGCCATTCCGGTGAATGCCGGGTCAACCCCGGCATTCACGTCCCTCGCTTGAAATCGGTCGCCCTGGCTAGGCGGCCGCGCGCCCCTTCTCGGCCGGCGAAATGGCGCCGGACGTACGGATCTCCGCGAGATCCTTCTCGCTGTATCCGAGCGTCTTCAGGATCTCCTCGGTGTGCTCGCCGAGCAGCGGCGAACGCTTCACCTCGGAAATCGAGTCCGACAGCTTGATCGGATTGCCGACCGTCAGGTACTTGCCGCGGGTCGGATGATCGACCTCGACGACGGTGCCGGTCTTGCGCAGCGACTCGTCCTCGGCAAGTTCCTTCATCGACAGGATCGGGCCGCATGGAATGTCGTACTTGTTGAGGATGTCCATGGCCTCGAACTTGGTCTTGGTCATGGTCCATTGCTCGATGGTGTCGAAGATGTGCCTCAGGCGCGGCAGCCGCGCCTTGGGCGTCGCGAAGTCGGGATCGGTCTTCCACTCGGGCTTTCCGATGACGTCGCAGATCGCCTCCCACACCGGGGCCTGCGTGATGAAATAGATGTAGGCGTTGGGATCGTCCTCCCAGCCCTTGCACTTGAGAATCCAGCCCGGTTGACCGCCGCCGGAATCATTGCCCGCGCGCGGCACCGCTTCGCCGAACGGAACGCCTTCGCCGTACTGGCTGTACTCGGTGAGCGGCCCGTGCTTGAGGCGCTGCTGGTCACGCAACTTGACGCGGCACAGGTTGAGCACGCCGTCCTGCATGGCGCACAGCACGCGCTGCCCACGCCCGGTGCGAACGCGCTGATACAGTGCCGTGACGATTCCGAGCGCGAGATGCAGGCCCGTTCCGCTGTCGCCGATCTGCGCACCCGTCACGAGCGGCGGACCATCGCGGAAGCCGGTGGTCGAGGCCGACCCGCCGGTGCACTGGGCGACGTTCTCGTAAACCTTGCAATCCTCGTAGGGCCCCGGACCGAATCCCTTCACGGAGGCGACG
The DNA here is from genome assembly GCA_035556735.1 of Xanthobacteraceae bacterium. Classification (GTDB taxonomy): domain Bacteria; phylum Pseudomonadota; class Alphaproteobacteria; order Rhizobiales; family Xanthobacteraceae; genus CANJBX01. The sequence goes on along the minus strand of DATMFF010000003.1, from coordinate 24,960 downwards.
ATCATGCGCGGGTTGGTCTTGTGGATGTAATCCCAGGTCAGGCCCATGCGGTCGAGCGCGCCCGGCGCGAAATTCTCGACCAGCACGTCGCAATGCTTGATGAGCCGCTCGAGGATAGCCTTGCCCTTCGGGTTCTTGCTGTCGATGGTGATCGAACGCTTGTTGTGGTTGAGCATCGTGAAATAGAGGCTGTCGGCATTCGGCACGTCGCGCAATTGCCCGCGCGTGATGTCGCCGACGCCGGGACGCTCCACCTTGATCACGTCGGCCCCGAACCAGGCCAGAAGCTGGGTGCAGGTCGGTCCCGACTGCACGTGCGTGAAATCGAGGATGCGCACGCCGTCGAGCGCCTTGCCGTCCTGACCGAATGGCCTGCCGCTGGGGCGCGGAAACCCGTTGCCCGCCTTTGCCGCCGGCCGCTTCGCGGCCTTGCGCTTGACGGCCTTCCCGGCGGGCCGCTTCGCCGCGGCGGCTTTCGCCGGCCGACGGGAGCGGGCTTTCGCCGCCGTCACCTTCTTCTTGGCTTTTTTCGCCATGGCAGTTCTCCTGATCGCGTTTGGGGATGCGCAAGTCGCATCCGAGTCATTTCTTGCGCAGCACGCTTTGCGGATTGAGGTTGCCGATGCGGCCGCTCTCGCTGCCGGCGGCCGGATCGATCACGGCGTTGATGAGGGTCGGCTTGCCGGAGTCCATGGCCGCATTGACGGCGCGCTTGAGCTCGTCCGGCGACGTCACGTTGACGCCGACGCCGCCGAAAGCCTCGATCATCTTGTCATAGCGCGCGCCCTTCACGAACATCGTGATGGCGGGATCGGCCCCCGCCGGGTTGACGTCGGTGCCGCGATAGATGCCGTTGTTGTTGAACACGACGACGCAGACCGGCAGGTCGTAGCGGCAGATCGTCTCGATCTCCATGCCGGAGAAGCCGAAGGCGCTGTCGCCTTCGATCGCGAGCACGGGCTTGCCGGTCACGACGGCGGCGGCGACGGCGGAGCCCATGCCGATGCCCATGACGCCCCAGGTGCCGACGTCCAGGCGCTTGCGCGGCTGGTACATGTCGACGATACCGCGCGCGAGATCGAGCGTGTTGGCGCCTTCATTGACGAGGATCGCGTCCGGCCGCTCCTTGATGACGGTGCGCAGCACACCGAGCGCGCCGTGATAGTCCATCGGCGAATTGTTGTTCATCAGCCGCGGCGCCATCTTGGCGACGTTCTCCTCGCGCTTCGCATTGACCGCGGCAACCCAGTCGGCCGGCGCCGGCGGCCAGCCGCCGCCCATGGCATCGAGCAGAGCTGCGACGCAGGAGCCGATGTCGCCGACCACCGGAGCGGCGATCTCGACGTTGCTGTCCATTTCCCGCGGCTCGATGTCGATCTGGATGAACTTCTTGGAATGCGGTTCGCCCCAGGCCTTGCCCTTGCCGTGCGAGAGCAGCCAGTTCAGCCGTGCGCCGATCAGCATCACGACGTCGGAGTCCTTGAGCACCGTCGAGCGCGCGGCGCCGGCGCACTGCGGATGCGTATCGGGCAGCAGGCCCTTGGCCATGCTCATGGGCAGGAACGGGATGCCGCTCTTCTCGACCAGCGCGCGGATCGCGTCGTCGGCCTGCGCGTAGGCCGCGCCCTTGCCGAGGATGATGAGCGGGCGCTTGGCGCCCTTGAGCACGTCGAGCGCGCGCTTGACTGCCGCCGGTGCGGGAATCTGCGCCGGCGCCGGGTCGATGACCTTGACGAGCGATTTCCTGCCCGCCTCCGCGTCCATCACCTGGGAGAACAGCTTGGCGGGAAGATCGAGATAGACGCCGCCCGGACGGCCGGAGACGGCGGCGCGGATCGCGCGCGCCAGGCCGATGCCGATGTCGGCGGCGTGCAGCACACGGAACGCCCCCTTGCACAGCGGCTTGGCGATGGCGAGCTGATCCATCTCCTCGTAGTCGCCCTGCTGCAAATCGACGATCTCGCGCTCCGACGATCCCGAGATCTGGATCATCGGGAAGCAGTTGGTGGTGGCGTGGGCGAGCGCCGTGAGGCCGTTGAGGAACCCGGGCGCCGAGACGGTGAGGCAGACGCCGGGCTTCTTCGTCAGGAAGCCGGCGATCGCGGCTGCGTAGCCGGCGTTCTGCTCGTGGCGGAACGAGAGCACGCGGATGCCGGCGGCCTGCGCCATGCGCCCGAAGTCCGTGATCGGAATACCCGGCACGGCGTAGATCGTGGTGAGATCGTTGAGCTTGAGCGCATCGATGACGAGGTGAAAGCCGTCCGTCAGCTCCCGCTCGGCTTCGGCTGCGCTTGATTCTTTCGCCTTCACGGCGGCCTCGGCCATATCAGCCTCCTTGCGAATTCCTAATCGAGATAATGGGCGTGACGTGCGACGTGGTCGGCAAGGCCGAGCGCATGCGCGCGCACCAGATCCTCGGCGCGCTCCGTGTCGCGCGCCTCCAGCGCCTGGATGATGTTCATGTGATCACGGATCGAGCGATCCGCGCGATCCTCCTCGCCGATGGTCTGGCGGCGGATCATTCGCATGTGAGTGAACAGATTCTCCGCCAGGTTGATGAGCACCTTGTTGCGGCTCATGCGGATGATGGTCTGATGAAACTCGATGTTCACCTCGGAGTATTCGTCGAGCCGGGCATGCAGCTCGCCGTTCTCGAACGTGGTGAACATCTTGCGCAGCGTGGCGATTTCCTCATCCGCCGCCGTCGTGGTGATGAGGCGCGCCGCCATGCTCTCGAGCGCCGCCCAGGCCGTAATCAGCTCGATCACTTCCTGCTTGGTCTTGCGCACGACGTAGATGCCGCGGCGAGGCACCGAGCGCACGAATCCCTCGCGCTCGAGCTGAGCCATCGCCTCGCGGACAGGCGTGCGGCTGACGCCGAGATCCTGCGCCAGCTGACGCTCGTCCAAACGGACCTCGCCCTGCCGCCCGTACACGTCGAGCGAGACGATCACATCCTTGAGCGCCAGATAGGCGCGGTCGGCGAATGTGGAGGTGTCCGCCAGCGGCGCGAGTGACGGCCGCGTGGTTGCGGTTGCGCGTTCGTTGTTCATGGCGTGGCCGCTCTGATCCTGGCGCGCCTGCAATGCGAGCTGGTATACATTATTCCACCTCTAGTTCAAGCTTCCGTTGCTCATTGGCGATCCGCCTGGTCAGGCCGGTGTCGCCGACGCGCGAAGGCGCGTGAGCCCTGACTGGATGATCGGCCAGAACAGGGCGATGAGACCAAGGACCATGATCGTGCTGACGAGCGGATTGGCGAAGAAGATCCCGAGGCTTCCCCCCGACCCGAGAAGGGACTGGCGGAACGATTCCTCGGCCTTGTCGCCCAGCACGATAGCAAGAACCATCGGCGCCAGCGGATATTCGCATTTCTTCAGGACGTAGCCGACGATACCGAAAATCAGCATCAGAACGACGTCGAACGTCGAGTTGTGCACCGTGTAGGCGCCGATCGCGCAGACAACCAGGATGATCGGGGCGATGATGCTGAACGGAATGCGCAGGATCGCGGCAAACAGCGGCACGCACGTCAGCACGATCAGCAGGCCGACCAGATTGCCCAGGTACATGCTGGCGATCAGGCCCCAGACGAATTCCTTCTGCTCGACGAACAGCAGCGGCCCCGGCTGCAGGCCCCAGATCAGCAAGCCGCCAAGCAGGACGGCGGCCGTCGGCGATCCTGGCACGCCAAGCGAGAGCATAGGCAACAGCGCGGCGGTGCCCGCCGCGTGGGCCGCGGTCTCGGGCGCGACCACGCCTTCGACCTCGCCCTTTCCGAAATTGTGCCCGCGCCTGGCCATGCGCTTGGCGATGCCGTAGCTCATGAACGACGCGGGCGTTGCCCCGGCCGGCGAAATGCCCATCCAGCAGCCGATCACGCAGGAGCGCAGGGAGGTGACCCAGTAGCGCGGCAGTTCGGCCCACGTCTGGAACACGACCTTGGGATTGATGCGCGCCGTCTGGCCCTTGAAGCTCAGGCCCTCTTCCATCGTCAGCAGAATCTCGCCGATGCCGAACAGGCCGATGACGGCGATGAGGAAGTCGAACCCGTTGAGCAGTTCAGGCAGGCCGAACGTGAGCCGCAGCTGGCCCGTGACGGAATCGAGGCCGACCGCCGCGAGAGCGAACCCGATCATCATGGCGACGATCGTCTTGAACGGCGGCTCCTTGCCCATGCCGATGAAGCTGCAGAAGGCGAGGAAGAACACGGAGAATTTCTCCGCCGGTCCGAATTGCAGCGCAAAGCGCGCGACCAGAGGCGCAACGAGCGTGATCACGATGACCGCGAAAAGCGCGCCGACGAACGAGGACGTAAAGGCGGCGGTGAGCGCCTCCCCTGCCCGGCCCTGCTGCGCCATCGGATGGCCGTCGAACGTCGTGGCGACCGACCAGGGTTCGCCCGGTATATTGAACAGCACCGATGTGATGGCGCCGCCGAACAACGCGCCCCAATAGATGCACGACAGCATGATGATCGCCGAGGTCGGCGGCATGCTGAACGTGAGCGGCAGCAGGATCGCAACTCCGTTGGCGCCGCCGAGGCCGGGCAGCACCCCGATGATCACGCCGAGCATGATGCCGATCACCATCACCAGCAGATTGAACGGCTGGCCAACGACGGCAAACCCGTGAAAAAGATTGGCGATCTCTTCCATACCCGCTTTCCCCAACCACGCGCTTGTTCAGGCGACCACGAAGTTCCCGCACGCCGAGAGCGCGCGGGCCGCAGCTAGAAGCCGAGCCAATCCTCGATGGGCCCCTTCGGCAGCGGGACCAGGAACCACTTCTCGAACATGAGAAAGACGATAACGGGCACGCCGACCGCGACGGCCGCGGTGATCGGCCAGCGGTACTGGCCGATCCACGTCATGAACAAGGCGATCAGCACGGCGGACGCGAGGTAGATGCCGGTATAGGGAATGGCGAGCACGTACACCGCCGTCGGCACGACGACCGCCAGCACCTGCCGAAGCTGCCCCCATTCCGCGAACAGCCGGCCGTCGTGCTCCGCGAGAGCCGTCACAAGATTGACCACGCTGGCGATGATGATGATCAGGCCGATATAGAACGGAAAGAAGCCGGACTTCGGGCCTTCGGCTCCCCACCCGATGCCGGCCTTGATGCTGCCGACGATGGTGATCATGCCAAACAGGGCCATGACTGCCGCAACACCGACTTCAGTCCAGCGGTGGGACGGCCCCCTGCCGCTGCGCGCCGCATCGCTCATGTGATTCCTCGTGCGCTGATGCAAGATCGCCGGCGGGACATGCCCGCCGGCGATAGTGAGCTTGCGCTAATTGCTCGCCAGGAAGCCCGCTTCCTTCATCAGGTCGCGATGGCGCGCCTCTTCCTTGCCGACCCAATCGGCATACTCCTTGCCGGTCATGAAGGTCTGATTGAAGGCGCCGTCCTGCATCAGCTTCTTCCACTCCGGCGTCTCGCGAACCTTCTTGAACAGGTCGACGTAGTACGCCACCTCGTCGGGCTTGACGCCGGGCGGCATGAAGAAGCCGCGCAGCATCACATACTCGACGTCGATGCCCTGCGACTTGCAGGTCGGAATGCTGCTCCAGGCGCGGTCGCCGGCGACCTTCTCGTTGTAGGGGAGCGGCTTGCCGTCGAATACGCACAGCGGCGTCACCTTGCCGCCGCGCCACTGGGCCACGCCCTCGATCGGGTTATTCACCGTCGACTCGACATGTCCGCCGACGAGCTGGACGGCCACCTCGCCGCCGCCCTTGTAGGGGATGTAGGTGAGCTTCTTGCCCACGGCCTTTTCGAACGCGACCGTGATGATCTGGTCTTCCTGCTTCGAGCCGGTGCCGCCCATCTTGAACTGACCGTCGGGCGCAGCCTTGATCGCGGCAACGTAATCCTTCACCGACTTGTACGGCTTCTCGGCGTTGACCCAGAGCACGAACTCGTCGAGCGCCATCATCGCGACCGGCGTCATATCCTTCCAGCTGAACGGAATGCCGGTGGCCAGCGGAGTCGTGAACAGGTTGGAGAGCGTGATGATGAGCTTGTGCGGATTGCCGCGCGAGTTCTTGACGTCGAGGAAGCCCTCGCCGCCCGCGCCGCCGGCCTTGTTGATGACGACGACCGGCTGCTTCGACAGGTTGTGCTTGGTGACGATGCCCTGAATGACCCGCGCCATCTGATCGGCGCCGCCGCCCGTGCCCGCCGGCACGATGATCTCCACCGGGCGTGTCGGCTCCCACGCCGCGGACACGGTCCCCGGGAGCACCAGGCTGCAAAGCGTGGCGGCGAAGGCGATCTGCAAACCCCGACGCGGCACCGCCGACCGGGCACCGGTCTCGAACGCACAATGCTGGCGTGACATGGCTCTAGTCCTCCCTTGGATGCGTCGTCCCCGGCCGAACTTATTTGATTTGCGCATGCGACGGCTTCGGCCAGTCGCGCATGCCACGCTGCCGCGAGGGACAAGCCAATCACGAGCAACGTGGCATTCAGTATAACAGCGATCTCGGAGTGGTGGGCAATAGGGAATGGGACGATCGAGACTGGATATTTTTGATCGCGTCGCACGAACCGGACACGCCGGTTCCCGCCGGGCGCGTCGGCTCACGCCCCCGTCCGGCGTCCGTGATCGTCTTGTTGCGATGGGTGGAGAAGCCCGGCCTGCCCAATCACCTGCGCCAACGCACGACGATCTTCCGGCTCCGCGATTGCGGGCAGAAGGCGTTCCACGATGGCGAGATGTTTGCGCAAAGGCCTGCGCTGCGCATCACGCCGGGCCACCTGCAGCAGATCTCCCAGGCGCCGGGCCAGTTCCATGAGGACACCGGGATTGCCGCTCGCGGACTGGCGCAATTGGTGGAAGGCCGCGTCGACGAGCCCCTCGAAATCGCTCGTCTGTGCGATCACCCGCAACCTGCCGTGGCGGTCACGATAGCGGCTGCGGCCCAGTGATCGCGTCGAGGCGATTTCGAGCGCGGCCGCGAGCCTGTCGATCACAGCGATGGCGGTGAATGGATCGTTCAGGCTGGGCGACAGAGCGCGCAGGCCGATTTCGACCAGTTCACGGATCGAATACTCGAGATCCTGGGTCGGCGTCCGGGTGGCTCCGATGACCGCACAGCCTCGCACCGCCGCGATGAGACCCTCGTTGGGCTCGGACGCAGCGTGCACCTTCACGTGCGCGCTGTCTTTCAAGAGGAAATGTCCGGGCCGGATGAGCACGTCCAACAGCACATCGTGCTCTTCGGCGTGCCGGCAAAGGCTCTCGTAGTCGATCACCTGAAGATATCCCGCCTGCCCAAACGAGACGGGGTGCGCACACGGATAGGAGGGCTCTCCACGATCCTCGTTGCTCGTCTCGTCCGGAAGGCTCCGGAACGTCTGTTCGAGCGAATTTCCGACTTTCTCGACCATGGTGTCGGACACGATGGCGCGCGCGAGCGCGCTGACGTGGAACAGCAGCGCGATGAGGCAAAGAAACGCCAGAAAACTGGCGAGCGTCACCGCGATATGCGGGACGTTCTGCGCACCCAACTGGTCATTGATGCTGCGAAGGATCAACAGCGTGTAGAGGATCGTTCCCAGAAACAATCCGATGACGGCCTGGATCTGCCGGTCGCCGATGAAATTCCAGATCAGGCGAGGTCCAAGCTGTGAGGCCGCCAACGACAGAACCACGATCGTGATCGACACCACGAGCGAGGTCATGGTGATCATGCCGGACAGGATGGTCGACAGCAGATCGCGCGCCGTGGCGGCATCGCCGCCGAACAGCCACCACGCCTTGGCATACTGCTCCTCGGTCAGCCCAACGTTATATGCGAGCACCACATAGGCCGCGGCAACGCCGGCGGCGGCTATCAGCGATGGGATGAACCAGAGGTGCGCCAGGAGCCAATACAGAGCGTTGGTCAGACGATGCATGGAAACCTCGCGCCCGCCCCGCGCCGGGGGACAACGCACAGCATGCCCGCAAAGTTGCCCCTTAAGGGGCCGATCCGATCAGCCGGCCGCCGGTCCGGCGGCGGTCCCTGGAGCCACGACGCGACGGTAGAGATGCCAGGTCGTGTGGCCGAGCACCGGCAGCGTCACCAGCAGCCCGAGAAAGAACGGCATCACGGAGACAACCAGCAGCACGATGATGACCAGGGCCCATCCGACCATCGGGCCCGGATTCATCACCACCGCGCGGACGCTGGTGATCATCGCCGTCACGAAGTCGATGTCGTCCCGGTCGAGCAGCAGGGGGAACGACACCGCCGTCAGGGAGAACAGAATCAGCGACAGCGCCGCACCGATGATGTTGCCGACCAGCAGGAACAACAGTCCCTCGCTCGTGGTGAGCACGATCGTGATGAACTGCTGCAGGCTGCCGAACGAGGCGTTGAGTCCGAGAAACAACGCCATGAGGAAGCGGGCCTGATACATCCACATGATGAAGACGAACACGGTGACCAGGGCCATCCACCCGATCTCCCCGCGGCTGCGCAACCGGTCCCATATCTCCTTTGCGGACGGAATCTCCCCGCGCTCGCGCCGGCGGCTGACTTCATAGAGACCGGCGGCAACGAAGGGTCCGATCAATGCAAAGCCGGCGGCAAGCGGATAAGCGAAATAACTCATGCCCAGCGCGGTCGCGCTCATCACGACCGCAAGGCCTCCGGCGGCGTACAAGGCCCCGAACGCGAGCCCGTACAGCGGAGCCGCCTGAAAATCCCGCAGCCCCTTCCCAAACGCTTCGACCACATCCGACGCATTGATGCGCAGGATGGCCGGCTCGCCCGCGGTCGCGTTCGCTTCCATCGTTTCCCCCTGTCAGATCTCGTTTTGGGGGATTTCGCCAGCGACGCTGGCGCGTCGCCTTGATCGGCATCAAATCGGCAGTGCGCCTGAAGGAGGCCCCAGCGAGCTAGGATGCCTCGCCGGCCTGCTGCCGCGCATCGAACGCGGCGCGGGCAGCCTCGATGCGGCCCTGGTTCTGCATGGCCCAGGCCCCGAGTGCGATCACCGGGACCGTGAGTTCGCGGCCGAGCCCGGTCAGCTCGTAATCAACGCGTGGCGGAATGGTCGGCAAAACCGTCCGCTTCACGAGGCCGTCGCGCTCGAGTCCGCGCAGGGTCGTGGCAAGCATCTTTTGCGAGATGCCGCCGATCCGATCGCGCAGTTCGCTGAAACGCTGCGAGCCGTGGCTCAGCGTCATGACGATGAGCACCGACCACTTGTCGCCGATGCGGGACAGCACCTGGCTGACGGCGCGGCAGTCGGACGGAACGTGTGTTGCGGAAGCCTGAGCCGGTTTCATCACGGTGACCTGGTTACAAAATCGTGCGTTCTTGCGCGATCTGCCTCGCTCTCCAAGATAATGCTGGTCACGTCATTGCACCAGCTATCAAAAGGAGAGCAAATTGACTACCAAAATACCGCGTCCGAAGATCGGGATCGTCATCTCGTCAACCCGGGACAGCCGTTTCGGTGAGAAGCCGGCGCGATGGATCCACGAACTCGCAACCAAGCGCGGCGACATCGACGCCGAAGTCGTGGACCTGCGGGACTTCCCCATGCCGTTCTTCGCGGAAGCGGCATCGCCGGCTTACGCAGCACCGGCAAATGCGATGGCGCGGGCGTGGGCCGAAAAGGTCGCCAGTCTCGACGGCTTCATATTCGTGACGCCGGAGTACAACCGCGCGCCGACCGGCGTCCTCAAGAATGCTCTCGATTACGCCTATCGCGAATTCAATCGCAAGCCTGCTGCTTTCGTCGGCTACGGCGGTGTCGGCGCGGCGCGCGCCATCGAACAATTGCGGCTGATCGCGGTCGAGTTGCAGATGGCGCCGACGCGGTCGGGCGTCCACATCGCTGGCGGCGATTTTCTCGGCCTGCTCCAACGCAACAAGACATTCGACGACCTGCCGCACCTCGCGCAATCCGCCGACGTGATGCTGGGCGAGCTCGTGTGGTGGACCAACGCCCTCAAGACCGCCCGTGAGGACGCGGCTGCGCCATCCCCGCGCGCAACGGCGGCGTGACACGCCGCGACGACCGCATGAGCGACGCACGACTTGCAAGACGCCGCCAACGTGGCGGCGTCTTCGATCCGGCGCAGCCGCAGTGCAGAGGGCCCGCGCGCCTCGCCAATGTAGAATGAACTGGCTATAGTCTTCCCATATCGAGCCTGCGCCAAGCAGGCCATCAATGGGAGGATGAACGATGTCGATCTCACGGATCGCGCTGGCTGCTGCATTGGCCGCCCTCGCCCTCGGGCCCCGCTCGGCGCTGGCCGAGGACGTCCTGAGCGCAACGACCGCGCTGCCGAAGAACCTGACCAACTCCGTCAATTTCCTGAAATGGGTCGAGACGGTGAATGCCCAGGGCAAGGGCATCGTGCGCATCGAATATCGCGGCGGCCCGGAAGCCATCCCGACGTTCGAGCAGGGCGAAGCGGCCCGCAACGGCGTGGTCGACATGGTCTATACGCCGTCCAACTACTATGCCGGCCAGGTGCCCGAGACCGACGCCTTCGTCGCCAGCACCGTCACCCCGGCCGAGGCGCGCAAGAACGGCGGATTCAAGCTGCTGGACCAGATCCACCAGAAGAAGATGAACGTGCATCTGCTCGCGAACTTCGAGGCGCAGCAGAGCTTCCATGTCTATCTGCGCAACCCGCCAAAGTTCAAACCGGACGGCATGGTCGACTTCACCGGCGTGAAAATCCGCGGCACGCCGATCTATCGCGAGCTGTTCAGCAAGCTCGGAGCGACCTTCGTCAACATGCCGCCGGGCGAGGTCTATACCGCGCTGGAGCGCGGCGCGGTCGACGGCGCCGGCTGGCCGCGGATCGGGCTGATGGACGCGAACTGGGACAAGTTCCTGAAATATCGTCTCGACCCGGGGTTCTATTCGGTCGACCTCGTTGCGCTGGTCAACCTCGACAAGTGGAACAAGCTCAGCCAGAAATCGCGTGACCTCCTGACGAAGCTCGCGCAGGAGTACGAGATCCAGAGCATCGCCGACAACGAGAAGAAGGCCGTGCAGGAAGACGCCGAGCTCAAGAAGCGCGGAGTCCATTTCGTGGCGATGCAGCCGGAAGCCGCAAAGAGGTTCCTGGCCGAGGCGTACGAGATCGCATGGAACCGCATGAAGAGCCGCGACCCTGCCAACGTCGCGGCGCTCAAGGCGAAGTTCTACAAATCACCCTAGACACGCTCCCAGACAGCGGAAGCCGGTTTTCAAACGAGCGCAAGCAAAGCCTGACCGTCATCGCGGCAGAGCCTGATGCGCTCGTTTCCCGAGCCGGCGCACCGCTGGATGGACTTCTCCCCGCGCGCCCGTGGGCGCGCGGCTCCCGCACCGCAATCGTCCGCAGTGGCCATTCGAAGGCTCTCGACATGCGATCCCTCGCCAGAGCGTACGATTGGCTGCTGACGGCAATGGCGGTCGTCTCGGCCGCCGTCATCGGATTGATGGCGCTCGCCATCATGTTCGACGTCATCGTGCGCAACATCGGCTTTCGTCCGCCCCCGCACACGTCAGCCGCCGTCGAGTTCAGCATGCTCTACGTCACCTTGCTGGCCTCGCCCTGGCTGCTGCGCCACAAAGGGCATGTCTATATCGAAGTGCTGCTGGCGCACGTCGACGCGCGATGGAAACGCATCTTCGCGCTCGTCACCTATGCGACCTGCTTTGTCGCCTGCCTGCTGCTGCTGTATTACTCGCTCAACCTGACGCTGCTGAACTGGCAGCGCGGCGGCGCCGACATCCGCTCCTTCGACATGCCGCGCTGGCTGCTGTTTGCGGCGATGCCGCCCTCCTTCCTCCTGATGGCCATCGAGTTCGGCCGGTTCCTGCTCGGCTACGATTCCCTGTACGACCGCGGCCCGCCCGTTGTTTGACCATGCATTGGTTCGCCAGCCTCATCATCCTGCTCGGAATGGTCTGCGGCCTGATGGGCCTCGGATTTCCGGTCGCCTTCGCCTTCCTGGTGACGGACCTCGTCGGTGTGTTCCTGTTCATGGGAGGCGAGCGCGGCATCACGCAACTCATCGGCAACATGCTGAGCTCGGTCACCACCTTCACGCTGGTGCCGGTGCCGCTGTTCATCCTGATGGGCGAATTGTTCTTCCACACCGGCATCGCCATCCGGGTGTTCGACGCGCTCGACAAATGCCTGGGGCGCCTGCCGGGACGACTGTCATTCCTCACGGTCGGAGGCGGCACGCTGTTCGCCGCCCTGTCCGGTTCGAGCCTCGCCAACACGGCCATGATGGGATCGATGATGGTCCCGGAAATGACGCGGCGCGGCTACAAACCAGTCATGTCGATCGGCGCCATCATGGGCACCGGCGGCCTCGCCATCCTGATCCCGCCCTCCGCGCTCGCCGTGCTGCTCGCCAGCCTTGCGCGGATCGACGTGGGCGCACTGCTGATCGCCGGCATCATCCCGGGGCTGGTGCTCGCGACCTGCTATGTCACGCTCATCCTCCTGATCGTCCGCCTCGATCCGCAAGCCGCCCCGGTTTACGACATCGCGCAGGTCAGCCGCTGGCAGGTGGTGCGCGCCCTCATCGTCGACGTCGCGCCGATGGGCGTCGTGGTTTTTCTCGTCGTCGGGCTGATCCTCCTGGGCTGGGCGACGCCGTCGGAATCAGCGGCTTTCGGAGTCGGCGGCGTCCTCCTGCTGGCGGTCGCCTTCCGCCGGCTGAGCTGGGCCGCCATCGTCAAATCGCTGGACGGCACCCTGCGCGTGACGGTGATGACGCTGCTCATCATCCTGGCATCCTCCACCTTCAGCCAGATCCTCGCTTTCTCGGGCGCCAGCAGCGGCCTGATCTCCTGGGCCACCAGCCTCGACATGCCGCCCTGGGTCGCGCTGCTGGTGATGTACCTCACGATCCTGTTCCTGGGCTGCTTCATGGATCAGCTCTCGATCATGCTGCTGACCGTGCCGATCTTCTTTCCGCTGGCCCATGTCTACGGAATGGATCCGATCTGGCTCGGCATCATCGTGATGATGGGACTTGAGATCGGCCTCACCACCCCGCCATTCGGTCTGCTGCTGTTCATCATGCAGGGGGTGGCCCCGCCCGGCACGACCTTCGCGCAAATCTGCTGGGCCGCGGCGCCGTTCGTCGCATGCGGAGTGTTCGTCTCCGTGCTGATCATGGTGTTTCCGTCGATCGCGCTGTGGCTGCCCAGCCTGATCGCGGCGCCCTAGGCCGTCTAGCCGCGCCGGGTGACGCGCATCGGTTCCTGCCCGCCGGCCGCCATCAACTGCGCCAGCGCGGCAAACCGGCGCATCGAATCCAGAACGCGCGCCTGCGGCATCAGCCCGAAATTGTGCAGAGCCAACACGTGATCGACTCCCATATCGGCGAGGGCGCGCAGCTTGTGCGCGACCGTGTCTGCTCCGCCGATCAGCGACAGTCCGGATCGCAGGACATCATCGTACGTCTGCCGTTTGGCATAGAGGCGAGTCGCGACATAAAGGTCGAACGGGTCCGCCGCTTGAGCACGCGCGGCATCGTCATCGTCGGCCACATAGGCGTGAAGCGCGATGAGGATGTCGTCCGCGCCCGGAGCGACCGCGGCGTCGCGCTGGCCCTTGCGATATTCGGCGACGAGCTCCCCGATTTCGGCGAAACTGTCGATCGATGCGTAGGGCACGCAGACGATGCGCTGCCCCTTGCGGCCGACGTGGTAGGCGGCCTCGCGCCGGAGCACCGCGACGTAGACCGGCGGGGCCGGCTGCTGCAGCGGCCTGACGTTCAGAGCAACGTCATCCACCGTGAAATACCTGCCGCGATACGAGAAGCGCGCGCCGCTCAGCGCCTGCTGCAGGACCTCGAGCGCCTCGTCGAACCGCTCACGCTTCTCCGCCGGATCGATGCCAAAACCCGCGAACTCGTGCTTGAGATAGCCTGACCCCACGCCGAGGACGAGGCGTCCGCCCGACAAGACGTCCACCATCGCGTAGCTTTCGGCGATCACCAGCGGGTTGTGGAACGTCAGGACCGAGATGGCGGTCCCGAGCCGCAGCCGCGTCGTCCGCTGCGCCATGCTTGCCAGCATCACGGCCGGGTTGGGAACGACGCCGTATTCGTGGAAATGGTGCTCCGCCAGGAAGAACGTGTCGTATCCGAGCGCGTCGGCGTGTTCGGCCTGCGCGAGGAGTTCGCCGTACAGTTCAGGCACAGAGCGCCCGCGGCCCGGATAATGATCCTGGATCGACAGAATGGAGTATCGCATCGATTTGCAGCCTTCACACGCTCCGGACACTCGGTGTGCCGACGCGGCGCACCCTGCAAAAGCATGACAGGTCGCGCGCGCCGTGACCACCGGCGAGGCTGCCCGCGATTACAGCCGCCGTGGCCGCGATGCCGTGCCCGCGCCTCTGTCTCTAGTTGCGGAAAGCCGGCGTGAGCACGTGGAGAAGCTTGCGGGGCAGCTTGCCTTCCGCGGCGCCCGCCAGCAGCGTCTCCAGCCAGATGAAACGGCCGTCCACGGCTTCATCCCCTTGCTTGCGGCGCCGGGGCCTTGCCGCATCCTTGGCCTTGCGCAGGAATTCGGAGGCGGCCGCATCATCTCCGCTAAAGGCAGCCGCGGTCGCAAGGAGGCACTGCAGATTGACGTATTCGCTGAGCCGGGTGTCCTCGAACCACGGACGCGCCGGCCGCGCGCGCGGATCATGTTCGGCGGCAATGGCCGCCGCGGCGCGCCAATCGCCTTCCTCGAGGAATGCATTGATGACCACGTCGGGAGGATCCAAGAGAACGTTGCGCGGAACCCGCACACGCGCGAGCTCGGCGGCCTTCACATAGTTCTTGCGTCGCACCGCGATCTGCACCTCCGCTTCGGAGAATGCAGGCGGTGGATCGGTCACGGTCATATCCAGGCCGCGCTGCGGCACGGTTATCCTGAACGTCCGCGCCTTGGCGACGCGGCGAAGCTCGCGCACGTAATCGGCCTGTGCCGCATCGTCGGCGAGCGCGGCGATCTGCATGGCGGCAGCTTGCAAATAGCCGTTCGGCTGGTCCTCCTCGATGACGGGGACGTCAACGCCACGGACGCCGGCGCGGATCTGATGGGCCTTCACCAACCACCCCCGCCGTTCGGCGAGCTCGGTCAGCACGGCCTGGAAGGGCATCGCGGCCAGTTGCGGCAACACGTCCATGCGGCCCTGCAGGTACGCATGTTGCCAGAGCCACTTTTCCTGCGGAGATATGAGAGAGATGTCGCCGCTCGAGGCGCGTGCATTCTCGAGGATCCGCAGGGCGTGATCCCAGTCGCCCGCCTGTGCGAGCGCCACGGCGGCGTGCATGGTGATGGCCGATTTGGCGCCGGCGCCCATCCGCCGCAACGAATTGTCGTGCAGGTCGGCCAGGATGTCGCCACGGCCGAGCAGAACGAGAGGCACCGCGACCAGACTCAGCGCACGATCGAGGCGCTCGTCGCCTGACCTTCCCCGTGACAGGAACATGACCCACAACGGAAAGTTCATGTTGTCGACATCGGCCGTTCGCAGGGAGGCTTCGATTGCCCCGGCGTCGCCGGCGAGCAGCGCCGCAAACACGCGTTGCAGATCCGTGACCGCCAGGCGCGGATCGTCTTCCTGCTGCGCGCGCGAGAGCCAAGCCGGAATGCGATCGTTGAAGCCCGCGAGATGGGACATGACCATCAGGTCCAAGCCGGCCAACCGTTCGAACGTGTACAGCGACGCAAGACCATCTTCGTAACGCATGGCCCTTTCCTCCGGGCGCGAGCAGGCGCAGGCCAAGAGAGTCGCGAGTAAGCCGAGCCATGCGGCAGAGCGAGTGAGCCAGCCCACGACGTCCCCCAATCAGAACAAAAGTAGAACATAAGGGAGAGCGGCTTTCAAGCCAGGGCCGATCTGGCAACGAAAGGACGAGCGCCACGCCGCTCCCGGCTCCCGTCATTCAGGCTTCGAGCTGATCGCTGCAGCGGAAGCCCCGATCACCGGAGGTGCGCGCCCGCGACCATGATCGTCGGCCGCGCCACGACTGGCGAAAGCTCGCCACGACGGGCTTGGTACCGTCCAGGGTCACCCGTCCCACGTCGCCGCAATCCTCTGCGCAAGGGCGGCGACCTGTTCGGGCTTTTCGATGCGCCAGAAGCCCTTGTTTCCGTAACCGTCGGCAAATGGCTGATGGCGAACACCGCGCACGCCGACATTACCGATGAAGACCGTGCCGCGCCCTCCCGGGGCGGTTGCGACCCACGGCTTCGCGCCCGCGATCTCCATCCATTCGAACCTGCGCCGGCCGGCTCCGTGGATCAGGAACAGCGCGCGGCGCTCCGTGAGGCCGAAGAAGGTCTGATGGGCGACGAGTGCCGCCCCGAGCGGACCGAGCGTCAGGCCGAGAGCGACGAAGAACGGAATTAACCAGGCGCCCTCACGGGGGAGCACCAGCCAGAACAGCACCATGGCCGGGAGCGACACGAACCAGACGCGCCCGTAGGTGAGGATGGTCGAACGCGCATCGCTGCGCCCCGCCCAGATGAGCCGCTCGCTCTTCGTCAGGTAGGGGGCGAAGTAGCGCCGATACTTGTCGGCGCGTGGGTCTGCCTCGATGGCGTTCTGTGCTGCAACGCGGGCTGCTCTGCTCACGGCTTTCTCCGTTCACGGGAAGCCTGGGCAAGGCTCGTTCGTGAATCGGCCTCGCTCCACGAAACACGGCCGACATACCCGAGAAACGGAGGTTTGCAATCCTTCCTGAAAATGGAGATGGCACGGCGGCGCTGGTTGCGAGCAAGGCCGGGAATAGTCTGGTCTGTGTATCGCCGGGACACTGAGAGAAAGCCTCGTGAAATCGTTCCTTCCATCAACACGCTTCTTCACGGCCTTGGCTTTCGCTGCGCTTGCGTCGGCTGCGGTTTTCGCCTGGATCGGAAGCTACCTTCAGGACGAGGTCGGCGTCCAATCCAGCGATACCTTGCGCTCAACCGCGATGATCGCGGCAAGCGCCGTCTTTGCGGTGATCGCGTTCTGCGCGACTCCAATCATGATCCGCACCTTCATCCTCATGGCGGCGAAGGCAGGCATCTTCTCCCCGTCCGCCCCTCATGCCTGGCGCGGGCTTGCCGACCGTGTGAGCGTTGCGGTCTGGTCGCTGTGGCTGATCGGTGCGGCAATTGCGGCATTCGCGTTGCTCCCGCCTCGGCCCTGACGTCGCGCTAGGGCTTCGCCCTGCTCCAGATATTCCAGGAGCCCGATTTCAATAACGGCGCAATCTCTGTCATGGAAACCGTGAGGAGATCGTCGCTGCACGCGTTGATGACATGCGGCAGGCGGTACAGGCCGAAGGTCACCTTCGGTTCCTCGCCCGGCTTCGCCTCGACATAGACATCGAGGTTCGTGCTGATGAGGTCGTCCACCCCGCATTCGGCTTCGCGCTCTTTGTCGGCGCCTGCGGGCGGAGGGCGCCTGGCTTTTACGAAGGTGACGAGACGCTCCCCCGGTCCCTTTCGAGTCCAATCTTCGAAGAGGTCCGTCGGCTTCAGCAGTTTCCCATTCTCGACGTCCATCACATAGGGACGCGAGAAATTATCGGGATGCGCACCACCGCAAAAGGTGCTGCCGCTTTCCACCCAGCTCATCAGGTTACGGCCGGCATATTTCACGTCGACCAGCATCTCGTCGAAGCCGCCGAGCGATTCGGCCTCTGAGGCAAAGTAACTCGAATACGGGCGCATGCCGGCGTAGCGTTGAGCGGCACAGGAGAGGGCCTGAAGATTCCGGCGCCAATGAAGCTGCGTCAGCGTTGCATTGGCTTTTTCCGCCGACGCGCCCCCCGGCATCGCCGCGATGCGAGGATATTCGAGTTTGGTACGAGTGTCGGAAACATATTCGATCATCACGCCACCCCAGTCCAACCGCTTGTGCTTCGCCAGGGGAACATCGAGCTTGGCGCGTTCGTAGGGAAAGTCGGCGGCGACGATCACCGACGGCTCGGCAGCTCGCAAGATCGCATCTGTTGCGTCTGCGAGGTCGAGCGGAGTTTGCATCGGCGTATCGCCGACACTCTGCACTCCGATCTTACGGAGGATGACGGGAAGAGACGTCCTGCCGTTGCTCCAGGTGCCGGAGAGCGTCGCAGCATCACCGGAATGGCCAAGTTCCCACGTGGCACCAGCCAGATTGATCGTGCTGCAATCACGGCTGCATGGTTTTTCCTCCCATAGATGCAGCTTCGCGCGTGCCCCTGCCGCGTGGTGGAGCGGAATATCCACTCCCCTCTTTCGGTAGAAATAGCGCCCGCCGATCGGCCCTTTGAAACCGGACGGATCTTCCGTCAGTTCCACGACGACCTCCGATCGGCCGATCGTCCCGTGATACGTCACCGGAGCGGCTGCGCTCGGCACCGTCATTGCGGTCAGAGAGAGCGCCGTAGACAGGAACGCGAGCGCGCAGGCCGGCCCTCGCGCGGACAGAAAGTTTCCGTTCATGAACAAACTCCTGGATACGGCTGTTGCGCTCCGTGGATGCGTCAATCGTCCGCGCCGCGGGCGCCATCGAAGCCATGAAGCGATGGCGCCGCCGATGCGCGGTTCTCCCGTCAGCTACAGTTGGTGACCTGGTTCGAGCAGATGCCGCGATACCATCCCCGGTTGCCGTCCCTGCTCGTGGTCAGCGTCCAGTTGGCGGAACAGGCATGAAACCGCACAAGCGTCCCGTCTATCGATAGACTGCCATCGGGGCTGCTGACGTCCTGGCCCGGCTCGATATCCTGTGCGTCGACATGCGGATATTGCAGGAGCCGGGGCACCGGCATCCGCGTGTTCGAATAGGCGCCCGCAGCGTCCGTGACTCGGATCCATCCCGTCCCCGAATAGGTCGGCGGGGCGCCGGCGGGGGGTAAGTCTCCCGGCGCGCCAGGCGGCGTAGCATTGGCGATGCGGAACCAGCCGTCCTTGTAGCCGGTAATGTCAAACTCCGCGCGCCAGCCATCGCTCGACGAGGCCTCGTTGTCCCACGACAGACGTGGACCCGGGAGACGCCCGAGGATCCGCGCCTCGTCGGACGGTTTTTCCCGAACAGCGGTCCCCCGGCTACTGTCGCTCAGTGCCCAGCCACGGATGCGACAGGTCATGATGCCGTTGGCGGCATCCTTCTGGGCTTGAGCGTAAAGCTCGGCCACCACTCCGGCATGAAAGCGCTCGTTGCTCTCGACCGTGCGATTGGCGGGCAACGAGTCCTCATTGTTCTCGATCACGCGGTCGTCGGACGAGCGGTTGTACATGGTTACGCCGGCCGGGATGAGCCGGTCGCCTTCCTTCTTGAGCGTCACCTCAACGGTCTGACCGGGATCGAAAGCATTTCCGGGAGACCAAGGCATATCGGCGCCGGCAGGGAAGGCTGCGAAGTAGGCCTTCCCGGCTGTCTCGTCGATGCGATAAAGCCGGCCAAGCACCCATGACGCGGACTTGATGGCTCCAGGCTGCCTGGGAATGCCCGCATTGCCGGAGGCGACGGTCGCCGCCGCCTTGCGCCAGTCGGGATGGCTTGCCGACAGCGCGGCCAGCCGCTCAGACTCCCCCGCCGCGGCCTGCCCGACCAGGCCAGCGGCGAGAACGAGTCCGAGACAAGGCAGACGCAAGCCCGGAGCGCCCACGGTCAGTTCTCCGGGACAGGGACGACACGCAGCGGCGATGCATAGGGCTCGACCCGCAGGCTCTCGTGACCGATGAGGCTGACGCGCTTGAGTGGAGCCTGCTCCAGTTCTCCATCCCGCCCCTTGCGAACGGCATATTGCCAGACGGTCAGTTCACCGCCGGCCTTGATCGCCCGACCTATATGCGTGACATCGTTGCCACCGAGCGCGCCGATATCTCGCGCCGACAGGGCAATGACAACGTCGTCTTTCAAGGTCACGACCTTGAAAAGCGTGGTTTTTTCCTGAGCAGACGCGGCAGTGCCGGCAAGCATGAGAATTCCTGCGACGAGGAGGCCGGCAGGCCCGCGGGTCACGTCTTGAATACGCACGGTGCGAACTCCTTTCGGTGCGATGCGGACAAACCCTGCCTGCCGCAGGTTTCAGGTGTTTTTTCCGTGTGTTTCGCCCGTGTTTCGTCACGCGTTTTTTTTTCGGAGAGACGCTGCACGGCGGGTTGAGCGCGATCGTCAACCCGCGGTGAGAGGCAAGCCATTGGAAAAGCTAAAAAAACACTCCCGGCGAGGTTCGCGCGGGAGTGTTGGTGGCGTTGGTTGCGGGGACAGGATTTGAACCTGTGACCTTCAGGTTATGAGCCTGACGAGCTACCGGGCTGCTCCACCCCGCGTTAAGGTGTGAACCGTCAAAACGACGCCTCCCAGGCGAGCCTAGGCCTGGGCTCCGGGCGTTGCTCTTTCGGCGAAACCGGACGCGAGATAACCCGCGCACGGGTTATCTAACAAGCGGAAACTGCTTTGGGAAGGGCAACGTCACCCATTCTTCATAATGTCATACATCCGGGTAACATCCTGCGCCCATGACGGACCAACCTAGGCTGCGCCCGGACGCGGAGATCGGCCCTACGCTGATTGCGATCGGGCGGAGCATGCTCGCGCCGGCCGCATTCGACGAGCCGTCCGATGCCGCCGCCATTCACGCGTTCCGCCGCGCCATGAAGCGCTGGCGCGCATTCCTGCGCCTGTTGCAGCCGCTGTTGGGCGAAGAGGCCTTGCGCCTGCGGCATGAGGCGCGCGACCTCGCCCGCAAACTGGCCAGCGCCCGCGATGCGCAGGCCGCGCTCGACGCGCTGGCGGATCTCGAGGGCGACTACGCGCCACTCTCGCCCACGGCAACGAACACGCTACGCACCCGCATCGAAGCGCTGCGGTCGGCCGCCGAATCCATGAGCCTCACCGCCGACGCGCGCGAGGACCTGCGCGCGGTCCTGGCGCGCACCATCGACGCGGTCGAGCATTGGCCGCTGCAGCAGGCGACGTTTCATGACGTTGCGGTCGGTCTTGCGGAAGGCTACCGGCGGGCGCGCGGCGCGATGCCATCGGACTGGTCGGCGGTTGCCGCCGAGGACCTGCACGCGTTCCGCCAGCGGGTGGTCGTGCATCGCTATCAGATGGAGCTCGCCGAGCCGCTGTGGCCGCGGCTCGGACGCATGTGGGTCGGTGAAGCCCAGCGCCTGCGCGAGCGCCTGGGCAAGCACCAGGATCTCGCGGTCCTCGCCAGCCTCCTGGCGCCGAAGGCCCCGCTCGCTCGTTGGCGCTCGCGGCTGCTGCCAGCGATCGAAGCCAGGCAGCGCGATCACATCGAGGCGGCGATGCGGCTGAGCGGCCGGCTGTTCGCCGAGCGGCCGAAGGCCTTCCAGCGCAGGCTCGAGGCCCTGTGGGAGAGCCGCGCCGGAAGGTCGTAGGCAGAGCCGCCTTATTGCGGCTCGATCTTCGCCAGCTTGAAGACCTCGGCCCAGCGCGGAATGTCCGCCTTCAGATAGTCGTGCAGGGAGTCCGGCGTGCCCGGGAACGGGTCTGCCGGCGCGGTCTTGGAGAAGTACTCCTTGGTCGCGGGATCCTGCAGGATCTGGTTGAGCCACTTCGACATCTGATCGACGATCGGACGCGGCGTGTTGGCTGGATACCAGGCGCCCCACCACGCCTGCAGATGATAGTTCGGCACGCCGCTTTCCTGCAGCGTCGGAACGTTGGGATCGAGCGCAGAACGTTCGTTCGATGTCACCGCCAGCACGCGCATCTTGCCGCCCCTCGCCTGATTGAGGCCGAAGGTCGCGTCCGACCACAGGAAGTCGATCAGCCCGTTGGTCATGTCGTTCATAGCCTCGGGCGTGCTCTTGTAAGGCACCTGCACTGCCTTGATGCCGGTACGTTCCTTGAGCAGTTCCCCGGCCGCGAGCGAGATGTTGTTGGGATAGCCGTAGGAGCCCTTGTCGCCCTTCTGCTTCATCATCGCGATGAACTCGGCGACGTTCTTGGCCGGCGAATTCGGCGGAACGCACAACAGGAACGGCAGCTTGATCAGGGTCGTGACCGGCGCGAAGTCCTTGAGCACGTCGTGCGAAAGCTTTTTGTAGAGATAGGGATTCGACGCCATGCCGTTGCCGGGATTGATGAACAGCGTGTAGCCGTCCGGCTTGGCGCGCGCGACGTATTCGGCTGCGATGGTCGTTCCCGCGCCCACCTTGTTCTCGACGACGACGGGCTGCTTGCAGAGCGGACGCAGCCGCTCGGCGAACAGGCGCACGACGAGGTCGGCGCCGGTGCCCGGAGCGTAGCCGCAGATCAGGTGGAGCTCGCGCGTCGGCCAGGCATCCTGTCCGGAGGCCGGCAGCCCTCTCAGGACGAACGGCGCGGCGGCGGCGCCACCGAGCAATGTTCTGCGGGAAATACTCATCTTCGACTCCTTGTTGTTACCATCAGGATTGATCGCCTGCGGCCCTTCACACGCGCAACTCACGCGCGTCGGCTCGAACGGCGGCACTGCGCCGGCACCGGCGCACGCGCGGCACCGCGAAATTGTCGTTCAGCAAGCCGGGCGCGATGATCTGGAGAAGAGCTTGGTCGACGCGGGCGATGATTGGCTCCGGCATCCGCCTGCGCGACACTCCGCGCCAGAAGGACATTCGATGGGAGGACTTTTCGCGGCCGGAGAACACCCTCCGCGGAGCGGAAACGTCAGGCCGCCGCAGCCTCGAATAGCGCGTCCCCTCCGCCACGCCAAGTATTTTTGATGGTCGCCCGGGACATGGCAGTACCCCGCGGCCGATCGCCGCGGACTTGGCGCGCGGACCCCGGCGCCAGTATCGGCGCCGTGCACCGTGTCCGGCCGGAGCTCCTCAATCCTTGCGGCGGAGGTCGCGCACCCTCTTGGCCTTGAACTCGGTCTTCGGGAGCGTGCCGAACGGCAGCACCTCGACGTCGACCCGCACCTCGCAGCGGCTGCGCACCTCCTCGGCGACCGCCCGCGCGACGCGCGCCGGCGCGCCGTGCTCGCCGTGCTCGAGGCGCACGCTCATGACGTCGAGCCCGTCTCCATTGGTGGCGAGCACGATTTCGAACTCGTCGCCGGCCCCGGGCACGGCACGCACGGCCTGCTCGATCTGCACCGGAAACATCTTGATGCCGCGCAGGTTGATCAGATCGTCGGCGCGCCCGGCGAACGAGCCGATGGCGCGCGCATGGGTGCGCCCGCAGGCACAGCGCGAGCGGTCGAGGGTCGTGTAATCGCCGACGAGGAAACGCAACTGTGGCGAGGATTCGCTGTTGAGGCTCGTGCAGACGGTGAGGCCGCGCGCCCCATCCGGCAGCGGGGTCTTGGTCTGCGCGTCGACCACCTCCCAGATCTGCACGTCCTCGAGCAGATGCGTGAACACGGGCTCGGTGTCGTCCTGCAACGCGTCGCAGGAGAAACCGCCGACATGCGGCGAAGCTTCGGTGCACCCGTAGAACTCGACCATGCGCGCGCCCCAGAGTTCCTGAATGCGCGCACGCGTCGCGGGCACGCTCAGGCCCGGTTCGCCGGCCACGAACAGCGTGCGCACCGAGCTGCGGCGCGGATCGAGACCGAGGCTCTCCATGACGCGGGCAAGGTGCAGCGCATAGGACGGGGTGAGCAGCAGGATCGTCGGCTTGAAACGGTCGATGATCATGGCGCGGGCGCGCGCATCCATGCCGCCGCCGGGAATCGTCGGAAGCCGCATCTTCTCGAGCGCATACTGCACGCCCCAGGCCCACACATGCGGGCCGTATCCCGTGACCATGAACACCGTGTCGCCCTTGCGGAAGTCCATCGCCTGCAGGGCGCGCGCGTTGGCCCAGGCGCCCATCTCGCGATCGACGTGGCTGTAGCGGAAGACGCGCGGCGCGCCGGTGGAGCCGGACGATGAGAACATCATCCAGCCGCGCTCGGCCCAGACCGCATCCGACATCGTCGTGTAGGTGCCGTAGGGCGGGTGCTCCAATGCGTCGTCGGCCATCTCGGCCTTGTCCACCACGGGCCACTTGGCGAGGAGATCGTCGACGGTGCGGATGTCGTCGGGCACGAGCCCGAGCCGCTCGAAGCGGCGGCGATAGAAGGCGCTGTTCTCGTAGAGGAAGGGCACGGCGGCCGCGAGCTTGGCGTCCTGGATGGCGCGGATCTCGTCGCGCGAGGCGGTGTCGAGGCGCGGCGACCAGTATGTGGCGGAGCCCGCCGCGTCGCGATTCTCGCAGTAGCGATCGAGAACCTGCAGCCAGGTTTCCCGCGTGACGTCCGCGCGCGACGGCATCGTTCCTCCCGATCGGAGCCGGACCCGAGAGGTTTTGACGGCTCCTGGCGAAATCCTAGCCGTGCCTTCTCGCGCGGCAAGTCCGCCGGCGCGCGATGAGGGATTTCGGAGGGAGCAAGACGTAGTAATCGGCGCCGCAAAAACGCCGCCGCGGATGGCGACCCGCGGCGGCGTCATTGTTTGCGGAGGGCAGCTCCACAAACAAAACGGCCGCCATTGCTGGCGGCCGTTCAACTGCAAGCAATCATCGCAAAGAGGAAATTCCGTTCTTGGCAGACCTGGCAGTGACCTACTCTTCCAAGCCTTAAGACTTAGTACCATTGGCGCTGGGGAGTTTAACGGCCGAGTTCGGGATGGGATCGGGTTCAGGCTCCCCGCTAAAACCACCAGGTCGGCCAAAAACGGAAAAGAAGCAAGCTGGACTTGCTCGCGCATTCGCGAGCGATGGGCATGAGTAATGAGAGCGTTCAAGTCGATCGAGCGATTAGTACCGGTAAGCTGAACGCGTCACCGCGCTTACACGCCCGGCCTATCAACGTGGTGGTCTACCACGGCTCTGTTTAGGGAGAACTCGTCTTGAGGTGGGTTTCCCGCTTAGATGCCTTCAGCGGTTATCCCGTCCGTACATAGCTACCCTGCACTGCGGCTGGCGCCACAACAGGTCCACCAGAGGTACGTTCACCCCGGTCCTCTCGTACTAGGGGCAAATCCTCTCAAAACTCCGACACCCACGGCAGATAGGGA
>DATMFF010000002.1:0-626681 GCA_035556735.1 Xanthobacteraceae bacterium | reverse complement strand
TCGATGGAGGAAATCGCGGCGCTTAAGTGAGCACGAGGTTGCAACACGGCAGGGCCCCACCTCTCCCCATCGGGGAGAGGTCGCGAGCGTAGCGAGCGGGTGAGGGGGTGCCGGACTCTCGATTGCGCCGTGCCGCCTGACGCGCGCTCGGCTTTGTCATGCCCGCGAAAGCGGGCATCCAGTCATCACCGGCGTCGCGTTTGATCACTAGCGCTGCGGCGCGCACGCGGCATTTCGCCACCAGCTCGTGAGTCCCCTCACCCGCCGCGCTGCGCGCGGCGACCTCTCCCCATCGGGGAGAGGTGGGGGCCGTGCCGGGTTGCGATGTCCTGCTCGACCGCGAGCGCCGCGATGTGATCCATCAATGAGACGCACAGCCTGGCCACTTGCGCACCTCTCCCCATCGGGGAGAGGTCGCGAGCGTAGCGAGCGGGGTGAGGGGGTGCCGGACTCTCGATTGCGCCGTGCCGCCTGACCGGCTGAGCCGCCCTTCTCGCGATGACGTGGAGACACGGCGGCGCGCGCTCGGCTTTGTCATGCCCGCGAAAGCGGGCATCCAGTCATCACCGGCGTCGCGTTTGATCACTAGCGCTGCGGCGCGCGCGTAGCGTTTCGCCGCCGGCTCGTGAGTCCCCTCACCCGCCGCGCTGCGCGCGGCGACCTCTCCCCACCGGGGAGAGGTGGAGGCCGTGCCGGGTTGCCCTAATTCGCCGACGCCGAGCCGCGCAGCTGCGCGACCTCGCCGGGGCCGGCGAGGATCAGCGTCCAGAACACCTTGTACTTGGACTGCGGGGCATAGACCGCCGCGATGCCCATGCGCGTGACGTCGCGCTTGAGCATGTTGGCGCGGTGCGGGGGCGAGTCGCGCCAGCCCGAGAACGCCTCCGCCAGGGTGTGATAGCCGGCGCCGATGTTCTCGACCGCGACCGCGGTGTCGAGACCGGCGCGCGCCAGCCGCTTGCTGAACTCGCCCGCGGCCGAATGGTCGAACAGGTTGCGGCGGGCCATCGCGTGCGACTGCTCGGAGGCGAGTTTCATCAGCGTCGGATCGAGCGTCACCGCGCCCAGGCCGTTGTTGCCGCGATAGCCCGAGATCATCGAGGCCGCCGCGGCGGCGTCGAGCTGCGCGCCGGGCTCAGCCATGCTGCGGTAGAACGAGGGCTGCGACGGCGGCTCGCCGCCGCCCGCGCAGCCGCCGAGCCAGACGGCCAGCGCGACGACGCCGGCCAGGATCGTGATGTTCCGCAAGCCCCACCCCCACCGATCCGCACGTTGTCGGACGAATTTCGTTAAGCAGCGATGAACGGCGGAAAAGCGGCGGTTCGGAGACGGGTCGTGCGCGGAACGATGTACCGCGTTCCGGCGTTGCCAGCCAAACGGAGACCGTCCATGCGCACCCTCGCCGCTACGCTGCTTCTCGTGTCCGCCATCAGCCCGGCCTTCGCCCAGGGCGAAACCCAGGACAAAGCCGGCAAGGCACCCGGCGATTCGTCCCACAGCACCGGCCGCACCGAGGTTCCCGCCAGCGACGGCAAGATGCAGCCGCAGGGCCCGACCGGGCCGCTCAATACCACGAGCGGCGGCGCGCCCGCCGCGAGCCCGCAGGGCCAGACGCCGCCGGGCATGCAGGCCGCACCCGAGGGCTCGTCGAAGACCGTGGTCGACGACAAGGACGCCGACAAGAAATAGAGAGGCCGCGGCGCCGCACTTTGCATGGCAGCGGGCCTGTGCGATGATCCGGAACTTCTTCCTTGCCGGGAATGGAGTTTTCGGAATGCTTCGTCTGCTGGCGGCCGCGGCCACGCTCGTCCTCTCCTCCACCCTCGCCCAGGCCCATCCCGGCGACGCCACCCACAGTCTCCTGCACGGCTTCGCGCATCCGATCGGCGGGCTCGACCACGCGCTGGCGATGGTCGCCGTCGGGCTGCTGGCGTTCCAGCTCGGCGGGCGCGCGCTCTGGCTCGTGCCGGGCGCATTCGTCACGGTCATGGCGGCAGGCGCCGTCGCCGGCGCGTTCGGCCTCGTCCCGCCGCTTACCGAGATCGGCATCGCCGCATCCGTGCTGGTGCTGGGCGCGGCGGTCGCGCTGCGGCTCGGGGTGCCGGCGACCACCGCCGCGCTCGTCGTCGGCGCATTCGCGATCTTCCACGGCGCCGCCCATGGCGCGGAGATGCCGCAGACCGCGGCGGGCCTCGCCTACGGCGTCGGCTTCGTGCTCGCGACGGCGCTGCTGCATGCCTGCGGCATCAGCGCCGGACTGCTGGTCGGGAGGTTGGACCGGACCGCCGGTCATTACGCGGTGCGAAGCCTCGGAGCCGCGACCGCCGTCGTCGGCGGCGTGTTGACGCTCGCCAGCCTCTGAGTACGGCCTTCGACCATCACATTGCTGATATGCTGCCCGCAGCCCAGCCGCGCGCTTTGAGCGCGGGCCGGGCGTGACGTAGGACGTTCGGCATGAGCAGCGCGCGCAGAATCGTGGTCATCGGCGGCGGCCCGGCGGGATGCTGGGCGGCGATCTCGGCCAAGACGCAGGATCCCGCCGCCGAGGTCATCCTGCTCACGCCGGAATACTGCGAGCCCTACGAGAAGCCGCCGCTGTCGAAGGCCGTGCTCACCGGCAAGGCGCGCGTCGAGGACGCGCCGATCGCGGGACCGAAGGGCGTCGCCGGGCACGGCGTGGTGCTGGCCTGCAACTCGATCTGCACGGCGATCAACCGCACGAGCAAGACCGTGTTCCTCGCCAACGGCGAACGGCTGCCCTACGACGCGGTGGTGATCGCAACCGGCGCGATGGTGCGCGTCGTGCCGAGCCTGCCGCCGGGCATGGCGGGCGTGCATTACCTGCGCACCGAGGCGCACGCGCGTACGCTGCGCTTCGCGCTCGAGCGCGCCCGGACGGTGGCGGTGGTCGGCGCGGGGCTGATCGGCCTCGAGGTCGCGAGCTCGGCGCGCGAACTGGGCGCGCAGGTGGTCGTGATCGAGGCCGCGCCGCGCATCCTCGCGCGCGTCACCGACGAGGACACCGGCGCGCGCATGCACGCCGCGCACGTCGCGCATGGCGTCGACATCCGCGTCGACACGACGATCTCGCAGGTCCACACCACGCCCGACGGCCGCCTCGCGCTCACCGCCGGCGGCGACGTCGTGCACGCGGACATCGTGCTGGTCGGGATCGGCGCGGTGCCCGACACGCGGCTCGCCGCCGCGGCGGGGCTCGCGCTCGACACCGGCATCGTGGTGGACGAGTTCTGCCGCACGTCCGATCCGGCGATCTTCGCGGCCGGCGACGTGGTGCGGTTTCCCGGGCCGCACGGCCTCGCGCGGCTGGAGGACTGGCGGCACGCGCAGGACCAGGGCGCGGTCGCGGGACGCAACGCCGCCGGCGCGAGCGAGACCTACCGGCCGGTGCCCTCGTTCTGGTCGGAGCAATACGACCTCTACCTGCAGGGCGTGGGCTGGAACGTGCCGCGCAGCGCGCACGCCGTGCGCCGGCCGCTGTCCGGCAACAGCGCGATCACCTTCGATGTCGAGGGCGAGCATCTCGTCTCGGCGCTCGGCATCAACGCGCAGCGCGAAATCGCCACCGCGCGGCGGCTGATCGAGCGGCGCATCCCGGTGAAGGCGGCGGACCTCGCCGATCCGAACCAGCCGCTGGCCAACCTGCTGAAGGTGAAGGCATAGGACCTGTCAGTCACGCCGGTCCGCGCCGGGAGGCGCGTAACCGGCGGTGTTGAGGATCACCTTGCAGGCACGGCATTCGAAGACGTTGACCTGCCGTTCCTCTCCCACGCGCGGGAGCGGCCGCACGAGCGCCATGATGCGCAGACAGTTCGGGCAGATCGGAAATTCGTGCATCGCTTCAACCTGATCGGACCTCCAATCCCATCAGGCTGGCAATGTTCCGTGTCATCGCCGATTGCTGCCCCTCGTGTTTGCCCCTTGCGCTCGCGCATGCTCGCCCCCATGCTCTAATAATCACCGGCAGCGTCCATCGGGCGCCGGTGGAGGGTTGTGCTCCCGCCTGTCCAAGGGAGGCACATATGCCCCATGCTCAGCGTTCGAATGACCACGCACACGCAGGCATTCCCAACATCAAATGTCCGCGCTGCCGGGGCGACATGCGCCTGGCGGTGATCGAGCCGGCCGCGATGTCGGCCAGAGCCCGCGACACGCTGGTGTTCGAATGCACGTGCGGCTTCGCTTACCGGCAGCCGCTCGAGAGCGACGGCGCTCCGCAACAGCGCGACTCCTAGCCCCACACCTGACGCGCGACGTCCACCACCAGCCGCAGCTTGGCCTCCTCGTCGGCGGCGGTGATGGGATTTCCCGCGACCGTCGAGGCAAAGCCGCACTGCGGACTGACCGCAAGGCGGTTGAGATCGACGTAGCGCGCCGCCTCCTCGATCCGCCGGCAGAGCGCTGACGTCGATTCGAGCTGCGGTGTCTTGCTGCTGACGAGGCCGAGCACGACGCCCTTCGACGCCGGCACGAAGCGCAGCGGCGAGAAGTCGCCCGCGCGCGGCGTGTCGAACTCCAGCAGGAAATGATTGATGGCGGTCGCGGAAAAGAAGCGCTCGGCCACCGCGTCGTAGCCGCCGGCCGAGAGGTAATGGCCCTTGAAGTTGCCGCGGCAGACGTGCACGCCCACGGCCATGCCGGCCGGCGCAGCGGCGACGCTCGCATTGATGGCGTCGATATAGAGGCCGATCAGCGCGTCGGGCGAATGGCCCGCCTCGCCGACAGCGGTGCGGATCGCGGGGTCGCACAGCATCGCGATCGCGACCTCGTCGAGCTGTACGTAGCGGCAGCCGGCGGCGGCGAGATCGGCGATCTCGTCGCGGAACACCTGCGTGAGGTCGGCCAAGAACGCATCCGGATCGGGATAGACGGCCGGATCGGCGAAGTCGCCGCAGCGGTAGAAGTGCATGGTGGACGGGGCCGGCAGCGTGATCTTGACGGTCTTGCCGGTGAGGCCGCGCGCGAAGGTGAACTCGTCGAGCGCCAGCGGCTGCGCGCGCCGCAGCTTCGCCGCCGCATAGGTGCCGGTGAAGGCGAGCTCGTGACCGGCATCGTCGCGGAACGTGAACTCGGCCGGCTTGATGGCGAAGCCTCCCACCCGCTCGACGAAACGGCCCCAATAGGAGGCGCGGCGGAACTCGCCGTCGGTGACGACATCGAGTCCGACGTCCTCCTGCATGGCGATGACGTCGCGGATGGCGTCGTCCTGCACCTGCGCGAAATCGACGTCGGACAGCTTGCCGGCCGCGTGGTCGCGGAACGCCTGCCGCAGCATCTGCGGGCGCAGCAGGCTGCCGATGTGATCGGCGCGGAACGGCGGCCGGCCGGATGGCGCTGTCATTGGCTCCTCCCCTCGCGCGAAGCGTCCACACAGGCTCGTGAACGTCAAGGCGCCATATCCGGCTTTGCCGCCACGACAGCGGGTGTATCGTCGCGCCAGTCGTTCGTTCACGCGAGGGATGCGCCATGAACCGGCGGCACGCACTCGGCATCATCGCGGGCTTCGTCGCGAGCCCCGCCTTCGCGCAGGCACCCGCCATGAGCAAGGTCACCGCCTATGCCTTCAGCTTTGCGGCCCTGGCGGGCGGCAGCATCCGCCTCAGCGATCACGCCGGCAAGCCGATCCTCGTCGTCAACACCGCCTCGCAATGCGGATACACGCCGCAGCTCACCGGCCTGCAGGACCTGTGGACGCGCTTTGGCGCGCGCGGGCTGATGGTCGTCGGCGTGCCGTCCAACGATTTCGGCGGGCAGGAGCCGGGCGGCGCGCAGGACATCGCCGCCGTCGCGGTGGGCGGACACGGCGTCACCTTCCCGATGGCGGCGAAGACGCAGGTGAAGGGGCCGCACGCGCACCCGTTCTACCGCTGGGCGGCCACCGAGCGCCCGCTCGACGTGCCGACGTGGAACTTCCACAAGTACCTGATCGGCCGCGACGGCCGCATCGCCGCCGCCTTCGCGAGCGCGATCGAGCCGCTCGACACGCGCGTCGTCACCGCCGTCGCCAAGGAACTGGCACCCGCGTGAACGCGGCTGCCGGGCGCGGCCCGGCAACGCCGATGAACGTGCTCTGAAACTTGCGATCAGGCTTTCGCGACGCGGGCGCTCAGGTCGTGATGCCGTGGCGGTCGTGGTTGTTGGGGCGGTGATCGCCGGCGAGCCAGCGCTTGAGCTCGGAGTGGCAGTCCTTGCGCCGCATCTCGTTGATCTGGTCCGCCTCGGGGGCGTCGATGGTGAACTCCACCTTCAACCCGTCCGGGCTCGCCGAGTAGATCGACTTGCAGTAGCCGTGATCGGTCTCGCGGAACGGCAGGCCCGCCGCCTGGATGCGCTTGGCGATCTCGTTGTAGGTCTCCTCGTCGACCAGCATCGCGAAGTGCTGGCCTTGATCGGGGCGCAGCGCGCGCAGCTTCTCGTAGGCATCTTCGTCGGCGTACTGGAAGAAGGCGAGCGCTCCGCCGTCGGCGAGCGAATAGAACGTGTGGCAATAGTCGATCTCGCGGCCGACGCTCGCGTTGTAGGCGCGCTCGCACCAGGTCGCGGTCAGCGGGATGCCGATCACGTCTTCCCAGAATTTGCGGTTGGCCTCGTGGTCCTTCACCACGAAGGCGTAGTGGTGCAGACGCTTGGGCAGGGACTTCAACGTGCCGGTCTTGGGCTGCGCGTGAACGTTCATCGCCAGATCCTCCGTGAGCCGGACGCCGCATCGTGGCGGCGCCTGTTTGCTGGCGGCATTCTATGCCGATTTCGCATCCGCTCCAACGGTCTCGGGTGCACAGTTGCGCATGGCGTCATGCGGGGCAATGGCCCCACGCACGCGGTCGATCAGCGTGCCCACGTCAGCGGGCGGCGCATCACCGCGCCAGGCGACGTGCCCATCGGGCCGCACCAGCACGAGGGCGCGCTCGTAGAGCGCCGCGATGTCCGGGCGGTCGATCGCGACGACATCGAGCGGAATGCCGCGGCTGCGCGCGGCGGCGACGATGGGCGCCGGCGAGGCGGCGCGCGGGAACACCAGCAGCGTGAAGCCGCGGCCGAACAGGTCGAGCGTGGATCGTCCCGCCGCAAGCCAGGCATGCGGCGCGCGGCAGCCGGGATGGCTGGTCTGCGTGTAGTGACGCGGGTCCTCCGGCTCGGGCGGCAGCGGGCCGTCCGGCACGATGATGGGCGAAGCCTCGTAGCGATAGCCGAGGTGGGTGTTGAGCGGGTTCTCCCAGGCCTGCGCATTGGAGGCCTGCAGGCGGCGGCCGAGCTCGGCGCGCACGCGCGCGCCCTCCTCGGTCTCGTCGGTGACGTGCGGCACCGGCTTGCGCGAGCCGTAGCGCTGGAAGTTGCGCATGGCCTCGTCGCACTGGCGGATGCCGACGGGACGCCGCTCGGGCTCGTAGCTGTCGATGAGATGGGGGCCGGCCCATCCGTGATGGACGGCGGCGAGCTTCCAGCCGAGGTCGGCGGCGTCGCCGATGCCGGTGTTCATGCCGAGCCCGCCGTTCGGCGGCGTCACGTGCACGGCGTCGCCCGCGAGCAGCACGCGCCCGCGCTGGTAGTGATCGGCGACGACGCGGCGGCGGATCCAGTGGCCGAACTTCACCACCTCGAACGGCGTGTCGTTGCCGATGGCGCGGCGCACCTCGGCGGCGGGATCGATCGAGGCGGGATCGGTCTCCGGCTCGCCGTGGATCATCAGGCGCCAGAGGTCGCGGCCGTCGGCGGGCGTGAGACTCGCCCAGGCGCCCTCGGGACCGACGATGACGTAGCGGCCGGCGATGCCCTTGTCGTGGCGCGACCACAGCTCCTTGGCGCGGAACATCACGTTGAAGGAGTGGTTGATGAGCTCGACGCCCTCCATGCGGAAGCCGAGCTGCTTGCGCACCATGCTGCCGATGCCGTCGCAGCCGACGAGATAGCGCGCCCGCACCGTCTCGCGCGCGCCGCTTGCATGATCGAGGAGCTCGGCCGCGACGTGGTCACCCTCGTCGCGGAAGGCGACGAGCTGACAGCGGTGGCGCAGCGTCACGCACGGATAGGAGCGCGCGGCCGCCGCGAGGATCGGGTCGAACACGAACTGCGGGCAGTGCGCGAACTGCTCGGGACTCGTCGGGAACGGCGAGATGTCCCTGAGCGCCGGCATCGGGATGCGGCCGACCTCGTGGCCGGCGAGGCTGGTGACGAAGACGTTGTCGAAGGGGAAGTCCTCCGGGTAGCCCCAGTGCTTCACCTTCTCGGCGATGCCCCAGCGCCGGCAAAACTCCACCGTGCGGATGCCGGTCGCGAACATCTTGGCGTCGACGACCTCGCCGTCGCCCTGCTCGACGAGCAGGCACGGCACGTCGCGCCAGCCGAGGTCGAGCGCCAGCGCGAGGCCGATGGGGCCGCCGCCGACGATCAGGACGGGGATGATGTCATTGTCTTTCATGCCGCGCCTCCCGGGCCTTCGCGCTTCTTCGGGACGACGGCCGCCCCGCGGCGCTGCTAGTGGCGGGTCCGCCCCGCGCGAACAGTCAAACGCCCCGGCTCGTGCCGGGGCGTTGCGCTTACTTGATGTTCAGCGGATCGCCGTCGAGATCCTCGGCGCGATCGAGCTTGATCACGACCGCAAAGCCCTTCCGGTCGGGATCGCGATCCTTCTCCTGCGGGATGAGGCGCTTCCACACCTCGTCGTAGGTCGCGCCGGACTTGTGCACCTTGGCGACACCGTAGAAGCGCGCGACGCCGCCCTTGGGCAGCATGCCGGACTCGCGCAGCGCCGGCTTGCGGAAGAAGACGGTGACCTTGGTGCCGTCCTGCATCTGCGCGTTCACCGAACCCTTGCCGCGCTCCCAGATCGCGAGATGGTTGTCGTCGAAGACCATCACGCTGCCGCGCGGCGAGACCTGCGCGTAACCGTCGGGCAACGTCGTCGCGACGAGGCAGGGCGTGGTGGGGAACGCCGTATTAATGTGCTCGTGAAGTGCCTTGGGAATGCTAGCCACACTCATGCTCCTGACTTCCGGGGAGATCATTGATGGACCCGCGCGCAAGCCCGCTCAACCCTGCGCCCAGGCATACGTTCAATATACCGCGGTTCATGATGCAGGGAACGCGTGCGCAGCGCGAGGAGCCTCGCGTGGGACGCAACAGACGTGATGGGCGCGCGCCCCACGCGGGGACGCGGCGACGCGCCGTCAGCTTGCGACCGCGACGCGGCCGAGCTTCTCCAGCGTCGCGCCGAGCGCGTTGCCCTCGGGATCGGCGAGCGCGGCCTTGCGCGCGGTGGCGAGCGCCGCCGCGGCATTGGCGTCCGTGTCGGGCCCCGCGGGACGCGCGAGCGTCGGATCGACGATCGTGTCCATCAGGCGCAGGAAGTTGCCCTGCCCGCGCCGGTGCGTGTCGCTGTAGCCCTTGATGAGGCGCGCGCATTCGGCGATCTCGCGCCCGAGCGCGGGATCGCGCGTAAGGCCGGCCTCGACCGCGGCGAGCCAGCGCGCGATCAGCGCCTGCTCGACGCCGAAGCGGTAGCCGCGGCGGCGCCACGCCTTGAGCTTGGCCATCATGCGCAGCAGCGCGAAGCCGAGCACGGTGCTGGTGCGGATGTGCAGGCCGACGTTGAAGGCGTCGCGCCGGCCGGTGCGGTCGGCCCAGCGCAGGAGCGGCGCGGCGAGCGACGCCGGCAGCAGCGAGCAGAACTCGTCGAGGCCGGGCTTGAGGAACTCGGTCACGATCACCGGCTGCTCGGCCTTGCCGCCCGAGCCGGCGCGCACGCGCTCGAGGCGCGCGAGACGCGTCTTGAGCTGCGCGACGCGGATGACGTCCTCGTAGGCCATCCACAGCGCGAGGTAGCGCGCAGTCTCGCGGGTGACGGAATAGTCGCCGCCGTCGGCGGCGAGGATCGGCGCCAGCCGGTCGAGGTAGAGCTTGCCGTAGTCGAAGTCCTGGAAGTCGACGACGCGCGCCACGCCCTCGATGACGATCTCGTGAGTGGCGGGCGGGAAGTCGCGGGCGACGCGGTCGCGCAGCGCGAGCAGCGTGCCCGCCGGCTGCGCCGTCTGCGGCGCGGCGGGAAGCGGCCGCGTCTTCGGCGCGAGCTCGACCACCTCGCCGCGCGCGACCGAGAGGCCGTAGTGGAAGCCGCGCATGTTGGCCTCGACCGCCTTGCCATCGCTGCGGATCGCACGCTCGAACGCCTCGACCGGCATCGGCAGCAGGCCGGAGCCGGCCATGGCGCCGAGGAGCACGGCGTTGATCACGGTGCCGGCCTCGCGCGCGGCGCGCACGAAGTCGCCGGCGATGACGCGCTTGGCCATGGCGCGCACGGCCTTCTCCAGACGCTCGGCGTCGAGCCGGCTGTCGGCCATGCCCATCTTCTCGTCGAGCAGGTAGAAGCGGTGCGTCGACGTGATCAGCGTGGTGCGGTCGGGCGTGACGAAGCCGTTCTGGCAGGCGCGGCCCGCCTCGGCGAGCTCGCTGGCGACCATCAGATCGATGTCGCCGGCCTGCGGGTAGAGCGCCATCACCGGCTCGGGCTTGCCGGGCTCGAGCTTGTCGCGAAACACCTCGAGATAGTAGGTGGTGGCGCCGGTGCGCTGCGCGACGCCGGGCACCGACGTCGCCTGGCAGATCAGGTTCTGCTCGCGCGCGGCGGCGATGATCCAGTCGGTCATGACGCCGCCGCCCTCCCCGCCGAGGGCCGAGATCAGGATGGTGACGGGACGCGTGGTGTCGGCCATGGCTTACTCGGCGGCCTGGGCGAGACCGACCTCGCCGGGGATCATCGGCGTCGGCGGCGCCGGCGGCGTCGCCAGCCACGTGATGACGCGGCGGCGCAGGCGGTCGAGCCCGCGCTCGACGACGCCGGGGTTATGCACGACCTCGGTCTTGTAGAAGCTCGGGCACAGGATCGCGGCGTGCGAGACCTCGCCGCACAGCCCGCAGCCCACGCAGCTCTCGATCACGGTCGCCACCGGATCACGCCGCAGCGGATCGGGGTTCTCCTTGATGGTGAGCGAGGGGCAGCCCGACAGGCGGATGCAGGAGTGATCGCCCGTGCAGACCTGGTCGTCGACGCCGAACTTGGCCTTGGCGACGCGCCGGCCGGCGGCGATGTTCTTGGCGTCCTCCGCCCGCACGCGGCGCTGCTTGGCGAGCATGCACTCGCCCTCCGCGATGATCACCTTGAGGCCCTTCTCGGCGGTGGTGAGCGCCTCGCGCAGCACCTTGGCGACGCTGCCGACCTTGTAGTTGTTGACCTTGCGCATCCACTTGATGCCGACGCCGCGCAGCGCGTTCTCGATCGACTGGTCCTGCGCCTCGAGCCCCTCGCGCCGCTGCGCCGAGGACGGCAGGAACTGCCAGCCGGTCGCCGAGGTGTAGCCGTTCTTCATCACGATCAGCACGCTGTCGGCGTTGTTGTAGGTCGCCGACGCGACGCCCGTGGTCAGTCCGTTGTGCCAGAAGCCGCCGTCGCCCATGATCGAGATGGTGCGCTTGCCGAAGTTGGCGGCGATGCCCGTCGAGCTCGCGAGCCCGAGGCCGTAGCCGACGCAGGTGTTGCCGACGTGGAACGGCGGATACATGCCGAAGCTGTGGCAGCCGATGTCGCCCGACACGTGGGTCGGCCCGACCATGCGCTCCGCGAGCTTGATCGAGGTGAACATCGGCCGCTCGGGACAGCCGGTGCAGAAGGTCGGGTTGCGGCCGGGAACGGGATTGCCGAGCAGTTCGCCCGCGCTCGCCTTGTAGCCGGCGATCTTCTCGACCTGGGCCTTGGCGGTGTCGATCACGGCATCGATGCCGGCCGGACGCACCTTGTCGAGAAACGCAGCGAGGCCCTTGAGTACGACGTCGGCGGTGTACTCGCCGCCCATCGGCAGCACGTCCTTGCCGAACACCCTGGTGTTGATGTCGGCGCGGCGCAGCACCGTGTTGAGCGCCTGCTCGATGTAGTCGGGATGCCCCTCCTCCATCATCAGCACCGCGCGCTTGCCGGCGCAGAAGGCGGTGATCTCGTCGGGGACCATGGGATAGGTGACGTTCATGCAGTAGAGCGGGATGCGCGACTTGCCGAAGGCGTCGGCAAGGCCGATGCGCTGCATCACGCGCATGACCGTGTTGTAGAGGCCGCCCTGCATGATGATGCCGATCTCGGAGAGATCGCCGGGGAACTGCTCGTTGAGCTTGTTCTCGCTGATGAACCTGATCGCCGCGGGCAGGCGCTGCTCGAGCTTGAGGCGTTCCTGCGGGACGGTGAAGCCGGGCTGCGGCAGGCGCATGAGCGAGAATTCCGGGCGCTGCTGCGGGTGGTTGCGCGAGATCTTGCCCTCGCGGTTGTCCTTGGCGGTGAAGCGGCCGTAGACGTGGCAGGTGCGGATGCGCAGCTGCATCATCACGATGGAGTTCGAGGCTTCTGACAGCTCGAAGCCCTTCTCGACCAGGTTCACGATCGAAGGCAGGTTCGGCCGCGGGTCGAGCAGCCACATCGTCGACTTCATCGCGAAGGCGTGGCTGCGCTCCTGGATGACGCTGGCGCCCTCGCCGTAATCCTCGCCGAGGATGATCATGGCGCCGCCGATCACACCCGAGGACGAGATGTTCGAGAGGCCGTCGGACGCGACGTTGGTGCCGACCGGCGATTTCCAGGTGACCGCGCCGCGGATCGGATAGTTGATCGACGCGGCCAGCATCGCGCCCGCCGCCGCCTCGCTGGTCGAGGTTTCGAGATGGACGCCGAGCTGGTCCATCAGCGGCTTGGCATCGACGAGCACGTCGATGAGATGCGAGATCGGCGAGCCCTGATAGCCGCCGACGTAGCTCACGCCGGACTGCAGGAGGCCCTTCGTGACCGCCAGGATGCCTTCGCCCTCGAACACCTCGCCGTTGCCGAGGCGCAGCGATTCCACTTCTGCTTTAAATGATCGTTCCATGGACGTTCCCAGCGGTTTCCTTCCGATCGTCGGACGTCCGGGACGCACGCCGTCTCCGCACACCGAAGGCAGGATTATTGTCATTTCCGGAGGATTGCCGGCCCTCCTGCGGGAGCCCGGCGGACTGCCGGTAACGTAGACGCGGGCCCCTGCCCGGTCAAATTGACCTCTCCACGCCAATTTTGCGGCCGAGCGCCGCCCAAGCGTTGAGCCTGTCCGACATTTCGGCAAAGGTAAGCGGATGCGGCGCGGTCCAAATAACGAGAGAGACAATGACGTCTTCCAAGAATGATCCGCTGACCGAGCGGAACCCGCGCCGCAGCGTGATGGCGGTCACGCTGCTCGCCGGCACCTGCGCCGCCGCGCTGCCGGTGCTGGCGGTGGTGGTGCTCCTGCTCGCGCGCAACCCGCAGATCGAGGGCGGCAGCATCAATTCGGCGCTGGCGTTCAACATCGCGGTGTGGCTGACGCTCGCGGCCAGCGCGCTGTGGGCGCTGGTCGAGCTGGCCCAGCCGGGCGGGTCGCGCCGCGCGTGGACATATCTCCTGCCCGCCCCCATCCTGCTCGGCAGCGGCATGGCGGCCGAGCTGGCCCGCACACCCTCGAGCACATGGACGACGCGCATCGTCGGCGGCAACGCCGCGACCTGCGTAACGCTGGTCACGCTGTTCTCGATGCCGATCCTGACGAGCCTGATCTACGTGCTGCGCAGCGTCGTCGTCACGACGCCGCGGTTTGCCGGCGCGGCGGCCGGCCTGCTGGCCGGCAGCGTGTCGGCAGCCATCTACGTCTGGCACAACCAGGAACTCTCGCTGCTGTTCGTCGCGACGTGGCCCGGCCTGGCGGTCATGATCGTGGCGGTGCTCGGCGCGATCGTCGGACGAAAATTCCTGAGCTGCGCCGTGAGCTAGTCTTTGGAAACAGACCTCGCCGCCGTCGTGCTGCCGTGCTGAGCCACTGCCGGCCCTGACCGGCCGTCATCGTTTGAGATTGCCGCTTTCTTGATGGATGCGCGGATCACGTCGGCGCACGATCTCCCGCAAATTGAAACGCCACCACAGGCGGCACCTCGCCCGGCCGCCCTGTTGACCGGCGCCGCCGCGCGGCCTAGGCAGTCGCCCATGAAACGCACGATCACCATCGGCAAGCGCTGGTGGCCGGCCTCCTGACAGGGCGGCCGGACGTTTCATCGCATCTGGGGCCGCCGCACGGGCGGCCTTTTGTTTGATCGATCCCCCATGCGGTGTCCCCTTCATCCCACGAGGACACCCATGACCCGACCCGTTGTTCTGACCGGCGACCGCACCACCGGCCCGCTGCACATCGGCCACTACGCCGGATCACTGCGCAATCGCCTGCGCCTGCAGGATTCGCACGAGCAGTTCCTGCTGCTCGCCGACGCGCAGGCCCTGACCGATCACGCGCACGCGCCCGAAAAGGTGCGGCGCAACGTGATCGAGGTGGCGCTCGACTATCTCGCCGTCGGCATCGATCCCGCCAGGACCACGATCTGCCTGCAATCGCACCTGCCGGCGCTGGCCGAACTGTCGATGCTCTATCTCAATTTCGTCAGCGTCGCCCGGCTGGAGCGCAATCCCACGATCAAGGACGAGATTCGCGCCCGCGGATTCGGGCGCGACATCCCGGCAGGCTTCCTGTGCTACCCCGCGGCGCAGGCGGCCGACATCACCGCCTTCAAGGCGACGATCGTGCCGGTGGGCGAGGATCAGGCGCCGCTGATCGAGCAGACCAACGAGATCGTGCGGCGCGTCAACGCGGCGGCCGGACGCGAGATCCTCCCGGAAGCGCAAGCCGTCATTCCGCAGGTCGGGCGTCTGCCGGGCGTGGACGGCAAGGCGAAGATGTCGAAATCCGGCGGCAATGCCATCGCGCTGTCGGCTTCGCCGGACGAGATCACGGCGGCGGTGAAGGCGATGTTCACCGATCCCAACCATCTGCGGGTCGAGGATCCCGGCCAGGTGGAGGGCAATGTCGTCTTCACCTACCTCGATGCGTTCGACGAGGACCGCGCCGCGCTGGACGAACTCAAGATGCAATACCGGCGCGGTGGCGTGGGCGACAGCAGGATCAAGCGCCGCCTCGACGACATCCTGCAGGCGCTGATCGGCCCGATCCGGGAGCAGCGCGCGCATCTCGCCAAGGATCCGGCCTATGTGATCGACGTGATCCGCCGCGGCACGGATACGGCGTGGAGCCGGACCGAAGCGACGAAACGCGAGGTGGTCGACGGGCTTGGGCTGTTCAGGCTGTAGGCGACCCGCACGGGCCGTCATATGGCGGCCGGCCGTGCGTTCACTCCACACTCACTGTGCGACGGCGTAAAACGTCCGACGAAGCAATCCAGAGCGGAGATTCAGAGCTGGATTGCTTCGTCGCTCCGCTCCTCGCAATACGCCTGCGGCTGCGCCTCAGCGCCCCAGCTTCTGCTTGGCCTTCGCGTTCGTATTCGGCCGCAGCAGCATCACGGTACGGAGCGCCGCCACTCGTTCAGCGTCTGCAGCGCGAGCCCCTGTTTCCGGTAGGTGCTGCTCTTGTGATAGATGCTGGCGTAGAAGTCGCAGCTCTTGCACACCGGGCGGAACTCGCCGCGCTGCTGCTCCTCGATCAAGGTCATGTAGGCGGTATTCTTCGTTGAGATGATCTGCGCCAGCGGCGTCTCGTTGAGGTCGCCGAGGCGCAAGGTGGCGTCGGCGTCGCGGCAGGCGCAGCCGTTGACGATGCCGGTCGCCATCACCTGGATCGTCGTGAACAGGCGCACGCAGGCGCCCTTCTTGTAGATGTCGTCGACGCCGCCGACCTTGAGCGGCAGCCCGCGCAGATCGTCCTGGGTGACGAAGCCGCCCCAGTTGTTGTAGAGGCCCTTGGTCAGCTTCACGCTGACGCCGGCCGCCTTGAACCGCTCCAGGCGGTCGATGAGCTCGCTGCTGCGGCCGCGCAGCGACGCGCGCCCGGGATGCACGGCGATATGCACCTGGAAGCGCTGGCGCCGCAGGATGTCGAGAAGCTGGTCGAGATTGCGCAGCAGCCGGCGATAGACGTTCTCGGTCGACTTCGAGATGGCGAGGAACGTCTCGAGGTCGTGGCCATAGATGCTGATGCCGATGCCGCTCAGGCGCTTGAGCGCGACCAGGCGCTCGATGTCCTTGGGACGCGGAATCGTGAAGTTCGTGTAGAAGCCGTAGCCCGTCACGCCCGGCGCCGTATCGAGATGATCGAGCTTCTCGAACAGGTGCCGGTCCATGAACACGTCGCCCGTGCATGGCGTGAGATCGTACTCGCGATAGCCCATGGCCACGGCCTGCGCGATGCAGTCCGCGAAGAACTCGTTCTTCATCGTGAGCTTGGGGGAATGCTTCTTGCCGTAAGCGCAGAACACGCAATCGAGATTGCACAGGCTCGAGGTCTCGATGTTGAGCGTGCCGCCGCGCGGCGGGATGAATTCAACGCCGCGCGCGTGATTGACGTTGATCGCGACGGAGTTGCGCAGGTTGCGCACGGACTTGATGACGGAATTGGAGATCATCGATCGATCGACGCGCGGTGCCGCCCTGTTTGCCCTCAGACCACATCATCAGGCCGCCGGCCGATGGGCGTGCACGTTACGCGAACGACCCTTGCTTGAACAGCGGCAGCCGGTCGCGCCGAACGTGTTCGCGCAACACGCGCAGGCCCGCGCCGGGGTTATTCCTGACGTGCAACATCGATGGAACTACGCAGCTACCACTACCTGTGGTTGCGAATCAGTCACAGTCATCAGACACGGGGCAAACCGAGACGGGCATCACCGGGGGACTGAAGCGGGGGGAGAACCGACAGCGCGACACACCTCAACGAGGAGGATCTCGCTCGTGACACCCTTACGTTCGCCTGACCACCTGCTGGGCTCTGCGCCGGAGCCTGCCGTCGAGCGCCACGGCAACCCGGCCAGGTGGGAGATCGACGACCTGCGCGACGAGAACAGACAGCTCCGCACGCTGGTGATCGAACTGTCGCGCATCATCCTGAAGAACGCCGCCACCATTCCGTGACCGAAAGCGATCGCGGCGCACGTCAAAGTGCGCGGCGCGGGCGGGGTCATCGCATGACCGGCGCGGCAGCCGTGAACGCTGCGCTCCCGACCTATCCCCCGGTTCCGATCAGGTAGATCAGGGCGACGACGAGAGCAATCACGACAGC
Organism: Xanthobacteraceae bacterium; assembly: GCA_035556735.1. Lineage (GTDB taxonomy): Bacteria > Pseudomonadota > Alphaproteobacteria > Rhizobiales > Xanthobacteraceae > CANJBX01. The sequence continues at coordinate 609,567 of DATMFF010000002.1, read as the reverse complement.
GCCTCCCACGATCAGGCTGAGATTGTTTCCCTCGCGACGGCGCGAGCTCTCTCCACGGCCATACGTGTCCCGCCCCGGAAATCTGGAGTCAGGCTCCCTCTCGGACATGGTTCTCTCCCGCAAGAACGGCAGGGGCCGTGCGCGATTGCGCGTTCTGGCGCGAGATGACCGGTCCGGTCAGACGCGACGCAGCAACCGGCGCGGCACGGCGCTGGCGCCGTAGGGCGCTCTCGCCAAATCGCCGAAAAGCAAGCGAATTGCGGAAAACCCCGAGCATTTATTTGCCCGCGCAGTGCTTGTTATCCCGCCGTTGAGGTCCAGTTGTACAGGGTACCTGGAAATCCTTTTAGGTCTTTTAGAAAGAACAACATTATGACGTCTCAATCGCACAAGCCCGCCGAGGCACCGAAGCCGGCCCAGCAGCCGAACGTTGCGCCGCAATCGCAGCCACAACAGACTCAGACGACCCCCTCGCCCGATACCGGGCCGGCTGAAAAGCCCGCACAGCAGAGATAGGTCGGCGAGCGGGCAATCCGAAGTCCGGCGGCGACGCCGGACTTCGTCGCAACCGCGGCTGCGCCGTCGCGCGATCGCGGAGTTGAACACGGCCATCATTGGCGAAAGACACCCACGATGCGAACGCGCGAAACGGCGGTGAGCTTCCTTCATCCTTTCCTGCTGCGGGACGTGGGCCGCGTCCTGCCCGCGGGAGCTTATCGCGTGGTCACCGACGAGGAGCTGATCGAAGGCTTGTCGTTCCCCGTCTATCGCCGGGTCTCGACCATGATTGTCGTTCCCGCCGGAACGCCGGGCGCGGTCGAAGTCGTTACCGTCGATCCGCGCGATCTGCAGGCCGCGCAAGCGCGGGACGCCGCGACGGAAGGGACCGCACGATGACCGATAAAGCCATCGAGCTCGACGAGCATCGCGGCATGGCCGCTCAACGAGCGACGGAAATTCGCCGGGAAGTGACAGCCGTCGCAGCGGAACGAGATGCGTTGCGCGCGAGGCAGCACGCCCTCGAGGTCCAGTTGCTGGCCGGGCCTGCGACGACATGGCAGGAAGCCGCCGAGAAAGCCGCCTACCTGATACACCTGTTCGCAGCAACGCCGGAGGCGCAAGATCCGCGACGCCAGAAGCTCATCGAGGCCGTGCTGGCGGATTTCCATCGCCTGCCGCGTCAATCGGGATGAGCCGGCCCCATGTCCAGCACCGACATGAACGAAATCTGCTTTCAATGCCCGAGCTGCGGACATGACCTCAAGCAATCGATCGGCCGACTCAAGCAGAGCCAACACATGACATGTCCGGGCTGCGGCATCGGAATCAACATCGACACGAACCGCCTGGCGCAGGTTTCGGAAGAAATTCAGAAGGCCATCGACAAGGTTCCGCCCGAGATCACCATCAAATTCTATCGCCCGATCGAGCAGGACTGATGTACCCCAGGGCTCCGAAGAGTCGCACCGAAATCGAACGGCTGCTGCTGACGGAGTTGCAGGCCTGCGAAGGCTGCGAGGGTGCAGCGGGCGTGTCGATCGTGGGATGGCCGGATTTCCTGCCCGAAGCGCCCAACTGGACCGTCGCGCAATTCAAGCCCGGAACCGCCGACGACTATGACTGCGAGCGCGCGCTCATCGTCATCGTCGAGAGATTTCAGGGCTTCTACGAACTCGTGCAAAAGCACTGAGGGCGCCCGCCCCTCGTGGACAGGGCGATAGACCAGCCGTCTGCCAATGCGGCCCGTCCATGCGCCCGCGTTTCGAACGGACAGCATCTGCGCAGCCGCGGTCCTTCAGCTATCTGCGCTGCGACGCGGCGACGAGCGCCAAACGAGCGACGAGCGCGGATCGAGTCCGACGATTCCAGGCGTGACGCGCACGAAGGCGTGACGCAGCCGGCGCCGTCACGGATGCAGGAAAGTCAGCCCCAGCATCGATGCGAACAGGAACACTGCTGCTGCGATCGAAACGTAGAGTATCTTGGTTGTGAGCGCCACGATGAGACCTCGCCAGAGACTGAAGGTTCGCGTCACGCGACCGGCTGCGGTCGCGGCGGCTTGTCGGACTGGAGGTCCGGTCGATACGGCTATGCGAGAGACGATTACGTCAGCGACGGTTGCGTCAGGTTACGTCAGGGACGATTACGTCGGGGACGGTCGCATTCCGACGGCGCGACGACCCCGATCCGCCGTTGCGTCGCTCAGCCGACGCGTCGCTCACCGCCATCTTTGTTGGGCCAGCGTGACGTGGCGCTGGCAGGCTGTTTCGGAGGAGAAATGCAATGTCTGGATTCAACTATAGCACGGAAGCCGAGCTATTCCCTAGGCGCAATCCGCCATCGCGCCGGCATCCGGTCGGCTACCATCGTTTTCCCAAAGCCGCGGATGCCATCCGCTTCGCCATCGAAGAGTTGCCGCCCGGCCTGCTGATCGGCACCTTTCTCGAGGTCGCGGACGACCGTTACGACAGCGCCCAGATCCGCGAGTTGTACGACAGCGACGACTACCCGCTCGTCCGCCGGTCCGCAAACCCATAGACGACCGGCATCGACGCGTCCGTCATACGCGTCAGTCGTGGACCTGCACGCAATCGGGCGGCGCCAAGGCTCGCGTGCCCGTTCGTCAGGGCCGGTCGGCTTGGGGCTCACCACCCGTCATCGACTGATTGGGAATGGTACAGCTGGGTGGACTCGAACCACCGACCTCCTGATCCACAGTCAGGCGCTCTAACCAACTGAGCTACAGCTGCGCGCGGGCGGGAAGCTAGCGCATGACTTCGCGAAGTGGAAGCGGTTCGCTGCGCCGATCGCGGCAGAAAAAAAGAAGCCCGGGCGCGGGGCCCGGGCTTGCGCCAGATCACTGGACAGTGCCCGGCGCTGGCGCGTCCGAGCCCCGGAAAGAAACGATCAGGCGGCCTTGTTGCAGGCCTTGGTCACGCTCTCCTTGATCGGCTCGGCGGTATTGGTCGCCACCTTCTGCGCGATCGAGCCGAGCTCCTTGGTCTGCTCCGAGAGCGCGTCGAACTGCTTGCGCGCATGGGCGGTCGAGAGCTCGACGGCCTCCGAGAGCGACTTCACGGACATCAGGCTGGCCATGAAATCGAAGGCGGCGTTGGTGTTGGCGCGCGCCGCCTCGATGGCCTTGAGGCCGTACTCCGACATGCCCTTGCTGGCGGTCGAATAGGTGTCTTCCATCAGATCCGTCGCCTCCTCGGCGGCGGTCTTCATCTTCTCGTAGCTGGTCTTGGCGCTGGCGATGCTCTTCTCGGCGATATCGCGGAACGCGGCCGGCATCTCGACGCCGGGAACCTCGAATTTCGGGAACTCGACCCTCGGCAGCGTGAACTGGGGGAACGCCGAGGGGATGAAGCCGGCGCCATTCCTGGCGCGAGCGGAATTTCCGGTGGCCTCTGACATCGCTTGATCCTCATGGGCCAGGGGCGCATGCGTTCGCCGGGTGGCCGTTCGTCGGAATGATGGGTTACGGGAGGGCGGCGGCGCCGACCTGTCCTCGCCTATTCATATAGCACGCCCCATGATGCAATGCAACAAAAATGGTGCGCCGCAATAATATTGCGTGCGCAGCCTTAAAGACTTGCAAGTCGTTGAACGGCTTTCAGGATTTCGGCTTGATGGCGTCGGTGGTCGCCTTGCCGGCGGCCTCGGCCACGGCCTGGGCCTGCTCCGCGAGCGCTTTCATCTGGCTCTGCACATAGTCGCTGTGCAGTTGAAGCAGGGCCTGCGGGTCGCGGGCCTGCACCAGGCGCTCGGCATAGGCGAAGGCGTTCGCCACGTTCTGCTCGGCGAAGGTCATGATCTTGCCGGTCACGTCCCTGGCGCCGGCCTGGGCCGCCTTGTTGCGGTCCTCGAAGCTCGTCAGCGTCGACTGGGCCGCGTTCAGGAACTGATCGAACGCGCGGCGCGCCTGCTCGAAGCTCTGTTCCGCGAGCGCCACCATGTCGGCCGGCACATCGAAGGGCGTCTTGCGCTCATCGCTCATGCGTATCCTCCCTGCGGTCCCGATGGGCCGCCATCATTTCACCACCATTGAGCCGCGGCAACGGAGCCTGTCGCCGCTGTCTTTCCCGCACGCCGGTGCCACAGGATTAAGGTTATTTCGCGCGTGCACGAGGCCAGGCCGCGCGCGGTCGTGGACGCTGTGGGTGGCCGGCATTATGAATAATTTGTTGATAGTCCACGCGGGCACGGTGCCCGCGCGGCTCCGGTACCCCAGCAGATGAACCATGCCTCGGCCCTGACCTGTCTGCGCGATCCGCGGCTCGCGGCTTATGTCACGAGCCAGGAGCCTGCGTGGGTGTGGACGAGCGAGGGCACGCAGGTTCTGTGGGCCAACGCCGCCGCCGTCACTTTGTTCGGGGCCGCCAACCTCGCGCTGCTGCGCGAGCGGCGCTTCGGCGCGGGCGAGCGCACGAGCGCGCACGTGGTGCGCCTCGCGCAGTCGCTGCCGGCCAACGGCACGCCGCGGCTCGAGCGCCTGCGCGGCTTCGGGACCGGGTTCTTGCGCCTGCTCACCTGCGCGTGCTCGCGCTTTGCGCTCGAGGGCGGCGCGTCCGCCGTCCTGATCGCGGCGACCGAGAGCGCGGGCGTGCAGCTCTCGATGGCGGACCGCCTGCGCAAGCTGCTCGAAGGATCGGAAGAGGCCATCGCCGCATTCGGCACCGATGGAACTCTGCTCTACGCCACGCCCAAGGCCGCGCACCGCATGGCGGGGGCGACGGCGCTGATCGCCTTCGAGGCCAACGCGCTCGCCGCCGAAGCGCTCGCCAGCGGCTCGTCGGCCGGCCGCACGCTCGTCGGTCCCACCAGCCTGTTCCGCGTCGGCCAGGGCGGCGACACCGCACTGATCGCAAGCTTCGGCTCGGGCATCGACGCCATCACCGAGACGCCGGCCGCCGTCGTACCCTCGCCGCCGGTCGCGCCGGCGGCCGAGCCAGCGGCGACACCCGTCGAGACCGCCGGCAAAAAAATTGATCAGCCGCGCGCGCAGGACATCGCCGCGGCAGCCGCAGCGCCCGGGCCCGGCCCGGCGATGTCGGAGCCTGCGCCCGCATCGTCCGAGTCAACGGCTTCCGAGCCGAGCATTGCGCCGGCAACTCCGGCAGCCGCGGCGCCAGCAGCTCCGCCGCCCGAACAGCCGCCCGCGGCGCCTGCCGCCGAAACACCTCCGCCGCCCGCGGAGGAGCCGCCGCGGCAGCATCCGCTGCGGTTCGTCTGGCAGATGGAGCCCGACGGGCGCTTCACGCTCACGTCCGATGATTTCATCGCCCTCACCGGGCCGACCACGGCGCGCCGCGTGGGCCAGCCGTGGCACGAGATCAACGCCGCGCTCGCCCTCGATCCCGAGGGTCGCGTCGCGCGCGCGGTGGCGACGCGCGACACCTGGAGCGGCATTGTCGTGTCGTGGCCGGTGGACCGCGCCGAGCAGCGCCTCAAGGTCGAATTGTCCGGCCTGCCGATCTACGACCGGCAGCGCAATTTCGTCGGGTACCGCGGCTTCGGCGTGTGCCGCGATCTCGAAACGCTCGCGGCGATCGCCGTCAAGCGCCGCGAGCGCGCCGCCGCGCCGGCCCAGGACGCAGAGGTCGCGCAGGATCCGGTGGATGCGGCCGCGGCGACGCCGCCCGGGCCCGGCGCGGACGGACAGGCGCCCGAGCGCGCGGCGCCGGCGCAAGGCGAGACGCCGCGCCAGACCATCACCTTCATCGGCCCGGCGCAGAACGTCGTGCCGTTCCGCATCGCGACGCCGGCCGAGACGAAGGGCGCGCCCGGCCTCAACGCCGGCGAGCGCAACGCCTTCACCGAGATCGCGCGGCAGCTCTCCGCACGCCTGAAGGGCAACGAGCGTCCCGCGCCGTCAGCACCGGAGGAGCCGGAAGCCGACACGCGCGCGCAGGAGCAGCCCGAGCCAGCGACGCAGCGGACCGCCGAGCGCCGCGCCGAGGATGGCCAGGCCGCCGCACGCGCGCGCGAGGAGACGCGCCCGGCGGCGCGCGCGAACGAGGGGCTCGCCTTGCCGAGCCAGGAGGAAACGGACGCGCGCACGCTGCTCGACCGCCTGCCGTTCGGCGTGCTGGTCTATCGTTTCGACGCGATGCTCTACGCCAACCGCACCTTCCTCGACTGCGTCGGCTACAAGTCGCTCGACGCCTTCGCCGAGGCCGGCGGCATCGACAGCCTGTTCATCGAGACGCTGGGCGATGCCCCGGGCCCATCCGGCACGCAGATGCTCGCCATCACCACCGGCAAGGGCGACAAGGTGCCGGTGGACGGCCGGCTGTTCTCGATCCCGTGGACGGGCGAGAACGCGCTCGCGCTCGTGCTCGCCGGACCGAGGGCCGAGCAGCGCGCCGAGACGCCGGCCCCCGCAGCGGTGAACAACGAGGCGGAGCTGCGCAAGCGGATCGCGGCGCTCGAGGACGAGCTCGCGCAGGCGAGGCGCGCGGCGCAAACCGCGGGCGACGAGAAGGCCGAGCTGCTCGGCAAGGTCGGGCGCGAGGTGCGCACGCCCCTCACCGCAATCATGGGCTTCGTCGAGACGATGCTGAGCGAGCGCTACGGCCCGATCGGCAACGAGCGCTACCGCACGTTCCTCACCGACATCCATTATTCGGGCTCGCGCATCCTGGCGCTGTTCGACGATCTCGCCAGCCTCGCCAAGATCGATCGCAGCAAGCCGGGCGCCGGACCGAGCATCAAGCTCAACGAGATCGTGCAGGCCTGCGTCACGCAGATGCAGGGCGAGGCCAGCCGCGTGCGCGTGCTGATCCGCACCTCGCTCGCAAGCACCCTGCCGGGCATCGCCGCCGAGCCGGACTCCGTGAAGCAGGTCGTGCTGAACCTCCTGGCCAACTCGATCCGCTTCGCGGGCGCGGGCGGACAGGTGATCGTGTCCACCGCGGTCGGCAGCGGAGGCAAGGTCCTGCTGCGGTTGCGCGATACCGGACCGGGACTCTCCGCCGGCGACCTCGCCCAGCTCCAGCCCGGCACGACCGCGTCCGCCTCGGCCGACGCCGCCGACCAGCAACTGACCCTCGCGGTGGCGCGCGCGCTGCTCGAAGCCAACCACGCGAGCCTGTCCGTCACGACGAAATCGGGCGAAGGCACCTTGGTAGAGGCGGCGTTCGCGTCAGCGACCTGACCTGCGCGTCATGCGCAACCCCAAAATGACTCGCGCAACGCATCGCTTGCGCTAATCTCGACCGCGGGGCCTCGGCGGAGGTTGGCATGTTGCGTCTGATCGCAGCAACGGTCGCAGCGGCGCTGGGCATCTTCCCCGCGCTCGTGCGCGCGCAGGAGCCGGTCGACCTGTTGCTAGTGCTGGCCGCCGACGTCTCGCGCAGCGTCGACGCCAACAAGTTCCAGCTTCAGCGCAACGGCTATGCCGCCGCCATCACCAGTCCGCGCGTCCTCGAGGCGATCAAGTCGGGACCGTACGGGCGGATCGGCATCACCTTCGTGGAGTGGTCCGGCGCGGGCAACCAGAAGGTCATCGTCGACTGGACCGCCATCGGCGACATGGCCTCGGCGCTGGATTTTTCCGCGCACATCGTCGAGTCGCAGCGGCCGTTCGCGGATCGGACATCCATCAGCAGCGGGATCGATTTCGCAATGGTCCAGCTCGAGCACGCCCCGTTCAGCGCGACGCGGCGGACGATCGACGTGTCGGGCGACGGCACCAACAACTCGGGCCGCGAGGTCACGAGCGCACGCGACGACGCGGTCGGCAAGGGCGTGACCGTCAACGGCCTGGTGATCCTGAGCGAGACGCCGCTGTCGTGGAACGCGGACCATACGCATCCGCCCGGCGGGCTCGCGAACTACTATCGCAACAACGTGGCCGGCGGGCCGGGCTCGTTCGTCATGGTGGCGGAGAATTTCGAATCGTTCGGGCAGGCCATCATCAACAAGCTGGTGGCCGAGATCGCCGCGACGCCCGCGCTGCGCATACGCGCGCTCGCCGCGCGCTGACGGCCTGAGACGCTTTGTCGCGAAGGCTGCGGCGGCGTTGCGCGGCGATGCGCGCCGCGCGATTCCGTTGCCGGGCCAAATGGCTAGCCGCGGGATTTCGAACGATTCCAGCCTGGTCCTCTCTAGAATCGTTCCAATCTATTGATCCATCAGGGTAATTCCCGATTGACGCCCGCATGGGGGTGGCTTCCCTTGCGCCCGACGGCCCGCGCTGCGGGCCCCGTGGACAATCGAGCGGAGCTTCCATGCATTCTTCCCGTGCCATCCTGACGCTCGCCGGCGCGCTGATGATCGCGACGGCCGGGCCGGCCTGCGCGCAGCCGGGCGAGGTCAACGTCTACAGCTATCGCGAGGCGAAGCTGATCCAGCCGCTGTTCGACGCGTTCAGCAAGGACACCGGGATCAAGGTGAACGTCATCTCCGCGAGCTCGGGCCTCGAGCAGCGCATCAAGAGCGAAGGCGCCAACAGTCCCGCCGACGTGCTGCTGACCGTGGACATCGGGCGCCTCGAGGCTGCGGTGCAGGCGGGCATCACACAGCCGATCAAATCCGCGACGCTCGAACACGTGATCCCGGCGCAGTACCGCGACCCCGAGGGGCACTGGATCGGCCTCTCGATGCGTGCGCGCGTCGTCTATGCCTCCAAGCAGCGCGTGACGCAGGACGCGATCACCTACGAGGAGCTGGCCGATCCCAAATGGAAGGGCAAGATCTGCATCCGCTCCGGCCAGCACATGTACAACAACGCCCTGTTCGCGGCGATGATCGCCAGGCACGGCGAGGCGCAAACCGAGACCTGGCTGCGCGGCCTCAAGGCCAACCTGGCGCAGAAGCCGTCGGGCGGCGACCGCGAGACCGCGCGCGACATCGCGGCCGGCAAGTGCGACCTCGGCATCGGCAACACCTATTATTGGGCGCTGATGCACGACCGCGACCCCGAGAAGAAGCCGTGGGCCGACGCGACCCGCGTCATCCTCCCGACGTTCAAGACCGGCGGCACGCACGTCAACCTGTCGGGCGCGGTGCTGGCGCAGCACGCGCCCAACAAGGCCAATGCGATCAAGCTCCTGGAGTGGCTGGTGGGCGAGCCCGCCCAGAAGGTCTATGCCGACATCAACTACGAGTACCCGATCCGGGCCGGCGTCGCGATCAACCCGACGATCGCGAGCTACGGCACGCTCAAGCCCGACACCACGCCGATGTCGACGATCGCCGCGCAGCGCAAGGCGGCGGCCAACCTCGTTGACAAGGTCGGCTTCGACAACTGACGGGCCCGGCCGGCCATGCGCCCGCGCGGGCGCATGGTCGCGGCGGGAACAGGTTTTCACGTCATCAGGTGATGGGATAAGCCTTTCCGCGCGCGGGCTCGTGGCCGCGTGACGGGGGACCTTTCAATGCGGCATCCGCTGGCGACCGCCTTCGCGCTCGCGCTCGCGGCCTGTGTCCTTGCCCCGATCGCGAGCCTGCTGCACATCGCGGGCGCCGGAGGCGCGGAGAACTGGGATCATCTCGTCGCCTACGTGATTCCGCCGGCGCTGACGAACACGATCCTGCTGCTTGCGGGGGTCGCCGCCGTCACCCTCCTCGTCGGCGTCGGAACCGCCTGGACAGTCACCACTTTCGACTTTCCGGGCCGCGGCGCGCTGCTATGGCTGCTGCCGCTGCCGCTCGCGATCCCGACCTACATCGTCGCCTATGTCTACGTGGACATCGCCGACACGCTCGGCCCGCTGCAGCCCGTGCTGGCGGCACTGGGCTGGTCGCGGGCGTTCAATGTCCGCTCGCTGACGGGCGCGATCGTGCTGATGGGCTTCGTCCTCTACCCTTATGTGTATCTCGCGGCGCGCGCGATGTTCCAGACGCAGGGCGCAAGCGCGACGGAGATCGCACGCAGCTCCGGCGCATCGGCGCTGCAGACCGCGCGCGACATCACCTTACCGCTGGCGCGCCCGGCCATCGTCGCGGGGCTGGTGCTGGCGATGCTGGAAGCGCTCAACGACATCGGCGCCAACGAATATCTCGGCGTGCCGACCCTGACGCTCGCGATCTTCACGACATGGCTCAACCGCGGGAGCCTCGCCGGCGCCGCGCAGATCGCGGTGGCGGTGGTGGCCACCGTCGCGCTGCTGCTCGCGATCGAGCGCGCCGCGCGCCGCCACCGGTCGTTCGTGGGAATCGATCCGCGCTGGCGCGACGTCGCCCGCGTGCGCCTGCGCGGACCTCGCGCCGTTCTTGCGGGCGCCGCCTGCCTGCTGCCCGTGCTGTTCGGCTTTCTCGTTCCGGCGGCGTTCCTCGCGCGCGAGGTCATCGCCCGCGGCCTCATCGCCCACGTCGATCCAGCCTTCGCGCGCCATGCGCTCACCACCATCGGCCTCGCGACGGCAGCCACTGCGGCGACGCTGGTGCTGGGCTTCGGCGCGGCGATCGCGCTTCGGCTCGCGCGCTCGCCCTCCGTCGGGCTCGGCGTGGGCATCGCGCGTCTCGGCTACGCCCTCCCCGGCACGGTGCTGGCGCTCGGCCTGCTGGCGCCGATCGTCGCACTCGACGAGGTCATCAACTGGGCGGCAGGATTCCTGACCGGCCGCAACATCGGGCTCGTGATCCTCGCCTCCGGCGGCGCGGTCGTGATCGCCTATGTCATCCGCTTCCTGTCGATCACCATCGGCTTCACGCAGGCCGGGCTCGCGCGCGTCTCCACCGATCTCGACGACGCCGCCCGCACGGCCGGCGCCTCGCCCGGCGCGGTGGTGCGGCTCATCCACATACCGCTGTCGCGCCCGGCGCTGTGGGGCGCGGCGCTGCTCGTATTCGTGGACTGCCTCAAGGAGCTTCCGGCGACGCTGCTGCTGCGGCCGCTCAACGTCGAGACTCTCGCCACCTACGTCTATCAGTTCGCCAGCCGCGGGAGCTTCGAGGAGGGCGCGCTTGCCGCGCTGCTGATCGTCGCCGTGGGCATCGTCCCCGTGATGCGGATGGCGCGCCACGCCGACGCAGCCTCCAATCTCGCCTAGGCTCGCGCCTTCGCCTCACGGCGGCGCGTCCGCACGGCGGGAAACCCGATAAGATGGCGGCGGGGTCCCTTGATCCCCCTTCGAAGGCTCAGGTACAGAACATGGGAGCCGGGCTGCGGCTGGTGCGACAGGGGTGGGTTGCATGAAGAAGGTCTATTCCGACGCGCGGGCGGTGCTGGCCGGCGTTCTCAAGGATGGCATGACCATCATGGCCGGCGGGTTCGGGCTCTGCGGCATTCCCGAGACGCTGATCCATGCGATCCGCGAATCCGGCGTGAAGAACCTCACGGTCGTCTCGAACAACGCCGGGATCGACGGCGTCGGCCTCGGCCTTTTGCTCGAGACGCGGCAGATCAAAAAGATGATCTCGTCCTACGTGGGCGAGAACAAGATGTTCGCCCAGCAGTACCTCGCCGGCGAGCTCGAGATCGAATTCAATCCGCAGGGCACGCTGGCCGAGCGCATCCGCGCCGGCGGCGCCGGCATTCCCGCGTTCTTCACCAAGACCGGCGCGGGCACCGAGATCGCCAAGGGCAAGGAAGAGCGCGAGTTCGACGGCGAACGCTACGTGATGGAACGCGGCCTCGTGGCCGACCTCGCCATCGTGCACGCCTGGAAAGGCGACACCGAAGGCAACCTCGTCTACCGGAAGACGGCGCGCAACTTCAATCCGATGATGGCGACCGCGGGAAAGATCACCGTGGCCGAGGTCGAGCAGCTTGTGGAGCCGGGCCAGATCGATCCCGACCACATCATCACCCCCGGCGTCTACGTCCAGCGCATCGTGCACGTGCCGAACGCGGTCAAGCACATCGAGCAGCGCACCGTGCGCAAACGCACCGATCCGGCGACGCCGGCCGGCACTGGGGAGGAAGTGTGATGGCCTGGACCCGAGACCAGATGGCCGCGCGCGCGGCCAAGGAGCTGAGCGACGGCTTCTACGTCAACCTCGGCATCGGCATCCCGACGCTGGTGTCCAATTACATCCCCGCCGGCATGAGCGTGCAGCTCCAGAGCGAGAACGGCATGCTCGGCACCGGCCCCTTCCCGCTCGAAGGCGAAGAGGACGCCGACCTCATCAACGCCGGCAAGCAGACGGTCACAGAATTGCCGACAACAAGTTATTTCTCATCGGCCGACTCCTTCGCAATGATCCGGGGCGGGCATATCGACCTGTCGATCCTGGGGGCCATGCAGGTCGCCGAGAACGGCGACCTCGCCAACTGGATGATTCCGGGCAAGATGGTGAAGGGCATGGGCGGCGCCATGGATCTCGTCGCCGGCGTGAAGAAAGTCGTGGTCGTTATGGAGCATACCGCCAAGGATGAGCCGAAGCTGCTGCATCGGTGCACCTTGCCGCTGACCGGGGCCGGGGTGGTCGACATGGTGATCACCGATCTGGCGGTATTCGCCATCGACAAGAAAGGCGGGGGAGGCATGAGCCTCGTCGAGCTCGCGCCGGGCGTGAGCCTCGACGAAGTCCGCGCCAAGACCGAAGCAAGCTACCGCGTGCAAGTTCAGCCGAACTGACCGCGAAGCGAATTGGTGCCGCGGCGTCTTTTTCCGGGCGTCCGACGCAGGCTATAGTCGCGCCACGGGGGGCCGGTGGCGCCAAACCCTTCAGGCTTGGGCTCTTGTCAAAGACGATCGGATTCAAGCGGTTCGGACTTGCGATCGGCGCCGTCGTCGCGCTCGGCTTCGGCGCGATCGCGCTGTCGAGCTATCTCGTCTCGGCGGACGCAGCGCGCGAGGCGGTGCAGGCCCAGATCAAGGCCGCGACGGGCCTCGACCCCGTCGTGCGCGGCCCGGTCGCCGTGTCGATCTTTCCGCCCGACACCGTCACGCTGAGCGACGTGCTGCTGGGCGACGACCGCAACCGCCCTGCCCTTGCCGCGCAGGTTCTCACGGCGCGCCTGCGGCTGCTGCCGCTGATCATGGGCCGCATCGAGATCGCCGACGTGGTGCTGGTGCGCCCGCGCATCTCGGTCTACGTCGCGCGCGGATCGAGCCGTTCCAACTGGTCGCCGCTCGTCGCGGGGCTTTCGCGCGCGCTCAAGCCCAACCCCGACCGCAACGCACCCTCGTTCTCGGAAATCCGCATCAACGACGGCCTGATCGTGGTGGAGGACGCCGAGCGCGGCATCCGCGAGACCCTGAACCACGTCGAGATGTCGCTGGCCTGGCCGGCGATCTCGCGCAGCTTCGCGGCAACGGGGCAATTCGGCTGGCGCAACGAGGTCGTGGAAGCGAGCCTGACGGTGCACGACTTCTATGCGGCGCTTACGGGCGAGCAGTCGGGCCTGAAGTTCCGCGTCTCGAGCGCGCCGCTCAAGCTCGCCTTCGACGGGGCGATGAGCAACAAGCCGACATTGAAGGTCGACGGCACCATCGCGGCCGACGGGGCGCGGCTGCGCGACACCCTGCGCTGGATCGGCACGAGCGCGCCGCCGGGCGGCGGCTTCAACCGGTTCTCGCTCAAGGCGCAGATGAACGCTTCGGACGGCACGTTCGGCCTGTCCGGAGTGAACCTCGAGCTCGACGGCAACAGCGCCGAGGGCGTGCTCAGCTATTCCACGGATCGTCCGCGCCTCAAGGGCACGTTGGCTGCGGGATCGCTCGACCTCACGCCCTACGGATCGGCTCTCCACCTGCTCGCGCTCAATGCGCGCGAATGGAACCGCACGCCGATGGCGCTCGACGGCCTCACCTCGCTCGACATCGACCTGCGCATGTCGGCGGCCCGCGTGAACGTCGGAGGCGCCAAGTTCGGGCGCAGCGCGGTGGCCGTCAATCTCAACAACGGCCGGCTGGCCGTCACGGTCGGCGAGTCGCAGGCCTATGACGGCATCGTCACGGGCTCGTTCGCCCTCGCCAAGGCCGGCAACGGCGCCGAGATGAAGTCGCAGATGCAATTCTCCGACGTGAACCTGGAGACCTGCCTCGGCCAACTGCTGGGAATGCGCCGCCTCGAAGGCAAGGGCAACATCGCCTTCGACGTCGAGGCGCGCGGCAACAGCATCGACGCGCTCACGCGCTCGCTCGACGGCACGATTGCGCTCACCGCCGCCGACGGGGCGATCACCGGCCTCAACGTCGAGCAGCTGCTGCGCCGGCTCGAGCGGCGGCCGCTCTCCGGCGCGGGCGATTTCCGCACCGGCCGCACGCCCTTCAGCACGTTCAAGCTGGCGTTCAAGATCGCCGACGGGACCGCCGTCGCCGAGGACACGCGGCTCGACGGCACGGCCGTGCGGCTGGCCGTGGGCGGCTCGTTCTCCATCCCCGCCCGCGACCTCGACCTGCGCGGCACGGCGGCGCTGATCGCCACCGCCAGCGACGGCGGGTTCGAGCTGCCGTTCGTGGTGCAGGGCCCGTGGGAGGAACCGCTGATCCTGCCCGACCCGCAGGCCCTGATCCGCCGTTCCGGCGCGGCGGCTCCCCTGCTCGACGCCGTGCGGGACCGCAAGGCGCGCGACGCGGTGCGATCGGCGATCGAGCGCCTGACCGGCGGCGGCCAGCCCGCCCGACCGAGCGCCACAGAGCCTTGAGCGGGCAAATCGCGCCCGCCGAATGGACCCCCGACTCGGCGAGGCCGCGTCTCCGAAGTCCATGAGCGGGTTTTCGGCGGCGCTAGCTTTTGTTTAATTCCTGTAAATTATAGTTCCGCCCCGGACGACGGGGCCCGCAATGGTCGAAAGCCTGCTGCGCACGATGGTGAAAGTCTCGGTCGCCTCGCTGATCGTGGGGGCGATCCTCGCGCATTTCGGCATCACCGTGGATGTCCTGATGCACGACGCCGGCCTGTCGGCCACGCGGATCGAGGAGCTTGCGCGCGCCGGACTGGCCTGGGCCCTGCCCAACATGCTGCTCGGCGCGCTCGTGATCGTGCCGATGTGGTTCATCGCCTTCATCCTGCGGCCGCCCGGGCGCAGCAGCGAATAGCCCGCGCGGTCCTGCGCCAGTCGCTCAGGGCGCCAGCGCCGCCTTCGCGCCCGCGCGCGTGTCGGTGAGGCGCGCGGCCAGCGAGGCCGCGATCACCGCGAGCGCCACCGCCGCGATCATCAAGGTGCAGATCGCGTTGATCTCCGGTTTCACGCCCAGCCGCACGTCCGAATAGATGCGGATCGGCAGCGTGGTCGCGCCGGGCCCGGTGGTGAAGGTGGCGAGCACGAGGTCGTCGAGCGAGAGCGAGAAGGCGAGCAGGAAGCCGGCGACGATCGCCGGCGCCGCGATCGGGACGGTCACGGTGAGGAACGTGCGCAGCGGCGGGCAGCCGAGATCCATGGCCGCTTCCTCCAGGCTGCGGTCGATGGCCGAAAGCCGCGACTGCACGATGACGGTGACGAAGCACATGGTCAGCGTCGTGTGCGCCGCCGTCACCGTCCAGAACCCGCGCTCGAGGCTGATCGCGACGAACAGCAGCAGCAGCGACAGGCCGGTGATCACTTCCGGCATCACCAGCGGCGCATAGATCATCGCGGAGAACAGCGTGCGCCCGCGGAAACGCCCGATGCGCGCCAGCGCCAGCGCGGCGCAGGTGCCGAGCACGGTCGCGGCCGTGGCCGACACGAAGGCGATGCTGATCGAGGTGCGCGCGGCCTCGAGCAGCGCCTCGTCCTCGAGAAGCTGTTGGTACCAGTGCGTCGACCAGCCGCCCCATACGGTCACGAGGCGCGAGGCGTTGAACGAATAGACGACGAGGATCGCGATCGGCAGGTAGAGGAAGGCGAGCCCGAGCGCGAGCGAGACGAGGTTGAATGCGGACAGGCGTCGCATCTTCAGCGGGTCTCCAGCTCGCGCGCGCGCATGTGCTCGAACGCGGCGATGGGACCGACGAGCACGAACAGCAGCACCATGGCGATGGCGCCCGCGATCGGCCAGTCCTTGTTGGAGAAGAACTCGGTCCACAGCGTCTGGCCGATCATCATGGTGCGCGAGCTGCCGAGCAGGTCGGGAACGACGAACTCGCCGACGATCGGGATGAAGCACAGCAGCGCGCCCGCGAGCGCGCCGCGCGCCGAGAGAGGAACGGTGATCTTCCAGAACGCCTGCCAGCGCCGGCAGCCGAGATCGGCCGCCGCCTCGAGCAGGGTGTCGTCCTGCTGCTGCAGGCTGGCGTAGAGCGGCAGCACCATGAACGGCAGATAGGAATAGACGAGGCCGATATAGACCGCGGTGTCGCTGGCGAGCCACGCCACCGGCGCGTCGATGATCCCGAGCACCTGCAGCGCCGTGTTGAAGAGGCCGTCCTGCTGCAGGATGGTGATCCAGGCGTAGACGCGGATGAGGAACGACGTCCAGAACGGCAGGATGATCGCCAGCACCAGCAGCGCCTGCATGCGGCCTTGCGCGCGCGAGATCGCATAGGCCAGCGGATAGCCGAGCACGAGCAGGATCGCGGTGGAGACCGCCGCCACCTCGACGCTCTTGAGATAGGACGACAGGTAGAGCCAGTCCGCCGCGAGCGCGGCGTAGTTGTCGAACGAGAGCCCGGTGAGGAAATCCCTCACGCCGGCCCAGCCGGCGGCAAGATCGAGCACCGGCGTGTAGGGCGGCTGCGCGATCGCGGTCTGCGACAGGCTGATCTTGAGGATGATCAGGCAGGGCACGAGGAAGAAGGCGGTGAGCCAGACGTAAGGCAGCAGCACCACGAGACGGGTGCTGCGCGCGCGCTGGGGCGGTGGGCTTGCGGCCATGGCGATCAGTGGGTGAGCAGGACGCCCGCGGCCGGCGCCCAGGTGAGCCACACGTCCTCGTCCCACCCGATCGGCAGCTCGATGAGGCGGGTCTGGTTGGCGACCGAGGCCCTCACCTCGGTGCCGGACGGCAGGCGCACCTTGTAGAGGATGACGTTGCCGCGATAGGCGATGTCCTTGACGACGCCGCGCAGGCAGTTCTCGCCCGCATTCGCCGGCTGTTCGGTGCCAATGCGGATCTTCTCGGGGCGCAGCGCGATCCAGACGCGCTGGCCGGGCTGCACGTCGGGCCCGGGCGCCGTTCGCACGCGGTCGCCCTTGGGACCGACGACGACGGCGCCGCCGGCCGCGACCTCTCCGACCACACCTTCGAGCAGATTGACGTCGCCGATGAAGTCGGCGACCCATCGCGAGGCCGGCTGCTCGTAGACCTCGGACGGCGTCGCCACCTGCACGATGCGGCCGCGGTCCATCACGGCCATGCGATGCGCCATGGTCATCGCCTCCTCCTGGTCGTGCGTGACGATGATGAAGGTGGTGCCGAGCTCTTCCTGCAGCTTGGCCAGTTCGAACTGCGTCTCCGCGCGCAGCTTCTTGTCGAGCGCGGCGAGCGGCTCGTCGAGCAGCAGCACCTTCGGGCGCTTGGCGAGCGAACGCGCGAGCGCCACGCGCTGGCGCTGGCCCCCGGAGAGCTGGTGCGGACGGCGATTGCCCAGGCCCTCCAGCTTGACCATCGCGAGCAGCTCCTCCACACGCCGGCGGATCTCCTGCCGCGGCAGGCCTTCCTGGCGCAGGCCGAAGCCGATGTTGCCCGCGACGCTCAGGTGCGGGAACAGCGCGTAGCTCTGGAACATCATGTTGACCGGCCGCGCATAGGGCGGCACGCGCGCGATGTCGACGCCGTCGAGCAGGACGCGGCCCTCGTCGGGCTGCTCGAAGCCCGCGAGCATGCGCAGAAGCGTCGTCTTGCCGCTGCCGGAGGGCCCGAGCAGCGCGAAGAATTCGCGCTCGTAGATGTCGAGCGTGAGCCGGTCGAGCGCCACGGTTTCGGCAAAACGCTTGCTCACCGCCTCGAACCGGACCATCGGCTTTGCGCCGGGATCGGTCCAAGGCGCGAACGTGACACCCATTTCAACAAGCCTCGTGCACGGCAGCAGCGGCGGGGAACATCGGCCAAGCCCGCGCGCCACGCAAGGGGCATTGCGCCGCAAGGCGCGCGCCGCCGTGACGCGCCACGGGAGCGATCCGCCGCGCGCGCCGAACGACCGCAACTGCCGATTACGCCTGCGGCGCTTCCTTCTGCGGCTGCGGATGGAGGCGCAGGAAGAGCGCGGCGGCGTCGCGCGCGCGCTGCGCGAGCGCGGCGGGGCTCGGCCGATCGGCGATGCGAAGCAGCAGGCCGATCATCAGGTTGCCCCAGAGCAGGCCGGAGAAGCGCTCGGCCATCTCGGCCGGGCGGCCGTCGACGAGCCCCGCCGCGATCGCGCGCGCCATGATGTCCCTGAGCGCGCCGCGGCTGGTCTCGCCGCCGACGGCATCGAGGATGCGCGCGACCTCGGGCGCGCGCACGGCCTCGGCAATGGCGAGCCGGAACACGGCGATGACGGTGGGGTCGCTGACCTCGCGCAGGAGCCGGGTCCCGAACGCCTCCAGTGCGTGCGACAGCGTCTCGCGGTCGTGCGGCTCGGGAAGGCCGGGCGGCATCTGCAGCCTCCTGGCGCGGGCGCCGATGCAGGCGGCGAGCATTTCCTGCTTGTTGCCTACGAGGCTGTAGAGCTCGCGCTTCGACACACGCGCGCGCGTCGCGATCTCCAGCGTGCTGGTCCCGGCGTAGCCGTTCTCCGTGAAGGCCTTGAAGGCGGCGGCCAGGATGCGCTCGCGAACCGGGTTCTCGTCGGTGGCTTCTCCCCGCCGTTTCGCTGCCGATGCCGCCACCATGATGCGTCCCTTGACTTGGTACCGACCGGTACCATATGTTCGCCGTATTGGTACCGATAAGTACCAAGAGCGACACGGGATGTAAAGGAAGGCGAGCCATGACGAAGCCATTGGTTCTTGTCACCGGAGCGGCGGGCGGCCAGCAGGGCGGGACCGGCCGGCGCGTATCGGAGATGCTGCTGGCGCGCGGGGTTGCGGTGCGCGCCTTCGTGCGCCGGATCGACGAGCGCGCGGAGCAGTTGCGTGCGCTCGGCGCCGAGGTGGTCGAAGGCGACTTTCTCGACTACCAGTCGGTCGAGCGGGCCCTGCGCGGCGTCTCGACCGTCTACTTCGCCTATCCCGTCCAGGCGGGGCTGCTGACCGCGACCGCGATCATGGCCGACGCCGCGCGCAAGGCCGGCGTCACCCGCCTCATCGACATGGTGATGCTGATCTCCTCTCCCGATGCGCCGACGCCGCGCATGCGCGAGAACTACCTGTCGGAGCAGATCTTCGAATGGGCCGGGATCGGCGCCGCGCACGTGCGGGCGACGGTCTTCTACGAGAACGTGCGCACGCTGACCGCCGCAACGATCGCAAGGGACGGAGCCATTCTGCTGCCGTGGGGAAGCGAGAGCACGCTCGTTCCGCTGGTTGCGGGCGAGGACGTCGCGCGGGTCGTGGCATGCGCGTTGACAAGCCCGTCGGTGACGCCGGGCAGCGCCTATCCGGTGATCGGCAGCGTGCTCGCGTTGCGCGACATCGTCGCCACGTTCGAGCGCGTCCTTGGCCGGCAGGTGCGCTACAGGGAGATTCCCGACGATGCCTGGCGCGACGGCGCGCTCGCACGCGGCTACAACGAGCATGCGGTCGAGCATCTGTCCCGGCTGTGGCAGTCGATCCGCAGCCAGCCGCGGCAGTTCGACGTTACCGACACGATCGAGACGCTGGGCGGCGGCAAGCCCAAGAGCTTCGAGGCGTTCGTGCGCGAGCAGCAGGCGGTGTTCAAGCCGCAACCCGCGGCGGCGCAGGCGTAGAGGCAACGACGGAGCGGCGCGTGCGACCCGTCACCCTCGCCGCGCCGGATCACGCGCCTCGTCGGCCATGAAGCGGGCGAGCGCGTCCTTCTGCTGCGGCGCGAATTTCAGGCCGAGCTTGGTGCGGCGCCACAGCACGTCGTCGACGGTCTCGGCCCATTCGTGCTGCATGAGGTAGCGGACCTCGGCGGCCGAGAGCCCGTGACCGAAGTCCTGGCCGAGATCGTCGAGGCTGCGCGCGTCCTGCAGGATGCGCTCGGCGCGGCTGCCGTAGGCGCCCGCAAGACGCGCCGCCAGTTCCTCTGACAGGAATGCACGCTCGTGCCGCAATCGTTCGACGAACTGCGCGAGCGTGTCACCGCCGAGGTCGCCGCCGGGCAGGACCGCGTCCGACGTCCAGGCCGGGCGCGGCGCGAAGAAGATCGCGAGCTTGTCCATGACCTCCTCGGCGACGCGCCGGTAGGTCGTCAGCTTGCCGCCATAGAGGTTGAGCAGCGGCGCGCGTCCGAAACGCTGATCGAGCACGGCCTTGTAGTCGCGCGAGGCCTCCTGCGCGCGCCGCCGCCCGGTGTCGTAGAGCGCGCGCACGCCGGCGAACGCCCACACGACATCGGCGGTCGAGACAATCTCGCGGAAGTAGAGGTTCGCCGCATCGCACAGGTAGGCGATCTCCTCCCGGCTCGGGGCCAGCGCGGCAAGGTCGCCGACGAAATCCACGTCGGTGGTGCCGATCAGCGTGAAGTCGTTCTGGAAGGGAATCGCGAACACCACGCGGCGGTCGGGATTCTGGAAGATGTATGGGCGGTCGTGCCCGGCGAGCCGCGGCACGACGATATGGCTGCCCTTCACCAGGCGCACGGGCGCGCGCTTCTTCTGGCGCAGGACCAGCTCGCAGAATTGCGGGAGCCACGGGCCGGTCGCGTTGACGAGCACGCGCGCGGTCGTCACCCAGCGCTCGCCGCGGCGGTTGAGCACCAGCGACCATTCGTCCGACCGCTCGGCCCGCGTGCAGCGCGTGCGCGTGCTGACGACGGCGCCGCGCTCGGCCGCGTCGAGCGCGGTGAGCACCACGAGGCGCGCGTCGTCGACGAGGCAATCGGAATACTCGAAGCCGGAAAAGAACGCGCGCCGCAACGGCGTGCCGGCGGGATTGACGTTGAGGTCGATCTCGGCCGCCGGCGGCAGCGAGCCGCCCCTGCCCAGCCAGTCGTAGAGGTAGAGCCCAAGGCGCAGCATCCATGCGGAACGGCCGTGCGGATCGACCGGCAGGACGAAGCGCGCGGGATGGACGAGATGCGGCGCGACACGCATGAGCACCTCGCGCTCGGTCAGCGACTCGCGCACGAGGCCGAAGGCCCAGTGCTCGAGGTAGCGCAGGCCGCCGTGCACGAGCTTGCTGGAGGCGGACGAGGTGCCAGAGCCGAGGTCGTTCTGCTCGACCAGGAGGACCCTGAGGCCGCGGCCGGCCGCATCGCGCGCGATGCCGGCTCCATTGATGCCGCCGCCGATGACGGCGATATCGAACTCGGCCATGCGCTGCCCTCGCTGCGTCGGCGCCAGCATGGCCCGGCAGAGCGAGGGGCTCAAGGCAGCGCTAGAGGATCTTGCACACTTCCTCGAACGCGAAGCGCGGATCGCGCGGGGACAGGCTGCCCTGCGCTCCCTTGCCGAGGATGCACAGGAAGTTCGACTTCCACTGGCCGTCGGGGAAGAACTCGGCGTCGACCTTGGCGTTGCTGAAGCCCGACATCGGTCCGGCGTCGAGCCCGAGCGCGCGCGCCGCCATGATGAGGTAGGCGCCCTGCAAGGTCGCGTTGCGGAACGCGGTCGCGTGGATGTGTTCGGGCGTCGTCTCGTACCAGCTCCGCGCGGCCGGATTGTGGAACATGCGGCCGAGGTGCTCGTAGAACTTGAGGTCGAAGGCGAGGATCGCGACGACGGGCGCGGCCAGCGTCTTGGCCGCGTTGTTCTTCGAGAGCGCCGGGCGCAGGCGTTCTTTCGCCTCCGGGCTGCGCAGGAACAGGATGCGCTGCGGCTGCGAGTTCGCCGTCGTCGGCCCCCACTTCATGAGATCGTAGAGCGCGCGCAGCTGCGCGTCGGAGATGGTGCCCGGCTCGAACGCCTCATAGGTGCGTGCCGTGCGGAACAGCCGGTCGAGCGCCTCGTCCGACAGGGGCGGCTCCGCCTGCAGCGTCGTCTCGTCCATCGTTTCCTCCGTCGCCCGGCACATGGTCGCCAGCCGGCGCAGCTATAGACAAAAGGAGCGCGACCGGCCACACAACGGCGCATCACAACCATCGAGCATGGCCGGGACGTGGGAAACCGGACCATCATGCTCCCGTCCGTCACGCTGCAAGGAGTTGCCTATGGCTGGTCCGTTGGCCGGTGTCCGTGTCCTTGAACTCGCGCGCATCCTGGCCGGCCCGTGGGCCGGGCAGATCCTCGCGGACCTCGGCGCCGAAGTCACCAAGGTGGAGCGCAAGGGCGCGGGCGACGACACGCGGGGATGGGGCCCACCCTTCGTCGCGCGCAAGGACGGGCAGCACCTGGGCGCCGCCTACTTCCACGCCGCCAACCGCGGCAAGCGCTCGATCGAGCTCGACTTCGAGAGCGAGGACGGACGCCGCATCGTGCGCAAGCTCGCCGAACGCTCCGACATCCTGATCGAGAATTTCAAGGTCGGCGGGCTCAAGAAGTTCGGGCTCGACTACGAGTCGCTCGCCAAGGTGAACCCGCGCCTGATCTACTGCTCGGTCACCGGCTTCGGCCAGACCGGCCCCGACGCGCCGCGCGCCGGCTACGACCTGATGGCGCAGGGCATCGGCGGCTTCATGGACCTCACCGGCATGCCGGAGGGCGAGCCGACGCGCGCGGGCGTCCCCGTCTCCGACATCTTCACCGGCGTCTACGCCGCCGTCGGCGTGCTCGCCGCGCTCACGCAGCGCGAGCGCACCGGCAAGGGCTGCCTCGTCGACGCGGCGCTGGTCGATTCCACCGTCGGCGTGCTCGCCAACCAGGCGCTCAACTATCTCGTCTCCGGCGAGGTGCCCAAGCGCATCGGCAACACGCATCCCAACATCGTGCCCTACCAGGTCTTCCCCGTCGCCGACGGCCACGTCATCGTCGCCACCGGCAACGACCGCCAGTACAAGGATTTCTGCAAGGTGCTGGGCGCGCCCGAGCTCGGCACCGATCCAGCCTATCTCGCCAACAAGGACCGTCTCGCGCGCCGCGCCGAGCTGGTGGAGAAGCTCACGGCCCTCACCCGGCGCATGACGCGCGACGACCTGCTCAAGCAGCTCGAGG
Source organism: Xanthobacteraceae bacterium (assembly GCA_035556735.1). Lineage (GTDB taxonomy): Bacteria > Pseudomonadota > Alphaproteobacteria > Rhizobiales > Xanthobacteraceae > CANJBX01. The sequence continues at coordinate 586,614 of DATMFF010000002.1, read as the reverse complement.
CCGTGCAGGTGCCGGCCGGCCCGATCAACAACCTCGCGCAGGTGTTCACCGACCCGCAGGTCGTGCATCGCGGCATGAAGCTGGAGCTGCCCTGCGAGGAGGCGGTCGGCGGCGTCATCCCCGGCGTGCGCACGCCGATCATGATCGATGGCGCGCCGATGGCCGCGCCGCGGCCGGCGCCCAAGCTCGGCGAGCACACGCAGCAGGTGCTCAAGGAGATCGGCGAGGCGTAGGCGCCGACACAAGCTCTCCGCTGTCATGCCGCGAACGCGGGCATCCGGTCGTCACCGGCATTGCGGCTTGATCGCCAGCGCTGCGCGCACACGCCGTTTCACCACCAGTTCGTGAGCCCCCTCACCCGCTCGCTACGCTCGCGACCTCTCCCCGGCGGGGAGAGGTGGGCGAGTGGCGAAGCTGTGCATGCCCCCGATGGGTGAAATCGCGGCCGCTTGCGGTTGAGCGCGATGGTGCAACACGGCACGTCCCTACCTCTCGCCGGACGTCCATCACGCTGACTGCTCACGATGACGTGGATACACGGCGCCGCGCGGATGACGGCCGCCGCAGAGCTGCGGGCGTGAGTGCGCGCCCCTGGCCTAGCCGGCGGTCGGCACCAGCTCCATCGCCGGGCGCGCGAGCTTGCGGATCGCGCTCGACGTCACGATCGTGCGATGCTCGGCATAGGCCTCGTGGTTCTGCTCGATCTCGCCGAGGTCGTAGAGATAGTTGACCATCAGCCCGTAGGCCTGCTTGATCCCGCGCTCCGACAGGTCGCCCGGCCAGTTGATGCGCTCGAGCCGCGCCCCGTTGCCGAGATGGAAGCGGGCGACCGGATCGAACGGCAGGCGGGCGCGCGAACGTGCGTGCACGAAATAGTTCGCCGCCGCGCGCATCATCGGCTCGCGCAGATGCGTCACGGTGGCCTCGTCCTGCCACCACAGCGGCGCGTCCAGCAGGTTGAGCGAGGCACGATCGTCGGCGGACATCAGCGACTGCTCGTTGCCGCGCTCGCGCTTGAGCCACTCGGCGAAGCGCGGCACGGGCGAGAGCGTGACGAAGGTGTTGAGGCGCGGAAGCTCGCGCGAAATCTCCTCGACCACCTGCTTGATCAGGAAATGGCCGAAGCTGACGCCGCCGAGGCCGCGCTGGCAGTTGGAGATGGAGTAGAACACCGCCGTGGTGGCGCTTTCGACCGGCACGGGCTCGCGGTTCGCCGCCAGGATCGGCGCAATGGCGTCGGGCAGCGCCCGGGTGAGCGCGACCTCGACGAAGATCAGCGGCTCGTCGACCAGCGCGGGATGGAAAAAGGCGTAGCAGCGCCGGTCGGGCGGGTCGATGCGGCGGCGCAGATCGTCCCAATTCTCGATCTCGTGCACCGCCTCATAACGGATGATCTTCTCGAGTATGGACGCAGGACTGGACCAGTCGATCCGCCGCAGCACGAGGAACCCCCGATTGAACCAGGTCGCGAACAGATGGACGAAATCCGCGTCGACCGCGGCGAGATCGTCGCGCCGCTGCATGGCGTCCATGAGGCGCTCGCGCATGGCAACCAGCGCGGCGGTGCCCCCGGGCGCGAGGTTGAGCCGGCGCAGCAGCTCCTGCCGCCGCGGCTCGGCCGCCGAATGAAGCTCCGCCGCCGTCACGTCGGAAGGCGCCGCGCGCCAGGCCTCGACCGCGGCATCAAGCCGCGCCGGGTTCGTTCCGAACCGGGTCGCCAGCGCCTCGAAGAAGGCGATGCGGGGGCCCGTGGTCAGGGTCTCATAGCGGCTGAGAATTTCACGCGCGAGCGCTACCCCCGAGGCCTCGCCCCGCCCCGACAAAAGCTGCTCGCAGAGCTCGACGAGCGGCTCGGAGCGCTGCGCCACATGCTCATACCGGTTCCAGCGGCGCTCGATGAGCGCGCGGCCCCGGTCCGAGATCGATTGTAGAAGCTCGCCAAAAAAGGATGTGTTCATTTCCCTGGTCCGACCGCCGGTCCCATCAGATAGTCCGGCAGCCAAGTGGCAATTTCCGGAAAGATACTCAAGATAACAATCGCGAGTATCATGCAGATTACGTAGGGCACCGATCCCCAAAGTACAGTCTTGGTGGGCACGTCGGGCGCGATCGCGTTTACGACGAAGAGATTGAGTCCCACCGGCGGCGTGATCAGCCCAATCTCCAGGTTGATCGTCACGATCACCCCGAACCAGACCGGATCGAACCCGGCTGCCGTAATAATGGGCAGCAGGATCGGCGCGGTCATCAGGATGATCCCCGCAGGGGGGATGAAGCAGCCGCACACTAGCAGAAAGACGTTAATCATCCCCATCAGGAGCCAGGGATTGACCTGCGCGTCCGCGATGGCCTGGGCCAGGGTCTGGGTAATGTAGAGCGACGTCAGCATATAGCTGAACAGCACCGCGGTCGCGATGATCATCAGGATCATCACCGACTCGCGCGTCGTCGAACGCAGGATCTCCCACCAGGCGCGCGGCTTCCACATGCGGTAGATCAGCGCCGCGAGGAGCACGCACATCGCGGCGCCCACGCCCGCCGCCTCCGAAGGCGTCGCGATCCCGCCGTACAGCACGTACATGATGCCGACGACGATGATGATGAACGGCGCGACTTTGGGAATGCTGAGGAACTTTTCCTTCCAGCTGTAGCGGAAGTCCGCCGCATAGGCGCGAAAGCCTTGCCGCCACAGGTAGAGGATCGTCCACAGCATGAAGAGGCCTGTGAGCAGCAGGCCCGGGAAGACGCCGGCGAGGAACAGCCGCCCGATCGAGGTTTCGGTCGCGATGCCATAGAGGATGAACGTGATCGACGGCGGGATCAGGATCCCGAGCGTGCCGCCCGCGCAGATCGAGCCGGTCGCCACCTCGTCGGGATAGCCGCGGTTGCGCATCTCGGGGATGCCCATCTTGCCGATGGCGGCGCAGGTCGCGGGCGACGACCCGGTGAGCGCCGAAAACAGCGCGCAGGCACCGAGGTTCGAGACGACGAGGCCGCCCGGCACGCGATAGAGCCAGCGGTCGAGCGCGATGTAGAGGTCGCGCCCGGCGGGCGAGGAGCCGATCGCCGCGCCCATCATGATGAACATCGGGATCGACACCAGCGTGAAATCGTGCAGCCCCGAATAAAGCGTCTCGGCCGCGACGCGCAGCGAGTCGGGGCCCTGGAACAGCACGAGGAAGGCGATGCCGACGAAACCGAGCCCGAACGCGACCGGCGCGCCGGTCAAGAAGATGGCGATCGTGGCGAGAAGGACGAGGATGCCCTGAGTGGTCGGGCTCATATGCCGGCTTCCTTCACGGCCGGCATGGGCGTCTGCGACGTGATGCCGAACGGCGGCTCACGCCCAGTGACGAGCTCGATCAGGTCGGCGATGTATTGCAACGCGAGCAGGCCGAGGCCCACCGGCATCGAAGCGTAGGGGATCCACATGCGCGCGCGCCACATGGATTCCGAGCGCCAGTTGTTCTCCCAGGCCTCGTGCCAGAACTGCGCGGTCAGGATCGTCATCACCAGCGCGAAGGCGAGCGATATGAGGATCGCGGCGAGCGCCAGCCACCAGCGCGCCCGCGGGCCGGCATAGATCGGAAGCACGTCGACGTTGACGTGGCCCTTGGTCATCAGCACGTAGGGACCGCCGATGAAGGTGGCCGCGACGAGGCTGAAGGTGACGAAGTCGGTCTGCCAGATCGTCGTCTCGTTGAGCACGTAGCGGATGAACACCATCTGGCAGACGACGACGACCGCGAGCGCGATCAAGCCGGCCGCGACGACGCCGCTGGCCAGCGACAGCGCCCTCACCGCTCGAATGAAAATGTCCATGAAAACCTTCTGTCGGGGAACGGCCGGCGCTCCCGCGCCGGCCGGCCGTCACGCGCTCACTTCACGGCGAGCGCCGCGTCGATCAGCTTCTTGCCGTCGGAAACCTCGCTCGCGAACTGCTTGTACGAGCTCTCCTGCGCGATCTTGATCCAGGCGTCGTACTCGGCGGGCGTGAGCGTGGCGACCTCGACGTTGTTCTTCTTGAAGGTATCCACCATCTTGTCGTCCAGGCCCTTGGTGGCCTTGTTGAAGAACTCCTCGGACTTCTTGCTGGCGGCGCGCAGCGCGTCCTGCTGTTGCTTGTTGAGCTTGTCGAAGCTGCGCTTCGACATCAGAACCGGCTCGTACATGAACCACAGCGCGTTGTCGCCCGGCGCGGTGATGCACTTGACCTGCTCGTAGATGCGGAACGACACGAAGCTGCCGGTGCTGGTGTCGGTCGCCTCGGCGACGCCCGTCTGCAGCGCGTTGTAGACTTCGTTACTGGGGATGTTCACGATCGACGCGCCGGCCTTCTGCCACATGGCCGCGAAGGTCGGCCCCGCCGAGCGAATCTTGATACCCTTCACGTCGTCGGGCTTGCGGATGCAGCCCTTCTTGGAGGCCATCGCGCCGGCAAGCCAGGCGTCGGCAAGCACGACCACGCCCGCCTTCTCGATCTTGCTCTTGATGTCCTGCATGAACGGCGAGGCGTTGAGCCGCTGCGCACGATCATGGTTGCGCACGAGGCCGGGCATCAGCGTTGCGCTGAAGGCGGGGACCTTGCCGCTCGCGTAGTCGAGCGGGAACGACGAGATGTCGAGCTGGCCGTTGACCATGGCGTTCCACTGGTCGTTCGGCTTGAACAGCGAGGCGCCGGGATAGACCTGGATCTCCAGGCCGACGTTCGCGGCCTTGGCCTCGCGGGCAATGATCTGCACCATCTCGTCGCGCGCGTCGCCCTTGCCGCCGGGGAACTGGTGCGAGGCCTTCAGGACGACCTGGGCCTGGGCGGCGCCGGACAGCGCAAGGACCGCCGCACCTGCAAGAATCGCGCGGAATTTCATGGTCTTTTCCTCCCTCAAGGGTCTGATTTTGTCGCGACATGGAACGGCAGATTGCTGCTATTGTCAAAAAAACAATTATGGAACCGCCCATGGATTCCGCCGCCGGAACGACCGTTCGAATCCTCTGCACCAACGGCCTCAAGAGCGTGTTCGCAGCGCTCGACGACGACCTGCGCGCGACGAGCGGCGCGGACTTCGCCGCGGACTTCGGCTCGACCAAGAAATTCACCGACCGCATTGCCGGCGGCGACGTGCCCGACCTCGCGATCCTGACCGACGAGGCCGTCGACGCGCTGATCGCGCAGGGCCGGCTCGCCGGCCGCCGCATCGACGTCGCCAAGTCCTTCATCGGCGTTGCGGTGCGGCAGGGCGCGCCGCGGCCGGACATCGCCACGCCGGAAGCCTTCGTGCGCACGCTCAAGAGCGCGAAGTCGATCGCGCGCTCGCGCCTGGGCGCCAGCGGCGTGCACATGGCGAGCCTGATCGACCGGCTCGGGCTCGCCGAGGAGCTTGCCGACAAGATCCACGTCTACGACGGCTATGCGGGACAGGCCTGCGCCAATGGCGAGGTCGAGATCGCGATCCAGCAGATCAGCGAACTGATGCCGGTCGACGGCCTCGACATCGTCGGTCCGCTGCCGGGAGATTTGCAGAAGGTCACGATGTTCTCGGCTGGCATCGGCGCATCGACGCGCCACCGCGCCGCCGTCGAGGCGCTGGTCGCTTCCCTCAGGTCCGAAGGGCATGCGTCCGTGCTGCGCGCCAAGGGCCTCGAGCCGGCCTGACGGGCTTGCGCGAACCCCACGCCGATGCCAAGCACGCAGCCCCGATCCGATCGACGCCGTCCATGCACATGACCTCAGCGATCTCCGCGCGCCACGTCGTCCTCTCTCTGACGCTGCTGTGGCTGGCCGGCATCGGGCTGCGCCTCACCATCCTCGCGCCGCCGCCCGTGATCTCGCTCGTGCATGCGGACCTCGCCATGACCGAGACCGAGGTCGGCATCCTGTCGGGATTGCCGGCGCTGCTGTTCGCGCTGGCGGCCGTGCCGGGCTCGCTGCTGATCGCACGCTTCGGCGCGCTCAGCGCGCTCATCATTGGACTGCTCGCCACCGCCGCCGGCTCGGCCCTGCGCGGCGCGGCGCCCAACGTCGCACTGCTGTTCGCCGCAACGGTGCTCACCGGCTTCGGGGTCGCGGTGATGCAGCCGGCGATGCCGCCGCTGGTGCGCGCCTGGCTGCCGAACCGCATCGGCTTCGCCACCGCGGTCTATACAAACGGCCTGCTCGTCGGCGAGATCCTGCCCGTCGCGCTCACGCTGCCGCTGGTGATGCCGCTGATGGGCGACAGCTGGCGCTGGAGCTTCGTCGTGTGGGGCGCGCTCTGCGCGCTCATCGCGCTGGTGATCTGGCCGCTCGCCCCGCGTCCGGTCAACCCGGCGGCGGACGCGGCGGCGCCGCCGCGGCTGTGGTGGCCGAACTGGCGCAGCCCGCTGATCTGGCAGCTCGGCGCCATGCTCGGCAGCGTCAACGCGATGTATTTCTCGGTCAACTTCTTCATGCCGCGCTACCTGCACGAGACCGGGCGCGACGCCGACATCAGCGCGGCGCTGACCTCGCTCAACGTCGGACAGCTCCCCGCCTCCATCCTGCTGCTGATGGTGGCGAGCGGGCTCGAACGCCGGCGCTGGCCCTATCTCGCGTGCGGCGTGCTCTGCCTCGCGGCCGTGCTCGCCATCGTGCTCGGCAACAGCCTCGTGGTCATCGCGGGGGCCGGCCTGCTCGGCTTCTCGGCCGCGGCGGTGCTCGTGCTGATGCTGGTCCTGCCCCCGCTGCTGAGCCCGCCGCACGACGTGCACCGCACCGCGGCCGCGATGTTCACGATCAGCTATTCCTGCGCGGTGGTCACGCCCATCCTGAGCGGCCTCGCCTGGGACCTCACCGGCGTGCCCGCCGCGGCCTTCGTGCCCATCGGCCTGTGCGCGTTTCTGATGATCGTACCGGCGTCGCGGATCACCATCCGCCCGCACTGACGGGATTTGGCGCATATCCTCCATCCGGCCGGATGCCTCGACCGGACGGCTCCTTTGCGCTATTCCAGCCCGGCCCCCCACCTGCGGACGGCGCTCGCCCAAGATAAACGGCTTTGCCCAAGGATAATGGAAGGTAACCGTGACCGACACCAAGACAGACATGGCCGCTGAAGCCTTTCTCGCGCGCATGGCCGAGCGCGGCGTGGAATACGTGTTCGCCAACGCGGGAACCGACTTCGCGCCGATCATCGAGGCGCTGGCGCGCAAGAACAAGAAGTTCCCGCGCTTCGTCACGGTGCCGCACGAGAACCTCGCGATGGCCATGGCCAACGGCTACTACCGCATGGCGGGCAAGCCGGCGGCGGTGATGGTCCACGTCACGGTGGGCACGGCCAACACCATCTGCGGCCTGATGAACATGGCGCGCGACAACGTGCCGGTGCTGCTGTGCGCCGGACGCACGCCGATCACCGAGACGGGCCATGCGGCTTCGCGCAACGGTGCGATCCACTGGGGCCAGGAGTCGTTCGACCAGGGCGGCATGGTGCGCGAGTTCGTCAAATGGGATTACGAGATGCGCGCGGGCCAGCCGCCCGGCGCCCTCGTCGACCGCGCGCTCGACATCGCCATGAGCGAGCCGCGCGGCCCGGTCTATATGTGCCTGCCGCGCGAGGTGCTGGCCGACCCTGCACCGGCGATGCGGCGCGAGACCGTGCGCCGGCTCGGCAGCGAGCCGCCTACCCCCTCGCAGCGCGCGATCGAAGAGGCGGCGCAGATGCTGGCGAAGGCGGACCATCCGCTGATCGTCACCGCCGCGCTGGGGCGCACTGCGCAGGCGGTGGCGGCGCTCGCCAAGGTGGCGGGCGACTTCGCCATCCCCGTGGTGCAGCCGTTCGCGACCGACCTCAACCTGCCGACGGATCATCCGATGCATCTCGGGTTCGAGACCGGCGCGCACCTCGGCGAGGCCGACGTGATCCTGGTGATCAACTCGGGCGTGCCGTGGATGCCCAAGCTGACCAAGCCCAAGGCGAGCGCGAAGGTGATCCACATGAGCGTCGATCCGCTCGTGAGCCGCCATCCGTTCCGCGAGTACGAGACCGACCTGCTGGTCACGGGCGATCCTGTCGCCGGCCTCGAGATGCTGCACGCGGCGCTCGGCGGCGCGCTCAAGGGCAAGACGAACGGCGCGCTCGATGGCCGGCGCAAGGCGGCGGCGAAGGCGCGCGAGGAGATGTTCGACAAGCGCGAGAAGTTCGCGCACTCCGTCAAGGACCAGATGCCGATCCATCCGGCCTGGCTCGCCTACTGCCTCAACAAGGCGAAGGCGAAGGACGCGGTGATCGTCAACGAGCTCGGCACGTCGGCGGCGCGGCTCGACCTCACCGAGCCGCTCAGCCTGATCGGCACCGGCCTCGCCGGCGGCCTCGGCGCCGGCATCGGCTCGGCGCTCGGCGCCAAGCTGGCGGCGCCGGAGCGCGAGGTGATCGCCTGCATCGGCGACGGCTCCTACATGTTCGGCAACCCGGTGCCCTACCACTTCGTCTCGCGCGCCGAGAACCTGCCGACGCTGACCGTCGTCGCCAACAACCACCAGTGGCTGGCGGTGAAGATGTCGACGCTCGCCGTCTATCCCGACGGCGCCGCCGCCAAGGCCAACGTGATGCCCGTGCAGGACCTCAACCCCTCGCCCGACTTCGAGAAGGTCGCGGAATCCTGCGGCGGCTACGGCGAGAAGGTCGAAGGCCCCGCCGATCTCGAGCCGGCGCTCAAGCGCTCGCTCGACAAGGTCCGCTCGGGCACGCAGGCCCTGCTCAACGTCTCGATGCAGACCGGCCGCTGACCCGGCCAAGGCCGACACACGACATCCGCCGCGCGAACGCGGCGGATGCATATCCGAAAGCATCAAAGCATTGCATCGGCGGCGGCGACTTTGTACGCAATAGCCGCGCGCCGGCCCGCGGGTCCGGCGTGCTCCAGCCGTGAAGGGGATGCGATGTCGAACGAGGAAAAGTGGGTCGCGGTCGCCGCGCGCGCCGACCTGTCGGACGGTGCCATGATGGGCATCGAGGTGGGCGACCGTCAGATCGCCATCTACAGCGTGGACGGCGAGATCTACGCCACCGACAACATCTGCACGCACGCCTTCGCGCTGCTCACCGACGGCTTCCTCGACGGCGACATCATCGAGTGTCCGCTGCACGGCGGCTGCTTCAACGTGAAGACCGGCGAAGGCCAGGGCGCGCCGATCTCGGAAGACATCAAGACCTATCCGGTGCGCGTCGTCGGCGACGCCATCGAAGTCAACGTCGCCTGAGGCGTCCCGCTCCCTCACGAGGTCCGCGTCAATGAAGATCTGCTGGTTCAACGACTCCCGGCTCGGCGTTGTCGAGCGGGATCAGGTGCTCGACGTCAGCGCCGCGCTCAACGTGCTCCCCGCTCCGCGCTATCCCGCGCCGACCAAGGGCGATCCGCTCATCGCCAACCTCGACCGCGTGCGCGAGGAGATCCGCAGGCTCGCGCCAGGCGCCAAGCGCATCCCGGTCAAGGACGCGCGCTTCCACTGCCCGGTCGCCGCGCCAACCAAGATCATCGGCGTGCCGGTCAACTACATGAAGCACGTCGAGGAAGCCGAGATGCAGAAGGACGCGTTTCCCGGGCGCTACCAGGGCACGATCGAGGAGCAGGGCCTGTTCCTCAAGTCGAACAGCTCGCTCATCGGGCCGAGCGAGCCGGTGAAGCTGCGCTTCCTCGAGCGCCGCACCGACCACGAGATGGAGCTCGGCGTGGTGATCGGCAAATACGCCGACAACATCGCGGAAGCCGACGCGCTCGATTACGTCGCGGGCTACTGCCTCGCGCTCGACATGGTCATCCGCGGCACGGAGGACCGCAGCTTCCGCAAGTCGATCGACACCTATTCGGTCGCCGGCCCATGGCTGGTGACGGCGGACGAGATTCCCGACCCGAGCAACCTCAACTTCAGCCTCACGGTGAACGGCGAGGTGCGGCAGGCGTCGAACACGAAGTTCATGATCATGGGCATCAAGCGCCAGATCGCGTGGGCGTCACAGTGGTATGCGCTCCACCCCGGCGACATCATCATGACCGGCACCTGCGAGGGCGTCTCGCGCGTCGTGCCCGGCGACGTCATGCATTGCGAGATCGAGACGGTCGGCAGCATGGACGTGAAGGTGACGGCGGCGTAACCGGACGGGATTCCCGCGACGCGCGCGGCTTGTCATGCCCCGCGCAAGCGGGGCATCCAGTAGTCACCAGCGCTGAGGGATCATCACAAGCGCTGCGGCGTACTGGATCATCCGCTTTCGCGGATGATGACGACCCGAGAGGCCTTCACCGTCGCGGCGAAGACTCCCAAGATCCTGCCGGTTCGCCTCAGCCCACTTCGACGGGGCGCCGCTCGTCCTCGGTCCATTCCGACATCGAACCGTCGTAGAGCTTGGCGGGACGGCCGAGCACTTCCGAGAGCACGAACCAGTTGGCGGCGGCCTGATGGCCGGTGTTGCAATAGTTGACCACCGGCAGCGGCGGCATGTCGCCGAACAGCGCCTCGAGCTCGGCGCGCGGGCGCAGCCGCTTGGTCGTGGCATCGAAGACGCGCGTGTGATCGATCAGGCGCGCGGCCGGCAGCCGGCCCGCGCGCTTGGCCTGCGGGCTCTTCTCGTTGCCGGCGAAGTAGCTCGCCGAGCGGCTGTCGAGCAGCACGTCGCCGCCCTGGCGCACCGCACGCTCCACCGCCGCGAGATCGGCGCGCAGCTCGTCGCGATAGCGAACCGGATAAGCCGGCGCAGGCGTCGCCGCCTCGACGCCCGCCCGCGCGGGACGATCGCCCCATGCCAGCATGCCGCCGTCGAGGATCGAGACCTTGTCGTGGCCCGCGACCTTGAGCGTCCAGTAGACGCGCGCGGCGGCGCAGAAGTCGCCGGGCGAGGTGCCCGCGGAGATGATGACGGCATGGCACTGCGGCGTCAGGCCGAGCCGGCCGAAGAGGTCCGCGAGGAAGGCAAGGTCGGGCAGCAGGCCCGTCGCCATGCCCTTGGTGGCGCGCCAGCCGTCTCTCGCATAGTCGGTGTGGACCGCGCCCGGCACGTGTGCTTGCGCATAGGCGGCGGCGCCGCCGCCGTCGACGGCGGATCGGATGTCGATGAGCAGCAGAGACCGATCGCCGAGACGATCGGCGAGCCAGTCGGCGGACACGAGCGGGGCGACGTCGGACATGGCCTTCTGCTTAGAGAGCGCGTCCGGCTTTGGCAATCAGCGCGCAGCCGGCGTTGCCCTCGCCCTGATCCGCGGCCGGCCGGCCCGCGCACGGCGGACCGGCGGGCGCATCGGGATAAGGCCGGTCAGCCGCGCAGCTTGAAAGCTTCCTTGTAGGCCGGGCGATCGAGGCTGGCGGTGAGCCAGGCGTTCAGCCTGGGGAGCTTCGAGAGGTCGTACTTCATGCTCGCGAGGCTGGAGACGACGCTCGCCACCATGAAGTCGGCCATGTCCCAGCGGTCCCCGCCGAAGTACGGCGTCTCGCCGAGTTGGTCGTCGAGCACCTTGAGCTTGGGCGCAAGGCGCGTGTCGGCCTCGGCCGCGACGGCTTCGTTGCGCTTCTCGGGCGGCTGCAGGAAGCGGTGCTGGAACACGACGTTGAGCGGCTGCTCGATGTCGTTGGCGATGAAGAACGCCCATTGCAGCACCCGCCCCTCGCCTTGCGGCGTCGCCGGCCAGAGCGGGCTCTTGTACTTGCGCGCGAGGTAGAGATTGATTGCACCCGACTCCCACATGACGAAGCCGTCGTCGTCGATGGTGGGAACGCGCGCGTTCGGGTTGAGCTTGACGTACCAGTCCGCCTTGCACGTCGCGCCCGGTATGTGGGTGGTGACCGGGTCGTGCTCGAACGGGATGTTGGACTCCTTGCACAGCCACAGGACGCGGAACGCGCGCGAGCGCGCCTGGCCGTAGATCTTCAGCATTTGCGTTTTCCCCCAAAGACGAGGCGGGCACCCTAGCCGACCTGCCGCGCGGCGGAAATCCCTGTGTGGACAACGACCTAGCGGGGACGCCGCCCACCCGCGCCGGTTGCCCGGCGGGCATCGGCCGCATGCCGGAAAATCATAAGATGATATCTTTACTATCGTTCAGGCCTGTGCGAGCCTGCGGCCATGTCGATCGAGCTCACCCCTCCGCTGACCCCGCAGCGCGTCTTTGGCGGCGCGCGCTCGGCCTCGCTGTCGGCGCAGATCGTGGCGCAGGTGCGCGACGATCTCTACGAGAAGCGGCTCAAGCCGGGTGACTTCGTCGGCACCGAGAAGGACCTCGCGGCGCGCTATGGCGTGAGCCGCATCGTCGCGCGCGACGCGCTGCGCACCCTCGCCGCGCTCGGCATCGTCGAGATCCGCATGGGCAAGGGCGGTGGCGCGCGCATCTCCTCCGGCAACCCGCGCCTGTTCGCGGAAGCGCTCGCGGTGCAGCTCGACCTCACCGGCGTGACCGCCGCCGAGGTGCTCGACGCGCAGCGCGCCATCGAGACGCTGGCGGCCGAGCTCGCCGCGCAGAACGCCACTCCGTCGGACATCGCGCGGCTGCGCCGGCTGGTCGCGGAAGCCGAAGCCATCATTTCCGACGACGACGCCTATACCCGCTCCTCGCTCGAGTTCCACCTCGCGGTGGTCGAAGCCTCGCATAACCGCGTGCTGGTCGTGCAGTTCCTGTCGCTGCACCACGTGTCGTGGCCGACGCGCAACAAGACGCTGACCCCCGAGGTCGCGCGGCGCGTGCTCGAGGCCCACAAGGAGCTTCTGGCGCTCATCGAGGCGCGCGATGCCGCCGGCGCGCGCGCGATGATGGACGACCACGTGAAGATGATCCGTGCCCGGCGCGTGGCCGAGCGCGATCATGGAAGCTGCTGCTGAGAAGCAGCCGCCGAGAAGACGAGATCGAAACCACCAAGGAGAGTAAGCACCATGAAGAACAGCAAGTTCGTGATCCAGCCCCACTTCCGGCTGCAGGAATGGGTCGCCGAGGAGAAGGGCTACTTCAAGGACGAAGGGCTCGACTACATCTTCCAGGAGACGGTCCGCTCCACCGACGGCAAGTCGCACGACAGCGGCGACAAGAGCGGCGCCATGCAGACCTTCGAGAAGGGCCGCACGTCGGACATCAGCTGCGCCTGCCACTGGACGGTGGACGTCGCCGCCGCCAAGGGCCACGGCAAGCTCTACAGCGACCTCTATTCGGTGTCGCCCGCAGGCGTCTTCGTCGCCCCGGATTCGCCGATCAAGACTCCGGCCGACCTCGCCGGCGTGCCGATCTCGGTCGGCTATCAGTCGGGCAGCCACTACTCGACCATCCAGGCGCTCGAGCAGTACATGCCGGCGGACAAGATCAACCTGTCCTTCGTCGAGGGCATGCTGTTCAACCGCATGGAGCTGCTGATCGACGGCAAGATTCCCGCCGCCGCGCTGTTCTCCGGCCCGTACTACTTCGCGGAGCAGCTCGGCTTCCGCAAGGTCATCGACACGACCTTCATGATCAGCACGATGATCACCGGCGATCCGGACCCCGAGGACGTGAGGAAGTTCTTCCGCGCCCTCAAGCGCGCGCAGCGCGACATCGATCTGCGGCCGGAGCTCTACACCCACTACTACAAGAACGAGTTCCCGGAGCGCTTCCACTCGCGCATGGATACCCGCCGCTGGGGCCCGGGCGAGCGCATCGTGTTCGAACCCTACACGAAGGAAGTGTTCGACGAGACGTTCAAGTGGATCGCTGATCGCGGCATCTTCGCCGACACCGGCATGGGCAGCGGCAACTACCAGGCCTCGGTGATGAGCACCGCCTCGTAATCAACGTTTCCTCCCCAGACTGCAACGCCGCGGCTCAACGCCGCGGCGCTTTTCTTTTCGACGGACGCCGCGGCGCTTTTCGTTTCGACGCACGCCCGCAATGAGGCGCTACCGGCGCCGCTTGGCCTTCGCCCTCGCCTTCTTCGCCGGCGCCTTGGCGCGCGACTTGGCCTTCACCGCCGTGCGCGCGGCGGCACGCTTGGCCGGCGCCTTCTTGCGCGCGGCAGCCTTCTTCGCCTTGCCCGCGGCCTTCTTCACCAGCCGCAGCCGGCCCGAGGCGATCTCCGCTCCGCGTACGAGCGCTTCCAGCTTGGCCCAGGCGATCGACGGCTCGATCTCGTCCGCGCCCGCGAAGGTGGCGAAGCCGCAGTCCGTGCCGGCGATGATGTTCTCGCGGCCGGCGAAGTTCGCGAACTTGACCAGCCGTTCGGCGACGAGCTCCTCATGCTCGACCAGCACCGAGCAGTGCGTCACCACGCCGGGGATGAGGATCGTGTCCGCGGGCTTCCTGGCATCGCGCCACACCGTCCACTCGTGCTCGTGGCGCGGGTTCGACGCCTCGAACGAGAACGCCCCCGCGCGGATCTTGAGCACGATGTCGATGATGTCCTTGGCCTGCATGTCGTGCAGGCGCGGGCCCATGTTGATGCTGTAGCAGGTGTGATAGCGGATCTTCTCGCGCGGGATGCCGCGCAGCGCATAGTTGAGCGCTTCGACCTGCCGCTCCGCCCAGGCGCGGATCTCGGAAAGCGAGAGGTCCGGCCGCACCATGTAGTAGGTGACGAGGCGCGGGTCGTCGATCTGCAGGATGAAGCCGGCGTCGGTAATCGCCTTGTATTCCTCGTGCATCGCGTCGCAGATGGCGGTGCGATACTCCTCGTCGGTGGCGTAGTATTTGTTGACGTTCCAGCTCTCGATGTTTGCCGGCGAGATCGACGGCACGAAGGCTTCGGCAACGCCGGCCGCATCGACGGCTGCGCGCAGATTGTCGAGATCGCGCTCAAGCAGCGCACGGCCCTTGTACCTGAGCGGGCCGACGCAACCGAAATTCGGCTGGTTCGAGGCGGCGACGACCTGCTTCGAATAGAAGTCGGGGAAAGCCTTGGCGTCGCGCGACTCGCCCCACGGGGAATGGCGCACGCCGGCGATCTGGTCGATGCCGTCGAGCCGGTCGCGCACGTAGGTGACGAAGCTCGGCTTGCCGTACTCGCCGTCGTCCACGACATCGATGCCGATGTCGGCCTGCTTGCGCACGACCTCGGCGACCGCTTCGCGCAGGCGCGCCGCGTCGGCAGCTTCGTCGCGCCCTGCCCCCCGCGCGCGCACCATCTCGGCGACGTCCGCCGGCCGCGGCAGGCTGCCGGCATGGGTCGTGAGCAATCGATCGCTGCTGCGTTTCATGAGATCCCCGCGCGTTTCCGATTTCGCCTATGAGGCGCGAAGCATAGCACGGGCGCAGGCGAGGCAACCGGATGGGGGCTATTCGTGCGCTGCAACGCCGCGGTCGGCGACCTTGAGCCCGATGAACTGATCGAGCGCGGCCGCGTCCTTGAGCATGTCGGCGGAGCGGGCGCGATGCACCACCGCACCGCGCTCGAGCACGATGACGTCCTTGGTCAATTGCAGCGCCAGCTGGGCATGCTGCTCGGCCAGCACCACGGCGGTCGAGCCGTCGGCGATCATGCGGGCGATCATGCGGCTGAGCTCGTCGACGATGATGGGCGCCAGCCCCTCCATCGGCTCGTCGAGCAGCAGCAGCGACGGATTGGTCATCAGCGCGCGGGCGATCGCCAGCATCTGCTGCTCGCCACCCGAGAGCTGGTTGCCCATGTTGACGCGCCGCTCCTGGAGCCGCGGCAGCATCTCGTAGACCGCATCGAGCGTCCAGCGCCCGGACCGGGCGGCCACCGTGAGGTTCTCCTCGACGGTGAGCGAGGGGAAAATCTCACGCTCCTGCGCCACCCAGCCGATGCCCATGCGGGCGCGGGCGTGCGGCGGCATGCGGGTGATGTCCTTGCCGCGCCAGATGACACTGCCGCGCTGGAACGCGGTGTAGCCCATGATGGTCAGGAACAGCGTCGACTTGCCCACGCCATTGCGGCCGAGCACCGCGAGACTGCCGTTCTCCGGCAGGTCGAACGAGACGTCGTCCAGCACGACGGCGTCACCGTAGCCGGCGCGGACGTCGCGCAATGTCAGGAGGGCCTCAGCCATGGTGCGCGCCCAGGTAGACTTCGCGCACCTCCGGGTGGGTCGCGATCTCGGCCGGCGTGCCTTCGACGAGAATGCGGCCGGCGACCATCACGATGATGCGCGAGGCGAAGCGGAACACGACGTCCATGTCGTGCTCGATGAACAGGATGGTGATTTCGGACGAGATGCCGGCCACGGCCTCGAACAGCTCGCCGCTTTCGCTCTTGGGAACGCCGGCGGCGGGCTCGTCGAGCAGCAGCACCTTCGGCTTCGCCGCAAGGCCGAGCGCGATCTCGAGCAGGCGCTGCTGGCCATAGGCGAGCTGGCGGGTCGGACGGTCGCAGAATTCGGCAAGCCGCAGCGTCTGCAGGATGCCGTAGGCCTCCTCGGCCGCGGCGCCGTAGCTCGGCAGGCTGCGCCACCAGGTGCCGGCCTCGCCGCGGCGCTCGCACACCGCCAGCATCACCGCTTCGAGCGGCGTGAGGTTGGGGAACAGCGTGTTGATCTGGAAGGTGCGCACAAGCCCGCGCTTCACGCGGTCGGCCGGCCCGATCTCGGTCACGTCCTCGCCGCCGAGCACGATGCGGCCCGCATCGGGGGTCAGCATGCCGGTGATGAGGTTGATCAGCGTGGTCTTGCCGGCGCCGTTCGGGCCGATCAGCGCATAGCGCGCGCCCTTCGGCAGCGACAGCGAGATGTCGCTCGCCACAACCAGCGAGCCGAAGCTCTTGTCGAGCCCTTGCGTCACCAGCACCGGTGCGTCGGTCATTTCTTGGCCCTCACGCGAGAGACCAGGTGCGCGATGCCCCCGAGGATGCCGTTCGGCAGGAAGATGATGACCAGCACCAGCAGCAGGCCGAGCCAGAAGTACCAGTACTGCGGATTGAGCCCGGCGAGCTGATCGCGCGCGACCATGAAGATGATCGCCCCGACGAGGCCGCCGTAGAGCCGCCCCGCCCCACCCAGCACGAGCATCACCAGGACCTCCGCGGAACGCTGGAAGCTGAGCGCGTCGAGCGCAACGAACTCGGTGGTCTGCGCCAGCAGGCCGCCGGCGATGCCGGCGAAGGTCGCAGACATGACATAGACGGTCCGCAGCCGCCCGCGCATCGGCGAGCCGATCGCCGGCATGCGACGCGGGTTCTCGCGGATCCCGCGCAGCGACAGCCCGAACGGCGAGTTGATGACGCGGCGGATGATGAGGAAGCAGATGAACAGCACCGCGAGCGAATATCCGAAGGCGGTGTAGCCGTAGAGATCGAAATTGAAGTAGCCGAGCACGGGCGAGATGCTGATGCCCTGCAGGCCGTCGTCGCCGCCGGTGAGGTCGTGCGCCTGGTTGGCCAGTTCGAACATCAGGAGGCAAAGGCCGAGCGTCACCATGATCAGCGCAAAGTGGCTGATGCGCACGACGATGATGCTGGTGAGCAGGCCGAGCAGCATGGACGCGAAGCCGGCCGCCAGCAGTCCGGTGATCGGCTCGTTCCAGCCGAGCTTGGCCGACAGCAATCCGGCGGTGTAGGCGCCGAAGCCGAAGAACACGGCATGCCCGAGCGACACGAGGCCGCTGTAGCCGACGATGAGATCGAGCGAGAGCGCGAACAGCGCGGCGATCGCGATCTGGCTGCACAGCACGAGATAGGTCGGCGTCGCGAAGAACGGGATCAGCACCGCCAGCCAGAACACGGTCTCGAGCAGGCGCCAGCGCACCTGCTGGCGCAGGAGGCCCTGCGGATCGACGGATCGGGGGGCCGGCTCGCTCACCGGGCTCTCGCGAACAGACCGGCCGGCCGCCAGACGAGCAGTCCGACCATGACCAGATAGATGATGAAGGAGCCCACCTGCGGCACGTAGTACTTGCTGAAGATGTCGATGATGCCGAGCATCGCCGCCGTGAAGAACGCGCCGCGGATCGATGCGAGGCCGCCGACCGCGACGACGATCAGCATGAACACGAGGTACTTGAGACCGAAGTTCGGATCGAGCCCGACGACCTCGATCGCCATCGCGCCGCCCAGGCCGGCGAGGCCGCTGCCGAGCGCGAAGGTGACGGCGAACACCATGTCGACGTTGAGGCCGAGGCCGCGCGCCATGCGCTGGTTGTCGACGCAGGCGCGCACCTGCGCGCCGAAGCGGGTGTAGTCGAGCCCGACCACCAGCAGCGCGGTGATGACGAGCGCGGACGCGACCAGGAACAGCCGGTACACCCCGAAGCTGAAGTCGCCCACGACGAGACGCCCGCGCAGATAGGACGGGAGCTCGACCGGCTGCTGAGTGGTGCCAAAGATATAGGCGGCGATCGCGATCGACATGAACACGATGCCGATCGTGAGCAGGGACTGATCGAGGTCGGTCGCGCGGTAGAGCCGCCGGTAGAGGACGCGCTCCAGCACCACGGCGGCGACCGCCGCGCCGAGGAAGGCGATCGGCAGGGTGGCGAAGAACGGCCACCCCGCCTGCTTCATGAGCGTGACAGTAACGTAGCCGCCGATCATGGCGAAGGCCCCGTGCGCCAGGTTGACGAAATTCATCATCCCCAGCGTCACGGAGAGGCCGACCGACAGTACGAAGAGCAGCATCCCGTACGCAAATCCGTCGAACAGGAGGCTGACGTGACGAGCGATCACGGGACTACTGCTTTTTCCTGCCGTTGCTTACTGCTTGACGGTGCCGTCGGGATTGAGCTTGCCCTCGGCCTTCATCTTCTCTTTCACCGGATCCTTGACCTTCTCCAGCTTGTCGAACTCGACGTTCTGGAGCTTGCCGTTCACCTTCTCGACCCGGCGGATGTAGATCGTCTGGACGATGTCGCGCGTCTCCGGATCGATCGAGACCGGACCGCGCGGGCTCTCCCAGGCCATGCCCTTCATCGCGGCGATGAGAGCCGGACCTTCGGCGTTGCCCTTGGTCTTCTTGAGCGCCTCGTAGATGAGGTGCATGCCGTCATAGGCCGACACGGCGAACTGGTCCGGGTTGCGCCCCTTGAGCATCTCGTTGATGCCCTTCACGAACTTCTCGTTGAGCGCCGACTTGTGAGCCCAGGTGTAGGTCCAGCCGGTGATGATGCCCTCGGCGGCGTCGCCCATGCTGCGCAGCGGCTCGTCGTTGGTGAGTTCGCCCGAGGCGAGGATCTTCATGCTCTTGGGCGTGAGGCCGTGCTCGGCCAGCGCCTTGCCAAGTGCCGCCGGCTGCTCGCCGCCGGGCACGAAGATGAACACCGACTCCGACTTGGCGTCCTTGAGGCGCTGCACGAACGCCGAGAAATCCGGGCTCACCACGGGGAATCGGACCGAGCCCACGATGTTGCCGTTGGCGGCCTTGAACGCGGCCTGGAACGCCTGCTCAGAGTCGATGCCCGGACCATAGTCCGAGACCATCGTGTAGGAGTTCTTGATGCCGTTCTTGGCCGCCCAGGTGCCGAGCGAGCCCATCGGCGCCGCCAGCGGAACCGAGGTGCGCGCGAAGAACGGCGAGCGGGTGGTGATGATCGAGGTGGCCGCGTTCATGATCACCGCGGCCTTCTTGGCCTGGTTGAGAACGTCGGCGGTCGCGAGCGCGTCGGGCGTCAGCGAGAAGCCGGCGATGATGTCGACCTTGTCGCGGACGATCAGCTCCTGCGCAAGGCGCTTGGCGACGTCGGGCGCCGAGCCGGCGGCGCCGGAATCCTTGCGGACGAACTCGATCTTCTTGCCGGCGACCGTGTCGCCATGTTCCTTGACGTAGAGCTTGACGGCGGTGTCCATCATCGTGCCGAGGTCAGCGAACTGACCCGTGTAGCTCATGATGAGACCGATCTTGACGGTGCCCTGCGCCTGTGCGGGCGCCAGGCCGAGCAATGCGGCGGCGCTCACGCTCGCCAAACCAATGAGCAATTTTCGCATTTGTTACTCCTCCCTTGAAAAGGATGACTGGCAGGCTCGGTTTGGCCGGGACCGTAATTGCCGCCGCGCGTCACGTCAAATAGGCCGATGGTTGCGCGACATCTGCCGGACCTCGCGAAAGCGCCGATCCGGCCGTTCCGCGACCATTTCGCGCAGGAGGTCCTGCCCGGATCGTTAATTCGATCGCGCGATGGGGCCGCCGGCGCTCCCTGCTGGCGCGTGCCCGCCTTTGTGCTAAGACGATTCCCGGCACCGGGGCTTCAGGGGATCATCCAAACAATGCGAAACCTGACGTTGCTTCCCTGCCTGCTGGCAGTTCTCCTTGCATGTGGCGGCGCAGCACACGCGCAACCTCGTCCGCCGACGACGCTGTATCCCGCCAACGAGGTGCAGACGGACGAGCAGCCCGGATACGTGCCGAGCGAGGAAGAGGAAAACTTGCCGGCCCAGTTCCGGCGCACCAGCGTGTTCTATCGCACCACCGAGCCGCCGGGCACGATCGTCGTGGACACGCCCAACCGATATCTCTACGTCGTGCAGCCGAACAACCGCGCCCTGCGCTACGGCATCGGCGTCGGGCGCGAGGGCTTCCAATGGCAAGGCCTGCTGCGCATCACGCGCAAGCAGGAATGGCCGGACTGGACGCCACCGCCCGAGATGATCGAGCGCCAGCCCTACCTGCCGCGCTGGATGGCCGGCGGCCCGGGAAATCCGCTCGGCGCGCGGGCGCTCTATCTCGGCAACACCGTCTATCGCATCCACGGCACCAACCAGCCGCACACGATCGGCAGCGCCGTGTCGTCCGGCTGCTTCCGTCTGGTCAATCCGGATGTGATCGACCTCTATGACCGCATCCCCGTGGGGACCAAGGTCGTCGTCCATCAGCGCCCGCAACTCTAAGCGCAGACCCAGCGAGGGGGCCATGTTCAAATTCATCCCACGGACGTTCCGCTCCGGGCTTGCCATTGGCGTCGTGATCGCACTGGCCGTCGCCGCCGCCGCCGTCACCTACGAGCGCTACGACACCAAGACGCTCAAGCGCACGATGCGGCGCGACGCCGTGCTGTGCGGCGTCAACACCGACCTGCCCGGCTTCTCGAGCCGTAACGAGAAGGGCGAATGGACCGGGTTCGATGTCGACTTCTGCCGCGCGCTGTCGGCGGCGATCTTCAATGATCCGAACAAGGTCAGGTTCGTCCCGCTCGAGGCGAACGAGCGCTTCCGCGAGCTACAGCGCCGCAAGGTCGACGTGCTGTTCCGCAACTCGACCTGGAGCATGTCGCGCGAGACGGATTACGCGCTGCATTTCGCCGCCGTATCGTACTACGACGGGCAGGGATTCATGCTGCCGCGCGCGCGCAATATCGACACCGCGCTCGAGCTTGGCGGCAGCAGAGTGTGCGTGCAGGACGCCACCACCTCGCAGCTCAACCTCGCCGACTACTTCCGCGCCAACAACATGACCTACCAGGAGGTCAAGTTCACCAAAGCGGACGACGTGCTCAAGGCCTACGAGCAGGGGCAGTGCGAGGTTTTCACGGGCGACATCTCGCGCCTCTACGCCCAGCGCCTCAAGCTGCCCAAGCCGGACGACCACGTCATCCTGCCGGACGTGATCTCGAAGGAACCGCTCGCCCCGGCGGTGCGCCAGAAGGACGACGATTGGCTGCTACTGGTGAAGTGGACTGTGTATGCGATGCTCAACGCGGAGGAGCTTGGCATCACCTCGCAGAACATCGACGACGCGCTGAAATCGCGCAAACCGGAGGTGATGCGCTTCGTCGGCACCGAGGGCACCTACGGCGAGGAGCTCGGCCTCACCAACGACTGGGCGGCGCGCATCATCCGCCACGTCGGCAACTACGGCGAGGTCTACGATCGCAACGTCGGAGTCAATTCCAAGCTCGCGATCCCGCGCGGCCTCAATCAATTGTGGACCAACGGCGGCATCCAGTATCCGCCGCCGATCCGCTGACGCGGGGCGCCAAACCTACTTGCGCAGGAACGCCTCGATCGAGGTCGCGAGCGCGACGGGCGTTTCGTCCATCGGATAGTGGCCGGCGTTCGGCATCACCTCGAGCTCGGCCTTCGGGTACCACGCGAGGAAGGTGCCGCGCATCACGTCGGCGCTGATGGCGAGGTCGTGCTCGCCGACGATCACCTTGACCGGAACGTCCCGCCCCTGCACCTCGGCGGAGAAGTCCTCCTTCGCCCAGGCCCGCAGATAGGCCGCGAAGGCCTCCGGCGCGGCGGTCTGCGCCGAATAGCTGGCCATGTAGGCGAGCCATGTGTCCGTCAGGCGGTTGCCGGTGGAGAAGCCGATGATGATCTTACGGTTCTCGACGTTGGCGGCGGCGCCGTCGAACAGTCCCCAGCCCGCCTCGTCGAACGGGGTCGCCGCCGCCGGCACGGGCGCGACGCCGACCAGCTTGCGCACCCGCTGCGGCGCATCGACCAGCACACGCTGGATCGCCTTGCCGCCCATGGAGTGACCGACGAGGCTGAACGTATCCCACTTGAGATCGTCGGCGAGCGCGATGACGTCGGCCGCAATCTCCTTGTTGGTGTAGCTGCCCGAGAGATGCCGCGACAGGCCGTAGCCGCGATAGGCCGGAAAGACATAGGTGAATTCGTCGGCGCTGAGCGCGTGGCGCATCGGGCCGTAGGCGGTGTGATCGCCGAACCAGCCGTGCAGCGCCATCACCTTGTGCGGACCGTCGCCGAATTTCTGATAGCCCAGTGCCATGTCACATTCCCCCGACGTCTTTTTCTCGTCCGCTCCAGCGGACGAGAAATCTTTTCTGGAGGATGCGGCGGGGTCAACCCCGCCGGCGCATGGCCGCGGCGGGCGCCGACGCGGTCAGAGCACCATCTGCAGCGGCGCCGCGATGAAGCGATAGCCGCCGCCGTGGCTGACCACGTGGCCGATCCCCGGCCAGGGGAAATGATAGGCGATGAGCGCGATGCGCTGCGCCGCCAGCATGTCGAACATGCGGATGCGCGTCGCCGCACCCTGCTTGGGGTCGGTGTCGAAGCCGAACTCGACCTTCGGGTTCTCCAGCACCAGCACGTGATGATGCGCGAGGTCGGCGACGTTGCACAGCGTCTGGCCCTGCGACGAGATCATGAAGATCGTGTGCCCGACCGTGTGTCCCGGCGCCGACAGCGCCTGGATGCCGGGCACCACCTCCTGCCCGTCCTTCACGAACACGACACGGTCGCGATACGGCAGCAGCGCCGCGCGCGTCGGATCGATCAATTGGCCGATGAACGGCGCGGAGCGCTTGGCCTCGTCGGTCCAGAAGTCGAGGTCGGCCTGCGCGATATGAATCTGCGCGTTGGGGAAGTTGCGCGCGCCGTTGGCGCCGACCAGTCCCCAGCAATGATCGGGATGCGCATGCGAGAGCACGATTGAATCGATGTCGGCCGGGTCGAAGCCGGCGGCGCGCAGGTTGGTCAGCAGGCGTCCGGACCTGTCGCCGAACATCTTGGCGGAGCCGGTGCCGGTGTCGATCAGCACCAGGCGATCGCCGGTGTTCACGACCAATGCATTCTGCTCGAGCGAGAGGTTGTCGGCGGGGAGGAAGTTCTCCGCGAGCGCGTGGGTGATCGCGTCCTTCGTCACGCCGGCGAACAGCTCCGGCTTGGGCTCGCCCATCGCCAGCGGACCGTCGGAGATGACGGTGGCCTCGAAGGCACCGACCTTGAAGCGGTAGTAGGCGGGCGCCTGCACGTTCAGCATCGGCGCCTTGGCCTGCGCGCGCGGCAGCGGCGCAAGGCCGGCGAGCCCGGCGGCCGAAATCCCGGCGAGCAGACGGCGGCGCGACAATGGCAATGACTGCGGCATGAGATGTCCCCCGAAAGCGCGTGCGTGCGAGGCAATAGTCTTCCCGCCGGCGCGGCGCAACGTCTCGTCACATTCGGGTGATCTCGCGCGCCGCGAGAACAGTCGCGATAACCCTCAGTCCCAGAAGACCGGACGCGCTTCCTCGAGCCGCGGGCCCAGCCGCACCGGCGAGACGCGCTGCGCGAGGCCGGTCGCATCGTCGGTCTCGACGGCGAGCCCGCACAGGGTGCCGGGACCATTGGCGGCCTCGAACCGGCTGGATGCGATGCGGCGCAGGAAACGGCCGAGCGGCTCGTCCTTCGACATGCCGATGACCGAGTCGTAGTCGCCGGTCATGCCCGCGTCGGAGATGAAGGCGGTGCCGCGCGGCAGGATCTGGTGATCGGCGGTGGGCGCGTGGGTGTGCGTGCCGACGACGAGACTGGCGCGGCCGTCGCAGAAATGGCCCATGGCCTGTTTCTCGCTGGTCGTCTCGGCATGCATGTCGACGATGATGGCGTCGCATTCGTGCTTGAGCGGACAGGCGCCCAGCTCGCGCTCGACGGCGGCGAACGGATCGTCGAGCGGATCCATGAAGATGCGCCCCATGGCATTGACCACCAGCACGCGGGCGCCGTTCTTGGCCTCGATCAGCGTCGCGCCGCGGCCGGGCGTGCCGGCCGGATAGTTGAGCGGGCGCACGAGGCGCGGCGCACGCTCGATGAAGACCAGCGCCTCCTTCTGGTCCCAGGCGTGATTGCCGAGCGTCACCGCATCGGCCCCGGCGTCGAGCAACTCGTTGTAGATGGCCTCGGTGATGCCGAAGCCGCCGGCGGCGTTCTCGCCGTTGACGACCACGAGGTCGAGCTTCCAGTCGCGCACGAGGCCCGGCAGGCGCTCATAGACCGCGGCCCGGCCGCTGCGTCCCACGACGTCGCCGATGAACAGGAGCCGCACGCCGTCACGCCCGCAGGTCGATGACGTCGCGCTCGGTGAGCACGAAGTCCAGCCGCTCGTCGAGCGACGTGCTCGGCAGGTCGGGAACCTCCTGCGCGGCGAAGGCGACGCCGATGGTGACGATCGGCTTCATGGTGCGCAGGCGCGCGATCGTGCGGTCGTAGTGGCCCGCGCCGTAGCCGAGCCGCTCGCCCCTGCGGTCGAAGGCCAGCAGCGGGACGATGAGAATGTCGGGAAAGACCTCGGGGGCTTCCGGCTTTGGCTCGCGAATGCCCCACACGCCCGACCCGAGCGGCTCTCCGAACGCCCACGCCCGCATGATCAGCGGATGGCTGCGCCCCTGCACCACCGGGAGCGCGAGCTTGGCGCCGGCGTCCGCGAGGCGGCGCATCAGCGGGACGGGGCTGATCTCGGACTTGAGCGGCGAATATCCGGAGACGACGGCCCCGGGCGGAACCGGAATCGGCAGGCCGCGCGCGGCGAGCGTCTCGGCGGCGGCGACGCGCTCGGCGACCGGCAGCGCCTCGCGCCCCGCCAGCATGGTCTGGCGCAGCTTGGCCTTGGCGGCAGCGACGGGATCGGAAACGGCGGCAATATCAAGCTTGGGCATAAGGCACTCATGCATGCCCGCGCCGAAAAATAAAGAAGCGCGGAGCCACAGCGGCCGTCGGAGGAGCCGATCCCAGGTCCCCTACCAAAGTAGGTGGGCGCCATATGTCCGGGCCCAGGAGCCCGGTCAGGGACAGCTCCCTGTGAGATCGATAAGGCCCCGGGAAATTGCCTCCTAACGCACCTCGCAGCCCCGCTCCGGCAATGTAGTGCGTCCGCGCGCATCCCGCCAGTCAGGGCGCGGGCGCGCTTGCCGCTGGAGGCGTTGCGGCTATCGCTGCGTACGTCTCACGAGACGCCGTTGGCTGCGCCGCCGCCCTGCGGCTGGTTCAAGGCCTTGGCGACCTTCTCGATCCGCTCGGCCGCGGCGCCGAACGCCTTGACGATGGCGGCCTCCGTCGCCTGCGCCCGGTCCGCGGCCACGAGGCGGGCGTCCTGCAGAGCCGCGATCTCCTCCTCGAGGCGCTTGATCTTGGCGAACGCGTCCGACAGCTCGTCGCCCATGGTGAGCGCCGCCATGATCGTCAGGCGCATGTCGCCAACTTCGCCGAACTGCGCGCGGATGGTATTGATGCGGTCGTTGAAGTCCCTGGCGAGCCGCACCAGGTGCTCCTCCTGGCCATCCTCGCAGGCCATCCGGAACTGCCGCCCGTTGATGGTGACGTTGAGCTGCGCCACGATTGTCCGATCCGCCCTCCGAAGTTTCGTTTCGTCCCAGCGCCCCGACAGCAACTTCGGCAAGCAAGGGGCCCTGCCGGATGATCGTCCCGCGCGGCGGGAGCGTCACATGCGCCGCATGCGCCAGAGCGGAAGCCAGCGTCTTCGTCTCAAGATCATGCGCTAGTCCTCCTGCGCCTCGATCACGCCGCGGACGGCGTTCATCGCGATGTCGATGCGCTCGGCCACCTCGCGGTTGGTGCGCTCGAGCTCGCGCGCGCGCGCAACGGCATGATCGAGATCGGAGGCGAGCCGCGCGCGGTCGGCATCGAGCGCATGCATCTGGTCGGCGAGCGCAGCCGTGCGTGCGCCCGCCTCCATTCGTCGCTCGGCCGCCGACTCGAGCGCGTCCAGCGCAGCCTGCAGGCGCCGAGTCGCCGACTCGATGGCAGTGTGGTCGGTCATCAACTCCACCCGGACATTGCGGGCCGACTGCGGCTTTGTGACGGCAAATCGGCTGAATGCATAAGGAGTTAGGAAAAGAACCTTACGTGGCGAGCGAGCGTCCCGTCAACGGCGGCGCGGACCCTTGTCCACGGCATCCTGCACCCGTGTGGACGGCGCCGGCCGCATGGGGCGGTTTCGTTGACTCGACCGCCTTACGTGCTATCGCTGCCCGCGATCAACCAGGACAACGCGCGTGAAGAGCCAAGCAACTGCTGCGGTATCCACACCCGCTCATGTCATGCGCTTGGAACACCACCGGATGGCGAACGCCATCCGCGCGCTTGCCATGGATGCGGTCGAACAGGCGAAATCGGGCCATCCAGGCCTGCCGATGGGCGCGGCGGACATCGCCACGGTGCTGTTCTCGCGCTTCCTGAAATTCGATCCCGCCGATCCGCGCTGGCCGGACCGCGACCGCTTCGTGCTGTCCGCCGGCCATGGCTCGATGCTGATCTATGCGCTGCTCCACCTCACCGGCTACCAGGCGGTCACGCTCGACGAGCTCAAGCGCTTCCGCCAGTTCGGCTCGAAGACGCCCGGACATCCCGAGAACTTCCACACGCCCGGCGTCGAAACCACCACCGGTCCGCTCGGACAGGGTCTCGCCAATGCCGTCGGCATGGCGATCGCGGAGGCGCACCTCGCCGCCGTGTTCGGCAGCGAGGCCGTCGATCACCGCACCTATGTGCTCGCCTCCGACGGCGACCTCATGGAGGGCATCTCGCAGGAGGCGATCGCGCTCGCAGGCCACCTCAAGCTGCGCAAGCTGATCGTGCTGTTCGACGACAACGGCATCTCGATCGACGGCCCGCTCTCGCTCGCCGATTCCGTCGATCAGCTCAAGCGTTTCGAGGCCGCCGGCTGGGCCGCGACGCGGGTCGACGGTCACGACCCGGACGCGATCGCCGAAGCGCTCGCGCAGGCCCAAAGCGCCGATCGTCCGACGCTCATCGCCTGCCGTACGCAGATCGGCTTCGGCGCGCCGACCAAGGCCGGCAGCGAGAAGAGCCACGGCTCGCCGCTCGGCGCCGACGAGATCAAGGGCGCACGCGAGACGCTCGGCTGGTCTTATGCCCCCTTCGAAGTGCCCGCCGAGGTGCGCGAAAGCTGGCTGGCGGCGGGACGACGCTCGCAAGCGGCGCACCAGGACTGGCTCAGGCGCGTCGCCGGCCTGCCCGCCGACACGCGCGCCGAGTTCGAGCGGCGCATGCGCGGCGACATCGCCGCCGACAAGCTCGCGGCGGCAGTCAAGACGGTCAAGGACAAGCTCGCCGCCGCGCCGAAGGAAATCGCCACGCGCTCCGCCTCCGAGTTCGCGCTGGAGACGCTGGTGCCGGCGATCCCCGAGATGATCGGCGGCTCGGCCGACCTCACCGGCTCCAACAATACGCGGCCGAAGGGCATGACGATCCTGTCGTCGAAGGACTACGCCGGCCGCTTCATCCACTACGGCGTGCGCGAGCACGGCATGGCCGCCGCCATGAACGGCATGGCGTTGCACGGCGGCGTCATCCCTTACTCCGGCACGTTCCTGGTGTTCTCCGATTACTGCCGCCCGTCGATCCGCCTGGCGGCGCTGATGGGCGAGCGTGTCATCCACGTGATGACCCACGACTCGATCGGCCTCGGCGAGGACGGCCCGACGCATCAACCGGTCGAGCACCTTGCCTCGCTGCGCGCGATCCCGAACCTGCACGTGTTCCGTCCGTGCGACACGGTCGAGACCATCGAATGCTGGCAGCTTGCGCTCGAGACGCGCGAGACGCCGAGCGTGCTCGCGCTCACGCGCCAGAACCTGCCGCAGCTACGCAAGGACATCGATGCGACGAACCGATGCGCCGACGGCGCTTATGAGCTCGTCCCCGCCAACGGCAAGGCGCAGGTCTCGCTGTTCGCGAGCGGCTCGGAAGTGCTCGTCGCGGTGGAAGCACAGAAGCTGCTCGCGCAGCGCGGCATCGCCGCGCGCGTCGTCTCGGTGCCCTGCTTCGAGCTGCTGCTCGCCCTGCCCGACGACCGCCGCCGCGCGATCGTCGGCGATGCGCCGGTGAAGGTCGGCATCGAAGCCGCCATCCGGCAGGGATGGGACGCGATCATCGGCTCGGACGGGCTCTTTGTCGGCATGAGCAGCTTCGGGGCGAGCGCGCCCGCGAAGGAACTGTTCCGGCACTTCGGCATTACGCCTGATCGGGTGGCGGAGGCGGCGCTGGCCAAGCTCGGTAAGAGTTGAGCCGCCCGCGTCATTAGTGGTACCTACTGCCCGACCTCAATTCGCCTATCCGTCGTGACCGGGCTTGCCCCGGCCGTGCCAGGTCTTACCTGCCAATCGACACGGTCTCCCGGCTCCCGCCGGGCGCGACGACCTAACAGGAGCCGGAAGCATGCCCGTTCGTGTCGCCATCAACGGATTTGGCCGCATCGGCCGCAACATCCTGCGCGCCATCTATGAGAGCGGTCGCAAGGACATCGAAGTGGTCGCCATCAACGACCTCGGCCCGGTCGAAACCAACGCCCACCTGCTGCGCTTCGACAGCGTGCACGGCCGCTTCCCCGGACAGGTGACCGTCAAGGGCGACACCCTCGACCTGGGCAACGGCGCGGTGAAGTGCACCGCCGTGAAGGACCCCTCCACGCTGCCGTGGAAGGATCTCGGGGTCGACATCGCGCTCGAATGCACCGGCATCTTCACGTCGAAGGACAAGGCGTCCGCCCACCTCACCGCCGGCGCCAAGCGCGTGCTCGTCTCGGCGCCTGCCGACGGCGCGGATTTCACCTGCGTCTATGGCGTCAATCACGACAAGCTGACGAAGGACCACAAGGTGGTCTCGAACGGATCGTGCACGACCAATTGCCTCGCGCCGGTCGCCAAGGTGCTCAACGACGCAGTCGGCATCGAGACCGGCTTCATGACCACGATCCACGCCTACACCGGCGATCAGCCGACGCTCGATACGCTGCATAAGGATCTCTACCGCGCGCGCGCGGCGGGGCTCTCGATGATTCCGACATCGACCGGCGCGGCCAAGGCCATCGGCCTCGTGCTGCCGGAACTCAACGGCAAGCTCGATGGCGTCGCGATCCGCGTGCCGACGCCGAACGTGTCGGTGATCGACCTCAAGATCGTGGCCAAGAAGGCGACCACCAAGGACGAGATCAACGAGGCGATGAAGCGCGCCTCGCAGCAGGAACTCAAGGGCATCCTCGGCACGACCGACCAGCCCAACGTCTCGATCGACTTCAACCACGACCCGCACTCCTCGACGTTCCACCTCGACCAGACGAAGGTCATGAACGGCACGCTCGTGCGTGTGCTGTCGTGGTACGACAACGAGTGGGGCTTCTCGAACCGCATGGCCGACGTATCCGTCGCCATGGGCAAGTTGCTCTGACATCGCCTGGCCGCGACGGCACCGGCCGTCGCGGCTGCGACCGCACGCGGGGCCGCAGCGACGCGGGTTTCGCGCGAGGGGTAGGACAGCCTCCATGAGTGCGTTCCGTACGCTTGATCAGGCCGACGTGAAGGGCAAGCGTGTCCTCGTCCGCGTCGACCTCAACGTTCCCACCGAGAACGGCAAAGTCACCGACGCGACCCGCATCGAGCGCGCGGCGCCTACCATCCGCGAGATCTCCGACAAGGGCGGCAAGGTCATCCTGCTCTCGCACTTCGGACGGCCGAAGGGCCGCGATCCGAAGGACTCGCTCAAGCCGGTCGCCGCGGAAGTCGCGCGCGTCATCGGCCGCCCCGTCGGCTTCGCCGAGGACTGCATCGGTCCGGCGGCGGAGGAAGCGGTCGGCAGGATGAAGCCGGGCGACATCCTGTGCCTGGAGAACACGCGCTTCCACAAGGAAGAGGAAAAGAACGATCCGGCATTCGTCGATGCGCTCGCCAAGCTCGGCGACATCTGGGTGAACGACGCCTTCTCGGCCGCGCATCGCGCGCACGCCTCGACCGAAGGCCTCGGGCACAAGCTTCCGGCTTATGCCGGCCGCAGCATGCAGGCCGAGCTCGAGGCGCTCACGAAGGCGCTGGAGAGCCCCGCGCGCCCGGTGGCGGCGATCGTCGGCGGCGCCAAGATCTCGACCAAGCTCGACCTGCTCGGAAACCTCATCGAGAAGGTCGACGCGCTCATCATCGGCGGCGGCATGGCCAACACGTTTCTCGCCGCGCAGGGCAAGGCGATGGGCAAGTCGCTGTGCGAGACGGCACTGCTCGATACCGCGCGCGAGATCATGGCCAAGGCCAAGCAGAAGGGCCGCGAGATCGTGCTGCCGGTCGACGCCGTGGTGGCCGAGAAGTTCGAGGCCAACCCACCCACCCGCGTCGTGGACGTCGGTCACATTGGTGACAACGAGATGATGCTCGATATCGGCCCGCGCTCGGTCGAGCACGTGGTCTCGGTCCTCGCGCGCATGAAGACCCTGGTGTGGAACGGCCCGTTTGGCGCGTTCGAACTGGAGCCCTTCGACACCGGCACCGTCGAGGTGGCGGAAGCCGCCGCCGAGCTCACCCATGCGGGCCAACTGGTTTCGGTGGCGGGCGGCGGCGACACGGTCGCGGCGCTCAATGCCGCGGGGGTCGTGGACCGGCTGACGTATCTTTCGACTGCGGGCGGCGCCTTCCTGGAATGGATGGAGGGCAAGCCCCTGCCCGGTGTCGAGGTGCTGAGGACCAAATGACCCGGGTCCTTTCATCGCGGCGCGCGCGGCAGTAAGAGTGCAGCAAAATCGGCATCCAGACGGATCTGCAGGAGAACATCGATGAATCTCGCGGAACTCAACAAAGTAGCGGAAGCCATGGTCGCGCCGGGGCGCGGCATCCTTGCCGCCGACGAGTCATCGGGGACGATCAAGAAGCGCTTCGATGCCATCGGCGTGGAATCGACTGCGGATAATCGCCGCGATTATCGCGAACTGATGTTCCGCGCGACCGACGCGATGAAGAACCACATCTCCGGCGTCATCCTCTACGACGAGACCATCCGCCAGAACGCCAAGGACGGCACGCCGCTCGTCAAGCTGATCGAGCAGGCCGGCTCCATTCCGGGCATCAAGGTCGACAAGGGCACCAAGCCGCTGCCGTTCTGCCCGAACGAGGTGATCACCGAAGGCCTCGACGGCCTGCGCGAGCGACTGGCCGAGTATCGCAACCTCGGCGCCAAATTCGCCAAGTGGCGTGCCGTGATCGACATCGGCCAGGGGATTCCGACCTACACCTGCATCATGACCAACGCGCATGCGCTCGCCCGCTACGCGGCGCTCTGCCAGGACGAGAACATCGTTCCGATCGTCGAGCCGGAAGTGCTGATGGACGGCGCGCATGACGCCGACCGCTGCTATGAGGTGACGGAGCTCGTGCTCAAGCTCGTGTTCGAGCAGCTCTACTTCCAGCGCGTGCAGCTCGAGGGCATGGTGCTCAAGCCCAACATGGTCATCGCCGGCAAGAAGGCCTCGAAGAAGTCCTCGGTCGATGAAGTCGCCGAGAAGACCGTGCGCGTGCTCAAGGCCTGCGTGCCGGCGGCGGTTCCGGGCATTGCCTTCCTGTCGGGCGGACAGTCGGACGAGGAGGCGACGGCGCATCTCGATGCAATGAACCGCATCGGCAACCTGCCGTGGAAGCTCACGTTCTCTTACGGACGCGCGCTGCAGGCGCCGGTGCAGAAGACCTGGGCCGGCAAGAGCGAGAACGTCGCCGCCGCGCAGCGCGCCTTCGCGCACCGCGCGCGCATGAACGGCCTTGCCACCCTCGGCGAGTGGAAGGCCGATCTCGAGAAGAAGGCGGCCTGACGAAGGGCCGCCCGCGTCATGCCGCCGGCGCCGCCGTCGCGAGCCCCGCGCCCGGCGCCGCGGCTCTATCTCGTCACTGCGCCGTTGTCGGACACCGCCGCGCTGGCGCAGGCGCTGCCGGCGGTCTTCGCCGCCGTCGACGTCGCCGCCTTGCTGCTGCGCCTGGCGCCCGCCGACGAGCGCACACAGATCAACCGCATCAAGGCGCTCGCCCCGCTGGTGCAGCGCCATGACGTGGCCCTCATGGTCGAGGGGGACCCCGGACTGGCGGCGCGCGGGGGCGCCGACGGCGCGCATGTCACCGGCACGGAGGCGCTCAAGGACGCCCTGCCCCGGCTCAAGCCCGAGCGCATGGCAGGCGCCGGTGGCCTGCACAGCCGTCATGATGCCATGGTCGCAGGCGAAGCCGGCGCCGACTATGTCATGTTTGGCGAGCCCGACACCCGCGGACACCGCCCATCGCTGGACGCGGTCGCCGAGCGGGTTGCATGGTGGTCGGAGCTGTTTGAAATACCCTGCGTGGCTTACGCGGAGCGGCTAGAGGAGATCGGAGAGCTTTGCGCAGCGGGCGCGGACTTCATAGCCGTCGGGGAGGCGATATTCGCCGATCCGCGTGGCCTGGCCGCCGCCATGGGCGAGGCCGCTGCGCGGCCGACCGCCTCGCGCCGCGCATGACGGCGCCGCCGCTCGCGCGCGCTCTCCCCATCAGCATGCTGGCGGCGTTCATGCTGTCCGCTCCCGCGCCGGCGCAGGTCCAGCTCGCTCCGCCCGCGGTGCGCCAGCAGCAGCCGGCCAAGCCAGCACCCAAGCCCGCCGCCAAAAAGCCCGCCGCGAAGCCGCAGCACAAGAGCGCGGCCCCCGCGAAGACGCCGGTGCCCGCACCGGCCCCTGCCACTGCGGCGAGCGCGCCACCCAACGGCGATGCCGACCTCGCCTATGGCGCCTATCAGCGCGGCCATTTCCTGACCGCCTTCCGCGAGGCCACCAAGCGCGTCGACGAGACCGGCGACCGCCGTGCGATGACGCTCCTGGGCGAGCTCTATGCGCAGGGGCTGGGCGTCCCCAACAACGACCAGAAGGCGGCGGAGTGGTATCGCCTCGCGGCCGAGCGCGGCGACCCCAACGCCATGTTCGCGCTCGCGATGTTCAACTTCGGAGGGCGCGCGGGGCTGCGCGACCGCAATGAGGCGGCGCGCCTGCTGGCATCGGCGGCCAAGCTCGGCCACGCCATCTCCGCCTACGATCTCGGCCTGCTCTACCTCGAAGGCCAGCAGTTCCCGCAGGACTTCGGACGCGCCGCCGAACTGTTCCGCCAGGCCGCGCAGGCCGGCAACCCGGATGCACAGTACGCGCTCGCCACGCTCTACAAGGAAGGCCGCGGCGTGCCCAAGGACGAGCGCGAAGCCGCGCGCCTGCTCGGCGCCGCCGCGCTCGCCGACAACATCGCCGCCGAAATCGAGTACGGGCTTGCGCTGTTCAACGGCACCGGCGTGCCGAAGAACGAGGCCGCGGCGGCGAAGTACCTCAAACGCGCCGCGCTCAAGGCCAACCCGGTTGCGCAGAACCGGCTGGCGCGCATGTACCTGATGGGACGCGGCGTGCCGGCGGATCCCGTGGCCGTGGTCAAGTGGCACCTCGCCGCCAAGGCGGGCGGCGTCGGCGATCCCCAGCTCGACGACTACGTGGCGAAGCAGAGCCCCGAAACGCGCGCAGCCGGCGAGGCCGCGGCGAAGCCCTGGGCCGCGTTCTATGCAGCCCTGCGCTCGTGAGATCACCCGCATTCGCGCCGCGCGCAGGGGCCCCGAGACATGTCACGAAACATTTAGCGTGCGGTCGGCGGCAAAACCCGGTAGCCACGTTCGGCAATCGCGGGCTATCTCCATGATCGCACGCCGTTCGAGCCTTCCGGTTTTCCTGTTCAGAGTGCCATGATCCGCTCCGCCCTGCTCAACGTCATGACCGCCGCCGCGCGCAAGGCCGGCCGCAGCCTCAAGCGCGATTTCGGCGAGGTCGAGAACCTGCAGGTGTCCCTCAAGGGACCGGCGAACTTCGTGTCCGCCGCCGACCATCGCGCCGAGGACATCCTGCGCACCGAGCTCGAGCGTGCGCGCCCGGGCTACGGTTTCATCGGCGAAGAGGGCGGCAACCGCGAAGGCACGGACAAGACGCACACCTGGATCGTCGATCCGCTCGACGGCACCACGAATTTCCTGCACGGCATTCCGCAGTTCTCGATCTCGATCGGCCTCAAGCGCGACGATGCGATCGTGGCGGCGCTCATCTACAATCCGGCGACCGACGAACTGTTCACCGCGGAGCGCGGCAAAGGCGCCTACCTCAACGACCGCCGCCTGCGGGTGGCGGCGCGCCGCCGTCTGGCAGATTCCGTCGTCGCCTGCGGCCTGCCGCACCTCGGCCGCGGCGGGCTCGCCGAGTTCCGAAAAGAGTTCGCCGTCGTGCAGGAGCAGGTCGCGGGCCTGCGGCGCTTCGGTTCCGCCGCGCTCGACCTCGCCTGGGTGGCAGCGGGACGGCTCGATGCCTACTGGGAGCGCAACCTCTCGCCATGGGATATGGCGGCAGGCATCTTGATCGTGCGCGAGGCCGGCGGCTTCGTCAGCGACTGCGAGGGCAAGGATCGGATGCTGGAGAGCGGCAGCGTCGTCGCCGGCAACGACACGCTGCATCCCGATCTCCTGGCGCTGCTCAAAGCGGCAGACCGGGCCTGACCACCGTCGGATCAGATCGAACAGCGATCTCGGTCCGGCTTTGTTTTCGAGCACGAGCTTTTCCGAGGGCCGGGCCTCATTGCCGGGATCGTGCTCCTGCCGCAACGCGCGATGGTATGGCTCCACGCGCGCCCCGCGTGCGACGTTCCGCCGCCCCACCCCGTGACCTGGAACGTTCCGCTTTCGCGCGCCCGGCCGATGCCGTTACGGCAGCCGTTACCTTCGGCCTCCGATGTGCCATATTCTTCGGGCCAACAGCGCGTCCAGCGAGAGCGAACTCCGGTATTGCCTCCGAACGCGCTCTGGAAGTGTAATTTGGCGCGCGTCCGGTAATTGAGCCGTGACATTTCGGTCCGATGGCGCGCGAGGCTGGACGGTGCAACGGCCATGGCGCAGCGACACGTGACGATTGATCCTTTCCAGGTGACGTCCCCGCGCATCTTCCTGGTGCGCATGCTGGTATTCCTGGTGCTGTGCGGGCTCCTCGTCTTCATCCTGCACAAGCAGATCTGGGTCGCCTTCCTGGCCAACCCGGGACTCAACGCGGTCATCATCGGCGTTTTGATCATCGGTATCCTGCTGTCGTTCCGGCAGGTGCTGCGGCTCTTTCCCGAGATTGCGTGGGTCAACAGCTTCCGGCTCTCCGATCCCGATCTCGCGCGCGGGCGCCAGCCCGTGCTGCTCGCACCCATGGCCGCCATCCTCGGCGAGCGCGGAAGCGGCGCGGCGATCTCCCCGCAGATCATGCGCAGCCTCACCGACTCGATCGCCTCGCGTCTCGACGAGACGCGCGACATCTCACGCTACATGACCGGCCTTCTCGTCTTCCTCGGCCTGCTCGGCACGTTCTGGGGTCTGATCGAAACCGTCGGCTCGGTCGGCGGCGTGATCCAGGGTCTGCGCGCGGGCGGCGACGCCGGCTCCATGTTCGACTCGCTGCGCGAAGGCCTGGCCGCGCCGCTCTCGGGCATGGGCATTTCGTTCTCATCCTCGCTGTTCGGCCTTGCCGGCTCGCTGGTGCTCGGCTTCCTCGACCTGCAGACGAGCCAGGCCCAGAACCGCTTCTACACGGAGCTCGAGGACTGGCTCGCGACCACCGTGCGAGATCTCGACAGCGAGACCGGCGCAGCGGTGACGACGGCCGCCGCTCCGAACGTGGGCGCCGAGATCCGCGCGGCGATGGAGCGGCTGCGTGAGGTGATCGCCGAAACCGGCTCGAACAAGGCCGCGACCAACGCCATGGCGAATCTGGCGGAAGCCATCCAGGGGCTGGTCCAGAACATGCGCGCCGAGCAGCAGATGATCCGCAACTGGGCCGACGCCCAGGCCGAGCAGCACGAGCGCATCCGCCGCCTGCTCGAAGTGCTCGCCCAGGAACGCGAGAAGGTATGACGGGGCGACGTGACCGTGAAGGATAGCGCCTGATGGCACTTGCCCGGACCCGGCGCCGCGACCGGGGCATCGACTACTGGCCCGGATTCGTCGACGCGCTGTCGACGATCCTGCTCGGCGTGATCTTCCTGCTCAGCGTGTTCGTGGTCGTGCAGTTCTTCCTGTCGCAGGAAGTCGCCGGCAAGGAGACGGCACTCTCGCGCCTCACCGCGCAGATCAACCAGCTCACCGACCTGCTCGCGCTCGAGAGGACGGGCAAGGTCGATCTCGAGGGCGAGATCGCACGCCTGCGTGCGTCGCTGTCGGGCGCGCAGAGCGAACGCGACCGCCTCAAGGCCGCGGCCGACGGCTCCGGCGCGGGAATTGCCAGCGCGCAGTCGCAGCTCAACGAGGCGCAGAGCGCGCTTGCCGCCGAGAAGCAGATCTCCGCCCGCGCCCTCACCGAGATCGAGGTGCTCAACCAGCAGATCGGCGCGCTGCGCCGCCAGCTCGCAGCGCTGGAGGAGTCGCTCGAGGCGTCCGAGAAGAAGGGACGCGAGTCGCAGGCGCGCATTGCCGATCTCGGGCAGCGGCTCAACGTGGCGCTCGCCCAGCGCGTGCAGGAACTGCAGCGCTATCGCTCCGACTTCTTCGGACGCCTGCGCGAGATCCTCGGCAACCGGGCCGACATGCGCGTCGTCGGCGACCGCTTCGTATTCCAGTCGGAGGTGCTGTTCGAAACCGGGCAGGCCGTGCTCAACCCGGAGGGGCGCGCCGAGCTCGACAAGCTGGCGAGCGCGCTGCTCGAGCTCGAACAGCAGATTCCCCCCGAGATCGCGTGGGTGCTGCGTGTCGACGGCCACACCGACGTGCGCCCGATCGCGAGCGCGCAGTTCCCGTCGAACTGGGCGCTGTCGGCGGCGCGCGCCATCTCGGTGGTACAGTATCTGGTCCAGAAGGGCGTGTCCCCGCAGCGGCTGGTGGCTGCGGGCTTCGGCGAGTTCCAGCCGCTCGACACGGACAAGACCGAGGAGGCCTATCGCCGCAACCGCCGCATCGAGCTAAAGCTCACCGAGCGGTGACCTCCCCGGCCGTCACCCTGCGCCCCTATCGCGACGCCGACGAGGCTGCCGCGATCGAGCTATGGCGGCGCACCTGGCAGATCGCCTATCCCAAGCTCGATTTCAACGCGCGCCTCGCGTGGTGGCGCGCGCGCTGGCGCGCCGAACTGGTGCCGCGCGCGACGATCACGGTCGCCGAGCGCGAGGGAAGGATGGCCGGTTTCGTCACGGTCGAGCCCGCGACGGGCTATCTCGACCAGATCGTGGTGGCGCCCGAGCATTGGGGCTCGCATATCGCCGACGATCTCGTGGCGCAGGCGAAGCGCATCGCGCCGGCCGGCCTCACGCTGCACGTCAACGTCGACAATGCGCGCGCGATCCGTTTCTACGAGAAGCAGGGCTTCGCCATCGCCGCCGAGGAGAAGAATCCGCGCTCGGGCGCGCCGATCTATCGGATGACCTGGACGCCGGGCTAGGACCCATCGAGACCGTCTCGCAGCACGTCACCCCACGCGAGGCGGCGCGCGGTCTTGTAGAGCGCGGCCTCGCGGCGCGTGACCAGTTGCTCCGCCGCCGTTCCATCGCCGCGACATAATTTCAAACTCACGCGCCCGCTGGCGGCGCGCGGCGGCGCGATGACGCGTGCGGCGGCCTGCACCGCCGGCTGTCGCGCCACCGCAAGATAGATGAACTTCTCGTCCTCCCATGGCACGTCGCCGCCCTTGGCGAGGCGATGCACGCGCGAGCGCGCAACACGGCGCGCGAAGTGGCACCAGTCCGGCGCCGCGAGCGGACAGTCCTGCGCGTGCGGGCACGGCGCGACCATGTGCGCGCCCGCGCGCAGCAATAGCGCGCGTGCGGCGATGATGCGCTCCCATCCGCCCGGCGTGCCCGGCTCGACGATGAGCAGCATGTCGGCCGTGGCTGTCCAGAGCCGCTCGATCAGCGGCCCACGCGCCGCGGGATCAAGCTCGCCCAGCACGTAGGCGAGCGTCACGAGATCGCGTGGTGCGGCCTCGGGACGGCGCGCGGCCGCATCCGCCGCATGCCACGTGACTTGCGCGATCGGCAGCGCGCCCGCGAGGCGCACACCGCACGCGCGCATCGCCCGACTCGCCTCGACGAGCTCGGCGTCGGCGAGGCTTCCCCAGCACTGCACCGCCGCCCAGGTGGCGGTGCCAGGACCGGCGCCGACATCGAGCGAACTCACAGGCGTGAAGTCGGGGCGCAGTTCGGCTGCGGCGCTCATCGCCGCGCGCACGGCGGCGAAGGTTGCCGGCAGCCGCGTGGCAAGATAGGCCCGCGCGGAAAGATCGTCCGAAACATGCAAGCGCCCATCGCGCGTCTCGGCGCGGTAGCGCTGGGAGAGCGCGCCGGCCGCCCGCGCGAGATCGGCGGTCGGCACACCGTGGAGCTCGCGATCGACGGCCTCGCGCAGCGGCGGCGGGAGCTCCATGCGGCTTCCTTTCAGCGCGGCAAGGCCGGCCGCGGCCGGTCAGGCACCCTGGAACTGCAGGCGTGCCAGGCGCGCATAGAGGCCGCCCTGCGCCACGAGGCTGTCGTGGGTGCCCTCCTCCACAATGCGACCTGCGTCCATCA
Source organism: Xanthobacteraceae bacterium (assembly GCA_035556735.1). Taxonomy (GTDB): domain Bacteria; phylum Pseudomonadota; class Alphaproteobacteria; order Rhizobiales; family Xanthobacteraceae; genus CANJBX01. The sequence goes on along the minus strand of DATMFF010000002.1, from coordinate 547,692 downwards.
CCAGGATGCGGTCGCACTTGAGAACGGTGGCGAGGCGATGCGCGATCACGAGCGTCGTGCGCTGCTGCATCAGGCGGTCGAGCGCGGCCTGCACGAGCGTCTCGCTCTCCGCATCGAGCGAGGAGGTCGCCTCGTCGAGGAGCAGGAGCGGCGCTTCGCGCAGGATCGCGCGCGCGATGGCGATGCGCTGGCGCTGGCCTCCCGAGAGCGTCACGCCGCGCTCGCCGATCGGCGTCTGCAGGCCCTGCGGCAGGCGCGCGATGAACTCGGAGGCGGCGGCAAGCTCGGCGGCGCGCTCGATCTCACGATCGGATGCTTCGGGACGGCCGAAGCGGATGTTGTCGGCGATCGAGCTTGCGAACACGACGGTGTCCTGCGGCACCAGGGCGATGCGAGCGCGCACCTCCTGCGGATCGGCGTCGGTGAGCCGCACGCCGTCGAGCGAGACCTGCCCGGACGCGGGATCGTAAAAGCGCAGCAGCAGATGGAAGATCGTGCTCTTGCCAGCGCCCGAGGGGCCCACGATCGCGACCTTCTCGCCCGGCCGCACGCGCAGCGACACGCCGTCGAGCACGAAGGTTTGCGGACGCGCGGGATAAGCGAAACGCACGGCCTCGAACGCAACCTCGCCGCGCGGAGGCCGCGGCAACGGCACGGGATTTTTCGGCGCGGTGATCTGCGGCTCCACCGCCAGCAGCTCGGCGAGGCGCTCGGCGGCGCCGGCGGTCTGCGAGAGTTCGCCCCACACGTCGGAGATCTGGCTGAGCGCGCCGGCACCGAACACGGTGTAGAGCACGAACTGGCTGAGCGCGCCGGCGCTGATGCGCCCGGCGATCACGTCCTGCGCGCCGACCCAGAGCACGACCACGACGCTGGAGAAGACGAGGAAGATGACGATGGCGACGAGGGCCGCGCGCGCGCGCGTCGAGGCAAGCGCGGCGTTGTAGGCGCGCTCGACGGCGGCGCCGTAGCGCGCGCTCGACACGCCCTCGTTGGTGTAGGCCTGCAGTGTGCGGACCGCACCCATCAGTTCGGCGGCGTAGGACGAGGCGTCGGCGAGCGTGTCCTGTGCGATGCGCGCGCGCGCCCGCACCATCCGTCCGAACGCCACCAGCGGCAGAACGATCACCGGGATCGCGGCGAGGACGAAGGCCGAGAGGCGCGGGCTCGTCACCACCATCATGGCCGCCGAGCCGAAGAAGAGCACGAGGTTGCGCATGGCGGTCGAGATCGACACGCCGACCGCCGATTTGATCTGCGTGGTGTCGGCGGCCAGGCGCGAGATCAGTTCGCCCGTCATCTCGCGGTCGAAGAAGGCGGGCGAAAGCTTCGTCACATGCGCGAACACCGCCGCGCGCACGTCGGCGACGACGCGCTCGCCGATCGTGGTGACGAGATAGAAGCGGGCCGCGCTGGCGAGCGCGAGCACCGCCGCGACCGCGATCATCATCGAGAAATACTGGTTGATGAGCCCGATCCGCTCGGCCGAAAAGCCGAAGTCGATCATCCGCCGCACCGCGAGCGGCACCGCCAGGGTGGCGAGCGCCGCCACCAGCAGGGCGACGACCGCCAGCGCGACGCGCCCGCGGTAGCGCGCCACGAAGGGAACGAGGGTCACCAGCGGTCGCAGCCGGCGGCGGCGCGCCGGCTCGGCAACCGCCTCCAGGGCGGCGGGAAGGCCTTCGTGGGACGTGGCGTCGTTCATGGGCGGGATGGGCGAAATGTCAGCGGCGACAATGCCCCGGGGCGGCCCCGGACACAACCGGCCGGGCCGAGGCGGCCGGACGGACGCGCTTGTAAGGATGCCCCTCCTCGGGTATACACCCGGTCAAATTCCGACAACCCGAGCTGATGCGCCGCCGCGGCGCGAAAAGGTGTCCGATGAAGTCCGAGATCCACCCCGACTATCACACCATTACCGTCAAGATGACGGATGGGACGGAATTCAAGACCCGCTCGACCTATGGCAAGGAAGGCGACGTCCTTCACCTGGACATCGACCCCAAGTCGCACCCGGCCTGGACCGGCGGCCAGCAGCAGCTGCTCGACCGCGGCGGCCGCCTGTCGCGCTTCCAGAAGCGCTTTGCCGGCCTGACCAAGGCCTGAGTCAGCACCACCCAGCTGTTCGATGTAGCGTGCCGGGCGCGAACCGCGTCCGGCCGCCGGCTTATGCGTCCGTACGCTCGAACGCGGCCTTGAGCAGCCCGAGGTGCTGATCGATCGGGCTCGTGCCCGGCGCCTGCTCCGGCAGCGGCGCGTGGATGGTGGAGTCGATCCGCAAGACCTTGTCCTGCAGCTTGCGCGAGCGCGCAATGAGATCCGCCAGACGTTCAGGCAGCATCGTCATGGTGCGCTCATCGAGCGGGTCGCCCGACGCAAGCTTGACCTTCTTCTTTTCCTTGTTGGCCTGGGCAAGCGACATCTCGCCTTCGTTCACCGCGCGGTGCAGCAGCAGCCATGAGGCGAGCTGCATCAGGCGCGTGGTCAGGCGCATGCTCTCGGTGGCATAGATGAGCGCCGCGCTGCGCTCGAGCTTCTTGGCATCCTGCCGGCCGGCACCGTCGAGGTAGGCTGCGGTCTCCTCCACCAACGCCATGCCCTCGCGGAACAAAACTGAAAACGTCTGCGACGCCGCGAGCCGTTCTCCGAAGACGACGGTCTCGCCCAATGCTTTCTCGGACATGCACGCACCTACCCCTGCCGCGGCGCGTTCAGCCTCGTTCTCTTGCGCCGCCCGCGAGAACCTTAACACAAGGTCCGCGGCGCGGAATTCGCCGCGCCAACGATGGTTAACGGGGCTGCGCGAGACGCATATCCGGCCGGGAATTCAGGGGCTTAGACGCGTGCAGCCGGCCCGGCCAAAGTCACAAAAAAAGGAGCCGCCGTTGCCGGCGGCTCGAAGGTGATAACAGGGAGGCGTCAAACAGAGTGGACAGGAGCCACTCGGTGTCCAGAAACTGGACGACGGGTATAATGGAGCGGAAAGCTTAATATCGCGTTAAACCGCTAAAATTTTAGCTGTCGCGTTAACCACGACCGCCTCGAGGCGATCAGCGCTTGAAGAATTGATCGGCCGCCGAGCGCGATGCCTGCTTCTTCGCGATGTCGGCTTCGAGCCGTGCGATCTCCTCCCGCATCAGAGCGATGCGTTCGTTGAGCTCGGCCACGGACAGCAGACCGAGATCCTGGCCGATCTCGTGCGTGATCTTCTTCTTTGGCCGGTCGTCGTCATCGATGGCAGGCATGAGCATCTCCGCAGGAAAAAACATAGCCCCGCCGATGCGCGGACCACAAGGCCGCGCCGCAGCAGTACCGCGCCGTGCAGGCAACGCCGCTGCATTTCGCCTGCGCCGCAGGCTGCCACGGGCCGCACAGCAATCCGGTTTCCACTTGGTCGCATCCTGCGCTACAAAAGACGCCCCGCCTTCCCCGCAAGGAATCCCGCCATGTCCACCGTGCCCGCCCGCATGACCGCCATCGCCATCAGTGCACCGGGAGCTCCGGACGTCCTCAAGCCGGAGGAACGGCCGGTGCCGCAGCCCGCGCAGGGCGAGATCCTGGTGAAGGTCGCAGCGGCCGGCGTGAACCGGCCCGACGTGCTGCAACGGCAGGGAAACTATCCGCCGCCGAAGGGCACCACCGACATTCCCGGCCTCGAACTCGCCGGCGAAGTCGTCGGGCTGGGTCCCGGCGTCACGCGCTGGAAGGTCGGCGACAAGGTGACGGCGCTCGTCGCAGGCGGCGGCTATGCGGAATATTGCGCCGTGCCCGAACCGCAGGCGCTGCCGGTTCCCACCGGCCTCAGCATGATCGAAGCCGCGGCCATGCCGGAGACGTTCTTCACGGTGTGGCACAACGTGTTCGAACGCGGCGCACTCAAGTCGGGCGAAACCATCCTGGTGCACGGCGGCTCGTCGGGTATCGGCACCGTCGCCATCATGCTGTCGAAGGCGTTCGGCGCGCGCGTGTTCGCGACGGCCGGATCGGCCGAGAAGTGCGCGGCCTGCGAGAAGCTCGGGGCGGATCTCGCGATTAACTATAAGACCGAAGACTTCGTGGCCAAGGTGAAGGCCGCGACGGACGAGCGCGGCGCCGATGTTATCCTCGACATGGTCGGCGGCGAATACATCAACCGCAATTACGACGCCGCGGCGGTCGAAGGCCGCATCGTGCAGATCGCGTTCCTGGAATCACCCAAGGCCACGGTCGATTTTCGTCGCATGCTCGGCAAGCGCCTCACTCATACCGGCTCCGGACTGCGTCCGCGCTCGATCGCCGACAAGGGCAAGATGGCGCGCGCGCTCGAGGAGAAGGTGTGGCCGCTGCTCGCAGCCGGACGCTGCAAGCCGGTGATCGATTCCACCTTTCCATTGCGGGAAGCAGCCCAGGCCCACGCCCGCATGGAGACCAGCCAGCACATCGGCAAGATCGTCCTAACCCTTTGAACACGGCCTAAGAACCTTGTTCTTGCCACATCCGGCATCTAGCGATGACGATATCGCGGCTGCCGCGTCCGGAGGTCGGGGATTGCATTTTCGGGGGATCGTCACGGCAGCGTTGACCGCGCTCGCCCTCTTCACGGCAGCGCCAAGCGCGCACGCCGTCGAGGCGGTGAACGTGCGCAACGACGCGCCCGCGATCGATCTTACCGACGCCACCGAACGCCAGCGGACCGACGGCGACCTGATCCAGGTATCGACCGCCCCCGGAGCCGACGGGATCGTGCGCCGCATTGCCGTACGTGCGCGCGAGGGCGGGGCAAACTGGGCGGTGTTTGCGCTCGTCAATTCCAGCGACGAGCAGATCGACCGGCTGATCGTGATCCCGCGCTATCGCATGGCGGGCTCGGGACTGTTCTGGCCCGACCTCGGCATCTCGCGCGTCGTCAACATCACGCCAAGCTCGGGCGAGCGGCCCGAGCGTCAGGACACGGCGACCGCCGACATCTTCCGCGTGACGCTCGATCCCGGCACGGTGATCACCTACGTCGTCGAGTTGCGCACCGACAACCTGCCGCAGATCTACCTGTGGGAGCCTGACGCCTACAAGGACAAGGTCAACTCACTCACCCTCTACTACGGCATCGTCATCGGCATCGCCGGCCTGCTCGCGCTGTTCCTGACCATCCTGTTCGTGGTCAAGGGCAGCATCATGTTTCCCGCTGCCGCCGCGCTCGGCTGGGCGGTTCTGGTCTACATCGGCATCGATTTCGGATTCTGGGGCAAGGTATTCGATCTCGGCACCGGCGCGGAACGCGTGTGGCGCGCCTCGGGCGAGGCGATCCTCGCCGCCACGCTGCTGGTGTTCCTGTTCGCCTATCTCAACCTGAACCGCTGGCACGTGCGCTACGCGCACATCACGGCCGGCTGGCTCGCCTTCCTCGGACTGTTGGTGGGCGTCGCGCTGTTCGATCCTCCGATCGCATCCGGCATCGCGCGCATCTCGCTGCTGCTGGTCGCGATCCTCGGCTTTGCGCTGATCGTCTATCTCGCGACCCACGGCTTTGACCGCGCGGTACTGCTGATCCCGACCTGGCTGCTGCTGGTGGTGTGGGTTCTCGCAGCCGGCGCCGCGGTGGCAGGCGCCGCCACCAACGATATCGCCGCGCCTGCCCTGCTGGGCGGCCTCGTGCTGATCGTCATGCTGATCGGGTTCACCGTGATGCAGCATGCCTTCGCCGGCGGCGTCACGCACGGTATCGTCTCCGACATGGAGCGTCGTGCGCTCGCCCTCACCGGCGCCGGCGACATGGTGTGGGACTGGGACGTCTCCGCCGATCACGTGTTCAACAGTCCCGAGCTCGATCATCTGCTTGGTCTCAAGCGCGGCGCATTGGAAGGCTCGGCCGCCAACTGGCTCGAAGTCCTGCATCCAGCGGATCGCGATCGCTTCCGCGCCACCCTCGACGGCGTGCTGGAGCATCGCCGCGGCCGCCTGACACAGGACTCCCGCCTGCGCGGCCAGGACGGCCACTATTTGTGGTTCACGCTCAAGGCGCGGCCGATCATCGGCTCCGACGGCGAGGTGGTGCGTCTCGTCGGCACGCTCACCGACGTGACCGAGTTCAAGAACGCAGAGGAACGGCTGCTGCACGACGCCGTCCACGACAACCTGACCGGGCTCCCCAACCGCACGCTGTTCCTCAACCGGCTGGAAGCCGTCCTGGCGCTGTCGAAGGCGGACGCCGCCATCCGGCCGACCGTGATCGTCATCGATCTCGACCGCTTCAAGCTGGTCAACGACTCCGTCGGCATGGCGGTGGGTGACTCCATCCTGCTCACCATCTCCCGCCGGCTCGGGCGCCTGCTCAAGCCTCAGGACTCCCTGGCGCGCCTTGCCGGCGACCAGTTCGGCCTGGTGCTGCTGTCGGTGCGCGAGGTCGGGCAGATCATCACTTTCGCCGAGACGCTGCGCAAAGCGCTGCGTGCGCCGATCACGTTCAACGACCGCGAGATCACGCTGACCGCCTCGATCGGCCTGGCGCTCGGCGATGCGCAGGTGCCCAAGGGCGAGGACTTCCTCAAGGACGCCGAGCTTGCGATGTACCACTCAAAGCGCGTGGGCGGGGACCGCATCGAGGTCTTCAAGCCGGCTATGCGCGCGCGCAAGATGGATCGCCTGACCATCGAATCCGAGCTGCGCGGCGCCCTCGAGCGCGAGGAAATCTCCGTCGTCTACCAGCCGATCGTCCGCCTGGAAGACCGCACGATCGCCGGCTTCGAGGCGCTGGCGCGCTGGGACCATCCGAAACTGGGACGCCGTTCGCCGGCGGAATTCATCGCCATCGCGGAGGAGACCGGCCTCATCGTCGACCTCGGCATGTTCATGCTGGAGCGCACGGCCCGGCAGCTCCTGCTGTGGCAGCGCGCGGTGCGCACGCGAACGCCGATCTTCGCCAGCGTGAACATCTCCTCGCGTCAGTTGCTGCGCCAGGATCTGATCAACGATCTGCGTTCCGTGCTCACGCGCGCGCCGGTCGCGCGCGGCTCGCTCAAGCTCGAGCTGACCGAGTCGCTGGTGATGGAGAATCCCGAGCACGCCGCGATGATGCTGCAGCGCGTGCGCGATCTCGGCGCCGGCCTCTCGCTCGACGACTTCGGCACCGGGCACTCCTCGCTCGCCTATCTGCAGCGTTTCCCGTTCGACACGATCAAGATCGATCAGTCCTTCGTGCGCATGAGCAACAAGGGCCGGCGGCCGGTGATCCTGCGCTCGATCATCGCGATGGCGCACGACCTCGGGATGGAAGTGGTGGCGGAAGGCGCGGAGAGCGAGTCCGACGCGGTCGAGCTCTACCAGCTCGGCTGCGAGTTTGCGCAAGGCTTCGTGTTCGGCGAGCCGATGAGCGCCGAGCAGGCGCGCACGCTGCTCAGTCCCGAGAAGGTCGCCGCGGCGCGCTAGTCACGCGACCTAATTCAGCGGCTCGAAACCGGCTGATCTCCAGTGCATGCGCGCCGCAGGTGCGGTGAGCGCGGCGAGATAGCGCGCGGCGGCGTCAGACGCGGCAGCCGCGGCCGGAATAGCGGCAGCATAGATCGTATAGCTCTGCAGCTCCTCCGGCAGCGGGCCCGCCACGGATGCGCCCGCGACCGGGACGATCTCGCTCGGGAACGTGATGGCAAGCTCGGCTTCGCCGGAAGCCGCCTTGGCCGCAGCGTCGCGCCCGCCGCTCGAGAACACCGCCTTGCGCAGGACCTCGTCGGCGATGCCCAACCGCTGCAACAGTCCGGCAACGTAAATGCCTGCAGTGCCGCCCGCGGCCGGATCGGTGAATGAGATGCTGCGGGCGGCGCGCAAGGCCGCGACGAACGCCTCGGGCGTGGCGAGGTCGGGGGCGGCCGCGCCCGCGCGCATCGCGACGGCAAGGCCGATGCGGCCGAGATCGACGGGGCGAGATGCCACGCCCGATTTCACGAGAGCGGCGATGACCGTGTTCGAGGCGATGGCAAGGTCGGCGGCATCGTGGGCCTCGACGCGCTCGCGCACCTGGCCAGCGGTCATGAATGCGAACGAAACCGCAATGCCGGTGTCGCGGGTGAACTGCGGGGCGACGGCCTCGAGCGCTCCACGCACGGCTTCCGCGCTGACAACCCTCACGTCGCCCCCCGGCATCCAGCCCGTGCGTCAGGCGTGTCCGATGTCGCTCGAGAGCATGCCCGGCATCACGCCGATCTTCTGCAGGGCCTTGCCGTACTTTGCGTGAGTGTCCGAGCCGAAGATGAGATCCGTGTCGGGCGCGCAGTGAAGCCATCCGTTGGCCTGCATCTCGCTCTCGAGCTGGCCGGGCGCCCAGCCGGCATAACCGAGCGCGAGCACGGCGCTGCTCGGCCCGCTGCCTTCGGCAATGGCCTTGAGGATGTCCAGCGTGGCCGTGAGGCAGACGCGCTCGTCGATCGGGAGCGTCGAGTTCTCCATGAAGTAGTCGGGTGTGTGGAGCACAAAACCGCGCTGGGTCTCGACCGGTCCGCCCTTGAGGATCGTCATGCTGCGCGCGTCGCGCGGCAGTTGAATGCCTTCCGAGGCGGGAATGATGTCGAGCTTGACCAGCAATTCGGGAAAGTCGATGTCCGGTGCAGGTTGGTTAACCACGATGCCCATGGCGCCGTCGCTGGAATGGGCGCAGACGTAAATGACGGTGCCTGTGAACCGCTCGTCACGCATGCTCGGCATGGCAATGAGCATCTGACCGTCCAGAAACCCGCGTTTGGGCGGCTGCGGGGTCTTGATCTTATGCGGTGTCTTCATGGCGAAAGCTTATCCCGGACGCCCCATTTCGCAAATGGTCGCTCGACAAAGCGATCACAACCAATTCAGTTCCAAGCGTCGCCCGCACTGCTTAAATCGTGAGCCATGACTGCATCCGGAATGTGGCACTTTGCCCTCACGGCCCTGATCTTGTCGGTGGGCAGCGCGCCAGCGGCCGCGGCCGATGCTTCCGCGTGGGACCAGGACGTGCGTTCCGGTCTGCGGCTGATCGCCGGCGACGGTTCGCGTCCCGCAGCGGACGGTGCGCTTCGCGCCGGAGCGGAGATCAAGCTTGCGCCGGGGTGGAAAACCTATTGGCGCTATCCCGGCGACACCGGCGTGCCGCCCCGCTTCGACTTCAGCGAATCCACGAACGTGAAATCGGTGAGCGTGCTCTGGCCTGCCCCGCGTCGGTTCCGCGACGGCGGCGGAGACTCGATCGGCTACAAGGAGCACGTGATCTTTCCCCTGCACGTAATCCCGCAGGATCCCTCGAAGTCGGTGACGCTGCGGATCAGCGCGGAATATGGAATCTGCGAGAAGCTGTGCGTGCCGGTCCAGACCAAGGCGGAGCTTGCCTTCGATGGCGGTCCGTCCAGTGAGGACGCGGCCCTGGTCGCCGCCGAGGCGCAGGTCCCCGTCCCAGGCGCGGTGGGCGAGGACACCGCATTTGCGATCCGCTCGGTGCGCAAGGAAGCCGGGCCCTCCGGTCCGCGCGTCGTGGTCGACGTTGCGGCGCCCGCAGGGGCCGCGGTCGACCTCTTCGCAGAAGGCCCGACGGCCGAGTGGGCGCTGCCCTTGCCCGCTCCCGCCCCCGGCGGCACCGCCCAAGCCCAGCGTTTCACCTTCGACCTCGACGGGGCGCCGCGCGGCGTCGCGACCGAAGGCGCCGAGCTGACGTTGACGGCCGTCACCGGTGGGCGCGCCGTCGAGGTCAAGGCACGGCTCGACTAATCGCGAAGAACCGCTATTTTGTCGCTCGATGCGGCGTTCGCCCGCACCGGTTTCCAAGATTTTTTCAACAGTGAGAGGACGCGTCATGATCAAGGTCGGTGACCGCTTGCCGAATGCGAAGTTCAAGGTGATGACCGCCGAGGGGCCTGCCGAGCGGACCACCGACGATGTGTTCAAGGGCAAGAAGGTCGTCCTGTTCGCGGTGCCCGGCGCATTCACGCCGACCTGCCACCGCAATCATTTGCCCGGCTTCCTGAACAACGCCGACGCGATCAAGGCCAAAGGCGTCGACACCATCGCCGTCACCGGCGTCAACGACGTCTTCGTCATGGACGCCTGGAAGAAAGCGACCGGCGCCGAAGGCAAGATCGAATTCCTCGCCGACGGCAGCGCCGATTTCGCCAAGGCGATCGGCCTGGAACTCGACGCAACCGCCGGCGGACTCGGCATCCGCTCCAAGCGCTACTCGATGGTGGTCGACAACGGGGTGGTGAAGTCGCTGGCCGTCGAGGAGGCGCCGGGCAAGGCGGAGCTCTCCGGCGCGGACGCGCTGCTCAAGGCGCTGTGATCGTCTCGGCCGGGTGATGGCCGCCCACAGCATCGAGACCATCGTCGACTGGCTGGTGGACGGTGCGCGGGCAGCCGAGCGCGCCGAGGAACTCGTCCAGCACCTCTGTGAGGCGCTGGTCGAGAGCGGAATGCCGCTCTGGCGCGTCGGGGTGTTCGTTCGCACGCTGCACCCCGACGTCCTCGGTCGCGGATTCATCTGGCGTGCGGGCACGGACGTGGTCGTCGGCGACGCCAACTTCAGCATCCTCGATTCCAGCCAATACCTGACGAGCCCGCTGTCGGCGATGTTTGCGAGCCGCAAGCCGGTGCGCCATCGTATCGCCGATGACGAGGAGTTCGAGGCCTCGCGCTTCCTGCGCGAGCTGCAGTCGGAAGGCGTCACCGACTACATCGCGATCCCGCTGCTGTTCACCGACGGGTCCTGCCATGCCGCCACGTGGTCGACCAAGCAGCGGGGCGGGTTCACCGACGCGCAACTCGGCGCGTTGCACGCGATCACGCCTGCGCTCGCGCGTGTCGCCGAGATCCGCGCCCTGCGCCGCACCGCGGTCAACCTGCTCGACACTTATGTCGGCAATCATGCCGGCGAGCGCATCCTCGCGGGGCAGATCCGCCGCGGCCATACGGCGGCGCTGGACGCCGCGATCTGGCTCTCGGACATGCGCGGATTCACGGCCCTGTCCGACAGCGTCGCGCCCGACATCGTGGTCGAGGTGCTCAACCGCTATTTCGACTGCCAGGTTCCGGCCATCGTCGACCAGGGCGGCGAGGTACTGAAGTTCATGGGCGATGGGCTGCTGGCGATCTTTCCCGTCGAGCGCGGGCGCGAAGACGCGCCCGACGTGTGCGCCCGGGCGCTCGCGGCGGCGCGCGAAGCGAGCCGTCGCGTCGCCAGGCTCAGCGACGCGGAGTCCGACAGCCCGGGCAGCGCGCTGCGCTTCGCGGTGGCGCTGCACATCGGACAGGTGCTGTACGGGAACATCGGCGGCGGCAATCGCCTCGACTTCACGTGCATCGGGCCGGCCGTCAACCTCGCGGCGCGCATCGAGCGGCTCGCCGCCATGCTGGGACGCACGATCGTCGCGTCGGCGGATTTCGCGCGCCATCAGGCGGACGAATGGGAGCGCGTCGGCGAATTCACCGTTCCCGGCATCGCGGCGACGCAAACCGTGTTCGGGATGCCCGACGAGGCGTCGCGCAGTGCGCCGCACGGAGCGCACTAGACCGCACTCGGGCATTGCGCGCGACCGAGGCCGCGCCGATCACGCGCGCTGGGCAGCGCGCGCCTCGATCAGGCCTTCGCGCGCGAGCTGGTCGGCGCGTTCGTTGAGGTCGTGGCCGGCGTGGCCACGCACCCAATGCCAGGCGATCTTGTGATGGCCGAGCGCGGCGTCGAGCCGCTGCCAGAGATCGGCGTTCTTCACAGGCTTCTTGTCGGATGTGCGCCAGCCATTGCGCTTCCACGTGTGGATCCACGAGGTGATGCCATTGCGCAGATACTGGCTGTCGGTGTGCAGGTCCACGACGCAGGGCCGCCTGAGCGCTTCCAGCGCCATGATCGCGGCCATCAACTCCATGCGATTGTTCGTAGTGTTGGGCTCGCCGCCCTTGAGCTCACGCGTGCGGTCACCCCATTGCAGGATCGCGCCCCAGCCGCCCGGACCGGGATTGCCGGAACAGGCGCCGTCGGTGTGGATCGTCACGCGGTCCGGCATCACTCAGTCGTCCAGGCCGTAGTCGCGCACGCCGCGGATCGCCTGGTGGAAACGGAGCTTGCGATAGTACTCGAGCGGATCCTTCGGCCGCACGAGCGCTCCGGGCGGCACCTCCAGCCAGTCGACGAGGCGCGTGAGCAGGAAGCGCAGCGCGGCGCCCCGGCACAGCAGCGGCAGCGCATCACGCTCGGAAGGAGACAAGGCACGCGTCTTCGCATAGCCCTGCAGCAGCGCCCGGCCTTTGGTGACATTGAACGCGTGATCAGGCTCGAAGCACCAGGCGTTGAGGCAGATCGCGATGTCATAGGCGAACATGTCGGTGCAGGCGAAATAGAAATCGATCAGGCCCGACAGCTTGTTGCCGAGGAAGAACACGTTGTCGGGAAAGAGGTCGGCGTGGATGACGCCGTGCGGCAGGTCCGCCGGCCAATGCTTGTCGCAATAGTCGAGCTCCGCCGCGATGTCGGCGGACAGATTCTTGTGCACGTTGTTGGCGCGCGGCGCGGCCTGCGAATAGAGCGCGCTCCAGCCGGCGACCGACAGCGAGTTCTTGCGGCGCATCGGAAAGTCGATGCCGGCGAGGTGCATCCGCGCGAGCGCCTCGCCGACGGCGGCGCAGTGCAGGGCCGTCGGCCGCCGGATCCACATGCCCTCGAGGAAGGTGACGATCGCGGCGGGACGTTTCGCCAGCTTGCCGAGCGCCTCGCCGTAACGATTCTTCACCGGCTGCGGGCAATTGAGCCCGCGCGCGTGCAGGTGCTCCATCAGCCCCAGGAAGAACGGGAGGTCGGCTGCGGCGACGCGTTTCTCGTAGATCGTGAGGATGTAATAGCCGCGTGCGGTGTGCAGCAGGAAGTTGGAATTCTCGACGCCTTCGGCGATGCCCTTGTAGGCGAGCAGGCCGCCGAGATCGTAGTCGGCGAGAAATCCTTCCAGGTCTTCCACCGAAACGTCGGTGTAAACCGCCATCGCCTACTCCGCAGCCTCGCTACGCAACGGCCGCGGCAGCGGAAACACGACGTCCTCGTCGACGGCGCGAACGATCTCGACCTCCATCGCATAACGCTGCGCCAGGGCATCGAGGATCTCCTCGACCAGCACCTCCGGCGCGGACGCGCCGGCAGTGACGCCGATGCGCCTGGCACCGTTCAGAACCGACCAGTCGAGTTCGGCGATGCCCTGCACCAGCACCGCGCAGGGCGCACCGTTGCGCTCGGCGACCTCGCGCAGACGCTGCGAATTGGACGAGTTGGGCGAGCCTACCACGATCACGGCGTCGACGGTGGCGGCGATGCGCTTTACCGCCTCCTGACGATTGGTGGTGGCGTAGCAGATGTCTTCCTTGTGCGGCCCGACGATCGCGGGGAAGCGCGCCTTGAGCGCCGTCACGATTTCGGCCGTATCGTCGACGGACAGGGTGGTCTGCGTCACGTAGGCGAGATTTGCGGGATTGCGCGGCGTGAACGTCTGGGCGTCCGCCAGGGTCTGCACGAGATGGATGGCGCCCGGCGGGAGCTGCCCCATGGTGCCGATCACCTCCGGGTGGCCGGCGTGCCCGATCAGCACGATCTCGCGGCCGCGCTTGGCATGGATTTCGGCCTCGCGATGAACCTTGGTGACCAGCGGGCAGGTGGCGTCGATCGCGAAGAAATTGCGGGTACGGGCCTCGTCCGGGACGTTCTTGGGTACGCCGTGGGCGGAGAACACCACCGGCGCCGAGGTGTCGGGGATCTCGGCGAGATCCTCGACGAAGATGGCGCCCTTGGCCCGCAGGCTTTCGACCACGTGGCGGTTATGCACGATCTCGTGGCGCACATAGACCGGGGCGCCGTAACGCTCGAGCGCGCGCTCGACCGTCTCGATTGCCCGCACCACGCCGGCGCAGAACCCGCGCGGCGAGCACAGCAGCACCTTGAGGGGCGGCTTGTTCTGGTCGGGGAGGGTCATGGTCACGCCACGTCACGGACGGGTTCGGGTTTCAGGGTGCATGGGCCGGGTAACCCTGCGAAGTCAAGCATTTCCGAGCGCCCATTGCGTATTGCCGCCCCAATTGCCTATATAATGCAGGAACTTTCCACTCATTTCGATGATGTGGGCTCTGCCCGAAAGGGCGGGCAGAGCGTCAGGAGGATTTTACTATGACAGCACAACCGCTCATGCCGAAAGCGACCGCCGTCTGGCTGGTCGAGAATACTGCGCTGTCGTTCGACCAGATTGCCGAATTCTGCAAGCTGCACCCGCTCGAGGTGCGCTCCATCGCCGACGGCGACGCGGCCCAGGGCATCAAAGGGCTCGACCCGATCCAGACCGGGCAGCTCACCCGCGACGAAATCGAGGCCGCCGAGGCCAACCCCAACCGCAAGCTCAAGCTGGCCGTCCCGAAGGTGCGGCTGCCGGAGCCCGCGACCTCCCGCAAGGGCGGACGCTACACGCCGGTGTCGCGCCGCCAGGATCGCCCGAACGCGATCCTGTGGCTGGTGCGCAACCACCCCGAGCTGAAGGACTCGCAGATCATGCGCCTGGTCGGCACGACCAAGTCGACCATCCAGGCCATCCGCGACCGGACCCACTGGAACTCCGCCAGCCTGCAACCGATGGACCCGGTGACGCTCGGACTGTGCAGCCAGATCCAGCTCGACCTCGAGGTCGCGCGCGCCGCCAAGGAGCGTCCGCCGCAGGCCGAGGAAGGCGCGACCCTGCTGCCCGCCGAGGTCACCACGGCCCAGGGCGAGCCGGAAGCGCCGAAGAAGGGCGCCGAACTCGACGTGCAGGCGGTGTTCGCCAAGCTCAAGCAACTCGGCGGCAAGAGCGAGGCGGACGAGGAGAAGTGAGCGGGCACCGGCGCCGCCTGCGTTCAGGGCCGCCGATCATGCCGCCGGCGCCTGATTTGCGTGGCCGATGATCAGTTCCGCGAGCGCGCCGTTCTGCGCGCGGACAAAATCCTGCAACCGATCACGGTAATCCGGCAATACGGCATTCTGCACCGACGACCGCGCGGCCAGCGCAGCGCGCCAACGCGCGACTTTCGGTAGCCCCGTCATGGCGCCGTGATCGAAGACCGCATCAAACAGGTCGAAATAGCGAAACACCGGCCCGAATGCGGCGTCGACGACGCCGAACGCATCTCCCCCGAACCAAGGCCCCTGCCCCAACATCGCTTCGAGCCGGACGAATTTGTCCCGCAGCGTCGCCACTTTCGCGTCGAGCACGACGCGAGTCGGCGCAGTCTCGATGCCCCATATGTCCGCGAGAATGGCCGAGCCGAACTCGACCATGGCGCGGTGCTTCGCCCGCATCAACGTATCGCGCGGGAGCAGCGGATTAGGCAGCGTCTCGTCGAGATATTCGAGGATGACGGCCGATTCGAAGATGATGTCGTCACCGACGCGCAGCAGCGGCACTTTGCCGAGCGGGGAGATCGCCTTGAACCAGTCCGGCTTGTTCGCGAGATCGATATAGATCCGTTCGTAGGCGACGCCTTTCTCGGCCAGCGCGATGGCAGCGCGCTGGACGTAGGGGCAGAGATCATGGCTGACGAGCGTGAGCCGTGGCATGGGGCGCCTCCTACGCGCTATGGGCCGGCAAGCGCAGAGGCTTGAGCGCGAAAGCGCCGTCGCCGAGCAGCGCCTGCGCGATGCAGAGCACGAACAGATACGCGGGATACTCCCAGCCGCCGCCCGTCGCCGTGAACACCCAGCCGTTGCCAAGGTGCACGACGAGCCATGCGCCGAGCAGGAACGGCGACAGCGCCAGCGCGACATAGCGGCTGGCGATGCCGAGCACGAGCATCAGACCGCCGATCGCTTCCGCATAGAACGTGAGATAGGCCAGCCAACCAGGCAGCCCGACGCCCACGAAGAAAGACGCTGTGCCCGCAAGACCGTAGGTCAGCAGCTTGAGCAGAACCGAGTGCGCGAGGAACATCGTGCCGAGCGCGACGCGCAGCAGCGCGACGCCGAGCATGGCGGCCGAGGGCAGCTCGAGAGCCCGAGGCGCGAGGGCCAACGGCCCGGAAGCCGGGACCGGCGAGTTCGGAAGCAAAGTCATCCTCATATCCCAGATAAATGCAACTGCATCTATATAGATGCATTTGCATTTACATGTCAAGCTTGATGCAAGTGCATCCATGTGGGAGGAAAGATCATGTCCGACGACGCGCCATCCAACGCGGTCGTGCTGGCCTGGGCCCGCCTGGTGCGGGCGCAGACCGCCGTTCTGTCCGCGGTCGAAGCCGACCTCAAGGCGGCCGGGTTCCCGCCGCTCGCCTGGTACGACGCATTGCTCGAATTATCGCGCAGGCCCAAGGGGCTGCGCCCCTTCGAGCTCGAAAAGGAGATGCTACTGGCGCAATACAATCTGTCGCGGCTGGTCGATCGCCTGGAAAAGGCGGGCTACGTGACGCGCAGCCCCTGCCCCGGCGACGCGCGCGGGCACGTGATCACGCTCACCAGCGACGGCAAGGCGTTGATGAAGCGCATGTGGCCGACCTATCGCGCCGCGATCGCGCGCCACGTCGGCGGCAAGCTCGACGAGACGGAGGCGGCAGAGCTTGCCGCGCTACTGGGCAAGCTGATCCGACCGCCAAACGCCTGAGCGCAACCGTCGCGGAACGGCCGTTGCGATCATTCCGCCGCGGCTCGCACGGCCGGCATGAGATCGTTGATCACCTCGTCGGTCGAGCGGACATCGCCGAAGCTCTGATAGAAAGAGGTCAGTCCCGCGAGGTGGTCCTCCGGATAACGTGCGCCGTTCGCATCCGCCACCATCACCACTTTGTAGTCGAGCATCATCGCGTCGCGTGCCGCGCTCTCGCAGCACATGTTGGTCGCGGTGCCGGTGACGATCAGGCTGTCGATGCCGTGGGCGGCGAGCACGTCCTCGATGTTGGACGCGCCTTTGACGAACGGCGAGAAGCGGCTCTTGTAGACGATCTCCTCACCTTGCCGGATATCGAGGTCCTTATGAAACTTGTGGCCGTCGTGGCCGGGAGAGAGCTGGTCGCGATGGTTGGCGCCCTTCTCCGGCGTGAAGAAGTAATCGTGGTAGACCGGCCACAGACTCTTGCCGCCCTCGCCCGCCGTCATGCCGACCCAGATCACACGCGAACCCACGCTGCGCACGTGGCGCGCCAGGCGGTTGATGTTGGGAATGATGCCGACGACCGAGGCGATCTCGCCGACGTAGAAGTTCTGCATGTCGATGACCAGCATCGCCGTGCGCCTGGGCTCGAAGCGGTCATACACGGCGAGCTTGCCGCGCTTCTGCATCACGCGGTCGATGACGTACTGCGGGAATCCGTACGGGGTGGACAAAATGCAATTCTCCAAGGCTGACCGGCGATAGTAACGTCGAGCACCGGCAATCTCGCGCCACGTGCCTACCCCAAGCACGAAGGCCCGGACAAGCCCGCCAGGACCGACACGCCGCAAACCGGCGCGGATCGGGCCGTCCGACGGGCTACCTCACGCCCTTGTCCTTCAGCCCCAGTTGGATCTCATCGAGGATGCCGGGGTCGTCGATGGTCGCCGGCATGTTCCACTCGTCGCCATCGGCGATCTTTTTCATGGTGCCGCGCAGGATCTTGCCCGAGCGCGTCTTGGGCAGACGCGCCACCGTCAGTGCGATCTTGAAGGAGGCGACCGGGCCGATCTTCTCGCGCACGAGGCGGATGATCTCCTCCTCGATCTCCGTGGGCGGGCGATTGACGCCGGCCTTGAGCACCACGAAGCCGCAGGGCACTTCGCCCTTGAGCTCGTCCTTGATGCCGATGACCGCGCATTCGGCGACATCGGGATGGCTCGCCAGCACCTCCTCGATCCCGCCAGTGGACAGCCGGTGGCCGGCGACGTTGATGATGTCGTCGGTGCGGCCCATGATCGAGACGTAGCCGTCGTCGTCGATGAAGCCCGCATCTGCGGTCTTGTAATAGCCGGGGAACTCGTTGAGGTAGCTTTCCTTGAAGCGCTCGTCCTGCTGCCACAGCGTCGGCAGGCAGGCGGGCGGCAGCGGCAGCTTCACCACGATCGAGCCCATGGTGTTGCGCGGCAGCTCCTTGCTCGCTTCATCGACCACGCGCACGTCGTAGCCCGGCATGGGCACGGTCGGCGAGCCGCGCTTGACCGGCAGCATGCCGAGGCCGACCGGGTTGCCGACGATGCACCAGCCCGTCTCCGTCTGCCACCAATGGTCGATCACCGGCACACGCAGGCGGTCCTCCGCCCATTTCACTGTGTCGGGATCGGCGCGCTCGCCGGCGAGGAAGAGCGTGCGGAATTTCGTCAGGTCGTACTTCTCGATCAGCTTGCCCTGCGGATCTTCCTTCTTGATGGCCCGGAAAGCGGTCGGCGCAGTGAACAGCGCGACGGCGCCATACTCGGAGATCACGCGCCAGAACGCGCCCGCGTCCGGCGTGCCCACCGGTTTGCCTTCGTAGAGAATGGTCGTGCAGCCGTGCAGCAGCGGCGCATAGACGATGTAGCTGTGGCCGACGACCCAGCCGACGTCGGAGGCGGACCAGTAAACCTCGCCCGGCGCCACGTCGTAGAGATTCTTCATCGACCACTTGAGCGCGACCATGTGACCGCCGTTGTCGCGCACGACGCCTTTGGGCACGCCCGTCGTACCCGATGTGTAGAGGATGTAGAGCGGATCGGTGGCCAGGACCGGAACACAGGGCGCGGACTTGCGCTCGCGCAGCGCCGCGTCGCGCAGGCTCGCCCAGTCGTGATCGCGGTCGGCAACGAGCGCGGCCTCGAGCTGCGGGCGCTGAAGGATGAGACAGGCGTCCGGCTTCGTGGTCGCCAGCTCGATCGCCTGATCGAGCAGCGGCTTGTAGGGCACGATGCGGCCCGGCTCGATGCCGCAACTCGCGGACAGTACGACCTTCGGCTTGGCGTCGTCGATGCGGGTGGCCAATTCCTTGGCCGCGAATCCGCCGAACACGACCGAGTGCACCGCGCCGATGCGCGCGCAGGCGAGCATGGCGAACACCGCTTCGGGCACCATCGGCATGTAGATGATCACGCGGTCGCCCTTCTCGACGCCGAGATCCTCGAGCACGGCCGCGAGCGTTGCGACTTCCGCCAGGAGGTCGGTGTACGTGATGGCGCGCTTCGTGCCTGTCACGGGCGAATCGTAGAGGATCGCCGCCTGGTTGCCGCGGCCGGCTGCGACGTGGCGGTCGACGGCGTTGAAGCAGGTGTTGCAGGTGGCGCCGACGAACCAGCGGCCATAGATGCCGGCGCCGCCGTCGAACACCGCCTTGGCCGGCTGATACCAATCGATCTCGCGCGCAGCCTCGCCCCAGAATCCTTCCGGGTCGCGCAGCGATCGCGCATAGATCTCGTGGTACTGGCTATGCCGCGCCGCATCCATCGCCCAACTCCCCTTTGCCGCGGGCATGCGCGAACGCGCGTGCCGCCCATCCTCAACTTCGGAACAGCAGATCGCGGGTCAGCGTGTCGAGGTTCCGCACCGCCCCAAGCGCCGAGCGTAGTCGATCTCGCTCCCCGGCGGAAAGCCGTTTCACCATGACGGTATTCGACGCGGGGCGACCCTGTGCAATGTCCGCAACCTGCTGATCCGTCATAAAATCCAGCAATGCAGCTTGCGCATCCTGCAGCGCGGCGAGATCGCTGTCATTGCCCAGTTTCAGCGCACGGATGCCTTCCAGTCGCGCCGGCGTTGCGCGTTCCGCGATATGATGACGTACCGCGAGCACGCGTGCGGTCGTGACGATTCCGAACAACGCGGATTTCTTGAGATCGATTCGGCCGTCCTCCGTCACGAATCGGCCGAACAAGCCGACCGCCGGCGCGACCGCCCCCGCCGATTCGGCGAGCAGTTTCGCAAAACCCACCTGGCCCGCGGCCATGTCGAGCGCACTGCGCCACAGCGATTCGGCGAGCGCGACGTCGCCGTACACGCCGCGCAGGTCGAAGAAGATATCCACCGAGAGCAGAGCCGCAGGATCCGACGTGGCGATCCACCCCGCCACGCGTTCGCGCCACGTCCGAAGCGAGCCACGCCATTGCGGGTTGCTCGCCATCACGCCGCCCTTGCAGTAGGGCACGCCGGCCTCGTTGAGAATGTCGGCGAGTCTCTGGCCGAAGGCGGCGAACCACGGATCGATGTCCGGCACGTCGGCGGCGAACACCAACGCGTTGTCCTGATCGAGCGCCAGCAGGCTTTCGCCGCGGCCGGCCGACCCCAGCACCGCGACCGCATAGGCACACGGCGGCGGGCCCTGTCCGGCGTCGAGCATGGCGCGTTCCGCGAGAAGTGCCGCGCGTGCCGTGAGCGCGCACAGTTCCTGCGAGATCAACGAGGCAACCTCACGGCCGGGCACGTCGTCGCGCCGCAGCGCGGCGGCGACGTCCGGCACCTTCGCCCAGGCGCGCGCCAGGCCCGCGACGTCGGGCGCCTCGTCGATCTCGTCGCCCAACCAGATCGCCTCGCGCGCACGCTGACGCAGAAGGTCGCGCGCCGACACCATGCCGCACAGGCGGCCTCGCGCATCGACGACCCCAAGATGGCGCACGCGCAGGCGCTCCATGCGGCCGATCGCGCGATAAGCGAATGCCTCCGCCGGCACAGTCTGCAGCGGACGCGATGCGAAACGTCCCACGGGCATCGCCATCGCATCTGAACCGTGGGAGGCCAGGGCGCGCAGCACATCGCGCTCGGTGACGATGCCGAATCCCGGTTGGTCGGACGCGCCATCTGTCACCACGACCGAGGAAATGCGCTCGCGCATCATGCGGGCCAGCGCCTCGCTCATCGCGACATCCGCCGGCATCGTGACCGGCGTCTTCATCAGCGCGCCGACGCGGTTGCGATACGGATAGAGATCGCTTCTCGGCGCGCGCAAATCCTGCGCGGCTTGCGAGGAAATGACCGGCGCCTGCCAGCCGGCGCGGTGGTGCTCGTCGAGCACGTGGGTCAGTCCGCGCAAGGCAGCCTCCGCCTCGGCCAGGGTGCGGATGCCGCGGGCACGCAGCTTGGGCAGGAGCGCCAGAAAAATCCGTGCCGTCGTCGCCGCATCGCCGAGAGCCGAGTGACGGCCTTCCACCGCGATGCCGAGCCAGCTCGCCAGCCGCTCGATCGAATAGTCGGGAAGGTTGGGCTCGGCGACTTCCGCCAGCATGCGCGCGCACAGGCTGCGCGGCTGCTTCCAGGCTACGCCCGCGCGCCGGAACTCGTTCGACAGCACGGCCAAATCGAAGCCGATGGAATGGCCGATCAGCAGCTTCCCGTCGACGAGATCGCGGAGCTCGGCCTGGACGTGGGTGAAGTCCGGCGCATCGGCAAGCGCGTCGTCGTCGATGCCATGCACGTCGATCGCCGCCTGCGGCACCGCTTCGGGCGGCCGCACCAGCCGCCTGAACGCTCCCGCCTCCTCGATCCTGCCCGCTGCGAGGCGCACCGCGCCGATCTCGATCAGCCGCGCCTTCGTCACGTCGAGCCCAGTCGTTTCGGTGTCGAGCACGATCGCGTCGAGCGCAATCAGCGGTGTGGCGCTGCTGGCGGTCATGGCTAGCCCGTCGTCCCCTCGCAAGCGTCTGCCTCGTCCGGCGGGCAATCTTGCGACAGTAGCCCTGCCCCGCCAATACCGCCGACCGGCAAAACGCCGGCCGGGCCTCACGCGGGCGGGGCCCAAACATGGTTCACATGCAGGGCCGACAGTGGCGCAGCCCGACGGGTTGCGATTTGATCTGTGTCATCGCACAGCGCTTCGCGCTGCAGTCTTCCTCCACGTTCGACGGTTCGTTCCGCCCCCACCCTCCAGGTTTCCAGTGCTCGCCGATCCGATCCTCCTCGTCACTTGTATCGTCTCGGTGATCCTCCTCGGACTTGCGAAAGGCGGTTTTGCGGGAATCGGCATGGCGGCGACCCCGCTGCTCGCGCTCGTGGTCCCGCCGCTGCAGGCCGCCGCCATCCTCCTTCCGATCCTGCTGGTGCAGGACGTGATCTCGGTCTGGGCCTATCGGCGCGACTGGGACGGCTGGAACCTGAAAGTGATGATGCCGGGCGCGGCCATCGGCATCGGCGTCGCGTGGATCGCCGCCGCCCATCTGTCCGACGCCACGGTGCGCCTGATGGTCGGCCTCGTCGGCCTCGCCTTCGTTCTCAACGCGTGGTTCGGCGGCGCGCCCAAGCACGTCAAGCAGCCGAACGCGCTCAAAGGGATGTTCTGGGGCGGGCTCTCCGGCTTCACCTCGACGCTGGTGCAGGCGGGCAGTCCTCCGTTCCAGGTTTTCGTGTTGCCGCAGCGCTTGGCCAAGCTCACCTTCGTCGGCACCAATGCGATCTTCTTCGCTGCGATCAACGTGCTGAAGATCGTTCCCTATTTCTCGCTCGGGCAGTTCTCGAAGCCCACGCTAACGGCCTCCGCGCTGCTGCTGCCGCTTGCGATCGCCACCAACTTCCTCGGCATCTGGCTGGTGCGCGTGACGCCGCAGCAGTTGTTCTACCGCATCGCCTACGTGCTGATGTTCTGCATCTCGCTTGCCCTGACCGTCAGCGCGCTTCGCACCCTGCTCGCGTAAGCGGCCCGACTCGAAAAGAGCGCATGGCGGTTGCGCCATGCGCTCTTTCCGTCGGACTGGAGCCGGGGAACGTTCAGCCCAGCGCCGAGAACGCAGCCTTGACGATGAGAGTGCCGCTGGCACACAAGCCATAGAGAACGGCGCCGGGTACCAGCGTCTGCATGCCGCGGCGGTGCATGAAGGGCGGCGGCTCGCCGCCGCGCGGCCTTGCCGCCCAGAACAGTGCGAGCGTTGCCGCAAGTACGGCCAGCCCGCCGATGAACTCCAGCAACGTCATGCGCCTACCCCAGCAGATCGAGAATGCCCGAAAGCATCATGGTGAAGCTCAGCGCCATGGCGCCGCAGAACGCGACCGCCACGTAAGGCTCCCACGCCGTGCCCACGAAGCGGTGGCATCGGCCGGCGCGCGGCAGGCAGCGGAGGAACACGGCGCCCGTCGCCGCAAAAACCACCGCTCCCCCGGCCATTGTCACCATGTCAGGGCTCCAACGCCGCCGCCCGCGACTCGAGCTGCAGGAGCCATTGCACCGTGCGCACAAGATCCTGCCGGCTCTTCCAGCTCGCGCTGCTCCAGGCGCGCGTAAGCAGGTCGCGCGCCTGGGCACCAAACCGGCTCGATCGACCATGCGCCGTCTCCAGACGGCTCACCTCGGCCACAAGCCGATCGCGCTGCATGACGATTTCGGCCGCGCGCCGATGGCCGACGCTGCGGGGGGACCGCGCCGTGATGAAGGAGGAATTGGTGCGTCTCAGCACGATGCGGCCCCGCCACGCGCCGCGCGCCGCCATGTATGCGCGCGAGGCAGCAGTTGTACCGATCGCTGTTGCGATAAATCGCGTAACTAAATCAGCCCGTCGCGTAAATTTCGCATAAACAGTGCTGGCTGCTCATGCCGATGCCGCCGCAAGGCGATAGCCCACGCCCAATTCGGTCAAAAGGATGTGCGGCTGGGTGGGGTCCTGCTCGATCTTCTGACGAAGCTTGCGCACGAAGATGCGCAGATAATGCGCATCCTGGACGTGACTTGCTCCCCATACTTCCTTGAGCAGCATATTGTGGGTGACGACGTTGCCTGCGTGCTGCGCCAGCACCTGCAGAAGTCGGTATTCCTTGGGCGAGAGTTGCAGACGGGCGCCGTCGCGCAACACCTCGCGCGATGCCAGATCGATCGTGAGCGGCCCGACGCGCACGACCGGCTCGTTCCGGGCTCCGCGTAAATGACGGCGCAACGCCGCCCGCGCGCGCGCGAGCAATTCTGCCATCCCGAAGGGCTTGACGACGTAGTCATCCGCTCCAGCCTCGAGCAGGCGCACCTTGTCCTCTTCACTGGAGCGCACAGAGAGCACGATCATCGGTACGTTGGACCACGCCCGCACGCGCTCGACGATCTCGCCGCCGTCCAGATCGGGCAGATTGAGATCCACCACGATCAGGTCGACTGGCCGCAACGTCGCCGCCCGCAGGCCCGCCTCGCCGCTCTCGGCCTCCAGAACCGAAAAGTTCTCGAGCTCGAAACCGGCGCGCAGGAATCGCCTGATCTGCGCCTCGTCGTCGATTACCAGAACGACCGGCTGATTTTCACTCATCGGAGTCCTGTTCCGCCAGCAGTTGCGGTTGCGCCGGCAGCTCGATCTCGACTGTCGTACCACGGCCGACACCGGCGCTGCGCACGGCGACGCTGCCGCCGCAAGCCTGCACCAGGGACCGCGCGATCCAAAGTCCCAACCCGGACCCGGGCGTGCTCGCCGCGTGACGCGGGCTGCGGTAGAAGCGGTCGAAGATCCTGACCTGCTCCTCCGCCATCAAACCATCGCCCTGGTCGCTCACGGAAATCGTGATGCGTGACGCGCCTGATCTGACCGCCACCGCGATTTGCGAATTCCGATCCGAATACTTCGCCGCATTGTCGATCAGTTGCGCAAGGGCCTTCTCGATCAGCCCGGCATCGACCTCGACGAACGGAAGATTGGGCTCCACCGTCAATACGATCGGCCGCCCCGCCAGGAAACGGCGCTTGCGAGCGACGGCGGCATTGGCGATGTCGCCCGGGTCGGCCCATTCGGCGTGCGGGCGGATGCCTTCGCTCGTGATGCGGGTCGCATCCAAGAGGTTCTGGATATCGTCATTCAGGCGGTCAGCCTCCTCCCGCATGCCCTTCACCAGCGAGGCAAGCCGTTCGTCGGCGGCGATTGCCGGTGCCTCCGACAAGACCGAGGCCGAGCCCATGATCGAGGAGAGCGGACTGCGCAGCTCGTGCGAGACGGACCCGATCAACGCATCGCGCAGGACCTCCGCCTCGGCCCTGCTCTTGGCCTGACGCACGTCGGCGGCAAGCTTGCCGGTGACCACCGCGACCACGACAAATAGCGCAAGATCGATGATCTGATCCGGATCGTTGACCCTCAGATCGAAGACAGGCGGATAAAAGAAGAACGCAGACACCGCGACCCCCGCGACAGCGGCAATGACCGCCGACAGAATGCTCCACCGGATGGCCGCAATCAGAACCGGGATCACATAGACGATCGTCACGTGCTCGACGCCGACCGCGAAATGAACAGGCGCCAGCAAAGCGGTCAGGATCACCACCAGCAGCAACGACAGGGCAGCCTGCCTGGCGTCCTTGGCGAGCCAGGTTGCCGCTCTCGGTCCGGGTGCGAGTGGTGGCATGGGAGCATGCGCCGTTTCAGCCGCTCCAACTACCAAGCTGCCCGAAGATTCACCAGCCCGACGACCCGCATCATCGCGCCGTCGCCATTCCCATCAGGTCTGGGAGAAGCGAGGTGAAGCGCGGCCAGTAAACCAGGATCAGGATCATCACCACCTGCGCCGACAGGAACGGCAGGGCCCCGAAGGCGATGCGCGGCAGGGAAACGTCCTTGTTCTGCGCACGGATGACGAACAGGTTCATGCCGACCGGCGGCGTGACCAGGCCCATTTCCACTGCGACGACCAGCAGGATGCCGAACCACACCGCATCGTATCCCATGGACTGCAGCAGCGGCAGGAACACCGGTACGGTGATGAGAACCATGCTGACGGATTCGAGAAAGCAGCCGAGCAGCAGGTAGATGCCGACGATGGCGAGCGCGACCATTTGTGCCGACAAGCCGAGCGAAGCGACCCATTGCGTAAGATCATAGGGAATCCGGGTTAGCGCGATGAACCGGCCATACATCAGCGCTCCGAGGAAAATGAAGAACAGGCTCGCGCTGACGATCGTCGTCTCCTGGATCGATGCGAGAATCTCCTTCGTGCCGAGCCTGCGGTCGAAGACGCCGACCAGGATCGTCATGGCCGCGCCGATGGCCGCCGCCTCCGTGGGACTGAACCAGCCCGCATAGAGTCCGCCTATCGACAGGAGGAAGATGGCGAAGACTTTCCACGCTCGCAGAACGATACGCCAGCGCTCGCCTCGCGCGTAGACGATGCGCGACGGCGGGCCGGCCTCCGGCCGCACGAGGACATAGAGCTTGGCGACCATGATGCACATCATGGCCATCGCGAATCCCGGGAGCATGGCAGCCGCGAACAGCACGGGGACAGACTGTTCGGCAAGCAGCGCGTAGATCACCAGGATGACCGATGGCGGAATGAGAATTCCGAGCGTGCCGCCGGCGGCGACCGCGCCCGTGGCGAACTCCGCACTGTAGCCGGCCTGGCGCATCTCAGGCACGGCGATGCGCCCCATGGTGGCGGCGGTTGCGACAGACGAGCCGCAGATGGCGCCGAACAAACCGCAGGCGCCGATCGTGGCCGTTGCGAGCGTGCCGCGCGCACCGGGGCGTGCGACCGCCTTCGCAATGTTGAACAGTTCGGCCGAAAGACCACTGTGGGCCGCGGCCGCGCCCATCAGGATGAACATCGGGATGACCGAGAACGAATATGCGCCGCTGATCAGCTCCGCCGGCACCGCCGTCAGCATGGTGGTCGCGCGCCCCCAGCCGTCGAGCCAGCCATATCCGAAGAAGCCCGCGAGCCCGAGCGCCAAGCCGATCGGGATGCGCAGCAGGATCAGCGCAAACATCACCGCCGTCGCGACCGCGGTGATGACGGCGGGAGATGCTTCAGGCATCACGGACCGCCCGCGCCGGAGGAGCGATCAGCAGCAGCACCGCCGACAGGCCATAGCCGACGAGGATGGCGAGCCAGAACCACGCCAGCGGAATGCCGAGATCCGAAGTGCGGTCTCCGAAATCGTACACGTCGCTGAATTCGCGGTATCCGAGCCACATCAGCAGCGGCATCGTGACAATGCCGGCGACACGCGTCAGCACGTCGAGGAATGCGAGCAGGCGCGGGGAACCCGTCATATCGATGAGGTCGACCACGATATGCGCGCGCGCCGACCACGCGAGCGCGATCCCCAACATCGTGCTGACGACGATGCAGAAGCCGACGACATCGATGATGCCGCGGATGGGCAAATCGATCGTCTTGCGCAGGCACACGTCCAGCACCGTGCCGATGAGCGCCACCAGCAGGAACGCCGCGGCAATCACGTGACACAGGCGCTCGAGCGCCTGTGTCAGCCAGAGTCGGAATTGCATGCGTCAGCTCTGCGGATGCGACTGCTGGTTTACTTCTTGGTCTCGGCTACGACCTTCTGGATCGCCGCATAGGCTTCGCGGGCGGGCACGCCAGGCTTGTCGCGCTCGGCGAGCGTCGCCTCGGCGACGCGCTTGCCGGCGGCGCGAAACTCGGCCATCTCCTGCGCGTTCGGAACGTAGGGCACGAGACCACCTTCCATCGCGATCTTCTTGCCGGGGCCGTCGAGGCTGTCCATCAGGGCGCCAAGCTCCGCCGCCTTGTCCTCGAAGCTCTTGTCGAACAGCTCCTTCACCGGCCCCTTGAGCTTGGCATAGCTGTTGGGGTTGATGATGAAGGAGAAGGTCACGACATAGGCGCGCAACTCGGTCGAATGCTTGACGAGTCCGCCGAGCTTGAAGGTGATGCCGACCGCACCGTAGTCGGTGATGACGCCGTCGATCACGCCCTTCTGCAGGTTCTCGGCCATGGCGGGCGCGGGTATGCCCACGGGGGTCGCCCCCAGTTCCTCGACGAATTTCTTCGCGGTCGTGCTCGGAAAGCGGATGCGAAGGCCCTTGAGGTCCGCAGGCGCATGCACCGCCTTGCTCGCGGTGAACAGGTGCGTCGGCTGGTTGGTGAACATCACCAGGTTCTTGACCCCGCGCGCCTCGGGATCGAAGTATTTCTCGCGCAACAGCTTGTTGTTGACCACCTTGGAGGCGATCACCGCGTCGTCGACTGTGAACGGGATATCGAACAGGGTCGTCAGCGGGAAACGGTCACTGGTGTAGCCGTGCAGAATCCAGGCCATGTCGACCGTGCCGCGGCGCACCATGTCGTAGTGGTCGGGCGCCGGGCCAAGTTGCTGGTTGGGGAAGACCTCCACGTCGAGCTTGCCGCCCGACTTGGCCTTCATGTCGTCGGCCCAGCTCTGGATCCACTTCGAGACGGGGTGGCTGGCAATGATCCAGTGGCTGAACTTGAGCTTGACCGTGTCCTGCGCGTGAGCCGGAGCTGCGGCCAGCACGCCCAGCAACGACGCCAATAGTATTGAACGGCGCATCGTCGTCCTCCCAGAAATCGATTTGATGACGGCCGCCGACGCCGGCCGTTGCGGGCAAATGCCCGGACGCCCCGGGCCTCGCGCCTCATGGGCGGAGCCCGTCACGAGCAGGATCGAACTGGAGGCAGGACGGCGTGCAGGCCCCATGGTCCCTCCCTCGATTTGACGTGCCACGGTCATCTGCGCCGTGGCTTGCGCAAAGACTTGCACTAAAATCGGTGGCAGGCAACGGCGACCGGATTGCCCGGCAGAGATATGGCCATGCCACAGCCGCTGGGGACGACAATGAGCGCCTACGACCTCGACCTTGACCGCAACCCGGCAAACTTCCAGCCGCTCACACCACTGACATTCCTGGAGCGCGCCGCCGCCGTCTTCCCGGACCACATCGCGATCGTCCACGGCAATCAGCAATGGACGTACGAGGCTTTCTACCGGCGCACGCTGCAACTCGCCTCCGCGCTGGCCCGGCACGGCATCGGCCAGGGGGATACGGTTTCGGTCATGCTGGCGAACACGCCGGCGATGCTCGAGTGCCACTACGGCGTACCGATGGCGGGCGGTGTGCTGAACACCCTCAATACGCGGCTCGATGCGGCAGTCATCGCCTTCTCGCTCGACCACGCCGAGGCCAAGGTCGTCATCGTCGATCGCGAGTTCTCCAAGGTCATGAAGGACGCGTTGGCGCTCGCGAAAGTCAAACCGCTGGTGATCGACTACGACGATCCGGAATATTCAGGCCCGGGCGACCGCCTCGGATCGGTGGAGTACGAGATATTCGTCGCCGGCGGCGATCCGCAGTTCGCGTGGCGCATGCCCGATGACGAATGGGACGCCATCACGCTCAACTACACGTCGGGCACGACCGGCGATCCCAAGGGAGTCGTCTATCATCATCGCGGCGCCTATCTGCTGGCGGTCGGCAACATCGTCACCTGCGGCATGGACAAACATCCGGTCTATCTGTGGACGCTGCCGATGTTCCACTGCAACGGCTGGTGTTTCCCCTGGTCGATCTCGGTCGTCGCCGGCACGCATGTCTGCCTGCGCCAGGTCCGTGCGGCGGCGATGTTCAATGCCATCGCCAACCACAAGGTGACGCATCTGTGCGGCGCGCCCATCGTGATGGCGACGCTGCTCAACGCGCCAGCGTCGGAGAAGCAGCCGCTGCCGCACGTGGTCGAGTTCTTCACCGCCGCCGCGCCGCCGCCGGAGGCCGTGCTCGCCGCCATGAAGGACGCAGGCTTCAATGTCACGCACCTCTACGGACTGACCGAGACCTATGGCCCGGCGGTGGTGAATGACTGGCACGGAGAATGGGACGCGCTGCCCGCGGCCGAGCAGGCCGCCAAGAAGGCGCGCCAGGGTGTGCGCTACCTGCCGCTGGAAGCGCTCGATGTGCTCGACCCGCAGACCATGGCGCAGGTGCCCCGCGACGGCGAGACGCTGGGCGAGGTGATGTTCCGCGGCAACGTCGTCATGAAGGGTTACCTGAAGAACAAGGCGGCGACGCAGAAGGCCTTCGCCGGAGGCTGGTTCCATTCCGGCGACCTCGGGGTGATGCATCCCGATGGATACATCCAGCTCAAGGACCGCTCGAAGGACATCATCATTTCCGGCGGCGAGAACATCTCCTCGATCGAGGTGGAGGAGGCGCTCTATAAGCACGCGGCAGTCGCCGCGGCCGCCGTCGTCGCCAAGGCCGACGACAAATGGGGCGAAACGCCCTGCGCCTTCGTCGAACTCAAGCCGGGCGCAAGTGTCTCGACGGATGAGCTGCTGCAATGGTGCCGCAAACACCTCGCGGGCTACAAATGTCCGCGCCACCTCGTCTTCGCCGAGTTGCCGAAAACCAGCACCGGCAAGATCCAGAAGTTCAAGCTGCGCGAGATGGCGAAGAATGTCTGATGCGCGCGGACGTGTGACCTCGGGTCCCGCGACGCGTCATGGCCGGAAGCCCGGCCATGACGCGTCTTCCCCGCCTCAATACTTGATCGTTGCGAACAGCCGCACGCCTGCACCCGGCAGCAACACGTCGTCCTTGGTGAACGAGACGTGGTTGCGCACGTCGTCGTTCAGGAGGTTGGTGCCGACGATGCCGGCGTTGAGCTCACGCGGCCCCGCGTCGCTCGGCGGCAGCACCGTGCGGTAGACCAACTCAGCGCGCAGCAGGTCGTAGCCTTTCGTCGGCGTCTCGTTCTCGGCGATCTTGTTCTGGTCGAACGCATGCAGCAGGCCTACGCGCGCGAACCAGTTGGGGTCGCGCCAATAGACGCCGCCGCCCAGCCGCTGCGGCGGAATGCGCGGCACGTTGGTGCCGTCGGTGAACGTCGCTCGCACGATGTCGTACTGGCCATCGACCCCAAGGAAGCCACCCCCGAGCGGCAGCGCATCCCATTGCGCCTGCAGTTCGCCCCCGCGGAACACCGCATCGCGCTGGGAGTAGACCGCCTGGTTGAGCTCGGCGCCGTCGCCGGCGATGCACGAGTCGAAGTCCTCGTCGCAGGTGTTGCGGGTCAATTGCCGGAAGATGAACCCGTTGAAGCGGGTGTAGTAGGCAGTCGCCTCGAAACGGAACGGTCCCTTGGCGCGCCGGATGCCGGCTTCGACCGAGCTCGCGGTCTCGATCTTGAGATTGGGATCGCCGATATCGAAGGTGGCGGTTGCATCGTGCGGGCCGCGCGAGAACAGCTCGGCTGGCTTGGGCGCGCGCTCCACCCGCTGGCCCGTGACGCTGCCGACGAGGTCCCAGGGCAGCTGCTGGATCAGACCGACGCTCACGCTCTTGGGCGTGAACTCGAGGGTGCGGTCGGCAGCGATCACCGCGCCCCCGCCCGGCAGGAAGTCGGCTGGGAATTCCGTCGCGGTTCCAGTCAGTCTGACGTGCTCGATGCGGCCTGCGACCTGCGCCCGCGTCGCCTCGCTGAAGGCGAACTCGTTGAAGGCATAGGCCGCCGCGCGGTTGTTGCGGTTGGGGTCGAACAGGCCGGGAGTTCCGACCCCGGGCGCAGTGAGTGCCTGCTGGCCGGCCTGCACGCCAAAGGCGGTCGTGAGCGTGGCGAAGCGCAGATTGAAGGGCAGCATCTGCACCTCGACGCGCCCCTCCTCCTCGCGATTGGTGAAGCGCTGGCGTTCGCCCCCGCTGCCCGGATCGGTGGGATCGGCAAGGCCGATCTCGCTGTGCTTGTAATCGACGCCGCCGAGCCAGAAACGCACGGCGTCGACGCCCGACTCGCCGGCGCGCACCTCGCCCTTGGCGGTGAGCTTGGTCTGCCGCGCGTCGATATGGGTCTTGGTGCCTTCGCCTTCCGAGCCGGGGATCGAATAGACCGTGCTGTTCTGGGAGATGGCCGCACCGACGAAACCGCGGTCGAAAAGATACGAACCGCCCACGGATTCGCCGCTGGCGCGCATGCTGGAGTTCGGCTGCCGGCCGCTGAAGGCGTCCGGCTGCGTCGCGAACGGCAGTTCCGCCGGGTCGGGCGGCGTCAGGTAGGGATAGCTCGGGATGCGATAGTTTTCGGCGGCACGGCCGAACGCGTCCGCATGGAACGCGAAGTTGCCTTTCCCGGCATCGAGCAGCACGGCGCCTTCACGGCCGCCGTCGACGCTCGTGTAAGCCCCCCTCACCTCAGCGGACGCGCCGCGCGGCGGCGCGATCTCCGGAATGCGGTTGTTGGTGGCGCTGACCACGCCCCCGATCGACTGCGAGCCGTAGCGCAGGGTGGCCGGCCCACGGATCACCTCGATCTGATCGCTCGAGAGCGGATCGATCGGCACGAAGTGATCCTCGCCGAGGTCGGACACGCCGCCACCGCCGATGCCGTTCTCGACGATGCCGACCCGATTGACGTCGAGGCCGCGCACGATCGGACGGCTCGCAGCGCCCGGCGCAAATGTCGAACTGGTGATGCCGGGCTTGGAGAACAGGACATCGCCCAGCGTGGCGCCGCTGCTGCGGCGCAACTCCTCGCTCGGAACCACCGTGACGGTGGCGAACTGGTCGGTCACGACCGGCAAGGTCCCTGGAAGCAGGTCCGCGAACGGAGCCGGCGGAGCCGAAGGTGCCGACACCACCGGCGCGCGGCGTATCGGACTCGGCGCGCGCACGACGATTTCGGGAAGCTGCTGCTGCGCTTGCGCGTCGCCGTCGGGAGTAAGCGGTAGCGCCGCGGCGCTGGCTAGAAGAATGGCAAGGTGACGCTTCGACATGTGTCCTGTCCTGCTGCACCGGCGCTGCAGGCACCGGGAGCGAGCTGATGCATGAATGGGATAGGCGGCCAGGCCCGGCATGGGCGCGGCGGTCAGCGCGTGCGAGTTGTGGTCAGACGGCCGGCGGCGCGCGTGACCGCGCAAAGCCGCGATGCAGGCTGGCGGCGCGATCAGCTGTGGCGGATGGGGGTGCAGCCCTTACGACTGCCGGGAGCGCCACCTCAGGCGCATTCGCGCCTACCGCCGTTCCAAGCAGGTTGAGGGCAGCGCAGATGCCGCAGGGCACGGACCGGTGGCGGGATTCATCATCACCGTGCCCATCGCCGTCACCGGGGGTCGCGGCTGAGCCCTCCGACCAGGCCAGTCGGCCCGCGCCTTCATCGGCATGCGCGGTGACGTGGACGTGCCCGAAGGCAAGGACGAGCTGCAGCGCCAGCGCGACGAACGCCAGCACGCCACCCCCTCGCCTGTTAGCCCGGAACCACCCCATGCCCGCCTCGACTGTTATATTATAACAGCGGAGTCGGACCGCCCTGTCAAGCCGCCTGCGCCGGCCTATTAATTTGCGAGAAAGCACGCGCACTTGCCGTATTAATCGCGCCGGCCGATGACGGTCGAAGCTTTAACAAAGCCGTGCTACAGCCCCGCGAAACAGCGTCAGACAGAAGCCGACAGCCCCGTTCATGACCGACATCACGCCAAACCAGCCGGAGGACCGCGCCGAGGCGCTGGTTGCGTCCTATGAGCGCGCAGGTTACGCGCGGCTGGCGCCGGCGATCCTGCAGCCCGCGGAACCGTTCCTCGACCTGTCGGGCGAGGAGATCCGCCGCCGCATGTACCTGACGACGGACGCGGCCGGCCGCGAACTGTGCCTGCGGCCGGACTTCACCATTGCGGTGTCGCGCGATTACCTCGCATCGCCCGCCGCCGGAAAGCCCGCCGGGTTCTGCTATTTCGGCCCCATTTTCCGCCAGCACGGCGACGCCCCGGGCGAGGTCCTGCAGGCGGGCATCGAATCCTTCGGCCGCCGCGATGTCGCGGCCGCGGATGCAGAGATCTTCGCGCTCGGCCTCGAGGCCACGACCCTCTATGGACTGAGCGATCCCGACATCCGCATGGGCGACGTTGGCCTGTTCATTGCGCTCATCGAGGCCCTGCCGATCGCGCCGGCCTGGAAGCGGCGGCTGGTGAAGGATTTCAACCGCGCCGGGCGCCTGGCGCGCGACCTCGACATGCTGGTGCAGGATGCCGGACGCGTGCGCTCGGAATACGCCGGCGTGCTCGCCGCCCTGACCAACTCAGATCCGGCGGCGGCGCACGCGCTCGTCACCGATCTGCTGTCGATTGCAGGCATCACCGCCGTCGGCGGCCGCACCGTCGGCGAGATCGCCGACCGTTTCCTCGAGCAGGCGACGCTCGGCGCCGGCAGCGGTCTGCCGAAGGACGTGCGCACGTTGATCGAGAGATTCCTCGGCATCGCCGGCGATCCGGACAACGCGCTCGCGGAGCTGCGCGCGCTCGCGACCGACGCCAGCCTTGCGTTCGAGCCGGCGCTCGACCTGTTCGAGAGCCGCACCGGCTTCCTTGCCGCGCGCGGCGTCGACGT
Organism: Xanthobacteraceae bacterium; assembly: GCA_035556735.1. Lineage (GTDB taxonomy): Bacteria > Pseudomonadota > Alphaproteobacteria > Rhizobiales > Xanthobacteraceae > CANJBX01. The sequence continues at coordinate 513,749 of DATMFF010000002.1, read as the reverse complement.
GCGCCGCATCCGCTTCTCCACCGCGTTCAGCACCAGCCTCGACTACTACACGGGCTTCGAGTTCCGGCTGCACCACCCATCGGGCCAGTCCGACGAACCGCTGGTGGCCGGCGGCCGCTACGACAATCTGCTGACGCGCCTGGGAAGCCCGACCTCTATCCCCGCCGTCGGCCTCGGCATCTGGATCGAGCGCCTCGCGCGCGCGACAGGTGCCCAATGACCGCGCTCGTCATCGCCGTTCCGGCCAAGGGCCGCCTGCAGGAGAACGCAGACGCGTTCTTCGCCCAGGCTGGATTGAAGCTCGTGAAGCCGCGTGGCGCGCGCGACTATCGCGGAGCCATCGACAACCTCGACGGCGTCGAGGTCGCCTACCTCTCGGCCTCCGAGATCACGCAGCAACTCTCGCAGGGGGCGGTGCACTTCGGCATCACGGGTGAGGACCTCGTGCGCGAGATGATCCCGGATGCGGATTCGAAGGTGGTGCTGATCGAGGGACTGAACTTCGGGTTCGCCAACGTCGTGGTGGCGGTGCCGCAGGCGTGGATCGACGTACGTACGATGGCCGACCTCGACGATGTGGCGACTGCGTTCAGGCTCAAGCACAACCGGCGCATGCGCGTTGCCACCAAGTACCTCAACCTCACGCGCGAGTTCTTCTCGGCCAATGGCGTGGTCGATTATCGCATCGTCGAAAGCGCCGGCGCGACCGAGGGCGCGCCCGCGGCCGGCACGGCCGAGCTCATCGTCGACATCACGACCACCGGCGCGACGCTCGCGGCCAACGCTCTCAAGATCGTCGACGACGGAACGATCCTGCGCTCGCAGGCGAACCTCGTCGCCGCACGCACGGCGCCATGGGACGCGGAGGCACGCGCCACCGCGCGCACCGTGCTCGACCGCATCGCCGCCTATCGCCGCGCGCGCGCGTTCCGCGAGGTGCGCACGCGCTTTCCGGGCTGCAATGACCAGCTGTTGAACGAGGCGCGGCAGAGATTCGGTATCGCCACGCCGTTCGGCGGTCCGACCTCTTCGGGAATGCTGACGCTGCATTGTCCGCCGGGGGAGATGCATGCGCTGGCGACGTTCCTGCGCGAGCATGGGGCGGAGACGGTGGTTGCCGCTCCGATCGATTACATCTTTACGCGCGACAATCCGCTTTATGCCAAGCTCGAGGCGGCGATCTGACGGCGCATCACTTCGCGTCGCCGGCCGTCTTCGGCGCAGGACGAAACACCACCAAGTGCGAAATCGAGAAGTTCACCAGGAAGCTGACGCCGATCGCAAGCGCCTTGGCGACCAGCACCGGCAATACGTAGGAGGCGAGCACCAGCACGGCCGTGTTGGCAAAGAGCCCGACGAGGCCCGATATCACGAAGGCGCCGTAGGCGCGCGGGCGCAGACGCCGTCCGGACTCCGCCGCAAAGGTGATGTAGGAATTCATCACGTACGAGCCGGACACCGCGACGGTCCAGGCCACGATGTTGGCCGGTACCAAGGGGAGCCCGGCGAGCTGGTAGGCCAGCACGAATACGCCAAAATCAACGAGCGTATTCACGACGCCGATGGCGGCGAAGCTTCCGGCCTTCTTGAACAGGCCGACCTGCCCCCGACCGGCGGCGAAAAGACGGCGCGAACGCCCGTTCGGGCCGCCCGCCGATGACTGCAGATTTCCCATGGATTGGGCTTAGCGCAGTCTCGGCCTGGAGGAAATCGGTTTTCCCGAAAACGACGCGCTCGCGACATGACTTTACCATTGAGATATAAGAAGAAAAGAACAGAGGCGCCCGGATGGCAGCGACACTGACCGAACGAGCCGACTCGCTGCGCGCGGGGGCGGCCGCGCCAGGCCACCGCAATGAGCGGAGCCTGTCGATCGTCGTCCCCATCTACAACGAGGCGGAAGGGCTGCCGCATCTGCACCGCCGGCTCACGGACGCAATTCACCGCCTGCAGGATGCGCGCGGGCTCGTCTGCGAGGTGGTGTACGTCGACGACGGCAGCCGCGACGACAGCTTCGCCGTGGCGAAGTCGCTGTCCGGCGACCGCTTCGACGTGCAGGTGATCTCGTTGTCGCGCAACTTCGGAAAGGAAGCGGCGCTGCTCGCGGGACTCGACCACGCGCGGCTCGGGGCCGTTCTGTTCATTGACGGCGACGGGCAGCATCCGCCTGAGCTGATCGACACGCTGGTTCGCCACTGGCTCGACGACGGCTACGATGTCGTCTTCACAGCGAAGGCCCATCGCGCGGATGAACCGTTGTTCCGCCGGCTATCGGTGAGGGGATTCTACGCGCTGATCAATTGGGGCGCGCGCGCCAAGATCCCACCCGACGCAGGCGACTTTCGCCTGCTGTCACCGCGCGCCGCGGCGGCGCTGCGCCAGTTGCCGGAGCGCAACCGGTTCTTCAAGGGACTGGCGACGTGGATCGGGTTCCGGCAGTTCCGCGTCGATTACGAGCCGGCGCCGCGCGCCCACGGCAAGACAAGCTGGGGCGTGCGTTCATTGATCGGCCTGTCGGTCGAGGGGCTGACCTCGTTCTCGGTGGCGCCGCTGCGCTTCGCCAGCATGCTCGGCCTGCTGCTCGCCGCGAGCGCGCTGGTGTTCGGTGGCTGGATGCTGATCGAGTCGTTCCTGTATGGCGTGAGCGTACCCGGCTATCCCTCCCTGATCGTCGGCCTGATGACGATCGGCGGCGTGCAACTGCTGATGATCGGCATCATGGGCGAGTACATCGGCAAGATCCTGTCGGAGTTGAAGGCGCGGCCGGTGTATTTCGTCGCCGAACACAGTCTCAAAGGCGCGAGCGAGGCTGACGCCGCGACGCGCAACGCCGCTGAATGACCGCGATCTGGATCGTCGCCGACGACTACGGCATCTCGCCCTCGGTCAATGCCGCAATCCGCGACCTGTTGGCTGCCGGCCGCATCAGCGGAACGTCGGTGATGGTCGTCGCGCCGGCGTTCACCGCGAGCGAAACGCGGGCGCTGGCGGCAATCGCGCATGACGGCAAACGGCCGGCCATCGGGCTGCACGTCACGCTGACCGCTCCGTTCAAGCCCTTGACCACAGACTTTCGTCCGTTGCGCGCAGGGAGTTTCCGCTCGCTCGGGCAAACCGCGCTGGCAGCGCTGCTCCGACGGATCGATCGCACGGCCGCCGAACGGGAAATCCGCGCGCAGCTTGCCGCCTTCGTCGCTGCGTTCGGACGCCCGCCGGATTTCGTTGACGGGCACCAGCACGTGCATTTGCTGCCGGGCATTGCCGAAGCCTTAATCGGCGCGGTGAGGGATGCAGCGCCTGACGCATGGGTGCGCCAGTGCGGCCGGGCGCCCGAAGCCGCATCACGCGAGACCAAGCCGATGCTGCTCGATGCGTTCAGCCGGCGGTTCCGCAGACGCGCCGCGGCGCAGGGCGTGCGCACCAATCCGGTCTTCTCCGGCGCCTATGCGTTCCACGCTGGCGCCAGGTTCGCCGAACTGTTCCCCATGTTTCTTTCCGGCATGCGCGACGGCGGCGTCATCATGTGCCATCCCGGCAAGGTGGACGCGACGTTGCGGGCACTCGATCCGCTGACCACGCTGCGCGAGAAGGAGTACGAATATTTCGGGAGCGATGCCTATCCGGCGCTGCTCCAGCGGCGCGGCATCACGCTACTGCCCTGAAAATCCTCGCTTATTCAAAATCGTCGCACCCGTCGTTACCCGGCCACACCGCATCCCCATATAGACGGCTGTTTCGGGCATCCGGCCGGGCCGGAGTGCCACTGGGAGAGGATGATGACCCCGCAGGAACGTCAGCTCGTTCAGGACCTGTTCGACCGCTTGACGAGTCTGGAGAATGGAGCGCGCGATCCGGAAGCGGAGCGCGCCATCGCCGATGGCCTCGCGCGCGCGCCGAACGCCGTCTACCCGCTCGTGCAGACCGTGCTGCTGCAGGATGAGGCGCTGCGTCGCGCGAACGACCGCATCCGCGAGCTCGAAGGCGGTGAAGCTCCGTATGAAAGCCCGAGCTTTCTCGACAACATGCGCGATGCCTTCTTCGGGCGCGATGGCGGGGGCCGTGGATCGGTTCCCACGGTGCCGCCCTCGAAGTGGGGATCGGGCCGTCCGATGGGCGCGCCTCCCTTCCCCGCCGCACCCGCGCAGTCGCAGGGTCCCGGCGGACCGACGCAGGCCATCCCGGAACGCGGCGGCGGATCGTTCCTCGGCACCGCCGCTGCGGCCGCTGCCGGCGTGATCGGCGGCAGCCTGCTGCTGAACAGCATCCAGTCGTTGCTGGGAGGCCATCAGGGATCGGCCCTTGCCTCGCCTGCAGAAAGCGGAGCCGAGCGGCAGTCGCCGTGGGGCGGCGATGATGCCTCGCGCAGCGATCTCGCCCGCGAAGCCGGCCTCGACGACGTTGCCGGGTCCGGCCGCGGCGAAGGGCAGCGTTCCGGTCTTTTCAACGACGATCAGAACGCCGGCAACGACGACTGGAGCGACGACGACTTCGACATTGCCGATGCCGGGGATTTCGGCGACGGCGGAGGCGAGGCTTAGCCACCTCCGACGACGAGACATGTGAAAACAAATCACCGGGTCGCTGCGGCGGCCCGGTGATGAAGAGCGACCCGTGGCGGCGCAGGTGTGTTCGCGCCAGCTTCACGTCAAGATTCAGTACTCCTGAGCGCCGTCCCAGTGTTCCTGGAAGTTCTCCTGGATCATGGTCTTGCCGGGCGCGCTGCCGGGCTTGTTTTCCAGCAGATAGATCTTGCCGCCCTTGCGGTAGATCATCGAGCCTTGCGCCAGTGCACGCGCGCCATGCTGCATCGCCTTGGCGTGCGTGGCGTCGCTGACCTTTTTCTTGCTCTTGGTGATGCGGCCGGTTTCGGCCTTGAGGTAAATCGCCTCGTCCTCGCCCATGTCCGACATCATGTCGCCGGGATAGTTCTGCGGCTGCGCGCTGGCTGCGGACTGCGCGTGCACCATCGTGGAGAGGCTCGAGGCCGAGAGCGGGAAAGCCACACTTGCCGCCAACACGGCGGCCTTGGAAAAGGTCATGACAACGTCTCCTGGTCTGAGGTGGCGAGCCCCCGTCCAACCGACTGAACATCGGGATAACGCAAGCTACTTCAATACTGACAAGCGCCCACGCGGCTTTCGTATTATTGGCTGACGACTTGGTAAGGCCGCGCCGGCGTTTTGGCGCAAACTCGCAGCGAACTTGGCCAGACTGTCGGGGAGCATCGCCGCCGCCCGCAGACCAGAATGGCGCGAGCATGCTTGCACGGGCCTGCGGGCCTGCTGCTATGCTTCGCCGCTCAACGACAAACAGCAGAGCCCCGGGGAAACGCATCCATGGCCACTGATCGCATCCTGACGACGCACGTCGGCAGCCTCATCCGTCCCACCGAGCTCACCGATTTCCTGCTCAAGCAGCAGAACGGCGAGAGCATCGACGAGACGGCGTACGAAGAATGCCTTCGCCGCTCGGTCGTGGATGTCGTCAAGATGCAAGCGGAGATCGGCATCGACATCATCAGCGACGGCGAGTTCGGGAAGAACTTGAGCTGGTCACGCTACATCCTCGAACGGCTGAACGGGTTCGAGCAGCGCCATGGCGGCGGCGTCGGCTCCGTGCGCGCGACCACCGGCAAGGATCGGCGGGATTTCGCCGAGTTCTACGCCGAATACGAGGCCACCCACGGCTTCGTCGGCATGGGCCGCTCCTTCGCGAAGACCGGGCTGTGGTACGTCACCGGCCCCGTCAGCTACGCCGGGCAGGCTGCCATCCAACGCGACATCGACGACTTCAAGGCCGCCCTCCGGAGTGTAAAGGTGGAAGACGCGTTCCTGCCGGTCGTCGCGCCCGCCAGCGTCGCCCCGGAGCGCGGCGAGGAATACTACAAGAGCGCGGAGGATTCGCTCATGGCGATCGCGCGGGCGCTGCGTGAGGAATACAAGGCGATCATCGACGCCGGGCTCACGGTGCAGATCGACGATGCATTCCTGGCCACCTATTACGACGTGATGGTGCCGCCCGGCACCTTCGCCGACTACAGAAAATGGGCCGAGTTTCGCCTCGATGCGACCAACGAAGCTATCAAGGGACTTCCGCCCGAACGCATCCGCTATCACGTCTGCTGGGGAAGCTGGAACGGTCCGCACACCAACGACGTGCCCGCCAAGGACATCATGGATCTGGTGCTCAAGCTCAACGTCGGCGCCATCTCGCTCGAGATGGCCAACCCACGCCACGAGCACGAGTGGCGCATTTGGGAGACGATCAAGCTCCCGCCCGGCAAGGTCCTGCTGCCCGGCGTGGTCACCCATTCGACCAACATCGTGGAACACCCCGAGCTGGTGGCCGAACGGATCGTCCGGTTGGCCAGGCTGGTGGGCCGCGAGAACGTCGTGGCATCGACCGATTGCGGCTTTGCGCAGGGTCCGTTCACCCGGCGCGTGCATCCCTCGATCCAATGGGCGAAGCTCGCCTCACTGGTGCAGGGGGCGGAGATCGCGACGCGCGAACTGTGGGGGCGCCCGGCCCGCAAGGTGGCCTGAGCCGGTGGCGCAGACAAAATGGCCGGCGCAAGCGCCGGCCATTTGTGACGTCGTGCCGCGAGGACGGCGTGATCACATCACGACGACCTTGGTTCCGACCTTCACGCGTTCGTAAAGGTCGACCACGTCCTCGTTGCGCATGCGAATGCAGCCCGACGACACGTTGGTTCCGATCGTCCAGGGTTCGTTCGAGCCGTGGATGCGATAAAGCGATGACCCGAGGTACAGTGCGCGCGCACCGAGCGGATTCCTCGGGCCTCCCGCCATATGGCGCGGGAGGTCGGGCTGGCGTTGCAGCATCTCCGGCGGTGGTGTCCAGTCGGGCCACTCACGCTTGAGCGAGACGTGCTTGACGCCGGCCCACGTGAAGCCGGGCCTGCCCACGCCCACGCCGTAACGGATCGCGGTGCCGTTGCCCTGCACGAGGTAGAGGAACTTGTTGGGCGTATCGATGATGATCGTGCCGGCGGATTCCTTGCCGTGATACGCGACGGTCTGCTTGAGGTAGCGCGGATTGATCTGGAAGTTTGCCGCGTTGGCGCGCGGCTCCGTATAGCCAGGGCGCTGCAGGTATGGATCGCGATAACCGGGATCCTCCGGCTCCGCCTCGTACCGCGCCTGCTCGGGCTGGTTCGGGTACTGCGGCTGCGGCGAGAACAGCGCAGCAAACGGGAACTGCAGTGCGGGAGCCGGCGGTGCCGGCTGGGGCTGCACCGCATACTGCGGCTGCGGGGCATACTGCGGCTGTGGCGCGTACTGGGGCTGGACCGGATATCGCGCCTGCGGCGGATAAGCCGGTTGCGCCTGGTAGGATTCTTGCCGGGCCCCGCCGCTGAAGAGGAACTCGATGAATCCCCCGCCCATGTTGCCGGCGAGATGAACCGGCGCCGGTTCGGCATCGGCGACGGCCGGCTCGGGCGCGGGAACGGCCGGAGCGACATGCGCATAGACGCGCGAGTCGAGGGCGAGCGGAGCAGCGGACAACGTTGTCGAGAGAGCGAACAGCGAGGCGCACGCGGCGAGCGCGCGGAGAGCGACGCGATGCATGGGACGTACTCGATACTGATCGTCGAATGGGCACACGACGGAGGCAACCGCCCCGTCGCGATCGACTACACCGCAAAATTTCCAGCGATCCGTAAACCCGCACGCGGCGCCTGTGCAGAACATCGCCGAAAGAACTGATTCATGATGTTATGGTGCAGCAACCGCTAACGCGCGTGGTTAACGGGTGCTGTGTGGCAATGGTTAGCCGTTGCTTAGCGCGTCAGACGGGCCGCCGGACCATGAGCATCGAGGCGAACGAGATGCATGCCACGAGCGCCATCACCGCGAGCGCGGCGCGGTCCGAGCCATGCTCGATGGCCAGCGCCAGAACCACCGGTGCGACCGACTGCATGGCGAGCGACGGCGCCGCGATGCGCCCCACCGTCCGGCCGTAGCCCGCGGCGCCGAACAGATAGAGCGGCACCGTGCCACGCGCGATCGTCAGCAGGCCATTCGATGCGCCGGCGAGCACGATGAACGCCAGTGCCACGGTCGGCGAGATGCCGACGACCGCGAGCGTGACGATCGCCGCCAGCAAGGCGAAGATCGCGAGGCGCGCGATGGTGAGGGGGTGCAGGCGGCCGCCGAACAGAAACTCGACAAGCCGGGCGGCCACCTGCGAAGGCCCGAACATCGCGCCGATGAAGACCGCCGTCGCCGCGTCGATGCCGCTGCGGCCGAACATGGCCAGGAGATGCGCCGACAGGGCTGAGGGGATGAAGGCATAGGCGGCAAACCCGACCGCGACGACAAGGAATGCAAGACCATTCGGAGCCAGGAACGGACCCGCGACGGCGTGCTTGCCGGCCGCTGCGGCCATAGGCTCGGCGCGCTCGCGCGGCAGCGCAAAAGCATGCAATGGAGCCGCAACGAGCGCGAGCAGCGCCGCATAGGTGAGATAGGTGCCGCGCCAGCCCACCTGATCGAGCAGCAGCAGGCTCGACGGCCAACTCACCGTCGAGGCGAAGCCGCCGGCGAAGGTGATGAGGGTGATCGGCCCGCGCGCGCCGGCGCCGAAAATACGACCCAGCGTCGCAAAGGCAGGGTCGTAAAGCGAGGCCGCCATGGCAGCGCCAAGCAGCATCCACGTCACCGCGTAAGCCACTGGGTGCTCAAGGACGACGAGCAGCATGAGCCCGACTGCACCCGCGAGCGATCCGCCTGCCATCACGTAGTTGCCGCCGAAGCGGTCAATGAGCCTGCCGACCAGTGGAGCGACCAGCCCGCCGACGAGCAGCCCGCCCGAAAAGCCGGCCATGGCGAACGTGATCGACCAGCCGCGCTCCTGCGCGATCAGGGGAAGGGTCAGAACGGGAGGATAGAACAGTGCGCCCCAAGCCAGGATCTGTGTGACCCCCAGCACGGGGACCGCCCGCCACGGACCGACAAGCGCCTTGCTGAAATCGGCCATCTATCAATCGCCGACCGGACAGCGGCGGCGTCCGAGGGAGAGCGTCAAAGAATATCGTCGAGCCGCTCGGCAGGCCGGCAGAGCCGCGTGCCTTTTGGCGTCGTCACGACCGGGCGCTCGATCAGGATCGGGTGCTCGTGCATGGCTGCGATCAGTGCCGCATCCGACTGACCGGGGTCATCGAGCCCGAGGTCTTCGTAGGGCGTTCCCTTGCGGCGCAGCAGTTCGCGCGCCGTGAGTCCGGACGCCCGCAGCACGTTCTCGATTTCACCGACGCTGGGCGGCGTGTCGAGATAATGGACGATCTTCGGCTCGATGCCGCGCGCGCGGATCGCCTCCAGCACCTTGCGCGAGGTGCTGCATTTGGGATTGTGCCATATGGTGACCGTCATCGGGCGGGAGCACGCGCCGGAGCCGACGTGCGGGCGGGCGCGCGCGGCGCGGTCCCCTCGGCGCCACAGCGGACCAGAACCATGATCCCGTAACGGCCCGCAACCTCCGGGTCGACCCACTTGAGCACCAGCACCCGTCCATCGAACGAGACGACCTCGCGATCGTCCTGTCCACCCGGCTCCGCGCCGGGGCCGATGAAGGTCTTGCCCTCGGTGTTGGCTTTGATCTGGTGCTCGGTGATGTTCGGGCTATCGTGATTGAGCATCATCACGCCACCGGCCGAGCCGGAACTGATGAGATAGGGCCGCGTGCACTGATTGCGGGCCTGAGCCTCGGTGCGTGCCCGGTCCTGCTCCCGATGATAGGAGGCGATACCCCAACGGCCCACGATATCGGACGGCGCGATGCTCGGACGCACGGCGGGCGGCGGGGGCGGCGGAGGCGACGAGCTGAACCAGTCGCCCATTCCGCCCGTGCCCTGACATCCAGCCAATGCGAGGCCGACAAGCATCATGAGCGCGGGCAACGCGCGCGAGGCAGTAACCGGCATGCAAACCCTCCCAATGTCCCGCTTCCGAAGGCCGCTTACTCACGCAGTACCCTTGATGCGAGGCGCGGATGCAAGGGAGACCGGCAAGTACTTGGTCGCGTGATCCCACAAAGGCCCGTCCCCGGACTTGCCCCGAGACGTGAGTCCCGGCCGCAGGATCACGTGCAACATACGTGAGCACGCCGACTGAGGCAAAACCGTAGCGCCGGCGACATCGCATTCCGGCCCCAGCGGTTCCCGCGCGCGGCCAGCGCGCGCATCGAACACGGCACGCGTGCCGCGCGCACAGCTCCATCGCGGCCTGCATGAGAGGCCTCGGCAGGCGGATCCCGGCGATCGCGGCCGGCGGTCGCGGGCCCGCCCGCCTGCCTTGACTCCAATTGGCGCAGGGCCTATGTCCCCCGGGTCGTTGGCACTCCGCCCGAATGAGTGCTAACAGCTTCATAACCCTTCACTTTCAGCCAGAGCCGCGTGGCTGCGGCGACGAGGAAATCATGGCCAAGACCAAGTTCCGTCCTCTGCACGACCGCGTGGTCGTCAAGCGTATCGACGCCGAAGAGAAGACCGCCGGCGGCATCATCATCCCCGACTCGGCGAAGGAGAAGCCGATGCAAGGCCAGGTGGTCGCGGTCGGTCCGGGAGGCCGCGACGAGAGCGGCAAGCTGATCCCGATCGACGTGAAGGCCGGCGACAAGGTGCTGTTCGGCAAGTGGTCGGGCACCGAGGTCAAGCTCGATGGCGAGGAGCTCCTGATCATGAAGGAGTCCGACATCATGGGCGTGATCGGCTGATTTTTTTAGATCTCGCCGCCCGGCGCGGGAGCGGCAGCGGCGAGTCCCTCATCCAACCGGAGTAATTTTCAATGAGTGCCAAGGACGTACGATTCTCGACGGACGCGCGCGACCGCATGCTGCGCGGCGTCGATACGCTCGCCAATGCGGTGAAGGTCACACTCGGCCCCAAGGGCCGCAACGTGGTGATCGACAAGAGCTTCGGCGCACCGCGCATCACCAAAGACGGCGTCACCGTCGCCAAGGAGATCGAACTCGAGGACAAGTTCGAGAACATGGGCGCCCAGATGGTGCGCGAGGTGGCCTCGAAGACCAACGACAACGCGGGTGACGGCACCACCACCGCTACTGTGCTCGCCCAGGCGATCGTCAAGGAAGGCGCCAAGGCGGTTGCCGCCGGCATGAACCCGATGGACCTCAAGCGCGGCATCGACATCGCCGTCGCCGCGGTGATCAAGGACATCGAGAAGCGCGCCAAGAAGGTCAGCTCCTCGTCGGAGGTCGCGCAGGTCGGCACCATTTCGGCCAATGGCGATGCCACGATCGGCAAGATGATCGCCCAGGCGATGCAGAAGGTCGGCAACGAGGGCGTGATCACGGTGGAAGAGGCCAAGGCGCTCGACACCGACGTCGAGATCGTCGAGGGCATGCAGTTCGACCGCGGCTATCTCTCGCCTTACTTCATCACCAACGCCGAGAAGATGACGGCCGAGCTCGAGGACGCTTACATCCTCCTGCACGAAAAGAAGCTGACGGCCCTGCAGGCCATGCTGCCGGTGCTCGAGGCCGTGGTCCAGAGCGGCAAGCCGCTCGTGATCGTGGCCGAGGACATCGAGGGTGAGGCGCTGGCCACGCTCGTGGTCAACAAGCTGCGCGGCGGTCTGAAGGTCGCCGCCGTGAAGGCTCCCGGCTTCGGCGACCGCCGCAAGGCCATGCTCGAGGACATCGCGATCCTCACCGGCGGCCAGTTGATCTCCGAGGACCTCGGCATCAAGCTGGAGAGCGTCACGCTCGCCATGCTCGGCCGCGCCAAGAAGGTGATCATCGAGAAGGAGAAGACCACCATCGTCGACGGCGCCGGCAAGAAGAAGGACATCGAAGCGCGCGTCGGCCAGATCAAGGCGCAGATCGAGGAGACCACGTCGGACTACGACAAGGAGAAGCTGCAGGAACGTCTCGCCAAGCTGGCGGGCGGCGTGGCGGTGATCCGCGTCGGCGGCGCGACCGAGATCGAGGTCAAGGAGAAGAAGGACCGCGTGGATGATGCGCTCAACGCCACTCGCGCGGCGGTCGAGGAAGGCATCGTGCCGGGCGGCGGCACCGCGCTGCTGCGCGCCAAGCGCGCCGTCGGCAAGCTGACCAACGACAATTCCGACGTTCAGGCCGGCATCAACATCGTCCTGAAAGCCATCGAAGCGCCGATCCGGCAGATCGCCGAGAACGCGGGCGTCGAAGGCTCGATCGTGGTCGGCAAGATCCTCGAGAACAAGTCGGAGACCTTCGGCTTCGACGCGCAGAACGAGGAATACGTTGACCTCGTCGAAGAAGGCATCATCGACCCGGCCAAGGTCGTACGGCGGGCTCTGCAGGACGCGGCGTCGGTCGCCGGCCTGCTGGTGACCACCGAGGCCATGGTGGCCGAACTGCCGAAGGACAAGCCGGCCATGCCGGCAATGCCGGGTGGCGGCATGGGTGGCATGGACTTCTGACCCGTCCACTTTCGCCGCAATCAGAGGGCGCGGCCGCTTGCCGCGCCCTTTTTATTTGCGCTGACAATGGCCTCGGTGCCATGACGATGGGCGCGGACAACGGAACAGGTTCAAGATGCTCACCTGCACACGATGGGCACGTTGAGCCCTCTCCGCGCACGTTGACCCTCTGCCAGATTCCCTTTACTGGCGGAGCCGCCCCAAGCGGCGGAACAACCTACCGAGACTGCGAGTTGCAGCCGTGGTGAGTCGTGCGGCGCGTATTGGACCGCAAATTGGCCTATGATGGGGGGCTTTCCGGGGGCAGCGGAGACAGTTCATGCGATCCCTTCCGGCGATACCGCTTGGCGCGCTTCTGGTCCTGGCCGGAGCGCTCGCCGGCCCCTTCGATAGCGGCAGCGCGGCCTTCGAATGGACGGACCTCAAGCTGGCGCAAGCGCCCACAGCGCAGGGCGATCAGCCGGCGATATCCAGCCAGCGCACGATCAACCTCACCCAGGAGGATCGTCACACGATCCGCGAGATTGTCCTCAAGGACAACGACGTGCGCCGCGAGCCGGCGAACGTCAAAGCCGAGATCGGGGACCCCGCGCCGCAAGGCATCGAGACGCACGAATTCCCGCCGCCGCTCGCCAGCAAGATACCGGCGCTCAAGTCGCACAGTTATTTCGTGAAAGGCGACGAGATCGTGGTGGTCGACAGCAAGGCGGGCAAGATCGCGGATATCGTCAAGTAGAGGATTCCGCGACCCGCTTGAGCCGCGAGGTTGGCCGCAATGCAGCGAGTTTCGGCAGCCGGGGTCAGCCCTGCGGTTCGATCTTCGCGATCCGCACGTACTCGCCCCACTGCTTGATCTGCTGCAGGAAATAAGCCTGCGCCGCGTCGGGCGTGCTCACCCATGGATCGCTGGCGATGTTGGCGAGGAACTTCTTGCCCTCATCGCTGCTCACGATCTGGCTGATCCAGGCCCCGAGTTGCTCGACCACGGGCTTCGGGGTACCCGCCGGAACCAGCCCCGCCCACCAGCCACGCAGGTCCATCGGATAGCCGGACTCGGTCATGGTCGGGTAATCAGGCGCCGACTGCATCCGCTCGGCCGTGCTGACCGCCAGGATGCGCATGCGTCCGGCGCGGGCCTGCGCAACCGCCAGCACGTTGTCCGGGATCGCGTAGTCGATGACGCCGCTGGCGAGATCGTTGAGATATTCCGCGCCGGTGCGGTACGACACCTCGACGGCCTGCAGGCCAGCCTTCTCCTTGTACATGGCGCCGACCACCTTGGCGGTCGGATTTGCAAGCGCATAGCTCGCCTTTTCGCCCTTCGCCTTCATCGCAGCCGTCAGCTCCGCCATCGACTTGATGGGGGAATCGCCGCGCACCGCGATCATCACCGGCTGCTTGTTGATGGTGCCGACGATCTGCAACGCCTTGCCGACGTCGACCGACGGATTCTTGAGGACATGCATGTTGGCCGCGAGCGCGCTCGCGCCCGTGATGTAGATCGTGTAGCCGTCCGGCTTGGCGCGGGCGACATACTCGGTCGCAATGTTGCCCCCGGCACCCGGCTTGTTTTCCACGATGATCGCGCGGCCCGCGAGCGGCTTCATCTTCTCGGCGATGAACCGCACGATGATGTCGGCCCCGCTGCCAGCCGCAAACCCGCAGATCAGGTGAATGTCCTGAGTCGGATATTGCTGTGCGACGGCACGCGGCGCGCCGAGCGGCAGCGCGAGGGCGGCCGCCAGCACAAACCTTCGGACGTTCCGGGGCAACATGGGGGTTTTCTCCCTGACGGATTGGTTGGTGTTGCAGCCATGGTAACGGGGCGGCCGAAGCCAATCCAGCCGCCCGGCGGCCCGCCTGGCCGGAAATGCCCTACCAGCCGATCGCGCGCGGCAACCAGAGCGCCAGTTCGGGAAACAAGAAGCACAGCACCAGCGCGACGAGCTGCATCGCCACGAACGGCATGATGCCGCGGTAGATTTCGCCGGTAGTGACCTCGGGCGGCGCCACGCCGCGCAGGAAGAACAGCGCCCACCCGAACGGCGGCGTGAGGAACGATGTCTGCAGGTTGATGCAGATCAGGGTTGCAAGCCAGACCAGATCGACGTGCGCCGCCACGAATACCGGCAGGAACAGTGGCACGGCGATGTAGGAAATCTCGATCCACTCGATGAAGAACCCGAGAAGAAAGATGATCAGCATCAGGAACCAGATCGCGCCCGTCGTGCCGCCTGGCAGCAGCGTGAAGAGGTCCTGCACCAGCTTCTCGCCCTGCAGACCGCGGAAGGCCAACGAGAACGCCTGGGCGCACATCAGGATGAACATCATCATCGCGGTGATGCGGGTCGTGGCGTAGGTCGTCTCGCGCAGGACCTTCCACGACATGCGCCGGCCGACGGCGGTGACGAGAATAGCTCCGAGCGCACCCATCGACGCGGCTTCGGTGGGAGCCGCGATACCGGCGATGATCGAGCCCAGCACGGCAACGACCAGCAAGAGGGGCGGCGCCACGACCCGCACGAGCTTTCCCATGAGTTCGCCGCGCGAGATCAGGTCGCGCTCTTCCTTGGGAACCGGCGGCACCATCTTCGGGCGAACGATGCCTAGCCCGAGGACGTACAGAGTGTAGATGGCAGCGAGCATCAATCCTGGGATCATTGCCGCGGCGAAGAGCGTGCCGACGGACTCGTTGAGGATATCCGCCAGCAGGATGAGGATGAGGCTCGGGGGGATGATCTGACCGAGCGTCCCGGACGCGCAGATGGTGCCGCAGGCCAAGCCCCTGTCGTATCCGCGCCGCAACAGCGCCGGCAGGGTGAGCAACCCGAGCGTCACGACCGTGGCTCCGACGATGCCGGTGGTCGCGCCCATCAGGACGCCGACCGCGATGATGCCGATGCCAAGCCCGCCGCGCAGGCTGCCGGCGGCGTGGGCGATCACCTCCATCAGTTCCTCGGCAAGACGGGACTTCTCGAGCATCACGCCCATGAACACGAACAGCGGCATGGCGATCAGCGTGTAGTTCGTCACCACTCCGAAGATGCGGCTTGGCAGCAGGTGAAAGAGGAGCGGCCCGAAGCCGATGTAGCCGAACACAAGGCCCGAGGTCGCGAGCGTGAGCGCCACCGGGATGCCCGCCATCAGCAGGACGAAGAACGACGCCAGCAACAGCAGCGCGAGCAGCTCGTTGAACGGCATCAGCGGGCACTCCGCCAGGCCAGGAACCCGCGGATGCCCTGCGCCAGGGACTGCAGGAAGAACAGGGCGAAGCCGATCGGAATGAGACTCTTGAGGATGTAGCGCGCGGGAATGCCGCCGGGGTTTGCCGATCCTTCGCCGATCACCCAGGATTGCTTCACGTACGCGATGGACAGCCAGATCACGATCAGGCAGATGGCCATCGCCAGCAGCGCTGAGGCGGCCTCGACCATGTCTTTCGTCCGCTGGGAGAACGACGCATAGAGCACGTCGACGCGCACGTGCTCCCCGTGCCGCAGCGCGTACGACATGCCGAACAGGCAGATCGGAGCCATCAGGTGCCACTCGAGCTCCTGCGACCACACGGTGCCGGTATGGAAGACGTAGCGCAGCAGCACATTGCCGCCCATCACGAGCGCCAGCGCGAATGAAGACCATGCAGTGATGCGGCCGACGACATCGATGAAAGCGTCGATGCCGGCGGCTACGCGTGCCGCCGGACCCACGTCAGCCCTTCAGGATCTTGCCGTGGTAGACGGATTCGCTGTAGCCCGACCACGCCTTGAACTTGTCCATGTACGCCATGTACGAGTCGTGCACCTTCTTGGTGAGCGGGTCCTTGGCGACGGCCTCTGCGAGGATCTTGGCGTTCGCCTGCCGCAGCGCCTTCACCACATCGTCGGGCAGCGGCCGCGCGATGACGCCCTGGTTCTTGATGAGGTCGTCCATCGCCTCCGCATTGTTTTTCTGGCACCAGGCTTCGCTGACGACGTTGCAGGCGGCGCAGGCATTCTCAATCACCGCCTTGAGGTCCGGCGGCAGGCTATCCCATTTCGCCTTGTTGATGATGAGCTCGCTCGCGGTCGCGGGCTCGTGCCAGCCGGTCGTGTAGTAGTATTTGGCGGCGCGGTGAAGGCCGAGCTGGCGGTCGAGATAGGGGCCGACGAACTCGGCCGCGTCGATGACCCCGCGCTCAAGCGCGGGGAATATCTCGCCGGGCGGCAGCAGCCGCACGTCGACGCCGAGCTGCTGATACACCCGGCCTGCCAGGCCCGGGATGCGCATCTTGAGGCCCTTGAAGTCCTCGACCTTCTCGATCGGCTTCTTGAACCAGCCGGTCATCTGCACTCCTGTGTTGCCACACAGGAACGGCACGAGATTGAAGCGGTCGTAGACTTCCTTCCACAGGGCGAGGCCCCCGCCGTCGTACATCCAGCCGTTCAGGCCCTGGAAATTGAGGCCGAACGGCACCGCCGTGAAGTACTGCCCGGCGAACACCTTTCCGGTCCAGAAATAGGCGTTGGCGTAGTTCATCTCGACCGTGCCCGACGACACGGCGTCGAAGCCTTCGGCCGCCGGGATGAGCTCGCCGGCGCCGAAGAACTGGATCTTGATGCGCCCGCCCGACATCTCCTCGATGCGACGGATCAGGTCCTTCGCGCTGCCAGGGCCGGTCGAATAGAACGCGGCATTGGGGCCGTAGAAGCTCGTCATTTTCCAGTTGAACGTGGTTTGCGCCCGAACCACGGCTGGCGCCGCGATGGTCCCGGCCGCGCCGGCAATGGCCAAGGTGGTGAAGTCTCGGCGACGCATGATGATCTCCCCTGGGATGGACCCGCGAAGATCAAGCAATCCACAGGCCAATCGCGCAGTACGCCTGACAGGCGCGAGACCACGCCGATGGCGCGTCATTCAGCAAAGCGTGCCCAGATTCAGGGCTCGCTGCACGCGCCCTGCTCAACCAAGCCCATCGGCCTCCGGCAACGCCGCCCCGCGGCATCGGCACGCAAACGCACAATACGACTGTTGCCGTCGCGGCTCAGATATTTGCTCGAGCGATGCGCCGACAACGCAATGCGCCGGTCCCGGTCAGCACGCTAGTTCGACTGCAATCGGAAGCGCAGCATACGCGGGCCGATCAGCACGAGACTGTCCCCTTCGCGCCGCCAGTTCGTCACCTGCGTGAGCGCGTCCATCATCTCCTGGTCGCCGCGCGCCTGTTCGGGCGGACAGGGACGATTCGTCTGCGGCCCGGTGATGACCGTGATCGTGTCCTTGGCGACGACGAGCTGCGCCTGCACGCTGTTGCACCACAGGTCGATGGCCGCCATCCCGTTGTCGCCGATATCGAGAATCGGGATGCGTTTTGATCCCTTCATCGGCCTGGCATCGAGCAGCAGCTCCTTTCCGAACGGAAATTCGGGCGAGGCCTTTGCCCCGCCGGTCGTCAACACCACGGCAGATGCCAGCACGGCAGCCAATGCGGCCGCGCCCGCAACGCGAAATCGTCGCATGTTGTCCCCCGCACCCAAATCAGAGCCACCCAATATGCAACTTCCACCGGCGGGCGCAAGCAAGGGGCGCTTTGCCGCTCACAACTGCGTGCGCCCCCCTCCCCCGCCGCGCGAGAGTCGATATCGTTGCGTCGTCGCCGAGGACAACGCTCATGGATCAACGGATCATCGATCTCTACGACAGCTTTACGCACGGCCATATTCACCGGCGAGAATTTCTCGACCGCCTGTCCGAACTCGCGGGATCGACCGCGGCCGCTGCCGCGCTGCTTTCGCTGCTGCAATGTGACTACGCGAGCGCCGCCACGGTGCCGGAAAACGACCCCCGCCTCGCCATTGCGCGCACGTCCTATGATTCCTCGAAGGGCACAATCCGCGGCTACCTGGCGCGCGCCAAGGGCACGAGCAAGCGTCCCGCCGTCATCGTGATCCACCAGAACCGCGGGCTCAATCCGCACATCGAGGACGTCGCACGGCGTGTCGCGCTCGAAGGCTTCCTGGCCTTCGCACCCGACCTTCTCTCAGTGAGCGGCGGAACGCCGCCGAGCGACGATGAGGCGCGCGATCTGCATGCCAAGACCGATCGCGAGGCGATGGTCGCTGCAGCGATCGCCGCCGCGCCGTACATGAAGACGCACCCGGAATCCACCGGCAAGGTCGGCGCAGTGGGCTTCTGCTTCGGTGGCGGCGTGGTGAACCGCATGGCGGCCGGCGATCCCGACCTGGCGGCGGCCGTCGCCTATTACGGCGCCCAGATCCCCGCCGGCCAGGTGCCGGCGATCAAGGCCGCGCTGCTGCTGCACTATGCCGAGCACGATGACGGCATCAATCGGGGCATCGCCGCGTATGAGGGCGCGCTCAAGGCCGACGGCAAGCGCTATGCGATCTACACCTATCCGGGCACACAGCACGCGTTCAACGACGACACCGCAGGCGTGCGCTACAACAAGCAGGCCGCCGACCTCGCCTGGCAGCGCACCCTCGCCTTTTTCCGCGAGCATCTCGGCTCGCCGCCGAAGACCTGAGGCGCAGCGTTCCCGCGCGATGACGCCCTCGGCCGCCTGCGCTATCCGCTTGCGAGATCAATCGCGCCGGAAAGCACCAGCGTGAATGTGAGCGCGACTCCGGCGCAGAGTGCCACCGCGACGTAGGGCTCCCACGCAGTGTCGACCCAGCGGTGCATTCTGCCGCCGCGCGGCAACAGCGCCACGAACGCAATTCCGGTGGCAATCAGAACGACGATTCCGGCGATCAGGCTAGCCATTGTCGAGGGTCCATCGAGTTATCGGTAGATCTGGTTCGGCAGCCAGAGGCCGATCTGCGGGAACGTATAGAGCAGCACCATCGAGATGATCACGAGGAACAGGAACGGCATGACGCCGCGGAAGATGTCGTTGATGTTCACCCAGCTCGGCGCCACGCCCTTGAGATAGAACGGCGCCATGGCTACCGGCGGCGAGAGGAACGATGTCTGGATATTGAGCGCGACCAGCAGTCCGAAGAAGAGCGGGTCGACATTGAAGGTCTTCAGCAGCGGCAGGAAAATCGGCATGAAGATAACGATGATCTCGGTCCATTCCAGCGGCCAGCCCAGGACGAAGATGATCGCCTGCGCCATGATCATGAATCCGATGGAATTCAGATTGAGCGCCAGCACGAACTTTTCGATCGGCTCGTGCCCTCCGAGGTAGGCGAAGATCGCCGAAAAGGTGAACGACCCGATGAACAGCCAGCAGACCATGGCGGTCGTGCGCGCCGTCAGGAACACGGATTCCTTGAGTTGCCCGAGCGAAAAGGACGTTCCGGGTATGAGCACGACACCGACCGCCAGCGTCGCGAAGAACGCCACCGCCACCACCCGGCGGTCTGCGTTCAGGTGCGTCACGCCGCAGACGACGAGATAGAGGAGGAAGGCAGCGGCGAGCACACCGAACACCCGCACGATGATGACGTTGCGCCGGCGAGAATAGTCTGCGCCGTAAGCGACCGCGAGCAGCAGCGCGCCGAGCGATCCCATCGCGGCGGCCTCCGACGGCGTCGCAAGTCCGAAGAGAATCGACCCAAGGGCGGCCCCGATCAGCGCGGCCAGCGGAGCGAACGAGGTGAGCAGCGAAAGGAACACGACATTGAACGGCACCTTGCGCTGCTCCTCCGGCAGCGTCGGCGCCAGCTTGGGATTGAGCATCGCCATGACGATGACGTACAGCATGTAGAGACTGGCCAGCATCAGGCCCGGAAAGAACGCGCCGGCATATAGCTTGACCACAGAGACGCCTGCCGTGGCGCCATAGAGGATCAGCATCACGCTCGGAGGGATGAGAATCCCGAGGCAACCGCCCGCGCAGATGACGCCCGCCGATAGCTTGGCGTCGTAGCCCGCGCGCAGCATGGCCGGATAGGCGAGCAGGCCCATCAGCGTCACAACCGCGCCGACGATGCCGGTGGCGGTGGCGAAGATGGCGCATGTCGCAAGGGTCGCAATGGCGAGCGAGGCCGGCATCGGTCCTGCCGCGAGCTGCAGCGACCGGAACAGTCGGTCCAGAATGTTGGCGCGCTCGATCACGTAGCCCATGAACACGAACAAGGGTATCGAGATCAGCACGTCGTTCGTCATCACCGAGTACGAGCGCTGCACAACGAGCTGGAACACGAGATCGCCCATCGCGAAGTAGCCGAAGAACACGCCGAGCGCCATCAGCGTGAAGGCGATGGGAAAGCCCAGCATGATGCAAACCACAAAGAGGCCGAGCATGATGACGCCCAGCTCGGGATTCCCGATGCCGAACATCAGATCGCTCCCTTGCGCTGCCCGATCTCCTCGAGCTCCTTCACCACCTCGTATTCGCCATGCTCGGCCTTCTCGAGCACGACCTTGTCGAGCTCCTCGACGTCGTGCAGGCGCCTGGGCCATTCGCCGGTGCGTATGCACCGGATGCAGCGGATCACCTCGACGATTCCTTGCAGCACCATCAGGCAACCGACGATCGGGATCAGCCACTTGAACGGCCAGATGATCGGACCGTTCGGGCTCGCCGACGACCGCTCCTTCATCAGGTACGACATCATCGCGAACCCGTAGCCCGAGTAGATGAAGGCCAGCATGCCCGGGAAGAAGAACAGAATGTAGAGCACAAGGTCCATCTTGGCCTGGGTGCGCGGACGCCAGGCGCGATAGATGAAGTCGCCGCGCACGTGGCCGTTGCGCGAGAGCGTATAGGCGCCGGCCAGCATGAAGAGCGTGCCGTAGAGGATGTAGGAGGCGTCGAAGGCCCAGTCCGTCGGATATCCGAACAAATAGCGCGAGAAGACTTCGTAGCTCGTCGTGAATGTGAGGATCAGGATGCACCAGCCGGCGGTCTTGCCGACCCAAGTGCTGATCTCATCGACCAGAAGCAGAAAACGATCCATGGGTCCGGAAGTCCTGCTGAGCCGCCCGTGCCGCTTCGAAGGTGTGCGGGACCGACCCGCGCGGAGAGCCCGCGCGGGTCCAGGCTTCGGTGCGATTTAGCCGAAGAAGTGCTTGTAAGCGACGGCGAGCTCGGTCGTGCTCAGGTTGTTGACCTGCAGGTACGGCTGGGTGCGCTTCACCCACGCCTTCTGAGAGTCGATGACCTTCTTGAAGAAGGCTTCCTTCGACTGCTCCGCGATGACCTTGTCCCACGCCGCGAGCTGCGCGTTGAGCACGGCTTCGTTGGTGTGGACGACGTTTACGCCCTTCTTCTTCATTTCTTCGAGGTCCTTCGGATAGCGGTCATAGGCCATGAACAACTGATCCGAAGTGGCGGCATGCGCGGCATTGCGCAGAATGGCCTTCAGCTCGGGCGAGAGCGCGTCGAACTTCTGCTTGTTGAAGATGACCTCGAACGCTTCCTGCTGCTGATGGTGGCTGCCCATCATGTAGTACTTCGAGACGTCGGCGAATCCGAGGAGGATGTCGGAGGACGGATTGTTGAACTCGGCCGCGTCGAGCAGACCGCGATCCATCGCCGGCACGATCTCACCCCCGGGGAGGATGGTGACAGCCGCGCCGAGCTCCTTGAACACGTCGGCTGAGAGTCCAACGGTGCGATATTTCAGGCCCTTGAAGTCGTCGGCCGACTTGACCTCTTTCTTGAACCAGCCGAGCGGCTGTGTCGGCATCGGGAAATACAGGAAGCCGACGAGGTTCAGCTTGAGGATGTCGTTGACGAGTTCCTTGTAGAGCGCCTCGCCGCCGCCCGCGTAGAACCAGGCGAGGAAGCCGTGCGCATCCCAGCCGAACGAGGGCGGCGTCCCGAACAGCGAATAGGCCTTGTGCTTGCCATACCAGTAGGCGCACACGCCGTGACCCGCATCGAGAATGCCCGACTGCACCGCATCCTGCATCTGGAACGCGGGCACCACGGCGCCGGCGGCCAGCACGTCGAGCTTCAGACGGCCGCCGCTCATGTCGTTGACCTTCTTGGCATAATCGACCGCGAACTCGTGGAAGATGTCCTTGGTCGGCCAAGTCGACTGGTATTTCCAGGTCGTGGTCTGAGCGCGCGAGATCTGCGGCATCGCCACCGTCGCAGCGCCCGTCGCACCAGCCGCCAGCAGGAACTTGCGGCGGCTGGTCGATTTCGATGTACGAGAATTGTCCGTTGAGATCGACATTTGCATTCCTCCCTGGCGTCGTGTCACCACGCCGCTTGATAAACATTTGGCCGCTCCCGGTATTCCGGGTTGTGGAACAGCAATAATCTGACCCAGATCGGTGGCATTCCACAAGCCTTGTCCTGTCGCTTGCCATTCAACGTTCGGCTATGGAGAGGGGCTCTGCAGGGTCCGGCGCCGTTTTGGGCGTCGGAAAGTGCGGAGCCGCTTTTGCACCGCTGGAACGGCAATGATGCAATGCGAAAGGGGCCCGGAAGCGCACCTAGAGTGCGGCGGCCCCTTCCGCGTGCGCCGACAACCCGCACCAGGAGAATGGTCCCTTGAAAAGCTTCTTCTCGACGGTGGCGCTGATCTGGCGGCTGGGAAGCCCCTACTTCCGGTCCGAAGACCGCTGGGCCGGACGCCTGCTGCTGGCCTCCGTCGTTGCCATCGAGCTCGGGCTCGTCGCCATCGACGTTCTCATCAACCAGTGGAACAATCGATTTTACAATGCACTGCAGGAGCGGAATTGGGACTCGTTCGTCTACGAGCTCGGATATTTCTGCGTCCTCGCGGCCATCTTCATCGCGCTCGCGGTGTATCAACTCTATCTCAACCAGTGGCTCCAGATCCGATGGCGCCGCTACATGACCGAGCGTTACCTGCACCGCTGGCTCGACAACGCCAATCACTATCGCATGCAGCTGATGGGGGACGCCGCCGATAATCCCGACCAGCGGATTGCCGAGGACATCCAGAGGTTCGTGGATCAGACCCTGACCATCGGCCTCGGCCTGCTCTCATCGATCGTCACCCTGGCCTCATTCGTGGTGATCCTGTGGTCGCTGTCGGAGCAGGCGCCGCTGCGGCTGTTCGGAACGAACATGGTGATTCCCGGCTATCTGGTGTGGGCCGCCCTCGTCTATGCAATCGCCGGAACATGGCTGACGCACCTGATCGGCCGCCCGCTGATCCGGTTGAACTTCGATCAACAGCGTTACGAGGCAGATTTCCGCTTCAATCTCGTGCGCGTCCGTGAGAATTCCGAGCAGATCGCCCTCCTGGAGGGCGAGCCAGCCGAGCGCGGCCGATTGCTGCACCGCTTTGCTGCGGTGATGAACAATTGGTACGCGATCATGACCCGGACGAAGCGACTGACGGCGTTCACGTCGGGTTATCGCCAGATTTCGACGGTGTTTCCCTTCATCGTGGTCAGTCCCGCCTACTTCAGCGGAGCGATCCAGCTCGGGGGCCTGATGCAGACCGCCTCCGCATTCAACAGCGTGCAGACCTCGTTGTCGTTCTTCGTCACGGCCTACCGTCAGATCGCCGAGTGGCGCGCCGTGGTCGACCGCCTCGATGGATTCCTCACTGCCGTGGAAACCGGCCATCGGGTGGCGGAGACGCCGCCGGTGGTCGAAGTGGTGCACGAACCGATCGGCAAGGTCGCGCTCGACGAGGTTGAACTGCGGCTCCCGAACGGCAACCTGCTGGGCAAGGCGGATGCGATCAACGTCGGCCCGCGCGAGCATGTGCTCGTCACCGGACCGTCCGGCGCGGGCAAGTCAACGCTGTTCCGCGCCATTGCCGGCATCTGGCCGTTCGGCTCAGGAACGGTCACTCTCCCGGAAGGCGCCCGCGTGATGGTCGTTCCGCAACGGCCCTACCTTCCGATCGGCACGTTGCTGGCGGCGGTCGCCTATCCCGCCCTCCCCGAAGACTTCAACCGCTCGGACGTACATGCGGCGCTGGTCGACGTCGGACTGCCCGACCTCGCCAACCGGCTCGACGAGGAGGCGCACTGGAACCGCATGCTGTCGTTGGGGGAGCAGCAGCGGGTCGGCATCGCGCGTGCCCTGCTGCAGGCGCCCGACTATCTGTTTCTTGACGAGGCCACTGCGTCGCTCGACGAGCCGTCGGAGGCGGTGCTCTACAAGCTGCTGATCGAACGCCTGCCGCGCGCGGCCATCGTGTCGATCGGCCACCGCTCGACCTTGGCTGCGTTCCACAAGCGCCGGCTGGAGCTGTTCAAGGAAGTCGGACACTTCCGCGTGCGCGAGGCGGCGGTCGGTCCGGTGGCGTGATTCGCCGGGCGCGGAGTTTTTCGTCACCACCACCGGCGCGGCCAGGCGCCTCGCCGCTGCGTGTTGTGCCAGACGTAGGCGAAGGCTGCGAGCAACACGGCTCCCGCGGCCACGGGCATCACGAGGAAGCTCCAGGACAGGTCGTGGTGCACCACGATGAGGGGGTTGATTCCCGCGGGGGGGTGAAAGCAGCGGAAAAGGTGCATGGCGAGAATGGCAAGGCCGACCGCGATCGCTGCAGCCCAGGCCGACGGCCCGAGCAACTTCACGACCAGAATCCCGACCACGGTCGAAATCAGGTGACCGCACACCAGCGGCCGCGGCTGCGCGGGTTCGGCCTCGGGCGAACCCATGACCAGCACGATCGACGTCGCGAACGGAATCAGCGCGACCGGCAGGGTGGTCTGGTTCGATGCATACTCCATCACAGCGATGGCGGCGGCCCCGCCGACCGCGCCCGACACCATCAGCAGGAGCGGAACCCGCTCTTTCGTCAATGTGAACACGCCGTGCTCTCCTGCTCCCTGACGATCAGGCAAGTGTCTTGCCAAAGGCGGTCCCTGTTTGGCGATTCAAAAATGCCTGTTGCGGATCCAAAAAAGAAAGGGCGGCAGCCCGGAAGCTGCCGCCCTCACTGGAAGACGAGGCCGACCCGTTACTTGAGGCTGGCGAGCGTCATGTCGAACGAGAGCTTCGCGATGAAGGTCGCGTCGCACCACTTCGACTCGAGCACCCCGGCAGGATTGAGCGAGGCGGTGTGATCGCTCGTCAGAGCGTTGCAGTCCGCGCGGGACAGATCGGTGTCATAGTAGCGCAGATCCAGCGTGAAAACGTTCCAGGTGAACGCCAAGCCGACGTTCCAGGTCGTGTAGTCCGGCAGCGAGAACGTACCGTAGAAGGCGTCGGTCGTGCCCAGCCAGTAGCGGCCGACCTCACCCGACACGAAAGCCCCAATGCCATAGCCGAACGGCGTGGCCGGGAAAACGTACTTCGCGGTGGCCGAAGCGTACGTGCCGTCGGCGCCTGTGTTCAGCCAGTTGGGATCGTAGAAGACGTTGCCGCCAACTGTGAAAGCGTCGGTGACCGCCCAGGCAACCTTGCCGTAATACTCGACGAAGCTCCAATCCTTCTTGGCGAGGTTGCCATTCGGGAGCGGGCCTTGCGGCGACGCGGCGGAGAATTCCTGTCCACCGGGATACCAGTAGTACCAAATGCCGAAATCGAACGCGAGCGGACCGAAGGTCGGACGCAGGCCGCCGTAAAGGTCGATTTCCGCTGCGGCGCGATTCGGGAAGTCGATGCTGTACCCGCCGATGCCGACGTAGCCCTGCAGGTTGGGCGTGAAGTTGTAGCGCGGCTCGAAATAGGCGTTCACCGACGGCTTCTTGTCCGACTGGGAGACGCCGCGGAAATTGTAGTCCGATGCGATGCCCGCCCCGAAAGCGATATCCCACGGGCTCGGCGGCGGAGGCGGCGGCACGGCCTTGGCCGGCATCTTCAGGTCGGCAGCCATTGCCGACGTCGAGATCACCACTGCCGCCGCTGCGGTCAACAGAACCTTCTTCATTTATCAGCCCCTATCACTGTCCTGGCCCGACCCGTCGTTGGGTGGGCTACGGCTCGCAACAACCGCAGGCAGATCGCCACCTGGGAAATTGTGTCGCAAGGATAACAATGACGTAATATTTGACCGCAAGGTTATTCGCTTCGCAGTTGCTGAACTTTTAGGCAAATCCACTGGGTTTAGTTGAAACGCTTCCAACGTGTTGCGCTGCCGCCACAGCGGTTTCACGCCCGCGGATCGGAACGGCCCCGCGCACAGCGCGAGGCCGTCGAGGCACGATGCGCAATCAGAGAGAGCTGCTGGTACCCTCACCCATGTCACCGCCGGGGGTGTAGCCGGCATTCGCCGCTTCCCCGGACGCCTCCGGAACCGGCGCAGCGCGTGTCCCGGGCGCACGCTTGGCCGTCCGTCTGACGGACGTCTTCGCTGCTTTCTTCGATGATTTCTTTGCTGACTTTTTCGCGGCCTTCTTTGCCGGCCGCTTGCTGCGCTTGGACGCCGCGCGCGGGGCGCTGCGCTTCTTGGCGGCCTTGGCCGCTACTTTACGTTTGGTCTTCGTCTTCTTTGTCTTCTTTGCCTTACGCGCCATGTCGATCCTCCAGTGTGACCCTGAAAGCATCCGATCGGCAAAAGTGGACACCGGTTTTGCGTTCGATCGCACGCCAAGTGTCGGTTTTCAGCTGTTGATTTTCAGCACATGTTCCTACGGCGAGCCGGATTCCACCTCGCCAGATCATGCGCCAGCCGGCATGGCTTTTCGCAATGCCGGCGGCAGTGGTCCCCCAGTCGCCCAATCAACCAATTCGACCGGATGCACGATGGGGATGTTCGTCCCGGTCGCAAGTTGCGTGATGCAGCCGATGTTGCCGGCCGCGATCACGTGTGCCCGTGTTCGTTCGATGTTGCGGACCTTGCGATCGCGCAGTCGCGTCGCGAGTTCCGGCTGAAGGATGTTGTAGGTTCCGGCCGAACCACAACACAGATGGCCTTCCGCAATATCCTCGATCACGAAGCCGGACTTGGAAAGAATTAATTTCGGCGCTTGCACGATTTTTTGGCCGTGCTGCAGGGAACATGCGGCGTGATAGGCGACCGTGAGCGCGGGACGACTTGCCGCCGCCTGCGGGGCAAACGGCAGCGTCGCGAGATACTCGGACACGTCACGCGCAAGGGAGGAGATCCGGGCGGCCTTATCCGCATAGGCCGAGTCTTCACGCAACATGAAGCCGTAGTCTTTCACGGTCGTTCCGCAGCCCGACGCGGTGATAATGATCGCGTCTAGGCCGCCGCGCTCGATCTCGGCGGTCCATGCGTCGACGTTGGCGCGGACCTGAGCGAGTGCCTCATGCTCTCTCCCCATGTGGTGCGCCATCGATCCGCAGCAGCCCTCGCCGGCCACAAGCACAACCTCGAGGCCGTGCCGCGTCAGCACGCGGACGGCGGCCTCGTTGATCTGAGGCGACAGCACCGGGGCGACGCAGCCGGTGAGCAGCGCGACGCGCCCCTTGCGCTCGCCCTCGGCCGCGATCACGCGTCCGAGCCTGGGGGGCACCGCAGGAAGCCGGCCCGGGACGAGCCGCAGCATGGCCGCAAGCCGCGCAAGGCCAAACCCCCTGAGCGTCGGGATGAGTGGCTTGGCGAACAGGCCCAGCAGCATGGCAGCGCGGAACAGGCGCGGCCGGACCATCAGCTTCGCCAGCATGATCCGCAGCAAACGGTCGGCGATCGGGCGGGTGTAGATCTCCTCGATGTGCGCGCGCGCATGGTCGACGAGGTGCATGTAATGGACCCCGGACGGACAGGTGGTCATGCACGCCAGGCAGGACAGGCAACGGTCGATGTGGGTGACCACCTCCGGCGAGGCGGGGCGATCGTTCTCCAGCATGTCCTTGATCAGGTAGATTCGTCCGCGCGGGGAATCGAGCTCGTCCCCGAGCAGGACGTAGGTGGGGCAGGTCGCGGTGCAGAACCCGCAATGCACGCAGGCCCGCAGAATCTTGTTGGCTTCCGCGATGTCGGGATCGGCGAGCTGCGCGAGAGAGAAATTGGTCTGCATCTCATCCGTTACATAGTTCCGCCGCGCAACGGACGCGAGGAATTTCAGGCCTGCGGAAGGCCCTCAAACGCCCGCCCACATCCGGCCGGGATTGAGCACCCCTTTCGGATCGAAGCCCTGTTTCACCCGCTGCGTCAGTTCGGCCAGGGCCGTTTCTTCGGGACCGAACACGGGCACGACTGCGCGTAGCGCCGCCGGCGCCCGCACCAGCATGGCATGCCCGCCGGACACGTCCACCGCCTCGCGCACGATCGCCTCGCCC
This sequence comes from Xanthobacteraceae bacterium, assembly GCA_035556735.1. Classification (GTDB taxonomy): domain Bacteria; phylum Pseudomonadota; class Alphaproteobacteria; order Rhizobiales; family Xanthobacteraceae; genus CANJBX01. The sequence goes on along the minus strand of DATMFF010000002.1, from coordinate 485,231 downwards.
GCGTCGTCGGATGGCGCGAGCACGGCCCAGATGAGGCCGCCCGCCCAGTCGTACATGAACTCGGCGTCGATGCGCTCGGCGATCCGCCGGGCGAGATCGGCACCGCGCGTTGGGGCGGTGCCGATCCGCCAGACGGGGAATGTGCCGGCGGGCCCGTCGGCGGCGAGCGGCGTCACGTCACGGATCGCCCGCCACGCCGAGCGCGACGGCTCCGCCTCCAGCACTGCGAGGGCGCCGAATGTCTTCATCGCCTCGGTGAGGATACGCAGGCGATGCGCAACCGACGGAACGACGCCTTCGAGACGAAGCAGGGTCGCCGTCGCGCCTGGCTCGAGATCCGGCAGCACGCGGGGCGCAAGCCGCGCCGGCAGGAAGGCGGCACCCGAGATGTCACAGGGAGCCCCCATGGCCACGGACATGGCGGTGACCGCCATCGTGTCCGGGAGGCCCCGCACGACGAGCGAGGTTTCGGTCTCCGGCCGTGGCAATGTCTTGAGCGTGACGTCGGTCATGACCGCGAGCGTGCCCCACGACCCGGCGAGCAGCTTGCAAAGGTCGTAGCCTGTCACGTTCTTGACCACGCGGCCGCCGGACTTGAACGTCTCGCCACGGCCGGACACCGCCGTCGCCCCGAGAAAATGGTCGCGCGCCGCGCCCGCGGTCAGACGGCGCGGACCGGACAGGTTGGCGGCCAGCACGCCGCCGATGGTCGCCTCCCCGCGCGATGCGCCAAGCAGCGGCCCATAGTCCATCGGCTCGAACGCGAGCTGCTGGTTCCGGCTTGCGAGCAGCGCCTCGATTTCCTCGAGCGGCGTTCCCGCTTTCGCCGACAGCACCAGTTCCTCGGGCTCGTAGAGGCTAACGCCGGACAGCCCCGAGAGATCGAGAGTCGCATCCGTTTGCGTGGGACGGCCGAGCGCGCGCTTGCTGCCGTGACCGACCACCTCCAATGCCTTGCCCTCGGCCAGCGCCCACTGGACGGCGGCCTCCACGTCCTTGGCGTCACGAGCTTTGAGGATGGTGGTCACGACTGGCCTAGAAGCGCGGCAGGTGCGGGAACGCGGTCTGGCCACCGTGCACGTGCATGCGGCCGAGCTCGGCGCAGCGATGCAGCGTCGGGAACACTTTGCCCGGGTTGAGCAGCCCCTTCTCGTCGAAAGCGCATTTGAGCCGCTGCTGCTGGTCGATATCGGCTTCGTTGAACATCTCGGGCATCAGGTCGCGCTTCTCGATCCCCACCCCATGCTCGCCGGTCAGCACGCCGCCGACCTCGACGCACAGCTTGAGAATCTCCGCCCCGAACGCCTCGGCGCGTTCGAGTTCGCCCGGCTGGTTGGCGTCATAAAGAATGAGCGGATGCAGGTTGCCGTCGCCGGCATGGAAAACATTGGCGACCCGGAGCTTGTAGCGCTGCGACATCTCACGCATTCGCGCGAGCACCTGCGGAAGCCGCGCGCGCGGAATTGTGCCGTCCATGCAGTAGTAATCGGGCGAGATCCGCCCCACCGCGGGAAACGCCGCCTTGCGGCCCGCCCAGAACAGCAAACGCTCCTGCTCGCTGGTCGACACCTTGCAGGTCGTCGCACGGCACGACTTGGCGATCTCGTCGACGCGCGCGATCAGGTGGTCGACCTCGGCGGCGGGGCCATCGAGCTCGACGATCAGCAGCGCCTCGACGTCGAGCGGATAGCCGGCGTGCACGAACTCCTCCGCCGCGTGGATCGCCGGGCGGTCCATCATCTCCATTCCGCCGGGAATGATGCCCGCGCCGATGATCCGCGAGACGCATTCACCGGCGTCCTCCGAAGTCGGGAATCCAACCAGCACGGCGCGCGCCGTCTCGGGCTTTCGCAACAGCCGCACCGTGACCTCGGTGATCACCCCGAGCAGGCCCTCCGATCCGGTGACGATCCCGAGAAGGTCGTAGCCAGCGGCGTCGAGGTGCTTGCCGCCCAAGCGCAGCACTTCACCGGTCATCAGGACCATCTCGCAACCAAGCACGTTATTGGTCGTCATTCCATATTTCAAACAGTGCACGCCGCCGGAGTTCTCCGCAATATTGCCCCCGATGGTGCAGGCGATCTGCGAGGAGGGATCGGGGGCATAGTAGAAGCCCGCGCTGGCGACCGCCTCCGACACGGCGAGATTGGTGACGCCGGGCTCGACCACGGCGACGCGATTGGCGAGGTCGATCTCGCGAATGCGCTTGAACTTGCCCATGCCCAAGAGCACGCCGTCCGCGAGCGGCAATGCGCCGCCCGATAGCGACGTGCCCGCACCGCGCGGGACGACCTTGATGCCCTGTGCGTGGCAATAGCTCAGCACCGTAGCCACCTGCGCCGTCGTCTCGGGCAGGACGACCACCATCGGAAGCTGCCGATAGGCGGTCAAGCCATCGGACTCGTAAGGGCGCATCTCGCGCTCGGCGGCGATCACCCCCTCTCCGGGAACGATCGCGCGCAACGCCGCCACGATTGCGTCGCGGCGGGCCAACACGCCCTGATCCGGTTCCGGCATAGCCACCATGGATCGAACCTCTTTACCCGGAAAACGTTTGATTATAACTGGAAAACTTCGCAATAGCCTCGCGTCGCCTCCCAACACCAATCCAACCGATTCAAGGAGATTCCCATGCGCCGTCTGCTGCTCGCCACCGCCTTGGTTGCCTGCGCGATGCCGGCGCTGGCACAGGACATCGCGGCAGGCGAGAAGTCCTTCCGCAAGTGCCTCCCTTGCCATTCGATCGGCGAAGGCGCCAAGAACAAGCTGGGCCCGGTGCTCAATGGGCTCGAGGGCCGCAAAGCCGGTACGGCCGAGGGCTACAGCTATAGCGAAGCTAATAAAAACTCCGGCCTTACCTGGGACGAGGCGACGTTCAAAGAATATATCACCGACCCACGCGCAAAGATTCCGGGGACCAAGATGATCTTTCCGGGGATCAAGAACGAGCAGGAGCGTGCCGATCTGTGGGCCTACCTCAAGCAGTTCGGACCTGACGGCAAAAAGAAGTAGCAGGCAGTCGCGATCGCGCGGTGGGGCGTCGCCTTATCGCACGGCGCCCCGGGAACATTTTCACAGTTATTCCGTTGGATCGAGCCGTGGCCGGCGGCGATGCCGCATTGCGGCACGCCCCCGCACACAGATCATCATCCTGTCCACTTCGAAATTCCGTCTCAGTTCGGTCTCACTGCGGCCGGAATGGACGAACCTTCTTTGCAGGACGGTGTTAGGGTGCACCAGACGCCTCGGAGTTGGAGGAGGAGAGCTCGAGATGGCGGAGACCTATCAATTCGGAATCGAGGAGGAATATTTCCTCGTCGATGCTGAAACGAAGGCCGTCGCGATCACGCGGCCCGATGAATTCATCGCCGCGGTAAAGGCGGCGCTCGGGGATCAGGTCACCACCGAGATGTTGCAGGCACAGATCGAGGTGGTGACCAATCCCCACGTCGATATCGCGACAGCGGCCGCCGAGCTCAAGCACCTGCGCCAGACGGTGGCCGAGATAGCGCATCGATTTGGGTTTGCCATTCTGGCGTCAGGCACGCATCCGACCGGCGACTGGAAGACCGCTCGGCCCTCGCCGGGCGCGCGCTACGACACGATCATGGACGATCTGCAGCTCATCGGCCAACGCGATCTGCTTTGCGGGCTGCATGTGCATGTCGAGCTGCCGGCCGGCGAAGATCGCGTCGATATCATGACGCGCATGTTGCCCTATCTGCCGCTGTTCGTTGCCTTGTCGACCTCTTCGCCGTTTTGGCAATCGCGCTGCACGGGTCTGAAAGGTTATCGTCTGGCGGCTTACGACGAACTGCCGCGAACGGGGGTCCCCGAATTGTTCCGCTGCAGCGGCGAATTCGAAGCCTACATCGACGCACTGACCAGAGCCGGCGCGATCGAGGACTCCAGCTACATCTGGTGGGCGATCCGCCCCTCGCTCAAACACCCGACCCTCGAGCTGCGGGCCCCGGACAGCTGCACGTTCGTCGACGATTCGATAGCGATCGCGGCGCTCTATCGCTCGCTCGCACGGCTGCTGGTCCGCAATCCGCTCACCCATCGCAATATTACTGCGGTCGACCGCGCGCTGATCGTCGAGAACAAATGGCGTGCCCAGCGTTACGGGGTGCACGGAACGTTCGTCGCGCCGGACCGGAAAGGCGGTGCGAGCGTCACCGAGCTTCTGGAGCAGGTGCTCGAGGACGTCATGCCGCACGCGCAGGCGCTCGGCTGTGCGGCCCAGGTCCGCCGCTGTCGCGCAATCGTCGGAGGCGGCACCTCTGCCGATGCGCAACTCGCGGTCTATGCCGCCCACGAGAAGAAGGCGGGCGGTGAGCGCGCGCTCGCCGCCGTCAACGACTGGCTCGCGACAGCGACGCTGCAATAAGCCACCGATCGTCTTGCGACCCTTGCGTCACGCGACGTCTCGTTTGGGCCAAGGCACCTGCACCACGAGTCCGCGCGCGCGTGCGTCCACGACGCCAAGCCCGCGTAGCGCGGCGAGGGTCAGTTCCTGAATGGCGTCGCGCACCTTCGCCTCGTCGGCATCGTCCCGAGCCAGCGGGCCGACCAGGGCCTCAAGCAGCCCTCCGACCAGGGCAGCCGAAGCCAATCGAGCGTCCTGCGGCGGCAGATGTCCCGCGCTGACCGCCTCGGCAATCCGCGTCTCGATCTCGCGCACCAGCGTGCGCCGGCACGCGATGCGCAACGAATCAAGGTCACGGTCGACCGGCTCCACCATCACCGCCCAGGCGAGCCGTCGTTGCCGCCGGCAGCGTACGGCGAAGGTCACGATTGCCGCAGCCAGGGCCGACAGTGGCCCGGGCGCGGCGGTTGCAGCGCGGCGGAGCGCGGCGAGTTCGCGCTGGGCAAACCCGTCGGCCAGGGCGGTCACCAGATCGTGCTTGGATGGGAAGTAGCGATAGACGGTGCCCGACGCGATACTCGCGCGCGCAGCGACTGCCACGACCTGCACCGCCTCCATGCCCCCTTCGGCAGCCAGTGCGCGCGCCGCCTCCACGATGGCGTCCCGACGCGCATTGAAGCGCTGAATCACACGTTCGGTGCGGCGATAGGCCATCGAATTCCCGAGCTGGACGCCCAAGGAATGAACCACGATTCGCGATTATTTGCGATCAGACCCAGCTCGTCCTGGGACGGTCACGCCCCTCACTCCTTCGATTTCGCCAGCGCCTGGGCACGCAACTTCGCGAGGGTCGTCGCCGGGGTGATTGCTTCAGGATCGACCTTGAGATGGATGATGGACGGCAGCCCGGATGCTTCCGCCGCCCGGAAGGCGGCGGCGAAATCGGCGGTGTGCTCCACGATCGCGCCAAATCCCCCAAAGGCACGGGCATAGGCGGCGAAATCCGGATTTCTCAACGTGGTGGCCGATACGCGCCCAGGGTACTCGCGTTCCTGGTGCATGCGGATCGTGCCGTACAGGCCATTGTCGCAGACGAGCACGATCACCGGCAGTTCGAATTGAACGGCGGTGGCGAATTCCTGACCGTGCATGAGAAAGTCGCCGTCCCCGGACAAGGACACCACACGCCGTTCCGGATAGAGCCGCTGCATGGCGATGGCGGCCGGAACGCCATAGCCCATCGATCCCGCCACAGGCCCAAGCTGCGTGCCGTAACCACGCACACGGTAGAAGCGGTGCAGCCACGTGTTGAAGTTCCCGGCGCCGTTGCACACGATCGAGCCTGGCGCGAGATTTTCGCGCAACCACACCATCACCGCGCCCGGATTGAGCGCCCCCGGCACGTCGGTCGGCGTCTCGCTCCAGCCCAGGTAGTCGGCGTGGGCCGCCTGCGTCTCCTCCCGCCACTTGATCTCGACGGGCGGCTGCAGCCCTTCGAGCGCGGCAGCAAAGGCCGTGGGTGATGCGTTGATCGCCAGATGGGGACGGTAAACGCGGCCGAGTTCGTCCGCTCCAGGGTGTACGTGCACGAAGCTCTGCCGAGGCGCGGGAATCTCAAACAGGTCGTAGGATTGGGAAGGCACTTCGCCAAGGCGGCCACCGACCGCCACGACCACGTCCGCCGCCTTGATCCGCGCCAGCAGCTTCGGATTGACGCCGAGGCCGAGATCGCCTGCGTAGCAGGGATGCAGTGCGTCGAAGAGGTGGGCGCGGCGGAACGTTGTCGCAACGGGCAGCGCGAAACGCTCGGCGAAGCGCGCCACGGCGGCGCAGGCACTCTGCGACCAGCGGCTGCCGCCGACGAGCATGACCGGATTTGCGGCCGCCCACAGCAGCTTCTGCAGCTTCACCATATCCGTGAGGCCGGGCCAGATCTCCACTGGTTCGAAGGCCGGCGCATCCGCGATGGTGAGGCGTTCGCTCTGCATGTCCTCCGGGAGTGCGATCACGACCGGGCCGGGGCGGCCGTTGGTTGCCGTGTAGAAGGCGCGCGAGATCAGTTCGGGAATTCGGGCCGGATCGTCGATCTCGGTGACCCACTTGGCGATCGACCCGAAGACGGCGCGATAGTCCAGTTCCTGGAAGGCCTCGCGGTCGCGCATCTTGCGCGCCACCTGACCGACGAACAGGATCATGGGGGTGGAATCCTGACGCGCGATATGCAGGCCCGGCGACGCATTCGTGGCGCCGGGGCCGCGCGTGACGAAGCAGATGCCGGGCTGGCCCGTTGCCTTGCCGACAGCCTCCGCCATGATTGCAGCCCCGCCCTCCTGCCGGCAGACCGTGATCGTCAGGTCCCGATCGTGGAAGGCGTCGAGTATGGCGAGATAACTCTCGCCAGGGACACAGAACGCATGACGTGTCCCATGCAAGATCAACTGATCGACGAGCACTTCGGCGGCGGTGCGCCGGTTGTCCTGCGTGTGCATGCCGAGGCACCTCCCTCAAACGACCGCGCGGTCGTTGGAAGAGTTGTCTGGAGCAGCAGCGGAACGTCAATAGGCCAGGGCGGTGCGGGACGGCGCATGAGACGCGGGCGCCGTTTTCGCGCCCGTCCTATGCGGCGGTTTCAACCGACATGACCACGAAGGTGTGCATCTCGCCGGCCTCGTCCCTTATCGAGACGTACTCTCCGGGACGAAAGGCATGCGCCGCGAAACGATAGCCTGCCTCGTCATCCTCCTCAGCGGTCTCGTCATAGTCGAAGACCCATCGCGCCTTGTCGCCGCTGCCGCCCTTGTGCACCAGGCGGCCCACCTCCTCGTCGCCGCCCCAGAAGCGCCGCACGTGGCAGTGCTCGCGATATTTGCGCCACAGCTCGGCATCGATGTGGCCGTCATTGTCGAGCGGCGCGACGAATTCGTAGCCGTGCCGCTCAGAACCCGACGGAAACTCTTTCGAGCGCGCGAGATTGAGACGGATCCGCTTGAGCACATGGGGCAGTCGCGTCATTGCACTGGCTTCGGCCATATCACCTCCGTACTCTGTCAAACGCGCAAAACTCGAACGACTAACGTCCAATGGCCCTGATTGTGTCCATTCCGGCCGCTGCGTTCTTGACCTCCGTCAATTCAATGAACTTTCAACGTCACACAACCGCGGCCGGATGCTCGGCACGTTGCTCGGCCGGCCGTTTATAATGACCGAAATTGCATGCCGTATTGACCAGCGCGAGATGTGAAAAAGCCTGCGGAAAGTTGCCGAGGAACCGCTTGCGCCGCACATCGTATTCCTCGCTCAGCAGCCCAACATCGTTGACGAGGCCGACCAACCGGTCGAACAGCCTGCGAGCCTCCTCGTACCGGCCAAGCAAGATGTAGGCATCGGCCAGCCAGAAGCTGCACGCCAGGAACGCGCCTTCCCCGGGCGGCAGCCCGTCGTCCGTGAGGCTGTCGTCGTAGCGCATGACGAAGCCGTCGCGCATGAGGCTGCGCTCGATTGCCGCCACGGTTCCCACCACGCGGGGATCATGCGCCGGCAGGAATCCGACGGCGGGAATCAGCAACAGGCTGGCGTCGAGCAGCTTCGAGCCGTACGCCTGCACGAAACTCCCGAGGCCCTCATCATAAGCGTTGCGGCATATGTCCGCATGGATTTCCCGGCGCAGGTCGCGCCAACGCCTGAGGGGCCCCTTCAGCCCGAACATCTCAGCGCTTTTGACCGCACGGTCGAAGGCCACCCAGACCATCACCTTGGAATACGTGAAATGCTGCGGAGCGCCACGCGATTCCCAAATGCCGCGGTCGGGCTGCCGCCACATCTTCTCCAGATGATCGAGGACAACGCCCTGCAACGCCCAGCCAAAGTCGCTCGGCGCAAGCCCGCGCTCGCGAGCCTGGTGCAGAGCATCGAGCAGCTCGCCGTAGACGTCGAGCTGCGACTGCCGGTGCGCATCGTTTCCGATGCGCACCGGCACGGCGCCTTCATAACCGGGCAGCCACGACAATTCCGTTTCGGTGAGCCGGCGTTCGCCGGCGATGCCATACATGATCTGCATCTGCGCGGGCGTGCCGGCCACCGCCCGGAGCAGCCAGTCCCGCCAGGCTCGCGCCTCGTCGTAGTAGCCCGTATTCATCAGCGCGAGCAGCGTCATCGTCGCATCGCGCAACCAGCAGAAGCGGTAGTCCCAGTTCCGGGCGCCCGCGAGACGCTCCGGCAGCGAGGTGGTTGGCGCGGCTACGAGACCTCCGGTGGGACCATACGTCAGCGCCTTGAGCGTGATGAGGGAGCGCCGAACGGCGTCGGCCCAGGGGCCGAAGATTTCGACTTCGGCCTTGCTGATCCAGTCGCGCCAGAACTGCTCGGTGCCGTGCAGTAACTCCGCCGGCTCGACCGACTCCGGATCGGCGAGATGCGACGGTCCGTAGCTCATCACGAAGCTCTTGGTTTCCCCGGGCGCGACCTCGAACGCTCCGACTGTCTTGAAATTCTCTCCGTGCAGCGGGACGCTCGTGCGCAGCCGGATCATATCGGGTCCGGCGACCGCCCGCAGACCGTCGGGCGTGCGCGTAACCCACGGGACGATTTCGCCGTAGCCGAAGCGGATCACCAGCTCGGTCGCGAAGCGTACGTGCCCACGCACTCCGACGACCTGACGGATGAGGTGCGAGCGGGCGCCGCGCTGCGGCATGAAATCGACCAGCGTCGCGGAGCCTTCCTTCGTCTCGAAATGCGTCTCCAAGACCAACGTATCAGGGCGATAACGCCGCGACACACGGGCCGCTTCCGCCCGGGGAGCGATTTGCCAGCGGCCGTTCTCATAGTTGCCCAGCAGCGCCGCGAAGCATGCGCTCGAATCGAATCGCGGCCAGCACAACCAGTCGATCGATCCATCACGTCCAACCAGCGCCGCCGTCTCGCAGTCGCCGATCATCGCGTACTGTTCGATTGGGAGCGGCACGTGTACAGGTCTCCGGCGCGTGACGGGGAACGACGCTGCGCATGCGGCTTGCCGCCGAGATCGAGCAGCGCCCCGCGACGGCAAGACCGCGACACATCGTACGGTCGCGCGTCATCCGAGGATAGCCCCACCGACCACGGGCTAACGAACAAGGCGCCCCGTTGGTTCGCTCACGACCCTTTGATTCAACGGTTGCCGTCGGCCCTTCCAGCGCGCATCTAGGGTGCAGCGATCGGACACGGCAACGATGAACACATCAGCCACACGCCAGAATGCAATTTGGCGCCTGCTTGCGGATCCCGCCACGCACGGCGGGCAAACTGTCGCGCGCATCGACACTCACGCCGCCAGTGTCTTTCTGACAGGCAGCTTCGCCTACAAGGTGAAGCGAGACGTTAAGTTTCCGTTTCTTGATTTCTCGACACTCGCCAAACGCAAGGCCGCCCTTGAGGCCGAGATCGTCGCAAACAAGCCGTTCGCGCCACAGCTTTATCTTGGGCTGGTGCCAATCACATCGGACAACGGAAAGCTGACACTGGATGGAAAGGGCGATCCGGTCGAGTGGGCGCTCAGGATGCGGCGATTCGACGAAACGCAGACACTCGATCATCTGGCCGAGGCCGGGCGCATCGAACGAGAACTTGCGACGGCACTGGCGCTCGCAGTGGCGCAGGCCCACGAGCGTGCACCCGTGGTCGATGCAGCGCCGTGGATTTCGGCCCTCCGCGACTACATCGACCAGAACGAAACGGACTTCGCGCAACATGCGGACATCTTTCCGCAGATTGATGCAGCCCCCCTGATCGAAGCGACCCGCGCCGCACTCGATCGGGTGCGCCCTCTGCTGGTGAAGCGTGGCGCCGATGGCTTCGTGCGGCGAGGGCATGGCGATCTGCATCTCGGCAACATCGCGATGATCGACGGGGCGCCGATTCCTTTCGATGCGCTCGAATTCGATCCCGTGATGGCATCCGGCGACATACTCTACGACCTTGCCTTCCTGCTGATGGATCTCGTCGAGCGAGACCTTGGGCCGGCCGCCAACACGGTGCTCAACGTCTACTTCGCGGCACGACGAAACGATGAGGATATCGATGCGCTTGCCGCGCTGCCGCTGTTCATGTCGCTGCGCGCCGCGATCCGAGCCAAGGTCACCGCCGCCAAGCTGCCGCAGGCCGCCGCCGAGAAGCACGAGGCGATCACCGCGAGCGCGCGGGCCTATTTCAAGCTGGCTTGCCGCCTGATTGCCCCTGCCCCGCCGCGGGCCGTGGCGGTGGGCGGCCTCTCGGGCACCGGCAAATCCGTGCTGGCGCGCATGCTCGCGCCGTGCCTCGCGCCGGAGCCAGGCGCCCTCGTTCTGCGCTCGGACGTTGAGCGCAAGGCGATGCTTGGCGTCGTGGAGACGGACCGGCTGCCGGAGGCGGCCTACACGCGTGAAGTCACAGCACGCGTCTATGCCGTCCTCGCGCAGAAGGCGCGCCGTATCCTCGCCGCTGGCCACTCGTCGATCATCGATGCGGTGTTCGCACGTCCGCAGGAGCGAACCATGGTGGTCGAAGCGATGCGCGGAAAGCCGTCCGAATTTCGGGGGCTTTTCCTCACCGCCGATCTCGCGACGCGAATCGCCCGCGTCGGCGGTCGGGTCGGTGATGCATCGGACGCCGGTGGGGCGGTCGCGCGCGCGCAGGAGGCCTATGATCTCGGCGACCTCGACTGGACCAAGGTGGATGCGTCCGGCACACCGGAGGACACGCTGGCCAATGCGCTCGCCGCCCTGGGCAAGAATTGATCCGACGCCAGCGGCAACATCAGCACAAGGTCCGGCCTATCCGAAGCCGGCAGCGCGCGCTGCGGCCCCGGCCGCGACGCCGGCGGCAAGCGCGAGGAACTCATTGCGCCGCACCAAGGTGACCGCCAGCGCCGCGAGGATCGCAGCCAGCGCTGCCACTCCCTCGCGCGCGAGGATGGGCACCACCGTGGCCATCACCACCGCGCCGGGCAACGCCTCCAGGATACGCCGCACCCGCGGTGTCAGGGGAACGCGGCCCATCAGCCAGAAACCGCCGGCACGCATCGGATAGGTGGCAAGCGCCATCGCGAGAACGGCAATGAGAGAGCTCCAGATCGCAGAGTCAGTCGTCATCGGACAGGCCTTCCGCAACGGCGCCCGCCATGGCCCCTGCAATGATGAACCACCAGCCGGGAACGAGCCGCTCCACCGCAAGCGCAACGGCGCCAGCGATCAGCCAGGCGACGCCGCGACGCCGCCCGCGCCAGAGCGGGATCAACATGATGGCGAAGAAGATCGGCATCACGAGGTCGAGGCCGATCGCGCGGGGATTCGCGATCTGCGCGCCCAGCAGGTAGCCCGCGGTCGCCGCCGCATTCCATGCCGCGAAGAACATTAGGCTGCCGCCGAGCAGCACGGCGGCGTCGCTGCCCCCACCCGCACGGTAACGCATGGCGATGAGCCAGCCGGGATCGGTCAGAAGATGCAGCATTGGATAGCTCTGCCAAGCCGGCAATGAACCGAGCCAGGGCCGCAGCGACGCGCCCATCAGCAGCAGACGCGCGTTCACGGTGGCGGTCACCAGCGCCAGCATCGCGATCGCCGCAAGGGTCAGGCGATCGGGCCAGATTTCCATCGCCACCATCTGCGAGGCTCCGGCGAACACGAGGCCGTTCATCAGCACCGCATCGAACAGCCCGAGTCCCTTTCGCGCGGCAGTGGTCCCGACCGCCAGGCCGAAAGCCACGAGCCCGGGAACCGCCGGCAACGCCTGCTGCGCGCCCAGCGCGAGACCGGAGAAGGACCAGTAGGGACTGCTTGGATCGCGATGCGGAGGAGCGTCGGACATTGCGAGACCGGCGAGAGCGGACTGCAGCTTGGAACCAACCGCTTCGCCACGCGGCGGCCCCGCTTAGCAAACGTGCAGTTGCAAATCCACTACTGAACGACGGGAGGACGTGGAATCCAGTTCACAACAAGCGGCCGGGCAGCGCTAGGGTCGCGCCAACCACACGGGAGGCTTGTTCACCAGCAATGGGCCGTAGACCAACGCAAACCCGGCAAAGGCCGCAATCCAGCCGGCCGCAGCGATGTGCATCAGTTCCAGTGAGCCGGTAAGGGCCGCCCCCACCCGGAGCAAGGCGGCTGTCCCGGCAACCAGATAGATCACCTGGGTTGCAGGGCCGGCCGCGAGCGCCCGACCGGTGTGACCGAGGGTGGCGCGGGTCATGACCGCAAGCGTCATCAGCCCGACGGCGCCCGCCGTCCACGCGTGGATGGCAGCGCTAGGTGGAACGGCGTCGGGCCAGAAGACGCTTGTCCCCAGCAGCATGAAACCGAGCGGCACAAAGGCATAGGCGACGTGCAGCACCAGGACGAGGCGATCGGCGGCCGTACGGTCGCCGGCCCAGCGAACAAGGCGCACGGCGTGCAGGATCCCGGCCGCGAGCAGGAGCATGCCGGTTGCTGGGCGATGCGGCAGCACAATCCATGTCAGCAGCGCCAGCGCGGCGATGGCGAGCGAAACCCCATCGTAACGACCGAACGGCCGGGGCAGTCGACCCGGATTCATCCGCACCAGCCAGTTGCGGGTGAAGCTTGGCACGATCCGTCCACCGATCAGCATGATCATCACCATCACGGCCGCAAGCGCGATGCGCACGCCATAGTCGCCGGCCCCGGCCCGCATGATCTCCACGTGCCACACGATATTCCCGAGGATGAACACGGCCAGTCCGCCGAGTACCCGCAGGTTGCGCCAGTTCTTGCCGGCGATGATCTCGCGCAGCGCGACGCCCGCGAGCGCCAACAGAAACGAGACGTCAATGACGGCCGCCGACGCGGGACCGATCACTTCCGACAGGAAGACAGCGACCCGTCCCGCCAGCCACAGCCCGACGAGCGCCGCCAGCGGAAGGCCCAGCACCGGCAATCGGCCGGTCCAGTTCGGAATCGCAGTGAGGAGAAATCCGGCCATCGTCGCGGCGACGTAGCCATACAGCATTTCATGCATGTGCCAGTCGAGCGGCGCCATCGCGGTCGGAACAGCGATATCGCCGTAATAGAACGGCAGCCATAGCAGGATCCCACCTGCGGCCCACAGGGCAGCGCCCAGGAAGAACGGGCGGAATCCGTAAGAGAACAGGGCCGGGCCGGCGTAGTCGCGGCGGCGGGAGAGTGCGAGAGGAACTGCCATACTGCGAATATTTCGCAATGTGCCGTGACTGTGATTGACGAAAGTCAAATCGCGCTTGGGTGCCAGCGCGGTGGGTAGCCGTGCGCGAGCGCCGCGATGATCGCGGGCGGAGTCAGGACATCGACGTCGATGCCGGTAGGTCGCGCCATCCGGTCGAGGTAGCCTGCGTGCGACCAGCGCAGCAGATGACGGCCGCGCAGCGCAAAGGCGGTGCCGTCGCGCGCAATGAAAGCGCCGTCCGGCAGGCCGTCGATCGCCACACGCGAATGCGGCTCACCGACGCGACGCATGCGCTGCGCATGCAGCACCGCGTCCATCTGCGGAGCGCGCGGCGGCTGCGCGATGGCGGCGGCCTGCTGCCAGCAGCGCGCGAAGGCAAGCGCGTCCGCCCGCCGGCACTCGAAGCACGGCCGATGGCCGGCGGCGAGCGCGGTCGGTTCGTCCAGGAAGAACAGCTCGGTATAGCCGGAGCTCCAGACGTCGCGATGGCGGCCCTTGAAGTCGAGTACGCAGCAGATCCATTGGCGCGATGCCCATCGCCGGGCGCCCAACGTGCGGTCATCGCGATGGAAGCGCCCGCCGCGGTTGCCGAACAGCGTGCCGCGCGCGGGATCGGCGGCGAGATCGCCGAACGGGGTGACGCGGTTCTGAAGTGGCATGGCGCACCTGCACAAAAACTGGTCGCGCCCAAAATAATGGCCGGGACGAGGCCCGGCCATGAGAGAGATTGGAGAGACTATGACCTAATCAGGCCTGCGGCTGCGGCTCCAGCCCGCCCGTCCCCGGCTCGGGGCGCGGACGCGGCTTGCCCGCGGGCGGCACCGCCGAGGAACGCGGACCCGACGGCTCGATGACGGATTCGCGCGAGGGCCGCTTGCCGTTGAGCAGGTCCTTGATCTCGTCGCCGGTCAGCGTCTCGAACTCGAGCAGACCCTTGGCCAGGGTCTCGAGGTCCTCGCGCCGCTCGGTCAGGATCTGACGCGCCTCGTCGTGCCCGGCCTCGACCAGCCGCCGGATCTCGTTGTCGATCGTCTGCGCGGTCGATTCCGACACGTTCTGCTGGCGGGCGACCGACATGCCCAGGAACACCTCGTCCTGGTTCTCGCCGTAGGACACCGTGCCGAGCTCGTCCGAGAAGCCCCAGCGCGTGACCATCATGCGCGCAAGGCGCGTGGCCTGCTCGATGTCCGACTGGGCGCCCGAGGTGACCTTGTCGCGGCCGAAGATCATCTCCTCGGCGACGCGCCCACCCATCATGATCGCGAGGCGCGAGGTCATCTGCTCGTAGCTCATCGAAAGCTTGTCGCGCTCGGGAAGCTGCATGACCATGCCGAGCGCGCGCCCGCGCGGGATGATCGTGGCCTTGTGCACGGGGTCGGTCGCCTTGACGTTGAGCGCGACGATGGCGTGCCCGCCCTCGTGATAGGCGGTCAGGAGCTTCTCCTCCTCCGTCATCACCAGCGACTTGCGCTCGGCGCCCATCATCACCTTGTCCTTGGCGTCCTCGAACTCCTGATGCGTGACCATGCGCTTGTTGCGCCGCGCCGCCATCAACGCCGCCTCGTTCACGAGGTTGGCGAGGTCGGCGCCCGAGAAGCCGGGCGTGCCGCGCGCGACGGTCTTGAGGTTCACGTCGGGCGCCAGCGGCACCTTGCGCACGTGCACCTTGAGGATCTGCTCGCGGCCGACGACGTCCGGGTTGGGGACGACGACCTGGCGGTCGAAGCGGCCCGGACGCAGCAGCGCGGGGTCGAGCACGTCGGGGCGGTTGGTCGCGGCGATCAGGATGATGCCCTCGTTCGCCTCGAAGCCGTCCATCTCGACCAGCAACTGGTTGAGGGTCTGCTCGCGTTCGTCGTTGCCGCCGCCGAGGCCGGCGCCGCGATGACGACCGACCGCGTCGATCTCGTCGATGAAGATGATGCAGGGCGCGTTCTTCTTGGCCTGCTCGAACATGTCGCGCACGCGCGAGGCGCCGACGCCGACGAACATCTCGACGAAGTCCGAGCCCGAAATCGTGAAGAACGGCACGTTGGCCTCGCCGGCGATGGCGCGCGCGAGCAGGGTCTTGCCGGTGCCCGGCGGGCCGACCAGCAGCACGCCGCGCGGAATGCGTCCGCCCAGGCGCTGGAACTTTCCGGGGTCACGCAGGAATTCGACGATCTCCTGCAGGTCGAGCTTGGCCTCGTCGACGCCGGCCACGTCCTCGAAGGTGACGCGGCCATGCGCTTCCGTCAGCAGCTTGGCGCGCGACTTGCCGAAGCCCATGGCCTTGCCGGCCCCGCCCTGCATCTGGCGCGACAGAAACACCCAGACGCCGATCAGCGCGATGAACGGCAGCCACGACAGCAGCAGCGAGACGAACCACGGCACGTTCTCGGTCAAGGGCTTGGCCGTGATGGTCACGCCCTTGCCGTAGAGGCGCTGCACCAGCGTCGGATCGTTGGGGGCGTAGGTGTTGAACTGGCGCCCGTCGGTGAAGACGCCATGGATCTCGGGACCCTGGATCACGACGTCGCGGACGCGGCCCTGGT
Organism: Xanthobacteraceae bacterium; assembly: GCA_035556735.1. Classification (GTDB taxonomy): domain Bacteria; phylum Pseudomonadota; class Alphaproteobacteria; order Rhizobiales; family Xanthobacteraceae; genus CANJBX01. The sequence goes on along the minus strand of DATMFF010000002.1, from coordinate 469,163 downwards.
CGACCTCGCTCAGGAGCTGGGAGAAGGAGATGTCGGTCGCGTTGACGCGCTGGCCGGGATTCTGGAAGAGCGTGAACAACGCCAACAGGAGCAGAACGATAATCACCCAAAGGGCGAAATTGCGCAGATTGGCGTTCATCCCACATCCCTCATCGCGTCGCTGGCAGCGACGGCGGCCGGTGCGAAAAACTCTCGGGTTGGACGGCCCGACCGTTGGCAAGACCCATCGAATGTAAGTGCCGGACCCGTATCTGCCAAGTAAAGGCGGAAAAATTCAGCGGAAACGGCCCTGCTTGGTGAATGAGGCTTTTCCGCCGCCGCGTTCCTGTTTCGCCGAGCTTTTGGCCCGATTCCGCCGCGCGGGAGCGCGCTCCACCACGATCCGGTCGGACGCGGCGGTAATCATGGCGCCGGCCAGCGTGCGGCGCATGCGCGCATCTGCCTTTACCGCAGCGCTCAGCGCCGCGACCGCCGCCTCCAGCTTGCCGAGCTCGACCGGCCCCTCGTCCCCCACCGCGGCAACCGCGCGCCCGATCAGGCGCAGCGCGATCTCGTCCGGCAGATCGGCAAAGAGCCCCGCCCCGATCACCAGCGGACCTTGCGGGGAGGCTGCCGTCACCCGCCGGGCGACCGCATCGACCACGGTCTCGATCGCCGCATTGGCGCGGCGCATGCGCGCCGCCAGCGCCGAGACGCGATCCGCATGCAGCCCCTCCTCCGCGAGCTGCGGCATCAGGCGGCGCCAGCGGGCGCGCGTGAAGCGCGGATCGAGGTTTGACGGGTCCTGCGCGAACGCCAGCTTGCGTGCGGCGAGGCTTGCCAGCAGCCGCGCCTTGGGCACGCCGAGGAGCGGCCGGATCAGCCAGGTGTCGCCGAGCGGGGTCACCGGGGCCATGCCGGCGAGCCCCGCGATCCCGCTGCCGCGCGCCATGCGGAACAGCACCGTCTCGGCCTGATCGTCGAGCGTGTGCGCCGTCACGATATGCTCCGCCTTCTGCCGCCGCGCGGTCTGCGCCAGCAGCCGATAGCGCGCCTCGCGCGCGCGCGCCTGCAGCCCGCTTGGCGGCTTGCTGCCGGTCCAGCGCACGGTGCGGTGGGGAATGCCGAGATCACGCGCGAGGCGCTTGACCGCCGCGGCTTCGCGGCGCGCCTCGGCGCGCAGGGCGTGATCGACGGTGACGGCCAGCAGCGCGGGACCGCGTTTGCGCCGCCTGCGCCAGCGCGCGAGCAGCGCCAGCAGCGCGACCGAGTCGGGCCCGCCCGATACGGCGATCACGAGGGACGGCAACCCGGCAAGGTCCGCGAACAGACGGTCGGCTTCGGCGTCGCTGATCGGCTCAGCAGCGCGCACGCTTCTGTTCCCGCTCCACGGTCTGCTTCACGCCGGCGGACGCGCGCGGGTATTTGCGCGTGACCTCGCCGAACGTGGCGCAGGCGAGCTCCTTTTCATGGAGCGCAGCGAGCGATTGACCCAGACGCACGAGCGCATCGGGCGCCTTGGCGTGCTTCTCGAACTTCTTCGCCATGGCGACGAAGGCATCGGCCGACTCGCGATAGCGCTGGCGCTGGAACATGCTCTCGCCCAGCCAGAACTGAGCGTCGCCGGCCAGCGCGTCGCTCGGATACTTGCGCAGGAAATTGCGCAGGCCCTGCTCCGCCAGGGCGTAGTCCTTGCGGGCGAGGTACGAATAGGCGGCATCGAATTCCTCGCGCGGCGTCTGCGCGGCCGGCAGCGCCGCGGTCCGGCTGCCCGGCGGCGGGGCTGCGGGCCGCGTGGGCTGCGCGGGCGGCGGCGCACCGGCGCCCGACATGCGCGTCAGATCGAGCGGCGCGCCGGGCTCACGACCGCCGGGCGCGCCGACCGGGGGCTCCTCGCTGGCGATCGACCCGACACCGCCGTCCGGCGCAGCCGACGCAATGCGGGCCGAGGGATCGCGGGCGAGATCGTCGGAGCGGCTGCCGGACGAGCCGAGCGGGCGCGGCGCGCCAGGGGCGGTCGGGTTCCGGGACGGATCGAAGGCATCGCCGCGATGGCCGCCGGGCGCGGCGCCGGGTGGCGCGGCCGGAACGATGGCGGCGGCCGGAGGCGAGATCGCGCCGGGACGCGCAGGCGCAGCGCGCGCGCCGACGCCCGGTGCCGGCCCGCGACCGGTCTCGTCCTCGATGCGGTGAAGCTGCTGCTCGAGCTGCTGGTTGCGGAACTGGAGCTGCTCGACGGCGCCGGTGAGCTGACGGATCTGGCGCTCGAGCTGATCGATCCGCACCAGGAGATCGGCGGCTTCGGCCTGAGCGACCTGCGCCCCGCCCGGGGCGGGCGAGCCGCCCTGCCCGAACAGCGAGCCGATCGCGCCGGTGACATCGCGGCCGAAGGAGTCGAGCCGGTTCGGCTCGGCTTGCGCGCCGGACCACTGCTGTGCCGCCGCGGCGGCGGGAAGGCCGAGCACGATCACAAGCGCGGTAACGGATCGCGACAGCCGAGGTCGCGACAACCGGAAACGTCGGGCGTGGGTCATTGTGCGTGGCTCGCTGCGCGCTACCGCCGTACCATACGGAGCGCTACGTCCAAATTGTGACTGCAGTCACTGTGTCCCAAACAGGTGGCGAGCCCGTTAACTAACGCATCCCGGGGCGAACTGGAACGACATTCGAACGCCGCGCTACTCGGCGGCGACGGCCGGCTCGGCCCGCTTGCGGCCCGCGCGCCACTCCTCGAAGCGCTGCACGATCACAAAGAACGCCGGCACGAACAGCACGGCGAGGCAGGTCGAGGCGATCATCCCGGTGAACACCGTGATACCGATCGACTTGCGCGCGCTGGCGCCGGCGCCGGTGGCGAGCACGAGAGGAGCCACGCCCAGGATGAAGGCGAACGACGTCATGAGGATGGGGCGGAACCGCGCGCGCGCCGCTTCCACTGCCGACTCCATCAGGTCGCGGCCTTCCGCCCGCAGCTCGCGCGCGAACTCGACGATCAGGATCGCGTTCTTGGCGGACAGCGCGATCAGCAGCACGAGGCCGATCTGGGTGTAGAGATTGTTGTCGATGTTGAGCCCGAGCAGCACCGACACCGGGCCGACGAGCGAGAGCGGCACGGCGAGGATCACCGAGACCGGCGCCAGCCAGCTCTCGTACTGGCCGGCCAGCACGAGATAGACCAGCAGCATGGCGAGCGCGAAGACGACGTACATCTGACCGCCGACGATTTTCTCCTGGTAGGACATCGCGGTCCATTCGTATCCGGCGCCGGGCGGCAGCACCTTGCCCGCGATCTGCTCCATGAGGCGCATGGCCTCGCCCGAGGAGAAGCCCGCCGCCGGCAGGCCGATGATCGTCGCCGCGGGGTAGAGGTTGTAGAGGCTGATGAGCGAAGGGCCGACCATCGGCGTCATGCTGACCAGCGTGCCGAGCGGGATCATGTCGCCGCTCTTGTTGCGCACCGAGATGTTCATCAGGTCCTCGGGCCGCAGCCGGAAGCGGGCGTCGGCCTGGACATAGATCTGGAACACGCGCCCGAACTTGTTGAACTGGTCGACGTAGGACCCGCCGAGGTAGCCGGCCAGCGAGGAGAACACCTGGTCGAGCGAGACGCCCAGGGTCTGCGCCTTCACGCGGTCGACCTCGACGCGATACTGCGGCACGTTGGCCCGGAACGAGGACTGCACGCGCTGCAGCCCCGACTGCGTCTGCGCGCTGTCCACCATGGCGTTGACCACGCCCTGCAGCTTGGCCATGTCGAAGCTGCCGTCGCGCAGCTCGACCTGCATGGTGAAGCCCGCGGCATTGCCGATGCCCTGGATCGGCGGCGGCGGCAGCACGAGGATGCGGGCCTCGGAGATCTCGCCGAGCGACTGGTTGAGCCCGTTGAACAGCGAGCGCAGGTCTTCGCCCTTGCCGCGCGCGCTCCACTCCTTGAGGATGATGTAGGCGACGCCCGCGTTGGAGAGCGAGGCATTGTTGTCGAGCGCCGAGATGCCGGCGATGGTGACGACCTGATCGACACCCGGCGTCTTGCGGGCGATCTCCGTGACCTTGTCCAGCGCGGCCTGGGTCCGCTGCAGCGAGGCGCCGTCGGGAAGCTGCACGCTGGCCAGGAGGTAGCCCTGGTCCTCGATCGGCAGGAAGCCGGTGGCCACGCGCGAGAGCCCATAGCCGGCCGCCGCGATGATGAGGAGCGCGAGGACGGCCATCGCGCCGCTGCGCGCCACCATGCGCGAGATCAGCCCCGCGTACCAGCGCTCCATGCGGTCGTACACGGCGTTGAACGCGCGGTAGGCGGCGTTGCGCCGCTCGGGCGGCACCGGGCGGCGCAGCCAGAGCGCCGCCTGGGTGGGCTTGAGCGTCGCCGCGTTGATGGCGCTGAGCAGCGCGGTGGCGGCGATCACCAGGGCGAACTGCGCATACATGCGGCCGGTCAGCCCCGGCAGGAACGCCGCCGGCAGGAACACCGCCATCAGCACCAGGGTGATGCCGACGATCGGCCCGAAGAGCTGGTCCATGGCGCGGATCGCCGCGTCGTGGCCGCTCATGCCCTTCTCGATGTTGTGCGCGGCGCCCTCGACCACGACGATCGCGTCGTCGACGACGATGCCGATCGCGAGCACGATCGCGAACAGCGTCGACAGGTTGACCGTGAAGCCGAGCGCATACATCGCCGCGAAGGCGCCGATGATCGTCACCGGCACCGTGGTCGCCGGGATCAGCATCGCGCGCCAGTCCTGCAGGAACACCAGGATCACGACGAGCACGAGGATCGCCGCCTCGTAGAGGGTCTTGTAGACCTCCTTGACGGACTCCTCGACGAACTTCGTGGTGTCGAACGGGATCGAGTAGGTCAGCCCCGGCGGAAACTCGCGCGCGAGCTCGGCCATCCTCGCGTTGACGCGTTCGGCGACGTCGAGCGCATTGGCGCCCGGCGCCTGGAAGATCGCCATGCCGGCGGCGGGCTTGCCGTCGAGCGCGAAGGTCTGCGCATAGGTCTGCGCGCCGAGCTCGACGCGGCCGATGTCGCGCACGCGGGTGACTTCGCCGTTCGCGCCGGTCTTCACGATGACTTCGGCGAACTGATCGGCGTCGTCGAGACGGCCCATCACGTTGAGCGTGTACTGGAAGGCTTGCCCGTCCGGCGCCGGCGGCATGCCCATCTGACCGGCCGTCACCTGCTCGTTCTGCTGCTGCAGCGACTGGATGACGTCCTGCGCATTGAGGCCGCGCGCCTTCATCTTCTCGGGATCGAGCCAGACGCGCATCGAATACTGGCCGGCGCCGAAGACGTTGACGTTACCGACGCCCGGAATCCGCGCGATCTCGTCCTTGAGCTTGATGAAGGCGTAATTCGACAGATAGAGGCTGTCGAAGCTCGCGTCGGGCGAGGTGAGCGTCACGATCTCGAGAATGGCGGTCGAGCGCTTCTGCACGTTGACGCCCTGCGCCTGCACCGCCTGCGGCAAGGCCGCGGTCGCGCTCGCCACGCGGTTCTGCACCAGGATCTGCGCGTTGTTGAGGTCGGTGCCGATCTGGAACGTGACCGTGAGCGTGTAGCTCCCGTCCGAGGCGGCGAAGGACTGCATATAGAGCATGCCGTCGACGCCGTTGACCTGCTGCTCGATCGGCAGCGCCACGGTGTCGATCACGGTGCGCGCGCTGGCGCCCGGATAGCGCGTGGTGACCTGGACCGTCGGCGGAACCACGTCCGGATATTGCGCCACCGGCAGGCCGTAGAGCGCGACCGCGCCGATGACGACCATCAGAACGGCGATGACGTTGGCGAGGACCGGCCGCTCGATGAAGAATTTCGAGATCATCGCAGCCCCCGCCTCAGTTCGAGCCGGAGGGGGTGAGCTGACGCAGTTGCGGATCGACCTTCTGCCCCACGACCGCACGCAGGGCGCCGCCGACGACCACCCGGTCGTCCGGCTTGAGGCCCTTGTCGATCACCCGCAGGTCGCCCGAGGCGGGTCCGATCTCGACCTTGCGCTGCTCGACCACGTTCTCGCCGTTGACGACGAGGACGTAACGCCCGCTCTGGTCGCTCCCGAGGGCGATGTCCGGAACGAGCAGCGCCTCCTGGGCCTGCGGGCCCGGAATGCGCACGCGCACGAAGTAGCCCGGCAGCAGCGCGCCCGAGGGGTTCGCCAGCACGGCGCGCAGCGTCAGCGTGCCCGTGGCCTGGCTGACCGTCGGCGCGATGTAGTCGAGCGTTCCGCGGTGCGGATAACCGCTCTCGCTCTGCAGCCCCACTTCGACGGGGATGGGACCCAGCTTGTCGAGGGTGACCCCGCGGCGCTGCATCTCGGCACGGATGTGCTGCACCTCGCGCTCGCTGATGCTGAAGCTGACGTAGATGGGGTCCGACTGCACGATGGTGGCGAGCACCGTCGGCGAGCCGGCGCCGACCAGTTCGCCGATCGAGACCTGCCGCGCCGACACGACGCCGTCGAACGGCGCCGTGACCTGGGTGTAGTCGACGTTGATGGCGGCAAGCTTGGTGTTGACCTTGGCCTGCAGCAGATTGGCCTGCGCCGACTCGCGGGCCGCGGTGGCGTTGTCGAGCGCGGCACGCGAGGCGACCTGGCGGCTGGCGAGGTCGGACTGGCGCTGGAAATCGGCCTCGGCCTGCCGCAGCGCGGCCTGGGCGCCCTCTTCCGCCGCCTGCGACTGCTGCAGCTTGAGCCGGTACGGCTCCGGCTCGATGACGAACAGCGTCGTGCCCTTCTTCACGACATCGCCGTCGCGGTAGTTGATCCCCTGCACGAAGCCCTGCACGCGGGCCACGAGATTGGCGGTGTTCACCGCGACCGTGTTGCCGGTGGCTTCGAGATAGCGGGTGACCGCCTGCTTGAGCGGCAGTGCGACGTCGACCTTGGGCGGCGGCGGCGCCACATAGGTGTTCTGCTCACCGCAACCCGCGAGTCCGGCGACGAGCGCAACGAGCGCCGCGCGCATGGCAAAGCCTGCATGTCTCATGCTGAAGCCCCCTCCTGCTTCGCCGGCACGATTGCCCGGCCCCGGCAGGTTTGGCAACTGAACAAAAATGGTTGCGGCCGGTCCCTTGTCCTGGGACCGGCCGCCGCCTTGGGACTGGAGGCTTCGGAGGGACGTTAGGAACTGGCGTTGAGGACGGTGACGGCGCGCCGGTTCTGCGACCAGCAGGAGATGTCGTTGCAGACCGCGACGGGCCGCTCCTTGCCGTAGGAGATCGTCCGCATGCGCGTCGCGGTGATGCCGCGGGCCATCAGATATTCGCGCACGGCCTGGGCCCGGCGCGCGCCGAGGGCGATGTTGTACTCGCGCGTGCCGCGCTCGTCGGCGTGACCCTCGATGGTGAACGAATAGCGGTTGTACTGCTGCAGCCACTGCGCCTGCTTGTCGAGGGTGGAGCGGGCCTGCAGGGTCAGTTCCGAGGAATCCGACTCGAAGAACACGCGATCGCCGACGTTGACCACGAAATCCTGCTGGCTGCCCGGCGCGGCGGAGCCCGCGAGGCCCGCCTGCTGGTCCGGCTTGTTGGCGCACGCCGCGATCACAAGCGCCGCAGTCAGCGCAAGGACGAGCCTGGCTCCACGGATGAAACGGGTTGCGCTCGGCATTCCACAGCTCCTTCTCGGGCGCAGACGGGATAACCACCGGTCGCTGCCCCACACGACCGATCTACCAGCCGGTTCGTTAAACGAAGGTTCCGTCAACCTTGATGAGGCCTTGCTGCGATCATTCAAATACCCCCAGTCCCGGAAACCTTTTGGAAATGGTTAATGGGCCGTGAAGACGGCGGCAAGGCGGCGACGGCAGGGCCTCGCCGCTGAAGAGGTAGAATAGCAGGGATCAGGACAGCAGCGGCGACCACGCAGGGTCGGAGGCATAGCTCGGGGTCGGCACCCGCTGCTCGTTCCGGCCGGTGAGATCGACGGTGTAGAGCGAGGGGCCTCCCCCCTGCTCGCGGAAGAACATCAGCACGCGCCCGTTGGGCGCCCAGGTGGGGCCCTCGTTGTGGAAGCCTTCCGTGAGGATGCGCTCGCCCTTGCCGTCGGGGCCGATCACGCCGATGGCGAACTTGCCTTCGTACTGCTTGGTGAAGGCAATGGTGTCGCCGCGCGGCGACCACACCGGCGTGGAATAGGTGCCTTCGCCGAAGCTGATGCGCTGGGCCGGGCCGCCGCTCGCCGCCATCACGTAGATCTGCTGCTTGCCGCCGCGGTCGCTCTCGAAGCAGATGCGGCTGCCGTCCGGCGAGTAGGACGGCGCGGTATCGATCGCCGGCGTATCGGTCAGCCGCGTCGTGGTCTTGGAGCGCAGGTCCATCACGAACAGGTTGGCGTTCGCCCCCTGCTGCAGGCTCATGATCACGCGCTGGCCGTCGGGCGAGAAGCGCGGCGCGAAGGTCATGCCGGGAAAGTTGCCGACGATCTCGCGCTGCCCGGTCTCGATGTTGAGGAGATAGACGCGCGGATCACCCTGTCCGTAGGACATGTAGGTGATCTCCTGCGTCGCCGGCGAGAAGCGCGGCGTCAGCACGAGATCCTGGCCGCGCGTGAGATAGCGCACGTTGGCGCCGTCCTGGTCCATCAGCGCCAGGCGCTTGACGCGCTGGTTCTTCTGGCCGGTCTCGTCCACGAACACGATGCGCGTGTCGAAATAGCCCTTCTCGCCGGTGAGACGCTCGTAGATCGCATCCGAGATGATGTGGCCGATGCGCCGCCAGTTGTCCGGCGTCGTGATGAACTGCTGGCCGTGGAGCTGCGTCGCGGCGAACACGTCCCACAGGCGGAACTCGACCTTGAGCCGGCCGTCCTGCTGGCGCGTCACGCGGCCGGTGACGAGCGCGGCGGCATTGATGGCGCGCCAGTCGGGAAAGCGCGGGAGCGCGTCGATGTTGACGGTCTTCTCGATGAAGGCGGCGGGATCGATCGGTGCGAACAGGCCGCTGCGGCGCAGGTTGTTGGTGACGATGCCGCTGATGTTGCGCGGGACGTCGCCTTCATTGGCGCTGCCCGCGACGAAGTCGGGAATGGCGATCGGGGTGGGCGCGACGTTGCCCTGCGTCACGTCGAGCTGCAGCACGGCCTGCGCCCGGCGCGGCCAGACGGCGGCGCCGGCCAGCGCCGACACGCCGCCGAGCAGCACCTGGCGTCGCGACAGGCCGGGCATCATGGGAAAACTGGTCGAGGACATCAATCAAAACCCTGGTCAAAGAACGCTATCAGCCGGCGAACATGTCGCGCGGATCGAAATTCACTTCGAGATCCCGCCAGACGTCATATTTCGCCGCGGGCAGGAATGTGAAGGGATTGCACTTGTGCACGGCGCGCACCGCGCTCTCCGCCGCCACCTGGAAGCCGGGGTGGGCGACGCGGTTGGTCACCATCGGCTCGGCGCTGAGCGAGCCGTCGGGCCGGAGCTGGAAGCGCACCCGCACGACGAGCTCACGCGCATCGGCGAGGCCGGCCGGCACTTCCCAGCATTCCTTGAGGCGCGCGCGCAGCGCGTCGATCTCGTTCTGGCTGAGCGTCGCCGCATGGCCGGTCGGCGCGCCAAGGGAGGGGGTCGAGCTCAGCGTCGCGCCGGTGGCGGCCTGGCGCCGCTGCTCGCGCTTGTCGAGCAGCGCGAGCTTGCTCTCCACCTTGCTCAGGTCGAGCTTGGGACGGGGCGGCTTCTTGGGCGGCAGCGGCTTGGCGGTCTCTTTCTTGACCACCTCCTCCTTCTTGAGCGCCTCCGCGATCGGATCCGCCTTCTCGCGCTTCGGCTCCGGCTTGGCCTCCGGTTTGGGCTCGGGCTTGGCCTCGGGCTTGGGCGGCGGCTCCGGCCTCGGCGGCGGCGTCGGCTCCGCGGAGGCGGTCTTGACCTCCTGCTTCTCCGTGACCTTGGGCGCGACTTCCTCGGCGGGTTTCGTCTCGCCCACCTTCTCGACCAGCGGCTTGGGCGCCTCGGCCTTCGGCGCGGTCTTCACGCCCGCGGTGATCTGCGAGAACTCGGACGCGGAGATGATGTCGACCGGCATCGATTCCATATGCGCGGCCTCGAACGGCCTCGCGCTGAACGACAGCACGCCCCACGCGAGCAGCAGCGCGTGGCCGAGCGTCGATATGGTGAAGCCGGAGCGCATCCTCAGGAGCCCTGCTCCACTTCGGTGACGAGCGCGACGCGGCGGAACCCGGCGGCGGACAGCCGCCCCATCACCCGCATGACGGTGCCGTAGTCGACCTTCTTGTCGCCGCGCACGTAGATGCGCTCATCGAAGCCGCCGCGCGCCTCGGTGATGGCCTTGAGCTTGGGGACGAGCTCGTCGACGGGGATCTCGGTGTTCTGCAGGAACACCTTGCCCTCGAGATTGACCGAGATGGCGAGCGGCTCCTTGTCCTGGTCGAGGCTTTTCGCCTGCGACTGGGGAAGATCGATCGGCACGCCGACGGTGAGCAGCGGCGCGGACACCATGAACACGATGAGCAGCACGAGCATCACGTCGACCATCGGCGTGACGTTGATCTCGCTCATGACGGCCCGGCGGCGGCGCCCATGGCGGCGGCCGCCGCCTCCGACTGCACCCGCGCTGCTCACTGCCATAGGGCTGCCCCCATCAATCCGGTCCGTTGCCGGGTCTTGTTAGCGCCACCCCGTGATGGCGGTGCGACATGCTTGCCGGCCAGGCGACGGCGGGCGCTGCGCCCCAACTAGGCACGCTCGTCGATCTGGCGCGACAGGATGGCCGAAAACTCGTCGGCGAAAGCCTCCAGCCGCTGCGACTGCTTGTTCACGTCGGCCACGAATTTATTGTAGAAAATGGTCGCCGGTATGGCGGCGACGAGGCCGATCGCGGTGGCGAACAAGGCCTCGGCGATGCCGGGCGCCACCACGGCCAGCGAGGTGTTCTTCGAGGCGGCGATCGACTGGAAGCTGGTCATGATGCCCCAGACCGTGCCGAACAGGCCGACGAAGGGGCCGGCCGAGCCGACCGTCGCCAGCACGAGCAGATGGCGTTCCAGCCGCTCGACCTCGCGCGCGATCGTCACGTCCATCACCTTCTCGATGCGCGCCTGCAGGCCGGCGAACGAACGCGCCTGGCTTTCGAACGAGCGCTTCCACTCGCGCATGGCGGCGACGAACAGCGCCGACATGCCGTGGCTCTCGCGCGCCGAGAGCGTGCGGTAGAGCTCCTCGAGCGACTGCCCGGACCAGAACGCGGTCTCGAAGGCGTCGAACTCCTTGCGGGTGCGCGCGTAGAGGATGAACTTGGTCCACACGATCGCCCACACCCAGATCGAGGCGATCACGAGGCCGAGCATCACCGCCTTGACGATCCAGTGCGCCTGCCAGAACAGCGTGAAGATCGACAGGTCGGAGGACGTCAGGGGCAACGTCTGCTGCACGACTTCAGCAGGATTCATGCGCAGTGTGCTCCGCTTTCCGCTCGCCGGCCGCCGCAGGACGTCGGTCCGCCATCGGTGGTCAGGAACGGCCGGGGGCCTCCGGACGGCTGCGCGTCCGGCATCCGAACTCGGCGTCTGAAGATGTCCACCCGCCTGTCAGTATTCACCCGCCTGTCCTGGGGCACGGAATTCCTTGTCAACGTGTCCAAACTAGGGCGCTTGCCGCGAGGCCGGCGCGTCCCCCGCCGCATAACGCGGCCGCCATGGTTAATAAAGGGTTACCGCGCGCTTGGCAGCCCTTGGCTGCCGTCCGCGGCAAAAAACAAGCCGCCCGCTTCGGGTGAAGCGGGCGGCTGTCGGTCAGATCCGGGAGGGCGGATCAGCCTTGCGTGGGGGCCGCGTCGGGGTTCGGGGTCGGCCGGTTGCGGCGCTCGGCCATGAACTGCTCGAACTCGGTGCGGTCCTTGGCGAGGCGCAGGCGCTCCAGGAAGTCGCGGAACTCGCGCTGCTCCTCCTCGAGGCGCCGCAGGGTCTCGGTGCGATACTCGTCGAAGGCCCGGTTGCCGCTGGAGGGAGGGCTGCCCCACCCGCCGTACTGGGTGCGCTCGCGCATGCGGTCCATCTTGTCCTGCATCCGCGCCATCTTGTGCTGCCAGCGCCCGTAGCTCGCGTAATGACCACAGCCCATGCGTCCGCTCCATATCAGGAAGAACAGGATGGCGAGGCCGAGCGGCCAGAACACGATGAAACTCAGGACCATCAGGGCGATCCAGGCAGGCTTGCCCAACTCATCGAGCTTTTCCGCGATCAGCATGATCGATCCTCGCCGTTGTGAATGTTAATAACATTAACATATCCGCATGGGGCCGGATGTCAACGGCCGTCACGGCGTCCCGCCGCCCGGGCCGTTCACGGTTTCGCGATTGCCGAGGCCGCGCAGGTAGATCAGCACGGCCGCCTCGAGCAGCTCCTCCGGCGACATCGGCAGCGCGCGCCGCCCGGGATCGCCGCGCCCGAACAGCGAGGCGATGCCGTGCGCCATCGTCCAGATATGCAGGGCCATCATCAGCGCAGGCGGGCGATTCGCCGCAGGCATGGTGGCGATGAGCTGCTCGACCGCGCGCCGCAGCACGCCGAACGCGCGCTCGCCGGCTTCGCGCAGCGCGGGCGACGCCTCGACGGAGATTCCCGCTTCGAACATGGCCGAATAATAGGCCGGCTCGGTGCGCGCGAAGGCGAGGTAGGCCTTGCCGAGCCGGTCGAACGCCGTGTGCGGATCGGGCCGGCCGTCGGCCCAGGCGTGGTCGAGCGCGCTGGCGAACTGCTCGTAGCCGCGCAGCGCGACGTCGGCGAGCAACTCGTCGCGGTCGCGGAAGTGGCGGTAGGGCGCGGCGGCGCTCACGCCGGCCCAGCGCGCGGCCTCGGCGAAGGTGAACCCGGCGGGGCCCTTCTGCGCGATCAGCTCAAGCGCGGCCCGGATCAGGGCCTCCTTGAGGTTGCCGTGGTGGTAGCCGCGCGGGCCCTGCCCGTGTTTCCAATTCATGTAAAGGGTATTTACATGAACTGGGATACGAAGTCGATGTGGGGCACCCGAGGGACTACGCGCAGATCAGGCCGACCACCGACCGGGCGAGCGCCTCGAGCTCGGCGCGCGGGGTGCCGGCGCGCGCGCGGATCGCGATGGTGTGCAGCGTGGCCGAAGCAATCGCCGCGAGCGTCGCCGGATCGGCATCCGCCTTGATCTCCCCCGCCTCCCGCGCCGCGCGGATGCGCCGCGCGAGCCCCTCGTCCAGCCCGCGCAGGCCCCTGGCCAGCAGGGCGCGGATCTTCGGCTCCTCGAGCGCCTCGGTGGTGGCGGTGCTGATCGCAAAGCAGCCGCGCGCGCGGCCGGTCCGCGGGACATAGAGCGCCAGCGCATTCTGGTAGAAGCGCATCAGCGCATCGCGTAGCGGCAGGTCGTTGTCGAGGGCGTCCGTCATCATACTGCCGCCCAGCGTCCAGTAGTGGCCCAGCGCCTTGAGGTAGAGCTCGCGCTTGTCGCCGAAGGCGGCGTAGAGGCTCGGCCGGTTCATCCCCGTGGCCGCGCTCAGGTCGTCGAGCGAGGTTCCGGAATAGCCCGTCTTCCAGAACGCCTCGATGGCCTGCGCCAGGGCCGCGTCGGGATCGTAGGCGCGCGGACGTCCGCGGCGCTTCGCTTGCGGGCTCGCAGATTTTTGTACCATATCGAACAATATTCCTTGACCGGCCGAGGTATCCCCCGTTTATTGTACGCATTGGTACAAAATTCAAGTCGCGGAGGACCGGATGGACGTCTACTTCTCGCCGCTCGCCTGCTCGATGGCATCCCGCATCTGCCTGTACGAAGCCGGCGCTCCCGCGCGCTTCATCGAGGTCGACCCCAAGACCAAGCGCACGTCGGACGCGAGCGACTACTTCGCCGTCAATGCGCTCGGCCTCGTTCCCGCCATCCGCACGACGGACGGCGAGGTCCTGACCGAGAACGCCGCGGTGCTGCAGTTCATCGCGGATCAATGGCCGGCGGCCGGCCTCGCGCCGCCCGCGGGCATGGAACGTTCACGCCTGCATCAATGGCTGTGCTTCATCGGCACCGAGCTGCACAAGGCGACGTTCATTCCCCTGTTCGACAAGACCATGCCGGAGGCGGTGCGGGCGAAGACCCTGGAGACGGCCGCGCGCCGTTTCGCCTATCTCGACCGCCACCTTGCAGGTCGCGAGTTCCTGCTCGACCGCTTCAGTGTCGCCGACGCCTACCTGTTCACGGTGCTGAACTGGGCGACGGCCGTGTCGATCGATCTCGCGCCATGGCCGGCCGTGCTGGCCTACTACAAGCGGATGCGCCGACGGCCCAGCATCGCGCGCGCCTTCGAGGAAGAGCGCATGCTCTACATCGAAGAGCAGAAGCGCCACCAGGCGGCGTGAGCCGCGAAGGCGAGGCGCGCACTGCGCCTCGCCGGCCCGGCCTAGTCCGTCATGCAGACGGCCTCGACATTGTTGCCGTCCGGGTCGATCAGGAACGCCGCGTAGTAATTCGCACTGTAATCGGTGCGCACACCCGGTGCGCCGTTGTCGCGCCCGCCCGCCGCAAGCCCGGCGGCATGGAAGCGCGCGACCGCGGCGCGGTCGGGCGCACGGAACGCGACATGCGCGTCGCCGCCGTTCGCCTGGCCGCCGCCGTAGATCCACAAGGCCGGTTGGTCCTTCGGGCCGAAGCCCGCACCGCTCTCGTCACGCGTGCACAGCACGAAGCCGAGCGGCTTCAGAGCCGCCTCGAAGAAGCGCGCGCTCGCAGCGACGTCACTCACCTTCAGTCCGACATGATCGTACATGGCCATCCTCCCCGTCAGCGATTGCGCCGCGCGCGCATCTCGAGTTCGAGCGTCCACGTCGCGCCCTTGTCGCGCGAGGCTTCCCCGATCCAGCGGAACGTGTCGCGCTCGATATCGACGAACCGCCAGCGGCGGATGACGCCATCCACCTCCTCGCCGATCTGCACGATGTCCGGGCCGACGGCGCGGCCGATCTGACGGATCTCGAAGGGACGGCTCGGCTCGAAATACGTGATGTGCCACGCGTCCATTGCCGGATCGAACCAGCGGACCGTCGAGCCGTAGAACCACCAGGATTCGCGCGCCTTGCCGACGCGCGCCGACCATGCCGGAAGGATGAACACGTCCTGCACGGCACGCCCCTCGAGCACCCAGTCGAAGTGCCACTCGCCGGCGGCGCGGATCGGAGGTCCCTCGGGCGGATGATACTCGGCCTCGAGCGTCCACGATCCGACGAAGCGGCCGTAGGTTTGCAGCTTCGCGGCAAGGGTCGTGTCCGGCCGACCGCTGCGCAGCGCATCGATCATGGCGTCGGATGCGAGGGCCGGGCCGGCCGTGATGCCTGCCGCGGCAAGCGCGGCAGCGGGCAAGATCATGAGTGCATGCATGTTGACCTCCATCGATGGAGGTCACTTAGAGAGCCGTCGCCAGCCGTTCTTGGAGAATGTTGCGGCCGCCCTTGGCGGCGGCGCGAAAGCCGCGCGGCGACACGCCGGCGGCGCGATGGAACGTGCGCACGAAGTTCGAGAGGTCGCCGAAACCTGACTGGTAGGCGACCGTGGTGACCGGCAGCTCCTCGCTGGCGAGCAGGCGCGCCGCGCGACGCAGCCGCGAGCGGATCAGGTATTGATGCGGCGTGATGCCGATGGTCTTGGCGAACACGCGCAGGAAATGGAACGGGCTGAGCCCCGCGCCTTGCGCCAGTCCTTCGAGATCGAGAGGCTCGTCCGCGCGATCGTCGATGAACAGCGCGGCCTCGACCGCGCGGGCGCGATCGCGCGCCGACGGCGGCGGCGAATCGCGGCGGCGACCGGCTGCGGCGTCGGCGACGCGCGCGGCAAGCAGCAGGCCCGCTTCGTCGAGCGAAACGTTGCTGGCCCCGCTCGCGCTCGCCTGCGCGAGTTCGCCGACAACGATGAGCTCGGGAAGCGGCGGAAGGCTGCCGACGCGCCAGAGCGCATCGCGCAAGGCCGTGTCCGCGAGCGCCGGCTCGAAGCGGAAGGACAGGCATTCGTCGCCGCAGCAGGCATGCTCATGCGTGCAGACGTATTCGTCGCCGGGAAAGCCAACGAGGATGGCGCCGCTCACGAGCTCGAACGCGACGCCGCGCACGCGGTAGCCGAAGCTGCCTCTGCGGACATACGAGATCGAGTAGCCGGTGTGCAGTTCCGGGAACGGCTCGTCCTGCGGCCCCGCGCTGCAGCGGCAGTCGAATACGGACAGGGACTGTGTTCGGAACAGCTCGGTCGCGCGCATACGGACAACCTAGGTGCGCGACGCGTGGCGCGCCACCAGCGGGAGGTCGTCGAACAAGGTCGGGCCGCTGGGCTGCGCGCGCTCGATCGAGAGGAGGCGCAGCTTGGTCGTAACGCCGCCGCCTCCCGAGAAACCGCCGGTCCTCCCGCCCGCCGCCAGCACGCGATGACACGGCACGATGATCGGGAACGGGTTCTGCCCCAACGCCTGCCCGACGTCGCGCGCGAGCAGGCGATCGCCCAGCCGGCTTGCGATCTCGCCGTAGGTCAGCGTCTCGCCCGGCGCGATCGTGCGGGCGATCTCATAGACGCGTCGGTTGAACTCGGGAACGCCGTCCATGGTCAGCGCGACGGCGCGGAAGTCGCGCGCCTCGCCGCGCAGAAGCGCGCGGATGTCGTCGACGATGCGTTGAATGTCCGCGGGCGGGGCCGCTTCGGCCCACAGTGGAAAGCGCCGGGCGAGCCGCGCGCGCGTACGCTCGGCGTCGCGCTCGGGAAGCTGGACCCCGGCCACGCGGCCACCGTCCCAGGCGATGCCGCAGGCCCCGATCGCAGTTTCGAAGATCGCCCGTCCGCACGTTGTCATGGCCACGAATCCTACCATCGCCGGGGATTCGAGCACTTGGAGAATCTTGCGGCCACCCGATTCCGGACCGGGGACGCGGGTCCATGCGGACGCCGGAACGCGACACCGGCGAACCGCATGACCTTATCGTCGGTTGGCTACGCCGCGATGGCCGAGGCCTGCGGATCCACGATGATCATCCAGCTCAGGCCGAAACGGTCGACCAGCATGCCGAAGCGAGGCGAGAAGAAGGTCTTGCCGAGCGGCATGGTCACCTGCCCGCCGTCCGACAATGCGGCGAACCTGCGGTCGGCCTCCGCCTCGGTGGGCACCGAGAGTGTAAGCGAGAAGCCCTGGAACTTCGGGCCGCTGGTGTCGCAGCCGTCGGACGCCATCACGGTGGTGTCGCCGAACTTGATCGACGCGTGCATGATCTTCTCGTCCCAGTTGGGAGGAACCATGCCCGGGGGCGGCTGGTCCGGCGCTTCCTTGAAGCGCATCAGCATCTCGACTTCGGCGCCGATGGCGTCACGATAGAAATCCACCGCCTCCTGGCAGCGGCCGCCGAACATCAGATAAGGCTGGACGGTCATCTCGCTCTCCTTTTTCCACACTCGAGTTGCGGTTTTCACACTGGGTTCGTGCCGGCAGAACTGGCTTCGGTGCGCGAATTTGTGTACACCGTCCACAAACAATGGCATAAGAAATGGACGCTGTCCACATATAACCCGATGACCACCCGCTCGCGAAAATCCACCGGCGCAAAGGCGCCCCGGAAGACCTACCGGCACGGCGACCTGCGCCGCGCGCTGCTGGAGGCCGGCGTCGCGCTGGCGCAGGCCGGCGGCCCCGAGGCCGTGGTGCTGCGCGAGGCGACGCGGCGCGCGGGAGTCGTTCCCAACGCCGCCTACCGGCACTTCGCGAGCCATCTCGACCTGCTGCGCGCCGTGCGCGTCGTCGCGCTCTCGCGCCTCGCGCAGTCGATGGAGAAGGAGCTCGCGGCGCTCGACGCTTCGCTCCCGCCCGCCGACTTCGCGCGCGGCAGCCTGCGCGCGGTCGGCCACGGCTATCTGCGCTTCGCGCGGCGCGAGACCGGGCTGTTCCGCTCGATCTTCTCGGTGGCCTACGACTGGCCCGCACCGCCGGACCCGGCCAAGGCCGGCGACAGCGGTCTCAACCCCTACCAGCTGCTCGGCCTCGCGCTCGACCGGATGGTGGAGGCCGCGGTGCTGCCGAAGGAGCGACGGCCCGGCGCGGAATGGCTGGCATGGTCGGCCGTGCACGGGTTCGCGATGCTGAGCATCGAAGGGCCGTTGCGCGGCCTGCCCGTCGAGCCGTCCGAGGCGCTCGGGCAGCGCGTGGTCGATATGGTCGAGCGCGGATTGTAGCGGCGCCGCGTCACCGATCCGCGGCAGACGCCTCGTCCAGCCGATCGAAGTCAGCCCGCATCGCGATGCGCAGCGGCTTGGGGATCGGCCGCGCGCGCCCGCCCGAGACGAAGGCGACGCGCACGTCGGCCTCGACCAGCACGTCCTCGCCGCGCTTGACCTGCTGGCGCAGCAGCACCGACGCGCCCTTCACCTCGCCCGGATAGGTGATCACGTCGAGGACGTCGTCCATGCGCGCGGGCTTGAGGTAGTCGATGGTCATCGTACGCACGACGAAGGCGAAGCCGGGCGCCTCCTGCTGCGCCGCCTCGAACAGGGCGCGCTGATCGGCGCCGATCAGGCGAAGGTAATTGGTCCGCCCGCGCTCCATGTAGCGCAGGTAGTTGGCGTGGTAGACGATGCCGGTGAAGTCGGTGTCTTCGTAATAGACGCGCATGCGCATATGATGGCGCCCATCGCGAATTTCGCCGTCAAGGGATGGATCGGTCATGCGATCGTCTCGAACACCGCCTGGAACTTGCACACACGCACAGGGATTTTAGGGAACATCCCGTACTTGCACCGCCCCCGCAAGCGGCCGATGGTGTACCCTGATTTGCCAACCCTCGGGAGCCTTACATGAGCCAGCGCATCGTCGTGCACGACCCGCGCGGATATCCGCCGAAGGTCACCGGCAAGCGGCTCGCGCCTCGCCTGACCAGCCTCGACGGCAAGGTCGTCTATCTCGTCGACTGCCAGTTCGACAACTCGGACGCCTTCATGGAACAGATGCGGCAGTGGTTCGCCGAGCATCTGCCGAACGTTGAGACCCGCATCATCGAGACGCGGGAAAGCTGGGTCGACGATCCCGAGATGCGCGCCAAGGTGGAGGCGGACGGCGACGCGGCGATCCTCGGCGTCGGCCTTTGAAGCACCTGCTGCCCCACGGTCGTGGGGATGGCCATATCGCTGGAAGAGCGCGGTGTCCCCACTGTCGCCGTCCATACCAACGTATTCGCGCGGCTCGCCAAGGCGACGGCGCTCGCCGCCGGCATGCCGCGCGCGCGCCAGGCGTTCCTGCCGCAGCCGGTGGTCGGCGTCTCGCCGGGTGAGCTGCGCAACTACATCCACGGCAACGACAAGGTCTCCGGCCGGCCGTTCGTGCAGGAGGTGATCGAGGGCCTGACGCGGCCGCTCGACGAAGAAGACCTCAAGGGCGCGACCTTCGAGCGCTCGACGCCGCGGCTGCTCGAGCCCGACACCGAGGAGAACCTGCACGAGCTCTTCATCCGCAACCGCTGGACCGACATGCTGCCGGTCGTGCTGCCGACGCAGGAGCGCGTCGAGCGCATGCTCAAGGGCACGAGCCATGCCGCCGACAAGATCGTCGGCAAGCTGCGGCCGACCGCGTTCCGCGAGTTCTGGGAATTCGACGTCGAGAAGGTCGCCGTCAACGCGGTGATGGCCGGCGCGCGGCCGGAGTATTTCCCCGTCATCCTGGCGATGGCGGCGAGCGGACAAACCGCGCGCTCGAGCAGCACCAACTCGTTCGCGACGATCTCGATCGTGAACGGCCCGATCCGCAACGAGATCGGCATGGATTCCGGCATCGGCGTGATGGGGCCCTACAATCACGCCAACGCCACGATCGGACGCGCCTACGGCCTGCTCTCGCAGAACCTGCAGGGCGGCTCGGTGCCGGGCGAGAGCTACATGGGCACGCTCGGGAACTGGTACGCCTACACGGCGTGCCTGCCCGAGGCGGAGGAGCGCAGCCCGTGGGAGCCGTTCCATGTCCAGCACGGATTCAAGCCGACGGACTCCACCGTCAGCATCTTCTTCGGCGGCTGGTACACGCACGCCGGGCAAGGCCCGCGCGAGACCTGGCAGAGCCTGCTGATCCGCACGCTCGTCGCCACCGACCACTATCTTCCGCCGTTCCTGGTGATGGACCCGGTCGCGGCGCGCGATTTCGAGAAGCTCGGCTTCAGCAAGCAGGCGCTGATCGACTGGTGCGCGCAGAACGCGAAGCTGCCGGCGCGCGACTACTGGGACAACCAGTGGATCCAGACGCTGATGCATCCCCTGGCGGTGGCAGGAGTCGAGCCCTACGCGAGCAAGCTCAAGGCCACGCCCGAGGAGCTGGTGACGCTGTTCCAGCCCGAGGACATCAACATCATCGTCGCCGGCGGCGAGACGCAGGGGTTCTGGAAGATCTTCGGCGGACGCTACGGCGGGCGCGGGCCGGGCGCGCCGGCGACGACCACGGGCAAGGCCGCGCCCGCGACGCTGTCGGTCGACGCGTGGCGTTAGACGGGATGAGATCGGTCAGACCGGACGCACAAACCGGATGGCGCGTTCGCCATCATCGCGCGGAGCGCAGCGACGACGCATCCCGTGGCGATTCGGTGTTCGTGGAATGCTGGTTTCTGCATTGCTTCGTCGGGCTGACGCCCTCCTCGCAATGACGGCGGCGATGCGCGGGCGAGGCCCAGCCTTCACTCCCGTTTGTCAGGCGGAGCGATTGCGTGGCGTTTTCGCCACGAGTTCCTTGGCCCCCTCACCCGGCATGCTACGCATGCCGACCTCTCCCCGATGGGGAGAGGTGGGCAAGCGGCATCGCCGTGCGCGCCATTGATCGATTAGATTGCGGCGCGCGGGCTGAGCGGGGAGAACGCAGCACGGCAGGGCCCCACCTCTCCCCATCGGGGAGAGGTCGGATGCGTGCCTTGCGCGCATCCGGGTGAGGGGGTGCGGAACTCTCCATAACGCCATGCCTCTTCGCCAGTCCGTGCGATCACGACCCCACAACGAGTAAGGGGCAGAGGCAACCTCAGCGCCACGGCACTTTCGTCTCGATCGCCTCTTCCCAGTTGCGGCCGTCGAACCGCTTCACCGCGAGCGTACTCACGTCGATGCCGTCGATGCAGCGCGCGTTGACGTCGATCTTGTCGGGGTCGGAACGCGGCACATAGAAAGGATGCATGCCGCAGTATTTGCAGAACGTGTGCTTCGCCACGCCGGTGTTGAAGGTGTAGGTGGTGAGCGCGTCCTCGCCGCTCAGCAGCTCGAAATCGTCCTTCGGCACGATCAGGTGCAGGATGCCCTTCTTGGTGCACACCGAGCAATTGCATTCGGTCACCATGGCGAGGTCGCCGGTGACGCGGAACCGCACGCGCCCGCAATGGCAGCCGCCGTCGTAAGTCCGTCGCATGGCCGGCCCTTTCGGCGTCATTCCTCCTCGCCGCCTCCGAACAACCCGAACTGCGCCGGATCGCGGGTGGGCTCGGCGAGGCCGAGGTGCCTGAACGCCGCGCCGGTGAGCAGGCGTCCGCGCGGCGTGCGCTGGATGAAGCCCTGCTGCAGCAGGAACGGCTCGATGATGTCCTCGATGGCATCGCGCGGCTCCGACAGCGCGGCCGCGATGGTCTCGATGCCGACCGGGCCGCCGCCGTAGTTCCGGGCGATCAGGTTGAGATAGCGCCGGTCCATCGCGTCGAGCCCCATGGCGTCGACCTCGAGCGCGGTGAGCGCGCGGTCGGCGACGCTGCGGTCCACGGTGCGGGCGTTCTCGGCCTGGGCGAAGTCACGCACGCGCCGCAGCAGACGCCCGGCGATGCGCGGCGTGCCGCGCGCGCGGCGCGCGATCTCCTGCGCGCCGTCCCTGGCCATGGGCAGGGAGAGGACGCGCGCGCCGCGGCCCACGATGTCCTCGAGCTCCGCCTCGGTGTAGAAGTTGAGGCGGACCGGAATGCCGAAGCGGTCGCGCAGCGGATTGGTGAGCAGCCCCGCGCGCGTGGTGGCGCCGACGAGCGTGAACTTGGCGAGATCGATCTTCACCGAGCGCGCCGCCGGCCCCTCGCCGATGATGAGGTCGAGCTGGAAGTCCTCCATCGCGGGATAGAGGATCTCCTCGACCGCGGGGTTGAGGCGGTGGATCTCGTCGATGAACAGGACGTCGCGCTCCTCCAGGTTGGTGAGCAGCGCGGCGAGATCGCCGGCCTTGGCGATCACCGGCCCCGAGGTGGCGCGGAAGTTGACGCCGAGCTCGCGCGCGACGATCTGCGCGAGCGTCGTCTTGCCGAGACCGGGCGGGCCGACGAACAGCACGTGGTCGAGCGCTTCCTTGCGCGCGCGCGCGGCCTCGATGAACACCGAGAGGTTCCTGCGCGCCTGCTCCTGGCCGATGAAGTCGGCGAGCTTGAGCGGACGCAGCGAGGTCTCGCCGGCATCCTCCTCGCGGCGCTCGGACGTGACGAGGCGGGGTGCGGTGGTCACTTGGCGAGTTCCTTCAGGCCGAGCCGGATCAGCGTGCGCACCTCGGCGCCTTCGCCGGCGTCACGCGCCGCGGCGGCGATGGCTGCCGCGGCCTGCGGCTGACCATAGCCCAGATTGACCAGCGCGGAGACCGCGTCGGCGACCGGCTGCGGCGCGCGTTTCTCGTCGACCGCGCCGGAGAGGCGCACGACGGCCGGATCGACGTCGGCGTAGGCCGGCGCCTTGTCCTTCAATTCGGTGACGATGCGCTCGGCGACCTTGGGTCCGACGCCCTGCGCGCGCGCGACCGCCGCCTTGTCGCGCATGGCGATGGCCGAGGCGAGCTCGGCCGGCTTGAGCGCCGAGAGGACGGAGAGCGCCACGCGCGTGCCGACCCCCTGCACGGTCTGAAGGAGGCGGAACCATTCGCGCTCCACGTCCATCAGGAAACCGAACAGGCGGATCTGGTCCTCGCGCACGTGGGTCTCGATGGCGAGCGTCACCGGCTCGCCGACGGCAGGCAGCGACTGCAGCGTACGCGCCGAGCAATGCACCACGTAGCCGACGCCGTTGACGTCGATGATGACGAAGTCCTCCGCGTAGCTGTCGATGATGCCCCGAAGCTTGCCGATCATGGGGCAGGCTTTCCGCCGTTCATGCGACCCCTTCCGCGCAGGACGAGACCGTTCACCCACAGTCCGACCAGCCCGATGATCGCACCGATGGCGGTCAGGATCATGGCGAACGAGCTCGGCCCCGGCTCGATATAGGCGATCTTCGGATCGTCGGGGCTGTAGGCCACCTTGGCCGTCGAGCCGACCGGATGGCGGTCCTTCATCTTCTGCGCGCCGGCGGAATTCTGCATGCCGAAATCGTAGGGTTCGACACCGCCGCCGACATACTCGATGCCGCCCACTTCATAGACGTAATGCACCGCGAAGCTGTACCACTGGTCGCGATAGCTGTCGCCGTTCGCCAGGCGGCGCTCGCCGGCATCGAAGACGCGCAGATCCGACGTGACGATCGTCGCGTCGGCGCGCGGCCAGCTCCACGTGCGCGCGCCTTGCGCGACGCCCCAGGCCCCGAGCATGAAGATTGCCGCGCCGACGACCGCCAGGAAGGCACCGAAGCGCGCCGAGCCCTGCGCCTGCGCGCGGCGGCGGCGGCCGCGTTTGGGCGTCGCGTCCGTCATAGCGCAGCCACCTTGAGGATCGCGCTCTGCCGATGGTGCGCATGCGTCATGGCAATCGCCAGCGCGTCGGCGGCGTCGTCCGACTGCGGGTCGGCCTTGGGCAGCAGCACGCCGACCATCATGCGGATCTGCGCCTTCTCGCCGTGGCCCGCGCCGACGATGGTCTTCTTGACGAGGTTGGGCGCGTATTCGGCAACGCTGACGCCGGCCCTGGCGGGCACCAGCATGGCGATGCCGCGCGCCTGACCGAGCTTGAGGGTCGCCACCGCGTCGCGGTTGACGAAGGTCTGCTCGACCGCGGCCTCGTGCGGCCGGTGGTCGGCGATGACGCGCGCGAGCCCGTCGTGGATGACCACGAGGCGCTCGGCGAGACCCGCCTTGCTGTCGGTCTCGACCGAGCCGCAGGCCACGAACATCAGCCGGTTGCCCAGTACGTCCACCACCCCCCAGCCGGTGCGGCGGAGGCCGGGATCGATCCCCAGGATGCGAATCAACTGTGACATGGCCGCCCCAAATTGCCCCGGCCGCGGGCGCGCCGCCAGCCGCCCGTCCCTGTGGCCCGTGGCGCCACCCGCGCCGGCGCAGGAACCAGGGGCCGGCCCGCGGGTTTCCCGATCAACGGAGGAGACAACGATGGCCGAATACAAGCCAAAGAAGGACGAGCAGCTGATCGCGGACGCCAAGGCGAACATGCCGCATCCGAGCAAGGAATCGAAGGCGCACGGCGACAAGCTGCAGGACGCCGTCGACGAGGCCGCCAAGAAGCCGCGCCAGAAGCAGTAACTCCGCGCGCCGCGCCGGGACGCGGCCGGCGAATGTCCGATCCGCGGCGCGGCGCCTCGCGGACGCACCACACTCCTGCTACACAGGGCGGCCTCGCAACGGGCCGCCCTCGCCGTGATCGAACTGCCTCAACCGTCAACGTTCGCCGCGCTGACCGCCGATCCGCTGTTCTGGGCGGCGGTGGGGATCGCCGCGCTGTCCGGGCTGGTGCG
This sequence comes from Xanthobacteraceae bacterium, assembly GCA_035556735.1. Classification (GTDB taxonomy): domain Bacteria; phylum Pseudomonadota; class Alphaproteobacteria; order Rhizobiales; family Xanthobacteraceae; genus CANJBX01. The sequence goes on along the minus strand of DATMFF010000002.1, from coordinate 444,608 downwards.
CGGGTTTTCGGGCTTCGGCTCGGCGCTCATCTACGTGCCGCTGATGGCCGCGCTGTTCGGTCCGCGCATCGCCGCCGGCACGCTGCTGCTGATCGATTTCGTGAGCGGCCTGCCGTTCGCGATCGGCGCGCGCCGCACCTGCGACTGGAACGACGTCATCCCGCTCGCGGTCATGGCCGCCGTCGGCGTGCCGTTCGGCACGTTCGTCCTGCTGTTCGCGGATCCCGTCGCGCTGCGCTGGCTGATCGCGGTGCTCGTGCTCGGGCTGCTGGCGGTGCTGCTGTCGGGATGGCGCTATCGCATCGCGCCAACGCTGCCGGTCAAAGCGGGCGTGGGCTTCGTCGCCGGGCTCGGCGCCGGGGCGGTGCAGGTCGGCGGGCCGGCGGTGATCATCTACTGGCTGAGCAGCAAGTCGCCGCCGATCACCATCCGCGCCAACCTGCTGGTCTATTTCGTGCTCAACGGCGCCGCCCTGCTGGTCGCCTATACGCTGCAGGGCGTGCTGACGCCGCACGTGCTCGCCTTCGCGCTGATGCTCGGGCCGCCGTTCTGGCTCGCGATGGTCGCGGGCGCGCGCTTCTTCCGCGGCGCGTCCGATCATCTCTACCGCAACGTCGCCTACGCCATCGTGGCGCTGGCCGCGATCGTCAGCCTGCCGCTGTTCGACGGACTGCTGCGCTGAAGGAAGTTACGCGCTCATCTTCTGCATGAGCGCGTCGGAGACCTCGAAGTTCGCATAGACGTTCTGCACGTCGTCGTGCTCGTTGAGCGTCTCCATCAGCTTGAGCAGCTTCTCGCCCTGCTCGTCGTCGACGGCGACGGTGTTCTGCGGCTTCCAGACCAGCGCCGCCTTGCGCGGCTCGCCGAACGCCTGCTCGAGCGCCTTGGCGACGTCGCGGAAGGTCTCCTGCGAGGCGTAGACCTCGTGGCCGCCCTCGTTCGAGACGACGTCATCCGCCCCCGCCTCGATCGCGGCCTCCAGCATGGCGTCCGCCGAGGCCACCTTGGCGTCGTACTCGATCACGCCGACGCGGTCGAACATGAACGAAACCGCGCCGGTTTCGGCGAGGTTGCCGCCGGCCTTGGTGAAGGACGCGCGCACGTCGGCGGCGGTGCGGTTGCGGTTGTCGGTGAGCACCTCGACGATGACGGCGACGCCGCCCGGGCCGTAGCCCTCGTAGCGCATCTCGTCATAGCTCTCGGCATCGCCGCCCTGCGCCTTCTTGATGGCGCGTTCGATCGCGTCCTTGGTCATGTTCTCCGCGCGCGCCGCGAGGACGGCGGCCCGCAGGCGCGGGTTCATGGCCGGGTCGGGCAGCCCCTGCTTGGCCGCGACCGTGATCTCGCGGGCGAGCTTGCCGAACACCTTGGACTTGATCGCATCCTGCTTCCCCTTGCGGTGCATGATGTTCTTGAATTGCGAATGTCCGGCCATCTCGGTGTCTCAAACAGCAAATGGCGACGGCGGGCCGCAGGGGCCCACCGCCGGCGCGGGGATTGATGCGCGGCGTTATATGACGCTGACCGTTGAAAATAAAGCGAAGCCCGGACCGGCGGCTCACGCCGCCAGTCGGCGGCGCAGGTCGTGGATCAGCGCGGGCAGGCCCTCGGCGCCGCGGCAGGCGCCGTAGATGTGGTAGTCCGGACGCTTGACGATGACGTCGCAGCCGTACTCGTCCATCAGTTGCGTGTAGCGGCCCTCCACGTCGGCAAAGCCCTCGCCGCCGGCGCGCGCATCGAGCCGCACGAAGCCGCCGCCGATCGAGGTCCAGTACGCGAGGTCCTCGGCCGAGAGCGCGGCGCGGGGATCGCCCGCGCGCGCCACGACGAGGAAGCCGCGGCCGGCGAGATCGTCGAACGCCCCTTCCCGACCGCCGGACGCGACGCGGCCCTGCGGGAACACGTCGCCGGCGGCACGGACCGGCTTGCCGTCGTGCGCGACGAACCCCTCGGTCAGGCCTGGAACACGGAACGCGATCAGCGCCTTCTGGCCCTTGGCCTTCTCGAGTTCCGCCTGCATCGCGAGCAGGCGGGCGTCGCGCTCGCGCGCCTTCTCGAGGTCGCGCTCGATCACGTTCTGGCCCACCCGCGCGCTCTCGATGATCGTCGCGCGCGCATTGGGCGCGCGCTCGGTCTCGTAGGTGTCGAGCAGCGCGGGCGAGGCCAGTCCCTTGAGCACCAGCTCGAGCTTCCAGGCGAGGTTGTACGCATCGCGGAATCCGGAGCACATGCCCTGCGCGAGGAACGGCGGCATGAGGTGCGCGGCATCACCGGCGAGGAAGATGCGGCCCTTGCGCCATTCGCGCGCGATCTGCGAGGTGAACTTGTAGGAGACGACGCGGATCAGCTCGAACTCCTCGGGCGTTCCGCCTTCCGGCCGGGCGAGGCGCTTCCAGACGTTTTCGGGCTTCGTCGCCTCTTCCACCGTCTCGTCCGGAAAGATCATGAACGACCAGCGCCGGTGATGCGCGCCCATCTGCATGGTCATGCCCGGCTGGTCGGGCTCGCAGAACTGGCGCAGCAGCGGGATCTCCGGACGCGGCGGCCGTTTCATCTTGGCGTCGATGACGAGCCAATCCTGATCGAAGCCCAGGAACTCGAACTCGATGCCGAGCGCCCGGCGCACGAAGCTGTTGCCGCCGTCGGCGCCGATGAGATAGCGGCCTTCGACCACGCGGCGCGCGCCCTCTTCGTCCTCGATCGTGACGCTGGCCTTGCCGGTATCCTGCGCGAGACCGACGGCCTTGCAGCCCTGCAGCACGTCGACCGAAGGCAGCGCGCGCGCGAGCGCGTCGAGCTCGGCCTCGAAGGCCGGCTGATAGATCGAGATGAACTCGGGCCAGCCGTGCGTCGCCAGCGGCTGGACGGCGTTCGAGAGCAGGATCCTGTCCTTGTTGGCGAGCTCGTACTTCGGCAGGAAATAGGTGGCCGGCTTGATCTTCTCGACGATCCCGATTTCCTGGAACATGCGCAGCACGTCGTCGTGCACGATGCCCACGCGCGGCAAGGTGTAGAGCGTCTTGTAGCGCTCGATCACGGCAACCCGCAGCCCGGCGCGGCCCAGCTTCACCGCGGCCAGCATGCCGGTCGGCCCGTAACCAACGATCACGACATCGTACATTCCGCACCCGCCTTGTTTCCTCGCGAATTTTGTATCGCAGGGCGGCGGGCCGAGGCGGAATTCAGTATATGACCGCGCGGCATCGTGGCGCCGCGCAGTCTTCCTCGCGCGAGGGCAAGCGGATCAGCAGCGGTAGTAGCGCAGGCGTCCCGAGCGCGTGCGATAGCTGCACGTGCGCGGACGCGTGGCGTCGGAAATCATCGCGCCGGCCACCGCGCCGATTGCGCCGCCGGCGAGCGCGCCGCCGACCGAACGTGCGGCGAGGCCGCCGATCAGCGCGCCGGAACCGCCGCCGATCAGCGCGCCGGAGAGCTGACGGTCCTGCCGCGCGGTCTGGCATCCGGCGAGGGCGAGCGATCCAATCGCGAGGACAAGCAGCATCATCTTTCGCATGGCGCGATCTCCTGATGGGCCGGACGAGCTTCGGACGAAGCGGACGCTGAACCGCGCCCGCGACGGTATCAAGCTGCCAAAATGCGGCGAAAATCGTGACAAATTCGATCGGAGAGAAGGCTGCGCACACGCGCGCGTCGCAAGAGCGCGGCAATTTCACTCGCTTTTTCCGGAACTACGAGCGCACGCAAGCGGTTCACTCGATGAAAGAACCGCGTGCGCCCGGATCGTTTCGATTTGCTGCTCACGCTGCGAGAAACGAATGACGCTGTTGAATCAATCATGATGGCCGGGCGAACCCGCAAAACTTACTATGAGCAGACGAACAGCGTTCACAGTCGCGCGATCCAGGCTTTGCTCGGGCGACAAATCCGCACCATGTATGATCCACTGGTTCGCGAAGATCTACCGGATCAATTCGCAGAACTGCTTCGAGAGCTCGATAAGCGAGAACACGAAGATGGAGAGCGGTGATGGGTGCGGATACGGGCGTGCGGGGAGAGATCCTCGCAACACTGCCGACCCTGCGCGCGTTCGCAGTTTCGCTGTGCGGCAACGTCGACCGGGCCGATGATCTCGTGCAGGAGACGATCGTTCGCGCGATCGCCAACATCGACTCGTTTCAGCCCGGCACCAACATGGCGGCTTGGCTCTTCACGATCCTGCGCAATCTTTTCCGCTCGGAGTATCGCAAGCGCCGGCGCGAGGTCGAGGACGCCGACGGAAGCTACACCGCCTCGCTCAAGTCGTATCCCGAACAGGAAAGCCGCATGGAGTTCGAGGAACTCCGCGCCGCGCTCACAAAACTCCCCGAGGACCAGCGCGAGGCGCTGATCCTCGTCGCCGCATCGGGCCTCTCGTATCAGGAGGCGGCAGAGATCTGCGGATGCGCGGTGGGCACCATCAAGAGCCGGGTCAACCGCGCGCGCAGCCGCCTCGTCGACCTGCTTTCGTTCGATGGGGCTGCCTATTTCGGGCCTGACGAGACCGTCCGTGCGGTGATCGGCGCGGGCCACTAGCCGCGGGACGCCCTTTCGAAAACCGGCCTTTCCCTTTCCCCACCTCCCGTCTAATGGTGGTGCGCGCCCCTGCGGCGCACTTGCACCCCAATGATCCTCATTCGCGCACGATCAACCTTGAGCCTTGCGACGTTGGCCCTTGCGACCTTTGTCCTCGCGACTTTGGTCCTGGCGACTTGGGCCATCGGCTCCCGCAGTCGAAGGCAGGCTTGAGCCCGATCGCGCGCCGCGCATGGAGACGCATTCGATGAAAGCCGCGGTGTCCACCGAAAAAGGCCTCGAGGTCCGCGACATCCCTCAGCCCAAGCCGAAGCCCAACGAGGTGCTCGTGCGTGTGCGCGCGGCCGGACTCAACCGCGCCGACCTCAATGCCGCGCGTGGCGCCGGCGCTCACGGCAAGCTCGGGAACGTGGTCGGCCTCGACTGGTCGGGCGAGGTCGTCGAGGTCGGAAGCGAGGTCAAAGGCGGCTTCAAGCCCGGTGACCGCGTCATGTGCGCGGGATCGGGCGGATATGCCGAATACGCGGTCGCCGACTGGGGCCGGGTCACGCCCATGCCGGCGAACCTCGATTTCGAAGCGGCTGCGACCCTGCCGGTGGCCGTGGCCACCATGCACGACGCGCTGATCACCAACGCGCACATGAAGCCGGGCGAAAGCGTGCTCATCCAGGGCGCGAGTTCCGGCGTCGGCCTGATGGCGCTGCAGATCGCCAAGCTGATGGGTGCGAAGCTCGTGATCGGTACATCGACCAATCCCGGCCGCCGGGCGAAGCTCAACGAGTTCGGCGCCGACCTTGCGATCGACACGAGCAACCCGGCGTGGCCCGACGAGGTCCTCAAGGCAACGGATGGCAAGGGCGTCAACGTCATCATCGACCAGGTGTCCGGCAGCGTCGCCAACGGCAACATGAAATGCGCCGCCATCCTCGGCCGGATCGTCAACGTCGGGCGGCTCGGGGGCGGCAAGGCCGAGTTCGATTTCGACCTGCATGCCGGCCGCCGCCTCACCTACATCGGCGTCACCCACCGCACGCGCTCGGTCGACGAACTGCGCGAGGAGACCCGGGTCATGTGGGCGGACCTGAAGGACGCCATCGCCGCCGGCAAGCTGCACCTGCCGATCGACAAGACCTTCCCGCTGAGCGAGGCGGTCGCCGCGCAGGCGCACATGAAGGCCAACCAGCACTTCGGCAAGGTGATCCTGCTGCCCTAGGCCGGGTCGCAGCAGGCTTCGAACGCGCCGCCTCGGCGCCCGGGACGACGCACGCCCCGCGGCGCTATGCGGCGGGTTCAGGCCGCGCGCTGACGCGCGGCCTGAGCCGGAGCATCCATGAGCCGGAACGTCGACACGCGCTCGTTCATTGCGATCGCCTGCTGCTCCAGCGTCTTTGCGGTGGCGGCGTTCTCCTCGACCAGCGCCGAGTTCTGCTGCGTCACCTCGTCCATCTGGGCCAGCGCCTTGTTGACCTGCTCGAGCCCTGTCGCCTGCTCCGAGCTGGCGGTGGCGATGTCGCCGACGATATCGGCAACGCTCTTGATCGATTCCACGATCTCGCTGAGCGACTTGCCCGCACGATTGACGAGCTCGACGCCGTCCTTCACCTGCACCGACGAATTGGTGATGAGGTCCTTGATGTCCTTCGCCGCCTGCGACGAGCGTTGCGCGAGGCTGCGCACTTCGGAAGCGACCACCGCGAACCCGCGGCCGGCGTCGCCGGCGCGGGCGGCCTCCACCGCGGCGTTGAGCGCCAGCAGGTTGGTCTGACGCGCGATCTCGTCGATCACGCCGATGATGTCGGCGATCTTGCGCGACGAGTCCTCGATGCGGGACATGGCTTCGACTGCGCTGGCCACCACCGCGCCGCCGCGATCGGCGACGTCGCGCGTGCCGATGGTGAGCTGATTGGCATGCCGCGCGTTCTCGGCGTTCTTGCGCACGGTGACGGAGATCTCCTCCATCGAGGCCGAGGTCTGCTCGAGCGTGGCGGCCTGCTCCTCCGTCCGCTGGGAGAGGTCCGTCGTGCTGGTCGCAATCTCGGCCGAGGCGTTCGTCACTTCGCGCGTCGAGGCTGCAATGGCCCCGATCGTCTCCTGCAACTGGGCGATCGCCGCGTTGAAGTCGTCCCTGATCTGCATGTAGGCGTCGGTGAACCCGTCGCCGAGACGGAACGTGAGATCACCTTCGGCAAGCCGGCGCAGGCCTTCCGCCAGGAGACGCACGATCCGGTCCTGCTCGTCGGCCGCGCGCGCCTGCGCCTCAGCGGCAGCGGCCTGCCGCTCGGCCTCAAGGCGCGAGATCTCCGCCTGCCGCGCGGATTCGGCAGCGGCCGCCTGGGCCCTGCGGTCGGCCTCTGCCTTGGCCACCTCGGCATGACGCTCGGCCTCTTCCTTCTGGCGGCGCGCGGCCTCTTCGGCCTGCTCGCGCGCCTTGTCCTCGGCGAGCACCTTGAACCGCTCGACCGCGTTGGCGACATCGCCGATCTCGTCCTTGCGGTCGAGCCCGGGGAGCGCCACCGAGAAGTCGCCGGTCGCGACCTTGAGCATCGCCTGCTGGAGCTGGCGCAGCGGGCCAGTCACGCGGCGCGAGATCACCACCATCATGCCGAGCGCGACGACGACGGCCACGGCCAGCAATACGAGCTGCAGCGTCAGCTTCCACAGCGCGTCTTCGTGCTGCGCCGCGGCGTGCTCCTTGGCGACGTCGAGCGCGACTTCGGCCACGCCGAGCAGCGAGGCGAGCTTGGCGACGGACATCTTGGACCAGTCGTCCACCTTGAAATCCACGCGCTGGCCATCGATCAGCGTCTTGAGGGTCTTCAGCCGCAGTTCGCTGTAGTCGGGCGCAAGGAACTCGCGCTTGGCCTTGTCCACCGCCTCGGCAAACTTCGGCGGCAGCGGCAGCCCGGCCGCGAAGGTCTGGATCGCGTTCCACGCGGTATCCAGCCGGGTGACGTGCGACATGTACTTCTGCATCGGGTCAGCCGGCAGCGGCTGCCCGCCGATGGCGTTGGACAGCATCACCGCCGCGTCGCCTCCGGCGTTGCGGGCGACCCACGCCAGTTCCTTCAGATTCAGCAGTTGATCGACATACGAATCCTCGAGCTTCACCGACTTGGTGAGGTGCACCTGCAGATCGTCGAGGAGCTGCATGAGCGTGTTGGTCTCGGCCATGAACTCCTTCGCCAACCCGGGCGGCCGCGACGCCTTGGGGCGAGCGATGGCGGCTTGCGTCTCCTGGTGCAAGGCGATCAGCTTCTTGATCGCCTGGTCGAGCCGCGCGGCCATGGCCTCGCGCTCCGGGAACTGGGTCGCCTGCAGGGCAACAAGCGAGGCCTTGAGCGCCGGCATCTCCGCATCGCGGGTGCCCTTGAGGATCGGCGGCAGCGAGGAGGAGACGCGCTCGCCCAGCAGCTCGCGGTTCGTGGTGGACCGGTCGACCCGCAGGTTGTGCAGCGATGTGAACAGATACGCGGATGCCTCGGCGCTCGCCGCGATGCGGTTGACCGCGGCGAGCCGGGTCCAGGACCCCCAGGCGCTGAGCGCGAGGACGACCACGACGGCGGCCGCGAGCGACGCGATCACGGATTTCAGCAGCAGATTGACGGAGACGCGGGCGAGCATCGCGGAAGGCCTCGGAGGAATCGCACAGCGGGAATGCTGGCAGGAGGGGGGAATCGACTTGCAGGAGCCAGGGTAAGCACGACGCATTGATCCTGCGTTAATGCGCCGCACCCGCGCGTAACCGCGACGGCACAAAAAAGAGGCGCGCCTGACGCGCGCCTCTTTGCATTGCAGGAACTCGAACCGAGGGGGCTACGACGGCAGCGCCACAAGCGTAGGCAGGTTGATCAGCGCGATCATCGCGCCATCGATCGTGACCAGCCCCGAGAGGAACTGGGCCCCGGCGGTCTGTGCGATGTCCGGCACCGACTGGATCTCGCCGCCGTCGGCAGCGACGATGTCGAGCACGCGGTCCGCGAGCAGCCCGACCGGACGGCCATCCACCTGCACGATGATCATGATATGCAGCGGCGTGGCCTCGGTCAGGCCCTGACCGAAGCGGCAGCGCAGATCGATGATCGGAACCATGGCGCCGCGCAGGTTGAGAACCCCGCGCACATATTCCGGCTGGTTCGGCAGCGGCGTGATCTCGGACCAGCCCTTGATCTCGCGGACGGACATGATGTCCACGCCGTACTGGTCGTCGCCGATCGCGAAGCTGATGAACTCCGTGCGATCCGGCGCTCCGCCGGCCGCGCGGGCGGCCGCGATTTGCGAGTTGGCTTCGGAAGGAACTGGGCTCGTCTCGGTACGCATGATGACCCGTCTGTAAGTGCGCGCGGAACGCTGCAAGGAGCAATCCGCAAACGGATAGCACGGCAGGGCTTAGGGTTTGGTTAAGTCCCTCGTCGGATAGCGTTTACCTTGACGCCGTCTTAAGGCCCGAGGCTCGCGCGCCGCTCACTCGGCCGCCGGCTTTCGCACCAGCCGCAGCGGCGGCCGCGGTTCGGCGGGAATGGCCGCCTGCTCAGGCACGCCGCGGCCCACGCCGTCGTAGATGAAGCCCAGGCGAGCCATCTCATCCGGACGATAGATGTTGCGCAGATCGACGATGACGGGCGACGCCATCGTCGCCTTGAGGCGATCGAGATCGAGTGCGCGGAACTGCTCCCACTCGGTCACGATCACCAGCGCGTCGGCATTGGCCGCGCATGCATAGGGATCGTCGAAATAAGTGACGTCCTGCAGAACCGCCTTCGCCTGCTCCATGCCCTCCGGATCGTAGGCGCGCACGCGCGCGCCCAGATCTTGCAACGCGGTGATCAGGGTGATCGACGGCGCCTCGCGCATGTCGTCGGTGTTGGGCTTGAAGGTCAGGCCCAGCACCGCCACGGTCTTGCCGCGCAGCGTGCCGCCGAACACCGCCGACACCTTGCGCGCGAGCGCCCGCTTGCGGGTGTCGTTCACCGCGTTGACCGCCTCGAGGATGCGCAGCGGCGCGGCGTTGTCCTGCGCCGTCTTGATCAGCGCGCGCGTATCCTTGGGGAAGCACGACCCGCCGAAGCCGGGACCGGCGTTGAGAAACTTCGCGCCGATGCGATTGTCGAGGCCGATGCCGCGCGCGACCTCCTGCACGTCGGCCCCCACCTTTTCGCACAGATCGGCGATCTCGTTGATGAAGGTGATCTTGGTGGCCAGAAACGCGTTGGCGGCGTACTTGATCAATTCCGCCGTCCGCCGGCTGGTGTAAAGAATGGGCGCCTGGTTGAGGTAGAGCGGCCGGTAGAGATCGGCGAGAACCTTGCGGGCCCGTTCGTCGCCCGTCCCGACGACGATGCGGTCCGGATGCTTGAAATCCTGGATCGCCGCGCCCTCGCGCAGGAACTCGGGATTTGACACCACGGCGAAATCCGCATCGGGCCGATGCTCGCGAATGATGCGCTCGACCTCGTCTCCCGTCCCGATCGGGACCGTCGATTTGGTGATCACCACCGTATAGCCGCGCAGCGCCGCCGCGATCTCGCGCGTCGCTGCATAGACGTAGCTGAGGTCGGCGTGGCCGTCGCCGCGCCGCGACGGCGTGCCGACCGCGATGAACACCGCGTCGGCCTCGGCCACCGGGCCGTTCAACTCGGTCGTGAACTGCAGCCGCCCGGCCCGGACGTTGGCGGCCACCAGCCGGTCGAGGTCGGGTTCGAAGATCGGGATCGCCCCGCGCGTCAGCGCCGCGATCTTGTCGGCGTCCTTGTCCACGCAGGTGACATGGTGGCCGAAATCGGCGAAGCAGGCCCCGGAGACGAGGCCAACATAACCCGTGCCGATCATCGCGACCCGCATCGCCGACCCTTCCAGCGCGTTGTTTGTGGCAATGTCCTAACGTATCATCGGGGCAATGGCGCAACCACACAAAAGTTCGATCGAACTTTGGGTCGGGCCAGGCATTGGGACGTTCGGGCGCCGTTCATGGCCCGGATCGGCGCCTCCATTCTTCGCGAGTGCGGGCTCCGCCGAGGCTGTCGACGCACCCTGACCCCGCGAGCCCGCCGGCATCGTATTCGCCCATGGACAAGGACACGCGCGCGGCTCTCGCGCTCCGGTTGGGCCAGATCGCCTGCGAGGCCGGCAAGATCATCCTCGCCGCCGACCGGGCCTCATCCCTCAAGCCCGACGGATCGCCGGTCACGGCGGCGGACAGGACGTCCGAGCAGTTGATCCGCGCGCAGTTGCAAACCCTGGATGCGGCGCTGCCGGTGATCGCCGAGGAAAGCTTCGATGCCGTGCGCCAGCGCGAGGCGCCCCGCCGGTTCGCGCTCATCGATCCGCTCGACGGCACGCGCGAGTTCATCGCGGGGCGGGACGAGTTCACGGTCAATCTCGCCGTCATCGAGGACGGCGCGCCGGCCGCGGCCGCGGTCTACGCCCCCGCGCGCAGGCAACTCTACCTGGCGGGCGCGCAAGCTTTTCGGGTGGATGCGGAGCCCGGCAGCACGGTTGCGCTCGGCGCGTCACAGCCGTTGCGCACGCGCGCCTATCCGCCGGAAGGTCTTGCTGCGCTGGTCAGCCGCTCGCATCTCGATGACGCCACGCACCGCATGATCGATCGCCTGCCGCTGCGCACGTGCGAGCCGACAGGGTCCTCGCTCAAGTTCTGCCTCATCGCGGAGGGCCGCGCCGATGTCTATCCGCGCCTGTCGCCAACCATGGAATGGGACACGGCGGCCGGCCATGCGGTGCTGGTCGCCGCGGGCGGACAGGTCCTCGCCCCGGACGGCAGCGCCCTGGCCTATGGCAAGCCGGGCTTGCGCAATCTCGGATTCGTGGCGTGGGGGCGAGCGCCGCTGGCCCTCTAGGGCGCGACGGCAGGATGGTGGGCGCGACAGGGATCGAACCTGTGACCCCTACCATGTCAAGGTAGTGCTCTCCCGCTGAGCTACGCGCCCGTCACGAAGCATGGCCGGTTGGAACCGGTTCGATCCTGCCCGTGGGAAGCCCTGCTATATCGGCTCGGCACCGGCGCCGCAAGCGCGGCCGGTCAGGCCGCCAGCATCTTCTGGACCTCGTTGACGAGGTCGCGCAGGTGGAATGGCTTGGACAGGACCTTGGCGTGCTTGGGGGCGCTGGAGTCGGGATTGAGCGCCACCGCGGCGAAGCCGGTGATGAACATGATCTTGATGTCGGGGTCGAGCTCGGTGGCGCGCCGCGCCAGTTCGATGCCGTCCATCTCGGGCATCACGATATCCGTCAGCAGCAGTTCGAACGGCTCCTCGCGCAATCGCTGATAGGCCGACAGGCCGTTATCATAGGAGATGACGTTGAACCCCGCGTTCTGCAGCGCCTTCACCAGAAAGCGGCGCATATCGGTATCGTCTTCCGCCAACAAAATCTTCGACATCTGCGGCTTTGCCTGCCCGGATAGGCGGGGCCATGAAGCCGCTGCGCCGCTCCACACCCCCCGCCGGTGACCCTCGGCACCAATAAGCCCGAGAGCGAGTAAATACCAAGTGAACTCTCGAGCCCGGCCCACCAGCCTACGGGATTGTAATGCCTAGCAACCCGTAAAATGCTATGAGAGGGCCTCCGTTGATCTCGTTTCATCCCGCGGTGCGAATTGCCAGTCCATGAACGAACAGCGCGACGAACTCGAAAAGCCTTTTGAAATCCTCGAGCCGCCGCACCTCTTGAGCGCGGTCGTTTTCAACTCCCCCCACAGCGGCAACATCTATCCACGCGCGTTCCTGGCCAGGGCCCAGCTCGATATCGCGACCCTGCGCCGGTCCGAGGATACGTTCGTCGACGAATTGTTTGCCGACGTGGTGCCGGGCGGTTTTCCGCTCATGCGCGCGCACTTCCCGCGCTGCTATGTCGACGTCAACCGCGAGCCCTACGAACTCGACCCGCGCATGTTCGAGGGGCGGCTGCCGTCCTTTGCCAACACCCGGTCGATGCGGGTGGCGGGCGGACTGGGAACCGTGGCCCGCGTGGTCGGGGACGCGCAGGAGATCTACGACCAGCGCATCCCCGTCGACGACGCGTTGCGCCGGATCGAAGGGCTGTACAAGCCCTATCACCGCGCCTTGCGCCGGCTGATCACGCGCGTGCACCGCCAGTTCAAGGCGGCTGTGCTGGTGGACTGCCATTCGATGCCCTCCACCGCCGGCAGCCGGGACGAGCGGCCGCGCGCCGACTTCGTGATCGGCGACCGCTATGGCACGAGCTGCGTCCCCGCCGTCGCCGACACGATCGAGTCGGTGCTGATCGAGCTTGGCTATTCGGTGAGCCGCAACAAGCCCTATGCCGGCGGCTTCATCACCGAGCACTATGGCGATCCGCCCGCGGGGTTGCATTCGATCCAGCTCGAGATCAACCGCGCGCTCTACATGGACGAGCGGCGTTACGAGCGATCACCGAATTTCGGCCGCGTCGCGCAGCACATGCTGCTGCTGGCGCAGCGTCTGGGCGAACTGCCGCTGGAAGACCTGCGCCCCTATCGCGCCGCCGCCGAGTAGCCGTCGCGCGCCACGCGCATCGCGTGTGAGACACGGGCCCGGAAAAGAAAAAGGGCCGCTTTTGCAAGCGGCCCAAGTCTAGGGAGGAAACGCCCAAGGAGGGCGGCAGTAACTCGAGTGATCGAGCTACCGCACTGCAACAACATGCCCGTGCGCTGCACAAAATGCAAGGGAAGATCTGTGAAATTTCGCGAATACCCGCTATTCCGAGGGCGTAGCAGTATTTAATTACCGTTAACCCTCAAAATCACGACGATTTTCGATCAACCAGTCCGCTGTAGCCCGCGCGCGAGTCCGTCCTCTATAGAGGGAGCGCCGGATCGGACAACGACCGTCGGGGACCCGCCCCGAGCCGATCGCACTGGGCGACCCATGACCGCGGTGGATTTCACGGCCTTCGTCCACGAGCTCGCCGACGTCTCGGGCGACGCCATCCGCCCCTTCTTCCGCACCTCGCTCAGCGTCGAGGACAAGAGCCGTAACGGCGGCTTCGACCCGGTGACCGCCGCCGATCGGGCGGCCGAGGCCGCGATGCGGACGCTGATCCGCCGGACCTTCCCGAGCCACGGCGTCGTCGGCGAAGAGTTCGGCGACGAACGCACCGACGCCGAATTCGTCTGGGTGCTCGATCCGATCGACGGCACCAAATCCTTCATCAGCGGCATGCCGGCCTGGGGCACGCTCATCGGCCTGCTGCGGTCGGACGCGCCGGTCTACGGCATGATGCATCAGCCGTTCATCCGCGAGCGCTTCTTCGGCGACGGCGCGAGCGCGCATTACCACGGACCCGCAGGCGAGCGCGTGCTCGCCGTGCGTCCGTGCGAACAGCTCGAGGACGCCATCCTGTTCACCACCAGCCCGCTGCTGATGAACGCATCCGACCGCGCCGCTTTCGGCAAGGTCGAGAAGAAGGTCAGGCTCTCGCGCTACGGGGGCGACTGCTATGCCTATTGCATGGTCGCCGCCGGGCACGTCGATCTCGTGATCGAGACCGAGATCAAGCCCCACGACATCGCCGCGCTCATTCCCATCATCGCCGGCGCGGGCGGCATCGTGACGACCTGGGAAGGCGAGCCCGCGGAGAAGGGCGGCCGCATCATCGCGGCGGGCGACCGCCGCGTGCATGCGGCGGCGATGGCCATGCTCGCAAAATCAAGGTAACGGACGCCCTATCCGAACAGCGGCGTGCCGGGGACGAAGGCATCGAACGCCGCCCAGAACTGCTGGCGGTAGCTGTCCTGCTCCATCATGATCTCGTGCAGCGAGCCGGGGATGATGAGATGGGAGCCGGCGCGCAGATGGGTCGCGAAATTCTCGATCGCCGGGGTCGACGTGATGCGGTCGCGTCCGGCGGCGACGATCAGGATGGGCTGGCGGATGCGGTCGGGATAGCCGATCTCGTTGAACTCCTTCATCACGGCGAACGCGGCGTCGACCCACGCGATGGTCGGCCCTCCCACCACGAGCTCCGGCTCGGCCTCCAGCACCGCCGCCGTGCGGGCATAGCGCACGGGATCCGAGGTCAGGATATTCCCCGCGAAGGGCTGGGTGCCGGCCACGGCGCGCTGGCCGCGGAGTTGCATGCTGCCGAATCCCAGGAGACGCAGCGTGCGCGCGACCGCGGGCGTCAGGCGGCCAAACGGCGTGCGGGCCAGGCGGATCAGCGGCGCCGTGAACACCATGCGATCGAACCAGCGCTCGCCGCGCGCCGCCGCGCGCAGCAGCACCGCCGAGCCGGTCGAGTGGCACAGCGCGAAATACGGCGGAGGGCAATCCGGCAGCACGATCTCGCGCATGAAGGTCTCGAGATCTGTGTCGTACTGCGCGAAGCTGCGGATGTGACCCTTGTTGCGGTCGGACAGGAGCCGGTCGGAGAGACCCTGACCGCGCCAGTCGAGCGTCGCGACGGCAAAGCCGCGCTCGCGCAGGTCGCGCACCGTCTCGAAGTATTTTTCGATGAATTCCGTGCGGCCATGGAACAGGCACACCGTGCCCTTGCGCCCGGGCGGCGGCGCCCAGCGCGCGGTGCGCAGCCGCACGCCGTCCGGCGTCTTGAGCATCGCCAGCACGGCCCCTTCGGGAACCGGATTGGCAGGTATGGACACGAGTTTCATCGGTGCGCGATGTGGTCGGTGCGATCGTGTGGTCCGAGGCGCGCTTATAGCAGGCCGGCGACGGGCCGGTCAGGCCCCCCCGCAGGCACCAGCCTTACCCCAAATCACTGATTCGAAATAGGATTTGGCCGAGCCGCCGGACCCTTGCGCGGCCCGGCCGGTCTCCCCATCTCATTCGATGCGCAGGCCATCCGGCTGCGCGCCGAACCGATCCGGCCATCTGGCGGGTCGTTCGCATGTCGCTCAACCTCAAGGAGGATATGCAATGCGTTCTTTCGATCTCGCTCCCCTCTATCGTTCCACCGTCGGCTTCGACCGGCTGTTCTCCATGCTCGACAACGTCGCTGGCTATGACAGCGCGCCGGGCTATCCGCCCTACAACATCGAACGTACCGGCGAAAATGCCTACCGCATCACGGTGGCCGTCGCCGGCTTCTCCGAGCCCGAACTCTCGATCGTGGCCAAGGAGAACACGCTGACGATCAAGGGCGAGAAGCAGCAGAAGGCCGAGGAGAAGACCGGCGAGGTGCTCTACCAGGGCATCGCCGCGCGCGCCTTCGAGCGCGTGTTCCAGCTCGCCGAGCATGTCGAGGTGCGTGGCGCCTCGCTCGAGAACGGGCTGCTGCACGTCGACCTCGTGCGCGAAATCCCCGAGGCCAAGAAGCCGCGCCAGATCGCCATCAACGGCAGCGGCGGCGCCAAGGTGGTGGAAGCCAAGGCCGCGTAACGACACGGCCCGTCAGAGGAAGGAGCGCCCCGGCATGTCCGGGGCGCTTTTATTTTGGCGTGACGCTGATCGCGCGCGCGGCGCTATTCCAGCGGCGCCACCGGCACCATTGGCGTGTCTTGCTTGGCGGCGTGCTCGCCCGCCGGCTCGTCCGTGCTGTTGCCTGGCTTGGCGGCGCTGGGCGCGACCGGCGCTGGGATCGACTTGCCCGGCTTGCCCTCGGGGATTGAACCGGTGGTCTGCGGCGGCGCGGAGGCCGTGGCCTGCTCGGGTTTTGCCGGCGCCGTCGCCTGCGGAGCAGGCGCCACCGCATTGCCGACGGCGGCCGTCGCCGGCCGCGC
This sequence comes from Xanthobacteraceae bacterium, assembly GCA_035556735.1. GTDB lineage: Bacteria > Pseudomonadota > Alphaproteobacteria > Rhizobiales > Xanthobacteraceae > CANJBX01. Next base: position 428,386 of record DATMFF010000002.1, on the reverse strand, counting down.
GCGCGGCGTGGGCGTGCGCGCGGCAATCGCCCTGTTGGGGAGAGGCGCCACAGCGGCAGGACGTGCATCCACCGGAGGGCCATAGCCGGGCGGGGGACGATAGCCCGGAACCGAGGCGACGCGGCCGGGCGGAATCGGATGGCTGCCGACGCGCGCCGGCGCGCTGAAGTCCTCGCCGGGCAACAACTCGGTGACGGTCAGCACGCGGCCGGTCCTGGCATCCACCGTGACACGCACCGGAATGTCCTCGTCGTAGGCGCGCACGATATAGACAGGCCCGCGCAGCCGCGGGGCGCCGGCCGGGTCGAACCCCAGCGAGCGGATCGCCGTGATGGCTTCGAACGGCGGCAGAAAGCCCGCGCGCGCGATGTCGGAGGATTGCGCGAGCGTGGGCGCGGTGGCAGCGGCTGCAAGCGCGATGAGCGCCGCGCCGCGCGCGAAGATGGTCATCCAGCTCTCCCCGTTATGCTTGTGGCAGCGATGATTTGTCCCCGCCCGCCGCGGCGAATGCATGGTGCGATTGGGGCGGAGCCGGGGCGTTCCTCAGCCGGCCGCCGCCGCCACGAAACGGTCGACCTCGTCTTCGCTCGTCGCAAACGACGTCACCAGCCGCACCAGCACGGCGCCGGGCGGCTGAGCAGCCTGGCGCGGCAAGGCGCGGGAGCGCATCTCGTAGTAGCGCGCGCCGGCATGACCGAGCCGCGCGTGGGCCTCGGCCGGCAGCAGCGCGAACACGAGGTTGGCTTCGACCGGCCACACCGGTTCGATGCCGATCGCGGCCAGGCCCTTGCCGAGGCGCGCCGCCATGGCATTGGCGTGGCGCGCCAGCGCGAGCCACAGATCGCCGGCGAGGAAGGCGTCGAACTGGGCGGCGACGAAGCGGTGCTTGGAGAACAGATGCCCGGCGCGCTTGCGGCGTTCGTCCATGCCGGCCGCGCGCGATGGATCGAAGAAGATCACCGCCTCCGCGGCCATCGCGCCGCACTTGGTGGCCCCGAACGAGAGGACGTCGACACCGCACTGCCAGCTCGCCTGCGCCGGCGGGACACCGAGCGCAGCGACCGCATTGGCGAAACGCGCGCCGTCCATATGCACGGCCATGCCGCGCGCATGGGCGATCTGCGCCAGCGCCGCGATCTCCTGCGGCTGGTAGATGGTGCCGGCCTCGGTGACCTGGGTGAGTGAGAGCACGGACGGGGTGACGTGATGCGGGCCGCCCCACTCCGCGCCATCGAGCGCGGCGGTCAGCCCCTGCGGGGTGAGCTTGCCGCCCTCGCCGTCGAGCGTCACCAGCTTGAGCCCGCCGCCGAAGAATTCCGGCGCGCCCGCCTCGCTGGTCGCGATGTGCGCGTCGCGGTGACACAGCACCGCGCCCCACGGCGGCGACAGGTGCGCGAGCGCGAGCGCATTGGCCGCGGTGCCGGTGCCGACCAGATAGGCCGCGAGGTCGCATCCGAAAATGTCCTGCAGCCGCTCCCGAACCGCGCGCGTGACCGGGTCGTTGCCGTAGCCGAGCACATGGCCCTCGTTCACCCTGTGCAGGGCGTCGAGGATGGCGCGGGCGACCCCGGCGGCGTTGTCACTGGCGAAGTTCATGCGGGAAAGCCCTGGTGATGGAGCGTGGGAGTTACAATGTCAGTGCCGGCCGGATGCCGCGGGTCCCAGGCAACACGGGACCGGCGGGGCGCGCAACAAAATGCCGGCGGGCGTGAAAATTGCGATGCCGACGGCTTGTATCCGTGGCAGAATTTTGGCATGGTCCAGTTAGGACAGCAATGCTGTCCCAGTTGGCCACGCCCGCGCAATTGGGTCGCGGACGTGAGGCCTGTCCGGCCTGACAGTGCACCGCGCAAGCTTCGCCGCGGCGTGCAGAAATGGCCGATCGGCAAGGCGAAACACGGCTAGGGGGCTGCCGTCGCTAGCGACAGGGCTGACCCTCGTCCCGCGCGCCGCACTCCGGCGCGGCGGCGAGGGACGGTGCACGGAGGAATGCGGCCTCTCCGATGGAGGTGAGGAAGATGAGCGCGAGGAACGACACGGCCGATCCCGGCATGCCGGCAGCGCGCGGGCTCTATGATCCCGCGCTCGACAAGGATTCCTGCGGCGTAGGCTTCATCGCCGACATCAAAGGCAGGAAGTCGCACCAGATCGTTTCCGACGCGCTGACGATCCTCGTCAATCTCGAGCATCGCGGCGCGGTCGGCGCCGATCCGCGCGCCGGCGACGGCGCGGGCATCCTCGTCCAGATCCCGCACAAGTTCTTTGCGCGCGCCGCCAAGCAGCTCGGCTTCCAGCTGCCGGCGCCGGGCGAATACGCCATCGGCCAGATCTTCATGCCGCACGACGAGGCGTGGCGGCGCGAGATCATGGATGTTTACGCGGCGGAGACCGCCCGCGAAGGCATGCGCATTCTCGGCTGGCGCGACGTGCCGACCGACAATTCCACGCTCGGCGTCACGGTGAAGCCGACCGAGCCGCGCCACATGCAGGTGTTCATCGCGCGTCCCGCGTCCTGCACGGGCGAGGACGATTTCGAGCGCCGTCTCTACATCCTGCGCAAGGCGATCTCCGGCGTGCTCTACGGCCGCCGCGCGCGCGCGGCGTCGGGCTACTACCCGGTGTCGATCTCGTGCCGCACGGTGATCTACAAGGGCATGTTCCTGGCCGATCAGCTCGGCACCTATTATCCGGACCTGCACGAGCCCGACTTCGAGTCCGCGCTCGCGCTCGTGCACCAGCGCTTCTCCACCAACACCTTCCCGACCTGGTCGCTCGCGCACCCGTATCGCATGATCGCGCACAACGGCGAGATCAACACGCTGCGCGGCAACAACAACTGGATGGCGGCGCGGCAGGCGTCGGTGTCCTCGCCGCTGTTCGGCGACGACATCAACAAGCTGTGGCCGATTTCCTACGAAGGCCAGTCGGACACTGCGTGTTTCGACAATGCGCTCGAGTTCCTGGTGCAGGGCGGCTACTCGCTGCCGCACGCGGTCATGATGATGATCCCGGAGGCGTGGGCCGGCAATCCGCTGATGGATGAGCAGCGCCGCGCGTTCTACGAATACAACGCTGCGCTGATGGAGCCGTGGGACGGCCCCGCCGCCATCGCCTTCACCGACGGGCGGCAGATCGGCGCCACCCTCGACCGCAACGGACTGCGCCCGGCGCGCTACTTCGTGACGCGCGACGACCGCGTGATCATGGCGTCCGAGATGGGCGTGCTGAAGATCCCGGAGAAGGACATCGTCACCAAGTGGCGGCTCCAGCCCGGCAAGATGCTGCTCGTCGACCTCGTCGAGGGACGCCTCATTCCCGACGAGGAGATCAAGGCCAAGCTGTCGCGCAGCCACCCCTACGGGCAATGGCTCGAACGCACGCAGATCGTGCTCGAGGATCTGCCGTCGACGAACAACGGCCACGCCAAGTCCAATCTGACGCTGCTCGATCGTCAGCAGACCTTCGGTTACACCCAGGAAGACCTCAAGATGCTGATGGCGCCGATGGGCACCACCGGCGAGGAAGCGGTCGGCTCCATGGGCAACGACACGCCGATCTCGGCGCTGTCGGACAAGCCGAAGCCGCTGTTCACGTATTTCAAGCAGAACTTCGCGCAGGTGACGAACCCGCCGATCGACCCGATCCGCGAAGAGCTCGTCATGAGCCTCGTCTCGATCATCGGACCGCGGCCGAACCTGTTCGACCTCGAAGGCATGTCCAACACCAAGCGCCTCGAGGTGCGACAGCCGATCCTGACCAACGACGACCTCGAGAAGATCCGCTCGATCTCGGAGATCAGCGACTCGCACTTCAAGTCGCGCACCCTCGACGCCACCTGGGAGGCCGAGCGCGGCGCCGGCGGCATGGACCCCGCCATCGGCGAGCTCTGCCGCCAGGCCGAGCAGGCCGTGCGCGACGGCATCAACATCATCATCCTGTCGGACCGCAAGGCCGGCAGCGACCGCATTCCGATCCCCTCGCTGCTCGCCTGCGCGTCGGTGCATCATCACCTGATCCGCAAGGGCCTGCGCACCTCGGTCGGTCTCGTCGTCGAGACCGGCGAGCCGCGCGAGGTGCATCACTTCGCCTGCCTTGCCGGCTATGGCGCCGAGGCGGTCAATCCCTATCTCGCGTTCGAGACGCTGATCGCGATGAAGGACGAGCTTCCGCAGAAGCTCGACGACAAGGAAATCGTCAAGCGCTACATCAAGTCGATCGACAAGGGCCTGCTCAAGGTCATGTCGAAGATGGGCATCTCGACCTATCAGTCGTACTGCGGCGCGCAGATCTTCGACGCGGTCGGCCTCAAGTCGGAATTCGTCAACACCTACTTCGCCGGCACCGCCACCCGCATCGAGGGCGCCGGGCTGAACGAGGTCGCCGAAGAGACCGTGCGGCGGCACCGCCTCGCGTTCAGCGATGCCCCGATCTACCGCAGTGCGCTCGACGTCGGCGGCGACTATGCCGTGCGCCTGCGCGGCGAGGACCACGTCTGGACCTCGGAGACCGTGAGCGCCCTGCAGCACGCCGTGCGCGGCAACCTGCCGGACAAGTACCGCGACTTCGCCAAGATCGTGAACGAGCAGAACGAGCGTCTGCTCACCATCCGCGGGCTGTTCCGCCTCAAGGGTGCCGAGGAAGAGGGCCGCAAGCCCGTTCCGCTCGAGGAGGTCGAATCCGCGCAGAGCATCGTGAAGCGCTTCTCCACGGGCGCCATGTCGTACGGGTCGATCTCGCGCGAGGCGCACACCACGCTCGCCATCGCGATGAACCGCATCGGCGGCAAGTCGAACACCGGCGAAGGCGGCGAGGAAGCGGACCGCTTCAAGCCGCTGCCGAACGGCGACAGCATGCGCTCGGCGATCAAGCAGGTCGCCTCGGGCCGCTTCGGCGTCACCACCGAATATCTCGTCAACTCCGACGTGATGCAGATCAAGATGGCGCAGGGCGCCAAGCCCGGCGAAGGCGGCCAGCTGCCCGGCCATAAGGTCGACAAGGTCATCGCCAAGGTGCGCCACTCGACGCCCGGCGTCGGCCTCATCTCGCCGCCGCCGCACCACGACATCTATTCGATCGAAGATCTCGCGCAGCTCATCTTCGACCTCAAGAACGTCAACCCGGCGGGCGACGTCTCCGTGAAACTCGTCTCGGAAATCGGTGTCGGCACCGTGGCGGCGGGCGTCTCCAAGGCGCGCGCGGACCACGTGACCATCGCCGGATACGAGGGCGGCACCGGCGCGAGCCCCCTCACCTCGATCAAGCACGCCGGCTCGCCGTGGGAGATCGGTCTCGCCGAGACGCACCAGACTCTCGTCGCCAACCGCCTGCGCGGCCGCATCGCGGTACAGGTCGACGGCGGCATCCGCACCGGCCGCGACGTCGTGGTCGGCGCCCTGCTGGGCGCGGACGAGTTCGGGTTCGCGACCGCGCCGCTGATCGCGGCCGGCTGCATCATGATGCGCAAGTGCCACCTCAACACCTGCCCGGTCGGCGTCGCGACCCAGGATCCGGTGCTGCGCAAGCGCTTCAAGGGCCAGCCGGAGCACGTGATCAACTTCTTCTTCTTCGTCGCCGAGGAAGTGCGCGAGATCATGGCGCAGATGGGCTACCGCACGTTCGACGAGATGGTCGGACAGGTGCAGATGCTCGACCAGCGGCGCGTGATCGAGCACTGGAAGGCCAAGGGCCTCGACTTCTCGCGCTTGTTCTTCAAGCCGGAGGCGCCCGACGACGTCGCGATCCATCACTGCGAGGAGCAGGACCACAAGATCCACGACATCCTCGACCGCAAGCTGATCGCCGAGAGCCAGGCCGCGCTCGACCGCGGCGCGCCGGTGCGCATCGTGACGACGATCCAGAACACGGACCGCACGGCCGGCGCGATGCTCTCGGGCGAGGTCGCCAAGCGCTACGGCCACACGGGCCTGCCCGACGACACGATCCATGTGAAGCTGACCGGCACCGCCGGCCAGAGCTTCGGCGCGTGGCTTGCCAAGGGCGTAACGATGGAGCTCGAGGGCGAGGCCAACGATTACGTCGGCAAGGGCCTCTCGGGCGGACGCATCATCGTGCGGCCGGCGACCGACGCGGGCATCACGCCCGAGGAGTCGATCATCGTCGGCAACACCGTGCTGTACGGCGCCATCCAGGGCGAATGCTACTTCCGCGGCGTCGCGGGCGAGCGCTTCGCCGTGCGCAACTCGGGCGCGACCGCCGTGGTCGAGGGCGCGGGCGACCACTGCTGCGAATACATGACCGGCGGCGTCGTGGTCGTGCTCGGCAAGACCGGGCGCAACTTCGCGGCCGGCATGTCGGGCGGCGTCGCTTACGTGCTCGACGAGGACGGCACCTTCCCGAGCCTGTGCAACATGACCATGGTCGAGCTCGAGCCGGTCCCGAACGAGGAAGAGATCAACGCCAAATACTATGGCCACGCGGCCGATCTCGAGACCTCGGGCTGGGTCGACGTCATGTCCGACATGACCCAGTTCGACGCCCAGCGGCTGCACATCCTGATCACGCGGCATGCGCGCTTCGCCGGCTCGCAGCGGGCGGCGCACATCCTCGAGCACTGGAACGAGTACCTTCCGAAGTTCCGCAAGGTGATGCCGGTGGAGTACCGCCGGGCCCTCGCTGAGCTGGCGAAGGAAAAAGCGGCCGCGATGCAGGCTGCCGAGTAATTCAATGACAGCGCTGGGACGTGGCGCGCCGGGGCTACCGGTTGCGAGCCTCGCCCCGCGCCATGTAGGTTCGGGTCGAAGGGCTTGGGTGAATGGGTAAGGTCACGGGTTTTCTCGAATTCGAGCGCAACGATCGCGACTACGCTCCCGTCGAGGAGCGGGTGAAGCATTATCGCGAGTTCGTCATTCCGCTGCCCGAGAAGGAGCTGCGCGACCAGGCCGCGCGCTGCATGAACTGCGGCATCCCGTATTGTCACACGGGCTGTCCGGTGAACAACCAGATCCCGGACTGGAACGACCTCGTCTACACCAACGACTGGCAGGAAGCCGCGCGCAACCTGCACTCGACCAACAACTTCCCGGAGGTCACCGGCCGCGTCTGCCCGGCGCCATGCGAGGCCGCCTGCACGCTCAACATCGAGGACGTGCCGGTCACCATCAAGACGATCGAATGCGCCATCGCCGACAAGGCGTTCGAGCAGGGCTGGACCAAGCCCGAGCCGCCCGCGCACAAGACCGGCAAGAAGGTGGCCATCGTCGGATCCGGACCGGCCGGCCTCGCCTGCGCCCAGCAGCTCGCGCGCGCCGGCCACGACGTCCACGTGTTCGAGAAGTTCGCCAAGGCGGGTGGCCTGCTGCGCTACGGCATCCCCGACTTCAAGATGGAGAAGCAGATCGTCGACCGCCGCGTCGCGCAGATGGAGGCGGAAGGCGTGACCTTCCATTACGGGGCCAACATCGGCGTCAACACGCCGGCGGAGGACCTCGTGAAAGGCTACGACGCCGTGGTGCTGGCCGGCGGCGCCGAGCAGCCGCGCGACCTGCCGATCCCCGGGCGCGAGCTCGACGGCGTCCACTTCGCCATGGACTTCCTGCCGCAGCAGAACCGGCGCGTGAGCAACGAGCCGCAGGCCGACAACAAGCCGATCCTCGCCACCGGCAAGAACGTGGTGGTGATCGGCGGCGGCGACACCGGCTCCGACTGCATCGGCACGTCGATCCGCCAGGGCGCGCTCTCGGTGATCAACTTCGAGATCATGCCGCAGCCGCCCGAGCACGAGAACAAGATGCTCACCTGGCCGAACTGGCCGCTCAAGCTGCGCACCTCGTCGAGCCACGAGGAAGGCGCCAAGCGCGAGTTCTCGGTGCTCACGCAGAAGTTCTCGGGCGAGAACGGCCGCGTGAAGAAGCTGCATTGCGTGCACGTCGACGAGAAGATCAAGCCGATCCCAGGCACCGAGTTCGAACTCGATGCCGACCTCGTGCTGCTGGCCATGGGCTTCGTGCATCCGGTGCACGAAGGCATGCTCAAGTCGCTCGGCGTCGCGCTCGATCCGCGCGGCAACGTCAAGGCCGACACCCTCGCCTATCAGACCTCGCTGCCGAAGGTGTTCTCCGCCGGCGACATGCGCCGCGGCCAGTCGCTGGTCGTCTGGGCGATCCGCGAAGGCCGCCAGTGCGCGCACGCGGTCGACAAGTTCCTGATGGGGCAGAGCCTGCTGCCGCGCTAGCGCGGCAGCAACTGCGAACAACCCGCACGAGGGAAGCAACCGGAGCCAAGCGCGGCCCGATTGCGTCGTCGCTACGCCCCTCGCGATGACGCTGCTGCCGACGATGCTGCCGCAGTCGCGATTCGCGGCCCGCGCGTGCTACCGATTGAAGAAGAAGAAGAACGGCGACGACGACTGCGTCTGATAGCGGCGCTGGTCGCGCTGCGCCACGCTCGCCGCGGGTCGCGGCGTGCGCACGCGCCGCACCTGGCTCGGCGGCGGCGCGGCTTCGGCGATCTTCGGACGCTCAGCCTGCATCGGGGTCATCGGCAGGTTGGTGCGCGCCACGACGGGATCGCCGTCGACCGGCGCAGGTGCACGGCGCGGCCAGGCCGTGTCGTCGGCGCGGCCGGCAGGCACCGGCAGGGCATCGCCCTGAACCAGAATACGTGAAGCGAGCGCATCGTTGAGCGACTGTTTCGGCCCGCTCGCGCCGGCGAGCTCGCCGGCATCGCCGACCTCGCCCGCCGCATTGAGCGGGATCACGGGCCCGGCCAGCGGGCGCGGCATCGATTTGTCCGGCGCCACCGTTGCGGACTTCGCGGCCTCAGCGTCGGGATCGACCGGCAGCGGCACGGCAATCGGCCCGGTCGGCGTCATGGCGCGGCGGATTTCCTTCTCGACATAGTGTGCGAGCTTGCGCGCGCCGGCCTGGGTGAAGTGCACGCCGTCGCTGGTGCGCAGCCGGCGCGTCTGTCCCTCGAAATCGGGGCCCTGCTGAGCGAAGCGGCCGCCCTCGTCGACGAAGCCGTCCCAGACATCGACGTAGGTGATGCCCGCCTTCTCGGCGCGGCTGCGATAGAGGTCGTTGAGGAACAGCACGTCGCTGGTCGAGCGCGTGCCGCGGATCGGCGGCAGCCCAACCCAGAACACCGGGACGCCCTTGGTCTTGAGCGCCGCGATCATCTCGTCGATGCGCTGGCTGTAGAGCTCCACCCAGCGCTCCGACTTGAATTCGTGGGAACTCGAGCCGGTCCGTTGCGGCTCCGGCGTGTCGTCGGCAGCCTGCTCCTCGGCGGCATCATCCGCAGCCGGCTTGCCGTTCGCGTCAGGCTTGGCGTCAGGTTTGGCGTCCGGCTTGGCCTGATCGGTCTTGGCCTGGTCGCCGCCGGCAGCGGGCTTGCCGCGCTGCTGCGCCTTCGGGGCGGCGGCCGGTGCAGTGGCGGGCTGACGCGGCTCGCGAATGGTCTCGCGGTCGGCGATGCCGAGCATCACGACGATGAACTGCGGGTTCTCTTTGGCGAGCAGCTCCTTGGCATGCGCCACCCAGTCGAAGCTGCGGTTGCGCGTCCCCGGCGTGAAGATCAGGCTGGAATGCGTGCGGTGCTTGCGCATGACTCCCAGCTCGGGCGAGTCGGAGAACGCCGTCTCCAGGCCGAACGCCAGCCAGTCCGCCATCGAATCGCCCACGACCATGACGGTCGACACGTCGGCGGGATCGTTCTTCTCGTACTTGCGCGGCGACGGGGCATGCGAATAATCGACCGGCGCGCGCTGCGGCTGCTGCTGCGGGATCAGCGCCGGGGGCGCAAAGCCGCCCCAACCCCCGCGCCGCTCGAACGGGAAGCGGTCGTCGAAGAACTGCGCCTGAGCCGCGCCCACGGCCATCACCGCGAGCGCCGCAATCGCCGCAAAACGAGTCAAATGCCTGCCTTTGCCCATGCTGCAAGCTACCATGGCGACCGGGGCGACTTGAAGGCGTGGATATCGGCCCGAATCCGAGAGGGTTTACAAGGCAAAACGCCCCGGCGAACGGCGCGGTTCCCCGGTCAGGTCCCGGGGCTTTGAGATCGGGCTCTAGCGCGAGCGCAGCCGGTCGAGCATCGAGGCCGAAGCGAAACCGTCCGCGGGCAGGCCGTTGCGCGCCTGGAACTGCCGCAGCGCCACGCGCGAGCGCGCGCCCAGCCGGCCGTCCGGCTCTCCGACATTGAAGCCGCGCTGCGCCAGCAACTGCTGCAGCTCGAGCCGCTCGTTCAGCGAGAGCACCCGCTCGTCGCGCGGCCATGGCTGCACGAAGGGCGGCTCGCCGCGGAAGCGGTCGGCGAGATGGCCGATGGCCAGCGCATAGGCCTCGGCCGGGTTGTACTTCATGATGGCGCGGAAATTCTGCAGCATGAGAAACGCCGGGCCGCGCGAGCCGGCCGGCACCAGCAGATAGGCGCGGTCGGAGGGTCGCGGGAACGGCTTGCCGTTGGCGCGTCGCAGTCCGAGATGCTCCCACTCGCGCAGGGTCATCTGCTTGCCGCGGTCGGCCAGCAGGTAGTCGAAGCCCTGCGGCACCGCGACCTCGTAACCCCAGGTCTGGCCCGCAACCCAGCCGCCGATCTTCAGGTTGCTGGCGGTCGAGAAGATGATGTCGGCGACCGAATCGACGATATCGCGGCGGCCGTCGCCATCCCCATCGACCGCGAAGCGCTTGAACGTGGTCGGCATGAACTGGGTCGCGCCAAAGGCACCCGCCCACGATCCCTTGAGCCGGTCCGGGTGAACGTCGCCGCGCTGCACGATCTCGAGCGCCGACAGGAACTCCTCGCGGAAATAGGCCTGGCGGCGCCCGACGCAGGCAAGCGTCGCAGTCGAACGCAGCACCGGACGGTCGCCGGCGAGCGTGCCGTAGTTCGTCTCGACTCCCCAGATCGCCGCGATGACATAGCGGTCGACGCCGTAGGTGCGCTCGGCGGCATCGAAGACGGCGCGGTGCTGCGCGAGCAGCTCCTTGCCGCGGGTAATGCGCGCATCGCTCACCAGCGTGTCGAGATAGTCCCACACCGCCTTGGTGAATTCGGGCTGCGCATCCATCAGGTCCATCAGGCGCAGGTCGGGCGTGAGATCGCGGGTCAGCGCCACGTAGGTCTGCTGCGAGATGCCGCGGCGCGCCGCCTGGGGCCAGAGATTGGCGAGGCACTGCGGGAAATTGGCGGCGGCGGCGCGGATCGCGTCCGCCTCCATGGCCGGATGGCCGGACGCCCCGGACTCGCCGCTCCACTCGCGCGAACCCGGCAGGCTGGCAGGCGCGCTGGCGGTGACCGGCGCATAAGCCTGCAGACGGTTGTCGCTGCCGGTGACGTCGGCACAGGCCGGCAATACAGCGAACGTCGAGGCAGCGATTACGAGCTGCCGGATCACGTGCGGCATCAGACGAGCCCCACCCCGTTTGAATGTCATCGATGGTCCCGCCGCCATTAGGGCGTCACATCTCGTTATGAATGTCTTAAAAGCGCCGTCCGCGCCCGTGTCGCGCGCTGCAACGATCGCCTTGTTTTTTCCGCAAAATTGGGCGCAATGATGAAGCCACGGTGCCTTAACACCCTGCAACCGGGTCCCCATGAAAATTCGCAAAGCCATCCTTCCCGTCGCCGGCCTCGGAACGCGGTTCCTGCCCGCCACCAAGGCCATGCCCAAGGAGATGCTGACCGTCGTCGACCGGCCGCTGATCCAGCACGTCGTCGATGAGGCGCGCGAGGCAGGCATCGAGCATTTCGTCTTCGTCACCGGGCGCAACAAGGGCGTGATCGAGGACCATTTCGACCACCAGGTGGAGCTGGAATCGACCCTGGCGCAGAAGAAGCGCCAGGCCGAGCTCGACCAGCTCGACAAGGACCTGCCGGGCGCCGGGGAAACGAGCTTCACGCGGCAGCAGGCCCCGCTCGGCCTCGGCCACGCGGTCTGGTGCGCGCGCGACATCGTCGGCAACGAGCCGTTCGCCGTGCTGCTGCCCGACGTGCTGGTGAAGGCGCAGCGCGGCTGCACGGCGCAGATGATCGACGCCTACAACACGCTCGGCGCCAAGGCCAACGTCATCGCCGTCGAGGAAGTGCCGCCGGAGCGCGTGCACATGTACGGCATCGTCGGCGTCGGCAAGACCGCCGGCAAGGCGTTCGAGATCACCGGGATGGTCGAGAAGCCGGCGCGCGAGAAGGCGCCGTCCAACCTGAGCATCACCGGCCGCTACATCCTGCAGCCGGAAATCTTCGACCTGCTCGGCACGCAAGAGCGCGGCGCCGGCGGCGAGATCCAGCTCACCGACGCCATGATCCGCCTTGCGCAGAAACAGCCGTTCTTCGGCCTCAAGTTCGACGGCACGAGCTACGACTGCGGCTCCAAGCTCGGGTTCCTCACCGCCAACGTCGCCTATGCACTCGACCGGCCGGACCTCGCGCCGGCGTTCCGCGACGAGATCAAGAAGCTGCTCGGCTAGCTGTCGACAGATCGTCCGGACCGTTGCCGAGGCTTCCGACGTTCAATGCCAGCCTGCCGTAGCCGGGGCCTTGGGTTCGTTTCGCCAAAGTCCTCCGCGTCGGGTTCGTTTCGCCAAAGTCCCATCCTCGGGTTCGTTTCGCCAAACTCCGGCAGCGCGCCTGTTTGGAAGGACGCGCGCGCGATATTCCAGCGCGCGCTGCGGACAGGCGCAGGCTCCGCCGCGCGGGTGCCGCACGTCGTCTCACGCCAGTGCCGATGATGCGGCCGCTTGATAGCGCGCGGAAGCATCAGGTCCACCGGGGACCTGCCGGCGTGGGAATTGCGAGGAAAAGTCCCGCGCCCCTTTGACGAAGAGCGCACGACAGCGTTCTGCGCCCCCTCACCCGCCGCGCTGCGCGCGGCGACCTCTCCCCGGCGGGGAGAGGTGGACTCGCGGCACGGCCCTCGCGTCACGCGGAGTCTCGCGTGCGCGGCCTACTCTTCCTTGTAGCCGTACTGCGGCACGTTGCCCGTGGCGCCGTAATACTTGAACGGCAGGAACTTGCCCGACATGGTGATCTTGACGCGGTCACCCTTGGGATCGGCCTGGCGTTCCATCGCCATGTCGAAGTCGATCGCCGACATGATGCCGTCGCCAAACTCCTCCTCGATCAGGACCTTCCAGGCGGGACCGTTGACCATCACCAGTTCGTAGAAGCGGTAGAGCAGCGGATCGGTCGGCGGCATGGCCGTGCCGGCGCCGCGCATCGGCGACTCGTTGAGCAGGGTGACCTCGGACTTGGACAGGCCGAACAGGTCGCCGGCTTTCGCCGCCTGCTGCTTGGCGAGCTTCTGGTGGCCGAGCAACGCGCCGGTGATCAGGACCTGCGACATGCCGCCGATCTCGTCGCAGATGTACTTCCAGGTCCATCCCTTCTCGCGCTTGATGTCGAGGATCTTCTCGGTGAGCTGCGCACGCGTCATCACTGTCTCCTTGTGGCAGGTTTGCGTCTTGAACGGGTCAGCGCGCGGCCTGGGCGCCGGCGATCCGCTGCGGTGCGTCATCGTCGGCGCTCACCACGACCGCGGCGTCGAGCGCGCCGGGGCGCACGACCTTGATGTTGCGCGGATCGAAATCCCTGGCCTCCGCGGAAAAGGTCTTCGAGCGCGTGACCAGGAAGTCGATGATGTGGTTGCGCACACCGTAATAGAGCGGGTGGCGGTGGAAATCGGTGCGCTTGCGGTCCTTCGGCAGCGGGTTCTCGACCACCTCGGCGAGCACGGCGTTCGGCCCGTTGGTCATCAGCACGATGCGGTCGGCGAGGTAGATCGCCTCGTCGACGTCGTGCGTGATCATGAACACCGTCTGGCCCGTGGTCTGGCAGATGCGCCGCACCTCGTCCTGCAGCGTGCCGCGCGTGAGCGCGTCGAGCGCGGAGAACGGCTCGTCCATCAGGAGGATCTTGGGCTCGATCGAGAGCGCGCGGGCGATGCCGACGCGCTGCTTCATGCCGCCCGAGAGTTCCGCCGGCCGCTTGAGCTCGGAGCCTGACAGGCCGACGAGGTCGATGAACTTCTTGGCGTGGGCCTCGACCTGCGCGCGCGAATATTTGCGCCACTTCGACGACACCGCATAGGCGACGTTGCCCAACACCGTGCGCCAGGGCAGCAGCGCATGGCTCTGGAAGATGACGGCGCGGTCGATGCTCGGGCCGGAGATCGCCTGGTTGTCGACGATCACCGCGCCGTCGGTCGGCGTGTCGAGCCCCGCCAGGATGTTGAGGACGGTGGTCTTGCCGCAGCCGGAATGGCCGATGATGCAGGTGAACTCTCCGCGCTGCATGCTCAGCCACAGGTCCTGGAAGACCGTCGTGCGGGCGCCGCCCGACGCCGGGTAGCGCTTGCTGATGCCTTCGATCGAGATGAACTTCTGTCCGGCGGACATGGCTTACTCCGGAAATGTGACGAGGTGCGCGAGCCGCGCGAGGACCTGGTCGAGGACCATGCCGACGACGCCGATCAGCAGGATCGCGTTGATCACGTTGGTGATGGAGAGGTTGTTCCACTCGTTCCACACGAAGTAGCCGATGCCGGTGCCGCCAACGAGCATCTCGGCGGCGACGATGACCAGCCAGGCGATGCCGATCGAGATGCGCATGCCGGTGAGGATCGTCGGCGCGGCGGCCGGCAGGATGATCGTGAAGGCGCGGCGGAACGTGCCGACCTCGAGCGTGCGCGCGACGTTGATCCACTCCTTGCGCACAGCGGCGACGCCGAACGCGGTATTGATCAGCATCGGCCAGACCGAGCAGATGAAGATCACGAAGATCGACGACAGGCCCGAGTCCTTGATGGTGTAGAGCGCGAGCGGCATCCAGGCGAGCGGCGAGATCGGCTTGAGCACCTGGATGAAGGGATCGAGCGCGCGGCTCATCAGCGGCGACATGCCGATGAGGAAGCCGATCGGAACGGCAACGATCACTGCGATCAGGTAGCCGATGCCGACGCGCGCGATCGAATAGGCGAGCTGGACGCCGACGCCCTTGTCGTTGGGGCCCTTGTCGTAGAAGGGCTGGCGCAGGTGTTCGAACAGCTTGGCGCCGACCTCGAGCGGACCCGGCATCGCCGACTTGCCCTGGGTCGCGGTGGCGCCCATGAGCTTGGCGTACTCGGGATCCATCTGCGCGACCTGACCCGACCCGCTGACGGCGAGCTGCCACACCAGCAGGAAGGCGATGAACAGCACGACCGACAGGATGGTCGCGCGCACTCCTATGGAAACGGACATGTCCCGGCTTCCCCTAATTTGCCTCACGCATGATCTCGTCCGAAAACCGGTGGCCACTTTTCGGGATCATGCTTCCTCTTGCGCATGATCTCGTCCGAAAACCGGCGGCCACTTTTCGGGATCATGCTTTCTCTTGCGCATGATCTCGTCCGAAAACCGATGGCCACTTTTCGGGATCATGCGCTGTTCAGGCCCGCTTGATGGCGAAGCTCTTGACGTACTCGTCGGGCTTGGCCGGATCGAACGTCTTGCCCATGACGACGAAGGTCTTCGAGGTCGAGGTCGGCGGCGTCAGCCCGACCTCCTTCATGAGCTTGGACGTGTCGGTCGCCAGGAACACCTGCTTGGCGACGCCGGCGTAGTCGACCTCGCCCTTGATCTGGCCCCAGCGCTTCATCTGGGTCATGATCCACACGGCAAAGGACTCCCATGGGAACGGATCGAAATCGATGCGGTCCGGCACCTTGCGCACGTTGCCGAGGCCGTCGGCGAAGGTGCCGGTGAGGACCTGCTCCACCACCGTCACCGGCTGGTTGAGGTAGTTGGCGGGCGCGATCGCCTCGGCGATCTGCTTGCGGTTCTCGGCCTTGGTCGCGAAGGCGGTGGCGTCGATGATCGCCTTGAGCAACGCCGCGTAGGTGTTGGGCGACGACGTGACGAACTCCTTCGAGGCCGCGAAGGCGCAGCACGGGTGCCGGTCCCAGATCTCCTTCGAGAGGATGTGGATGAAGCCGACGCCGTCATAGACCGCGCGCTGGTTCACCGGGTCGGGCGCGAGGAAGCCGTCGAGGTTGTCGGCGCGCAGGTTGGCGACCATCTCGGGCGGCGGAACCGCGCGGATCTGCACGTCGGTATCCGGATCGAGCCCGTGCTCCGCGAGATAATAGCGCAGCAGATAATTGTGCATCGAATAGTCGAACGGCACCGCAAACTTGAAGCCCTTCCACGACTTCGGATCGCGCTTGTCCTTGTGCTTCATCGACAACGTGATGGCTTGGCCGTTGATGTTTTCCACGGCGGGCATGGTGTAGGGGAGCGGATTGGAGCCCGCGCCGAGCGTGATCGCGATCGGCATCGGCGAGAGCATGTGCGCGGCGTCGTATTCCTTGTTGATGGTCTTGTCGCGCACCACTGCCCAACCGGCGGTCTTGATCACGTCGACGTTGAGCCCGTGCTTGGAATAGAAGCCCATCGGATGCGCCATGATGATCGGCGTGGCGCAGGTGATCGGGATGAAGCCGACCTTGAGGTCCTTCTTCTCGAGCGCGCCGCCCGCCGCGAACACCTCGGTCGCGGTCTTGAGCGGGAAGAACTGCGAGACGGCCGCGAGCGCCGTCGAGGCGCCGACGGATTTCAGGAACGCGCGTCGCGCCATGTCCTGCGGGAACATCGCGCGCATGACGGCGGAGGCGACGACACCTTCATAACGCTTGTCTTCGCTCTCGACCGCCGCGCACTGCAACTGCGCCTCGCGCGCATGGTCGGCCTCGCTGGCGTGGCGGCCGCAGGAGCAGCCTTCGGTCAGCCGGCGCGTGGGATCGAACGGATTGTCGAAGGTGGACATGAACAGGCTCCCCCGTTTGGCCGCGTTGCTTGCGGCGGGCTCGGCGAGGGTGCTTGCAATGCATGTGCCATCGGCCGCCGGTTGGCACCCGGAAGATTCACGTGATTTTTCAAATGATTACGACACGGCTGCGCGGCCTTGCGACGCTCGCTGCGCAAACCATGCGCAGCCCCACGTCTCTGCCGCAAATTTAATCAGGGTCTTTGAGATGCCGTGCCTACGAAAGAAGCAGAGTGAGTATCGCGGCGCGGGACGTTTCCCCTCCCCCCGCGTGGCCGGGCCGATCAGACGCCATCCTTCTTCGCGCGCAGGCCACGAATGATCGACAGGGCCGCCGGAACAAGAAGCTTGTCGGTCGCGACGCTCAGGGGATTGTGGACGAAGCCCGCGATCGCGTCCTTGGCCTGACGCATGTCATGGCCGAGCATGTCGACCGTGATTTTCAGGTCGCGCGTGTCCGCCTGAAGCGACTCCACAGCCATCTTGCGAACCTCGAGGGCGAGTTCGATCTCGGGTCCGGGCTTGGCGCTGCGCGCCAGGAGGGCGATGACCGCCGCAAGGACGAAGTCGGCGGCCGCGACCATCGTGGCGGCCCAGACCGAGCCCCAGGACGGCTGCAGCCCGTAGAATCCCGCCACGTTGGCCATCCCGAGCCCAAACACCGCGATCAGGCCGGCGAACGCGAACAGGCCCGACCGTCGCGCGATGACATTGAGCCAGATCTTCCCGATCAGCGCGTCGGCCTTCCACAGGACCTGAAGGTCGCGAACAACGTTGTCGATCATGTCGTGGCTCCATCAGATGATGCGTCGGGATGACGTATGACGGCATCCCGCGTCAGCGTCGGCCAAGGAGGCGGCCGATCAAGATCCCGAGCACCAGCGCTCCCATCACGCTGGCGGTCGGATGAGCAGATACATTCTTCTCGGCGTCCTTGAAGATCTGCGTGACCTCGTCGAGGAACGCGTGAACCTCGTCGCGCAGCAACCGCTCGTCCGCGGCCTCGTCCGGCGTGGGAGCCGGGGCAGCCGCGCCGGGGCCGGCCGCACTTCCCTCGTCCGCGCGCGGCTCGCCCGACGGGAGAGACGCCGCGCGTGCACGCCGGGAGGCGGATATCTCCTCGTGCAAGGACTGCAGCTCGCGCGTGAGCACGGGGTCAGCGGGCACGGTATTCTCCATTCAGGATTCAGGCGGTGGTGCGCGCGTTGCAAAGCCGGACGCGACGGGCGCAAGCCCGCCGCCCCGCACTCAGGCCGCCGCTTTCTTGAAAGCCTCGCGGGCAGACTGATTGGCGCGATCGAAGACCGCGCGTGTTTCGTTCAGGGCCGTCATCAGCACAGACCAGGATTCCGTCCCCGCTTGGCTCAGCTTGCGGAGCCTTTCCTCTGCCGCGCCCGCTTCGGCCTTCATGCGCGTCACCGTAGCGTCGATGTCGCCGCGGCGTTCCGTTGCGAATTCCTGCGCGGCGGCAGAAAGACTGTCAGCGGCGTCACGCCAAGCCTTCAACTGGGCGTCGGCCTGGAGCTGAAAGATCGATTGCTGCTGCCTGATGTGCTTGCCGAAGCTTTCGACGTATCGTCGCAGGTCGGCTTCGAAGCGCCCCCAGTCGGCATCCAGCTTGGCTTTCGTGCTGATCCAGGCCGCTTCGTTGGACTCCGACTGCTTCTTGACGAGATTTTGGAAATCGTCGCGCTTCTCGCGCAGATCTGCGAGGGCCCGGTCGGCCCTTGTGCGAAGATCAGCTTCGATCTCACCGGTCTTGCCCTCGAGCGACGCCAACACGGCATCCATCTCGTCGATCCGCTCTTTGGCCCAATTGAGATAAAAATGAACGCTGCTTTGCGCGGGCATGATGCTCTCCCTTCAAGGCATGTTGAGCCATGGATAGGTGGCATGCCGGCGCGGCGCTCTGCTTGACATAGCTCAAGCGATATCGGGGCGGTCGGCGCACGAGCGCAACCGTCGCTCCCGAGCGAGATCGGCACCACGAAGCTCCCGGCGATCCGCCAGCGCGAGCGGTTACGGGATGCCCCGTCCGGGCGGGGGCATCCCGGTCGCGCACGCCGGCGACACGCCGGTCACATCGGCGGGGTGAGGCCGTCGCGGCCGACCGCCACGCTCATCGCGCTCAGCGTGCCGTCTCCCAGGCGCTGCGCGGCCGCGATGAAGATCCTGGCGCCCGGCTTGAGCTCGGCACGATCGCCGGGAACGTACTTCACGATCACCGCCTCGGGCGGCACGACGATTTTCTGTTCGCCGGTCTTGTATTTCACCGTCAGCGTGCGGCCGTCGTTGCCGGCGACGGTGGTCTCGACGGCGGCATTGGTCATCATCGCGCCGGGGCGGTTGTCCCAGGGGAAATGGCCTTCCGCCACGCCGCGCATCGCGTCGGGGAAGATGTGGACGTGCATCGCCTTCTGGCTGCCGTCGGTCTGCGGCATGGACGAGACGCCGACATAGCTGCCGACCTTGACCTCGTCGATGCCGACCTTCTGCACGCCGAGCACGCGCGCATTGTCGGTGAGCTTGATGGTGGCGTCCTGGCCGTTGGCCAGCTTCACGGTCATCGTGGCGCCGTCGACCTTCTCGATGGTGCCGCGCACCCGCGTGGGCGGATTGGCCGGCTGCGCCAAGGCGGCGGAGGTTGCGGCGATCAGAGTCACCGCGGCCAGCGCCGCGGTGCGACGTGTCAGTGTGCGCATGCTCGTCCTCCCTATGAGCGGCATCCGATGGCGCCCGACCTGTGGCGAACCCGATCAAGGCCGGCTTATTCCACGGCGACGACGCGCAGACGCTCACGAGCACGTGAGCGCGCGACCTTGTGACTGCCGGCTTGCGGCCGTCAGCGGGGTCAGGATCTGGCGAGGAGGTCGGCTTCGACGAGCGCACGCAGCTCGGCGGTGACGGCGGGCGTCACGCCGAACCAGAGCGAGAAGCCGCGCACCGCCTGATGCAGCAGCATGCCGAGCCCGTCGGCGGTGGCGAGGGAGCGCGCGTCGGCGGCGCGCAGCAGCGTTGTGCGCAGCGGCACATAGACGAGGTCGGCGACGACTGCGTCCGCGGGCAGCGGCGCAAGGTCGATCTCGAGCGGCGGCTGCCCCTTCATGCCGAGCGACGTGGTGTTGACCAAAAGGCCCGCGCCGGCCATCCGCGCCGGGATCGCGTCCCACGGGACGGGATGGACCTTGTCGCCGAAGCGCTCGCGCAGCGCCTGCGCGCGCTCGATGGTGCGGTTGGCGACGTACACCCGCGCGATGCCGCGCTCGATCAGCCCGAACACGACGGCGCGCGCCGAGCCGCCCGCCCCGAGCACCAGCGCCTCGCCCGTGCGCGACCAGTCCGGCGCAGAGTGGTCGAGGTTGGCGAGGAAACCTTCGACATCAGTGTTGGTGGATTTGAGCGCGCCATCGGCGAGCCAGAGCGTATTGGCGGCGCCGACCGCGCTCGCGCGCGCGTCCGGCTGCGAAAGCGCGAGCGCCGCCTCCTTGTGCGGAATCGTGACGTTGGCGCCGACATAGCCGTGCTGTGCGAGATGGCGCACGAACTCGGCGAAGCGCTCGGGCGGCACGGCTTCCTGGCGGTATTCGCCGGACAGGCCGTGCTGCCTGATCCAGTAATTATGGATGAGCGGCGAGCGCGAATGCCCGGCCGGCCAGCCGATCACACAGGCTCTGCGGATGTCGGACATGAAGGCAGATTTCTAAAATGCGGACGTCCGCACCCCCTCGCCCGCCGCGCTGCGTGCGGCGGGTCAGGGGCTGCAGATCTATGAGAGGCAGGTGTCACCACAGATATCCATATGCAGTCGTCGGCGAAGGGTGCGCCGGCCTCACGCCTGCTCCGCCACGACTTCGTTGCGCAGGACGCCGATCTCCGGCACCTCGATCTCGACCACGTCGCCGGCCTTGAGCCACTTGGGCGGATCGAACCCCATGCCGGTGCCGACGGGCGTACCGGTGGGAATCACGTCGCCGGGCTTCAGCGTGGTGAAGGCGCTGATGTAGGCGATGAGGTCCGCGTAGGAGAGGATCATCAGCGAGGTCGTGGTGTCCTGGCGCAATTCGCCGTTGACCTTGGTGGTCAGGTGCAGATTGCGCCTGGGATCGAGCTCGTCGGTCGTCACCATCCACGGGCCGAGGCTGCCGGAGGCGTCGAAGTTCTTGCCCTGCGTGACGTTGAACTTGCCGTGGCGCATCCAGTCGCGCAGACACCCCTCGTTGCACAGGGTGAAGCCCGCGATGTAGCCGAGCGCCTGGTCCTTCGGGATGCGCCGTCCTTCCTTGCCGATGATCAGCGCGATCTCGCCCTCGTAGTCGAGCTGCTCGGATTCCGGCGGCAGCAGGATCGGCTGGTTATGGCCGACCAGCGAGCCGGGCGTGCGAAAGAACATGCTGCAATAGCCGCTGGTCGCGATCGGGTTCTCGCCCTTGTACTCGGACTCGCGATTGTAGTTGATGCCGATGCAGAGGATCTTCTCGGGCGCCAGCACGGGCGGCAGCAGCTCCACCTCGGCGAGCGGAAAATCCGCGCGCATCCCCTCCACCAGCGGCTTGATCTCGTCGAGCGCGCCCGCGCGCAACAGGTCGAGCAGCGTGGGGAAGCGCGAGCCCAGCCGCAGGCGCAGGTCGACGATGCCGTCGCCCTGGATCACGCCGAAGCTCGTCCGTCCACGCGCCACATAGGATGCCAATCGCATTTTCTTCACCTCGCTTTTCGCGTCGCAGGGAAACACTGCCCGAGCGGCCTTTTCAAGCGCCTTGTTCCTGTTGCTTGAAACCGCGCCGCAGGCTTGAATACGCGCCGGCCAATCCGGCGCAGTCCGGGGGCGTTTGGGAGGCGTTCAGCGTGAAGCCGTCGGCGTTTGCCTATGCCAGGGCGCGCTCGCTCGATCATGCCATCGAGCTTTTGCGCGGCGAGCCGGAGAGCCGAATCCTGGCCGGCGGCCAGAGCCTGATGCCGACGCTGAACATGCGGCTGTCGTCGCCGCGCCTTCTGGTGGACATCAACCACATTCACGCGCTGCGCGATATTGTGCGCCGCGGCGACTGGCTGGAGATCGGCGCGCTGGTGCGGCATGTGCAGGCCGAGGAGGCCCCGGACGTCGCCGCCCTCGCACCGCTCATCGCCATGGCCCTGCCCCACATCGCCCATCCCGCCATCCGCAACCGCGGAACCGTCGGCGGCTCGATCGCCCTCGCCGATCCCGCCGCGGAACTGCCCGCGTGTATCCTCGCGCTTGATGGCGAAATCGAGATTGCCGGCGCCGGCGGTCAGCGGCGCGTGAAAGCAGAGCAGTTCTTCAAGGGACTGTTCGAGACCGCGCTCGGTCCGCACGAGGTGCTGACCAAGGTCTGCGTGCCGGTGGTGAGGGCGGGCGAACGCTTCGGCTTCGCCGAATTGGCCCGCCGGCACGGCGACTACGCCCTCGTCGGCCTCGCCGCCCGCGCACAAGCCGAGGGCAGCGCGCTGCGCGATCCGCGCCTCGTGTTCTTCGGCGTCGCCGCAACACCCGTGCGCGCCCGCGCGGCCGAGGCGAGGCTCGCGGCGGCCGATCTCAACGGCGCCGTCGCAGCGCTCGAGCGGGACCTGCAGCCTGCCGACGACGTGCACGCCAGCGCGGCGGCGCGCCGCCACCTCGCCGGCGTGCTGCTGCGGCGGGTCGTCGCGCAGTTGCGCGAAGGAGGCCGCGCATGAACGACGTCGTGGAGATCACGCTGACCGTGAACGGCGAGGAGGTGCGCGAACGTGTCGAGGCGCGCAAGAGCCTGGTCGACTTCCTGCGCGAGGACCTCGCGCTCACCGGCAGCCATGTCGGCTGCGAGCACGGCGTGTGCGGGGCCTGCACGGTGCGCGTCGACGGCGTGATCGTGCGCGGATGCCTGATGCTGGCGGCGCAGTGCGACGGCTGCCGTGTCGAGACCATCGAGGGCCTGTCGGACGCGGGCGAGATCGCCGACCTGCAGGCCGCGTTCGAGGCGCGCAACGCGCTGCAATGCGGCTTCTGCACGCCGGGCATGCTGCTCACCGCGCACGATCTGCTTGAAAACGAGCCCGCGCCCGATCGCGCGCGCATCCGTGTGCATCTGTCGGGCAACTACTGCCGCTGCACCGGCTACCAGGCGATCGTCGACGCGGTGGAGGCGGTGGCGCAGGAGCGGAGCACGAAACGATGAGATGGCGGGGACACGGCGCATCCGCCCCAGCGAACGTTGTCGCCCGGAACTCGTCATTGCGAGGAGCGAAGCGACGACGCAATCCAGAGCGGCGGCTCAGCGCTGGATTGCTTCGTCGGGCTGACGCCCTTCTCGCAATGACACAAGGGGACGGCACGCCATGAAGATCACGGACGACGTGCCCTCCGCGCTCAGCGCGCTCGACCGGCCGAACTCCTACATCGGGCGATCGGTGCCCCGGCCCAACCTCGGCCGCCTGATGCAGGGGCGCGGGCAGTACGTCAGCGACGTCACGCTGCCGCGCATGGCGCATGCCGCCTTCGTGCGCTCGCCGCACGCCCATGCCCGCATCCGCAGTATCGACACGACCGCGGCAAAAAAAGCCGCCGGCGTGATTGCCGTCGTTACAGGGGCGGAGCTCGCCAAGGTGATCACGCCCTGGGTCGGCGTGCTCACGCACCTCAAGGGCATCAAGTCGGCGCCGCAGCACGCCATCGCGCCGCAGATCGCCTGCTGGCGCGGGGAAGCCGTGTGCGCGGTGGTGGCCAGGACGCGCGCGCAGGCGGAGGACGCCTGCGAACTCGTCGCGGTCGACTACGAGGAACTGCCGGCGGTGGTGGATGCGGAGACCGCGCTCGATCCCGGCGTACCCGTGATCCATCCTGCGCTGGGCGACAACCTGACCTGGGAGCGCACGCATGTCGCAGGCGATCCCGACAAGGGCCTGCGCGAGGCCGACGCGGTAGTGGAAACGACGTTCGTGTTCGGCCGGCACACAGGCGTGACCAACGAGCCGCGCGCCATCGTCGCCGACTGGAACCTCGGCGAACAGCGCCTCACCGTCTACCAGGGCACGCAGGCGCCGCACATGATGCAGAACCTGTTCGCCAAGCACCTCGGGCTGGCGGAGCATCAGGTGCGGGTGCTGACCAAGGACGTGGGCGGCTCGTTCGGCATCAAGGTGCACACCTATGCCGACGAGATGGCGACCGTGGCGCTGTCGAAGCTGCTCGGTCGGCCCGTGAAGTTCGTCGCCGACCGGCTGGAGAGCTTCGTCACCGACATCCATGCGCGCGATCACCGCATCACCGCCAAGATCGGCGTGAAGAACGACGGCACGATCACCGCCTGGGAGATCGACGACCTCACCGGCATCGGGCCCTATTCGGTCTATCCGCGCACGTCGGGCATCGAGGCCAACCAGGTGGTGAACCTCGTGGGCGGGCCCTACACCTGCCAGAATTATCGCGCGCGCGCCCGCGTCGTGTTCCAGAACAAGAACGTCATGTGCCAGTATCGCGCGGTCGGCCATCCGATCGCGACGCAGGTGACGGAGGGACTGGTCGAGCTCGCGGCGGCGAAGATCGGCATGGACCCGCTCGAGCTGCGCCGTCGCAATCTCATCGCAGACGACGCCTATCCGGCATCGGGCCCGTCGGGCATCAAGTTCGAGGCGCTCTCGCACCACGCCTCCCTCGCTCACCTCGACGCGATGATGAACTACGCGGGATTGCGCGCCGAGCAGGCGCGCCTGCGCGAACAGGGCATCCACCGCGGCATCGGGTTTGCCTCGTTCATCGAGGTGACCAACCCGTCGGCGGCGTTCTACGGGGTCGGCGGCGCGCGCATCTCGGCGCAGGACGGGGCAACCGTCCGGCTCGACGCGACCGGCGCGGTGTTCGTGCACACGGGCGTGAGCGAACAGGGCCAGGGCGCGGAGGCCGTCATCGCGCAGTGCGTCGCCAGCGCGTTCGGCGTGCCGATCGGGCACGTGCGCGTGATCATGGGCGACACCGACAACACACCTTACGGCGGCGGCACCTGGGCGTCCCGGGCTGCGGGCATCGGCGGCGAGGCGGCGTGGCAGGCCGGCAAGGCTCTGCGCGACAACGTCCTCGCCGCCGCAGGGTCCATCCTGCAGGCCAAGCCCGAGACGCTCGACGTTCGGAATGGCGTCGTGGTCGACCGCGCCACGGGCACCGAGCGCATCGGCCTCGACGAGGTGGCGCGCATCGTCTACTTCCGCCCCGACACGCTGCCGCCCGGCTTCCAGCCGGAGCTGGTGGCGACGCGCCATTACGTGCCGCGCGCCTGGCCCTTCGCCTTCACCAACGGCGTGCAGGCGAGCTGCGTCGAAGTGGACACCGACACCGGCTTCGTCTCTCTCCTCAAACACTGGTGCGTCGAGGACTGCGGCACGGTCATCAACCCGCAGCTCGTCGACGAGCAGATCCGCGGCGGGATCGTGCAGGGGATCGGCGCCGCACTGTTCGAGCATTGCGTCTACGATGAGCGCGGGCAGCTCGTGAACGGCAACATGGCGGACTATCTCGTGCCGATGGCGCCCGAGATGCCCGATATCGAGATCGGACACGTGGTGACGCCGACGGCGGACTCCGAGCTCGGCGCCAAGGGCGCGGGCGAGGCCGGCACGGCCGGCGCGCCGGCCTGCGTCGTCAACGCCATCAACGACGCGCTGCGGCCCTTGGGCGCAAAGCCCATCACTGCGATCCCGGTGACGCCGGACCGCGTGCTCGCGGCGCTCGGGAAAATTTGACGCCCGCCGTCACGGCGGGAGCGGACTGCGGGAGGATCGGATGAACATCACGGTCGGCAAGACGGCGATCGCGGACGCGACGGAGAAGCTCAAGAACTGGGGGCGCTGGGGCAAGGACGACCAGATCGGGACGCTCAATCACATCCGCCCCGAGGACATCGTGCGGGCCGCCGGCCTGGTGCGAAAAGGCAAGGTGTTCGCGCTCGGCATCCCGCTCGACCGCAACGGCCCGCAGACCGGCCTGTTCGGCGGCCGCTGGAACCCGATCCACACCATGCTGGCGACCGGCACCGACGCGGTGGCGGGGCGGCAGGACGTCGTGCCGAACATCCGCTACGCGGACGATGCCATCAACATGCCCGTGCAATGCGCGACGCACTGGGATTCGCTCGGCCACATCTTCTACGAGGAAAAGATGTACAACGGCCACGACGCGCGACTCGTGGACAGCAACGGGCTCGGCAAGCTCGGCATCGAGCACTCCAGGAACAAGATGGTCGGACGCGGCGTGCTGCTCGACATCCCGCGCTTCAAGGGAATGGACTGGCTGCCCGACGGCTACGGCATCTCGAACGAGGAGCTCGATGCCTGTGCCGCGGCGCAGAACGTGACCATCGGGCGCGGCGACTTCGTCATCGTCCGTACCGGACAGATGGAGCGCTGTCTCGCGCAGAAGAACTGGGGCGCCTACGCCGGCGGCGACGCGCCGGGCGTCAAGTTCGAGAACTGCTACTGGTGCCAGGACAAGGAAATCGCGGCGATCTGCACCGACACCTGGGGCGTCGAGGTGCGGCCGAACGAGACGACGGAAGCCAACCAGCCCTGGCACTGGGTGGTGATCCCGGCGATGGGGCTCACCATGGGCGAGATGTTCTATCTCAAGGAGCTTGCCGAGGACTGCGCCGCGGACAGGACCTACGAGTTCTTCTTCTGCGGCCCGCCGCTGGTGATCACCGGCGGCACGGGCTCGCCGATCAACCCGCAGGCGATCAAGTAGGGCACGACGAGGGCTCCCCGATAGGCCTCGAATATGCTAGATGGGCGTCATGAACAGACGCGAGGCCCTCGCTGTTTTGCGCCGCTCTGAGGCCGCATTGCGCGCGCGCGGCGTGTGCCACGCCGCCTTGTTTGGATCAGTCGCGCGCGGCGACGACCGGCCCGACAGCGATATCGACGTCATGATCGAGGTCGACCCCGAGGCGCATATCGGCGTCTACGAATACGTCGCTTTGAAAGAGTTCATCGCAAGCCTTTTCGATCGCCCTATCGACGTTGTCAGCCGCGATGCGCTCAAGCCTTATGTTAGCCCGGCGGCGACCACTGACGCCATCTATGCCTTCTAAGCGGCCTGATACTGCGCTTCGCGATATTCTGCACCACGTCGCCCTCGCCGAACGCTTTGTCGAAGGAATGGCTCGGTCGGAGTTTGTGGCTGATATCAAGACAGTTTATGCCGTGACGAGATGCCTCGAGATCATCTCGGAAGCGTCGCGGCGCCTGACGAATGAATTGAAAGCGCGGCATCCCGCGATCCCGTGGAAGCAGATGGCCGGCGCCGGCAACATCTATCGCCACGACTATGAAGATGTTGCTGCGCGCTACGTTTGGGAGACGCTCCAGCGTGACTTGCCGCCGCTGCGGGCGGCGATTCAGTCCGAAATCGAGCGTTTAGAGTAGCCCGCTCGCTGCCGCGCCACCGTCTGAAGTCATGCGTGGCCAGCAGCATGGACGTAGCCGGCCCTACCCCCGCCCGCCGCCTGTCTCGCCCTTGAGGCCGGCGGCCTCGATGCCGGCGAGCGCGGCGATCTCGTCGTTGTCCGAGGTGTCGCCGGAGATGCCGACGGCGCCGACGGTCTCGCCCTGCGCGTTCTGGATGAGCACGCCGCCCGGCACGGGCATCACCTTGCCCGGCGCGACGCTCTCGAGGGCGGTGACGAACAGCGGGTTCTTCTGGACGCGCTCGAACAGGCCACGCGTGCCGAAGCCCATGCCGAGGGCGGCATAGGCCTTGGCGTAGGAGATCTCGAAGCGCAGAATGCCGGTCTTGTCCTCGCGCTTGTAGCAGACGAGGTGGCCGCCGGCGTCGAGCACGATCACCACCAGCGGCTTGAGGTTGAGCTCGCGCCCCTTCCTGAGCGCAACGTCCACGATGGTCGAAGCCTGGGCGAGCGTGATCGACATGTCTTCCCCCGAGATGAAAGCTGCGCGACGATAGGCGATCGGGGAGCGCGAGTCATCACGCGCAGCGACACCAGGGAGGAGTGCCCATGCCCACGCGCACGCGCGCCAAGGGACGTGCCAAACGACGCGCCAGGGGACGGGTCAAAGGCACCATCGGCATCATCGGGCTGGGCATCATGGGCGGCGCCTTCGCGCGCAATCTGGTCGAGGCCGGCTATCGCGTGATCGGCTATGACGTCGATGCCCGCGCACGGCGGGCGGCGGCGCGCGCCGGGGTTGCGCTTACCCCCGATGCGGCGGCGGTGGCGCGCGCGGCGGCGACGATCATCACCAGCCTGCCGAGCCCGCAGGCGCTCGCCGCGACAGCGGCGGCGATCGCGGCAGCGAAATTGCCGCGCCGCACAATCATCGAGGCCAGCACCTTCACGCTGCAAGACAAACTCGCCGCGCAGCGCACGCTGGCCAAGGCCGGTCACGTCGCGCTGGATTGTCCGGTGAGCGGCACCGGCGCGCAGGCCAGGACGCGCGACCTCGTGGTCTACGCGAGCGGCGATACGGCCGCGATCCGCAGGTTGCGGCCGGTGTTCCTCGGATTCGCGCGCGCGGTGCACGATCTCGGCGCCTACGGCAACGGCAGCCGCATGAAGTACGTCGCCAACCTGCTGGTGGCGATCCACAACGTGGCCAGCGCCGAGGCCATGGTGCTGGGCATGAAGGCGGGGCTCGATCCAAAGCGCGTGCTCGAGCTGGTCTCGATCGGCGCAGGCAACTCGCGCGTGTTCGAGCTGCGCGCGCCGATGATGGTGAAGGACCGCTACGAGCCCGCCACCATGAAGATCAAGGTGTGGCAGAAGGACCTCGACGTGATCGGCGACTACGCCGCGCAGATCGGCTGCCCAACGCCGCTGATGAGCGCGACGCTGCCCATCTATTCAGCGGCGATGGCGACCGGCCATGCGATGCACGACACTGCGGCGGTGTGCGCGGTGCTGGAGAAGATGGCGGGCGTGCGGCGCGCGACAAAGCGGCGCAGCTGAGCATGCGCCGCCGTGATCTTGCCCACACCCCCCGTTCCGTCACGCCGCGCGTAACGTGACACTAGCCAAGACGGATTGCTTCCGTCACACTGTCCGCAAAACAAGGTCACCTTCCTGACCACCAGCCATCGCACCGCGGCGCAAGTCCGCGGCGTCAATGGAGGGGGGAAACGAGTACGATATGTCCCTGGACCTTCTCGTCAGCGCGCTGATCGCCGGCCTGCTGCTGGGCGGCTTCTATGCCGCCGTCACCGTCGGCATCTCGATCTCGTTCGGCATCCTCGACATCGTCAACATCGCGCACCCGGCCTTCATCATCCTCGGGTCGTATATCGCCTACATCCTCAACATCAGCCTCGGCATCGACCCGATCCTGAGCGGCATCATCGTGCTGCCGGCGTTCTACGCATTGGGGGCGCTGGTCTATCAGGTCTACTACCTGTCATTCGAGAAACGCGGGAAGGAGGCCCTCACCGGCCTCGCCTTCTTCTTCGGGCTGCTGTTCATCACCGAAGTGCTGCTGATCCTCGTGTTCGGTGTCGACTACCGCTACGTGCAGGCCGCCTACATCGATCAGAGCTTCGGACGCTTCCTGCAGTCGTGGGGCGCGCCCGAAGGCGCGCTGCCGGCGCTGATCGCCGATCTGCCCATGCGCATGCTGGTGCCCTGCGTGATGTCGCTCGTGATGTTCGGCGTGCTGCTGACCATCATCAAGCGCACATTCATCGGGCGCGCCATCATGGCGGTGGCGCAAGACCAGCTTGCCCTGCAGCTCATGTCCGCGAGCCCCGTGCGCATCAAGCGCATCGCCTTCGCGATCTCGATCGCCACCGCCGCAATGGCCGGCGCCTTCCTGATCATCATCCAGCCGGTCGAACCCTCGGTCGGACGCGAGTACATCGGCCGCGTGTTCGCAATCTGCGTGCTCGGCGGCCTCGGCAGCCTGACCGGCACGATCATCGGCGCGATGCTGCTCGGGGTGGTCGAGAGCATCACCGCGACGTTCTACGGACCGTCGTGGGCGCCGGCGGTGTCGTTCGGGTTGCTGCTGCTCACGCTGGCGTTCCGGCCGGCCGGACTCCTGGGACGGCGCTGAACCATGCGGTCGGGAACGTTCCTCATCGTCGCAGCGGTGATCGGCGCCGTCATCTTCGCGATCGCCCGCGTCATCGACAACGAATACGTGTTCTTCGCCGGCTACACCGTCCTGCAATACGTCGTGCTGGCGACGGCGTGGAACATCCTCGGCGGCTACACCGGCTATGTGAACTTCGGCAGCGCCGCATTCTTCGCGGTCGGCGCCTATTCCACGGTGTTCCTCCACAAGCTGTTCCCGATGCCCGTGCCGGTGCTCGTCATCGTCGCGGCGGTAGTCTCCGGCCTCGTCGGCCTCGGCATGGGGTATCTCACGCTGCGCCTGCGCGGCGCGTTCTTTGCCATCGCGACGCTGGCGCTCGCGGTGGTGCTGCAGACGCTGGTGGTGAATTGGAACTACGTCGGCGGCTCGCGCGGCGCCTATGTGATCCGGCCGCAGACGATCGAGCTCTTCGGCAGCTACATCCAGTACCTGTTCTTCATCATGCTGGTGCTGGCGATCGTCGCGCTCGCCACCGCGCGCGCCATCGAGCGCTCGGCGCTGGGCTACGGCTTCGCCACCATCCGCGACGACGAGCTGGCGGCGGAGGCTTCGGGCGTGCCCACGCTCAAGCTCAAGCTGGTCGCCACGACGCTGTCGGGCGCCTTCATGGGCATGGCCGGCGCGCCGTTCCCCTATTACATCGGCTTCCTGCAGCCCCAGTCGGCCTTCGGCCTCGAGTACGCGGTCAATTCGATCGCAATGCCGATGATCGGCGGCACCGCCACGTGGGTCGGGCCGCTGGTCGGCGCACTGCTGCTCGGCACGCTGCAGCAGGTTGCGACCGTGACGATCTCCTCGGCGGTGAACCTGCTGCTGGTCGGCATCCTGCTGGTGGTGTTCGTGATCGTCGCGCCCAACGGGCTCGTCGGCCTCGTGAAGTCGGCGTTCGCAAGCAAGGCGGGCAGGAAGAAATGAACGCGCCCATCCTCGAAGTGGCAGGGCTCGGCAAGCGCTTCGGCGGCTTCGTCGCGCTCGAGGGCATCGACCTCACCGTCGCCAAGGGCGAGCGGCTCGGGCTGATCGGACCGAACGGCTCCGGCAAATCAACGCTGGTGAACTGCATCTGCGGCACGCTCACCAACGAGACCGGCAGCGTGACGTTCGACGGGCAGGACCTCGCCGGGATGCTCACCCACGAGCGTACGCGTCTCGGCATGGCGCGCAGCTTCCAGCTTCCGCGCCCGTTCGCCAGCATGACGGTCGCAGACAACATCCGCGTGCCGCTGCTCTATGCGGTGAACGCGCGCCGCGGCAGCAAGCTCACGGAAGCGCAGATCGGCGACCACTGCGGCGAGCTGTTGCGCCTCGTCGGCCTCGCCGACCGCATGCGCCACTATCCGCGCGACCTCACGCAGGTCGACATGCGCAAGCTGGAGCTGGCGCGCGCCATGGCGGTCGAGCCCAAGCTGCTGATCGCCGACGAGGCGATGGCCGGGCTGTCGGGCTCGGAGGTCCACGACATCGTCAGCCTGCTGATTACGCTCAACGAGCGCGGCGTCACCGTCATCCTGATCGAGCACATCATGAGCGCCGTGATGCGGTTCTCGCAGCGCCTGGTGGTGCTCGTGTCGGGCAAGAAGATCGCCGACGGCAATCCCGACGACGTCATCCGCGATCCCGAAGTCGAGAGGGCGTACCTTGGCCAGTAGCATCACGGTCGCCGGAATCCACGCCGCCTACGGGCACGTGCGCGTGCTGGAGGACGTCTCGCTCACCGCCGGCGGCGGCGAGACCGTGGTGCTGCTCGGCACCAACGGCAACGGCAAATCGACGCTGATGAAGGCGATCATGGGCATCGTGACGCCGAGCGCGGGCACCATCGAGGCGGAGATCGACGGCGAGCGCCACAGCCTCGTCGGCCGCACCACGGAGGAGATCGTCGACCTCGGCATCGCGCTGGTGCCCGAGGGCCGCCGCCTGTTCCCGCGCCTCACCGTCGAGGAGAACCTGCTGCTCGGCGCGTTCCGCCAGAAGGCGCGGCGCGAGATCGCGACCAACCTCGCATTCTGCTTCGAGTGCTTCCCTCGCCTCGCCGAACGCCGCGCGCAGCTCGCCGGCTCAATGAGCGGCGGCGAGCAGCAGATGCTGGCGCTGGCGCGCGCACTCATGTGCGCGCCGCGCATCCTGCTGATCGACGAGCCGTCGGTCGGGCTCGCTCCCGTGCTGGTCAGCCGCACCATCGAGAAGATCAAGGAGCTCAAGGACCGTTATGCGCTCACCGTTCTGATGGCCGAGCAGAACTTCACCCAGGCGCTGCGCATCGCCGACCGCGGCTACGTGATCGTGCACGGCCAGATCGCCTACGAGGGCAAGTCGGCCGAGGATCTCAACAACAACGACCTGATCCGGCAACTCTATCTGGGGGCATGAGCGCGAGGCGGCGCTCCGGCGAGGCTCTCAAACAAAAACGCCGCGCCAAAGGCGCGGCGTTTCCGTAAAAGGCGGTCAGGAAAGCTTACTGCCGCGCCTTCTCGAAGGGATAGACCACGTTGCCGGTCTTGTACTGGTCGGGCGTGAGCACCGTCTGGTAGCTCATGCCGCGCCAGGTCTCGATGCCGGCGCCCTGCTTGATGCCGTGGTACTGCACCTGCAGCATCGCGCTCTTCTCCCACTCGCCGTTCTTGCCGAATTTCACGTCGCCGTGGATCGTCTTGAACGTGGTCTTCTTCATGTACTCGGCGATCTTGTCGTCGTTGATGGAGTTGGTGCCCTTGATGGCGTCGCCGAGCACCTGCACATAGGCATAGCCCCAGCCGCCGAGATAATAGCCGAGCGGATCGACGCCTTCGGCCGCGGCGCGCGCCTGGTACTTCTTGAAGAAGTCCTCGGTGCCCGTGAACATCATCCGCTTGTCGGGAACCCAGGTCTCGTAGTTGACCCAGCCGTTGAGCAGCGGACCAAGCTGGTTCTTGAACACGGTGGCCTGCAGGCCGACCATCGAGCCGCCGATCATCTTCGGCTTGAAGCCGACTTCGTTGACCGCCTTGACCATGCCCACCGAGTCGAGCGGATAGGAGCAGATCACGACGATGTCGGGATTGGCCGCCTGGATCGCACGCACGATCGGCGTGAAGTCCGTGGTGGCCGGCGGATAGGTGCGGTCGTAGACGACCTTGAAGTTGTACTTCTTGGCGTTCTGCCGCGCACCCTCGCAGGCGTTGTTGGAGAACTCCGCGTCGGCCGCGACCAGCGCCGCCGTGGTCGGCTTCGGGTTCTGCTTGGAGGCGGTCTGGAAGAAGCCTTCCGTGAACGATGCCTTGGTGTCGGGCCCGGTCGGAATCATCGCGAAGTATTTCGGGTAGTTGAATGCGTGATTCACGTCGAGGCCGAACAGGCCGATGAAGGTCTTGCCCTTCTGCATCACCACCGGCATCGCGGGCGCGATCATGTTGGTGGCGTAGGGCCCGATCACGAGGTCGACCTTGTCGACGTCCAGCAGCTTCGTGTAGATGCCGGGCACCGTCGAGGGATTGGACTGGTCGTCGTAGTTGACGAGCTTGACCTGCCGTCCGAGCAGGCCGCCCTTCTGGTTGACCTCGTCCGCCCAGATCTTGACGCCGAGCAGGGCCTGCTTGCCGTTGGCGGCGAGCGGGCCGGTCAGCGCCATGCTGAATCCGATGGTGATCGGCTGGTTCTGCTGGGCGGAGGCGGTGGCGGCAAACGCAAAGGTCGCCGTCGCGGCCAGCAGGCCGGCCGTCAGGCGCTTCAAGTTCAGATGCATCGATGTTCCTCCCTGGATGTGCCGGCTTGGCGCCGTTTATCCGGGCCGATCATACCCGCAATTCTCGCTGGTACGCCAGTGGTCCGGGCCCGCCAATCGGCCGCCCTCAGCGCGGCGTGGCGTCGCCGCCCTCGACCATGATGGTCTCGACCTCACCGCCCCCATTGCGCCGGTGGGCGGCGATTGCCGCATATTCCGGGGATTTGAAGCAGGCCACGCCCTGTTCGAACGTGGGAAACTCGATCACGACAAATCGATGAAACGTGTCGGGGCCTTCCAGGATCTCATAGCGGCCGCCGCGCGCCAGCACCTTGCCGCCGTACTTCGCGATGAGGTCCGGCACGCCGTCAGTGTATTTCTTGTAGCGCACCGGATCGGTGATGTGCGCGCGGGCGACCCAGTATGCCGGCATGACGGGCTCCTCCCATGTCTTGCGTGGGACCTGCAGCGGATTCGTGCGTCGATCCGAAACTGGACAGCATCCCGCCCTTTGCAGGAGACTGCGGTGGCGAAGGTGGAGTGTCAAATTCCGATCACTACCCGCCCAGGGAGGTCCGCCGATGCCCCTCGCCTACATGGAACATTTCCTGATCCAGACCGCCAATCTCGAAGCGACCAAGGACTGGTGGGTGAACGCGCTCGGGATGCGCGTCGGCCCCTCGCCTGACTTCAAGTTTCCCGTTTACTGGCTCTACATCGGCGAGCGCGACGTGCTGCACCTCACGCAAGGCGGCGCCAACGTCTCGCAGAACCGCATGGCCTATCTCGGGCAGCAGTCGCAGGCGGAGCAAGGCTCGGGCGTGGTCGACCACATCGGCTTCCGCGCCACCGGTCTCGACGAGACGATCGAAAGGCTCAACGCGCTCGGCATCGCGTTCAAGGAGCGGCAGGTCAACGACCAGGGGCTCTATCAGCTCTTCCTGTTCGATCCCAACGGCGTGAAGGTCGAGCTCAATTTCGACGCGTCGGAAGTGAAGGGCCGCAAGGCGCAGGTGACGGCGTCGGAGCTGCCGGCGGAAGCCGCGCCGAACTAGGCCCGTTCCACGCCAGTGCAGATTGGCAGCGCGTTCGCACCTATGCCCGGAGCCCGCCCTTCTCCTCGATGAAGCGCGCGATCTCGGCGACACCAGAGCCGGCGCGCAGGTTCGTCATCACGAATGGGCGTGCCCCACGCATGCGTCTCGCGTCGCGCTCCATCACCTCGAGCGAAGCTCCCACATAAGGCGCAAGGTCCGTCTTGTTGATGACGAGCAGATCGGAGCGCGTGATGCCGGGGCCACCTTTCGATGGGATCTTGTCGCCGGCGGCGACATCGATGACGTAGATCGTCAGGTCGGCCAGCTCGGGCGAGAAGGTGGCAGCGAGGTTATCGCCGCCGGACTCGATCAGCACGAGATCGAGGTCGGGGAATTTCCGGCGCATGTCGGCGACGGCGGCGAGGTTGATCGAGGCATCCTCGCGGATCGCGGTATGGGGACATCCGCCGGTCTCGACGCCGGCGATGCGCTCGGGCGCGAGCGCGCCTGAGCGCACGAGATATTCCGCGTCCCACTTGGTGTAGATGTCGTTGGTGATGGCGGCGATCTCGTAGCGCGCGCGCAGGTGCTTGCACAGGGCATCCATCAATGCGGTTTTGCCGGAGCCGACCGGACCGCCGACACCGACGCGCAAAGGACCGTGGGGACTTTTCATCAGCGTCAGCTCCTGAACAAACGGGTGTACTGGGTTTCGTGCCGCATGCCGGCGATGTCGGCGCGCGGCGTGGCGCTGCCGACCTCATCGAGCGGCGTTGCGAGCGCGCGCTGCGCGGCGGCGGCGATGACGGGTTCGAGCCGCGCCAGCACGCGCTGACCGTCGGTCTGGCCGAGCGGGATGAGGCGGACACCGGCGGAGATCTGGTTGGCCGCAAGCGCGTGCAGATAAGCGGCGAGCGACGGCGCGACGGCAATACCATGGCCCGCGCAGGTGACCGCGACTGCGACGGGATAGGCAACCGGCCCGTCCCAGACGGAGGCTAGGCGATCGAGCGCGGCCGTCGGCCACGCCGCTCGGGTGGCGGCGAGGAAGGCCGCGCCCTGGGCTGTCGTCTCGAGGTGACGCTCCTTCGAAGGCGCGAACGCAGCGGCGAGTTCCGCGACAGCGCGCAGCGCGGCGGGGTCATCGGCGGCGGCCGCGCGGTGCGCGTGCACGAAGAACACGGCGTCGCAGAAGCTGCCGCCTGCGGTGAACGTTGCCGCAAGCCAGACGCGCAACGTGTCGGCGTCGGTGATGTCGCCGGCCTCCACCGCCCATTCGAGGCCGCTCGAATAGGAGAACGCGCCGACCGGATAGGCCGGCGAGAGCCACGCCATGAGACGGTAGAGCGCGGCCGACGGAAGGCCATCGGCTGTCGCGCGGCACGGCACGGCTTGCTCCCTCTCCCCGCCTGCGGGGAGAGGGCTGGGGTGAGGGGCAACTCCTTCGGAGGCGGGATCACGCCCCCTCACCCGCTCGCTACGCTCGCGGGACGCTTTACTCATCACGTCCACGACCGTCGTTATTGAGAGCGCCAACCGCTGGAACCACTTCCGGTTCGAACGCCGCTTCGATGGGGGCAAGCTCCGCGCCGAGTCCGCGCAACATGTCCTCCAGCACATGGTCGCGGCGGACACGCAGCGTCTCGCCCACGATCTGCAGGTCGGTATGGCGGTTGCCGATGTGCCAGGCGAGGCGCGCGAGATCGGACACCGCGCGCGGGCGCACCTCGACCAGCGCTTCGGCCATGCCGGCGATCCGCACCACGCCGCCATCCTCCAGCACGAGCCCATCGCCGTCGTGCAGCACGACCGGTTTCTCCAGATCGAGCAGGAAGGTGTAGCCCTTCTCTCCGGTGAACACCGCGCGGCGGCGCTGGCGCTCGTCGGCGGCGAGCATGACGTGGTCGACCTCGCGGCCGGCCTGCCACTGCCCCGCCGGGACGATGCCTGTAACGCGCTTCATTCGCTTACTTTACGCCAGCGGCCGTGCCCGCGCCTCAATAGAGGAAATACCGCTGCGCCATCGGTAGCACCTGCGCGGGCTCGCAGGTGAGCAGTTCGCCATCGGCAGTGACCTCGTAGGTTTCGGGATCGACCTCGATGTCGGGCGTGGCGCCGTTATGGATCATGTTCTTCTTGCCGATCTTGCGCGTGCCCTCGACGGCGACGAGCTGTTTCTGGATGCCGAGCTTCTTGCCGAGGCCGGCCCGGACCGCCGCCTTCGAGGCGAACACCAGGGAGGAGGCCGTCACCGCGCGCCCGAAGGCGCCGAACATCGGACGGTAGTGCACCGGCTGCGGCGTCGGGATCGAGGCGTTGGGGTCGCCCATGGGCGCGGCGACGATGGTGCCGCCCTTGATGACGCAGTCGGGCTTGACGCCGAAGAAGGCGGGCGACCAGAGCACGAGGTCGGCGAGCTTGCCCTTCTCCACCGAGCCGATGTGCTTCGATACGCCGTGGGCGATGGCGGGATTGATCGTGTACTTGGCGACGTAGCGCTTGGCGCGCGCGTTGTCGTTGTCGCCCTTCTCCTCTTTCAGCCGGCCACGCTGCTGCTTCATCTTGTCCGCCGTCTGCCAAGTGCGGATGACGACCTCGCCGATGCGGCCCATGGCCTGCGAGTCCGACGACATCATCGAGAGCGCACCGATGTCGTGCAGGATGTCCTCGGCGGCGATGGTCTCCTTGCGAATGCGGCTCTCGGCGAAGGCGAGGTCCTCGGCGATCGAGGGATCGAGGTGGTGGCACACCATCAGCATGTCGAGATGCTCGTCGATGGTGTTGTGCGTAAACGGGCGCGTCGGATTGGTGGAGGACGGCAGCACGTTCTTGAGGCCAGCGACCTTGATGATGTCGGGCGCGTGGCCGCCGCCCGCGCCCTCCGTATGGAAGGCGTGGATCGTGCGGCCCTTGAACGCCTTGATGGTGTCCTCGACGAAGCCGGACTCGTTGAGCGTGTCGGTGTGGATCATCACCTGCACGTCGTATTCGTCCGCGACCGACAGGCAGCAGTCGATGGCCGCCGGCGTCGTGCCCCAGTCCTCATGCAGCTTGAGCGCGCAGGCGCCGCCCTTGATCATCTCCTCGAGCGCGGCAGGGCGGGAGGCGTTGCCTTTACCCGCGAAACCGAGGTTCATCGGAAAGGCGTCGGCGGCCTGGATCATGCGCGCGATATGCCAGGGGCCGGGCGTGCAGGTGGTGGCCAAAGTGCCGTGTGCGGGGCCGGTGCCGCCGCCGAGCATAGTGGTGATGCCGGACATCAGCGCGTCATCGATCTGCTGCGGGCAGATGAAATGGATGTGCGAGTCGAAGGCGCCGGCGGTGAGGATCTTGCCCTCCCCCGCGATCACCTCCGTGCCTGGTCCGATGATGATGGTGACGTTCGGCTGGATATCGGGATTGCCGGCCTTGCCGATGGCGGAAATATAGCCTTCCTTGATGCCGACGTCGGCCTTCACGATCCCCCAGTGGTCGAGGATCAGCACGTTGGTGATGACGGTATCGACCGCGCCCTGCCTGTTGGAGAGCTGGCTCTGCCCCATGCCGTCGCGGATCACCTTGCCGCCGCCGAACTTCACCTCGTCGCCATAGACGGTGAAGTCCTTCTCGACCTCGATGACGAGATCGGTGTCGGCCAGGCGGACGCGGTCGCCCGTCGTCGGGCCGAACATGGCGGCGTAGACCGAACGTTTCATCTTGGCGGGCATTTGCTTTCCCCTACAGGCTGCGGCCGTCGAATTTCCTGAGCTTGAGCGCATCGACGTCGACGCCGTCGAGACAGCGCACGTTGACGGCGACCACGTCCGCTCCGTCCACCGGGCGCTTGCCGCGCGCGAAGGATTCGACGCCGCAGGTCGCGCAGAACAGGTGATGGATCGCGTGCTTGTTGAACAGGAATTCGCTCATGGCGCTCTCGTCCGACAGCAGCTTGAAATCCGAAGCAGGCGCGAAGGCGAGCAGCGAGCCGAGGCGGCCGCAGCGCGAGCAGTTGCACGAGATCACCGGCGCGTCGAGATCGAGGGTGACCTCGTACCGCACTTTGCCGCACTGGCAGCCGCCGGAATAGGTCTGCATCAGAGCTTCCCCATTACGTCCTGGCGGAAGCCGTAGATCACGCGCTTGCCGGCAAGCGCGACCAGCGTCACCTCACGTGTCTGGCCCGGCTCGAAGCGCACTGCCGTGCCGGCGGGAATGTCGAGGCGCATGCCGCGCGTCTTCTTGCGGTCGAACCTGAGCGCCGGGTTGGTCTCGAAGAAGTGGTAGTGCGAGCCCACCTGGATCGGACGGTCGCCGGTGTTGGCGACGCTCAGGGTGACGGTCTTGCGCCCGGCGTTGAGCTCAATCTCGCCGTCCTTGACGAACAGTTCTCCGGGAATCATCTCAGCGCTCCTTCTCGGACATGGCGGTGATCTCGCGGCGCACGAACGCCTGATCCTGCGGCAAGGTCATGATGGCGTTCCACCGCTCGACCGGGTTTCCCCGGTTGGCGGCCAGGATCTGTGGGGCGGAGGTCTGCGGGATGACGTATTCAAGCGTGCGCCTGCTCGGCTTGTGCACGATCACCACGCGCCCGAATTGACCGCCCTCAGCGGGGGCCTCGGAGACGCGCAGCGTGCGCTGTCCCGGCGAGGCGTAGGTCGCGATCATCACGCCGTCGACGACGCAGGGGCATGGCGCGGCGGCGCCGCTGTAATAGGTGACGTCGAGCTCGCGCGGGGCGGCGCGCAGCTGCTGGCGCGCGTCGTCGCCGATGCGAATGCCGAGCGCGATCAGGGCGCCGAAGCCGCCGTGGACACGCGCGCCGAGCGAGATCCAGAGGTCGCGCTCGTCAGGCGGCGTTTGCGCGATGGGGCCGTCGTGCGCAATGCCACGACCCGCGGCCAGCGCGAGCACCGCAGAGAGTGCGAGCACGGCGGCCTTCATCGCGTCACCGGATCGGGTTGTGCACGGTCACCAGTTTGGTGCCGTCCGGAAAAGTGGCTTCGACCTGGATGTCGTGGATCATTTCGGGGATGCCCTCCATCACCTGATCGCGGCGGATGACATGGGCGCCCTGCTCCATCAGTTCCGCGACGGTCCGGCCGTCGCGCGCACCCTCGAGGATGAAGTCGGTGACGAGCGCGATCGCTTCCGGATGGTTGAGCTTGACACCGCGTTCCAACCTCCGGCGCGCGACCATTGCGGCCATGGCGACCAGCAGCTTGTCCTTTTCGCGAGGCGTGAGATTCATGGGAAAGCCCTTCAGTTCGTCCAGATGCGCGGCAAGGCGCCTGCGAGCGTGGGGATGATGAGCTTGAGGTCGTGCCGAAGCGCCTCGCCGTCCTCGGCGACGAGCCGCGCCAGCATGAGGCCGTTCCAGGCCGAGGCGCCGACTTCACCGGCGAAGCTGAGCTCACGGAGCACGGCAAGACGCGCCTCGTCGGCCGGCGCGGCCAGCACCGTAGCGACGGCGCAGCCGCCTGCGGCCACGCAACCTTGCGCGAGCTGCGCCGCGATCGCGTCCTCGAGCCGGAACGTATCGGCCAACGCGAGCCGGCCGCCACGCCGCACGCGCCAGCGGTCGAACAGGCGGCCGTGCGCGACCTGCTCGCCCATGGCGGTGCGGCCGAACACCACCGCCTCCGCAAGCACCAAGCGCGCGTCGTCGGCGAGATCGACGTCGATGCCGCGCTTGAGGCGCGCCTGATCGAACAGGATCGTCTCCTGTGGCAGCCAGTGCAGCGTCGCGCCGGCACCGACGGCGAGTGCGACATCCATCGCCGCGTCGTCGCCGATCGAACGATAGACTTTCTCGGCGGCAGCGGTGGTGAGAGTGAGCGAAGCGCCAGGCGAGATGGTCACGTCGAAGGCGAAGCGGTCACCTCCGGCGATGCCGCCGGCCGTGTTCACGACCACCGCCTGCAGATGATCATCGTTGGGAAAGCGTACGCGCAGCGAGCCGTCCTCGTAGAGACGCGTGCAGCGGCTGCGGACGCCGTCGCGCACAACGGTCATCGCAACGCGGCTCACGGCGCGGTTGGCCGCGAATGTGCGCGCGGAAGACGCCGTCATGCCCGCCGACACTGCCATTACGCTCTTGTCCCTGCCCGGAAACCGAGCGCCTCAGATCGCCATCGCCCGCTTGAGCGCGGCTTCGTCGAGATCCGCGCGCCCGGCCGCATAGACCACCGTGCCGCGATCCATCACCGCGAAATGGTCGCCGAGTTCGCGAGCAAAGTCGAGATATTGTTCGACCAGCACGATGGCAATCTGCCCGAGGCCGCGCAAGTAGGTGATGGCCCGGCCGATGTCCTTGATGATCGAGGGCTGGATGCCCTCGGTCGGCTCGTCAAGGAGCAGGAGACGCGGGCGCATGACGAGGGCGCGCCCGATGGCAAGCTGCTGCTGCTGGCCGCCCGAGAGGTCGCCGCCGCGCCGGCGCAGCATATCGCCGAGCACGGGGAACAGCGAGAACACGTCGTCCGGGATGCTGCGCTCACCGCGCCTGAGCGGGGCGTAGCCGGTCTGCAAATTTTCTTCAACTGTGAGCAACGGGAAGATCTCGCGGCCCTGCGGCACGTAGGCGATGCCGCAACGGGCGCGGTCGGCCGGCTTGAGCGAGGTGATGTCCCTGCCCTCCCAGACGATGCTGCCGCTGCTGACGGGATGCTGGCCGGCAAGCGCGTCGAGCAGACTGGTCTTGCCGACCCCGTTGCGACCGAGCACGCAGGTCACCTTGCCGGGCTCGGCGGTGAGCGAGACCTGGCGCAACGCCTGCGCCGCGCCGTAATGCAGGTTGATGGCATTGACTTCGAGCATGGCGTCACCGGCCCAGGTAGACTTCGATCACGCGCTCGTTCGACGAGACCTGGTCGATCGAGCCTTCCGCGAGCACCGAGCCCTCGTGCAGCACGGTCACCTTGACGTCGAGGTCGCGCACGAAGGTCATGTCGTGCTCCACGACGACGACGGTATGATGCCGGTTGATCTCACGCAGAAGCTCTGCGGTCTGGCGCGTCTCGGCATCGGTCATGCCGGCGGCGGGCTCGTCGACGAGCATCAGCTTGGGATCCTGCGCGAGCAGCATGCCGATCTCGAGCCACTGCTTCTGGCCGTGCGAGAGCCGCTCCGCCGAGACCGAGCGCAGGCCCGCCATCCGGATGGTGCGCAGGATGGCGTCGACGCGGTCGCGCTCCTCGCTGGAATCCTTCCACATCAGCGTGGCGCGCGGGCTGCGATCGCTCTTGAGCGCCAGGCGCACGTTGTCCTCGACCGTGTGCATCTCGAACACGGTCGGCTTCTGGAACTTGCGGCCGATGCCGAGCTCGGCGATTTCCGTCTCGTCGAGACGGGTGAGATCGTAGGCTCCGCCGTCGAACGCGACCTCACCCGCGTCCGGGCGCGTCTTGCCGGTGACGACGTCCATCATCGTCGTCTTGCCAGCCCCGTTCGGCCCAATGATGGCGCGCATCTCGCCGGGCTCGACGGCGAAGGACAGGTTGTTGAGCGCCCTGAAGCCGTCGAACGAGACGGTGACGCCGTCGAGATAGAGCATCGCGGAGGTGGTGCGGGTCTGGGTCATGATCATCACTCCGCCGGCCGGGCAACCGCCGCGGCATCGCCTTCGGCAGGCGCGCCGGCTGGCGCCGCGGCCTTGCGTTCGCGCCGCAGCCCCGCGAAATAGCGCAGGGTGCCGACGATGCCGCGCGGCAGCAGCAGCGTCACCGCGACGAAGAGGGCGCCGAGCACGAACAGCCAGTACGGCGCCAGCGGGCCGGAGGTGAAGTAGGTCTTGCCGTAGTTGACGACGATGGCGCCGAGCGCCGCGCCGGTGAGCGTGCCGCGCCCGCCGACCGCAACCCAGATCACCGCCTCGATCGAGGCCGCCGGCGCGAACTCGCTCGGATTGATGATGCCGACCTGCGGCACGTAGAGCGCGCCCGCGACGCCGGCCATGGAAGCCGAGAGCACGAACACGAACAGCTTGTAGGACTCCACCCGATACCCGAGGAAGCGCGTGCGCGCCTCGGCGTCGCGGATGGCGACCAGCACCATGCCGAACTTCGACGAGATGATGGCCCGGCAGATCAGGAAACCGAGCATGAGCGCCGCACACGAGATCGAGAACAGCGCGACACGCGTGCCCGGCGCCTGCACGTTGAAGCCGAGGATGTCCTTGAAGTCGGTCAGGCCGTTGTTTCCGCCGAAACCGAAATTGTTTCGGAAGAAGCCGAGCATCAGGGCGAAGGTCATCGCCTGCGTGATGATCGACAGATAAACGCCGGTGACGCGGCTGCGGAAGGCGAACCAGCCGAACACCAGCGCCAGCACCCCGGGAACCACCAGCACCATCAGCATGGCGTAGGGGAACGACTGGAAGCCGTACCAGTAGAGCGGGAGTTCCTTCCAGTTCAGGAACACCATGAAGTCGGGCAGGATCGGGTCGGCATAGACGCCGCGCGTGCCGATCTGCCGCATCAGGTACATCCCCATGGCGTAGCCGCCGAGCGCGAAGAAGGCGCCGTGGCCGAGCGAGAGGATGCCGCAGTAGCCCCAGATCAGGTCGATCGAGAGCGCGAGCAGCGCGTAGCAGACGTATTTGCCCCACAGCGCCACGAGGTAGAGCGGCACGTGGAAGCTCGAGGACGGCGGCAGCGCGAAATGCAGGACGGGCACGAGCACTGCGCCGGCCGCGACGATCAGCAGGAACAGCGAGGCACCGCGGTCGAGCGCACGGGTGAGAGGCGCGGTCATGCTTCCACCGCCCGGCCCTTGAGGGCGAACAGCCCGCGCGGACGCTTCTGGATGAACAGGATGATGAGCACGAGGATGGCGATCTTGCCGAGCACGGCGCCGGCATAGGGTTCGAGGAACTTGTTGGCGATGCCGAGCGTGAAGGCGCCGACCAGTGTGCCCCACAGGTTTCCGACGCCGCCGAACACCACAACCATGAAGCTGTCGATGATGTAGCCCTGCCCGAGGTTGGGGCTGACGTTGTCGATCTGCGAGAGCGCCACTCCGGCAATGCCAGCGATGCCGGAGCCGAGGCCGAAGGTGAGCGCATCGATGCGCTGGGTGCGGATG
This sequence comes from Xanthobacteraceae bacterium, assembly GCA_035556735.1. GTDB lineage: Bacteria > Pseudomonadota > Alphaproteobacteria > Rhizobiales > Xanthobacteraceae > CANJBX01. Next base: position 384,739 of record DATMFF010000002.1, on the reverse strand, counting down.
CCCATGGAGGCGGCCATGGTGCGGTTCTGCGTCACCGCGCGCATCTCCAGGCCAAGGCGGGTGAGCCGCAGGATGCCGAGCAGCATGACGAACACGGCCAGCGTGAAGAGAATGATCCAGAGGCGGTTGTAGGTGATGCTGATGCCGCCGAGATCGAAGGCGCCGCTCATCCACGACGGCGCGCCGACGTCGCGGTTGGTCGGCCCGAAGACCGTCCGCACGGCCTGCTGCAGGATCAGCGACAGGCCCCAGGTGGCGAGCAGCGTCTCGAGCGGACGTCCGTAGAGGAAGCGGATGATCGTGCGCTCGATCACGATGCCGAGCCCGCCGGCCACGGCGAAGGCGAGCGGCACCGCCATGACGAGCGAATAGTCGAACAGTGCGGGGTTGTAGGCGCGGATCACCTCCTGCACCACGAAGGTGGTGTAGGCGCCGAGCATCACCATCTCGCCGTGCGCCATGTTGATGACGCCCATCACGCCGAAGGTGATGGCGAGACCGATGGCGGCGAGCAGCAGCACGGAGCCGAGCGAGAGCCCGTACCAGGCGTTCTGCAGCGCGCTCCACATCTCGAGATTGCGGTCGATGGCGGCGACGGCTCCCTGCGCGGCGCGCTTGACCTCGTCGGGCGTGTCGGCGGGCAGTCCGGCGAGCAGGGCGCGCGCCTCCTGATCGCCGCGCTCGCGCACGATGGTGATCGCGTCGAGCTTCTCGGCGGCCGGCGCCGGCGAGTTGAGTACCGCGGCGGCGCGCGCCTCGGTGAGCGCGCGCTTGATACGGGAGTCGGTTTCACGCGCGATCGCGGCGTCCAGCGTCTTGATGGCGCCCGCGTCGCGCGACTTGAACACCGCGGCCGCCGCATCCATGCGCTTGGCCGGATCGTTCGAGAGCAACGTGAGACCGCCGATCGCGGCGTCGATGGCGCGGCGCAGGCGGTTGTTGATGCGCACGGTCTGCAGCCCCTCCGCCGCGACGCCCGTGGCCGGCTGGCCGGTGGCGGCGTCGATCAGCGCGTCCTTGCGGTCGCGGAGATAGATTCGCTTGCTGGCGGCATCGAACAGCAGGCGGCGGTCCTGCAGCGCCTCGATCACCTGAGCGGCCAGGGGGTTGCCGCTGGCGGCGACACCTTCGATGGCGGCTTCGGTGTCGGAGAAGGAGTCGGCCGCAAAGCCTGCGAGCGCGCCTTCGTAGGTTTGAGATTGTGCGAGCGCCTGGCCCAGGGCGGCAAGCGCCAGCCCGAACGCCAGCACCAGCGCGAATGCGCGGCTGCGAACCACACCCATCGGATCAATCCCCGGCAGAAAAGATCGTATTGGCTTTGGAGGAGAGGAGGCGGCGGCAAGCCGCCGCCTCCGGTCGTTTCAGCATGGAGCGGCTAGCTGCCACACTTCTTGGTCTTCATGTTGTAGTTGCCGCACTTGAGCTTGACCCAGTCGGCGACGAGATCCTTGGAGCCCTCGAGCTCCTTCGACCAGGCGTCGCCCGGCACGAGGCCCGGCGTCTTCCACACCACGTCGAACTGGCCGTCCTCACGCACCTCGCCGATGAACACCGGCTTGGTGATGTGGTGGTTCGGCAGCATTTCCGACTCGCCGCCGGTCAGGTTCGGGGCCTTGGTGCCGGGCAGCGCGTCGATCACCTTGTCGGGATCGGTGCTCTTCGCCTTCTCCACCGCCTTGACCCACATCTGGAAGCCGATGACGTGCGCCTCCATCGGATCGTTGGTCACGCGCTTCGGGTTCTTGGTGAAGGCCTTCCACTTGGCGATGAACTCGTCGTTCGCCTTGGTCTTGACCGACTGGAAATAGTTCCAGGCGGCGAGATGGCCGACCAGCGGCTTGGTGTCGAGACCGGCGAGTTCCTCTTCGCCGACCGAGAAGGCGACGACGGGGATGTCCTGGGCCTTGATGCCCTGGTTGCCGAGCTCCTTGTAGAACGGCACGTTGGCGTCGCCATTGATGGTCGACACCACGGCGGTCTTCTTGCCGGCCGAGCCGAACTTCTTGATGTCGGCCACGATCGTCTGCCAGTCGGAGTGCCCGAACGGCGTGTAGTTGATCATGATGTCGTCGGGCTTCACGCCCTTCGACTTGAGATAGGCCTCAAGGATCTTGTTGGTCGTGCGCGGATAGACATAGTCGGTGCCGGCGAGCACCCACCGCTGCACCTTCTCTTCCTTCATCAGGTAGTCCACCGCCGGGATCGCCTGCTGGTTGGGCGCCGCGCCGGTGTAGAATACGTTGCGCTCGCTCTCCTCGCCTTCGTACTGGACCGGATAGAACAGGATGCTGTTGAGCTCCTTGAACACCGGCAGCACCGACTTGCGCGATACCGAGGTCCAGCAGCCGAACACGACAGAGACCTTGTCCTTGCTGATCAGTTCGCGCGCCTTCTCGGCGAACAGCGGCCAGTTGGAGGCCGGATCGACCACCACCGCCTCGAGCTTCTTGCCGAGAACACCACCCTTCTTGTTCTGCTCATCGATCAGCATGAGCATGACGTCCTTCAGCGTGGTCTCGCTGATGGCCATCGTGCCCGAGAGCGAATGCAGAATGCCGACTTTGATCGTGTCCTGGGCCTTCGCCGGCATGGCGGCGAGACCCATGGCGAGACCCGCCGCGGCTCCAAGAAGCCAGCGTCGGGGAATCGGTCGCCCGGCGACCGCGGGAATGGTTTTCGACATCGGAGGTCCTCTGTTTGACGCAACGGACCGGCCCCCCAGAGGCGGTCCCGACAGAGGCGTCCGCAAACTTCGTGCCAAGCGTTGGGACGCGCCAACGCCTTGGTTTGGCACCGGGAATACCGTTCTGCGCGGGGGTGCCGCGCAGGCCGTAAGGCCCACAGGCCGGTAATTAGGCGAATTGCCTAAAAAATATGCAGATCGATGATTATCGCATGGGAGGATCCGCGCCTGCCGTTTTTTTGGTCAATCAGTCCGGACTCCGGGGGCTGGGATCGTGGTCTGAAGGCGCCATCGGCTTGCGGACCCATCATCCGTGCATGGCATCACCGGCACGAGGCCAGCGAAGTCGCGCGACCCCGCACGCTCCGACACGTCGCATGCGCGCCCGGCTGGTGCTATGTCGAAGCAGGGTACGGAGAGTTCAATGCTTCGATCGATCGACAGGGCGCTGGCGGCGCTCGTGCTCGCCTTTGCGTTGCTGGTCGCGGGGGGCGTCCACGCACAGCCCCTCAAGGTGCGGATCTCGTGGGTGACCACACCCGCACATCTGCCGCCGCTGTTCATGGAACGGCCTGAATTGATGACGCGGGCCGGCCAGTCCTACACCGTCGAGGCGGTGCGCCTTCCCGGCATGGCCCAGACGGTCGCGGCGCTCGCCGCCGGCGAACTCGATATCGCCCTGCTGACGTTCCCGATGCTGCCGCTCGCGGCGCATGGCGCCAAGCTCGACGATCTGCGCATCATCGCGAGCGAGTATCTCGACGGCGAGGATGGGCATTACAGCGCCGAGTTCCTCACGCTCAAGGACAGCGCCCTTCACAAGCCCGAGGATATCAAGGGCAAGAAGATCGCGCTCCCCATGCGCGGCGGTTCGGACGAGATGGCGCTGCGTGCGGTGGCGAGGAAACTCGGCCTTGACGAGAAACGCGACTATACGATCGTGGAAGCGGCTCCCCAGGAGCTCAAGGCGATGCTGCTCGACGGGCGCGCCGACGTCGTGGCGATCGGCCAGCCGGGCATGTCCGCGGATCCCACCGTGCACGACGCCGCGCGCCCTCTGTTCACGCAGCGTGACGCGCTCGGGCCCACGGCGCAGGTGGTGTGGGTCGCACGCGCAAGCTTCCTGGAGCGCAATCGCGCCGCCCTCGTCGATTTCATGGCCGATGCGCTGCGCATGCGGCGCTTTCTCACCGATCCGAAGAACCACGCGCAGGCCGTGGACATCGTTGCGCGCGCCACCAAGTGGCCACGCGAGAAGATCGATTCGTGGCTGTTCACGAAGGCCGACTTCTACCGGACGCCTGACGGGCTGCCCGAGCTGTCGATGCTGCAGCAGAACATCAAGCAGGTGGTGGACCTCGGGCTGGCGAAGTCGGGCCTCGATGTCCGGAAATACCAGGACTTCAGCCTGGCGAAGGACGCCGGCGAACGCTTGAAGCAATAGTCGTCGGACGCGGCGCGGCCGTTACCGGCGAGAGCACAGCGCAACCATGCCATCGCCGATCACAGGGACGACCTAGAGCAGGCCGGCGGCGTTGAACTTCGCCTCCACGTGGTCGCGCATGAACGGCTTGAGCAGGATCTCGTCGGCACCGGCGTGGCGCGCCCGCGCGATCTGGGGCAGGTCGTTGTCGACGTGACAGATGATCACTTTCGGCTTGTCGCCGCCCGGCATGCGCCGGAGCGCACGCAGAAACTCATAGCCGTCCACGTTCGGCATGGCGGTGTCGAGCAGGATCGCATCCGGCAGCTTCATCTCACATAGCGAGAGGGCCTGCGCGCCGTCCTCGGCCTCGTTCACATTGAAGTTCAGCCGCTCCAGGATGCGGCGCGCAACCTTGCGGATGACGCTCGAGTCATCGACGACGAGGCAGGTTTTCATGTTGCGGTTCCCTCGTCCGGCGACATCCGTCGCCGGGCCTGTACTGGGCCGCGCACTGTGTTGGCCAAAGCGTTTAAGTTTGGTTCACGCCGAACCCGGGATTTACCGGGCGCTGACCACGATGTTCTCGCCCTCGGCGGCGAGGGCGACGGTCAGACCGCATTCCTGGGCCAGCAGGCCGGTATAGTAGGGCTGGATGGTGTGAGCATCGATCGCCTGGACAGCGCCACTGCCGTTGAACAAGGCCTGCGCTGGCGGCACCCGGGCGTTGACGCCGGTCGCGGTGATGCGGAAGCCCATGCCGGCTCCCTCGCCGGCCGGATCGACCGTGAGCTGGCCGCCGCGCGGAATAGCCTGAGCAGCGATCAGCAGCAGGTTCAGCAGCAGCTTGACCTTGTTCTTGGGGAGCAGGAGCCGCGGCAGGTTCCACGCGAGCTTGACCTTGTCGTCCTCGATGAAGCCGCGCGCCACCTTCTCCGCGTCACCGACGTCGATCTCCGCACCGGCCGAACCGGCCGCGCCGAAAGCGATGCGGCAGAATTGCAGACGCGCGGAGGCGGTGCGCGCGCTCTTGCGGATCAGGTCGAGCGCGAAGAGCTTGGTCTCCTCGTCCTTCGACTCTTCGAGCACCTCGAGGCCGTTGACGATCGCCCCGGCCGGGCTGATCAGGTCATGGCACACCCGCGAGCACAACAGCGCCGCGAGATCGAGACTTCCAAGCGCAGGGCCGGACATCGGGCAGTCTCCAGGAATCGCTCGGTCCAGACGGTCGCTTGACGGAGGTGCGGCAGGAGGGAAGCGAACGTCTGAACCACCACGCCAGGGGGTCGGTTGCCTTTACGCGAGCGCGCTGATTCGGCCAAGCCGCGAGACACCGGCCAGCTATTCGGCCGCAAGACCGGCGCGGACCTGTGGCCAGCGCTCGTCGGCGGCGGCAATGGCCGTGTCGGGGTCGGCCCCGAAGGCGTCGCGAGCCTGCCGGGTATAGAAAAGGTACAGCCGTTCGCCCACCACCAGCCACAGGGTCGGATTGCCGGCCACCGCAACCCCGCGCGCGATCGAGATGGGATCGTAGCCGCCATAGCGCGGCCGGTAGATCTCGGGATTGGCCGCGAAGGCCGCGCGGTTTCCCTCGTTGCGGAAACGCCAGACGGCATCGGGAAGTTCGAGCTCGTACTCGGCCCGCCCGGCGAGCGGCTTCGCGTCGACGAAGTATGCGACCGGGTCGAAGCCGAAGATGGCAAGCCCGGTGTGGCGGTCGCTGACGACACGCTCACCCACGAGCGCGTGCAGCGGTGCGGCCGGGCAGACCAGCAGCCCCACCACGGCGAAATAACACGCTGTCCGCGCCAGACGAAACTTCCGCCGTGCCAAAGCCATATTGTACCGTACGATCACGATTCGAGCCCGCGGCGGGCGCCGGTCGGTCCGCGGGATTCACCGTCCAGGGCTTATGCGATCCCGGTGAGCAACGCGTTAAGCGGCCGGCGCGGTCGCCAAGCTGAGGAGCCTTTCATGCACGGCATCATTCGAACGCTCGCAGCGGGCACGCTTGCCGCGTTCGTGGCATTGGGCGTCGGCACGGGGTCCTCGTTCGCCCAGCAGCAAGGGCGGCAAGGGCCGAGCGAGTTTTCTCCCAACGAGATCATCGACGCGGGCCACCGCTTCTTCGGCACGGTGGCGCGCGGACTCGCCCAGATCGTCGAGAAGGCAGTCAGCCAGTGGGGCCTGCCGAACGGCTACATCCTCGGCGAGGAAGGCGGCGGCGCATTCTTCGGCGGCCTGCGATACGGCGAAGGCGTGCTCTACACGAAGAACGCAGGCGACCTGCGCGTGTTCTGGCAAGGCCCGTCGATCGGCTGGGACTTCGGCGGCGAGGGCGCGCGCACGATGATGCTCGTCTACAAGCTGCCGGCCACGCAGGCGATCTATCAGCGCTTCGCCGGCATCGACGGGTCTGCCTATTTTATCGGCGGCCTCGGCATGACCGCACTGACCGCCAGCGACATCGTCGTGGTCCCGATCCGATCTGGGGTGGGGCTGCGGCTGGGTGCGAACGTCGGTTACCTCAAGTTCACGCCGCAGGCGACCTGGAACCCGTTCTGACCTGGCGCGCAGGCAACGCCCCACGGTATTCCCGCGCGCGTCATCGACAAGACGCGCATTAAGGGTACCATTCGGTTTACGTTAACCACCCGGTAGCGCTGGCGAAACCATGCCTGCCATGCCATGCTTGGTGTGTGGCGAAGTCGCTGCATTTCGGGCGCGTGGGGGACATGTCCGGGAGGCGTCAGCACGGTCATCTTCGCAACATCGCCTGGGGAGGCGGTTGTCCATGATCGAAACGATCATGTATTTCGGGATCGGGTTCCTGCTTGCGAGCCTGATCGGGGTTCTCGTCAGTTTCGCTGTCCACAACCGCGCCCAGCGGCTGACGATGCGTCGCCTCGAAGCGGCGACGCCGGTGTCCATGTCCGAGATCCAGGCCGACAAGGATCAACTGCGCGCCGAGTTCGCCATGTCGACGCGGCGGCTCGAGATGAGCGTAGACCAGCTCAAGGCCAGGACCACCGGCCAGCTCGCCGAACTCGGCAAGAAAACCGACGCCATCAACCGTCTGAAGGCCGAGATCGGCGACAAGACGGCCGCGCTGCTGGCGATGGAGGCGCGCGAGAAGGCACTGCGCGAGCAGATCCATGCCACCGAGGAAGAGCTTGCGGTCAAGACCAATACCATGCACGAGACGGCACGCGCGCTGTCGGACAAGGAAGCCGAGCTTGCCAAGCTGACCACCGAGCTCGGGGAGCGCGCGTTCCTGACGGACAGCCAGCGCGTCGAGATCGTCGCGTTGCGCACGCAGGTCGAGGCGCTCAAGACCCAGATCGATCGCTTCGAGGCGGAGATCGCGGACGCTGAGGACCGGCTCGCCCGCGAGAAGTTCGACGCCGACGCGGCAACACGGGAACTCGAAGCGGAGCGCCAGAAGGCTGAAAGCCTCTCCGGTCGCGTCAACGACCTCGAGCAGCAGCTCACGGTGCAACGGACGGAAGCCGAGCTGCTCAGCCGCCGGGTGCAGGAGCTCGAAACGCGCCTGACCGAGCAAGGCCGCATGCTGGCCGAACGCGACTACGAGTCGGCACAGCTCCGAGGCGCCGCCGAGCAGGCGCGCCGCGTGGAGGCGGACCTGCGCGCCGAGATCGCCGCGATCGAGCAGAAGCATTCGGGCATGAGTTCCACACTGCGCGCCGAGAAGGCCGTGCTCGAGAAGGAGCTCGAGCATACGCGTGAGGAGCGCACCAAGCTGCAGCGCGAGCTCGCGACGATGCGGCGGGAAGCCGAGTCGAGCTGGGCGTCCGAGCGCGTGGAGAACGCGCTGCTGCGTGAACGCATCAACGACATCGCCACCGAAGTGGCGCGGCTCACCATGGTGCTGGAAGGTCCGGGCTCGCCGATCGAGACAATGCTGGCCCAGGCAGACCCGGAAGGCGCCCAGGCGGCGCGCGGCGCGCAATCGGCAACGGACGGGAACGAGGGCAACCTCGCCGACCGCATCCGCGCATTGCAGGCGCGCGCCTCGCGCGTGGCGCCGGCAACCTGACCGGCGAGCCGATCTCCACTCTTCATTGGCGTCCGTTCAGCATTGCCTCGTCCAAAATCCGGGTTGCGCTTTTTCGAGATGATGCTGTTTCGCTGCAGCATGATCTTCTCCGAAAACCGGTTTCCACTTTTCGGGATCATGCCGTTTCGTCACAGCATGATCCTCTCCGAAAACCGGTTTCCACTTTTCGGGATCATGCTCTAAACCTTCCGTCGCGCTTGACCGCGCGCGGCGGCTGCCGCCGGACCAATCGTGAGTGGGCAACATGGCTTTTGAACGCGTCGCAGTGGTCGGCGCCGGCGCCTGGGGCACTGCGCTGGCCAACGTCGCGGCGCGGGCCGGCCGGAGCGTCACCCTCATCGCGCGCACCGAGACATCGGCAGCCGCGATCGACGCGCGGCGGGAGAACCCGCGCCTGCCCGGCATCATGCTCGAGCCCGGGATCGTCGTTTCCGGCAGCCACGAGCTCGCGGCCAACGCCGACATGGTGCTGCTGGTCGTGCCGGCGCAGTCGGTGCGCACCACGCTGACCACACTGCGCCTGCCGCGCGAGATTCCGGTTGTGGTCTGCGCCAAGGGCATCGAGCAGGGCACCGGCGCGTTCATGACCGAGGTGATCGCCGACGAGATGCCGCACGTGCGGCCGGCGATCCTGTCGGGCCCGAGCTTTGCGGCGGAGGTCGGCCGCGGGCTGCCCGCCGCAGTAACGCTTGCAGCGGCGGACGAGAGCCTCGCGCGCGACCTCGGGCAGGCGCTCGGCCTGCCGACATTCCGCGTCTATCACGCGAGCGACGTGCGCGGTGTCGAGATCGGGGGCGCCACCAAGAATGTATTCGCGATCGCGGCCGGCATGGTAGCGGGCCGCAAGCTCGGCGCCAGCGCTGCCGCCGCGCTGACGACGCGCGGCTTCGCGGAGCTCGTCCGGTTCGGGCGGGCGCTCGGCGCGAGCGCCGACACGCTGATGGGTCTTTCCGGTCTCGGCGACCTGATCCTGACCTGCTCGAGTGCGCAGTCGCGCAACTATTCGTACGGGGTCGCCCTTGCCCAGGGGGCAGCGCCGCCGGCGGGCAAACTCGCAGAGGGCTCGTTCACGGCTTTCGCGCTGGTGACGATGGCCCAGCGCAAGGGCGTCGACATGCCGATCGCGAGCGCTGTCGCCGCCGTGATCGACGGCAAGCTCAGCGTCGATGCGGCGATCGAAAGCCTGCTGACGCGGCCATTCCGCGCCGAAGGCGTGTGACGCAACGCAAACATCAGCCGCGGCTGTTGAGCCGCGCCATGCCCGCCTGCGCGTCCTCGTTGTTCGGGCTGAGCTCGAGCACGCGCTCGAAGTCCGCGGCGGCCTGCGCCCGCCGGCCCGCCGCTTCCTGCACACGCGCGCGCTCGAGCATGAGCGGCAGGGTGCGCTGGGGATCGAGCTGCATCGCGAAGGTCAGGTCGCTGACGGCCGCGTCCGGATCCCCGCGCTTCACCTGCACCCCGGCGCGCATGCGATAGATCGACGCCATCAGGCTGACCGACCCCTGCTCGCGATAGGTCGCGCGCAGCGCCGCCACCAGCGCCGCGTTCTTCCAGTATCCATCGATCAGTGCATTGAGGTCGGCGAGTTCGCCGTCATAGAGCCGCTTGCGATCATAGAGCGCGGCACGGCTGCGGCGCGCATAGAACATCTCGATAGCGGACAACGTGCGGTCGAGCTCGCCGTATTGGATGGCGCGCGTGAGGTCGAGGATCGCCGCATCGTCGTCGCCCTTGTAGAGAGTGGCCATGGCGCGCGCCTTGTATGCCGACGCATGGCGCGCATCGAGGCCGATCGCCGTGTTGAAGTCTGCGATCGCCTTTTCCGTCTCGCCGTTGCGGAACAACGCATTCCCGCGCTGCAGGTAGGCATCGGCGAACTGCGGATCGGCGCGGACCGCCTCCGAGAATTCGGCCACTGCGCGTTCGAGATCGTCGGCCTTGAGACGCGCGAGCCCCTGCTCGAAGCGCCCGCGCGCGGTCGGGCTCGCCGAATGCGCCGCCGCAACACCCGACGGGGCGCTACCCAGATCGGCGGGGGATGACGCGGTGCCAGTCACGTCGGCGACGCTCTTGTAGGCTCCGACCCAGAACGGGAACTTCTGGTCCACCGCCTCGCCGGAGCCCGCCGGCGCCATTCCGACGTCCGAGCAAAGCAGAAACTCGGCCGGCGACACCGCCCGCTGGCATACCGACACGATATCGTCCGGCAGGTCCGACGGCGCCCGGCGGGGCAACGACGGGTCCGCATCGGAGAGCGGCGGCGTCCCGGCGGCGTCGCCCGCCGCCACGCGTTGAGGCGGGCCTTTCGCGGCCGCCCCCAAGGATGGTTCGGCCGCGGCCTGCACCCCGGGCACGGATGTCACCGGCGAGAGCGTACGCGTGACGACGCGGGTCTTGCCAGCGAGGAGCCAGTAGCCGAGCAGGCCGCCGAGGATCGCCGCCGTCAGCCCGAACGTTCTCAGCACCACCCCGTGCATCGCCTGCGCGCGCGCCGGCGTGCGACGCGGGCGCGGCGCAAGAGGCGGCGGCTCCACCGCCACGGCTACTGGCACCGGCTGGTCCTCTCCCACCACGGCAGCCGCAACAGGCTCGCCGGCAGGCTGCGCAGCGGGATTTGTCACGGCGTATTGCGCCTCGAGCGCCCGGATCGCGCGCTCGAGGCGAAGCTCCTCGCGCGCGATCACGAAACTTCTCTGCGGTGGTTCGCTCGCGCGCAGGCGCTCCTGCACCACCTGACGCGCATGATCGTAGACAGCCCGCCGGGCGGCAGCCGAATTGACCGGCAAGGCGGCGACGGCTGCCGCGATGATGGCACGATAATCCACCAGGGCCGGAGCATCGTGGGCCGCGTCAACAGGCGCCTGCAACGTCTCCGCATCCGTCCGCGCGACGAGGTCGGCATCTTGCACGGACGGCGTGACCGCGGCCGGATCAGGCCATTCGACGGTAGGGAGGACTGGTTCGGTGGCCGGCGTGAGACCAGCGATCGAAGCGGACGGCAGGTCGGGTTCGCCAGCGGCGGGCGCGGGAAGCGGCTCGGAAGGCGTCACCTCCGGCACCCCCTGCGCATTGGCAAAAGGTGCGCGCGTGGACGACGCGCCGACTTGTCGAATCGCCATCACTCGACCCCACCCGACCCCAACGGCGACGTTATCACGGAAAGCGGCCGCCGGGCGACGCCGGCGCATGACGCCTCCGCTCACCACAGTTATGGGGAAAAATTATGTCGCGTCAGGCGGTTGTGAGACCAGATCGCGCCGGGCCGCGCACGCGAACGCGGCCTTCGCTTTGTGCTGCGGATGCGATATCCCATCGGCCAGTCCATCCGCCGTTGCGCCGGCGGCTCCTCCTTCTCCAACAGGATACGATGCGTCGAATAGCTGTACGTCGGCGGCTCCTCGTGGGTGCGTTCCTGGCGGTCGCCCTCGACACGGCGACGCAGACCTTGTGGAAGATGAGCGCCGGAACCCTGCCGGATGACGTTTCGCTCCGGGACACGTTGGGGACGCTGATCCACCGGCCGATGTTCCAGCTCGTCGGCATCCTCATGCTATGCAAGCTGATCAACTGGGTGAAGCTGCTCGAGGTCGCCGACCTGAGCTTCGCCAAGCCGATCACGTCGCTGAGCTACGTGACGGTCGCGGTCGCCTCGGTCGCGATCCTCGGCGAGCGCCTGACCTGGCCACAGATCGCCGGCATCATCATCGTGGTCGCGGGCGTCTGGCTGGTGAGCCGGACAGAGCCGGCGACCTCGACGCCCAAGGCGGGCGCACCATGAGCGGGGCGATGCTGGGAGTCTCGATCGTGCTCGTCTGCACCGTCATCGAGGGCTTCGCACAGGTGTTCCTGAAGCTGTCGGCGCTGCGAACGGCGGTCAGCACCGTGCGCTACAGTTGGATCGCACTTGGGATCGGGTTTTATATCGTCGAGGTGGCGCTCTATACGGTGGCGCTGCGACTGCTGACGGTCAGCACGGCCTTCGCCATCAGCAGCCTGAGCTTCGTCACGGTCGCCGTGCTGGCGGCCTGGTTGCTGCGCGAGCAGGTCACTCCCGCGCGCTGGGCGGGAATCCTGCTCATCCTGTTCGGCGTCACTCTGATCGTCGCCTATGCCTGAGCAAACCTATTCGGTTCGATTCGTCGGTACGGAAAAGGCAATCCCCGCCGGTCTCTGGGCGGCATGCTTTCCGCCGCCGGTCGAAGGCCATTGGTGGTATCGCGTGCTCGAGGCGAGCGGCCTGGAGCATCAGTTCCAGTTCCTCTACGGGCTCATCGAGCACGACGGCCGGCCTGTCGGCATCGCGCCGATGTTCACCATGCGGCTCGAGGTGGAATTCCTGGTGCCGGACGCGCTGATCCCGTTCCTGGCGCTCATCGGCAAGCTGCTGCCGTCATTGTCCGCCCCGACCGGACTGTTCATCGGCTCGCCCTGCTCGGACGAAGGCACCGTGGGGCTGCTGCCGGATGTCGAGCGGCGCGACGCTTTCCTCGCGCTGCAGAAGGCCGCCGAGGCGGAAGCTGCGCGCCGCGGCGCCGGCCTCGTCGCCTGGAAGGACTTTCCGGCCTCCGAGGAAACCGACCTTGCCTGGCTTGCGCAGCGGGCCGGGCTGTTTCGCCTCGCGGATTTTCCAGGTACCGTCGTTGCGCTCCCGGGGCCGCGCAAGGAGGATTATCTCGCGCAACTGAGCACATCACGCCGGCACAACCTCAAGCGCAAGCTCAAGCGCAGCGCGCAGGCATTCCAACCGCTGATCGAAGCGGTGCAGAGCCCCGATGCCGCGACACTCGACGAGATCTACGGCTTGTTCGAACAGACGCGCGCCCGCGCGAAGACAACCTTCGAGGACCTCGGCCGCTCGTTCTTCGAGAACGTCGCACGCGAGCGCGTGTCGCACTTCATCATCCTGCGCGAGCCCGAGACACGCCGCGCCGCCGCCTTCATGCTGTGCTTCCTCGTCGGCGACCACGTCATCAACAAGTACATCGGCCTCGACTACAGCCGCCCGAAGGACTGGTTCCTGTATTTCCGGCTGTTCGACGCTGCGCTCGACTGGGCGCTGGCGCAGGGGGCGACGGCGATCCAGAGCGGCCAGACCGGCTACAGCGGCAAGCTGGAGCAAGGCCACAGCCTCTACCCGCTCACGGTCTACGCGAAGCACCGCAACGCGGCCCTGCACGGCGTCTGTCGGATGATCGTGCCGCGGATCGGCTGGGCGACGCTCGATGACGATCTCGCCACCTATCTCAAGGCGCATCCCGACGCCGACACGGGCAGGTGAACGGGCCGCGCTTCCGTGCGCTACCGCGGCAGACCATTGATGCGAGCGACGAAAGCCCGCACGTCGGGAATGATCGACGGCAAAATCTGCTTGACCTGCGCGCGCGTCATGCCGGGACGCAAACGCGGGTCGTAGAGCGTGTTGAGCAGAAGCTGGTCGTAGATCCCGAAATACCCCAGCGAGACATCGTCATTGAACATGGTCCAGGGAATCGAGTCGCTGTCATTGATGGGGCCGAGCGCCTGCAGAATCTCCTCGTAGGCGCAGTCCGCGAAAACGAAGTCGCCGGCGTCGACGACCAGGATGATCTCGGCATGGCGGATGCGGAACGAGTCGTCCTTGGTGAAGCCGGCAAGACATTGCGGTTCGTCACGCCGCTGGATGCGCCGCGCGCTGTCGGAGCCGAACAGCTCGCGCATGGTGACAGCCATGTCGCGGTCGCGCACGAGCGTGACGACTGCGTTTGCTTCGGCTCGCTCGCTCGTCTCGGAGATATCCAGGTCCTTCATGTGCGCGCGGATATCCTTGATGATTCCGGAGAGCCTCACGCGGCGATCCGGCGCTCCGCGATTGTGGACGAAAATCCGCACCGGACCGTCGAACTTTCGGATTCGGTCGGTGCGCTTGCCGAAGCGGAACTCGGCGCCGAAGGCGAGCTTGAGGAAGCCGTCGACGACCTCGGCGTCGCTGAAGGCGCGCCGTTCCATCTTCCGTCGTGCCTCGATATCGGCTCCGCCCGCGCCCGCGTCCGCAGCGAACCCGCCCAGCACAGCCGTGACGAGCACGAACGCGTGCGCCGCACGTTTGACAGCGGAAATACCGCCCAAGATGTCGTCTCCGAGAGACGGCCATCATGCCGCTCCCATGACGGCGACGCAACCAGCCTGGGCGCACATCGCCCCTGACAAAAGCTCGGCCCGCGCAAACGACAAGGAGCGGGCTCGTGCCCGCTCCTGCGCGGCGCCGACGGCCGGTCAGGCCGCCTGCTTGATCGCTTTTCCGTTGAAGGTGAGCCCCTGCTTGCCCGCCGACACCTCGACGGTGTCGCCATCCTTGACGTCGCCCTTGAGGATCATCTCGGCGAGCGGGTCCTGCAGCGACTTCTGGATCACACGCTTGAGCGGGCGCGCCCCATACGCCGGATCGTAGCCCTTCTCTGCCAGCCAGTCGCGTGCCGCGGCATCGAGGGAGATCGCGATCTTGCGCTCGTCGAGCAGCTTCTGCAGCCGCCTGATCTGGATCTCGACGATGCGGCCCATCTCGCTCCGCTTGAGCCGATGGAACAGGATGATCTCGTCGACGCGGTTGAGGAATTCCGGACGGAAGCTCGCCCGCACGATGCTCATCACCTGATCGCGCACGGCGTCGGTGTCCTGGCCCTCCGGCTGGTTGACCAGGATCTCGGCCCCGAGGTTGGAGGTCATCACGAGCAGCGTGTTGCGGAAATCGACCGTATGGCCCTGTCCGTCGGTCAGGCGGCCGTCGTCCAGCACCTGCAGCAGCACGTTGAACACGTCCGGATGCGCCTTCTCGATCTCGTCGAACAGCACGACCTGATACGGCCTGCGCCGCACCGCTTCGGTGAGGGCGCCGCCCTCCTCGTAGCCTACATACCCGGGAGGCGCGCCGATCAGCCGCGCGACGGAGTGCTTCTCCATGTACTCCGACATGTCGATGCGCAGCAGCGCACTCTCGTCGTCGAACAGGAACTCGGCGAGCGCCTTGGTCAACTCGGTCTTGCCGACGCCGGTCGGCCCGAGGAACATGAACGAGCCGATCGGACGGTGCGGATCCTGCAGGCCGGCGCGCGCGCGCCGCACCGCGGTCGAGACCGCCCTGACGGCGTCGGCCTGGCCGACGACGCGCTGGCCGATCTGCTCTTCCATGCGCAGCAGCTTTTCCTTTTCACCCTCGAGCATGCGGTCGACCGGCACGCCGGTCCAGCGCGAGACGACCTGCGCGATGTGGTCGGCGGTGACGGCCTCCTCGACCATGGCGCCGGTGCCTTCCTTGGCCTCGATGTCCTTCAGGCGCTTCTCGAGCTCGGGGATACGGCCGTAGGCGAGCTCGCCCGCGCGCTGGTATTCGCCGCGGCGCTGCGCGTTGGCGAGCTCGGTGCGGAGCTGCTCAAGCTCCGACTTGAGCCGCTGGGCGTCGGACAGCTTGCTCTTCTCCGCCTTCCATTTCTCGGTGAGATCGGCCGACTGCTTCTCGAGCGCAGCCAGTTCCGTCTCGAGCACGGAAAGGCGCCCGCGCGAACCGGGATCGTGCTCCTTCTTGAGCGCCTCCTGCTCGATCTTGAGCCGCACGATCTCGCGGTCGATGGAGTCGAGCTCCTCGGGCTTGGAGTCGACCTGCATCTTCAGCCGCGCGGCGGCCTCGTCGACGAGGTCGATGGCCTTGTCGGGCAGGAAACGATCGGTGATGTATCGGTTGGACAGCGTCGCCGCCGCGACCAACGCGGAGTCGGAGATGCGCACGCCGTGGTGCAGCTCGTACTTCTCCTTGAGGCCGCGCAGGATCGAAACGGTGTCCTCCACGGTCGGCTCGGAGACGTAAACCGGCTGGAAGCGCCGCGCCAGGGCAGCGTCCTTCTCGACGTGCTTCTTGTATTCATCGAGCGTCGTCGCGCCGATGCAGTGCAGTTCGCCGCGCGCCAAGGCGGGTTTGAGGAGGTTGGACGCATCCATGGCGCCGTCGGCCTTGCCGGCGCCGACAAGGGTGTGCATCTCGTCGATGAACAGCACGATACCGCCATCGGAGGACGTCACCTCCTGCAGCACGCCTTTGAGGCGCTCCTCGAACTCGCCGCGGTACTTCGCACCGGCGATGAGCGCACCCATGTCGAGCGCCAGAAGCTTCTTGTCCTTGAGGCTCTCCGGCACGTCGCCATCGATGATGCGGCGCGCCAGCCCTTCCACGATGGCGGTCTTGCCGACGCCCGGCTCGCCGATCAGCACGGGATTGTTCTTGGTGCGGCGTGACAGCACCTGGATGGTGCGGCGAATCTCCTCGTCGCGGCCGATCACCGGATCGATCTTGCCGTCGCGGGCGGCCTGCGTCAGGTCGCGGGCATATTTCTTGAGGGCGTCGTAAGCGTTCTCGGCCGAGGCATTGTCGGCGGTGCGGCCCTTGCGCAAAGCGTTGATGGCGGCATTGAGGTTCTGCGGGGTGAGGCCGCTGCGCGCCAGGATCTTGCCGGCCTCGCTGTCCTTCTCGAGCGCCAGTCCGAGCAGCAGGCGCTCGACGGTGACATAGCTGTCGCCGGCCTTCTCGGCCGCCTTCTCGGCGGCGTCGAATGCGCGCGCGAGCGAAGGATCGAGATAGAGCTGCCCTGCCCCGGCGCCTTCCACCTTCGGGCGCTTGCGCAGGACCTCCTCGGTCGCGCTCAGCGCGTCGCGCGAACGCCCGCCCGCGCGGTCGATCAGGCCGGAAGCAAGGCCTTCCGGATCGTCGAGCAGCACCTTGAGAAGATGTTCGGAGGCGAATTGCTGGTGGCCCTCACGCAGGGCTAGGCTCTGCGCGGCCTGCACAAATCCGCGGGCACGTTCGGTGTATTTGTCGAAGTTCATGGGTCTGTCCTCGGCCTGTTCCAGCAGCCCCTCAGGCGCCACGGGAACATCGTCGTTGGATACCGCCCCGCCGTCGCTGACCTAAGTCAAGCTGACCCCAGTCAACCCGGCGGAACACCGGATGTTTCAGGAGAGCCCCGTTGCGGCGGCCCTGCCCGCCCGCAAATGTGGGGAGGACCGGCCGGCTCCGGAAGAGCAATACCGTCGAATTTATGCCGGGGCTTGCGTCTCAAACCCTCTCCGTTAAGGAAAGCCTTTGGGGGAAGCCATGAGCGCGACGATCCAGGCCATCTACCGCTACCCGGTCAAAGGGCTGTCGCCGGAACGGCTGGCATCCGTGGACCTTGCGGCCGGGCAGACCCTGCCGGCGGACCGGCGCTACGCCATCGAAAACGGCCCCACGGGGTTCGACGCCGCGGCGCCGGCCTATTTCCCAAAGATCCGCTTCCTCATGCTGATGAAGAACGAGCGGCTGGCCCGGCTGCGAACGCACTACGACGACGCGACGCACGTCCTCACTATCCGGGCCGACGGCCGCGAGGCCGCCCGCGGGGACCTCGCCACGCCCGAGGGTCGCCGGGCGATCGAGGCGTTCTTCGCGCAGTACTGCGCCGACGAGTTGCGCGGGCCGCCGCAGGTGCTGTCGGGCGGCGGCCACAGCTTCTCCGACGTGGCCAAGAAGGTCGTCTCGATCATCAATCTCGCGTCCGTCCAGGCGGTGGAGGAGGCTGCCGGCGCGCCGGTGAACCCGCTGCGCTTCCGCGCCAACCTCTACGTCGCCGGCTGGCCCGCGTGGCGCGAATTCGACCTCGTCGGCCAGGAGATCGCCATCGGTCCCTCGGCGCGGCTGAAAATCATCAAGCGGATCGTGCGCTGCGCCGCCACCAACGTCGATCCCGACACCGGGGAGCGTGACCTGAGCATCCCGCAGACGATCCAGCGCGCCTTCGGCCACGACGACTGCGGGGTCTATGGCGAGGTCATCGCCGCCGGACGCATCGCCGACGGCGACAGCGTCACGGCCTGACATGCAGGTCCTCGTCGTCGGCGCAGGCGTGATTGGGCTCGCGGTGGCGCGTGCCGCAGCCCTCGCCGGCCACGACGTGATCGTGGCGGAGGCCGCCGGTGCGATCGGCACCGGCACGTCCTCGCGCAACAGCGAGGTCATCCATGCCGGCATCTATTATCCGACCGACAGCTTGCGCGCGCGCCACTGCACGCGCGGGCGGCGCACGCTCTACGGCTACTGCGACACCCACGGTGTTCCCCACCGCAAGCTCGGCAAGCTGCTGATCGTCACCCGGCAGGAGGACGTGCCGCTGCTGGAAACGCTTTATGCGCAAGCGCTCACGAACGGCGTCGAGAATCTCGCGATGCTGGAGGCGGCCGAGGCGAAGCGCATGGAGCCGGAACTGTCCTGCGTCGCGGCGTTCCACTCGCCCGAAACGGGCATCATCGACAGCCATCGCTATATGCTCGCGCTGCGCGGGGACCTGGAGGATCGCGGCGGCATGATCGCGTTCCACACGCCGGTGGACCGCATCGCCTCGGCCGGCGGCGGGTTCGAGGTGCAATACGGCGGCGCCGAGCCGGGCACGATCCGCGTCGACGCCGTCGTCAACGCCGCCGGCCATGGCGCGCAGCGGCTCGCCGCCGCGACCGAGCCCTATCCGCGCGATCGCGTGCCCCGTCTCGTGCTCGCCAAGGGCAACTACTTCAGCTACGTGGGCCGGCCGGCGTTCTCGCGCCTGATCTATCCGGCGCCGGTGCCCGGCGGGCTCGGCATTCATGTCACGCTCGATCTTGCCGGCCGCATGCGCTTCGGGCCGGACGTCGAATGGATCGACGAACCCGACTACGCGGTCGATCCCGCGCGCGCGGCGAGCTTCTATCGCTACGTGAGGCGCTACTGGCCGCGCCTGCCGGACAACGCGCTCGTGCCGGACTATGCCGGCATCAGACCCAAGCTGACCGGGCCGGGCGAACCTGCCGCCGACTTCATGGTCGACACACCGCGTGCCCACGGCGTGCCACGGTTGGTGCAGCTGTTCGGGATCGAATCGCCCGGGCTCACCAGCTCGCTGTCGCTCGCCGACGACGTGGTGGCTGCGCTCGAGGAGTAAGATTACCGCACGTCGTGGCGCGACGACGTGTTGCGGCGGCTGCCATGGCGACGATGGCGCGGCGTGGGGTCGTCGCGCGCATCCTTGCCATTGCCGCGGATGCCGGACGGCAGTCCCGACGTGAGATCCTTGTCCGAGGCCTGACCGTAGGCGCGCGCGCCGGCCTTCACCAACCCGTTGGCTGTGGCGATGAGGTCGCCGGGCCGCAGCGTCGGATCGTCGGGGGCATCGAGCGTCGCAAGTCCATAGGGCGAATGGCCGTTGCAGGTGCAATCGTCGACGATCTTGTCGCGATACACGAACGCATTCTCGAGCCTGTCATAAGCTGTTCCGTCGCGCGCCGCCGCGTGGTCGATCTCCGATCCGAAGAACACCTTGGTCTGGGCGGCCGGACAGAACGCGCTACAGAGCCGGGTCGCCTGCGCGGTCGAGCTGCGTTGAATGGGGAAGTACCGGCCGTCGCATAGCCGCACGCAATAGGCTGTCGCAGGACCGCCTCCGCCGGAAATGCGCGGGCGGTCACTGCGCGCGCCCGGGGAACCATCGCGATCGGCCCGCGGGCGCGGCGCAAAAGGCGGCTCGGGCCGGAACCCCGGGTTGGCGAACCCACCGAACAGGAAATCGAAAAACCCCGCCGATGAGGGCGCGCTCGCGCCGAGCGTCAGCGCCCCCGCCAGCACCAGCATCACGACGACCGTTCGGCTTCTGCCGATCATACTTAACAATTCCTTCGGCAGCGAAGTTCATGCGGTCGTCAACCGGGATCGCGGCGGGGATGTTCCCGTCAATCGGTGAAAATTGCGTAAGGCGCGAACGGCGAGGCGAAATTGCGCCCGCATGACGGCGAGGGAATTCGGTCTATAGTGCGGAACGACACGACCAAGGGGGAACCGCGATGGCCGCAACGCTGCGCTTTTCTAATCCGAAGACCCTGTATGATCCGCCCGGCTACAGCCATGTGGTCGAGGCGATCGGCCCCGGACGGATCGTCTACATCGCCGGCCAGCTCGGGATGGACGTCGGCGGCAAGCTGGTCGGACAGGCGGGCGACTTCCGCGCGCAGGCGGCTCAGACGTTCGAGAACCTCAAGCATGCACTGGCCGAGGTCGGCGCCACGTTCAGCGACGTGGTCAAGGTCAACACCTATCTCACCGATCTGACGCACCTGCCGATCCTGCGCGAGGTGCGCAACGGCTATATCAACATGGCCGCGCCGCCCGCCAGCACGACGATCCAGATCACGGCGCTGGCGCGCGAGGGCGCTCTGCTCGAGATCGAGGCGATTGCGCTGCTGCCGGCGGCGCCGTCGCGCGCGGCCGCCACCTCCTCCCGCCGCAAGCGGTCCGCCGGCAAGACTGGCGCCAAGACGGGCGGACGGAAGGCCGGACCGAAAAAGCGGCCGCGCAAGGCGAAGGCACGTCGCAGGTAGCCCCCACGCCCCGAACGTACATTGCATCGGCTGCGATGAAGATCCTGCACGCCGTCCTGAGTCGCGGCTTCTACGGCAGCGAGCGCTATTGCGGTGAACTCGCCGCCGCACAGGCGCGCGACGGTCACGACGTCGAGGTGCTCGTGCATGACGGCTGGTCCGACTGCGCACGCGAGATGCGCAAGCTGATCGGCGAGGCCAATCCCGTCGGCGCGGGCACGATGACGCTGAGCGCGATCCCGGGATGGGCCCCGGCGCTGCTCCATCGCGCACTGGCGCGGCGCGCGCTGCGGCGCTTCCGGCCCGACGTGGTGCATACGCATCTCAATCCGGCTGCGCGACGCGTCGGCCGCGAGGCGCAGCGGCTCGCCATTCCGCATGTCGCAACGCTGCACCTGTCCTATGCGCCGCGCGAAGTCGGCGACTGCGAGGGCCTCGTCTGCATCGCCGAGTGGCAGCGCGCCACGCTCGGCGACTACTGCGGCGAGGTTGCGGTGGTGCACAACTGGCTGCCGAGCGCCGTGGCGAATGCGCTCAGCACGACGACCGGAGAGCAGGTGGTGGCGCTGCGCCAGAGCTGGCGCGCCGGCGAGAAGACGTTCGTGTTCGGCAGCGTGGGCCGCCTGATGCCCGAGAAGGGCATGGACCGGTTGATCCGCGCCTTTCGCGCGGCTTTCGCACCCGGCGAGAATGTTGCCCTGGTCATCGCCGGCGCCGGTCCGCAGCAAGCGGAGCTCGCGCGCCTCGCCGCCGGCGATCCACGCATCGTCCTCGCCGGGGCGCAGGAGAACGTCGCACCGTTCTATCTCGCATTCGACGCCTTCGTGAGCGCGGCCCGCTTCGAGCCGTTCGGCCTCGCCATCCTGGAAGCCATGGCCGCGGAATGCCCGCTCGTGCTCACGCGCACGCAAGGTCCGCCCGAATTCGCAACCGACGAGCGCGTGCTGTGGGTGGAGGCCGAGGACGACGGCATGCTCGCGGCACGCCTGCGTGAGGCGCAGGCGCGCGGCTGGCAGCGCTATCGCTATGACCTGAAGAAATTCACGCAGGAGCGCGCCGCGCTCGAGATCGAGGCGTTCTACCGCCGCATCATCGCGCGGAGACGAGCGCAGGCACAGTCGGCGTAAGAACGCTTACTTGCGGCTCAGGAACTCGGCGGCGCGGAACAGCGAACGGAACGGCAGTCCAGCTTCCCGAAACGTATCCGCGGCCCCTTCCTCCCGGTCCACCATGGTGAAAACGAGCGCGACCTCGCCGCCGGCGTCGCGCACCGCCTCGACCGCCTTGAGTGCCGAACCGCCGGTCGTCGTCACGTCCTCGACCACGACGACGCGCTTGCCCTCGAGCGTCTCGCCCTTGGCGAGGCCTTCCACCGAGAGCCGCGCGCCGTGCTCCTTCGGCTTCTTGCGCACGAAGATGGCCGCGATCGGTCTGCCCTTGAGGAAGCTGAGCTGCGCAATCGCACCCGCGATCGGCACCGCGCCCATCTCCAACCCGCCAACGTAGTCGATGCGCTCGTTGGAAAGTGCATCGAGGGTGAGCTCGGCGAGCAACGCCGCGCCCTCCGGATCGAGCATGGTGGGCTTGAGATTGAAATAGAAGTCGCTCTTGCGTCCCGAGGCCAGGGTGATCTCGCCGCGGCCGAACGACCGCTTGAAGATGATGTCGGCCAGTCGGGCGCGGGCATCGCCCCGCTGTGCCGCCGCGGCTGCGCGCTGTGTCATGGCAACTCCTCGTTCCGCCATTGCGTAGCACCGTCCCGGCCCCGGTCCAACCGCCAGCCGCTGCGCCGCCGGTCGTTTTTCACAAGCGGAGCGCAGGAAGGCCCGGATTAGTGCGCCTCGTCCCAATTGCCGGCGGCACGGGCATCCACATGCAGCGGCACCGAGAGGGCGACCGCCGGCAGCGGCGCCTGCTCCATCACCTGCCTGACCACGGGCAGCGTCTTCTCGACCTCGTTCTCGGGAACCTCGAAGACCAGTTCGTCGTGCACCTGCAGCAGCATCTGCGCGCTGAGCTTCTTCTTCGCCAGCGCCTCGTCCATGCGCACCATCGCGCGACGGATGATGTCCGCCGCCGTGCCCTGCAGGCGTGCGTTGATCGCGGCGCGCTCGTTGAATGCGCGCACCGAGGGGTTGGGCGCCGAGATGTCGGGATAGTGGCATTTGCGCCCGAACAAAGTTGTGACGTAGCCGTTCTTCTTGCAGAAGGCCTTGGTCTCTTCCATGTAGTCGCGAATGCCCGGGAAGCGCTCGAAGTACTTCTTGATGTAGGCGCTCGCCTCCTCGCGCGGAATGCCGAGCTGAGCGGCAAGGCCGAAGGCCGAGATGCCGTAGATGATGCCGAAGTTGATCGCCTTGGCTCGCCTGCGGATCTCGCCCGGCATGCCCTTCACCGGCACGCCGAACATTTCCGACGCGGTCATCGCATGGATGTCGAGCCCGTCCTTGAACGCCTGCTTGAGCGCAGGGATATCGGCGATCTCCGCCAGCAACCGCAGCTCAATCTGCGAGTAGTCGGCCGACATCAGCCTGTTGCCCTTGTCGGCGACGAAGGCGCGGCGGATCTTGCGGCCTTCCTCGGTGCGGATCGGAATGTTCTGCAGGTTGGGCTCGGACGACGACAGGCGCCCGGTCGTGGTCGCCGCCAGCGCGTAGCACGTGTGCACGCGATGGGTCGTCGGATTGACGAAGCCCGGCAGCGCGTCGGTGTAGGTCGACTTGAGCTTGGAGACCTGCCGCCACTCGAGGATCTTCTGCGGCAACGGATGGCCCTGCTCGGCGAGTTCCTCCAGCGTGCGCGCGTGGGTCGACCAGGCGCCGGTCTTGGTCTTGGTGCCGCCGGGCAGGCCCATCTTGCCGAACAGGATGTCGCCGAGCTGCTTGGGGCTGCCGGGATTGACCGGCTCTCCCGCGAGATCCTGGATCTCGGCTTCGAGGCCGGCGGCCTTCTGCGAGAAGTCGCCCGACAGACGCGACAGCTCGTTGCGATCGATGGAGATGCCGCGCCGCTCCATGCGCGCGAGCACCGGCACGAGCGGCCGCTCGAGCTGCTCGTAGACGTTCGACATGTGCTCGGCGACCGCGCGAGCTTTCAGCACCTGCCACAACCGCAGCGCCATGTCGGCGCTTTCGGCCGCATATTCCGCCGCCTTCTCGACCGGAAGCTGGTCGAAATCGACGCGCGACTTGCCGGTGCCGGCGAGCTCGCCGTAATCGATGGTGCGGTGGTTGAGCACGCGCTCGGCCAGCGTCTCGAGCCCGTGCGCGCTGCGCCCGGCGTCGAGCACGTAGGACATCAGCATGATGTCGTCGGCGGGATTGAGGTCGATGCCGCGCAGCGCGAACATCTGCACGTCGAACTTGAGATTGTGCGCGACCTTGAGGACGGAGCGGTCTTCCAGCAAGGGCCTGAGCTCGCGCAGGGCGTCGCGCTCGTCGAGCTGATCGCCCGCGCGTGCACCGCCGAACAAGCCCTTGCCGTCGGCCTCGCCGCCGGTCTTGTGCGACAGCGGCACGTAGCAAGCCTCGTTGGGCGCGACCGCCAGCGAGACGCCGCACAGCTCGGCCTGCATCGGGTCCTCGCTGGTGGCGCTGACGTCAATTGCAACAACTCCGGTGTCCTGCGCGGTTTCGATGAACGCGCGCAATTCGGGGAGCGTGCGCACGATCTTGTACCCGCCCCGCTCGACCTTGATCGCGCGCGCGGCATCGAGCCGCGCCTTGGCAACGTCGTGCGGCGAGCCGATGGCCGCGCCGTTCGCCCCGCTCACCGCCTCCTGCGCCTTGCGCGCGGTCTCGCGCATGCCGCCGCCCGCCAGCGGCAAACCGGGCGCCGGCGAGGCGGAGGATGGGGACTTGCGCGCGGATGCCCGAGCTGGCGCGCCGCGCTGCGCCTCCGCCTGCTCAGCGGCCTGCACGGCGGCGCCGCCGCGCAGCTTCGGGTCGGGCTCGATCTGGCCCGCGTCGATCTCGGCGAACTCCGCCACCCGGCGCGTAAGGGTCGTGAACTCCATCGCCTTGAGGAACGCGACCAGCCGCTTGTAGTCCGGCTCGTGCACGGCGAGGTCGGCGAGCGGCACATCGAGCTTGACACGATCATCGAGGGTGACGAGCGTGCGCGACAGGCGTGCCTTGTCGGCGTTCTCGATCAGCGCCTGCCGTCGCTTGTCCTGCTTGATCTCGCTTGCGCGCTTGAGCAGCGTGTCGAGGTCGCCGTATTCGCCGATGAGTTGCGCCGCGGTCTTGACGCCGATGCCCGGAACGCCCGGAACGTTATCGGTGGAATCGCCGATCAGCGACTGCACGTCGATGACCTTCTCCGGCGGCACCCCGAACTTCTCGATCACCTCTGGGATGCCGATCTTCTTGTCTTTCATCGTGTCGTACATGATGACGCAGTCGCTCACGAGCTGCATCAGGTCCTTGTCGGAGGACACGATGGTGGCGCTGGCGCCCGTCGCGCACGCTTCGCGCACGTAAGTCGCGATCAGGTCGTCGGCCTCGAACCCGGCCTGCTCCAGGCAGGGCAGATCGAAGGCGCGAACGGCCTCGCGGATGAAGGCGAACTGAGGGATGAGATCGTCGGGCGGATCGGGCCTGTGCGCCTTGTAGTCGGGATAGAGCTCGGTGCGGAACGTCTTCTCGGACTTGTCGAACACCACAGCCAGATGGGTCGGCTTCTCCTCCGGCTTCATGTCGCGCAGCAGCTTCCACAGCATGTTGCAGAAGCCGTAAACGGCGTTGAGTTGAAGCCCGTCCGACTTGCGCGTAAGCGGCGGCAGCGCGTGGTAAGCGCGGAAGATGTAGGACGACCCGTCCACCAGGAAGACGTGGTCGCCTTGTTTCGGCTTGGCAGGTTTGGGCGCAGCGGGCATGGGCTCTTCATGTAGGAGGGAGAGCCCGAGATATCACCGCCGGCGGGAAAATTCATCCCCGCCAGCGGACGGTCAACCGCTTATTCGGCAGGCTGGAGCGCCAGCTTGCGCCGGGGCGCCAGGTGGAAGACCGCCGGCCGCGTGAACAGGAAGTTGAGGCGCGTGCCACGCACCAGCCACCACATCACCAGCGCCCCGAAAATACCGGCGGTGGTGACGATCAGCGACATCGCCCCGACATCGGGCACGATGCCGGTCTTGAGCAGGAGGAGGCGCGTGGTGAGCATCGGCAGGAAGAAGGCGAGATAGATCACGATGGAGTTCTCGCCGCAGTAACGCACCGGCTCGGCGAAGCGCAGATTGGCGATCAGCGCGGCTATGGTCACAATCGCCCCGGCGCCGACGAAGCCCAGCAGCAGCGAGACGACGGGCAGCGACGCATAGCCGAGCGCGACGAGCCCGCCATTGACGACGGCCCAGACGGAGAGCCCGGCCAGCGCGAGACCCGGGCGCGCCTGGGCCGCCGCGGCGAGCGCGAAGATGCGCGCCGCGAACAGGTAGCCGGCATAGAAATAGACGAAACGGGCGGCGAACTCGTCGATCACGGTCCAACCGGTCTCAACCGGAGCAATCTCCAGCAGCGCGGCGGCGCCGAAGATCAGCACCGGGTGCACGCGGCGCGCCGCCTTGGTGACGACGAAGAAGATCGGCAGCAGATAGATGAACCACAGCGTGCCGAACGGTTCGATGAAGGACTCGAGATAGAACAGCGCGGCCCCGGCGGCGCCGTGGGTGAACACGAAATTGGGCGCTTTCACCGCGAACTGGATCGTGACCCACAGCACGTAGAAATACGCGAAATGCACGACCTTGCGGTCGAGATAGGTGCGCCAGTCGCGATCGATCACGCGGGCGAGGAACAGGCCGGAGATCAGGAAGAAGTCGGGCATGCGGAACGGTCTTGCGAAGGCGACCAGCGCATGCATGAAGCCCTCACGGCCAACGGCGTCCTCGACCCCCAGGGTCGAGTGCATCATCACCACCATGATGATGCACAGGCCCTTGGCGCAATCGACCCAGCCGACGCGCGGTGTGCCATTCTGCAAAGAGGCGCCCATCCGACGATCCTTTCCGGCGCATGATCGTGCCCAATTGGGACATCGGCCCCGCCTCACCCTGCCCGTCGCAAGTGCCGTGCCGCCCCGCCCGCCGTCCTCGAGCCTTACCGGCCGCGCACGACCGCGCCCGGGAACCGGGCAGCTCTTGCCCGGGACATACGGCGGTACCTTTGCTAGCGTGCGGCCGGCACAACATGCGCCAAGAGCGAGCACTCCTGCCCGTGCCCTCCTAATAGGGGGCAACGTCCGCAACGGACGGTTAACGGGCGCATGTAAACCCCCGGGAGGACGGCAAGATGTTCGACAATACGCGGGTCATTGCCCTCGAGGAGCATTACTGGGATCGCGAGCTGGTCGCGACCTTCCAGGGGGGCGACCGCCTGCGCGTACCCCAGCTCGAGGAGCGGCTGTTCGATCTCGGGGCGCTGCGTCTCAAGGAAATGGACGAGGCTGGCGTCGACTACCAAGTCCTCTCGCACGGGGCATCGGCGGCCCAGAACCTGCCCGCAGACATTGCGCTCGAGATGACCCGCCGCGTGAATGACCGCCTGCACGCCGTCGTGAAGGCGCACCCCGCCCGCTTCGGGGCGTTCGCCGCAGTGCCGACCCATGACGCCAAGGAAGGGGCGGATGAGCTCGAGCGCTGTGTCACCAAGCTTGGCTTCGTCGGCGCCATGATGCACGGCCTCGCCAACGGCGTCTTCCTCGACGATCAGCGCTTCTGGCCGATCTACGAGCGCGCACAGACACTCGACGTGCCGATCTATTTCCATCCGGCCGCGCCGCAGCAGGTCGTGGTCGACCGCTACTACAAGGAATACGTCGAGGTGGCGCCCGCGATCCTCAACGCAGGCTGGGGATTCACCGTGGAGGCGGCCACCACGGCACTGCGTCTCGTGCTGTCCGGCGTGTTCGACAAATATCCTCGCCTCAAGTGCATCCTGGGGCACCTGGGCGAAGGCATTCCGTTCCTGATGGCGCGCATGGACGAGGCGCTCTCGCGCAACAGCAAGGTGCGCTTCCGCGAGACCTTCTCCAGCCATTTCTGGGTGACCACCAGCGGCTTCTTCTCCAACCCCGCACTGCTCTGCACGATGCAGGAGCTCGGCATCGACCGCATCATGTTCTCGATCGACTATCCCTTCGTGAAGAACACCACGGCCGTGGATTGGGTGAAGACCGTGCCACTGGCCGCGGAGGATCGCGCCAAGATGCTCAGCGGCAACGCAACGAGACTGCTCAAGTTGAAGTGAGCGGCATCCACGCGCGGACGGCAAAGCCTCACTGAGGGCGGAAGCGGTCCACGAAATAGTCGGGATCGACACGGCGCTGGCGCTGACGATTGTACTCGCGCTGCTCGAAGAAGCGTGGATCGCCGAACAAGCCGCCGAACAGGCCGCGGCGATCGAACATCGACCCGGGCGAGGCATAGCCGCGATCGTCGTAGTACCCGGGCGGCGGACCGCCATAGTAGTAGCCGTCGCCGGAGCGGCTGGCGTAGGGCCCGTAGAGGTCGCCGTCCTGACCCGGATCGTAGCTGCCGGCGTAATAAGCCTCATCACGCGAGACGAGGTTGTAGTGCGTGTCGGTGAAGCGGCCTGAGGCGTCGAGCCGCATGTATTCGGTGAAGGCACCTTGCGTGCCGGGCGGCACCGGCTCGCCGCTGTAATAGTCGATCGGGACCGCCGCCATCTGCCGTCCGGCGACGAGCGAGGGCGGCGCCAGGGGCTTCCTCGGCGCATAGTCGCGCCAGACCGCCTCGATGATGTCTCCGAAGATCGGCAAGGCCACCTTGCCGCCGGTCATGCCGGGACCGAGCGTGCGGCGGTGGCCGTCAGCATTGTCGTAGCCGACCCAAACGCCGACCGTGACGTCGTTCGTGAAGCCGACGAACCACGCATCGTTCTCGTCGTCGCTGGTGCCGGTCTTGCCAGCGACATAGGGCGAGAAGCGCGCGAGCGGCGCCGCAGTGCCGCGCGCCACGACCCCCTGCAGAATGCTCTTGAGCTGGTAGAAGGCGACGCGGTCGGCGGAGCCAAGCCACACCGGCGGCTCCTGGTTCCGATAGAGGGTTGCGCCGTTCTGCTCGATCGACTCGATGACGTGCGGTGCCGGCCGGGCACCTTCCTTCGCGACCGCCGCATAGAACGCGGCAAGGTCGATGAGCCTCGCCGGCTGCGCGCCCAGCACGAACGGGTAGTAAGGCACGCAGTCCTTGTAGACGTGGGCCTCGATGGTGAGCTCGCACACCCTGCGCAGGCTCGCTTCCGGCGAAGAGTCGATCGCGCCTTCCAGCAGGTTTGCGGTGACGAGATTCTTCGAATGCTCGAGCGCGCGGCGCAGCGTCGTGACACCGCCGCCGCTGCCGCTGTAATTCTTCGGCGACCAATAATTGCGGTCGCTGGGATCGGCCATGATGTAGGAGCTGCCGTAGCGCGCCTCGGCGTTGCCCGAGATCGGCGGCAGTGTGATCGGCGTATCGCGCACGATCGTGTTGGGCTGGAAACCCCGGCGCAACGTAGCGAGATAGCTGAACGGCTTGAGGGTCGACCCGGGCTGGCGCTGCGCCTGGGTGGCGCGGTTGAGCTGGCTGAGCTGATAGGAGAAACCACCGGCGACGGCGAGAATCGCGCCCGTGTTGTTGTCGAGGATGACGGCGGCGCCCTGCACCTTTGGGCGGACGCGCAGATCGGCACGGGCAGCGCCACCCTTGCGCTGGGTGACGCGCACATAAACCACGTCATAGACCTGCAGCATGCGGATGTTGCGGCCCGCGTTGAGCGGCATGATGCGCCCATCGGCGAGGCCGACGCGCGGCCCGGCGCTGCCCTTCTTCCCGCCGCCGAGGCTGAGGACGACGGCGCGCGTCCAATGCACGTCGTTAAGCGGCAGCCGCGCGGCCTCGAGCGCACGCTGCCACGCCGGCTTGCCCTCATCCGGCGCGGCGCCGAGCTTGGCGATCGCGTCGGTAAGATTGGTTTCTCCGCCATCGAAGCGGGCGCGGCCGGACATCGCCTCGTAGCGGGCAAGCCCGTCCTGCAGCGCGAGTTCAGCCGCCTGCTGCAACTCCGGCCGGATGGTGGAGCGCACCACGGATGCGCTCAGGCTCAATCGGTCAAGCTTGAGCGCCTTGGCCTCGCGCGCCACCTGATCAACCGCATAAAAGCCCGAGGTGCGGCGGATCCGCTCGTTCGGAATGACGTTCGGCAAGCGCTTGTTCGCCTCCTTGACCGCGTCCTCGGTGATCGCGCCGTCGGCCTGCATGCGCGAGAGCACGTAGGCGAGGCGCTCGCGCGCCCGGTCGGGATGACGCTCGGGGTTGAAGAAGTTGGGTCCCTTGGTGAGGCCGGCAAGCAGCGCGCCTTCTGCCACCGTAAGTTCCTTGGCGGTCTTGCCGAAATAACTGCGGGCCGCCATCTCGATGCCCCACGACGCGCGTCCGAGATAGATCGCGTTGAGATAGAGCTCGAGGATCTCCGCCTTGGAAAGCATCGTCTCCATGCGCGCGGCGACGACCATCTCGCGAATCTTGCGCTCATAGGTCACGTCATCACCGACCAGCAGGTTCTTCGCCACCTGCTGAGTGATGGTGGAGCCGCCCTGCGGGCGCCCGGGCGCGCCGAGATTGGCGATGAAGGCGCGGATGATGCCGCGTTCGTCGACACCCTTGTGCTGGTAGAAGCGCTTGTCCTCGGCGGTAACGAACGCCTTCTGCACGTGCTCGGGCACCTCCGAGAGCGGGGCCCACAACCGGCGCTGGTCGCTATCGAACACCTCGGTATAGCGCTGTCCCTTGCCGTCGAGCACCACATAGGCGCTGCTCGGCTTCAGGCTGCGGATTTTCTTTTCGTCGGGCAGATCGGCGAGGGATTTGTTGTAGAAGCCGATGACCTCGGCGAGGTCGACCGGGGACCTCTCCACCTTTTCATTCTTGCAAAACTCGCGATAGGCGGTCACGAGGTCGTTGAGGTCGAGGCCCTTGAATGCCTTGACTTCGCCCGTCACTGCCTTTGGGTCGTCCATGGCGGTGGCGATCAGGTCGTCGAGGTTGATGTCCTCGATGTCGAACGCGCGACGCATCTGGGTGCAGCCGTCGCGCAGAATCTGCGCGACCTTCGGCCGGTCGATATCCGCGTCGAACTGGGTCTTGATCTCGTCGGGATTGACGGTGACCTGGCTCAACGCCAGCGCGGTGGCAAACATCTTGACGAGAATCGGATTCATCGCCGACCGATCGTGGTTGCCATCGCCGCCCTCACAGCAGCAGATCAGCACAAAACGGCTTTTTAGGGAACTCGTTCCATGCGCCCGCGCCGCCGGCGCGCGGTTTCACCGCAGCCGTCGGCACGCTAGCATGTTGCCTGATTGTGACAGGGCGCGGTTAACCGATTCGTCGAACCGGCACAGTCGCTCGGACGATTGCGTGGGGTTGCCAGCATGGTGACGGTCCTGGACGAACGCGCAGTCGGCAAGGCGTTGCGTTACGAACGGCTCATCGACGCCATGGAGCTGGCGCTCATCGCGTTCTCCGCCGGGCGCGTGCTGCAGCCGGTGCGCAGCGTGCTGACCATCGAGGAAGGGCGGCGCTATCTCGGGGTGATGCCCGCCGCCGCCGAGGATGCCATGGGCCTCAAGCTGGTGAGCTTCTATCCCGCCAACGCCGGCACCGGCATCCCCACCCACATGGCCATGATCCTCCTGTTCCGCGCCGCCACCGGCGAGCCGCTCGCTGTCATGGACGGGCGCCTGATCACGGAGATGCGTACGGCCGCGGTGTCGGCGGCGGTGTCCCGGCGCCTCGCCCCGTCGGACAGCCGTGTGCTCGCGCTGCTCGGCAGCGGGGTGCAGGCGGCCGCCCACGTGGAAGCGCTCAGGCACGTCCACCGCTTCGACGAGGTGCGGGTGTTCAGCCCGACGCGGGCCCACGCCGAGCGATTCGCCGCCGAGCACGGAGCTGTCGTGATGGAGGCGGAGGAGGCGGTTCGCGGCGCCGACGTGATCGTGACCGCCACCTCGTCGCAGGCGCCCGTGCTTCGCGGCGCCTGGCTCAAGCCCGGCGCCCATGTCAGCGCGGTGGGCGCCGTGCGGCCGAACTGGCGCGAGCTCGACGACGACGCCATGGCCAACGTGCTCGTGGTCGATTCGCGCGAGGCGGCGCGACAGGAATCCGGCGACGTGATCCTGTCGGGCGCGCGGATCGAAGCGGAAGCGGGGGAGCTGTTCGCCGGCAAGACCACAATCGCGCGCGAGCGCACCACCGTGTTCAAATCGGTCGGGATCGCGGCCGAAGATCTCGCCGCCGCGCAGCTCGTGTACGACGCGGTGCGGCGTGGTTGAGCTGCATCAAGGCGACGCAGGGCGCGGAAGGCCACGGTTCCGGGCGCTGCGAAATCCCGCGCGCCGCGAAAGCGATCATGCCTGATCAGACGCCCGCAGCCCTGCGACGCCGCCTGACCCTGCCGCTGCTGGTCCTGTATGGGACGGGCGTCACCGTGGGCGCCGGGATCTACGTGCTGATCGGCCCGGTGGCCGGGCACGCCGGCGCGATGACGCCGTGGGCCTTCGTGCTCGCCGCATCGACCATGGCGCTCACCGTCGCGTCCTATGCGGAACTGTGCACGCGCTTTCCCGTCGCGGCCAGCGAAGCCGCTTATGTGCGCGCCGCGTTTCGCCGCCGCAGCCTGTCGGCCGTCACCGGCCTCATCACGATCGTGATCGGGATTGTCTCGTCGGCCGCAGTGGCCGTCGGCGCCGCCGGTTACGTCGAACAGATCATCGACGCACCGAGGCCCGCGATCATCGTGGGCCTGGTGCTTTTGCTTGGCGCCTTCGCGGCCTGGGGCATCCTGGAATCAGTGTTGATCGCGGGCGCCTTCACGCTGATCGAGGTCGGCGGGCTCATGATGGTGATCGCAGCGGGCTGGCACGCGGACCTCCCGATGGCGTCTACGCTGCTGGCCGCCCCTTCGCTCACCCCGCACGCGTTGTCCGGGTTGCTCGTCGGCAGCCTGCTGGCCTTCTTCGCCTTCATCGGATTCGAAAGCCTAGCCAATGTCGCGGAAGAGGCGCATTTGCCGGAAAAGAACCTGCCGCGCGCCATGGCGATGACGCTTGCCATCACCACCACCCTGTATCTGCTGGTTGCCGCCATCGCGGTGACGGCCGTTGCGCCCGCCCGGCTCGCGGCCTCGCCCGCGCCCCTGGGACTGATCTATCGCGAGGTCGCCGGCGCGAGCCCGCTGACCATCAACCTGATCGCAATCGTCGCGACGCTCAACACCATCCTCGCGCAGATCACCGTTGCCGCTCGGGTCGTCTACGGCATGGCCCGCCAGGGCGACCTGCCGCGCGCATTTGCCCGCGTCAACGCCATCACCGCGACGCCGCTGGTCGCGACCGCGCTGGTCACGGCGATCGTGCTCGCGCTGGCATCGACGGTGTCGCTCGAAGGGTTGGCGGAATTCACCTCCATCGCGACCCTGATCGTGTTCGCGATGGTCAACCTGGCGCTGCTCAAGCTACGGCTCGGCACACCCAAGGATGGGCATCCGCATTTCAAGGCGCCGTTGCCGCTGGTCGTGGCGGGCCTGATCAGCTGCATGCTGATGATCGCGACGGCGTTTCTGTGAAGCGCGCGGCGGCGCGGGTTGCAGTTCAGGTCGCCTGCAGCATCTTGGCGCGCGCCGGCTTTATTGTATCCGGCAGCTTGCGCTTGAGCGGAAGCACGACCTGCACCAGCGTGCGGATCACGCCGTACCAGGCCTGCCACTTGAACGGATCGAAGTAAGCAACCTGGATGCGCAGGCGGTCAATGAGCTGACGCTTGCGG
Source organism: Xanthobacteraceae bacterium (assembly GCA_035556735.1). Taxonomy (GTDB): domain Bacteria; phylum Pseudomonadota; class Alphaproteobacteria; order Rhizobiales; family Xanthobacteraceae; genus CANJBX01. The sequence continues at coordinate 351,330 of DATMFF010000002.1, read as the reverse complement.
TGACGGGCCGACATGCCGTTGGAAGAGATCCGGTATTCAATCAAATATTCCGGCAGGTTGGCGACGTCGTAGCGCGCTGCGATGCGGCGGACGAGTTCGTAGTCCTCCGCCGCATAATAGCTCTGGCGATAGAGGCCGACGGCCTTGAAGACCTGCGCCCGCACCATCAGTGCGGGATGCGACACGCACATCTTCACGAACAAGAGGTTGCGGATGGTCTTTGCGTCGCATGGCATCGCCGCGTAGCTGATGAACTCCGAGTTCTCGTCGATAACGCGCTCCCAACAGCCGACAGCGGCGACGTGCGGATTAGCGGCGAGGAACGCTGCCTGCTTGGCAAGACGCTCGGGATGGGCAACGTCGTCGGCATCCATGATCGCGACGTATTCGTGGCCGTTCGCGAGGATGCGGGCGAGACCGGCATTGCGCGCGCCCGCCGGGCCGGCATTGCGCTCGAGCCTAATGACCTCGATGCGCTCCGGATCTGGCGCAATCAGATCCGCGACGGGCGTGCTGCTGGCGTCATCCACGACGTAGATTTTGCAGGGATGCGTCCCGCGCAGCAGGCTGTCGATGGCCTGCGAGAGAGTCTTTTCCGCGTTGTACGCGGCCATCAGGACGGCGATTTGTTGCGGCATTTATCGAGCTAAATACGAGTGAAGCGCTTGCCGCAACGTTAACCCCCGCGGATCGTAAACCATTGGTGAGCGATATCGCGACCGGACGGTTACCGCGCGTGTCGCGCTTGAATACCGCCTATTCGGCGGCGGTCCGACCCGCGCCGCCCGCGCCGAACCGGCGCTCAATGTAGTCCATCACCAGGGCCTTGAAGTCAGCGGCGACGGTAGCGCCACGCAAGGTGACGGCCTTCTTGCCATCGATGAACACGGGAGCCGCGGGCTGCTCGCCGGTACCGGGCAACGAAATGCCGATGTCGGCATGCTTGCTCTCGCCAGGGCCGTTGACGATGCAACCCATGACCGCAACGTTGAGCGTCTCCACGCCGGGATAGCGCGTCTTCCACGACGGCATCTCGTCGCGGATGAAATCCTGGATCTCGCGCGCGAGTTCCTGGAACGTGGTCGATGTCGTGCGCCCACACCCCGGACAGGCCGCCACCAGCGGCACAAACACGCGGAAACCCATGGTCTGCAGCAACTCCTGCGCGACTTTCACCTCCAGGGTGCGGTCGCCGCCCGGCTCGGGCGTGAGCGAGATGCGGATGGTGTCGCCGATGCCCTGCTGCAACAGGATGCCGAGCGCGGCGGAGGACGCGACGATGCCTTTGGAGCCCATGCCCGCCTCGGTGAGCCCGAGGTGGATCGCATAGTCGGAGCGCCTCGCGAGTTCGAGATAGACCGCAATGAGGTCCTGCACCGCAGAGACCTTCGCGGAGAGGATGATCCTGTCGCGTGAAAGCCCGATTTCCTCGGCGCGCGCCGCCGACATCAGGGCGGAACGCACCATCGCCTCGCGCGTGACCGCGCGCATGTCGGCCGGATTGGACGAGCGGCTGTTCTCGTCCATCAGGTGGGTGAGCAGCTCCTGGTCGAGCGAGCCCCAGTTCGCGCCGATGCGCACGGGCTTGCCGTAGCGGATTGCAGTCTCGACGATCGCGGAGAACTGGCGGTCCTTCTTGTCCTTGAAGCCGACGTTGCCGGGATTGATGCGATACTTGTCGAGAGCCTCGGCGCAGGCCGGATGGTCCGCAAGCAGCTTGTGGCCGATGTAGTGGAAATCTCCGACGATCGGCACGTCGACGTTCATCTTGAGCAATCGTTCCTTGATGTGCGGCACCGCCGCGGCGGCCTCGTCGCGGTCGACCGTGATGCGCACAAGCTCGGACCCCGCGCGCGCGAGCGCGGCAACCTGGCGAGCGGTCCCTTCCACGTCGGCGGTGTCGGTATTGGTCATGGACTGCACGACGATGGGCGCGCCACCGCCAACCGTGACGCGGCCCACCTTGACCGCCATGGTCTTGTGCCGCGGCAAAGGCGCGGCGCCGGTCGTGGCGATCAGTGGCGCGGCTCTCTCATCCATGCAGTCTCTCCGGGGCTTCGCCAGACTTACAATTGCAGACGGTCCTTTACGAATCCGCCGCCTCCGCCGCCCCCGCCCTCCGCTTATCTAACGTCAGCCACGGCGGTTGACCAGCACCAGCCCGGTCACGACCAGCCCGACGGCCACGGCAAAAGCCGGTGTAAACGGCTCGTTCAGCAAGAGACACCCGGCAGCGACGCCAAACAACGGTACCAGGAACGTGAAAGCCGACACCCGGGTTGCGGCATAGCGCTGAATAAACGTGAACCATATCGGAAATGTGAAGCCCACGACCGCCACCTGGAACACCATCCAGGCGGCCGCCACGGCGCCTGGCGCGTGGGGCACCTCCTCGCCCGCGATCACGCTGGTCGCGGCCATGATCGGAACCGATATGGCGAGCTGGTAGATCAGGGTCTTCTCGGGCGCGACCAGACGCAGGCGCGTCGACTTCATCACGAGCGTCGTAGCGCCCCAGAGCGCCCCGCCCGCGATGAGCATGGCGTCGCCGAGCAGCACGGTCGGATCGACGTTCGGCTGCGGGAGCCCGACGGCCGCGCCGATGCCGAGGAAGCACAGCATGAGCCCAAGCCATTGCGGGACCGACAGGCGCTCGCCCGGCAGCAGCCAGCGCGCGCCGAGCGCCACGAAAAACGGTGCGGTGTAGAGGAACAGCGAGGCCCGGCTCGCGCTGGTGTAAAGCATGCCGCGGAAGATCATGATGAACTCGGCTGCGAACAGCACGCCCGAGATGAGCCCTGCCCCGAGCGTGCCGTCGCGCCGGGTGAGCGGGATTCCACGCCAGAACGCCCAGGCAAGCACGATCAGCAGCCCACCGCCGGAGCGGATGACCACCTGCAGGATCGGCGGCACGTCAGGCAGTGCAAACTTGATGGCGACCTGGTTGAGCCCCCAAACGAGGCACATCAGCACGATGAGGAAGATCGGCCCCGCCTCGAGCGCGCGTGGCGCCGCGGCCTGCGTCTGAGATATGGTCATGCCGTCGGCCTAATTCGAATGCACCCGCCCGGCGGCGCAGTGCGCGCACAACCCGGTGATCTCCACCACCGACATCTTCGGAGTGAACCCGACGCTCTTCGCCGCAGCGGCGAGCGTCTGCCCCACGTCAGTGCTCGGCGCCTCTCCGACCGTGCCGCATGACTCGCAGATCAGGAACGTGACGAGCGCGCCGCTGGCATGGTTGTGCACGCAGGCGAGGAACGCGTTGCGACTGGCGATGCGGTGCACGAGCCCGTTGGCGATCAGGAAATCAAGTGCGCGATAAATCGTGATCGGGGCGGGCCGCGGGCCGACCCCTGCAAGCGCGTCGATGATCTCGTAGGCCCCCAACGGCTTGTGGCTGGCGGCCAGGATCTCGAGCACGCTGCGCCGCATCGGCGTGAGGCGCTGACCGCCGCCCGCGCACAACCTCTCGGCATGGGCGATAACGTCGGCAGCGCAGCGCGCGTGATTATGATCGGGGCTCGGGAATATGGCGGCCATCGCGCGCTTTTTTACGCTTCCTTGCTGTTTGATTCAAAGGTCGCTCAGAAACATGTTGCGACGCAACAATCCCGGCCCCATGTTGCGGCAGGTAATGACTGCCGTCGACTCGGTCCAGGGCCGCCGCACAGCCCGCCGATTCTGGAGGTTCGCGCCATGCTGAAAGGAAAAGCCGCCGTCGTGACGGGCTCCACGTCGGGGATCGGACTTGCCATCGCGCGTGCGCTGGCGCGCGAGGGTGCCAACGTGATGATCAATGGTTTCGGCGAGAAGGCGGCGATCGAGAAGGAACGCACCGGCATCGAGGCGGAGTTCGGCGTGAAGGCCGTGTACTCCGCAGCTGACATGACGAAACCCGCGCAAATTGCCGAAATGATCGCTACCGCTGAGAAGTCCTTCGGCGCCGTGGACGTACTGGTGAACAACGCCGGTATCCAGCACGTCGCCCCGATCGAGGAGTTCCCGGTCGAGAAGTGGGACCAGATCATCGCCATCAACCTGTCTGCGGCATTCCACGCCATTCGCGCGGCGGTGCCCGGCATGAAAGCGCGCAAGTGGGGCCGCATCATCAACACGGCGTCGGCGCATTCGCTCGTCGCCTCCCCGTTCAAGGTGGCTTACGTCTCGGCCAAGCACGGCATCGCCGGAATGACCAAGACCGTCGCCCTCGAAGTCGCGACCCTCGGCATCACCTGCAATTGCATCTCGCCCGGCTACGTGTGGACGCCGCTGGTCGAAAAGCAAATCCCCGACACGATGAAGGCGCGCAACATGACCGAGGAGGAGGTGAAGCGCGACGTGCTGCTGGCGGCACAACCGACCAAGCAGTTCGTCACGGTCGAGCAGGTTGCCGCCCTCGCGGTGTTTCTGTGCTCGGACGCAGCCTCGCAGATCACCGGAGCCAATCTGTCGATGGACGGGGGCTGGACCGCGCAGTGATCCTCTCCCTGCTCAAGCCCAAGTCTGGGCCAAGGCCCGGCGCGGCAAGCCATCCAAGCCCTCGCAAGAAGATCAACCTCGCGCTTCAGGGCGGCGGGGCGCATGGTGCGTTCACCTGGGGTGTGCTCGACCATCTGCTTGGCGAGGAGCGCATCGAAATCGAGGGAATTTCCGGCGCCTCCGCCGGCGCCGTCAACGCGGTCATGCTCGCGGACGGGCTTGCGCGCGGCGGGTCGGAGGAGGCCCGCAGGCGCCTGGCGGAATTCTGGCGCGCCGCGAGCTTCGGCGGCGGCCTGCCGCCGATGCAGCGCGCGGTCGTCGAGCGGCTGTTCTCGTTCGTGCCGTTGGAGGGTTCGCCGATCCAGACATGGCTCGACGTGATGTCGAGCTATTTTTCGCCGTACGACGTCAATCCGCTCAACATCAACCCACTCAAGGACCTGATTACGCGTTTCGTCGATTTCGATGCTATCCGCGCATCCGATGAACTTCAGCTATTCGTATCGGCAACCAACGTCCACACCGGGCGGCTGCATGTCTTTTCCCGCAACAAGATTTCCGCCGATGCCGTGATGGCATCGGCCTGCCTCCCCATGCTGTTTCAGGCGGTCGAGATCGACGGCGTGCCGTTCTGGGATGGCGGCTATCTCGGCAATCCGGTGATCTTTCCGTTCTTCTCGACCACCGAGACCGAGGACGTGCTGGTGGTGCAGATCAATCCGCTCGTGCGCAAGACCACCCCGAAGTCCTCGCAGGAGATCGTCAACCGGCTGAATGAGATCACGTTCAACTCCTCGCTCCTGTCGGAGTATCGCGCGATCGAGTTCGTCTCCCGGCTGATCGACCAGGGCCGCCTGCCGCATGGCACCGGGCCCGGGCAATACAGGCGCATCAAAGTCCACCGCATCGTGCTCGACAGCGCCGGCCGCTACTACAACGCCAGCAGCAAGCTCACCAACGACTACGATTTCTTCGAGCTGCTGCGCGAGGACGGCCGCCGCGCCGCGCGCCGCTTCCTGGACGAGCACTTCGACGACATCGGCGTCAAAAGCACCGTCGACCTGCGTGCCGAGGTGCCTGCGGTGATGGACTGACCTCGTCCCAGCCGCGCGTCGGTCGCACAACCCCGCCCCGCGATACAGGTTGCATAGTTGACGTTCGCCACCATTGGGCGAGACCGCAAACACTCGCTTTACGACAACCGCAAGCATTCCGCGACGTGCAGCCGACCGCGCGTCCGGGAGACGCCTCTTAACGCAAATTTTAAAGGGCAGCCCGGCACACTCACACTCGAAAATTGAGGAAACGTATGATGCAGGGTGGGGAACGACTCCCGTGGTTTCGCTCGTTCCTGCAGCCCGTGACCTACCTCGGGCTCGGAATGATCGCTGTCGTGATCGTCGGGCTCGCATACCTTCTGCACAAGGACAAGGAACAAGCCGAAGCCGCCGCACAGCGGAGCGGCGCGAACCTCGTCCAGATGTTCGAAGGCTACATCTCGCGTTCGCTCAAGAATGTCGACACGACGCTGCGCATCCTGCGCACCACCTATCAGCAGAATCCGCAAGGGTTCGACATCGCCGCATGGGCGCGCAATCCTGATGTCCGCAACGATCTTGCACTGCAACTCTCCATCATAGCCCCCGACGGCACGATCAAAGCCTCGACGTTCGGACCGCAGGCGCCGGGTATCTTCGTCGGAGACCGCGAGCACGTCCGCGTGCATGCGACATCGACCACCGACCAACTGTTCGTCAGCAAGCCGGTTCACCTGCGTACCCAGGACGCATGGGCGATCATCCTCAGCCGCCGCATCGACGCGGCAGACGGCTCGTTCGGAGGAGTCATCACCGCGGCAATCGATCCGCTCCAATTGCAGAGGTTCTTTGATGAGCTCGACCTCGGCACCGGGGGGATCGCGTCACTGATCGGGTTCGATGGCGTGATCCGCGCGCGCGGCGGCATCGACACCTCGGTCCTTGCGACGATCGGACGGGCCGTCGCCAGATCAGGCGCCCTGCAACGCTACAAGACAGCCCCCGGCGGCAGCTATTGGAACGGGGGCGGCGTCGTCGACGGTGTCGAACGGCTCGTCCATTACCGCGTGGTCCACGATTTCCCGCTCATTGCCGTAGTCGGACTCTCCTCGTCGGAAATCTACCGACACGCCGCGCAGAACGCCCGCGTCTATTACACGCTGGCGACCGTCATCGTGCTGGCGATCCTGGCCGCGATCGGCTTCGGAGCCGTCCGCGAACGCAAGCTGCAGACCGTCACATCGTCGCTCGCGCGCACCAACGCCTGGTTCGAAACCGCGCTCGCGAACCTGCCGCTGGGACTCTGCATGTTCGGGCCCGACAAACGCTTGACCGTCTGCAACGATCTCTATCGCCAGATGTACGACCTGACGCCGGAGCAGACGAAAGTCGGAACCGACCTGCGCGACATCCTGCGCGCGCGCATGAACAATGGCAGCAGCCCGAAAGATCCGGACAAGGAAGCGTATGTCGAGCGGCGAATGGCCAAGGCGTTCAGGCAGGAGCCGATCTTCGTGATCGACGAACTCGCCGACGGCCGGTTCATCGCCGCGAGCCGCCAGTGCATTCCCGGCGGAGGCTGGATCACCGTGCATCAGGACGTGACCGCAGCCAAGCGGGCGGAGGCCGAGATCACGCAGCTTGCGCATTACGATGCACTCACAGGCCTCCCCAACCGGGTCCTGTTCCTGCAGCGGGTGAACGCAGCCGCCGAAAGGTTCCGCCTGGACGGTACGCGCTTTGCAGTGCACCTGCTCGACCTCGACCGCTTCAAGGAAGTGAACGACACCCTCGGCCACCTGTTCGGTGACTCCCTCCTCAAGGCGATGGCGGAGCGCCTGCGTGCGAAGGCGCCCGAGACGGACCTCGTGGCGCGGCTGGGCGGCGACGAGTTCGCCGTGCTGCAGGGCCTCCCGGCCGGCGACGAGGGCCGCGTCGACGCGTTGGCCGAGTCGATCCTGCAGGCGGTCCGCGAACCCTTCCTGTTGGGCGACAATCAGGTCAACGTGGAAACGAGCATCGGGATTGCCCTCGTGCCCGACCACGGGCGCGAAGCGGACCAGGTGCTCAAGACGGCGGATCTCGCGCTCTACAAGGCCAAGTCGGACGGGCGCAACGGTTACCGCATCTTCAAGCCGGAGATGGAGATGCAGGCGCGCGCGCGACACGCGCTGGAAATGGATCTGCGCACCGCGATCGCACGTCACGAATTCGAACTGCACTATCAGCCGATTGTCCTTACCGGCAGCAAAGAGATCTGCGGCATGGAAGCGCTGGTGCGGTGGAACCATCCGCGTCGCGGGCTGGTCGCGCCCGACAGCTTTATTCCGCTGGCCGAGGAGACCGGGCTGATTGTCCCGCTCGGCGAATGGGTGCTGCGCACCGCCTGCCAGGAAGCCGTGACATGGCCCGCGCATATCAAGCTCGCGGTCAACCTCTCATCAGTGCAGTTCCGGCAGGCAGGCCTGATGGCGATGGTGACGAGCGCGCTGCGCGATTCCGGGATGCCCGCCGAGCGGCTCGAACTAGAAGTCACCGAATCGGTGCTGCTGCAGAACAACGAGGACAATCTCGCGCTGCTGCACCGCCTCCGCGGAATGGGCATCTCGATCGCGCTCGACGACTTCGGGACGGGCTATTCGTCACTCAGCTATCTGCAACGCTTCCCGTTCGACAAGATCAAGATCGATCGCTCGTTTGTCGCCAACCTGACCACGCGGGCGGACTGTATGGCGATTGTCAGCGCGGTCACCGGGCTGGCGCAGGCGCTCGATGTCATCACCACGGCCGAAGGTGTCGAGTCCGATGAACAGCTCGCCCTCCTGCATGCCGCCGGCTGCACGCAAGCGCAGGGATTTTTGTTCGGGCGGCCGCGCGTGAAGGATGACCTGAACTTCGAGCCGGCCTTCCGTCCGGACGTCGATGCCGATTTCGAGCCGGAGTTCGGCCCCCCGGCCGGTCAGCAGGTGGCCTAGCTCTCTCGTCTTGGCTGCGACGCTCGACTAAGCTCAGCCGATGTCGGACGCCCCCACCCCGCTCGTCACGACCGAAGTCGCCGCCACGCGGCTCGACGTTGTCGTGGCCGACATCACCACCCTTGGCCTGGACGCCATCGTCAACGCGGCGAATACGTCACTGCGCGGCGGTGGCGGGGTCGACGGCGCCATCCATCGGGCGGCCGGGCCAGAGCTTCTGGCCGAATGCCGCATGCTCGGCGGTTGCGAGACCGGCAGCGCCAAGCTGACACGCGGCTACCAGCTGCCGGCGCGGCACGTGATCCATGCGGTCGGGCCGGTGTGGCGCGGCGGTCACGCAGGCGAGGAGGACCAGCTCGCATCGTGCTATCGGACTGCCATCGCGATCGCGCGCCGGCACCAACTCAAATCCCTCGCATTCCCAGCGATTTCGACGGGCATCTACGGCTTTCCCGCCGATCTTGCAGCGCGCGTCGCCGTCGCCACCACCGTCTCGGAACTTTCGGCTGCGCCGGGCGCAATGAGCCTCGTCGTGTTCTGTTGCTTCTCGCCACAATCGGCGGATCAGCACGTAACCGCGCTCACCGAGCTGGGGTTGGTCTGAGCGAGGATCACTGCACCGCCGCAGCCAGCGTCACGCCCCGTCATGCTCCGCGCACCTGGACGCCGGCGCGACGCTCGAGCGGCTTGATCACTGTTGTGAAATCCTTGTCCGCGCCGATCTCGTCCTGCGTCGTCTGCCAGGCTCGCCCGACCGCAGTCATGATGTCGTGGGGCACGCCGAGCGCCGCCGCCTCGTCGAGGCAAAGTCGGACGTCCTTGAGCATGAGTCCGGTGGCGAAGCCGAAATCGAACGTGCCGGTGACGACGGCCCGCGGGTATTTGTCCTGGCTGGCGGTGTTGCGTCCGCTGCCGGCGTTGATCACGTCCAACATCAAAAGCGGGTCGAGCCCGGCTTTCACCCCCATCACCATGGCTTCCGCGGTCGCCGCCATGGCCGTGGCCGACAGATAGTTGTTGATCAGCTTCATGGTCTGCGCGGCGCCGGGGCGGTCTCCGACCTTGAACACGCGGCCAATGACGGCGAGCGCCGGCTCGACCATCGCCACGTCGGCGGCAGGACCGGAAACCATGACGGCAAGCGTCCCCTTCTCGGCACCACCCACGCCGCCACTCACCGGCGAATCAACCTGCGCGATGCCCCGCGCTCGCAAAAGCTCGGCGGTGCGTGCGGCCATCTGCGCGCCCGTGGTCGACAGGTCGACGAAGCGGCGCACGCGCTTGCCCTCGCTGATCCCGCCGGGCCCTGTCGTCACCGCTAGCACGACGTCCGGCGTCGGCAAGCTCGCCAGCACCGTCTCGACCTGGTCAGCCACGTCCGCCGGCGAGGCGGCGCGCGACGCTCCGAGCGCCTCGACGCGTGCGAGCGCCTCGGTGCTGGTGTCATGTACGACGAGCCTGTGGCCGGCCTCGATCAGCCGACGCACCATGTGAAAGCCCATCCGGCCAACGCCGACGAAGCCGATGTCCATTGTGTTTGCCCCGTGGATGTATCTGCGAATGTCCGGTTCGAAAGGCCGATTTCAACCTTCCGGCACACGCGATCTGCGCGCTAACTCTTCTTGTCGATCTCGGCGAAGAACTCGCGCGCGATGCGGAACGAGTCGACCGCCGCCGGCACACCGGCGTAGATCGCCACCTGCAGGAACACCTCCTGGATTTCCTCGCGCGTGACGCCATTGTTGAGCGCACCGCGCAGGTGCGCGCGCAGCTCGTGCGGCCGGTTGAGAATGGTCAGCATGGCGAGATTGAGAAGACTGCGCGTCCTACGCGGCAAGCCTTCGCGCCCCCAAACGCCGCCCCAACAGTACTCGTTCAGCAGGTCCTGCAGCGGCTGATTGAACGCGTCGACGTTCTTCATGGCGTTGTCGACGTAGCCGTCGCCGAGGACCGCGCGGCGGATGGCCAGCCCTTTGTCGTGCAATGCTTTGTCCATGGGTGTCTCTTTGTCGAACGAGGGGAGATCGCTGTGTGCAGGCGCGGCATTCGCACCGGCCGAAGACTGTGCCTAACCCAGGACACCGTCGAGGGGAAACGTGCGCGGTGCAGATCCGCCGCCGGGAGGAAGACGGCGCCGGAACGCGCGATGAAGCGCGTGGCGGACGATATCGCTACGTGCATGGCCGCATTGCTAAAATTTTAGGGGGTCGCAACTGGAATACTTAATAAGCCAGCTTATAATATGACACGCTTACAGTGAGGCCCCGTGCAGACTTTCTCCCTAGAGCGTGATTTCGCATTCCTTCTCAGTGACGTAGCCCGAATGCTCCGCACCCTGGTCGACCAGGAGGCGCGCAAATTTGGCATGACCCGCGCCCAGTGGGGAGTTCTGTTCCGCCTGGAGCGGTCGGAAGGGCTCAAGCAGTCGGAACTCGCCGACCTCCTGGACATCCAGCCGATCACGCTGACCCGCCTGATCGACCGGCTGTGCGAGAACGGCCTGATCGAGCGACGCAGCGATCCCAATGACCGGCGCGCCAAGCGGCTATTCCTGACACCCGCGGCCCGGCCATTGCTCGACCGGCTCAATACTCTCACAACCGAGATGCTGACCAGCACCCTGCAAGGGCTCGAGCGCCCGGCGGTGGAGCGCATGACCGGCCATCTCGCCGCCATCAAGGAGAACCTGCGCGAGCAGATCGGTTTGCGTGCCCAGGCTGCAGGAAGCGAGAAGGAGCCGCGCTATGGCTGATCCGGCGCTCAAGACCGGCGGCAGCGAGCCGGCGGCCAAACCGGCCGAGCCCGTCCTGAAAGTCGTGCCGCCACAGCCGGTACGGCGCGCCAGCGCCGCCCGCCTTGTCGGCGTGTTCAGGCAGTACCGCCGCATCATGCTGCTGGTGGTCATCCCGGCGATCGTGGCGGTCGTGACGCTCGCAGTATTCCTGATGGGCGGGCGCTACGTCTCCACCGACAACGCCTATGTCGGCGCCCAGAAGGTGCTGATCACGCCCGACGTGGCCGGGAAGATCAGCCGCGTGATGGTCGTCGAAGGCCAGCAGGTGAAGGCAGGCGACGTGCTGGTGCAGATCGATCCTGTCCCCTTCCAGATCGCCGTCAAGCAGGCGGAAGGACGGCTCGACAGCGCTCGCACCGAGTTCAACAATCTCAAGACCAATCTCGCCTCGGTGAGGCAGCTGATCGGGATCGCGCGCGAGACGGTCAAGCTCAAGCAGAACGACGTCGATCGCAAGTCGGCGCTGTTGGCGAGCCGGTCCGGATCCGCCGCCGACGCCGACTCCTCCCTCATGCAGCTCGCGGTCGCGCGCACCCAGCTCGAGCAGCTCGCTCAGCAGGAAACCCAGATCCTCAACCAGCTCCTGGGCGAGTCCGACCTGCCGCTCGAGCGCTTTCCGGCTTTCGTGACGGCGTCGGCGGCTCTCGATCAGGCCCGCCGCGACCTCGATCACACCGTCATGCGCGCGCCGATCTCCGGAACGGCGACGCAGGTGGACGCCATCCAGCTCGGTCGCTATCTCACCGCAGGCACCCCCGTGTTCGCCATCGTCGACGACCAGCGGCCGTGGGTGGACGCCAATCCCAAGGAAACCGACATCACGTACCTGCGCATCGGCCAGCGGGCCTTCGTGCACGTCGACACGTTCCCTGGGCACACGTTCCATGGAACCGTCGTGTCGATCAGCCCCGGCACCGGAGCACAGTTCGCGATCCTGCCCCCGCAGAACGCCAGCGGGAACTGGGTCAAGGTCGTGCAGCGCGTCCCAGTGCGCATCGCCCTCGATCCCGGGCAAAATGTCGGACACCTGCGCGCGGGCATGAGTGCATCTGTCGACATCGACACCCGCCGCCGCCGCACTCTCGCTTCGCTGTTCGGCGGCACCGAAGCGATTGCGGAGGAAAAGAAGCCGTGAACGCGGCCCGCGCCGCCCAGCCGATGGGCCTGCGGCGGGCGATGCTGACGGTCTGCGCCATGAGCGCGACCATCATGCAGGCGCTCGACACCACGGTGGCGAACGTGGCGCTGCCCTACATGCAGGGCTCGCTCTCGGCCTCGCTCGACCAGATCAACTGGGTGCTGACCTCCTACATCGTCGCATCCGCCATCATGACGGCTCCCATCGGCTGGCTCGCAGCCCGGTTCGGACGCAAGAAGCTGTTCGTCGTGTGCACGGTCGGCTTTACGGCCGCTTCCTTGCTATGCGGCCTCGCCCATTCGATCGAGCAGATGGTTTTGTTCCGCCTGCTGCAGGGCCTGTTCGGCGCCGGGCTCATTCCGCTGTCTCAGGCCGTGATGCTCGACTCCTACCCCCCGGAAGAGCGCGGTTGGGCGATGTCGATCTGGGGCATGGGCGTGATGCTCGGCCCGATCATGGGCCCCACGATCGGCGGCTGGCTCACCGAGACATATAGCTGGCACTGGGTGTTCCTGATCAATTTTCCGATCGGCGTGCTGACGGTTCTTGGACTGCTGGCGTTCATGGACGAGAGCGAGCCGCAGGACCATCTGCGCTTCGACTGGATGGGCTTCGTCGCGCTCGCGGTGGGCATCGGCGCGCTCCAGCTCATGTTCGATCGCGGCGAGCAGCAGGGCTGGTTCGATTCCTCCGAGATCGTGGCCGAGGCCGTGATCGCGGCGATCGGCTTCTATTACTTCTTCGCGCACTCTCTCACCGCGCGCGAACCTTTCGTGAAATTCGAGCTGTTCAAGGACCGCAACTTCGCCGGCGGCTGCTTCTTCATGGTCATCCTGGGCATGACCGTGTTTTCGACCATGGCGCTGTCGACCCTGTTCCTGCAGAACGTCATCGGCTATCCGGTGCTGCCCGCCGGACTGCTGATGGCGGCGCGCGGGGCCGGCACGATGGTGGGCATGCTGGCGGTTGGAAAGCTGCTCAAGCTGTTCGAGGCGCGCACGTTGATGCTCGTCGGCATGACGTCAACTGCGATCACCATGTACGAGATGGTCGGCTTCACCAACATGACGTCGGAGTCGACCATCATCATCGTCACCGTGATCCAGGGATTCGGCCTGGGGCTGGTGTTCGTGCCACTCAGCACCGCCGCCTTCGCCACTCTGCCGGGACATCTACGCACGGAAGGTGCCGCCATTCTCACGCTCGTGCGCAATATCGGCAGCGCCGTTGGCATTCCGGTGGTCATAGCGGTGCTGGTGCACTCGACTTCGGTGAACCATGCCCAATTCGTAGAGCACATCACGCCTTTCAATGACGCGTTGAAGATGCCGGACGTGGCACGCTACTTCGACCTCGGTCATGACGTCGGCCGCGCTCTGTTCGACAAGATGATTGCTCAGCAGGCAGCCATCATCGGCTTCGCCAACGCGTTCAAGCTGCTGATGATCCTCGCGCTGATATCGATTCCGCTACTGCTCGTGGTCGGGTCCAGCCGCGTCCACAGGACCGTGCCGCCCGCCTCGGCCCCTGCCCCGATGGACTAGTAGGACCGCGGCAGGCCGAGCACGTGCTCGGCGAGATAGGACAGGATCAGGTTGGTGGAGATCGGCGCCACCTGATAGAGGCGGGTCTCTCGGAACTTGCGCTCGATATCGAACTCCTCGGCGAAGCCGAAGCCGCCGTGCGTCTGCACGCACATTTCCGCCGCCGCCCATGACGCGTCCGCCGCCAGCAACTTGGCCATGTTGGCCTCCGCCGCGCAATCGAGCCCCGCATCGTAGAGGCGCGCCGCCTCGGCCACCATCAATTCAGCAGCGCGCATCTGCGCGTAGCTCCTGGCGACCGGGAACTGCACGCCCTGGTTCTGGCCGATCGGCCGCCCGAACACCACGCGCTCGCGGGCATAGCTCGTCGCCTTTTCGATGAACCATTTGGCGTCGCCGACGCACTCGGCGGCGATGAGGATCCGCTCCGCGTTCATGCCCGTCAGGACGTAGCGGAAGCCCTGCCCCTCTTCGCCGATCAGGCTGCCGGCCGGAATGCGCAGATTGTCGAAGAACACCTCCGTCGTAGCGTGGTTCATCATGGTGCGGATCGGCTTGACGACGAGGCCCGCGCCACGTGCCGCGCGCATGTCGACCAGGAAAACCGAGAGACCTTCCGTGCGACGCTTCACCTGCTCGCGCGGCGTGGTGCGGGCCAACAGCAGCATCAGGTCGGAGTGTTCGGCGCGCGAAGTCCAGATCTTCTGGCCGTTGACGATGTAGCTGTCGCCGTCGCGCACGGCGGCCGTGCGCAGGCTGAGCGTATCGGTGCCTGACGCCGGCTCCGTCACGCCGAACGCCTGCAGCCGCAACTCGCCGCGCGCGATCGCTGGCAGGTACCGCGCCTTCTGCTCGGCGCTGCCGTGCCGCAGCAGCGTGCCCATGGTGTACATCTGGGCGTGGCAGGCGGCGCCGTTGCAGCCGGATGCCTGGATCTCCTCCATGATGGCCGCGGCTGCGCGCAAAGTGAGCCCGCTGCCGCCGTACTCCTCCGGAATGAGAGCGGCAAGGAATCCGGCCCTGGTGAGCGCATCGACGAACGCCGTGGGATAGGCGCGCTCGCGGTCGAGCGCCCGCCAGTACTCGCCGGGAAACTCGCTGCAGAGCGCGCGGACGGCCTCGCGGATCGCGGCGAGGTCGCCGTCACTCATCCCCACACCTCGTCGGCCACCTCGACCAGCCGGCGGATCTTGGCCCACTGCTCATCCTCGGTGAGGACATTGCCCTCCTCGGTCGAAGCGAAGCCGCATTGGCCAGAGATGCAGAGCTGATCGAGCGGCGCATATTTCGCGGCCTGGTCGATGCGGCGCTTGAGTTCGTCTTTGGTCTCCAGCTTGCCGGTCTTGGTTGTCATGATGCCGAGCACGACAGTCTTGCCCTTGGGCAGCATGCGCAGCGGCTCGAAGCCGCCCGAGCGCTCGTCGTCGTATTCCATGAAATAACCGTGCACGTTCACCTTGTTGAAGAGGATCTCCTGCACGGCGTCATAGCCGCCCGCACCCATGAACGTGGATTTGTAGTTGCCGCGGCACAGGTGCATGGTGATCGTCATGTCCTCAGGGATGTCCGACATCGCCGCGTTGATCAGATCGCCATAAAGAATGCCGAGCTTTTCCGGATCGTCACCGCGGTCGGTCATCTGCTTGCAGTACTTGGGATCGCACAGCATGGCGATGAACACCTCGTCGAGTTGCAGGTAGCGACAGCCGGCTTCGGCGAAGGCGCGCACCGCCTTGCGGTAGGCCTTGCCAAGATCCTCGAACATCTCGTCCAGCCGCGGATAGACCTTGGCGTCGATCGGAATTTTGATCGGCCGCCCGTAGATCGCCGATGGCGCCGGGATCGTCATTTTCGGCGTGCGCGAGGTGTGCGACTTCACGAACTTGAAGTGCTCGATCATGGGATGGCCGTCGAAATCGACCTTGCCGGTCACCTGCACACCTTCCGAGCGCGTGTTCATGCCCGCGAAGGCGACACCGGTGGTCGGCAGGAAGCGCTCGGCACCCTTGAGACCCCAGAGGAAGTCGAGGTGCCACCACGAGCGACGGAATTCGCCATCGGTGATCGACTGCAGTCCGGCCTCCTCCTGCTTCTTGATCACGCGCTCGATCTCGCGGTCCTCGACCGCCTTGAGGTCGGCATCGCTGATCGCGCCTTTCGCCCGTTTCTCACGCGCATCCTTGAGCGCCTGCGGGCGCAGCAGGCTGCCGACGTGGTCGGCGCGGAACGGCGGCTTGGTGCGTTTCATTTTTTCACTCCCTGATCTGACTTTTTCTGGTTATCTGCGGCGCTCAACAGGTGTTCGCTGATCACGCCGATCCCCACACCTCATCGGCGATCTCAACGATCTGCGCGAGCTTCGCCCATTGCTGGTCCTCGGTGAGCTCGTTGCCCTCCTCGGTCGAGGCGAACCCGCATTGAGGGGACAAGCATAGCTGCTCGAGCGGCACGTATTTCGCAGCTTCATCGATACGGCGCTTGATGTCGTCCTTGCTCTCCAGCGCGCCCGCCTTCGACGTGACCAGCCCGAGCACCACGATCTTTCCCTTCGGAACGAACCGCAACGGCTCGAACCCGCCCGCGCGATCGGTGTCGTATTCCATGAAATAGGCGTGCACATCGGTTGAGTTGAACAGCACGTCCGCAACCGGCTCGTAGCCGCCGGAGGCGACGAAGGTCGAGCGGAAGTTGCCGCGACAGAGATGCATGGAAATCGTCATATCGGCGGGGATGTCGGATATGGCGGCGTTGATCATATCCGCGTAGATGTGCGGGAGCTTGTCGGGATCCTCGCCCCGACCGCGCACCTGCTCGCGCAGCTTGGGGTCGCACAGGTAAGTGAAATTCACCTCATCGAGCTGGAGGTAGCGGCAGCCGGCGTCGGCGAACGCGCTCACCGCCTGACGATAGGTTGCGGCCAGATCGCGAAAGAACCCGTCCATGTCGGGATAGATCGCGGACGGCACCGCCTCGCGTCCGTATCGGAAATGCGCCGATGACGGCGAGGGAATGGTCATCTTCGGCGTAACGCGCGTGTGCGCCTGCACGTAGCGGAAATCGTCGATCATCGGATGGCCCGAAAACGTCCCAAGCTTGCCGATGACGCGCAGCATCATAGGCCTGGGCTGCGGGCCTTGGAATTTGATCTTGCGCTCGCCGAGATAGGCCTCAAGGCCATCGAGCGCCCCGAGGAAATCATAGTTCCAGAATGCGCGGCGGAACTCGCCGTCGGTGACTGCCTTGAGCCCGACCGCCTCCTGTCGTCGGATGATCGCGTCGATCGCGCGATCTTCCGCCGCCGTGAGATCCTCCTGCGAGATCTCCCGGCGCTCGCGCCGCGCGCGCGCATCCTTCAAAGCGGCGGGCCGCAGCAAGCTGCCGACATGATCGGCGCGAAAGGGAGGCTTGACGCTTTGCATGGAAGCTCCGGCAACGCCACATCGGCCAGGACGACTAGACTAGTAGACTAGCCGGGATCGGACGCCAGGCAATGACTGCACGCGGCACGGTCGCATCCTGTCACCCGGCCCAGTGACGCCGCCGCGCGAACGACGCCGCGACACCTCGACAACAACATGCTGCGCGGTCCCCCTATCCAGGACGTGCTGTGCGCGCGGCCAAGCGGAATCGGCGAAGGCAACGCTGGAGCGTCTGCCACGCATCCCGGATCGCGCGCCGCATGAGGGCGCAATACCGCTCGCCACGGAATGCGTCACGCGCGCCAGGCGAGATTAACCAGCGCGGAAGGGGGTACGCTTTTTGTGACCGGACCTGCGCCGAAATATCGGAATCTCAATTGAAAAGTGCCGCAAGACGCGATATTGCCCCGGTGCGCCGCGCTACCCGGTCCCCCCCGGGTTCAAGGCCTTCCTATCATCAGGATGCTGGGCTAGGTTGCGCGCACTTCATCATGGTTTCTTCGTTCACTGGGAGGGTACCAGTAGTATGGCCTACAAGAACCTCGAGGAGGCCGTGCAGGCTTCCGGCGGCAACATCGTCAACATGTTGCGCAATTCGCAAATCGGCGCCTACGTCTATCCGGTGGTCGCGCCCGAGTTCACCAACTGGCGCGACGAGCAGCGCGCGTGGGCAGAAACCTGCGTTCTGTTCGACCAGTCCCACCACATGGTGAACCTGTACGTGCGGGGCAAGGACGCGCTCAAGCTGCTGTCCTACCTCTCGACGAATTCGTTCAAGAACTTCACCGTTGATAAAGCCAAGCAATTTGCCCCGGTCACCCATGACGGCTACGTGATCGGCGACGGCATCCTGTTCTACCTGGCCGAGAACGAGCTGGTTTACGTTGGGCGCAATCCCGCCGCGAACTGGATCGAGTTCCACGCCAAGACCGGCGGCTTCGACGTCCAGACCGAGTACGACGACCGTTCGCCGTCCCGTCCGATGGGCAAGCCCGTGTTCCGCACGTGCTACCGCTACCAGATCCAGGGCCCCAACGCCGAACAGGTCATCAAGAAGCTGAACGGCGGCCCGTTCCCGGACATCAAGTTCTTCAACATGGGCTATATCCAGATCGCGGGCCGCAAGGTCCGGGCCCTGCGCCACGGCATGGCCGGTGCGCCCGGCCTCGAGGTCTGGGGGCCCTACGCCGAGGGCGACGAGATCCGCAACGCGATCCTGGAAGCCGGCAAGGAGTTCGGCATCGTCGCAGTCGGCTCGCGCGCCTACGCCACCAACACCCTGGAGTCGGGCTGGATTCCCTCGCCCGTGCCGGCCGTCTACACCGGCGCGAAGCAGAAGGCCTACCGCGAGTGGCTGCCCGGCACGAGCTATGAGGCCAATGCGGCGCTCGGCGGCAGCTTCGTGTCGAAGAACATCGAGGACTACTACACCTCGCCGTGGGACTTGGGCTACGCCGGCTTCACCAAGTACGATCACGACTTCATCGGCAAGGAAGCCCTGCAGGCGATGGAGAAGAAGGCCCACCGCACGAAGGTGACCTTCGCGTGGGACGACAAGGACGTCGTGAGGGTTCTGTCATCGATGTTCGCGGCGCCGGGCGAGAACTACAAGTTCATCGACCTGCCGCTCTCGAACTACGCCTCGAGCTCGTTCGACGCCGTCATGAGCGGCGGCAAGACCATCGGCGCGTCGATGTTCTCGGGCTACAGCTTCAACGAGCGCAAGATGCTGTCGCTTGGCTTCGTCGAGGAGCAGTACGCGAAGCCCGGCACCCAGCTCACGCTGGTGTGGGGCGAGGAGAACGGCGGCACCAAGAAGACCACCGTCGAACGCCACAAGCAGACGGAGATCAAGGTCACTGTCGCTCCGGCTCCGTACTCGGCAGCGGTCCGCGATCAGTACCACCCGACCGGCTGGCGCGCCGCGGCCGCCAAGACCGCCGGCTAAGCCTCACGGCACCCGCAATCCCAAGCCCCCCGTGCACCGCACGGGGGGCTTTTTTTGTGGGCTTCAGGGGGTGGCCCAGGCAAACACGTCGCGACCGGCGTCACAGTGTCGTGAGGCAAAGGCGGCGATGGCGCGCTGTCGCCCTGAAATCCTTGTCGTATCAGAGACTTACGCCAACTGGCCCAAGCTGGGGCAATGGCTTTGTCGCGCGCACGCTAGCCACCCGTTTACATTCCAGGCGTAGGCCTGAGACGCCACGGAGCATCCAGCACCCATGTCGGTTTCCGTCGTGAACGGCTTCCTGTGCTACTCGTCCTGCGACGAGGCCAAGGCCCGTGCCGGCAAGGACCCGCACCCCAGACCGCAAGCCGCGAGCGAAGACCAGGCGGCCGATCAGGCCACCGGCCTGAACGCCCAACCTGCGGTCACGTTCGGCGGCAGCCTTGCGACGACCAGGGACGGCGTGGCGCCGGCCGACGCCGGCCAGCCCTCCGCCGCCGCGCGCTTGCCTGCTGCCGGCCAGGCGACCACCATCGATATCCTGGCGTAGTCTCATTGCCCATGGAAAAAGGGGCCGCCTTGTCGGCAGCCCCTTCAAATATCCCTGTCTCTTGCCCGCAAACCTACGCGTGCGCCTTGCGCTGCGGGTCAATGATCTTCTCGAGCTTGCCGAGCACCTGCATGCAGGGCAGCAGCTGTGCGAGCGAGCCATTCGGCTCGCGCTTCTCCTTGATCGCGGCGATGAACTCGCGGTCCTCGAGCTCGATGCCGTCCATCGACACGTCGACCTTGGAGACGTCGATCTTGTTGTCCTTGCCGTCGAACAGATCGTCGTAATAGGCCTTGTAGGTGCCGTTGTCGCAGATGTAGCGGAAGAACGAGCCGATCGGGCCGTCGTTGTTGAAGGACAACGACAGCGTCAGGATCGCGCCGGACGGCACCCTGGCGACGATGCCCATGTCCATCGCGATGTTGAGCTGCGGGTGGATCGGGCCCTGCACTGCGTAGCAGTCCGAGATGGTCTGGCCGGTCTGGTACTGGAACAGGTCAATGGTGTGCGCGGCGTGGTGCCACAGCAGGTGGTCGGTCCAACTGCGCGGCTGGCCGGCGGCGTTGATGTTCTTGCGGCGGAAGAAGTAGGTCTGCACGTCCATCTGCTGGATGCCGAGCTCGCCCTTCTTGATCCGCTTGTGCACCCACTGATGGCTCGGGTTGAACCGGCGAACATGGCCACCCATGGCGACTACGCCGGTTTCCTTGGCGATCTTCACCAGAGCCTCGGCGTCCTCGACACTGTCGGTCACCGGAATCTCGACCAGCACGTGCTTGCCCGCGCGCATCGCCTGCTCGCCCTGGCGGAAGTGCATCTTGGTCGGCGTGGTGAGGATCACCGCGTCGGCGCGCTTGATGCCCTCCGCGAGGTCGCCGGTGTAATGCGGAATGCCGTATTTCTTGGCGACCTCGGCGGTAGTGTCCTGATTGCCGCCCACCAGCGACGTGACCTCGACATCGGGAATGCGCTTGAGCGCGTCGAGATGCTTCTGGCCGAACGCACCCTGGCCGGCAACGCAGATCTTCATTACTTGCTCCTACGTACGTCTGCTTTCGCGCGCGCGGCGGCACGCTTCAATTTCTTGGCGGGGCGCGCCTTGGACGCGGCGCGCTTGGCCGGGGCGGCACGCTTGGGAGCCTTATCGCGGGCTTCCAGGATGATATGGCCCACGGCGGTGTTCGACGCTGGCACGGTGTAGAAGCGGTAGACCTCCTCGACCTTGTCGCCGAGCGCTCCGCGCATGATCAGCCACATCACCATCTCGATGCCCTCGGCACCGGCTTCGCGCATATAGTCGATGTGCGGGATCTTGCTCAGCTTGACCGGATCCTTCGACAGGTTGTCGAGGAAGTTCTTGTCCCACTTGCTGTTGATCAGACCAGCGCGCGGGCCGCTGATCTGGTGGGAGAGACCGCCGGTTCCGAAGATCACGACCTTGAGGTCTTCCGGATAGGACTCAACCGCCTTGCGGATCGCCTTGCCAAGCATGAAGCAGCGATGGCCCGTCGGCGGCGGATACATGACGACGTTCACGGCCAACGGGATGATCTTGAACGGCCACTCGCCGGTCGGCGGAATCTTGCCGCACAGCAAATTGAGCGGGACGGTCAGGCCGTGGTCGATCTCCATCTTGTTGACGACGGTAAGGTCGAACTCATCGAGGATCACGGACTGGGCGATATGCGCCGCCAGCTCGGGGTGGCCCTTGCCCACCGGCACGGGACGCGGACCCCAGCCCTCGTCAGCAGGCGGGAACTCGGTCGCGGTGCCGAGTGCGAAGGTCGGGATGAGATCGGTGGAGAAGGCCGAGGCGTGGTCGTTATAGACGACGATCGCCACGTCCGGCTTGGTCTCCCGCATCCACTCCTGCGACTTCTCGAAGCCCGAGAACACCCGCTTCCAATAGGGCTCCTCGGTCTTGTTGTTGTCGATCGCCGCGCCGATGGCGGGGACGTGCGAGGATCCGATGCCTGCAATGATCTTTGCCACGGCTCACTTCCGCTTTGCTGAGGATTTGGACTTGGATTTTGCCTTCGCCTTGGCCTTCGGCTTGGCGACCGACTTGCGCTTCGGCGACGCCTTCACACGGTTCATTTCGGCGAGGAACGGGGCAGGCGTGTTCTTGCCGGACCTGCTGCGATTGCCTTCCACCGAGCGGCCGCCGGCGAGCATCATGTCGGCGTAGCCCTGCTGGGTGTTGCCGGTCATGACCGCGGCGAGGTGCTGGAACGAGTGGCCGTCCGTCGCACCGAGCTTGGCGGTGAAGTAGATGTTGCCGCCGAGCTCGAGCATCCGGTTGTAGTCGCGGGTCAGGATCGCCTGTTCCTGCTCGGGCGTCATGTGGAACTGCTTGATGTAGCCCGCCTCGTCCGCTTTGAAGGCCTTGCGGTTCTCTTCCTTCATCAGCGACATGCAGAACGAGTTGATCGGGTAGCCCTGGCGGGACCGTTCCGCATCGAAGACGAAGGTGCCAGGGATGTCGTCGTAGGCTTGCTCTTTACGAGCCATCGGCATTCTCCAATTGCAAAAACCGCGCGATATCGCCGCGCTAGCCGATATTTCAGGATCGATATATCCAGCGCAGCCCACGATTGCAACGCAGCACGGTGGGCCGCTTGGACCTATTCTAGTCTCCCTGGGGCGATCCCTTCTAGGACCAGTAAAGTCGCATCGGGTTGTCGATCAGCAACTTCTGCTGCAGGGCCGGCGTCGGCGCGATCTTCGGGATGCGGTCTACCAGCACACCGTCGTCCGGCGCCTGTTTCTTCATGTTCGGGTGCGGCCAGTCCGTACCCCACAGCACCCGATCGGGGAACTTCTCCACCAGCGCCCTGGCGTAGGGCGTGACGTCGTCATAGGGCGGGCCTGCGACGGTCATGCGCTCTGGGCAGCTCACCTTGACCCAGAAGTTCTCGTGCTCCTCCATCAGCCGGTGGAAGCGCTGGTTCTCGGGATGATCGACCCCTTTGAGCACGTCGGGCGTACCCATGTGGTCGACGACAACGGTTGTCGGCAGCTCGGTGAAGAAGGACTCCAGCTCCGGCAGGTCCGGCATCTCGAAATAAATCACGATGTGCCAGCCGAGCTTGTCGACCCGCTTGGCGATGCGCTCGAGCACGTCGCGCGGCGTGAAATCGACCAGGCGCTTGACGAAATTGAAGCGCACACCGCGCACGCCCGCCTTGTCCATCGCCTTGAGCTCGGCGTCGGTGACTTCCTCGCCGACGAACGCCACGCCCTTGGCCTTGTTGTTGGAGTTCTCCAGCGCGTCGACCAGCGCACGGTTGTCCTTGCCGTGGCAGGAGGCCTGCACGATCACGTTCTTGTCGAAACCAAGGAAGTCGCGCAGGGCGAACAGCTTCTCCTTGGGCGCGTCACAGGGCGTGTACTTGCGCTCGGGCGAATAGGGGAAGCGATCTTCGGGACCGAACACGTGGCAATGCGCATCGACCGCGCCCGCCGGCGGCTTGTAGGCCGGCTTCGACGGGTTGGGATGGAACGGGATGTAACCTGCACTCATCGGCACGGTGTGTTCTCCTTGGCAAAGCGTCCGCCGGGCGGACCAAGGCCCGGACAATGACCTCCCGTCCGTGGGCGGGTTCCGGGCTCGCCGCCGCGTGCAGCCCGGAATGGACGGTGCGGAATTCTTCTAGACCCGCTCCAGCGCGAGCGAAACCCCCTGGCCCACTCCGACGCACATGGTGGCGAGGGCGCGCTTGCCGCCGCTCGCCTCCAGGTGGTGCACACAGGTCAGTGCAAGCCGCGCGCCTGACATGCCGAGCGGATGACCCAGCGCGATCGCTCCGCCATGGGGGTTCACGTGCTCCGCGTCGTCCGGGAGGCCGAGCTGGCGCAGGCAGGCCAGCGCCTGCGCCGCGAACGCCTCGTTAAGCTCGATGACGTCGAAATCGGCGATCTTGAGCTTATGCCGCTCCATCAGCTTCTGGGTCGAAGGCACCGGTCCAATGCCCATGATGCGGGGCGGCACGCCGGCGGCGGCCATACCCACCACGCGCGCCCGCGGGGTCAGCCCGTGCTCCTTCACGGCCCGCTCCGAGGCGATAACCAGCGCCGCAGCGCCGTCGTTCACGCCCGAGGCATTGCCAGCCGTTACGGTGCCCGGGTTACGGAACGGCGTCTTGAGCTTGGCAAGCTGCTCGATCGAGGTGTCTGGGCGCGGGTGCTCGTCCTTCTCGACGAGCGCCGGCCCGGCTTTGCCGCCGGCCACCTCCACAGGCGTGATCTCTGCCGCGAAATAGCCCGAGGCCATCGCCTTGGCCGCACGCTGTTGCGAACGCAATGCAAAGGCGTCCTGATCCTGGCGTGAGACCTGGAATTCCTCGGCCACGTTCTCGGCCGTGTCCGGCATCTGGTCGACGCCGTATTGCGCCTTCATCAGCGGATTGATGAAGCGCCAGCCGATGGTCGTGTCGTAGGTCTCGCTCGTGCGCGCGAACGCCTCCGTCGCCTTGCCCATGACGAAGGGCGCGCGCGTCATCGACTCGGCCCCGCCCGCAATGGCGAAATCGATCTCGCCGGCCTTGATGGCCTGGGCTGCGGCACCGACGGCGTTGAGCCCGGACGCGCACAGACGGTTGAGCGTGACGCCGGGAATCGTGCCCGGCAGGCCGGCCAGCAGCAGGGCCATGCGGGCCATGTTGCGGTTGTCCTCTCCGGCCTGATTGGCGCAGCCGAAATAGACATCGTCGAGCCGCGACCAATCGACCTGGGGATTCCGCTTCATGAGCGCCTTGATGGGCACAGCAGCCAGATCGTCGGCGCGCACCTTGGCGAGCGAGCCGCCATAGCGGCCAATAGGCGTGCGGACGGCATCGCAGACGAAGGCTTCGGCCATGTCGGTCTCCAATTCCAGCAGTTCCACTCGGTCTGACAGGGTCGCCTCCACCCTAGCCCTTCCAAGGCGCGCTTGTCGCGCCGGCGGAGGGGACCCGTGGCAGCACCCGTCGCGGGGCAGCGCCCCACGCCGCCAGCTTGACCAGGCGGGCTGGAGGTGCCATCCCAATCGCAAAATTTCTTATCCGAGCAACGCGATATGTCCAATTCTCAGACGGGAGCGAACGGCTCGGCGGGGGTAAAGCTGCCGGCGCTGCCATCATCCCTGCACGCCGAGGTGCGCGGCGAGATCGCGATCCTGCGCCTCGACCGGGCGCAGAAGCGCAACGCGCTCAATGACGAGATCGTGCTCGGCCTTGAGACGTTCTTCACCAGCCTGCCCACGGCGATCAAAGCCGTCGTCCTGCACGGAGCAGGCGACCACTTCTCGGCGGGTCTCGATCTGTCGGAACTGCGGTCACACGACATCGGCGAAGCGGTGCAGCACTCCTCGTCCTGGCACCGGGTGTTTGACCGCATCGAGTTCGGCCGCGTGCCGGTGGTGGCCGTGATGCATGGCGCGGTGGTTGGCGGAGGCCTCGAGCTGGCCGCAGCCACACATGTGCGCATCGCAGAGCGATCCACGTTCTATGCCCTGCCTGAGGGCATCCGGGGCATCTTTGTGGGGGGCGGCGGCTCAGTGCGCATTCCACGCCTGATCGGCATCTCCCGCATGATGAACATGATGCTGACCGGCCACACCTACGACGCGGAGCAAGGCCAGGCGCTGGGCCTGTCCCACCACCTGGTCGAGCCAGGCACGGGGCTTGCCAAGGGCATCGAGCTCGCCGAGAAGATCGCGAGCAACGCGCCCCTCACCAACTTCGCGATTATGCATGCGCTGCCGCGCATCGCCGAGCAGGATCGGACGTCGGGCTATGTGATGGAGGCGCTGATGGCCGCCATCGCCGGCGGCGACGAGGCCGCCAAGCAGCGCGTAAAGGACTTCCTCGAGAAGCGCGCGCCGAAAGTCACGCAGAGCTGAGATCGTCAACGATGTCGCAGCCTGCGCGCACTCTCGGCCCTGACCTGAGCAGCCTCCCGTTCCGACCCGTGCGGCTCGGGCCGCGCGATGGCCTCGTCGAGCGCAGGAGCGACGGCACGATCTACCTGCGCTCACCGCGCCGGCTTCCCGCATATCCGGACAAGATCACGCAGCGGCTCGTGCACTGGGCCGAACGCACGCCCGACACGGTGTTCATGGCCGACCGGGTCGATGGCGCCTGGCGCGCGACCACCTACGCCGACACGCTCGCGCATGTGCGCCGCCTCGGCACTGCGCTGCTTGCCCGCAACATGTCGCCCGAGCGGCCGTTGGTCGTGCTGTCGGGCAACGACCTCGAACATCAATGGCTCGGCCTCGCCGCGATGCACGTGGGCATTCCCTACGCACCGATCTCGCCAGCCTATTCGCTCGTCTCGAGCGACTTCGCCAATCTTAGATACATCTTCGAGAAGCTGACACCGGGCCTGGTGTTCGTGAACGACGGCGCCGCCTTTGCGCGCGCCATAGACGCACTGGTGCCGCCCGACACCGAGATCGTCGTCGTCCGCCATCCGCCGCCGGGCCGACGCGCCACGACATTTGCGGAGCTCGACGCCACGACGCCGACCTCGGCCGTGGACGCGGCGTTCGCCGAGGTCGGGCCGGATACGATCGCGAAGTTCATGTTCACGTCGGGTTCGACCGGGCAGCCGAAAGGCGTGATCAACACTCAGCGCATGCTCACATCGAACCAGGCGATGATTGCCGCTGCGCTGGCCTATTTCGAAGACGAGCCCCCGATCGTGCTCGACTGGGCGCCGTGGCACCACACCGCCGGCGGCAATCACGACGTCTATCTCGTGCTCTACAACGGCGGCACGTTCTACGTGGACGACGGCAAGCCGATGCCGGGCGCGATCGAGGCAACCGTGCGCAATCTGCGCGACCTGTCGCCTACCTGGTATTTCAACGTCCCGAAGGGCTTCGAGGCGCTGCTGCCCTACCTGCAGAAGGACGCGAGCCTGCGCGAGTCGTTCTTCAAGAACCTGAAGGTCCTTTGGTACGCGGGCGCGGGCGTCTCGCAATACGTCAGTGACGAATACATGCGGCTCGCCGCCGAGACGATCGGCCAGCGCATCCTGTTCCTGACCGGCCTGGGTGCGACGGAAACCGCTCCGTTCGCGATCGGCCGGACATGGGATTCGGCGCGCGCCGCCAACGTCGGACTGCCCGGGCCCGGGCTCGAGGCCAAGCTCGTCCCGAACGAGGGCAAGCTGGAACTGCGCGTGCGCGGCCCCAACGTCACGCCCGGCTACTGGCGTGAGCCGGAACTGTCCAACCGGGCGTTCGACGAGGAAGGCTTCTATCGGCTGGGCGATGCGGTGGCGTTCGAGGATCCGAACGATCCGCTGCGGGGCCTGCTGTTCGACGGACGGATCGCCGAAGACTTCAAGCTCTCGAGCGGCACCTGGGTTTCGACCGGCCGCCTGCGGGCGCGCCTGATCGACGCGTTCGCGCCCTACGTGCGCGACGTCGTGCTCACCGGCCCCGACCGCGACGACCTCGGCGCCCTGATATTTCCCGATGTCGAAGCATGCCGCCAGCTGGCGGGCGGCGTCGCCGGCGATGCCGCCGCCGTGCTCGCTGCGCCGCGCGTCGTCGCGGAGTTTCAGGCGCGGCTGGCGAAGGTCGCAAGAGAGGCCACCGGCTCGTCCAATCGCGTCAAACGCATCATGCTGATGGCCGAGCCGCCGTCGATGGACCTTGGCGAGTCGACGGACAAGGGCTCGATCAACCAGCGCAACGTGCTCAAGCACCGCGCCGCGCTGGTGGATGAACTCTATGCCGACCCGCCGTCGCCGCGCACGATCGTTCTCCCCGGAAAATCCTGATCCTTCACTCCAACGACAATGGAAAGAATGCGATGAATCCCAAAGGACATGCAGCCCTGGTCACCGGCGGCGCCTCCGGTCTCGGCGCGGCCACCGCGCAGAAGCTGGCAGCCGCCGGCTGCAAGGTCACGATCCTCGATCTCAACATGGACCTCGCGCGCGAGGTTGCGCAGAAGATCGGCGGCCTCGCCGTCAAATGTGACGTCTCCGACGAAGCCTCCACCATGGCCGCGCTCAAGGAGGCGCGCGAGAAGCACGGCGCCGCACGCATCGTGGTGAACTGCGCCGGCATCGGCGGCGGCATGCGCATCGTCGGTCGCGAAGGCCCAATGCCGCTCGCGCACTTCGAGAAGATCGTCAAGGTCAACCTGGTCGGCACCTTCAACGTGATGCGCCTCGCTGCGGCCGACATGCAGACGCTGCCGCCGCTCGACGCCAACGAGCGCGGGATCATCGTGATGACCGCGTCGGTCGCCGCGTTCGAGGGCCAGATCGGCCAAGCTGCGTATTCCGCATCCAAGGGCGGCATCCGCGCCCTGGTCCTGCCGGCAGCGCGCGAGTTTGCGCAGTTCGGTATCCGCGTCACCGCCATCGCGCCGGGCATCTTCCATACGCCGATGCTTGGCGGATTGCGTGAGGACATTCAGAAGAGCCTCGCAGAATCAGTGCCTTTCCCGAAGCTGCTCGGCAGCCCGGACGAATACGCGGGGCTCGTCATGCACATGGTGGAGAACCGATATCTCAACGGTGACACCATCCGTCTCGACGGCGCGCTGCGCATGGCGCCGCGCTGACGAGGCGATCTGCCCTGATCCCTCCCCCGCGCGCGGGGGAGGGAGCGGATCGCGCGTCTTGAAACGTCCCAGATATTCAGGAGGGAACCGGATGTTCTCCAACTCGCGCATGGTCCGCATCGAGTGGATGCACTGCGACCCTGCGGGAATCGTCTTCTATCCGCGCTACTTCGCGATCTTCGACACCTCGACGACCACGCTGTTCGAAAAAGCGCTCGGAATGAAGAAGTTCGACTTCCTCAAGAAGTACGATTGCGCGGGCTATCCGATGCTCGACACGCGCGGGCGCTTCCATATTCCCACCCGTTTCGGCGACGACGTTGAGGTCCAGACCACCGTGAGCGAGATCGGCCGCTCGAGCTTCGCCATCGAACACAGGATCCTCAAGGACGGCCTCCTTGCGGTCGAAGGCTTCGAGAAGCGGGTCTGGGTCGGCAAAGACCCCAACGATCCCGAGAAGTTCAAGTCGCAGCCGATACCGGCCGACGTGGTTGCGAAGCTGTCGCAATAGGCAACGCTGCCGCCCGGGCAGTGCTCGCATCGATAGGCTAGGCCATCGCTGCATGGCTGTCGCAGTCGGATGCATTCTGCCTTGACAGGGCGGGCTCGCCCGTGGCCCCTGCGCAGGCAGGTTGCCGATCAGAAAAGCCCAATAGTCGGAGGGGACCCATGCGTCTCGATGCGTATACGCACTACATCCCGCACAAGTTTCTCGAGCGCATGAACGAGATTGCCGGCGACCACAAGGACATCGGCAAGCGCATGCGCGGTATCCCCGCGATCTACGACCTCGACGTGCGCAAGAAGGTGGTCGATTCGTTCCCGGACTATGCGCAGATCCTGTCGTATCCGATGCCTCCGCTGGAGCATTTCGCCAAGCCCGATCAGATCGCGGAACTGCTGGCTCTGATCAACGACGGCTTCGCTGAGCTCTGCGTTAAGGAGCACGACCGCTTCCCGGGCTGGGTGGCGCAGGCTTCGCTTGCCGCACCCGATGCGAGCGTGAAGGAGGTCGAGCGCGCCATCAAGAACGGTGCGTTGGGCGTGCAGATCTACACCAACGTCAACGGCAAGCCGCTCGACCGGCCCGAGTACGAGCAGTTCTTCGCCGCCATGGACAGGCTCGGGAAGCCGATCTGGATCCATCCGGCGCGCAGCGCCGAGCATCACGACTACATGGACGAGCCGAAGTCGCTCTATGAGATGTGGTGGACCTTCGGCTGGCCCTATGAGACCGCCGCGGCGGTCGCACGGCTGGCCTTCTCCAAAACGCTCGACAAGTACAGCAACCTGAAGATCATCCTGCACCACTTCGGCGGAATCATCCCGATGCTGGAAGGCCGTGTCGGTCCAGGCATGGACCAGCTCGGCGCGCGCACGTCCGACGAAGACTACGTCGCGCTCAGGAAGAGCCTGAAGCGGCGCCCGTTCGACTACTTCAAGGAAGTCCCGTGGGTCGACACCGCCACCTTCGGCGGGCGCGGCGCCATGTTGTGCGGGCTCGAGTTCTACCCGCACGACAAGATCATCTTCGCCTCGGACTGCCCGTTCGATCCGGAGAAAGGCCCCGGCTATATCCGCGAGACGATCAAGATCCTCGACTCCCTCGACATGCCGAAGGACAAGCGCGACGACATCTACTTCCGCAACTTCGAGCGGCTCGTCGGCCAAAAGCTCGTGAAGTGATGCGACGCGGGCGCCGGTGCCGGCCCTGGCGGGTCGGCCTGCGACCTGCAGCGCGCGAACGCGGCGCCGGCCCGCGCCCGTCGATTTCAACAGACCTTCAATCCTCCCGCCGCGCCCGATGAAAGCGCACGGGTGATCTGCTAGCGTCCGCCGATGGATGCCCCCCACCCTTCGCCGCCGAACGACGCCCCGCCCGAGACGGGACGCGTCACGCCGATGATGGAGCAGTACATCGAGATCAAGGCGGCCCATCCGGACTGCCTGCTGTTCTATCGGATGGGGGATTTCTACGAGCTGTTCTTCGAGGATGCGGAGGTCGCGAGCCGTGCCCTCAACATCGTGCTCACCAAGCGCGGCAAGCACCTGGGTCGCGATATCCCGATGTGCGGCGTGCCAATCGAGCGTG
Organism: Xanthobacteraceae bacterium; assembly: GCA_035556735.1. Lineage (GTDB taxonomy): Bacteria > Pseudomonadota > Alphaproteobacteria > Rhizobiales > Xanthobacteraceae > CANJBX01. The sequence continues at coordinate 320,784 of DATMFF010000002.1, read as the reverse complement.
CCGACGACTACCTGCACAGGCTGATCGCGCTCGGCCATCGCGTGGCGGTATGCGAGCAGATGGAAGACCCCGCCGAGGCCAAGAAGCGCGGGGCTAAGAGCGTCGTGCGGCGGGACGTCGTGCGGCTGGTGACGCCGGGCACGCTCACCGAAGACAGCCTGCTCGATGCACGGCGCAACAACTACCTGCTGGCGGTTGCGCGGGCACGCACATCTTCCTCCGACCCATCGGGGCATTTCGGGCTTGCGGCGCTCGACATTTCCACCGGCGAGTTCCGCATCAGCGAATGCGACGGCGTAAACCTCGCCGCCGAGATTGCCCGCATCGAGCCGGGCGAGATCATCGTGTCGGATGCGCTCTACGGCGACGCCGAGGTGGCGCCGTTGCTGCGCACGTTGCCTGCGGTGACTCCGCTGGCGCGCGACGTGTTCGACGGCGCCAGCGCCGAGCGGCGGCTGGCAGACTATTTCGCGGTGGCGACCACGGACGCCTTCGGGCCGCTGTCGCGCCTGGAGCTGACAGCCGCGGCCGCCTGCGTCACTTATGTCGAGCGCACGCAACTCGGCCGGCGGCCGCCGCTGTCGCCCCCCCAGCGCGAGCCGCAGGGCGCGGCCATGGCGATCGACGCGGCCACCCGCGCGAACCTCGAGCTGATGCGCACGCTTGGCGGCGATCCAAGCGGGTCCGTGCTCAGCGCCATCGACCGTACCTCAACCGCGGCCGGCCATCGCCTGCTGGCGCAGCGGCTCGCGGCGCCGCTCACCGATCCGGCAGCCATCAACGATCGCCTCGATGCTGTCGCGGCTTTGGTTGTCGACGCGGGGCTGCGGGCCGATGCCCGCGCGCGGCTCGCGGCAGTGCCGGATATTGCGCGCGCTCTGGCGCGGCTGGTCCTCGGCCGCGGCGGACCGCGCGACCTTGCCTCCGTCCGCGACGGCCTGACGGCGGCGCGCGCGCTTGCGCAGCGGCTGGCGGCGACCGCATCCGCGCCCGTCGAGATTGCAGCCGCGATCGCGGACCTGCAGCGCCCCGACGCCGCCCTCACCCGGGAGCTCGCCGCGGCGCTCGCCGACGAACTGCCGGCATTCAGGCGCGACGGCGGTTTCGTGCGCACCGGCTACGACCGTGACCTCGATGAGGCGCGCGCGCTACGCGACGAGTCGCGCCGCGTCATCGCCGCGCTGCAGGCGCGCTACGCCGACGAGACCCAGGTGCGCGGGCTGAAGATCCGCCACAACAACGTGCTCGGCTATTTCGTCGAGGTCACCGCCCAGCATGGCGACAAACTGTTGGGTGCTCCCTGGAATGCGACTTTCATTCATCGCCAGACGCTGGCCGGCCAGGTGCGCTTCACCTCGGCCGAGCTGGGCGAGCTCGAATCGAAGATCGCCAGCGCCGCCGATCGCGCGCTCGGACTGGAGCTCGACATTTTCGAGCGCCTCACCGCCGGCATCGCCGCGCGTGCAGACGACATCAAGGCCGCAGCCCACGCGCTTGCTACGATCGACGTCGCTACCGGTCTCGCGACCCTCGCGATCGAGCGCAGTTACGTGCGTCCGGACGTGGACGGCAGCCGCGATTTCGAAGTCGTCGGCGGCCGCCATCCCGTGGTCGAGCAGGCACTGAGCGCGCCCTTCATCGCCAACGACTGCACGCTGTCGCCGCCCGAGGGCGCGAACGCGGGCCGCATCTATCTCGTCACAGGCCCGAACATGGGAGGCAAGTCGACCTACCTGCGCCAGAACGCGCTTGTCTCCGTGCTGGCGCAGATGGGCAGCTTCGTGCCGGCGGCGAGTGCGAAGATCGGCATCGTCGACCGTCTGTTCTCGCGCGTCGGCGCGGCCGACGACCTCGCGCGCGGGCGCTCGACCTTCATGGTGGAGATGGTCGAGACCGCGGCCATCCTCAATCAGGCAGGCGAGCGCTCGCTCGTCATCCTCGACGAGATCGGGCGCGGCACCGCGACCTTCGACGGCCTCTCGATCGCCTGGGCCGCCATCGAGCACCTGCACGAGAGCAACCGCTGCCGCGCGCTGTTCGCCACCCACTTTCACGAGCTCACCGCGCTCGCGGCGCGGCTCAACCGGCTCACCAATGTCACCGTGCGGGTGAAGGAGTGGCAGGGCGACGTCGTGTTCCTTCACGAGGTGGTGCCGGGCGCAGCCGACCGCTCCTACGGCATCCAGGTCGCCAAGCTCGCAGGCCTGCCCACGTCCGTGATCGAGCGGGCCAAGCTGATCCTGGCGGAGCTGGAGGCCGAGGACCGCACCTCGCACGCACGGCGCCTGATCGACGACCTGCCGCTGTTCGCGGCCGCGGCGCGCGAGCCCTCGCCCGGCCTCAAGGATGAGCCCGCTCATGCAGCGCTCACTGCCCTCGCCGCGCTCAATCCCGACGAGATGTCGCCGCGTGACGCGCTTGAGGCGCTTTATGCGTTGAAGGCGAAGTTGAAAGATTGACGAACAGCCCTAGGGCGGCGCGTTCACACCCGCTGCATCCGCACCTCGACCGGCGGGCCGCTCTTGATGGTCTGATAGACGACGCAGTAGCGCTCAGTGAGCTTGAGCAGCTGGTCGAGCTTTTCCTGCGGCTCGTCAGTGTCAACGTCGAACGTCAGCCGTATCTGCGCGAAGCCGACCGGCGCATCCTTGGCGACTCCGAGCGTACCGCGGAAATCGAGGTCACCCTCCGCCGAGACGTGGCCGGCCTTGAGCTTGATGTCGAGCGCCGTGGCGACAGCCTTGAGCGTCACGCCCGCGCAGGCAACCAGCGCCTCCAGCAGCATGTCGCCCGAGCACAGCTCCATGCCCGATCCACCGGTGGCCGGATGCAGACCCGCCACCGCGAGCGCCCGCCCGGTCTCGACCTTGCAGGAAATGTGCGCTTCGTCGATCGCGCCTTTCGCGCGCAAGGTAATGAAGGCGGCCTTGGGGTCATTCTTGTAGCGGTCCTTGATCGGCGCCTGCATCGCGCGCAGTTCGGCGGCATCCATTGCAACACTCCTGTTTTGAACATCATGAATTGGCTTCGGGGCGGACCAGAGGGGCGCGCGCCGCCGCATCTAGCACGCCATCGGGTTCAGCTGAATTCACGACGGCGTCAGCACCACGCGGCCGACGACCTTGCCGGCACGCAGGTCGTTGAGCGCCGCATCGGCCTGATCCAGCGGGCGCGTCGCGATCGGGAGCGTGGGCAGACCGGTACGGCGGACCAGGTCGAGCAACTCCTCCATCTCGTCGAGACTGCCGACATAGGATCCCTGGATGATGATCGACTTGAGCGGAAACAGCGGCGTCGAGATCGTCACCTCGCCGCCGAACAGGCCCACCACCACCAACCTCCCACCCTTGGCCAGGCAGTCGATGCCAACACGCGCCGAGGCGGACGAGCCGGCGAGATCGAGCGCCGAGCGGGCGCCGCCGCCGGCGAGCTTCGCGATCTGCTTTGCCGCGTCCTTGGCGCTGCCGTCGACCGCCGCCAGCGCGCCGGCCTCGAGCGCCGCCTCGCGCTTGCGCTGATCGACATCGACCACTATCACGCCGGGACTGCCCATGGCCTTTGCCAAGGCGAGGCACATCAGTCCGAGCCCGCCCGCCCCGATGATGACAAGCGGATCTCGCTGCAGCGAGGACCCAAGCTTCTTCAGCGCACCAAAGGTCGTAACGCCCGAGCACGCCAACGGTGCCACGCGCTCGGGCGACAGACCGCCGATGCCGAGCAGGTAGCGTGCATGCGGGACCAGCACATGGTCGCCGTAGCCGCCGTTGGCGAAGACACCGAGGAAGCGCGGGTTGGAGCACATCTGCTCCTCGCCGCCAGCGCAGACCGCGCAGGTACCGCAACCGATCCATGGGAACACCAGCCGCCGGTCGCCGACCGCAACGCCGCCCGCCTCGGGGCCCACCGCCACCACCTCGCCAACGATCTCGTGACCGAGCGTCAGCGGCAGCGTGAGCAGACCGCGCGCCAGCAGTTCGATGCGCTTGCCGCCCCCCATGTCGTAGTGGCCGTCACAGATGTGCAGATCGCTGTGGCAGACGCCGCTGGCCAGCACCTTGAGCAGCACCTCCCCGCCGACCGGCGCAGGGGTCGGCCGCTCCATGCGCTGCAGCGGTGCGCCGCATTGGCAAAGGTCGAAGCTGATCATGGCGTACCCCGCGATGAGCAGGCAACATAGCTTTACGGGAGCGCTTTCACCACCAGTGCGATGTGCTGTCGGACGAACCATCTGCGGCAGGCGCCCTGACCGCCGGGCGCCGCTCGAGCGAGCGATCGAGCGCGGCCATGACGCGGCGCTTGGCGAAGTCGAACGCGGCGGAGCGGCGATCACGCGGGCGCGGCAGGTTGGTGACGATGTCCTCCTGCACGCGGCCCGGCTGCGGCCGCATCACGACGATGCGGTCAGCAAGCACGATCGCCTCCTCGACGTCGTGGGTGACGACAATCAACGTCGGCTTGGTGTCGGCCCACAGGTCGAGCAGGTGGTCCTGCAAGTCGACGCGGGTGAAGGCGTCGAGCGCGGAAAAGGGCTCGTCGAGCAGCAATACCTCCGGCCGCGTGACCAGCGCCCGCGCGATCGCGACGCGCTGCGCCTGACCACCCGAGAGCTCGCGCGGCCACACGTCCGCCTTTTCGGCGAGGCCGACGCGCTCGATCGCCTCGCCGACGCGGCGACGGCGCTCGACCTTCGGGCAGCCGGCGAGGCCGAAGCCGACGTTGTCGGCCACGCTGAGCCAGGGCAGCAGGCGCGGCTCCTGGAAGATCATGCCGATCTTCTCGTGCGGCGCACGGATCGGCTCGCCGTCGAGGCTCACGGTGCCTTCGGTCGGCGTGTCGAGGCCGCTGATCGCGCGCAGCATCGTCGACTTGCCGCAGCCCGACCCGCCGACCACCGCGACGATCTCGCCGAGGGCGACGTTGAGTGTAACCGCGTCGAGAGCGCGCACGTCGTTGGGATAGGTCTTGCCGACCCGTTCGAGCGCGAGCATCAGGCGCTCCCGTGACGCGCGCCGAACGAATCCTGCCAACGCAGCAGCGGATTAGTGGCGATGACGATCAGCCAGTCGGTAAGCTTGCCAAGAATGGCGAACGCGACGATGGCCGCGACGATCTGCGCCGGCTTGCCGAGCTGCTGCCCGTCGATGAGCAGGAAGCCGAGCCCGGTGGAGGCGCCGAGAAACTCCGCCGCGACGACGAACATCCACCCGAGGCCGAGGCCGGCGCGCAGCGAGAGCACGTAAGCCGGCAGCACGGCCGGCAGCAGGATGCGCTTGATCATGTCGAAGCCGGACAGGCGGAACACACGGCCGACCTCGACGATCTTACGATCCACAGACGCCACCGCGCCCATCACCCCGAGATAGACAGGAAAGAATACGCCGACCGCGATCAGGATGATCTTCGACGCCTCGAATATTCCGAACCAGAGGATGAACAACGGCACCCATGCGATCGACGGGATCGAGCGCAGCGCCTGCAAGGTCGGGTCTACGAGACGGTGCAAAAGCGCCGAGTAGCCGGCAAGCGCTCCAAGAATCGTGCCGGCGGCGACGCCGCAAACGAAGCCGGCGGCCACGCGCCAGATCGTGGCGGCGGCATGAAGCTGCAAGTCCCCGCTGCGCGCGAGCTCGACGAACGTATCGAAGATGACCGACGGGGGCGGCACCAGGCGGCCATTGGACAGGCCGGCCCGCACGGCGATCTCCCAGAAGACCGCGAGCCCGACTGGAAAGATCAGCCCGAGGAATGGACGCGCCAGCCGCGCGCGGTTGCGCCGGCGCGGCACAGCGGAGGCGGCTTCAGATTGCGCGACCGTGCTCATCGCAGCAAGAGACATAACCGGCTCGTCAAAGGCAAGTCGTTGCTCCAAGGGGATGAAGCGGGCGGATAGTTCGCAGAGCAACCGCTCCGCCCACTCAATCTCGACCGGTCCACGCGTCAGTTCGTCACCGGCACGTATTCGTCGGCGACGAGATCATCGAGCGCCTTCTTGACGTCGATGCCGGATTTGATGACGCCAGCCTTCTGCAACGCGAGCCCCGCTTCCAGGATCGAGTCACGCTGCGCCGGACCGATACGATTGTGCGTCAGGTCAGTGCGCTCCTTGAGCTGCTTGTCGACCACCGCTCCATCCAGATTGGTCACGCCGATGAAGATTTTCTTGAGCTCGTCATAGTGAGCGAGCGAGTACTTGCGCGCCTCCTCATAGGCGGCGAGGACGCGCCGCGTGATCGCCGGGTTATCCTTGAGGAACTCCTCGCGCGAATTGAGGATGCCCCAGGTGTTGGCCTCGGGCTTGCGGTAGAACAACTTGGCGCCATCCTTGATCTCGTGCTGCGCCATCATGGGGTCGAGGCCGGCCCAGGCGTCGACGTCACCGCGCAGCAATGCAGTGCCGCCATCGGCGTGCTGCTGCACGAGCACAGGCTGGATGTCCTTGTCGGTGAGACCAGCGGACAGCAACGCGCGCACCAGGAAGATGTGCGGATCGGTGCCGCGCACCATGGCGACGCGCTTGCCCTTGAGGTCGGCCAGGGTGTTGATCTTGCTGTCCTTGCCGGTGACCAGCGCAGTCCATTCGGGACGCGAATAGACGTAGATCGACTTGATGGGATTGCCGTTGATCTTGCCGACCAGCGCGGCCGAACCCGCGGTCGATCCGAAGTCGATCGAGCCGGCGCTGAGGAACTGCAGCGCATTCGCCGAGCTGACGGTCTTCACCCAGGTGACCTTGATTCCGTCCTTGGCGAATTCCTTTTCCAGGAAGCCCTTCTGCTTGAGCAGCATCGAGACTGGATTGTAGGTGGCCCAATCGATCCGAACTTCCTTGGCGGGATCTGCGAGGGCAATGCCCGGCACGGCCAGCGACAAGACGGCAAGGGCGAACACAGTGCGTCGGGAAACACGGGTCATGATGACCTCCATGGAGTGGCTGGACCGCATTCCCAGTTGCGGACACCGGCCGGTTGATGGAGGCGGGATTTTCGGCCCGCCGTCAGCGCGGCGACGGGGGCAAGCCCCGCGCTTTAGCTGCATTTGTTAAGCGCCCGCAAGCTGCGATGCTCAAATCGGCGCTGGTTTTATTCTATAGAGGTGACCTTTTTTACGGTCAATTAGAATGAGATAATTAGTATTCGGCTCCGCAAGGGATAAATTTTCCCGTATCGTCGCCACCACGATGCAATGTTTGCCATCGCTCATATTTCCGCGCGCCCCGCTCGGGCGCGATGACAGCGCCTGCGCGCTCCGCTATCCCAGGGCCATGCTCACCTCCACTCAGTCCACGAAGACGGCGAGCGACCTCGTCGATTTTGACGCCGTCACCGCCGATCTCGCGGGCATCGCCCAATCCTATGCCGGCCGGGAGGGAGAGATGCGCACGGCCGTCGCCCAGCGGCTGAAAGTGGCGCTCACGGAAGGGCGCAGGGTCGCCGAGGAACTGCTGCTCAAGGATCGCCGTGGCCGCCACTGCGCCGAGCGACTCTGCCACCTGCAGGACGAGATCATCCGCCTGCTGTTCGAGTTTGCACGCAAGTATCTCTACACGTCCGACAACCCGTCCGAAGCCGAGCGCATGGCGATCGTGGCAACCGGAGGCTATGGCCGTGGCCTGATGGCTCCCGGCTCGGACATCGATCTCCTGTTCGTGCTCCCTTACAAGCAGACCGCTTGGGGAGAGTCCGTTGCGGAGATGATCCTCTATTGCCTGTGGGACCTCGGCCTCAAAGTCGGACACGCGACGCGTTCGGTCGACGAGTGTATCCGGCAGGCCAAGGCGGACATGACGATCCGCACGGCAATTCTCGAGGCCCGCTTCCTGCTCGGTGATCAGGCGCTATTTGACGAACTTGTCACCCGCTTCGACAAGCAGGTCGCGCAAGGCACAGCGCGCGAGTTCGTGACGGCCAAGCTCGCGGAGCGCGACGAGCGCCACCGCCGTGCTGGCATGTCGCGTTATCTCGTCGAGCCCAACGTCAAGGATGGCAAGGGCGGCCTGCGAGACCTGCACACGCTGTTCTGGATCGCGAAGTACGTCTACCGCGTGCGCGAGCCCGAGGAACTGATCGAGCACGGCGTGTTCGACCGCTCGGAATTTCAGTTGTTCCGCCGCTGCGAAGATTTCCTGTGGGCGGTGCGCTGCCACATGCACTTCCTCACCGGGCGCGCCGAGGAGCGCCTGTCCTTCGACATCCAGCGCGACATCGCCGTGCGGCTCGGGTACACGAGCCATCCCGGCTTGAAGGAAGTCGAGCGCTTCATGAAGCACTACTTCCTGATCGCCAAGGACGTCGGCGATCTGACGGCGATCCTGTGCGCAGGACTGGAGAGCCGTGAGGCGATCGGCGCGCCGGTGCTCAACCGCATGGTGGAGAAGCTGCGGCTGCGCCCGCGCCGTCGCCGCGCTCCGATTGCCGGCACCCGCTTCATCATCGAGAACAGCCGCATCAATATCGCTTCCGAGGATGCCTTCGAGCGCGATCCCGTCAACCTCATCCGAATCTTCCACGTTGCCCTCAAGCACAAGCTCGCCTTCCATCCGGATGCGATGCGCGCCGCCACGCGAGCGTTGAAGCTGATCGACAAGGACGTGCGGGAGGACGCCGAAGCCAACAAGCTGTTCATGGAAATCCTCACCGCCAAGGACGATGCCGAGGTCGTGCTGCGGCGGATGAACGAGGTCGGCGTCCTCGGACGTTTCGTTCCCGATTTCGGCCGCGTAGTGTCGATGATGCAGTTCAATATGTATCATCACTACACTGTCGACGAGCACCTGCTGCGCTGCATCGGCGTGCTTTCCGAGATCGAATCCGGAAAGAACCCGGACTACGGCCTTGCCAACGAACTATTCCGCACCATCCACCCGAGCCACCGCGATATCCTTTACGTCGCGCTGTTCCTGCACGACGTGGCCAAGGGCCGCATCGAGGACCATTCGGTTGCCGGTGCGCGCATCGCGCGGCGGCTAGGCCCCCGCTTCGGACTCTCGCCGGCGGAAACCGACACTGTGGTCTGGCTGATCGAGAATCACCTCGTCATGTCGAGCGTCGCACAGTCACGCGACCTGTCCGATCGCAAGACGATCGAGAATTTCGTGGGCGTCGTGCAGTCGCTCGAGCGCATGAAGCTGCTGACGATCCTCACCACCGCCGACATTCGAGCAGTCGGCCCCGGTGTGTGGAACGGCTGGAAAGCTCAACTCCTCCGCGCCCTCTACTACGAGACCGAACCGGTGCTCACCGGCGGATTCTCCGAAGTCAATCGTGCACAGCGCGTCGCTCTCGCACAGGCGGAACTGCGGGCCGAACTCGCCGACTGGCCGGGCGAGGAGATCGAACGCTACATCGCCCGGCACTATCCGGCCTACTGGCTCAAGGTCGACCTGCCTGCGAAAGTGGCCCATGCGCGCTTCGTACGCTCGGCCGAAGCCGCCGGCAAATCGCTTGCGACCACCGTCAGCCTTGATGCCGCGCGTGGGGTGACGGTCCTCACTGTGCTCACGCCTGACCACCCTTGGCTGCTGTCGGTGATCGCCGGCGCCTGCGCCATGGCGGGCGCCAACATCGTCGACGCACAGATCTACACGACCACCGACGGCCTTGCGCTCGACACCATCGCGGTCTCGCGCGAGTTCGATTTCGACGAGGATGAGAATCGGCGCGCGCTGCGCATCGCTGACGCAATCGAGAAGGCGCTCACCGGCGAACTCAAGCTGCCGGAGCTGGTTGCGCGGCGCGCGGGCAAGAGCAGTTCGAAGGCTTTCGCCATCGAGCCGGAGATCTCGATCAACAATCAGTGGTCGAACGTCTATACCGTCGTTGAAATCAACGGCCTTGACCGGCCCGGGCTGCTTTACGAACTGACGACGACGATGTCGAAGCTCAACCTGAACATCGCATCGGCGCACGTCGCGACCTTTGGAGAACGCGCCGTCGACGTGTTCTACGTAACCGATCTCGTTGGAGCGAAAATCTCGTCACCGACACGCCAGGCGGCGATCAAGCGTGCATTGCTGCAACTGTTCACGACGACGGACGCACAGCCCGCTAAGCGCAGCGCCTAGAGCAGCATCGTCTCTTGATTTCTCAGGTCATGCTTAGGCGCGGCGTGCGGTTCGCCGCCGCGCCCCGCGTTGATGGCCGGCTCAGTGCTTTTTCTTCTTACGCGCTGACACCTTGACGACCTTGGCCTGCTCCGCCTTCTGGGCTTCAAGTTGCTTCTGATAGAGCATGTAATACATGACCGCAGACGGCATGATCAGCGGCAGGCCGTCCATCACGAGCTTCTTGCCGTTGGCATTGAGATCGACAGGCTCTGCAGCTTTCTTCTTGCCGGCCGCTTCGGCCACGGATACGGATGCGGCCAACACGATGGCCAGAACGACGGTGAGCTTGCGCATGGTGCCTCGCAAAAGGATCGGCCGGAGAATCCCGGCAACGGCATTATGACGTGCCGCCAGGGGTGCGGAAGCCGAATTCGGATTCCGCAGACGCCAACCCACAACCCCGTTTAACGCCCTCTTAAACGCACCGTTCTAGGTTTCGCTGATAGCCGCAGGGGATGGCAGGGGAACCAATTGGCACGATCATCTGCCAAGGGGCGGCGTGAGCCTCCGCCGGAGGATGACGACGGCCCGACCGCCGAGCCGGCGGCAGACGATTCGCAGGACCAGGGCGCAGCCAAACCCGCACGCTCCAAGTCCGGCAAAGCCGCCAGCAAGAGGCGCGGCAAAACCAAGCCGAAACGCAAGAGAAAGGCGAAGGGCAAAGGCCGGTTCGCATTCGGCCGGTTGGCATATTGGGGGCTCGTGCTGGCGCTCTGGCTGGTCCTCGGCGGCGCCGGCACGTTGGTGTGGGTCGGCATGCATTTGCCGCCGCTGCAATCCTTGGAAATTCCCAAGCGCCCCCCGACGATTCACATTGTCGCGTCCGACGGCCGCCCACTCGCCACCCGCGGCGACATGGGCGGCGCCGCGGTTCCGCTTGCGGAACTGCCGCCGCACGTTCCAAAGGCCTTCCTGGCAATCGAAGACCGCCGCTTCTACAATCACTATGGCGTCGACCCGATCGGACTTGCACGCGCGGTCTTCGCCAATCTGATGCGCCGCGGCGTAGCGCAGGGCGGATCAACGATCACGCAACAGCTGGCTAAGAACCTGTTCCTCACCCAGGAGCGCACCCTCAGCCGCAAGCTGCAGGAAGTCGTGCTTGCGCTTTGGATCGAGCACAAGTTCAGCAAGGACCAGATTCTCGAGCTCTACCTCAATCGAGTATATTTCGGCGCCGGCGCCTACGGGGTCGAAGGCGCCTCGCAACGCTATTTCGGCAAATCCGCTCGGCGTATAACTCTCGCCGAGGCCGCGATGCTGGCGGGCATCGTGAAATCACCGTCGCGGCTCGCCCCGACACACAACTTTGCCGGCGCCGAAAAACGAGCGCAGGTCGTGCTGTCGGCGATGGCTGACGCCAAGCTCGCCAAGGAGAGCGACGTCAGGCTCGCGCTCACGCACCCGCCCGTCATCGCCAAACAGAGCGCCGGCGGCGCGGTGAACTACGCCGCCGATTTCGTCATGGATGCGCTCAACGAACTGGTCGGACGCGTGGACGACGACGTGGTCGTCGAAACGACGCTCGATGCAGGCCTGCAAGCGGCGGCTGAGAAAGCGCTCGTCGACGAGCTCACGCAGAAAGGCGCCAAATACAACGTTGAGCAGGCAGCGCTCGTCGCCATGACGCCCGAGGGAGCCTTGCGCGCGCTGATCGGAGGCAAGAACTACGCCGAGAGCCAGTTCAACCGCGCGGTAGCCGCCAGGCGACAGCCTGGTTCGGCGTTCAAGCCGTTCGTGTTCCTTACAGCGATCGAGCGCGGCCTCACGCCAGATACCATCCGCGAGGACAAGCCGATCGTGGTGAAAGGCTGGCGCCCGGAGAACTACACGCGCGAATATTTCGGCCCGGTCACGCTCACGCAAGCGCTCGCGATGTCGCTCAACACGGTGTCAGTGCGGCTGACCCTGGAGTTCGGGCCGACGGCCGTCACGCGCACCGCTTACCGGCTCGGCATCGCCTCGAAGCTCGAGCCAAACGCGTCGATCGCTCTCGGCACGTCCGAAGTCACGCCGCTCGAACTCGTCTCCGCTTACGCCCCGTTCGCCAACGGTGGCCTCGCCATCGTCCCCCACGTCATCGAACGGGTGAAGACGACCGATGGAAAGGGCCTTTACACCCGCTCGGACGTGAGCCTCGGGCGGGTGATCGAGCCGCAGTATGTTGCGATGATGAACCGCATGCTGCGCGAGACCCTGATCACGGGCACCGCACGCCGCGCGGACCTGCCGGGCTGGCAAGCCGCGGGCAAGACCGGTACCAGCCAGGATTTTCGTGATGCCTGGTTCATCGGTTACACCGGCCATCTCGTGACCGGCGTTTGGCTGGGAAACGACGACTCTTCGCCCACGAAGAAGGCCACTGGCAGCGGCCTGCCGGTGGAAATCTGGAGTCGCTTCATGAAAGCCGCGCATCAGGCCTTGCCGGTGGCAAACCTGCCGGTCCCCGCCGGTGCACCGCGTGGGCCCAATGTCATCCCTGCCCGCCCCGCCGCAGCCGTCGAGCCTGCGCGGGCGCAACCCGGCGAGCGCCGCGGGCTCGACGGCTGGTTCATCGACAACCTGTTCAGCCGTCGCTAGGCGGGGTCACGCAGTAGCGGCGGGCTTGGCCGGGCGCGTCCGCTGCACTCGGGTCGCCGCCCACAGCACGAGCGAAGCAATCCCAGCCACCGCCACGCCGGCAACCATCGGCCACGCCGACGTGCCGAGGGTGTTCCCGACAGCGATGCCCATGATGGCGCCCGAACACTGCTGCGCGAAGCCGACCAGCGAAGACGCTGTTCCGGCGTGATGCGGAAACGGCGTGAGTGCCCCGGCGGTGACCTGCGGCAGCGCCATACCCATGCCGCAGAGGAACAGCGCCATCGATGCCGTCAAGGTGATCGGGAGCGCTACGCCGACGGCGACGCTCACGGCGGCGGCGGTGCCCGCGAGCGCCAGCGCAAGGACGCCCAGCCCCGCGGTCCTGTCCAATCCGAACTGCAACACGAGGCGCGTCGCGATTGCGCCGCCTGTCATGAAACCCGCGCAGGAGACGGCGTAACAAAGCGAGAATTGCAGCGGAGTGAGCCCGATCAGGCCCTGCAACACGAATGGCGATCCCGCAATCCAGGCAAACAGCCCGGAATAGGCAAAACAGCCGACGATCATATTGGCGAGAAACACCGGGTGCATCGCCACCGTGCGATAGCTTGCCGCAATGGCGGCGATCGATGTCGACGATGGGCGATGGGTTTCCGCGAGATAGCGCCACACGAGCAGCAGAGCGAGCGCGCCGACCGCGAATTGGAACGCGAAACCGGCGCGCCAGCCTGCGCTGACGAGCAGTAGCCCGCCGATGATTGGCGCCACGATTGGCACCAAACCCATCATCATGCCCATGACCGAGAGCTGCCGGCCGGCGTGTGCTCCCTCGTAGAAGTCGCGGACCACCGCGCGCGTCACGATCATGGCGCCCGAGGCACCGAGTGCCTGCCCAATTCGGCCGAGAATGAGCCACTCCAGGCCGTGCGCGAGCGCCGCCCCGAGACTACCAAGGCAGAAGATCGCAAGGGCGGTGAGCACGACGGGCTTGCGGCCGAAGCGATCCGACAGCGGACCATAGAGGAGCTGGCCGATCGCATAGCCGACGAGGTAGAGCGAGATGGTGAGCTGCACCTGCGATTCCGGGGCGTCGAAGGCGCGTCCGATCGCCGGCATGGACGGCAGAAAGAGATCGACCGACAGCGGGCCGAAGCTGGTCAGGAATGCCAGCAGCGCGGTCAGGCCAAAACCACCCGGGCGCAAGGCAGGTGAACTCATCGCGAAGCCGCATCCTTTTCTTGCGGGTTCAGCCGTACCGATGCAGATCTGCGCCATGCCGGTTGATCCAGCTCTTGGCACGATCCGTATCCGGACAAATTCCGCGCAGCGTCCGCCAGAAGCGGTGCGAGTGATTCATCTCGACGAGATGCGTCACTTCGTGGGCGGCGAGATAGTCGAGCACGAACGGCGGAGCCAGAATGAGCCGCCAGGAAAACGACAGGTGCCCCGTGCTCGAGCATGAGCCCCAGCGGCTCGTCGTATCGCGCACGGTGATACGCGCGATCGACACGCCAAGCGCAGCCGCATGCCGCCGACTCGCCTCTTCGAGATCGCGCTTGGCCTGACGCTTGAGGAAATCCGAGACGCGCCGCGAGATGTGCGGTGCATCGCCTGCAACGCAGAGCAGCGACCCAGAATCGGCCGGCTCGATCCATACGGTTCCGCGGACGTCGCGCCGTGAGACGATACGGTGCGGAACGCCACGCAGCGGGAGAATGACACCGTCCGCGAAGGGCGCGACGTCAGGCAAGCGCTTCAGCCGAGCCGCAATCCACGCGCCGTTCTTCTCGGCGAAGGCCTTCGCTTCCTTCAGACTCCCGCGCGGCGGCATGGTGAGCAGCGCCTCGCGCTTGGCCGCATGGATGCGCAGCGTGTAGCGCCGGGCCTGCCGGTGGCGCTTCACGCCGACGCGGTAGCTCGCGCCGTCGAATTGGATCTCGAACTCGGAGACAGCGGACGGCGAACGGGAAAACAGCGCGCGCAGCATGGCTTCCAACCGGGCCGAATCAGCCGACGATCATTAGCGCATGATCGGCCGAAGTGGAAACCGGCTCGCATCGGGATCATGCGGGCCAGTGATAGCCTGCCCCCCCCAGTCACGCGGTTCACCGCGTGCATGAAAAGCCACTCTTTTTTTCGGCAGGAAGCGCTCTCAGTCCCGTATGCTGCGCCGGAACTCGACCAGGTTATCGGGCCGCTGGGGCGCCGCTTCAGCGGCTCGCGCCGATGCGCGCGGCCGTTCGACGACGGGAGCGCGGTTGGACATCACGAAGTCGGCAATGCGCGGCGCGATCTCAGCCCGAAAGCGGGAACCGTTGAACACGCCGTAGTGACCGACGCCCGGCTGCAGCCAATGCGCCTTGCGCTCATCGGGGATGTTGGGACACAAACGATGCGCCGCCTCGGTCTGGCCGACACCGGAGATATCGTCGTGCTCGCCTTCAACCGTGAGCAATGCGACGCGGCGGATGGCCGCGGGATCGACCCGCTGACCGCGGTGGGTCATCTCGCCCTTGGGCAGCGCGTGCCGCACGAAGACGGTATCGACCGTCTGCAGATAGAACTCTGCGGCAAGGTCCATCACCGCAAGGTATTCGTCATAGAACTCGCGGTGCTTCTGCGCTGAATCGCCATCGCCCTGCACCAGGTGTTTGAACAGGTTCTGGTGCGCCTGGATGTGACGGTCCAGATTCATGCTCATAAAGCCATTGAGCTGCAGGAATCCCGGATAGACGTCGCGCATCACCCCGGCGTGCGGGAACGGCACCTTGGTGATCACGTTGCGGCGGAACCAGTCCACACCGCGCTGCTCGGCCAGCCGGTTCACCGCCGTGGGATTGACGCGGGTGTCGATCGGCCCGCCCATCAGCACCATCGAATTCGGTATGTAGGGATCATTGGCCGCTTCCATGATCGCCACCGCCGCAATGACCGGGACTGACGGCTGGCAGACTCCGACCACGTGGGTGTCGCCGCCCATGAAATGCAGGATCGAGATGAGATAATCGATGTAATCGTCGAGGTCGAAACGTCCTTCCGACAGCGGAACGGTACGGGCGTCCTGCCATTCCGTGATGTAGACGTCATGACTGGGCAGGAAAGCCTCGACGGTGCCGCGCAACAGCGTTGCATAATGGCCGGACATCGGGGCGACGATCAGCAGCTTCGGTTGCGGACGGCTGGGCGCGCGCTCGAAGGCGCGCCCGAAATGGAGGAGACGACAAAACGCACGCTCCCATACCGACGTGACCTGTACCGGCACCCGCTCGCCGCCGACCATGGTCGACGGGATGTTCCATTCGGGCTGGCTGTAACGACGGGTGGAGCGCTCGAACAACTCGGCCGCCGCCGCCACCGACTTGCCGAAAGTGGTATGAGCGAGCGGGTTTATTGGATTCTTGTAGAAGAGACGCGTCGCATCGGCGAAGGCGCGAGCAGGGTTGAGCGCAGCGTGGCTCATCTCGTACAGCCAGTACATCGGCGACGAAAGTACGAACCCGCCCTCAGCGGGCGCCTCTGGTGCCCCGCCAAATTCACCAATCGCCATTCAAATCCCCTGCGCCCCCAGTTTTGCGCTGCAACATTGTCGTTCCGATCGTTCAGCCAGTCAACATACCGAAAATTCGATAATCAACTGCTTTACCGGCCAATTCGGGTGTCATTTCAAATATATAAGTGCCGGTCGCAGCAATCCTAGGCGGCCCGGCTTATTCACCGCCGGCGAGCAAGGAGCCAACATCGCGCGAGCTCCGCAGGAAACCGAGGAAGCTCAAAATAGCGAGGCCAAACAAGACGATATTGATTGCAAACGCCTGCAGCATGAGATCGGCACGGAAGACCTGCTGCAGCAGCAGCGCACGCATGCCCTCGAACACGTACGTGGGCGGGAGGCTCCAGGCTACCACCTGCAACCAGTCCGGCAGTACGCCGACGGGATAGTAGACGCAGGTCAGCGGCAGGAGCAGGAACATGATCGACCAAGCCATGTTCTCCGCACCTAAACCGTGGCGCAGCAACAATCCCGATACGAAGATACCGACAGCCCATCCCGTCAGCATGAGGTTGGCGAAGAATGCCGCGAGCGCGAGACCGAGACCCCACAGGTTGAAGCCGAAAAACAGGATCGCGAGGATCGTCACCGGCACCATTCCAACTGCCAACCGGATGACGCTCATGATCATCAGCGACATCACGAATTCCATCGGACGCAGCGGTGAGATCAAAAGGTTCGACAGATTGCGCGAGTACATCTCCTCGAGAAACGAGATCGAAAAGCCGAGCTGACCACGGAACAACATGTCCCACAGCATCACCGCGCCGAGGAAAGTCTCGCCCGCACGCGCCAGCGCACCGCCGCCGCCCTGCTGGCTGATATAGACCTGCAGGAAGCCCCACATCACCATCTGTACGGTCGGCCAGTAGATCAGGTCGAGCACGCGCGGCCACGAGGAGCGCAACAGGTACCAATAGCGCTGGACCATCGCGACGACGCGGGGCCACGAGAAGGACGGGTGAATCGCGATCACGTCCGCCTTGTCCATGCCCATCGCTTGGCCATCGTCTCGGGGCTGGGCCTGGGCCTTCATTGCGCAGCCTCGCCCACGCCGGTGCCGCGCGCCACGTCAAGGAAGACCTCCTCAAGGTTGGTGCGGCCATAGCGCGCCAGGAGACCGGCCGGCGTATCGTCGTCAACGATGCGGCCGTTCTTCATCATGATGACCCGTTCGCACATGCGCTCCACCTCCGCCATGTTGTGCGAAGCGAGCAGGATGGTCGCCCCGCGCTCGGCGCGATAGCGTTCGAGCCGGCCGCGCACCCAGTCGGCCGTGTCGGGATCGAGCGACGCGGTCGGCTCATCGAGCAGCAGCACCTCAGGTGCGTTGATCAACCCCTTGGCGAGTGAGACCCGCGTCTTCTGGCCGGCCGACAGCTTACCGGCAGGTCGGTCGAGGAGGTCGGAGAGATTGAGTTCGCGCGCGAGCTGATCGATACGGCCGGCGATGTCGCGGACGCCGTACAGCTTGCCGAAGATCTGCAGGTTCTGCCGGATCGTGAGGCGATGCGGCATTTCCACATATGGGCTTTCGAAATTCACGCGCGGGAGAACGTGATAGCGCTCGCGCGGCATGCTTCGCCCGAGGATCTCGATGCGCCCCGATGTCGGGCTCACCAGACCCATCAGCATCGCGATGGTGGTCGTTTTGCCCGCGCCGTTCCCACCGAGCAGTCCCGTGATCGAGCCCGGCCGCAGAGCAAACGAGATGCCACCGACCGCCGTGCCGGTCTTGTAGACCTTGACGAGATCACGGACGACAACTGCCGGCGTGACTGATGGAGGGACAACGGGCATGGATCTCAAGGTAGCGTTCGTGGGGCGCGATGAAGGCGGCCGACATCACAAGTGGCAAGAGGAGACCTTCAACACAAGGCCGAACCATCTTGCGGAACGATGTCGGGCGACCGACCACCGGCGGTGTGGCACAACCGTCGCGTCCGGCGGCCTGCCATTCCCCGCCTTTGCAAGCGCCGATTCTAGCGGACGTTGCGTCGATAGGGCTGTGTAGCGAACGCCGCCTCGCGCTCGGCAGCGGGAGCAGCGGCGACGTCGAATTCGTCGGCCCAGGCGCCGGCTAAACATGCGCCACTTAGATAGGCCTCGAAGTCCTCGGCGGACAGCGGCTTGCTGAAGAGGAACCCCTGTCCCTCGTCACAACCTTCGTTCAACAGAAACAGCGCCTGATCCTCGCTTTCGACCCCCTCCGCAATCACGTCGAGATCGAGACTGTGGGCCATGGTGATCAGGGAGCGGGCAATGGCGGCATCCTGGGCACCGTTGGTCAGCTTCTCGACGAAACTGCGGTCGATCTTGATGTGCGAAACCGGAAACAGCCTAAGATAACTCAGGGACGCAAAGCCCGTTCCGAAGTCGTCGAACGCGAGGCGGACGCCCTTCTCGTGCAGCCGCTGCAGCGGCTTGACCGAGGCCTCGTTGTTGAGCGCGACATTTTCGATGATCTCCAGTTCGAGAGCGTTCGCGGGCAGCCCGCTCTCCTGCAGCACGCGCTCGATGTCGTCGATGAGCATCGGATCATGCAGCTGCGCCGAGAACAAATTCACGGCGATGCGGCGCAACGGATAACCACGAGTGCGCCAACGTGCGGCCTGCATGCAAGCCGCCCGCGTGATCCAGCGGCCGACCTCCGGCGCGATGGGATTCTCGGCCAGTGCATCAATGAACGCGCCGGGATTGATTAGGCCGCGATCCGGATGTTTCCAGCGCAGCAGCGCCTCCGCTCCGACGACGGCCCGATCCACGAGCCGCACTTGGGGCTGGAAATGCAATTCGAACTCGTTAGCCTGGAACGCCTGCCGGAGTTCGCCGTCGAGCGCCCGGCGCGACTGCGCCTTGGCCCGCATCGAGGGTACGTAGAAGCGATAGACGCCACCGCCGTTCCGCTTCGCCTGATAGAGGGCAAGATCAGCGTTGGCAATCAGTTCGTCGACCGTCTGGCCGTCATTGGGCGCAATCGCGATGCCGGCGCTGCCCGCCAGATGCAGCACATGCTCGCTCAGGTGGAACGGGTCGGCGAGGACGCGCAGCATGGCGCGCACCGTATCTGCGGCTTGCCGTGGGTCGCCGCATTTCGGGATGATGACGACGAACTCGTCGCCTCCGAGCCGACACACCTTGCATGGCGGCTGCTGGCGTTCGGCGACGCCGGTCAGGCGGTGTCCAACCTCGATCAGCAAGCGATCGCCGGTCGAATGCCCGAGCGTGTCGTTGACATCCTTGAAGCCATCCAAATCGAACAATGCGATCGACGTCTGCGTAGCGCCGAGCCCTGGCTCCAGCAATTCTTCAAGTTCCCTACGCATGGTCAAGCGATTGGGCAGCCCGGTGAGTTGATCGTAATGGGCAAAGCGGCGGAGTTGCTCCTCAGCACGCTTGCGGTCGGTGATATCTTCGTGCGCCCACGCGACACCGCGCACTGATCCGTCGGGATTGTACATGGGCGCGACGGCCAG
The DNA here is from genome assembly GCA_035556735.1 of Xanthobacteraceae bacterium. GTDB lineage: Bacteria > Pseudomonadota > Alphaproteobacteria > Rhizobiales > Xanthobacteraceae > CANJBX01. Next base: position 301,073 of record DATMFF010000002.1, on the reverse strand, counting down.
CCGGATATCGACGAGCGAGCCATCCTTGCGCTGCCGTTTGACCTCGACGTCGCGCATGGTCTCGCGGCCAATGGCGCGCTGATAGAACTCACGCGAGGTATGGACCAGATCTGGAGGCACAATCTTGACCAGCTGCCCGACCGCCTCCTCACGGGTGTAGCCGTAGGTCTGCTCGGCGGCGCGGTTCCACAACATGATCCGACGGTCCAGCCCCGTGCAGACGATCGCGATCGGCGAAGCGTCGACGACGGCAGCCAGCGTATCCTTGGTCTCGCGCACCTCCTCCGCGTTGCGCGCGGCCTCGGCCTGACGCTGCTCGAGCGCCGACGCCATCTGGTTGAAGCTCGCCGCCAGCCGTCCGACTTCGTCGGAGGAGCCGACGGCGCTGCGGTGACTGAGGTCGCCGGCCGCCAGTATCGAAGCGTCGTTCGCAAGCTGTGCGATCGGACGCACCGTGCGGCCGGACACCATCCACGCGATGATGAATGTGATGGTCAGTGCACCGATGCTGAACAACGCGCTCGACGCCATGCGTGTCTTGAGCGAGGTAAGGCCGGCCTCCACGGGCAGCCCGATCGACACCTGCCAAGGCGCCCGCTGCAAGCCCGCGGATGCCGTGATGCGCTCGACGTCGTCGGACCAGCGCAGAATGTGTGCAGAGTCGCGCTCGGCGATATGACGGACACGTTGATCGTATTGCACGAGCTCGCGGCCCAGACCGTCCGTATCATTGCTTCCCTCGGACAGAACGATACCGTTCTCGTCCACGATCCGAACGACGGTTCCGGGCGCGAGATCCTGTCCAGTGAGCATGTTCTGGAACTTCTGCAGCGATGTGCCGATGGCCAGCACCGCGCGCAGCTTGCCGCTCTGATCGTGTATTGGCCGCGCCAAGGTAATGATCCAGCCGCCCGTGGCGCGCCCCTGCACAGGCTCACCGACCGCGAGTTGCTCGCCGGCCAGCACGCCCAGGAAATAGAGCCGGTCGGATGCCGAGAACCGTTTCCCTTTGGCAATACCGATGTTGCTGCCGTCGGGCGCAAAGACCATGATGTTTGCGACATAGTCCGGCAGCGAGGATTGCACCCGGTGCAGCAGCGTGTCGTTGGCTTCGGCGTCCGTTCGCTCGGTGAAGACCGCGTGGCTGAGACCGGCCAGCAGATTCTCGAGACTGCCGATATGTCCGTCGATGAGCGCGGCGGTGACACGCGCCTGACTGAGCGCGAGCTGCATGGCTTGGTCGCGCTCGCTACGCCATTGCTGCCAAAGACCGACACCGATCAGCGCAATGAACGGGAGGGTCGCGGCCAGGACCAAGCCGACCAGCCGAAGCCGAATGCCCTGCAGCATCTGCCGCCCGCCCTGTATCCGTGTCCGAGCTATCGGAGCGCCGCCGGCCGCCCGACGCGGCTCTCGGGGTCGCCGGCAGACCATAGACCCGGGACGTTAGGCCCTGGTTGCTGATGCACAATCCTGGATTGTCAATTGTGCTGGTTGCGTTAACTCCACCCTAACGTCATTGCAGACGGTCCGACCCGCGCATCGGCAGAGAAGGCGATCGCCCAGACCGGCGGCGATTACCCGAAACGCACTCGCGCACGTTCCCGCGCTTTCTCCGCCTCGACCTCGCGATTGCGCGCCGGGCTCGACGTTTCGAGCGAACCGAGCAGCCGCTGAGCGGCCGCTGCGACCTCGTCGACGGCCCGCGCGAACGCCGTCTCGTTGGCTTTCGAGGGATGCGTAAAGCCACTCAACTTGCGAACGAACTGCAGCGCGGACGCGCGAATCTCGTCCTCTGTCGCCGGCGGGTCGAAGTTGAAGAGCGTGCGTATGTTACGACACATCGGCCGTCTCCTCGCCAAGGTCCGGCCGATTATTTATGAGAATTGTGTCGTTGCAACCGCTCGAGGTTTCCCGCGTGCCCACGAACGCAGAGCCCATCACGATCGCAATCGATAGCGCCGATCAGGTATCCGGGCTGCTCATCGCGCCGCCGCGCGCCAGCGCCTGCTATGTCCTTGCGCACGGGGCAGGCGCCGGAATGGCCCATCCGTTCATGGCGGCAGTCGCGGAAGAACTGGCGGAACGCGGGATCGCGACGCTGCGCTACCAGTTCCCTTACATGGAGCACGGCGGCAAGCGGCCCGATCCCCCGAGCCGTGCACAGGCTGCCGTGCGGGCCGCAGTCGCATCAGCCGCGCAGTTGCTCCCAGGCATACCCCTGCTGGCAGGCGGCAAGTCCTTCGGCGGCCGAATGACCTCACAGGCACAGGCCGCCGCTCCGCTGCCCGGCGTGCGCGCGCTCGTATTCCTGGGATTTCCGCTGCACCCTGCCAACCGGCCTTCGCGCCAGCGCGGTGATCACCTGTTTGCCGTTCAAGTCCCGATGCTGTTCCTGCAAGGCACGCGCGACGCCTTGGCCATGCGCGAAGAGCTTGAGCCGCTGTGCGTAGCATTGGGGCCCCGCGCAACACTCGAACGGGTCACAGACGCCGATCATTCCTTCCACGTCCCTGCGAGAACCGGACGAAAGGATGCTCAGGTGCGCGCACAGATGCTGGATACGCTGGCCGGCTGGGTCGACAGCCGGCTCGGGAATGCCGGATCGCATTCCTGGCGCCCGGTTAACGGCGGGTAAAGGATGGCGCCGCGCGCGACCGGCGTTTGAGGGGCTACCTCCTTGTAATTGCTGCAATCCGCGTATATCTACCGCGGATCGACTTTTGGCCGGACTACTGGGCCGCTTCGCCTCGCATTTCGCACGGCGCACGCTTCAGAAATCTACCAAATTCGACTTAACCGGGGACCGGCGAACCGCATGACCTGCGACGAGCCTGGATCTACGTGCGCAAATGTCACTCAAGGACACGAAATGACGAACGGCACCGTAAAGTTCTACAACGACACCAAAGGCTACGGCTTCATTCAGCCGGATGACGGCAGCAAGGACGTGTTCGTCCACGCCACGGCGCTCGAGCGCGCCGGCCTGCGCGGTTTGCGCGAGGGCCAGAAGGTCGCGTTCGACACCCAGACTGATCCACGGTCGGGCAAGATCGCCGTCGGCAATATCCAAGCGCTCTAAGAAGCGGCAGGATCATCGACATCGGCCGCCGCGGACACGCGGCGGCCACTCCACGAACCGACTACCACTTGGAGAGACGCACATGGCCAAAGAAGAACTGATTGAAATGGAAGGCCTCGTCACCGAGCTTTTGCCCGATACGCGGTTTCGTGTTCAGCTCGACAACGGGCACCAGATCATCGCCTATACGGCGGGCAAAATGCGCAAGAACCGCATCAAGACCCTGGCCGGCGACCGCGTGACGGTCGAAATGTCTCCTTACGACATCGACAAGGGCCGCGTGATCTTCCGGCACAAGGACGAGCGCAGCTCGGCGCCGCGTCCGGCCGCGCGTGGCCAACAGTTCCGCCGGCGCTGAGTCCGCGGTGAGGCGCCCCTGGCGCGCCCATTATCCGCCCGCCATCTGGTCGGGCGAAAAGTTGATGTCGAGCACGCGCCATTCCTTGTATTTGTCCGCCGGCAACATCGTATAGGGCTGGCATTTCAGTAGTGCTGCCTTGGCGTTGATCCAGAGCGGACCGCCCAGTTTGGCCGGCGTTACTTCAATCGCCTCCGGGTCCGCGGCGAGCCGACCGTCAGGCCGCAATGCAACGCGCACGACGACCTTGACCTGTTGGCTCTCGGAATAGCCAGGCGGCAAAGTCCAGCATTTCTTCAAGTGCGCCTTGAATGCGGCCATCTCGCTGGCCCTCAGATCGGCTTTGACCTCGGCTTCCGTGCCGAACGGGCTGGCGCCAGGCACGGGCAGCGCCAGCATGGTTGCGAGGCGCATGCCTTGCTCGGCAAGACTATCAGGCAGCGGATGGTTGTCGGCGCTCGTGGTTTCGCCTGCCGGGGGCTCGGCCGCGCTTTGTTGCTCCGCTTGCGGCGGCGGACTGGCCGTTTCCCTTTGCGGCGGCACCAACCCTTGCTGCTGCTGGGTCTGTGGGTCGGTACCCTGTGGGCGCTGAGGCGACGGCTGAGCGAGAGACTGCGCCGCCTGCTCGGACGCGCCTGCAAGCTGGCTCGGCGGCCCGGACTGCAATTGGCTCAAATCCGGCTCCGGGTCGGCCTGCCGCTGCGCCTGTGGCGCGGCGTTGTTGAATGCCGGTGCGGCCTCTTCCGGGGTGACCAGTTCGATAGGAACGGCTTCGCCGCGGCCCGTCTGCCGCTGATGCGGGATCGCGACGGCGATCAGTAACAACAGGTGAATGATGACCGACGCGGCGAGGCCCGTCCCGACCGAAGCCATCGTACCAGCGCGCATTCACGATCCTTCAGAGAGCCCGGTTTGGTTCTAACACCAAACCGGAAGCACCGACACCCTGTCGGGGCGGCCACCAAACGCGCATGTGGTTTTCTCTGATCCCCATGATGCGCTAAAGCGTAGTGCATGACGCCGACTGCACTCACCGGTCCTGCCCCGCGCGCCCCCGATTCCGCCTACGCCTGGTGGCGCCTGGCACTTGCCACATTGATCTCGACCGTCAGCGGAGTCGGCATGTGGTCATTCGTTGTCTCGCTTCCGGCCGTGCAGAGCGACTTCGGCGTCGCGCGGGCCGATGCATCTCTTGCCTTCACCCTGCTGATGGTCGGATTCGCGCTCGGATCGGTCGTCATGGGCCGCGTTGCGGACCGATTCGGCATAGCGGCCGCCGTCGCGCTCGGCGCGGTCGCGATCGCGCTGGGCTATATTGGGGCCGGGTCGGCCCGCACTCTCGCGCAGTTCGCGGCGGCTCACGCGCTGCTCGGTCTCGGCACTTCGGCAGGCTTCGGTCCCCTGGTTTCGGACGTTTCACACTGGTTCGTGCGCCGGCGCGGCATCGCGGTCGGAATCTGCGCGTCGGGCAATTATCTGGCGGGCACCGTATGGCCTCCGGTCGTGCAGCACTTCGTGTCCGGCGAAGGCTGGCGGACAACCCACATCGGCATCGGTCTCTTCTGCGTGACGATGGTGCTGCCGCTCGCCTTGCTGCTGCGCGGCCGGCCGACGCTCGCCGAACGCGAGACCGGCAATCATCATGCCGCAGCCAATGCCGTCGGCCTGTCGCCCACCGCACTCAACCTGCTGCTTGCCGTTGCGGGCGTCGCCTGTTGCGTCGCGATGGCAATGCCGCAGGTACACCTCGTCGCCTATTGCGGTGACCTCGGTTACGGGGTCGCGCGCGGCGCCGACATGCTGTCGATCATGATGGCGTTCGGAATCGTGAGTCGCGTTGGCTCGGGTTTCATCGCCGACCGTGTCGGCGGACTGCGAACGCTGCTGCTCGGCTCATTCCTGCAGGGGGTAGCGCTGCTGCTCTATGTTCTGTTCGACGGGCTGACCTCACTCTACGTGATCTCCGCCCTCTTCGGGCTTTTCCAAGGCGGCATTGTGCCGAGTTACGCCATCATAGTGCGCGAATATTTCTCGCCGCAGGAAACGGGAACACGCCTGGGTATCATCCTGATGGCAACGCTGTTCGGAATGGCGCTGGGCGGTTGGTTGTCGGGCCTCATCTTCGACGTCACCGGCTCGTACCGCGCCGCGTTCCTCAACGGAATGGCGTGGAACTTCGTGAACGTGGCAATCGCCATCTGGCTGATCGCGCGTCCTGGCCGGCGGGCAACCGCTGCCGCCGTATAGCAGGGCAGGTTCGCGCTCCTCTTTCGGGACTGACACGCGTTCGCAGCCGGCCTTCGCCCGCGGCATGCCGAGTGGTGGCAGGACATTTCGTCCCCGCATTTGAAGCAAACACAGCGCGCTTTTGCAGCCAGCGAGCCATGCGTCAAACACGATGGCCTCGCGCCAACGTGATCCCGACGCATGTGCGACCCGCCGGGAACCAGCCTCGCACATTCGTGTTGACGCGTTCGGAGGTTCGCCATGCGGTACTTGATGGCGGTGTATTTGCTACTGACGACCTGCGCATTCGCACTCGGGCACGGCGCAGCGCAATGGATCCAAGACGGACAGTATCGCAATGCCATCGGCGACCTGTGCTGCGGCGAACATGATTGCGCGCAGCTCGCGACCGAGGACGTTTCAGTTACGGCTGGGGGCTACCTGATCAAGAGCCTGCATGAGACGGTGCCGTTCGAAGAGGCAACACCCTCGCCCGACGGCAAATATTGGCGCTGCTTCTGGGGCGGCAAGCGCAAGTGCTTTTTCGCGCCTCCGACATCCACCTGACCATCACAAGGGGGCCCGCGCGACGTGCCCTGTCGCGTCGACGTACCAGCGCTCGCTCTTGAACGGCTTACCGGCCAGCCGCGCCGACATCCAGTCGGCAACGAGCGTCGGCAAATACGGGCCCAGCGTAGCCGAGGGCACGCCGCCGATGGCGTGACGGGAGTCCTGGTAAACGATGAGCTGGCGGGGAGCCCTCATCGCCGCGAACATCTGCTCGACATGTTCGAACGGACAGAGCTCATCCGCTTCTCCCCCGACGCACAGATACGGCATGCGGATGCGCTCCGCGTGGCGCTTCCAGCTCAATGTCTTGCGGAACGCGTCGAAACGCGCCTCCTCGGAGATCTGCGCCATGTACATGAAGCGTTGCTTGAAGGTCGGCGAGGCCTCCTCAAAAATCGTATGGCAGCCCGGTTCGAGGTTGGGCGAAGTCACGGCGCAGGCGGCAAAGCGTGGCTCGTGCGCGACCATCAGTGTCGAAAAGAACGAGCCGAAGCTGTTCCCCGAGACGCCGACGCGCGCGATATCAATCTCCGGACGTTTCTCCAGCCATGCCATCACGGCGCCGCCGACAGCCGTCCAGTTGTCGACGCTCACCGGAATGCCGAGAACGGCGCTCTCGTATTGGCCGGGCCCATCGAGCGCGAGCACGGCAATGCCGCGCGTGAGCCAGCGGTCGCCGTAGATCGCGACGCTGATTTCCTTGAAGCTGTCCATGCCGGGAATGGTCACCACCAGCGGCAGCTGGCCGCTTTGAAATCCAGGCGGCAGATGCAGCCAAGCCGGCAGCTTGAGTCCCTTGAAGGGGATCCAGACCTCCTCAATGCGGTGGGCCGCGAGGCGAGCATAGGTCTGATAGCAGTCGCGCTTGCGCGCGTTGCAGTAGAGGTTCTCGTCATTGTTCTCATCGAACGGCCACTGCGCCGCGCCCCAGTGCACCGCCGCCATGAGAAAGTTCTCGCGCGCCGTCACGGTGTTTCCCGCTTCGAAAGCTTCCCGCGCACGCATCTCTCGCCGGCGCGCAGCCGTTTGGAACGCAGGGGAGCAGTCGGCGAACTTCTGGACGCGCTGGCGAATGGCGGCAAAGCCGGAACTCGCCTCCAAGCCCAGAGGCACGTTCAGGTAACTCGTGCGCGGCTGATCCCAATCGATGCCATTGGCCCGAATGACATTGTCGAGCAGCCAGCGCTGCTCGATGAAGCGCCGCGCACGCGGCGCAGCTCGCCGCTTCACATTGCTGGCCATGTGCTCCCTCCCGGCTGCGCGTTTGATGTCGCGCTATGTGGTCCTAGCAAAATGTGGTCTTGGCAAACTCCTTCACCGCGCCGGCGCGCGGAGCGAATCCAAGGCCGGGGCCCTCGGGCAAAGTCAGCCATCCGGCCTCTGCCGTCGGCAGCCCATCGTAGATGCGGCGATACAGCTCTTCCGCAAGATAGTGAATCTCGACAAGGCTGCCGTTGGTCACCCCCGCCTGCAGGTGCATGTTGTGATATTGCCAGGCCCCGCCATTCGCGATCGGAATGTTGAATGCGGCCGCAAGCCCTGCGATCTTCAGACATTGGGTGAAGCCGCCGCTGATCACCACGTTCGGCTGCGCGTAATCGATCGCCTCCCGCATGAGCAGATCGCGGAAGCGGAACATCAAGCCTTCGTTCTGTCCGCACGCCAGCGGGATGCCGACCTGCCTCCGCAGCACGGCCATCTGCGCCGCGTCGTTCTGCGTCAACGGCTCCTCGAAGAAGGAGATGCGATAGGGCTTGATCATTTCGGCGAGCTTCTGCGCGTGATAGAGATCGAGGCTGCAGTTGGCGTCGACGAAGATCTCGATCTCATGTCCTACCGCGTCGCGCACGGAGCGCACGCGGGCCTCGTCCTCGCGGATGAGGTCCATCAAGGGCCGCTCATTGCGCCGCCGCAGGCCGTTGTGGCCGACGGTCATTTTCAGGCGCGTGAACCCGCGGGAGACCCACAGTTTCGCCGCTTCCGCGAGCTGGTCGCGGTCGAAGAAATCGAATCCGAACGTCACGTAGACCGGCACTCGGCCGCGAGCTCCGCCAAGAAGGCGCCAGACCGGCTGGCCCAGCGCCTTGCCCTTGATATCCCAAAGGGCAACGTCGACGGCCGCGAGGGCATGAGCGGCGTAGCCCGTCTGGCCGCGCGGCATCATTTCCCAGTAGAGCTTGTCCCATACCCGCTCGTGCGCCAGGGGGTCTTCGCCGAGAATGGCGGGCCCCGCGATTGCCTCGACTACCCGGGTCACGACGTCTTCGTCGGTGATTGCGGAGAAGCCGTGGCCGACGATGCCTGTGTCGGTCTCGATCTCGACCAGGCAGGCCGACATGGCCGTCTGCCGCTCGGCTCCGACCAGCGCGATCTTCATGGGTACGTGCACGGAAGTTGCAGCGATCCTGGCGATTTTCATGATTTGGTCCCAGCTCCACCCGCGACAACGCATCGCATCCCCGCTTGCGCGTCGCAAGACTTGCGGGTCAAATATGCCGGACAACCAAGCCGGCGCCCTGCCGGCCATTCACCATTCCGCAGCAAGGGGGAACGTCGTGGACGTCAGCGTGGGTAAATTCGGCATTGGTCAACCCGTGCGCCGGGTCGAAGACCAGCGTTTCATCACCGGGCGCGGACGCTATGTCGACGACATCACCTTGCCGCAGCAGGCCTATGGCGTGCTGGTGATGTCGCCGCACGGCCATGCCCGCATCAAGCGGATCGACACGACCAAGGCCAAGGCGGCCGAAGGGGTGCTCGCGGTCCTCACCGCCCAGGACGTGGCAACCGACAAACTCGGCCTGCTGATTCCGGCCATGCCCGAGGACTTCGGGGCGCCCAAAGGCTACCGCGCCTCGCGGCCGCTGCTTGCCGCCGACAAGGTGCGATGCGTTGGCGACCGCGTCGCGTTCGTGGTGGCCGATACCGAGGATCAAGCTCGCGCCGCCGCGGAACTGATCGAGATCGATTACGAGCCGTTGCCTGCGGTGACCACCATCGAGGAGGCGACGGCTCCGGGCGCGCCGACCGTGTGGGACGACAATCCAGGCAACATCGCCTTCATCCTGGCCATGGGCAACAAGGAAGCGGCCGACGCCGCTTTCGCCAACGCCAAACATGTCGTCTCGCTCAAGCTGACGAACAATCGCCTCTCGGCCAACTCGATGGAGACCCGGGCTGCAATCGGCGATTACGCAGCGGACAGCGACAGTTACACGCTCTACACCTCCTCGCAGAACCCGCACGGGTTCCGCTCGCAGATCGCCGGGCAGGTGCTGCACATCCCCGAGACGAAGCTGCGCGTGATCTCGCCGGACGTGGGCGGCGGTTTCGGCATGAAGGGCAGCCCCTATCCCGAGGACGCGCTGGTTCTGTGGGCCTCGCGCCGGGTCAACCGGCCGGTGAAGTGGACTTCGACCCGCGCCGAGGCGCTGGCTGGCGACGCGCACGGCCGCGACCAGGTGGTGACCGGCGAGATTGCTCTCGACGAGAGCGGCAAGATTCTCGGCATCCGCGCGCAGTCGATGCACGCGGTCGGCTCGCATGTGACAGCGGCTGCCTTCGCCACCAGCATGTTCTCGGTGAAACTGCTTTCGGGCGTCTACGACATTCCCGCCGGTTTCATTTTCGCCAAGGCCGTGCTGACCAACACGTCGCCGATGGCGCCGTACCGCGGCGCAGGACGGCCGGAAGCCACTTACCTCGTCGAGCGGTTGATCGAGCGAGCCGCCGCGGTCCTCAAGATGGACCCCGTTGCGCTGCGCATGAAAAACTACATTCCCGCATCGAAGATGCCCTACACCAACACGTCAGGCATCGTTTACGACAGCGGCGACTTCGCGCGCGTGACCGAGGAGTGCCTGCGTCTTGCCGATCGCAAGGGCTTTGAGAAGAGGCGCGCCGAATCCAAGAAGAACGGCAAACTCCGCGGCTGGGGCATGGCCTACTTCCTTGAAGAAGCCGCTATCTTCAATGACCGAATGGACCTGCGCTTCGACCCAAGTGGACAGGTCACTATTCTCGCCGGCACCCATTCGCACGGTCAGGGACACGCCACCGTTTACGCTCAGATGGTGAGCGAGTGGCTCGGCGTGCCCTTCGAGAACATCAAGTTCATCCAGGGCGACACCAACGAGGTTCCGATCGGGCGTGGCACCTACGGTTCGCGCAGCATGATGGTCGGCGGCAATGCGCTCAAGCGCGCAGCCGACCAGATCATCGAGAAAGCGAAGCCGATGGCGGCCAAGATGCTCGAGGCCGCGGCCAGCGATCTCGAGTTTAAGAACGGCCGGTTCACCGTGGTGGGCACCGACAAGTCGATCGAACTCACCAACGTCGCCAAGGCGTTCTATGCGCCCATGTTCCTGCCCAATGACGTCGGCGTCGGCCTCGAAGCCGCCGGGACGTTCGCGGCCGAACCGCCTTGCTATCCGAACGGCTGTCACACCTGCGAAGTCGAGGTCGATCCGCAGACCGGTGTGGTGCAGGTGGTGCGCTATACCGCGTGTGACGACGTCGGCAAGGTGATGAATCACATGCTCGCGGAGGGCCAGGTGCACGGCGGCGTGGCGCAAGGCCTCGGTCAGGCGCTGATGGAGCACGTGGTGTATGACTCCAGCGGCCAGCTTCTGAGCGGTACGTTCATGGACTACGCCATGCCGCGTGCCGATGACATGCCCAACCTCGAGGGCGACCTCGTCGAGGTGCCGGCGGCTACCAATCCGCTCGGCGTGAAGGGCTGTGGCGAAGCCGGGGCCACCGGCGCTCCGCCGGCGATCATGGCGGCGCTGCTGGACGCGCTCAAGCCGCTCGGCATCGAAGACTTCGACATGCCCGCCACGCCGGAACGGGTGTGGCAGGCGATCCATCGGGCAAGCGCCAAGGCGGCATAGCCCGCCAGAGCGACAGCGATTGAAATGCGACGCCCGGCGCGGCCGGGCGTCTTCTTTTGCAGCTCTCGCACGCTCATGCCGCAAGGTGATCCCCGCCGGCCCGGCATGCCTGCCGTGACGGTGCCTGCTGCCCTCGTCTGGACGGGCGAGATGGGCTAGCGTCCCGTCCATCGCTCACGCGCCGGGAACGCTCATGCAAGTCTTCGTCTTCGACCTCCTGCCCTATCGCGCCCATCTCGATGACCTCGAGCGCGGGAAGGAACTGCCGTATCCGCTCGGCAAGAGGTACTTCGAACCTGCCGAGGCGGTGAAGACCTATGCAGAGCATCTGGAGGCCTGGGAGGAGCTCGACCGCCTCGGCTACGACGGCGTGGGCTTCAACGAGCACCACACCTCGCCCTACGGCCTCATGAACTCGCCGAACCTCATGGCGGCCGCGGCGGCGCAGCGCACAAAGCGGCTCAAATTGCTGATTTACGGCAATCTCATTCCGCTGCACCACCCGCTGCGCCTGGCCGAAGAGCTAGCCATGATCGACTGCCTGTCGAACGGGCGGCTGATCGCCGGCATCGCGCGCGGCATTCCGCGCGAATATCAGGTGCACAACGTGCCGCTCTCGGAATCGCGCGCGCGTTTCGAGGAGGCCTACGACATCATCACGCGCGCCTGGACCGAGGACGTGTTCTCCTACGAAGGCAAGTTCTGGTCCTACAAAAACGTCGCGATGTGGCCGCGGCCGGTCCAGCAGCCGCATCCCCCGATCTGGACGCCGATCACCGCAAGTAAGGAGTCGATCGAGTTCGCGGCAAAGAACAACATTCCCATCACCCCGGGCGAGAGCCGTGTGCAGGGGCTGCAGCAAGACATCATCCGGTACTACGCCAAGTGCCTTGCGGCGGCGGGCCACCGCATCACGCCCAAGCACCTGAGCATCGCCGCCAACGCCTACATCGCGGATTCGAAAGCGCAGGCTGTGAAGGAAGCGGGACCGTATCTTCTGTACTTCAACCGCACGCTGTTCAGCCACGGCAACGTGACCGAGACCAACATCCAACGCGGCTTCGGCTACGTCTCCGACCATGCGCTCGACTACGTACGCCCGGAGAATCTGCGCGAGGCACAGCGCTCGCGCGAGGACTACCGCAACATGACCATGGAGGACGTCGCCAGGCGCGCCGAGACCATGCCATGGGGAACCGCCGACGAGGTGCGCGACCGCATCCTCGAAGCGGTCGAGCGCACCGGCGCCGACGTCGTCCATGTACGCATGAACACCGGCGCGATGCCGCACGAGATGTTCGTCAACCAAATCCGCCTGTTCGCAGAGAAAGTGCTGCCGGCGCTGCAGGCGCGGCAAGTGACTGCGGTTCCCATCGGGGAGGAAACCGCGGCATAGTTGCATGTCGCCGCAGGTTTCAAAACCATGGGAGGTGCCGCGGCACTCGACGGATTGACGGGAGCAGTGTTTCGATCCAATCGTCTCGTGCGGCCCTCGCACGGCTGTCCGATCAACGGAACTTGTCCTCACGCATGGCCGACAGCCCTCTTATCACGAAGCTCGCACTGCGTGACCGGCTGACTCGCGGCGAGCGCAAGCACCTGGTGGACCTCGTATCCGAGGTCAAGGTGTTCGAGCGTGGAGAAGACATCGTCCGCGACGGTAGCCGGCCCCAGACCAGCTCACTGATTGCGGAAGGCTTTTGCTGCCGTTACAAGTTGCTGGGCGATGGGCGCCGGCAGATCAGCGCCATCCACATCGCCGGCGACTTCTGCGACCTCCACGCTTTCCCGCTCAAGATCATGGACCACGGGGTGATGGCGATCACCCGTTGCCGCGTGGCCCTCGTTCCCCATGCGCGCTTGCGAACGCTCACGGAGACGCAGCCCCACCTCACGCGCATGTTCTGGCTGAGCACGCTCGTCGACGCCGCCGCGCATCGGGAATGGATCAACTCGCTGGGCAGCCGCTCCGCCGCCGGCGCCATGGCGCACTTATTCTGCGAGCTGTTCGTTCGGCTGCGCGCGGTCGAACTGGCCGACGAGGACGGCTGCCCATTACCGCTGACCCAGCAGGATTTGGCCGACGCGCTGGGTATGTCGCTCGTGCACACAAACCGGACGCTGCGCAACCTGCGGCAGCGGGGCCTCGCACACCTCAAGGACAATCGCCTGAATATCTTGAGCTGGGACGGACTGGTGAAGGCCGCGGACTTCGACCCCGCCTACCTGCATCTCGAGCTCGAACCCCGCTGACCGGCCCGCTCGCCTGTTTTGCGCGTACAACAAATGACATAGCCGAGTTACGGCCCCTCGCCTAAGCTGCGGATGTTTCCGCGTCGGTTAGCCGATGCGTTGGGTTGCGCCCATTCATGATGTCCTCATCTTCCGCGCGACCACGACAGATCAACCCTGGCGGACCTCGACAGCCAGCAGGAGCAGCGGTTGCACATGATATCTTCCGCCGGCCAACGATGGTCCGTCTGCGGACGCTGGCGCTTGCACAAGCGGCCCCGGGATGCGGGGCCGAGTTCGCGCCTCAAACGAATGTTGGCGGGCAGCGAGTTGGACGCGCTTCTCGATTGTTCGGCCGAGGCCATCTATGTGGTCGATACCGATTGGACCCTCGTCTATGCCAATGCGCGCGCCCTGGCCTATTGGGGGCGCGACCGCGCCGCCGTCCTCGGACGGAACATCTGGGAATCGTTTCCGCAGGCGGTCGGCAGTGAGCCTTATGACGCGCATATCCGCGCCGCGCGCGAACGCCGGCCCGTGACGCTTGCAGCGGACTCGGCCGTGCTGGCAAAACCGCTGACCATCAACATTCTTCCCGTGCGGGGAGGCGTGGCTGTCATTTTTCGGGAACGCACCGAGGATATCGTCGGCGATTTGAACCACCGCTTGAAGAACATGGTCACCACATTCCGCGGCCTGGTGAGCATGTCGCTTGGCGACGACGGTTCGCTTCGCGAGGGCAAGCAGAACCTTCTGGCGCGCATCGACGCGATCGGGTGTGCGAGCGACGTTGTATTCAACCGGAAAGCCGGCGATCTGGCCCAACTCGCACAGCGGTGCCTGGAGCCGTTTATTCCTGACGCGAGCCGCCTCAGGCTGGAAGGGCCCGCCGTCCAGGTGAGTGCGCGGCTCGCGACGACGCTTGCCATGGTGCTGCATGAGCTTGCCACCAATGCGCTCAAGCACGGTGCTCTGGCCTTACCCCAAGGGCAGATCGATTGCCGCTGGTCGTTCGAGGAGGACAACAAGCTGACGATCTCCTGGCAGGAGCGTGGAGGTTCCGCCGCCGCAGAGCCGCAGCGGCGCGGATTTGGACTGCGATTTCTTGAGTCGGCATTTGGGGGACATGCCCGTATGAGCTTTGGAGAGGCCGGCTTTGCATTTACCGGCACGCTCACGGCGGGCCCGGGCGAACTCAAAGTGCTCGATGCCCCGGCGTCGGGGCATTACTGACTCCCCGCAATGAACGGGCGCACCAGATGTTGCGCTCCGAACGAATCGTGGTCGTTGTGTCCTGCGGCAGGCAGCCTGATGAACTGCTTGGGCGCACGTATCATGTCATAGAGCCGCTCCGCAAAGCGGATCGGGATCACGCGGTCCCTCTCGCCATGCAGCACGAGTACCGGCACGGTCAGCTTCGCAACGCTCAGGTCCGCGCGGAACGGGTCCTTCATCAGCCACCGGACCGGCATGAACCAGTACATCGAGGCGGCGATGTCAACGACCGCGGTATAAGGGGACTCCAGCAGCACGCGCGCGACCGGATGCGCGGCGGCTGCGGCGATCGCGACGCCGGTCCCGAGCGATTCGCCCCACAGGACGATGCGGTCGACGGGATAACGTGACGCCGTGAAGGCATAGGCAGCGGTGGCGTCCCGCATCAGTCCTCGCTCGCTCGGGCTGCCTGTCGAGCCGCCATAACCGCGATAGGAAAGCGCAACCAGCCCGGTCCCGTCGGTGGTCATGCTGCGGAAGCGCTCGGCACGCCAGGACAGCGATCCGCCGTTGCCGTGGAAATACAGGATCACGGGCTTGCCTGCCTGCGCGGGCACGTGCCAAGCGATCACGCGTTCGCCATCCGCGGTGTCGAGGAGAATCTCACGAGCGTGCGGCAGACCGGCGTCGGCTGGCGAAATCCGCGTCCGCTCCGGGACGAACAAGAGCCAGCGCTGTCCAAGATACAGCGATGCACCCACGCCCGCGTAACCGAGCGCGACCAAAAGCAGAAGCCACTTCACAGCCGCAGCTAACGGCTGCGCGAGCGCTTGCCGCGCGGGGGCTGATAAAATGGATTGAGTTCGCACCACCCGCCGCGGCCGCTCACGCTCATGTAGCATTGCTGAAAATTCATGAACGCGCAGCTCTGGGTCCGCCAGCTGTAAACCGCGCAGACCGGATAGTTCGTATAACGTTGCGCCATCGCCGTGCCGCTGTAGCCCAGCCCGACCGCCATCGCGGCGGCGGCAATCGCCAGCTTGGTCATGACAATCCTCCAGAATGTCGCAGAAACGCCCGCACAACTGGTTTGTTCCGGAACCCGGAAATGCTCGCGCCTCGTAACGGCCTTGTCATCCCTCTTGGGCGCCGCGTGCCGTGGCTTCCCCGCAGGGCCCGACTATAATGAACCCGCTACCGGACCATGCAAGCGGCGCCGGAAGCACGCGATCGCGACCCGATGCCAGATCGGGCGCATGGGCGGCCGGTTTAGTCGCAAACCAGCCACAAAGGCCGTCCGATGGCTGCAAGAACAAGAAGCGAGAGGACGGACATGAATGCGAAGATCGATGAAATCGGCGACGGGATCTTTCGGCTGTCGATTTATGTGCCGGAAGTGATGCCGCCCCAGGGTTTCACCTTCAATCACTTTCTCATCCGCGCCGACGAGCCGATGCTGTTCCACTGCGGCAAGCGCAAGATGTTTCCGGTGCTCGCGGAGGCCGTCGCCAAGCTGATGCCGCTCGACCGGCTGCGCTGGGCGAGCTTCGGCCATTTCGAGGCCGACGAGTGTGGCGCAATGAACGAATGGCTCGCCGCAGCGCCGCATGCCGAGCTGGTGCACGGCATGATCGGATGCCGAACCTCGATCTCCGACATGGCCGATCGGCCTCCCCGCTTGATGGCCGACAGCGAAGTCCTCGACATCGGCGGCAAGCGGGTGCGCTACATCGACACGCCGCATGTTCCGCACGGTTGGGACGCCGGCGTCATCTACGAGGAGACGACACGGACGTTGTTCTGCGGCGACCTGTTCACCCACGCCGGCAATCCTGCGCCACTCACGGAAAGCGAAGTCGTCAGCCTCGCCATGGCCGGCGCCGACCCGACCTACTCCACGAGCCTCGGTCCCAGCACCGCACCGACAATCCGCCGCCTGGCCAAACTCGATCCGACGTTGCTTGCAATCATGCATGGCTCGTCGTTCTCGGGCGATGGCGCGGCGCAACTGAATGGGCTCGCCGACGCTTACGCCATGCACCTCGACGCCCAGCTCGCCGCCAGATGACCGCGCTCCCGCAGCAACACGAATCGTCGCGGAGCGTGCGACTCGACACGCTCGTTCGTCTGCGCTGGCTCGCGATACTTGGGCAGGTCGGCGCCGTCCTGTTCGTCGACTTTGGGCTCGACTTCGAACTGCCGCTGGCAGGCTGCCTCGCGGTGATCGCACTCTATGCCGCATTCACTATCGCAATCCGGCTCCAGCTCGGCGGCCCACAACGCCTGGAAGCGCCGCGCGCCGCGTGGCTGCTGGCAATCGACGTCGCCGAACTGTCATTGTTGCTTGCTCTGACCGGGGGCCTGCAGAATCCGTTCTCGTTCCTTCTGGTCGGGCCCGTGCTGATCTCCGCGACCGCCCTGCCCTCGCATATGGCGCTGCTGCTCGCCGGCTTCACGACGGCGTGCGCCACGCTGCTGCTGTTTGTGCATCTGCCGTTGCCGTGGTCGAGCGAGGATCCGCTGCAACTGCCGCCGGTGTACATGCTGGGCGTCTGGCTCTCGATCTTGCTCGCCATCGGATACACCTCGGTCTATGCGTGGCAGATCACCGAGCAATCGCGCCAACTCGCCGATGCGCTCGCCGCCACGGAGTTGGTGTTGGCGCGCGAGCAGCATCTCTCACAACTCGACGGACTTGCAGCCGCCGCCGCGCACGAGCTTGGGACGCCGCTGTCGACGATTGCGGTCATATCGAAAGAGCTTCAGCTCGCGCTCGCCGATTCGCCTTATGCCGAGGACGTTCGCATCCTGCGCGAGCAGGCGCAGCGTTGCCGCGTCATCCTGGGCAAGTTGACGGAACTCCCCGCCCCGGGCGAGCCGTTCGAGCACATGGCGTTGTCGGCGATGATCGAGGAGGTGGTCGCCCCTTACCGCAACTTCGGCATCGCCATCGTGGTGAACTGGCCAAACCAGGCGGCCGAACCAATCGGCGCGCGCAATCCGGGAATCCTCTACGGCCTGGGCAACCTGCTTGAAAACGCCGTCGACTTCGCAAAGACCCGTGTCGAAATCACTCCAAGCTGGACCGACACGGACGTATCGGTCTCCATTCGCGATGATGGTCCCGGATTTGCGCCGGATGTTATGGCGCGCATCGGCGAGCCGTACGTCCGCGGACCGCGCCCGCAGCGTCAGCCCGCGGCAGCAGACGAAGCCGGCCTGGGCCTCGGATTTTTCATCGCCAAGACGCTGCTGCAGCGCTCCGGGGCCCAGATCTCGGTAGCCAACAACCCCCCGCCCGAGACCGGCGCCAGCATCCGAATTAGCTGGCTGCGGGCCGATTTCGAGGTTCCCACGGCCGCGCGCGGGGCGCCCTTGAGCCCAGGCTCGGATCAACATACTTATCACTTCGTGTGAAGGATGCCGGACAGACCATGGACACCATGACCGACTCTGTGACTCGGCTCGCCACAGGCGACCGCTCGCTGCTGATCGTCGAGGACGACAAACTTTTCTTGCAACGTCTTGCCCGTGCGATGGAGAGCCGCGGCTTCACGGTGCGGACGGCCGAAACTGTGCAAGAAGGTCTGCACCAGGTGGAAACCGCCCCGCCCGCCTTCGCCGTGGTCGATATGCGACTGGGTGATGGCAACGGCCTGGACGTCATCTCCGCTCTCAAGCAGCGTCGCTCGGATGCGAGAGGAATTGTGCTCACCGGTTATGGCAACATCGCAACGGCGGTGACTGCGGTGAAGCTCGGCGCGTTCGACTACATGTCAAAGCCTGCCGATGCCGACGAAGTGGCCGCCGCCCTGCTCGCGACCGGCGAGAGCAAGCCGGCGCCGCCGGAGAATCCGATGTCGGCGGATCGCGTGCGCTGGGAACACATCCAGCGAATCTACGAGTTGTGCGATCGCAACGTGTCCGAGACGGCACGGCGACTCAACATGCACCGGCGCACCTTGCAGCGGATCCTGGCCAAACGCGCACCGAAGTAGCCGCAGCGGGCTCGGTCGCAGAAGTTGCCGCGAGGACGCGCCCCGCGGTTGTTCCATGGACGCACCCGCGGGCTGCGGATCGACGCATCAGAACTCCTTCCAGTCGTCCTGTTTGAGCGCCGTCGCGCCGACCGTGCGCGGTCGGGCATTGGCGGGCGCGGCAGTCTTGGGAGCGCTGCTGGCGAGGGCGGCCTTGTGTATCGAACGCGGCGCAGAGGGCACCGGCGCCGTCCTGACATGCGCCCCTGACGCACGGCTGACGCGGAAGAACCCAATCTGCTGATCGATCGCGGATGACTGTGTCTGCAGCATTTTGGCGGCGGCCGAGCTTTCTTCGACCAGCGCGGAGTTCTTCTGGGTCAATTCATCCATGTTGGAAAGCGCCTGATTGATTTGTCCGACCCCCGTCGCCTGCTCCGTGCTGGCGCTTGCGATTTCCGCGACGATGCCCGCCACCTCGTTGATGGATTTCACGATGTCTCCGAGAGAGCCGCCAGTCTGCCGTACCAGCCCTACGCCCTCATTGACCTGGGATGAACTGTTGGTGATCAGGTCCTTGATGTCCTTGGCGGCCTGGGAGGAGCGCTGCGCCAAGTTGCGCACCTCCGATGCGACCACCGCGAAGCCGCGCCCCGCGTCTCCCGCACGCGCCGCCTCGACTGCCGCGTTGAGTGCAAGCAGGTTGGTCTGGCGGGAAATCTCGTCGATGACACCGATGATATCCGAGATCTTGCGCGAAGATTCTTCGATGCGCGACATCGCCTCGACGGCGTTGGCTACGACCTGGCCGCCGCGGTCAGCGACGTCGCGCGCGTTGAGTGTCAGCTGATTGGCCTTGGTGGCGTTCTCGGCGTTTTGCCGCACGGTCGCGGAGATCTCTTCCATGGAGGCTGATGTCTCTTCCAGTCCCGCCGCCTGCTCCTCCGTGCGCTGCGAGAGGTCGGACGTACCAGCGGCGATCTCGTTCGCGGCAGTCGCCACCTCCCGAACCGAGGCCGCAATGGCGCTGATCGCCTCCTCCAGCCGCGCGACGGTCGAGTTGAAGTTATCCTGGAGCTTCCTATAGTCGGCACTGAACTCCTGTGTCAGCCGGACAGTGAGGTCACCGCTGGCGAGGGTTTCGAGCGCTCGGGTCATCGCTTCCACGACCACCGCCTGCTGACGCGCGGCCGCGGCGCGGGCTTCTTCAGAGCGGCGGCGCTCCTCGTCCGCCGCTTCCGCGGCGCGTTCGCGTTCCTCTGCAGCGGCCAACTCTGCGCGACGGCGGTCCTCTTCGGCCTGACGACCGGCCTCTTCGGCTTTGAGGCGGGCCTGATTGGAAGCCTCGACGTAGGTCGAGATCGCAAGCTCCATATCCAGGAAAATTGCCTTCATTAATGCGCTGATGGCCGCCGCGGCATCCGCCGACGCCTTGGTGCGGCGCAATCCACGCGGCCAAATCTCCGCCATGACGGACGCAATGATCTGCTCAGCGATCAATGCGTAGCCGCCAATATACCAGGACGGCTCAAGACCAATGCGGGCGTGGGTCTCCCCGATCGTTCGCACACTGCGAGAATATTCGTCGGTATAGCTCGCCGCGCTGATGTTCGCCCAATGGCGCAATTGCGCCGCCTTGGCACGCGCCATGTGCCCGGAGTCGGTGAAGTGGCGGGCGAGTTCTGGCACCTTGCCGATTCGGCCGTAAAACTCATCGAGCGCTGTCGGCAAACTCTTGTCGATCACCGGCTTGAGCGCCCGGAGCGCGGCCTTACCTTTGTCATCGAGATTCATGAATTGCAGGCGCTGCGCGAGCGAAAGAACTTCTGGCATGGACCGCCCCCAATACTGCGGTCCCCGCGACATGCGACCGACCGCCGTTTCCATCGTTGGCGATCATTTGCGGCACGATTCTTTTAGCGGTGGTTAACACGACGTTTGCCATGCCGCATCAGCAACGCTGCACCGATGCGACTGCCACAACGCGTAATAGCGCATACACAATCGGCGCGCCGCAGTTGTTGCGGAATCCGGAGCCTCTAGCGTGTGAGGCGCGTGAGCTCGGGGAACGGCTTGTACTCCACGCCATTGCAGATATCGCGCGGCTGTTCGAGCAATTGATCGAGCCGCCCGGCGACGAATACTGCAAGTCTGTCCTTAAGCCCGGTGTATTTGCCGGCGAGGTCGCGCGCGTTGTACCGCAAGCAAACCACATAGCGCTGCACCGGGCCAACCTGCTTGAGCATTGGATCGGTGAGGGCCGCCTCGCGAATGCGGCTCGGATCATTGAGATAGGAGCGCAGAAACGCCAGAAGGTCACCCTTCGCGTCGACCGGCAGGATGTTCGCGCGCTCGTCGCGCCGTTCGTTGCCCAAGTCCGGCGAAGGAGTGGTGTCACACGCCGTCAGAAAGCACGCGGCGCCAGCCAGAAGAACGAACGAGATGGCCGCACGCGGGCGGACGCAGGGCGGCAAGGCCGATAGATGATCAGAACGAGGGACAAGCAGCGCCCCCGTGGCGCGACGACCGCACGGTGACCTCGTGGAGCTGAAGAAGGAAAGACCCGCCGCCAATCTGAAACACCCCGCCTTCGACGCACGCTTTGCCTGCGACTTAGCCCCACCCGGCGCCTGCACGCCGTCCGCACGTAAGTGTGACGCGCCGTTTGAGAATCGTGACGCTACACCGAGGCCGGACCGGCCGACAAGTTGATCTCTCGCGCGAGCCCATACGAACGCCTGCGACGCAAAGCAAAGGCCCCGGATCGCTCCGGGGCCTCACATGTCTGACGTCAGCAACGCAGGATCAATAAGCGTTGCCGTTGTGCATCGGGGTGTCCTTCAGATACTCATTGACGATCTGACCGGAGTTGGGGTCGGCGAGATACGGCCCCGGCGCGAGCAACGGAGCATAGCCGCCCGGCGCATAGGCGTAAGCTCCGGGAGCGTAACCGTAGACGCCGCCGGGATAGATGCGGTCCGCGCGCTTCGATGCAGCGAACGCGGGCGCGGTCACGATTGCGGCGCCAACCGCCGCAAACAAAGCCGTCTTGATCAACGAGTGCATCTGCCTTCTCCATTGTTGTATTCCCCTCGCCCGGGCGAAGAATTGGAGATCGGCAGCGATGTCTGTAAGGGTGACTTTTTGCGTTTGCGAACACAACTATGTGAATCTGCCGTGACGTCGAAATGAGAATCGCCGATCGCTGAAAATATGCAGAAATACTGCGCCTGTAGCGTTTATGCCGAACCTATGAAACGTCGGGGAATCGTCTCCAAACTGCCGACAATTGTGCGGCGCGAATAGCGCTGCGGTGCGCTCACATCTCCTCCCCGTAGGGACCCGCGGGATCCGCCAACGCCTGCAGCCGGCGCGCAGCCGCCCGCGCAAAGAGCAGCATCATGCATTTGCGCGTCGACGCATGCAGACGATGCTCGGGAGCCTCGCACACGATCTGTGCGCCAAACGCGTCCGCGACAATCAGCCCGGCGTCGGGCGGAAAAATCTCGCATGGCACTTCCATCGTGGTGGCGAAGAACAATCGGTCGCAATGCATCCGGTAGTCCTGCCATTTCTGATCTGCGCGGAAATCCGCAATCGATGATTTGATCTCCACGATCCAGATCTCACCGCCCTCGCCCAACGCCACCAGGTCGGCGCGGCGGCCCGACGGCAGCGACAGTTCGCTCATGCACGTGAGTCCGTACGCAGTGAGCAGCCGTTGCGTCCCGCGCGCAACCGCGAGCGCCGTCTCCGACTGGCGGAGGTCCGGGGGCAGGGTCAGGGCGACCGATGTGACGCGCATGGCGACCTTATTCCGCGGTGGCCCGGTCGGCGGCACGCGCAGCACGATCGGGAAATGCCTGTGCCAGCGCCACCGACGTGGCCGGAATGACGCCGCGCTCGGTGATGAGACCGCGGACGAGGCGCGCTGGTGTCACATCAAACGCGTAGTTCGCAACCGGCGAGCCGTCCGGAACGACCTGCACCGTCTCGATAAGACCGCCTGCCGTTCGCCCGCTCACGAACGCCAGTTCCTCGGGACCGCGCTGTTCGATTGGAATGTCGAGCCCGCTCGACAGGGTGAAGTCGATCGTAGGCGACGGTAGCGCTACGTAGAATGGAACGCCGTTGTCATGCGCGGCCAGGGCCTTCAGGTACGTCCCGATCTTGTTGCAAACGTCCCCCGCGGCCGTGACACGGTCAGTGCCGACGATGACAAGATCCACCATGCCGCGCTGCATCAGATGGCCGCCGGTATTGTCCGCGATCACCGTATGCGGCACCCCGTGGCAGCCAAGCTCCCATGCCGTGAGAGCCGCGCCCTGATTGCGGGGGCGTGTCTCGTCGACATACACGTGCAACAGCACTCCGGCGTCGTGCGCCATGTAGATCGGCGCAGTGGCGGTGCCCCAGTCGACCGTCGCCAGCCAGCCTGCATTGCAGTGGGTGAGCACGTTGATCCCCTCCCCCCGCGGCTTGCGGGCGGCGATCGCCTCGAGGAGCGCGAGCCCGTTGCGCCCGATTGCCCGGTTGATGGCGACGTCCTCGTCGCAGATCAGCGCGGCACGGCGGTAAGCTGCCTCAGCGCGATCAGCCGGCGACAACGGACGCAGCACCGCTGTCATCTCCTCGATGGCCCATCTCAAATTGACCGCGGTCGGCCGCGTCGCAACCAGGGCGGCACCGGCGCGCGCGAGGTTCCCATCGGAAGCATCCTCGCGCATGGCGAGCGCGAGCCCATAGGCGGCCGTCGCACCGATCAGCGGCGCGCCCCGGACCAACATATGACGGATCGCATCACATGCCTGCGACGCGGAGGTGAGCGCCACCGTTTCGAAGACATGCGGTAGCTTTGTCTGGTCGATCGTGCCAACGGACCATCCGTCCGGCGCGAGCCAGATCGAGCGCGTGGGCATGCCGTTGACCTTCATGAAGCATGTCATAGCCGGGATCGCCGGAGCGAGAAAGCGGCGAGAAGCGATGCGACCAATCGTTCTGGCGCCGAATCGCCACCGGACGCCTCCTGGGCTCCGGCGCTTGCATGACAACGCGGGCGTCTGCCGCTAGCATCCGCTCACCTGGGGGCCGAAATGGCGATCGATTACGAGGTCGAATACGACAACCGTGCACGGGTGCCCGAACATCCCGAAATCCTCGGCCGGATGGCCAAGGAGGCTGCAGCCTATCGGGACGCCGCCATCGCGGCCGGCCGCGCCGCCCTCGACGTTTCTTACGGGTCGAGTCCCCGCCAGATCGTGGATATCTTCGACCCACCGGACGGCGGCACGGCCCCGCTTGCGGTCTTCGTGCACGGCGGCTATTGGCGCGCGCTCGCGCCGGCGGCATTCAGCCAAGTGGCGGCCGGCCTCAACACACGCGGCATGACCGTTGCCCTCGCCGGCTATGACCTCTGTCCCCAGGTCGGCATCGGCGAGATCATCGAGCAGATCCGTCAGGCCTGCCTCTTCCTGTGGCGCCGCACGGGCCGCTGCATGCTTGTGTTTGGACATTCTGCAGGTGGCCATCTCGCCGCGACCTCGCTCGCGACGGACTGGGCGAAATACGGTGCACCCGCCGACCTGGTGCCGGCCGCGATGGCGATCTCAGGACTGTTCGATCTCGTCCCTCTCACGAAGACCGCAATGAACGTCGACTTCAAGATGGACGAGGCGATGGCACGCAAGCTCTCTCCGCTCACGTGGCCGGCGCCGGACGGCAAGACGCTCGACGCGGTCGTCGGCGGCGATGAATCGAGCGAGTTCCTGCGTCAGAGCAGGATCATCACCGAGATCTGGGGGGCCGATGGCGTGACGACGCGGTTCGAGGCGGTGCCGGGGGCGAACCATTTCACCGTTATCGAGCCGCTGGCGGATCCGAACAGCGCGATGGTGGCGCGCCTGCTGGAGTTGCTGCCTAAGTAGCGCGCGGCGAGCGTCTCTGTCAGAGCCAGTAGCGCCAGGCGAACACGGCGGTCAGCAGCGCGCCAACCGCCGTGACCACAACGCGCATCACCTTGTGCGGCACTATCTGCGCGAGGCGTGCACCGATGAAGGCGCCGACCAGTGCGCCGCCAAGCATCATCAGAGTCGGCGTCCAGCGCACCGCTCCCTGACCTATAAATAGCGTCGCCGCCACGGCACTGTTGAGGCTCGTGACAAGGTTCTTGGTGACGTTGGCGGCGCGGTAATCGCCTTCGGTGCCGATGGAGAGCACGCCGAGCAGCAGCACGCCGACGCCGGCGCCGAAGTAGCCGCCGTAGAACGACACCGGAAAAATCACGCGCAAGCTGTGAGACCAGCGCTGCGTCCCCTTCGCCGCCGCCCGCTTGCGCAGCGAGGCGCTGATGCGGCCGGAATAGGCGAACAGGACAGTGGCGAATGCCATGAGCACCGGCACGAAATAGGCGAACAGGCGCTCGGGCGTAAGCAGCAGCACGCCCGCGCCGATGGCCGCGCCGGTGAGCGAGGCCGCGACCAGCCCGACGAAGGCACGATCGAGGGGCGGCAGTTGCCCGCGATCGTAGAGCGCGGCGAGGAAGTTGCCGGGCGTAAGCGCGACAAGGTTGCACACGGTCGCGGTCACGGGCGGCAGACCGACCGAGAGCAGCGCCGGATAGGTGACGAGCGCCGCTCCGCCCACCATCGACGAGATTACGCCGCCGATGACGCCGGCGGTGACGAGGAGCGAGGCGGTGGAGAGGTCCATGAGTGGATATCAGCAGGCCGGTCAACATCAATGCAAGGCGGGCGAAACCCCACCCGGCGCTTGAGTGTGGCGGGTCAGGTCTGGATCGTGCCGTCGCCGCACTCTTCAGCAGAACGCTTGAATGCCCGTCTGCGCGCGGCCGAGGATGAGCGCGTGGACGTCATGTGTGCCCTCGTAGGTGTTCACTGTCTCGAGGTTGGCCATCACGCGCATGACGTGGAATTCTTCGGAAATCCCATTGCCTCCGTGCATATCGCGGGCAAGGCGCGCGATTTCCAGCGCCTTGCCGCAATTGTTGCGCTTCATCAGGGAAACAGCCGGTGGCGCGGCGGTGCCGGCCTCCATCATGCGGCCCAGGCGCAGCGCGCCGGCGAGGCCGATCGCGATCTCGGTCTGCATGTCGGCGAGCTTCTTCTGGATGAGTTGGTTGGCGGCGAGCGGACGGCCGAACTGCTTGCGGTCGAGCGCATATTGGCGCGCGCGGTGCCAGCAGAACTCGGCCGCGCCCATCGCGCCCCAGGCGATGCCGAAGCGCGCATTGTTCAGGCAGCCGAATGGGCCGGAGAGGCCGGAAGCATTCGGCAGAAGGTTTTCCTCCGGCACGATCGCATCATCGAGCACGATCTCACCGGTCGTCGAGACCCGCATCGACAACTTGCCGGAGATTTTCGGCGTGGAGAAACCCTTGGTGCCGCGCTCGACGATGAAGCCGCGGATGACGCCATCGAGCTTCGCCCAGACGACCGCGAGGTCGGCGATTGGCGCGTTGGTGATCCACATTTTGGCGCCATTGAGCCTGTAGCCGCCCGGGACTTTCTCCGCGCGCGTCACCATCGAACCGGGATCGGAGCCGTGGTCGGGCTCGGTGAGGCCGAAGCAGCCGACGAGTTCGCCCTTTGCAAGCTTAGGCAGATACTTGCGACGCTGCGCCTCGCTGCCATAGGCGAAGATCGGATGCATCACGAGCGACGACTGAACCGACATGACCGAGCGATATCCGGAATCCACGCGATCGAGTTCGCGCGCAATCAGGCCATAGGCCACGTAGCCCAGCCCGGCGCCGCCGTACTCTTCAGGGATGGTGGGGCCCAGCATGCCCATCGCGCCCATTTCAGGGATACTGCCCGCGTCGAACTTTTCGTCGCGGTAGGCCTCGATCACGGTCGGGAACAGCCGGTCCTGGGCAAAGCGATGCGCGGCGTCCCGCACCATGCGTTCTTCGGAGGTGAGCTCGCCGTTGAGATCGAGCGGATCCTCCCAGTCGAACTGCACCTTGGCGGCGGAGGACTCGGTGCGCGTCTCGGCAAGCGACATCGGCAAGCTCCATCTGCGGTACGCATCTCGGCGCGCACAAGCCGCGGCAACCTGTGCCATGCGCTCGTGCATGGCGCCATGCGGCCGGTTTTGCCTGACTATAGCGTGGGATGCAGGTAAACTCACGCGCAGAAGCGGCACGCAGCGCCCCCGAAGGGCCCGCAAGCCGCCCTCGCCGGGCCGGTACACGAGAGGAAACGCGACGGGCATGAAGGATTTCAAGGGCAAGACAGCGTTCGTCACCGGCGCAGCCAGCGGTATCGGCCTCGGCATGGCGCGCACCTTCCTCGATCTCGGCATGAACGTGATGATGGCGGACGTCGAGGAGGCGGCGCTCGCCAAGGCGGCGCACAGCCTCTCCAACCACGGGGACCGCGTCGCGCACGTTGCCGCCGACGTGTCGCTCGGCGAGGCGGTGAGCGAGGCGGCGGCGCGCGCCATCGAGCGGTTCGGCAAGGTGCACGTGCTGTGCAACAACGCGGGGGTCTCGCGCGCCGGTCGTGTCGAGGAGATTGCGCTTGCCGATTGGGAATGGGTGATCGGCGTCAACCTCTACGGCATGATCCACGGCGTGCGCGCCTTCGTCCCGCACATGCGCGCGCACGGCGAGCCGAGCCACATCGTTTCCACGTCGTCGATGTCGGGCCTCACGCCCAAGGCGCTGGCCGGGCCCTACGGCGCCACCAAATTCGCCATGGTCGGGCTCTCGCATGTACTGCGCGACGAGCTTGCCGGCAGCAACATCGGCGTGAGCGTGCTGTGTCCGGGCTGGACCAGGACCAACATGCCCGACAACGGCCGCAACCGGCCGGCGCGCTTCGGCGGCGCCTATGACTTCCGCAAGGATCCGCTGCTCGCCGCGCGCAACAAGGACTATGTCGACAATTCCGCCAAGGGGCTCGACCCACTCGACCTTGCCGCGCTGGTGGTGCGCGCGATCGAGGAGAACGAGTTCTACATCATGACCGAGCCCGGCCGGCGCGCCAGCGTGGCCGCGCGCTACGACGAAATCATGCGCGCCTTCGATGCTGTGGCCGAGCGGCTGCCGCGGATCCAGAAGGCGGGGTGAGCGGCACCGCGGTGCCGGCGAGATGCAAGGGAGAGAGACGCGATGAAGTTCCACTGGTTCCATCTGATGCCCTATCCGCATCTGCCGGACGACTTCCGCGAGCGCGCAAAGTCGGTGTGGGTCGATCCGCCGGCGGGCGAATTCTACGATCCGGTGAAGGGCCACCAGGTCTACAACGACTATCTCGACCAGCTCGAGTTCGCCGAGCGTGCAGGCTTCGACGGCATCTGCGTCAACGAGCATCACCAGAACGGCTACGGGCTGATGCCCTCGCCCAACCTGATGGCGGCAGCGCTCACCCGCCGCACCACCAAGGCCAAGCTGGTCGTGCTCGGCAACTCGGTCGCGCTCTACAATCCGCCGATCCGCGTCGCGGAGGAGATGGCGATGCTCGACGTGATGTCGGGAGGCCGGCTCGTGTCGGGGTTTCCGGTCGGCACCGGGATGGACACCGCGTTCTGCTACGGCGCCAATCCGGCGACGCTGCGCGACAAATATCGCGAAGGCGTCGAGCTCGTGGTGCGCGCCTGGAAGGAGCGCAAGCCGTTCGCGTTCAACGGCAAGTACACGCAGCTGCGATACGTCAATCCGTGGCCGGTCCCGATCCAGAATCCGCATCCGCCGATCTGGATCCCCGGTGGCGGCAGCATCGAGACGTTCGAGTGGTGCGTGCGCAACAACTTCCTCTACGCCTATCTCTCCTACTGGGGCTACGAGAACGGCCGCCCGGTGATGGATTCGTTCTGGGAGACGGTCGAGCGGATGGGCGGCGAGAAGAACCCCTACCGCGCCGGCTTCCTGCAGTTCGTCGGCGTCGCGGACAGCGACGCGGAGGCCGAACGGCTCTATGCGGGGCCTGCGGAATACTTCTACAACAAGTGCTTCCACATCGCGCCGCAGTACAACAACCCGCCAGGCTACCAGAGCATCGCCACCATCCGCAAAGGCGTGTCGAGCCAGGTGGTGAAAGCCTCGCAGAACCTGCGCGGCGCCAACGTGAAATGGAAGGACCTGCTCGACGCCGGCTGCATCGTCGCCGGCACACCGCAGACGATCGTCGATCGGCTCAACGACATGGCGGACAAGCTGCACGTCGGCCACGTCATGCTGCTGTGCCACTACGGCAACATGCCGAACGAGACCGTCTACTACAACACGACGCGGATGGCACGCGACGTGATGCCCAAGCTGCGCGCGCGCTTCTCGGAATACGAGGACAAGTGGTGGCCGAAGTCGCCGATCGCGGACGTACAGAAGCCCGCGCCGCTGGCGGCGGAGTGAGACAGCAGGGCCGCGACACGGCGCGGCCGGCTCACAACGTTCCCCCTCCCTGCCCCTCCCCCGCGCGCGCGGGAGGGAGCGCAAGACCCGCGGCGCCTCACGATCCGGCGCAGCATTTCCGAAGAAACAATCAGGACCAACGAGACAATGCTCACGCGTGATATTGTGACGCTGCCGGGCGGCAGAAAAAGCCAGGTTTTCAGCGGCGGCGACAAGTCCGCGCCGACCATCGTGTGGCTGCACGGGCCGCACGGGCTGCGCGGGCATGACCCGGTGCTGGCCGCGCTCGTGAAGCGCTACCGCGTGATCGCGCCGCTCGCCCCCGGCTTCGCCGACCTCGCCGAGATCGACGACATGGACACGGTGCACGACCTCGCGCTGCACTACGACGCGGTGTTCGACGCGCTGGGGCTGGATCGTATCACCCTCGCCGGCCATTCGTTCGGCGCGATGCTGGCGGCGGAGTATGCCGCACACTATCCGCGGCGCGTCGCAAAGCTCGTGCTGCTGTCGCCGTTCGGCCTGTGGCGCGACGACGCGCCGGTGGCGGACCTGTTCAGCGTGCCCTACGCCAATTTCAACGCCATGCTGTGGAAGGGCGGCAAGGCCTCGCCCGAGATGTCCGATCCCTCGGACGATTCCAACGACCCGGTGGAGAAGCAGGTCGCGCTCGCGCAGGCGATGACGACCGTGGCGAAGTACATCTGGCCGATCCCCGACCGCGGGCTGCGCCGGCGCCTACCGCGCGTGACGGCGAAGACGCTCGTGATCCACGGCGCCGACGACACCTTCGTGCCGGCGATCTATGCCGACGAGTTCGCGACGGCGATCGCGGGCGCGCAGAAGGCGGTGATCGCGAACGCGGCGCACATGGCGCCCTACGAGCAGCCGGCCGAGGTGCAAAAACGCATCGACGCATTCCTGGCGGCGTGAGGGCAAGCGCGAGCGCCGCCGCGCCGGCGATGAGAGGTTTTGGAGGGAGTTTGACATAGGTGCCGGCGGCGGCGCGGACCGCCGGGCCGCGGCGGGCGCACGACGAGGCGCGCGCACGGCGGCCCGTGCGCGACCAGATGCGCGCACGGATACGCAACCAGATGCACGCGCGGCGGCAAGCGGCGCGCGGGCATCACCGGCGGAAGAGGGGCGGACAGGGTGCGGCATCGCGCCAGTTCACGCGCACGCACGGGCGCCGGCAAGCGCGCGCGTCGGTGCGTGGGAACTGCGCGGATAACACGACGCCCCGCCCCGGGACGAGACGGTTCGGGATCGCCGGGCAGCGCGCGGCCCGCAAAGGTGATCAGGACGCCGTCCTGACGCCATGAGCATCCGGCTCAGCGCCGGACACCTCCAAGAGACGACTTTGCGGACAACAGAACATCGCGGCGCGTCGCCGCGGTTGTGCGCTCTTGCCCAATTCGTGTCCGCACTGCGGCCGTCTCGACCGCGAGGGCCCGCGACAACCGCGTCCGGTCTTGCGGCCACGGCAGGCCATCATGACATCACCCCGACATCACTACCCTGACATCACCCGGCGACCGCCAGACCGGAGTGCGCAACCATGCTTCGTCCATTCGATCGCGGCCGACGACGGTTCATCCGGACAGCGGGCGGGACCGGACTGGCACTGGCGGGCGGACTTCTCGCTCCGGCGAGGCTGACCTGGCCGGAACAGGCGAACGCACAGCCTGAAACGCCGCAGGAGGCGGACCACACCATCCGCATCGTGCCGGTCTCGCACGAGATCGCCCCCGGCAAGGTGATCAGGACGACCGCCTACAACGGATCGGTGCCCGGGCCGACGCTGCGTCTGCGCGAGGGCAAGCCGGTGCGCATCGCGGTGGTCAACGAGTCCGGCTATCCCAACCTCATCCACTGGCACGGGCTCTTTCTGCCGCCCGAACAGGACGGCGCCGCCGAGGAGGGCTCGCCCATCATCCAGCCGGGCGGATCGCTGACCTACGCCTTCACGCCGAGGCCGGCCGGCACGCGCTGGTACCACAGCCATGCCATGGCGATGACCGACCTGACCAAAAGCACCTACTCGGGCGAGTTCGGCTTTCTGCTCGTCGAGCCCGCAGCCGATCCCGGCCGCTACGACCGCGAGGTCATGCTGGCGTCCCACACGTGGCTGGGAGAATGGGTCAGCATGCAGGACATCAGGAAGGGTCCGCCGCCGAACAACGGCCTGGAGGTCATGTATCACGCCGCCACGCTGGGCGAACGGATGCTGGGGCACGGCGAGCCGATCCGCGTTCGCGAGGGCGAGCGCGTGCTGTTCCGCATCCTCAATGCGAACGCCAGCATGGGCATCTCGCTGGCGCTGCCGGGCCATCGCTTCGAAGTCGTTGCGCTCGACGGCAACCCCGTCCCCGTGCCCGCCACGGTGGATGTGCTCAAGCTGGACGTGGCGGAACGCGCCGACGTCATCGTGCAGATGAACAATCCCGGCGTCTGGGTTTTTGGATCGACCGACGACGACGATCGGCAGATGGGCATGGGCGTTATCGTCGAATACGCGAACCGGCGCGGCGAGCCGCAATGGCGCGAGCCGCAACGCGGCGACTGGCGATACGCCACGTTCGCGCGGCGCGACGTCGCCGCGCGGCCCGACGAGACGATCGATCTGACATTCGAGAAGATTCCCGGCGGGCGCGGCGGCTACAACCGGTGGACGATCAACGGAAAGTCATGGCCCGCCACCAATCCGCTGTTCACGGTCCGGCAGGGCCGGCGCTACCGCCTCGCCATGACGAACAACAGCGGCGACCGGCATCCGGTGCACATGCACAGGCACACATTCGAGGTCACGAAGGTGGGAGACGCCGCAATGTCCGGACTGATGAAGGATACGATCAGCATGCCGCGGTTCTCGACGGCGGAGATCGATTTCATCGCCGATCACCCGGGCGCGACGTTCTTCCACTGCCACCATCAGGACCACATGGACGAAGGCTTTGCGGGGCTGATCACCTACGCATGAGCTTGCGGGGCGTGGACTCGAATGCGAGACCGGCCGCCACCCGGTGGTCCGGGCACAGGTCATCCTCCCCCCGCCAGCGCATCACCCGGCGACGTGGACGGCCCGCCCATCGAACGCTAGGCCGGGAGCTCCCAGATGCGCAGGATGTCGCCGCCGCAGCCGTAGTGCTGGGCGAGGAAGCGCACGGTCGTGCGCTCGGCGGGGGTGAGCTGGAAGCGGTCCTCACCCTCGCCCAGCCGGTACTTGCACTCGAACGCCAGCAGCGTGGCGTGATGCTCGGCCGGCAGCGGCTCGACCGACCTGATGGTGCTGCCGACCTCGCCCTCGGCGACGATCTGCTCGCCGGTGTCACGCGTGAACGTGAGCGCATGCTGGCTGGTGATGTCGCGCGCGCGGATCTCAATGTCGCTGACGGCGAGCACGAGGCAGATCAGCGGCGTGCCGCCCGGGCTCGCGGCATGGAAGACGTCGCCGGGCTCGAGCCGCCCGAGCTTGATCTGGCCGTCGTCGTCGTCCGCGCTCCAGGTCACGCTGCTCCCCTCCCTCTCACTTTGACGGTCGCGCGCCGCCCATCCCGTCCGGTGCTCCGTGAGACGCACCATGCCGCGCGTCACAGCGGATTGATCCCGTAGTGCGCATCGAGCAGCAGCAGCACCGCCGCCTCGGCGCGCGTGACGCGCATGGGCGCATCGCCCTGCGCCAGGCGAGAGCGGCGGTCGAGCGCGAGCACGGCGTTGTGCAGGTCCACCGGCAGCGGGGCGACCGACACGATCTCGCCCGCCGCCGCGCTGGCTGTCTCGTCCGCGCGCGTGATCGCGGCCCCGGTGCGGCGGTCGAACGCGCGCACGTGGCCGCCGGCGACCTCGCGGAGGTGGAGGACGACCGCCTCAACGGCCAGCACGCGGCAGACGGCGCGCGCGCCGCCCGATGTGCGCGCGCAGACGAGATCGCCGGCCTCGAGCTGGCCCAGCAGCGTGGCGCGGTTGGCCAAGGCGGACGCGCCGTCCGGCGCCTCACAGCGGATGCAGTGCATAGTGCTCATCGATGAACAGCAGGGCCTTGATCTCGCGTTGCGACAGCGCCGCGTCGTCGAAGCCGCGCGCCATCCGGTTCTTGCGGTCGAGCCAGAGCAGGGTGTCGTGGATCTCGACCGGGAGCGGGGCGACCGAGGTGATGATCGTGACGACCTCGTCCGGCGCGCCGACGACCTCGCGGCCGGTGCGGCGGTCGTAGACGAGCGTCTCCTGCGTGGTGACGCGGCGCGCGCGGATCTGCGCGTCGGTGACGGCCAGCACGAGGCACGGCAGGCTCGCCCCGCGCGGGCTCTCGGCGTGGAAGAAATCGCCCGGCGCGAGGCGGGAGAGGAGCGCGGCGCGCGGCCCGGGCGGCGCGGCAGGCATGGACGCGGGAGCGAGAGGGGTCACGGGACGGAGCACCCGATATGTGCGCGGAGGCGGCAAATGGCGGCGCGTCAGCGGTAGCATGATGGCAGGAACAAAGCAAGAACGATTGCGAGGGTGGTTCGGGCGAGCCTATGCGCGAGCCTATGGATGGGTCAGCGCAGAGCGCCCGACGCGCAGCCGGGGCGGGCCTCGCCTGCTCGGGCGCAGCGACGCAGGCAGGCGGCGCGAAAGCGGCGCGCGGGCCGGCGTTGCCGCTGGCGGCCCGTTCCGCTATCTAGGGCGCACGCGCCCGTAGCTCAGCTGGATAGAGCGTTGCCCTCCGAAGGCACGTGTCAAGCGAGTTTGGACGAACAAGGAGATCGAAAGAAGCTTGTAAAAGAAGGGCTTGCGAGATGGATGCTCTGGGGCTTCTCACTCGCAAGAAACCCGCGTAAGCACCACGTAAGCAACAGGCATGCACCCATAGCTCAGCTGGATAGAGCGCCACCCTCCGAAGGTGGAGGTCACAGGTTCGAATCCTGTTGGGTGCGCCACTCTCCGCCATCCACCTGCGGCCAAGCCGCATGACTGTTCAAGTTACGCCATCACATCGCGTAACAACGTGCCGTGGCGGCAAGTTCGTTCAGCACTGGCGT
The DNA here is from genome assembly GCA_035556735.1 of Xanthobacteraceae bacterium. Lineage (GTDB taxonomy): Bacteria > Pseudomonadota > Alphaproteobacteria > Rhizobiales > Xanthobacteraceae > CANJBX01. Next base: position 267,131 of record DATMFF010000002.1, on the reverse strand, counting down.
CTGTTAAATCCTAATCTTCATGAGCTGCGTGTGCGGTTACTATGTCGGTGCGATTATTGTGCCGAAACTCTTCCGGCGCTGGACAAGATTACACCGAGAAGTAGTGTCGCCCTTGCGGGGCGACGCGACGACGTCGCGGGGGGAGAATGAAGGGCGTGGCGCTGGCTCCGACAGCCAACGAGATTACGGTGCGAGAGGTGCTTGCGAAATTCGACGCCGACTTCGCCTCAGTTGCACTCGCGGTTGAGAACGGCGAGTTCGCTCTTTGGGTTGGCTCGGGAATTTCAAGGCAGGCGCCCAACCTCGGCAACCTTATCGAGCGGGCGTTCGACTATATCCGAGAGAGAGCAGTCGATGCTGCGACGGCGGCCGCTTACATGCCGGCGCTTGAGGAAGCGCTTGGACTTGCAGAGGTCGACCCCGCAACTGTCCAGGCTCAGTATGGTGAGCCGCTCGCTGCCTGGCCGCAGCGTGACGCGATTATCGATCGGCTATGGACCAAATATTCCCGCGTGCTCGACATCCGAGTTGCCGGGAGAGACGCAGATTTCATTCTGTGGGATGCCATAGATATCAGGCAGGCCTTCGAACATCCGGCGGCGCCCGCGGCTGAGCATCTCTGCATCGCGATACTGATTCTCGAAGGCGCGGTACAGGCAATCGCTTCGGCCAACTGGGATGGCTTCATCGAAGCGGCCGTCGAGCGGCTAAGCAGCGGCGTGCCGGGAGTCCTTCAGGTGGTCGTCGATCCCGACCAACTCCGCGGACCCGCCGGCCGGGCGCGGCTGCTGAAGTTTCACGGCTGTATCGTGCATGCCTCACGCGAGCCTCTGATTTTTCGACGGTTCCTGACCGGAAGCTATACTCAGACCATGGACTGGCCTGAGACGGGCGCATTCGCAGCGATGCGTAACGCGGTCGTCGGGCTTGCGACGACGCACAAGACCCTCGTGCTCGGGCTGTCGATCCAGGACAATAATCTGCAGACGCTCTTTGCGCGCGCCAAGGAAGTGCACGCATGGCCGTGGCCCTGCACGCCAGCCGCGCCGGCGCATGTCTTTTGCGAGGACAAGATCCAGCAAGGTCAGCGCGACGTGCTCCGCCTCTCTTATGGTGACGCGTACAATCAGGACCCAGCCGCCGTCCACGAGGCGACGTTGCTTCGAGCTTGGGGGGAGAAGGTGCTAATTGCGCTGGTCCTGCAGCTGCTTTCGGACAAGCTCGCTCGATTGATGGAGCTTGGTCTCAGTGCCTTGGGGAAAGGTCCCATCGCCAGCGCTCTCGAGCCCTTCCTGAAAGCGTTGCGGGACGACATTGCGGAACTCGCGGTCCCCGCTGCAGGCGCCCTGAACCGCACCGCCTTCGTGAACCAGGCGATCATGCAGTGGTCCCGCATGCTCTCGCTGTTCCGAAGCGGCGCTCTCCCTTCAAATCCCGACGCCTACGAGGCCTTAAGCAGTTCGACGCCGAGTCTAGTAGCGGCCGACCAGAACGCTCAGGCCATGGGACTCGGGCGGCTCGGGATAGCCCTATCTTTGCTGCAATATGGGCGCGCGGCAGGTCTTTGGGAGCTCCGTCAGCCGGCCTCGAACGATCTGACCTCGGGTGCAATGACGGCACGCGCATCACGGCCGGACGGGGTCGATCGCCCACTATTCCTCGTCAAATCGGCCACGGACGCGATTGCTCTCAAGAGCAATGGGGCCTTTGCCAATGACAATGCCATTGTTGTCCATGCAGACGATACCTGGCACCGCATGGTGGGCGGCGGCGCAAGCCCACGGCGCGTTCGATCGGCGCCGGGGCGGATCGGCCGTGTCGGCGAGACGCATGTCAGCCTCGGCGATCTACTAACACGCTGCAGCGATGCCGCGACGCTCCAGCAGGAATTTATCGCGGGGATGATGCTGTGAGCAACTCACCCCTCGTGCAAGCAATTCAAGAGCGGCTTCGCAGCGCCGGGTACAGCAGTCTGTCGACACCGTTCAAGGTGGCGAACGTCGAGTTTGCATTCACTGGGGCTATGCGTGGTCGCGAAGGCAGAGCGCTTGATCTGGTGCTACTCATTGACACGACGACAGGAGACTTTGGGGACCGTGACGGGGCGCGAGTTCGCCAGCGTGTCGAAGCGCTGAGCCGCGCCCTTGACGTCACCGGGTCCCGCTATGTCGTTACAGTCATACTCGCGGGCGCCGTACTGGCGGACGGGATAGAGGCACTATCGGAGATCTGCCGCGTGCTGCAGGTCGAAAGCGTCGCCCTCAATGACCAAGGCAAGCCGGCGGATGAGATCGCCGAGCGGCAACTCGATGATCGGATCCGCGTGCTGTTGCCGCTGACTCTCCCAGCTCCGCTGGCAGAAACGCAGGACGGCAGCGGGCCGGCCATGGAGCAACTCATTCGCGCGCTCCCCCCGGACACGAGCAGGTTACTATTAGATGCGGTGATGGAGGCCTCTGGAGCCGGCGAGCAGGCCGTGACCGAAGCCGTAGCGGGGGTGATTGCGAATGCGCTACAATCCGACCCCGGAGAGGAGGAGTCGTGAGCGACCTTGTCCTCAAAAGTGTCGACATAACGAATTTCCGCAGCATCCGCGGCCATGTCCATGCGCCGCTCGATGGCAAGGTTGTACTTGTCCATGGCGAGAATGGCGCGGGGAAGACGAGCCTGCTTTCCGGCATTGAGCTTGCCCTGACCGACGGGGTTGAATCGCTGAAGCGAGCTGACCCGGGTTATGAAAAGCAGCTGCTGCATCGTTCGGCTTCCGAGGGCAGCGTCTTGCTTCGGGCCGTCTCCGGAACATCCGAGCGTAGCTTCAGGGCCGATCTGAATGCAGAGGGCGCGCGCTCAGTCGATGCCCTGGATGAGCAGCTTGCCAACTTTTTCCGGGAGCGGGCCTTCTTGCCGCAATCGCTGCTCGGTCAGCTGCTCCAGATCTATCAGGATGCTGGAAGCGATGCGGCATCTCCTCTCGCACAGTTCGTGGGCAAGCTCCTGGGCCTTGATCGGCTTGACGCACTGGAAGCCGGACTGAAGCCCCTCGTCGACGTGCGCAACGTTCGCAAGAATGTGGACGGGTGGCTAACGGCAGAGAACGAGAAGGCGCGCCTCGACAGGCTGCTCGTGGATCAGCGAAAGGCACGCGGCGTGCTTGGCGAGCAGGTCCGAACTTCCCTCGACGAGCTAGCGACACTCTGCACGTCTCTCGAGTTATCCATCGAGGTGCAGGAGGAGTCGCTTGACGGGGTCGCCGCAGCGCTTGGTGAGGCGAGAGACTCGCAGGCATTCGCACAGCTCGCGAATCAGCAGCGACGGCTTGCTTCGATCCGTCGAGAGATAGCGGATGCTCGGTCCGCAACAGGCGTGGACGCTTCCGTTCCAGCGACCGGAGCCGACGAAGCCAGCAGAAACTTTGCACGTTGGGAAGCGGAACACGGCGCGCGCGTCATCGCCATTCGCAGCCGCGTGGAAGGAGTCCTACCGGATCTCTCAATGCCGAGCGAACCTTCGCAGTTTGCTGACGAGGCGCTGAAGCGCCTGCGCACTGAGCAGAGGCAGCAGGCGGACCGCGCGACTCAAGCGCGGGCCGATATCACACGCCATGCCGTGGCGCTGGATGAACGCGACGTCGCTGTTCGACAGCGTGATACGATCGACAACGAGATCTCGCGCTTGTCCAGCAGCGCCGGCAGCCTGGGATCGGCGCTGGCAGAATTAACATCGTTCATCGCTGGCGACGTATGCCCGGTCTGCGATCGCAACTTCGGCGAAGTCAGCAGCATTCCGCTCAGTGAGCACGTCCATGGAAAGGTGCGGACGCTGTCTGCGTCCGCCGAAAGACTGCTGACGTTGGGACGCACCCGCAGCGAGGTGCAGGTCACCATCGAGCGTTTGGACCGCGAGATCGAGTCCATCGCGGCGCGCAGGTGGGAGGAGGAGGCCCTCGCCGAGATCGACCGCCGTTTGGCTTTGGTCGAGGCATTGATCGCGGAACTTGAGAGCATGAGTGAAGTCCTGCGAGAGGGTGGACGTCTGCGTGCGGCCGATATCGCCGCGCGGCGTGCAGTAAGTGAAGCGCAATCGCGCCATGTCTCGCTTGCCGCTGCGCGCGAGACGTTGAGCAGCTTCGCAATCGCCATCGGAGCGCCCTCGCTCGCGGAGGGTGAGTCCTTTGACGCGGCTGCGTCACGCCTCGATGAACTCCTGGACGCGCAGGCTGCACGGTTGGAGCAGCGTCTCACAACGCGGCGCCGCGGGACAGAGCTTATTGCCATCGTCCGATCGACGATAGCGCGCCGACGGGAAACCGACGCGCGGATTGAGGCTGATTTCGCGGCCTCGGAGCGGGCCGATCACGCCCTCGACCGCGCCCAAGCCCTACGCGATCAGGGGATCGCCATTCGCAACGCGGTCGACAAGGTCCGGTCCGCCATCATTCGCCGGGAGTTTAATGACCGGCTGAACCGTGTTTGGCGGGATTTGTTCGTCCGGCTCGCGCCAGGCGAGCCGTTTGTCCCAGCCTTCCGGATCCCCGAGTCGTCCACGCAAAGGCTCCAGCCCAAACTCATCACCGAACATCGCGACGGCGGCGAGGCCGGCGGAACCCCGGGCGCAATGTTGAGCGCCGGCAATCTAAACACTGCGGCCCTCACCCTGTTCATCGCGCTGCACCTCTCGGTGCCAAAGGAATTACCTTGGCTGATCCTCGACGATCCGGTGCAATCGATGGACGACGTTCATATTGCCCATTTTGCGGCGCTGCTCAGAACCCTCTCGAAAGAGCATAGTCGTCAAGTAGTGATCGCGGTCCACGACCGGCAGCTGTTCGAGTACCTCAAACTCGAGCTCAGCCCTGCATTCCCGGATGACAGCCTACTGACGCTGGAGCTGTCGCGCGGCCCGCGCAGGGATAGCGTTTGTGTTTCGCGGCGGCTTTCGTTCAAGGAAGAGACGGCGCTCCTGGCTGCTGCCTAGACGCACGGTCGGTCGGACCGGCAACAACGAGACCTGTACGCGTGAGCGTCGAGGTCAGCGTGACGCCGGATCATCTCGGCCGCGACGACCGTGGCGGTGGCCGTCAACACCGACAGCCGGCGCGAGGTCTTGGGGCTGGGCGTGCGCCTTCCGAGGCCGAGACCTTCTGGACGGAGTTCTTGCGGGGGCTCGCCCGGCGCGGCCTACGCGGCGTCAAGCTGGTGGTCTCCGACGCCCACGAGGGCCTGACGGGAGCCGCCGCGCGGGTGCTGAACGCCACCTGGCAGCGCTGCCGCGTCCACTTCATGCGCAATGAGGCCTCAAATCCAAGTATGTGCTTGCGCCTCCCTTCCCGTGCGCGCACAAACCCCACCCACCGACGCGGGCGGGGTTCTCCCTTAACCGTTACCGATTACTGCCGAGTCGTTCTGCCAGTCCGATGAGAAGTCCTTCGGGGCCGCGGATGTAGCAGAGCCGATACGAGTCCTCGTACTGAACCACTTCGCCGACGAGCTGCGCACCGCGCTTGTGGAGTCTGGTGAGTGTTTCGTCGATGTCGCTCACTGTGAACATAGCACGCAGGTAGCCGAGGGCGTTCACCGGGGCGTTCCGGTGATCGGTGACTACCGACGGGGCGAGAAAACGCGAGAGCTCGAGGCGGCTGTGGCCGTCGGGAGTAACCATCATGGCGATCTCGACGCGCTGATTACCCAGTCCAGTGACGCGTCCGGCCCATTCTCCTTCAACCATGGCTCGCCCCTCAAGCGTCAGGCCAAGCTCGGTGAAAAAAGAGACGGCATCATCGAGAGATTCCACCACAATGCCGACATTGTCCATTCGTAGCAATTTGCTTTTGGTCATGATTTCGGTCGTGTCCCCGGTCATGGTGTAGCTGCTGGACGGTAGCGTTGGTGACACTGTCGTTTGCCTTCAGCTCAGCATCGCGCCGCCCACCCAGCTCGCTTTGTCATGGTCGCGGTACCGGCACCTAACCCCAAAGCCCGGCCCACGGCTTTACGTGCGCCCACCACTCCGCTGGAGTCACGATGCGTAGGGGCACTTGCCGTAACAGACCGCGCTTTCGCACGATCGTCGTCCTGTCGCAGGTGCAAAAGGCATCACAGCCAAAACCTATTGCGTTCCCGATCAGTTCGCGGTCGGACGAATCCGGTAGAGCAGCTACGAACGGCGCATCGATCATCCGGCGTCCGAAATCTGCGGCGAACCTGTGGTCCTCATCGCCGAGATCCCGATTGACGAAGCCTAGCGCGTATTCCAGCAGATCTTCGCGCAGCGTGCCATTTCTCGTCCGCGATACTTCATCGAGTGTCTTTTGAGAAGCCAACAGGTCCCAGTTGGCTCGCACACCAACATAGAAAACGTGCATCAGGGCTTCGATATCGATCGCAAGCGTTGGTTCAGTTTCAGGCGGGATAGGCTCCTGCTCGAAAACATGAGAGCTGTGCTTCACCAGCACATTGATCACATTCGTGTCGAGGAACACTCGTCGCGGAATGGACTCAAACGGGAAGCGATCGCAGTCAGCGCTGTGCTGTTCAGTGTTTTGATACAGCACATACTTCTGCCTGCTTGGGTCCCAATGTTCCCGTCCCATCGCCAATTCCTACGGATGCCAGATAAATCCATACCGGGAACGATGCCAGGCCAAGTTTGCGCGATGCGCATCGGTCAGACCGGATAGCTTGGCATCGAAGTGCAAGCCGAGTGCTGTTGCGGCGGCCTCCGACAAGCGAGATGAAGTGATCGGCGCTCCGTCGTCACCAAAGGAGACGAGCCCAGCATCAAACGCGGCGTCCCAGAGAGCTGAGAGCAAAAGACCATTATGAACGTCGAGCCGCTTCTGCTCGGTATCGCATTCGGCCCACGGGACGATATGCGAAGCCCGGAGCAGCTCGGGATTTGTTATCCCGGTCATCGAGCATCGGCCACCCCAATAGGCGAGGAGAGCCTGCCGAAACAGATCCTGACCTACCCGCTGTATAACGAGTCGTTCAGCCTCCGTTGTTCGAGGCAGGGCTTGGACGGCAGCTTGAAAGGCCTGGAACGGCACATCGGGAAGGCTGATTCCCAATCTGTAGATCCGGTCGAGCGCGTCATACAGCGCTTGAAGCGTATCGAAAGTAAACGTCGCGACACCAGGACCGGATGAACCTTCTGCCGGCGGAAGGTTGAATTCCGCGCAGACTTCTGCGCGGTCCACCGACAGCAACCACGGGCCGTTCTTCGACGCACCAGCTATCCAGATGCCAACCAGCGCCGTGGTGGATCCGAAACTCAGCCAACCTCCCTTGATGCCTCGCTCTAATCGAAATCCGTTGGCGGACGCGGCCTTGTGCGCCTCGGTGCGCACGATGAAGCCGGGAGGATCTTCGGGCAGGATCACGTCAAAGATCCAACTTGAGCAGGCGTTCGTCCGCCGGTTCGCCCCGGATGATAAGGCGCAGTCGGGGATCGGCTTTGAAAGCCTCCGGCGGCTCCGTGGTTGTGGTTACAACGTATTGGAACAGCGGTTGATCGGCCGCTCCCTCCAGGTCGCGGACCAGTCGGAATAACTCATGGTAGATGCTGAGTCCTAGATCGGCCTCTCGCGGACTGTCGTGAAGCAAAAATGCGGGAACGAGCGTCTCGCCTTCGACACTGCGACACATCGCGGCGAGGTCGAACGCTAGAATCTTCAGCGAGTCGATAGCCGCTGTCACTCGATCTCCGCCGAGATCAATCGACAGTTCTATTGCGGTGGCTGAAAGCGTAACGCGGCCCCTTGCGTTATGGCCAAGCAAACGCCGAACGATCGGGTCGAACTTTTCACTCAGCGCGCCAAAGACGCGAGCCTGCTTGTCGCGGAATGCACCAAGCCGCGCGCGTTCCCCATCGACCTTAGCCGTCAACTCACGCAGGTTTTTTGTCGCGACATCTTGCGCCGTGAGAAAATCTGACAGCCGCTCAATGTCGTCTTGCAATCTTCTGGCTGAATACCATGCTGCCTCTCGGGAGTCGCGCGCTTTTTCGATCGCGATGACGCGATCCCGGAGCTGCTCGAACTTCTGTTTGGCGAGTGCCACCTGTTGGAGGATTTGCGTTCGCTCTTGACGAAGGTCTTGCAGCCGCTTGTTCTGCTCTTGAAAGTCCGTTTGTCGTCGCGACCAACGCTGCTGGCACGCCGCGGCATCCGGAATCTTGTGAGAGAGTTTGCACCCTTCGGCCAGTGCCCGGTCAATCGGCACCTCACATATCGGACAGACCGGGCTATCTGCCTCGACCTTTGAGAATGAGAGACCAGGCAACTCACCCTGGATTTGGCTTAGAAGGCGTTCCTCGACCGGAATGGATGCCTCGATCCGAATACGCTCGCCATCGAGGCGCGTCCACTCGGATCGGGCCGTTTCGAATTCCTTTCGAGCGGCCAACAGTTCAGCGTTACCGCCAGCAGGCAATTTGGCTGCGACCGCGACCCGTTCGACCGCGGCCTTGCGCAGGACGTCAATCAGCAGGGGCATTTCCGGCAGCGTTTGATCCGCAAGGCCCAGGGCGGGAATCAAGCGCGCTTGCGATCGATCGATCTCCCACCGCCGATGGCCAATCTCTTGATCCAGCAGTCGGCGTTGCTCATCGAGCCCCATGACCTGCATTCGTGTCGCCTGCTCCTCGGGCGTGATCGCCATGAGAAAGGCGCGGAGCGCCTCCAATCGCGGGCCCTTTTCCCGGCCGCTGGCAGGTAATGGCGAATCCGAATCGGATGCCGGCGAGCGCCAGTCCAGAACATCATCGAACCGGCATTCCTGATCTCGCGTGAGCCAAGCCAGCGCCACCGGCCAAACTGCTCCGCCTGTTCCAGGTCGGATCAAGTCCGCAAGTGCGGGCGTGATGATGCTCTGCTCAACCGCGGCAATGAATGGTTCGAGCCCGGTCGAAGCGCCTTCACCGCCAGCGATCTCGTCTAAGTTACCGTCGGCAACCGCCATGTGTCGGCGTCGAATGCCGAGAGGTCGAACGATAGCCCAGCAGGTTCCGTCGAGTATCACCTCTGCGCCAACGAGCCCATTCATGAGAGCCGTGCCGATTCGCTCGCGCTGCACTTCGGTCGCAAATCGATCTTCGCCCAAGCAGTAGCGAATGAGGCGGCAGAACAGCGTCTTGCCGCTGCCGTGACCAATCGCGTTCGTCTGCCCGCCGGCAGTATCGTCGTCGGCGCCATCCGGCGACCAGATGATGTTCAAGCCGGGCGCGAGCGAAATGTCGCGGATCTTTTCTCCGCCAGGTTCCTTCCAAATGACGAGGCGTCTGACCCAGAGGCGCGGCCCCGTAACTCCAGCCGCTGGAGTTACACTGAGGGGCTGCGGCCCTATCAGGTCAGGCTGCAGCGACATCGGCGACCCACTGTTGGACTTCATTCGGCAACGCGCTCACAGCGCTCGTGAGATCGATTCCACTGAGCGCATGTAGAACGAAGCTTGCGCGACCATCGGGCCAGCCCGTGGTGTCGATCGCCTCAAGCCCGGAACCGGGTGCCCAGGTCCCGCCGCTGGGATCTTCGATCAACCGACCATTGCCCCTGAGATTTCGGACCGCCGCTCCCCAGGCTGCATTTATGCGTGTCGCGAACCCAGCGACATTGCTCGGCAGCGGATCGGCCTCCGTCCCGATGAGGCGACGCCACTGCGACGCGGCGCTCTCCGACAGTAACGGAACAACCAGCCGAGGCTCGAGAGCGAACGCTACCGCGAGACGTATTTCCTGTGCCGGCCTCGGCCCCTGAGCTGCCTTCAGAATGGCGGCAAGTGCGGCACCAGTATCGCCCTGTTGCGGCTGCCCAATTCGCGCCCAGGCCAAATCGGGCAACGCGACAGCATCAACTGAAGCCTGCGCCAGCGCCCTAACGGGCTCGACGGCGCGCACTACGATAGGAGCCGCAGCGACGGAGATTTCTCCCCGCTCCATACGATCCCACGCGTCAAGAACCAATCGCGCGGTACGGTATTCGCCGAAGCGGCGGTTTTCGTTGGCCTTGAGCACGCGGAAAGTTTCGGAGGGATAGTCCGCGCCCTTCACGTCGGCGGGATCGAGGATGTAACGCAGCTCGTCGCGGGTGATTCCGTATTTGCGGGCGAAAAAGGCATCGAGTTCGGCGCGCAGCCGCGCACGACGCTCGGGATCGAATCCGAAGGGCTTGCCGGAATAGCCAAGATCCTCTGCCCAAGGCCGCATCGAGTGGGAGGTGTAGGTCAATTCCAGCACACGCGTTTTGATGAAGGCGAGGTCATTGTCGGTGAACTGGTTCGGGGCGAGGACGGGAAGTTGCTCCAAATAGAAATAGGTAAGATGCGTGCCTGCTAGCTTCTGCCGTGCTGCATAGTCGAGCGGCAAAGAAGCGAGCTGCGCTGCCAATACGGAGACTCGATCTGCCGACAATGTTGAATACGCCAGTGGCGTGGTATGCCCAACGCCTGCCTTCGGAAATACGGTCGCGATCACTGTCCGCTCGTCGGTCGAGCGGCATATATCCCGCCAGCCCATCAGCCAGGCCGGTTGCTTGCGCTCTATGAGCGCGCTGGTTAGTTCCAGCGGGTCGACCGGGCCTTGCCGTATGAAGGCCAGATCATCCTTCACGAGTGGCGTTTCACGCTGCAAAGCGCGTGCATTGCCGGCAACCTTGTGCAACCATGTGGCAATCTTTGCGCCAATGATATCGCGCGCGAGTACACGCCGGCCCAAAATGTTCTTGAGATGCGCCTCGGCCCGGGCGCTTAGAAGCGCCGGCTTGGCGAAATCATCCTTGTCAAGCGTGCCCAGCACCCATTCGGCCAACACCTTCAAACAGCCGGCCGCGTTTTCTTTACGGTAATACTGCTTTAGCCGCGCCGGCACGCGCGCGACACGCAAGCTGGTTTCATCCTCCGGTACCCAATACCACGGCTCGGCTTCGTAATCTGGACTCGCCTTCAGGCCGTCGGAAGTTTCCGGCAACGAGCCGTCGCCGGGGCGTTCGTCGAGTCCGGCATACGAGCCGAAGCGATGATCGAAGTGATGGATCATCTTGGCCTCGAACAGCGGCACGTAGTGGCGGCCGTCGCCATGCCGCCAGTCCGGTCCGTCGCGAAGAAAGCCTTGACCTGAAAGCTGCTCGTCGGTGCGGAAATATCCGCTGTCGTTCGACATGTGGAAGACCGTCTGGAACGTGACGTCCCATGGATTATCATCACCGTCCAGATGATCCGGCCGTTCCTGAATCAGCACCGGCGCAGCGCGATAAAGCTTGCGTGTGAGATCGCGGTCATGGCGCGCGCGAAACAGCGGCGTTGTGAGAGTGTTGGGGTTGAACAGCCGAAAATCGTCGATTGACAGATCAATTTTCCTGCGCTGATCAGCCAACTGATCCATCCTTCCGATCTCGAAGGACGCGCTAACACTCCGATCGACCCTGCCAACACCCAAGAAACAAAACGACTTGCGGTCGTCGGTCGATGGAAACCACCTTCTAATCTCGTCAAAACTGATCAATGCTGAAAGCCGCCCGCTTTCGACTAGATCGCTGAAGAAGGCACTGGTGGAGCTGTCAGTTGCGATGCCTGTTGGGACCAGCACGCCGGCCCGCCCACCAGGCCGCGCCAAGCGCGAGAAATGTTCCGCGAACAGAGCATAGGTATTTACGTCCCCCGTTCCCGTCAGCGGAAAGCGGCCGGTTTTTCGTGCGAAAACGCTTGCCGCCTCTGCGGAGCGTTTGGCCAGTTCGAACTCTTCCGATAACCGCGCGTTGGGTGTCCCCGGCTCGGCGTCCTTCAACGCCTTGATCAGCTTATCGCGTTCGGCTTTGTTCGGCGCCGATGCGATCGCGACGTCGCGGGCAGCGAAGAATTCCTGCTCCTGAAGCTTGAGCCGCTCCCATGGCGGATTGCCAATGACGACATCGAAGCCGCCCCTTGCCATCTGGTGTGGAAATTCCAGCGGCCAGTGGAAACCGTCGTTCTTCATGGCGATGTCGATCGCCACCGCTTGCACGTCACTCCGAATATTTTCGCCCAGTACCGTGCGCCAGATCGCTTCGGTAGTGGGCACACGCAGGTTTGCGGCTTCGCGCGGGTCGGGAATGTCGCCGCGCTTCGGCAATACGAAGGCGGCGACATACATGTCGCACGCCGTTTTCAGCTGCCACCAAGTGTGCCCGGAGAGCAAGCGCTGGAAGGCCTGCCGCTTCGCCTCGACCTCTTGCAGCGTATCCTCCTGCATGGCGAGGAGCTTTTCCGCGCCGCTCGTAATCTCGGCGGGCATGCGCAGCTCCGCGAGGAGACCAGAGGCGGTCTTGCCATCGCGCTGCTCCTTGTTGATTGCGGCATACGCCTTCGCCACTGCCTTGTCGTCACCCGTGAGCGGTTCGAAGGCTCCGTCCGGCAGACCCTTGCGCAACAGGTCGAAGTCGAAAACGCCAATCAGGCTATCGCCGCAGCGGAGATGGTTATCGAGAAAGGTCAGCGGCCGTCCGGGCTCTAGCGCCTCGATCCACAGCGCCACCTTGCACAACTCGACGGCCATAGGATTGCGATCGACACCGTACAGGCAGGCGCTAGCGACATCGCGCAAAGCGTGGCGGAAATCCTCTGCCGAGGCGACGCCGCCGGTGCGGAGGCGGGCCAGCCGTGTTGCTATGCGGCGTCCGGCCGCGAGCAGAAAATGGCCCGACCCGCACGCAGGATCGATGACCGTCACACCCAGCAGCGCTTTGGCGGGATCGTCCGCTTCAGCCTCTACACGGCTAAGAACTGGGTCGAGCGTGCTGTCCAAGAGCAGCTGCACCAGAGAGTCTGGCGTGTAGTAGCTGCCAGTCGTTTTGCGCGCGTGACCTTTTGCTTCGTCCCCCTTTACAAACGCGAATTCGCGTCCGTCATCTGCTAGGCGCGGAATCAGTTCGAGCAGGCTCTCATACACCGAACCAAGTTCTTCGGTTTCCATGTCGCGCCAGTTGACCGGCACGAGGCCAGCATCCTCGCGCAGCCACGCGAGGGCAAAAATCGCCTGCATCAGAGCGCGGTTCGTGAGACGCGCCATTTCAATCGCCGGCATCATATCCGGCGCGAAGAGGCCACCGAGCGCTGGAAGCCCCAAGAGCTGTTCGCCTCGCGCGAGGGCACCAAATACGACCGCCAAGCCCTCCCACTTGTCGTAGTGCGCATCCCATGCCGTACGGCGAACGGCGCGATCACGCAGTGACGAAAGCGAATAGCCTTTAGCGTACAGTGATCGCGCGGCCGATGAAGCTTCGGGCGCATGGAGCAGCCCGCGATCTTCGGCTACCAGCAGGAATATCAGCCGGTAGACTAGCCGCAGCAATTGTCCGAAGAAGTCAGTCAGTGGCAGTTCACCGGTTTGTACGCGCTGGCGGAGCTCGCGATTGTTGGTCAAGAACCCAGTGCCCAGCGCCTTGAGAGCGGCTTCGACTCCATCGCGCAAGCGTTCTCGCGCAGCAGCGCCCTCACGACCGCCGGCCTCTCGCCAGCGCTCGAGCGCGCAGTCGGACGCCGGCGCTCCGACAGCCCCGAAACGGCTTGCGTGGATCAACAGCCACAAAGCGGCGAAGTCCGCGAATGACTCCGCTTCGAAGATCTGACGTAGATCCGCTTGGATATACGCCGGGCGGGTGAGACTGGCATTGTCGCGCGTCAGCCGCAGGTACTCTCCGTTACAACAGAAGCCCCACAGAGCGCCTTCTTGCGCGTTGAGCCAGTCCTGGACAGCGGTGGCGGCAGATCGCCGACGACCGTCCGTCGGCAGGTGATCGCTCGCACGATCAAGGCTATCAGACGACGGCACAACGACGACAGGCGCCCGCCCGCTCAACCCTTCGAGGGTCACGGCATAGAGACGCTCGTCCACGATCCGGCTGCCGACCCGCGTGACGTCGGCGAAGCCAAACACGTCACGCAAGAGCGCCTCTACGAACGTGATTGTCCTGCCGACTGAGGGAGCGGCATTCGCATTGAAGTCGGCGAAAAGAGCCTGGCCAATCCGAAAATATCGGGCGATCTCGTCGCGCAGAGTCAACCCTTTCGGGATTTTGTAGTCCGCATCGCTTTGGTTTTCGGCTTCGCGAGCAGCGACTCTCGCCAACATTGCTGGAGCGATAAGACCGCCCTCTATTGTGATCGCATCTGCCGCCAGGGCGAACGTTCGTGGAGTGCGGGCCATTCCTTACGTCCCGTGCGGCAAGAGGACGTAGAGTCCAATGACGTCCGGCGGCAGGACGGGCTCAACGCTGACCCTGGCTACGCCGGCGCCAGCAGCGCGGACGCGAGCATGGTCCTGAGCCAATTCCGCCGCTCGCTTCCGCGCGTGCGCAGCGAGCGCTGTGCCATACATGTTCATCGTCCTGTCGCGGGCCTGGCTCAATATGCGGTGGCGGGCGATTGGTGCGAGGTCACCGGACGCAGAATGGTGCAGCAGGTCCAGCGCATCAGTGCCGACCGCCTTTGGCTCGGCAGGCGAACCGTCGAAGGCCAATGCCCCGGCTTCTTCCACAAGCAACAGACGCTCGCGCTTCCCATGAACCGTCAGCTTGAAGCGCAGACGAAGCAATAAAACTGTCGTCACAGACCGAACTTCGGACGTGGGCCACGCGCCGACACGTCCCAATGATGACGTTGGTGCAGAGCTTGGATCCAAAGCCCCCTCAAAGAGCGCCTCGGCGAGTGTGGCCGATAGTGGATGATTGCGCGTCACGAGGTCGGCTTTCGCCGCTGCGGGGGCATCAAACGAAACGCGGATAGTTCCTTCGAGGCCACGCCCAGCCAGACGCTCTTTCACCGCGCCCGGAAGCGCGGCCAAATGCGCTTTCGTCGCGTTGGAACCGGCCTGCTCCAAGGGCGCGTCGAAACGGCTCATAGCCCTATCGACAAAACGCCGGACCTGATCGGGACCGCCGAGCAGGTCACGCCAACGCTGCCATTCTGGCGCTACTTCCTCTGGCTTCAAGACATTCTGAGCGAAGCGAGCTCGTGACCTGCGCTCGCCTTCCTCGGCGTTGCGCCAGCGCGTTTCCATCTGCTCGGCGGCCTCGCCGAGCCCGAAATCAAACGTGAGCTGGCGAGAGCGTCCCTTCCGCAACAGAACAGCGTTCATCAGCGCGCCGGTGACGGCGCCACGGTCATCCGGCAAGGGAACGGTTACGCCGGTGGCTTTCCTGATGCGCTCGGCCTTGCGTAGGATCACTTCCAAAACTGCACCATCGATTGCGCTGTCTGGCGAGTAAAGAAGGATCGAGCGGACGAGCCGGGATCGCTGTCCATATCGATCGACACGGCCCTCCCGTTGCTGGTGCCGCGTCGGATTCCAAGAGAGGTCGTAGTGGATGACTGTATCGAATAGCGATTGAAGATTGATCCCCTCCGACAGACAGTCTGTGGCGACGAGCAGCCGCCGCTCGGCGTTGGCCATGTCCTCAACACGCGCGCGGCGTTCCTCGGAAGTCAGAGCACCTGTAACCGCCTCAATCCGCAGCTTGGGGAACGCCTTTCGCAGTCCCACAGCAACATGGTCCGCGGTTGCGATGAAGCGGCAGAAGACGACGGGATTTGCGCCATCGGCCAGGAGTGGCCTGAGCTCCTTGATCGTGGCCTCGAGCTTCGGATCCGGGGCGGCGACCAGCGTCTCGGCCTGCCTGACCAAGGCGGCGAGAGGACCCGAGTCATCCAGGCCAGATGCTGGTTCTACGTCGATGGCATCGGCTTCATCTGCGTCGTCATCGAATACCTGCTCTTCAAGCCGATCTGGCTCGGCGCCAAGCCGGTTGCGGAGCGCGCTGGCCGCTGCTGCTGGCGACGAACCGACACAGCGCATGAGGGCCAGGGTTCCCCAGAATGCGAGCCTGCGACGCCTTTGGTCGGGGCCGGCGCCGTCGACTACACCCAGGCAATAGTCGAGCGCCGCGTCGTGAAACGCTCGGTGATCTGGCGTGAACGCGTAGGGGCTTTCCTTCGTCTCATGATGAGGAAAGACTCGGTCCTCGCCCCATTCTCGCCCTGTAATGTCGATGCGGCGACGCTGAACAAAATGGCGTGCCAAACGGACACGGGAAGTTTCGTCTTCGAGCGCCCCGACGCCAAAGCTCTCGTCCAAGAGCCCGAGCAACCGATCGAATGCATCCTCGTCGCCACTATGAGGGGTCGCGGTGAGAAACAACATGTGGCGCTCTTGATCAGCGGCAAGTCGCTCCAACAACTCGAAACGCTGCTGTCGTCCGTGATGTGTTCCCACGCACGCGTGGGCCTCGTCCACGATTACGAGGCCAGGACAAACCCGCGCAAAGCTCTCCCGTCGCTTGTCGGCCTTGATGTAGTCCAGGCTCACGACAGTATAGGGGTGGGCGTCGAACAGCGTCTGCGATGCCGGCAGTCCGCGCTCAAGCCGCGCCGCAGACGACGCCGTAACTGCGACAGCGTCGAGATCGAACTTCTCCCGAAGCTCTCCCGTCCACTGCTCGACAAGATGTGGCGGACACAGTATCGCGAAACGATCAATTTCAGCGCGGTCGATGAGCTCCCGAAGGACAAGGCCGGCCTCGATTGTCTTTCCGATACCGACGTCATCGGCAATCAGAAGCCGAACGACCGGAAGACGAAGGGCCATGAGGAGGGGAACAAGCTGATAGGCGCGCGGCTCAAACCCCACCCGGGCGGCAGATCGAAACGGACCCGCGCCGCGCCTAAGCGAAAGACGTAGCGCTTCCGACAGCAACAGCGCGCCGTCTTGCGATGCGTGGGCGACGCGATCCGAAACCTCTGGCACGTCAAATTGCGCCGGCTTGATCGGGGCACGCTCCAGTGCCGGGTGCAGCATCTGTATGTCGCCTTCCGCGCCAGAAAGCGGGCGGAGACATAGAAGCTCAGAACCTGGGGACGGAAGGGCGACCCATTCCCGCCCCCTGGCGAAGACGAGATCGCCCGGCGCGAAGTTCGCGCTCATGAGGCGCTCCCGAGCAACTCGGCCAGAACGGCGGGTGGCGCTTCGGCTGGCTCAGTCGGCAACCCAACGAGCACGAAGCCGATTGAGTCGGCAGCGGCAGCAACCTCATCTGTTATCTGTCCGATATCCGCCGCCACACGGTGATCGCGCCAAACGAACCGAATTTCCTGGCCTTGAACCGTCAGAGGCTCTCCGTGCGGCGCGGGAAGGCCCCACTTCCTGAAGGCGGTCAACCAGGCATCGCCTTCTGTGTCTACGTCCAGAGGTCTTGCCGGAGCCACCTCGCTCCGCGCCAACCGCAAGAGAACACGGAGCGCAGTCGCATCCGTCCGATCGATGAACTCCTGGTCGGGTTGATTGTAGTAGGAGAGAAGGCAACGGTAGCATGCTTTCACACAGTCAGCCTTGTCGTCCGTCTTCAGCAGCGTCGGGTCGTTCGCCGCGACGGCCGCGTCGATCTCGTGAAAGTGCATGAGTTCGAGCGCCGCCCGTGCGACACGAGCCAATGCCTTGGGGTCGTTCGTCAAGCGCCCGAGTACTCCGGCTCCGCCTTCCGTAGCCTCATAGGCCAGGATGGCCCTCCGCTTATCCCGCGAGGGCACCGGCTCCGTAAGCGTCTCCCCCTCCTCGAGTTGGAAAACAAGCTCGAGGCCACGAGCCAAGGCGTGCTGTAGGGTTGTCATGGGGATGTCGCCAAGTGCCTCCCCAAACAAGCGGATCAGCGAGGCATTCTTGTTGTCCTGGACAATCGGTACGATGCGCTGCTTGACCGGTTCGTCCGGAGCCTGATTCCCCTCTTCGTCAATCTCGCCACCGACCCACCTGCCGGTCGCCGGGTCGATTCCAAATCCCAAGATGCTTTTTTCTTTCCGCCGCCTCAGCCCTTTGTTCAAACGGCTGATTTTTGCACCGGAAGCGTAGTCAACTCTGAGAATGGCGCCCTCGGCATCTGACGCGACAGCGGACGTCGTGTCGATCAGCCCCTCGCGACGCGGCCAGGCGAAGATTGTCTGAATTTCAAATCCGCGACGTTGGCGATCCTCATCATTTGCCGTGATGCGCTCGGCAGGCCTCGTTTCGACATTGTCGATGCGCATCACGCTTCGAACCGGGTGAACACCGGCCATCGGTGCAGCGCACGCGTGGCAGCGCTCTGGCTCGTCTTGTTCGTGTCCGGCTCCGCATTCGTCGCAGATGTAGATCGTCCCAGTTGCTAGCCTGCCGCCATCTTCGTTACGGACACCGGCCGGCAGCTTTGCCTTGTAAACCCTGAAGGCTCGTCCTTCGTGGTAGATCAGGCTGCCCGGCCCGAATTCCGCGATTGCGATAAAGCGTGCTCTTTGCAGGTACGCCGCTTTCGGTCCACCACCACCGACGGCGGGCACGTAAGCGTAAAGCGGTAAACGAGGGAAATTGTAGCCCGGCAGAAATCCTTCTGTCGCAAGATACCGGTACGTGTAGAAATCTGACCCACCGCTGGCATTGCCGCGTTCGAGCAGAGCCAATTGCTCGTTCGCCTGCGCCTGCTGTGTCTTTGCGTCACGGCGTTCGGCGGCCGAAATTCCGTGAGTTTCCGATTTTCGGTTGGCTTCAATGAGCTGAGCCCGCGCGCCGTCATAGAGTTGACGCCAGCGGTCGAAAGCGCGGGAGAAGCGTTGCATCGCGTCGGCGGCCGTTGCGGATGCGAATGAAGCGCGATCTGCAGCCCAGGGAGCCGCCTCGGGCGTCAGTTCGGGATTGATGCTCGCAAGAATGCGCTCCATGCGCTTCGCTGCACGCGACGCGATATCAGCATCGCCCAACGCGTCGGCGATCTGCTCTTGAACAGGTAGCGACGCCGCACTGAGATCGAGGACATGCGGGATATCCGCCGACAATTCCTTGCTCGTCTCCGCGAGCCAGACCGCGTGAAGGTGCGCTTCGATGAGATCGCGATTGGCAAGCTCGATCGCCGGCGGACGGACATAGCCATTCACCATCCGCCCGGGCCGCTCGAAGTAATACTGATCGTGGGGACTCTGGGCCGCACAATAGCTTACGACGAGCGCTGCTTGTCCTGAGCGTCCAGCGCGACCCGAACGCTGCGCATAGTTGGCGGGCGTTGGAGGCACATTGCGCAGATAAACCGCGTTCAGAGCCGAGATATCGACACCAAGCTCCATCGTAGGCGAGCAGAACAAGACTGGTAGGAACACATCCGGTTCGCCGGCTTGGCGCATCGCATCTTTGGCGTCTTTTATCCTCCTCTGGTCATCATCACCCCACCGGAAGCGCCATTCACGCCATTCGCGCTGAGTCTGCTCGACTTGGGCGGTATGGGCGCGACCTTCCATTCCAAACAGGCCCGCACCGCCATTGGACAAAGCCTTGGAGAGTGTGCGGTACAGCTCGACGAAATAGGGATTGGGCGGTCGTCCGTCAGGACGGCCTCTAGCAACCAGCAATCGGACAGCGTTTGCCGCCAATCGCCACCCCTCGACGTCAAAGCTGGTGGAGACTTGGCGCACCAGCTGGTAGTTCGTCGCTGCTGTCAGCAACGACCTCAAGACGGCGGTGTAGGTCTTCCCATCCAGTCTTCTTCCCCAGAGCCTTGGGTGACCAAGTCTCCGAGCGAGGCTGCTGCGCGGGCCAGCACGAACGATAAGGGGTTCTCCCCGAACGCCGGCATCAGCTTTCCGAGGAGCGTCAATGATCAACGCAGCCGCAACACGCGGGTTTTCTTGCTGCGAGATGGACCAGGGGTCACGAAGACTTTGCCGAGCGGCATTCGCCGTCGTCTCTACGACAGCCGGATCAAGCGCATCGGCCGTGACAGCAAGCCCGCGTCGCATCGTATCAAGGAGCTCTCGCAGCGCTCTCGCGCGCGTGTCGGCATCTGCTTGGCGCAGTTCCGGTGGCGCTCCTTCAAAAGCTTCATCGTCAGCCGCCAGCTCGTCGAGCGAAACGTAGTGAGCCTCGAGCAGTCCCAGTTCTTCAAGATTTGGATTTGTGAAGCGCCATCCCCGACGCTGATCGCTCCAGACCCTATAGGCCAGGACGCGGGACAGGGTACGTTCGGCCTCGACCTGCCCCGCCCCCTTGATCTCGGGATCGAGCATCCACTCGACGCGCCGATCTCGATTCGCGGCGGTGAAGCCGAGCCCTGATTGGACCCGCCGACCAAATTCATCATCCGACAGACCGTCCTGGCCGGCCGCTGAGACCGCGGTGAGAATCGCTGCTCTTAGAAGCGCCACGAACAGGAAGTCGTTGAAGTGTCCCGCTTGAAGAGCCGCATCCTGTCGGTTGTCGGTAAAGCCAAGAAGTTTGCGCTTGTCGACCCGAAGAGCGCTATCAGGATCGTTCATCCAGCGCAGCGTGCTCGACACCAGGAGCGTCGTCGCAGAACTCCGACCTTCCGCGGATAGGCCGGCCAGCTTGTTGATCTCTCGCGCCTGTCCTGGCGGTTGGTCCTTGCAGGCTGGGCAGAACCGGAATTTGCCAGGCAGGAACCAAGCGCGGCGGCCACGCACTCCAATCAGCCCCGCCTCATCGATGATGAGCGGTTGTGGCGCAAACGGACGCAGGTTGCTCTTTACGCGTCCTGCGGGATCGATCCAGTCCTCGGGATATTGGTCAGGGGTTCCGTCGAACGAGAAGTCCTCATCGTTCAACGGTTCGGGCATCAGATACCCTGCCTGTTCGGACTTATCCTCGTCGTCGAGTGGCGGTTCATCAATCGGCCTTGGCAATGCCTTTCGGGTTCCATCCTGTTCGGTAAGAACGATCGGATGATGCTCTTGTCCGCAATTGCGACAGAAGAAGGTTGGGTAAAGCCGCGCCTGATCGTCCTCGGGATCGAAGAGCTGCCCGTCGAGAGTGACCTTGCGTCGCCCGGGCTCTCTTAGAGTGGCGTACAGGCGCCCGGCCCCAGAAAAGAACTGATGGAGTTTGAAGGCTAGGAAAGCCCTATCGCTGTTTCCACCTCGCTCGCTGGCGGGCTTGCTCATGAGAATGAGCATTGACTGGATTTGCGATTGGCAGCGCGCCTTGTCACAACCCGTCTGAGCCGCTAACCGCTGTGCTGCGGCGCTCAGTGTGATTGGCGGCCGCCGAGTGAGACGTTGCCCATCTTCCAGACCCATCTCGAGCTCGATCCAGACTGCGAGTGGATGAGATCGCAACTCGGCGTCTGAGAGAGACTCGGGAATCTCGACAGTCACAGCAACGGCAAGTCGATCTCCCAGCGACTTAACGTTCGCCGCAGGATCCGTCGCTCGCTCAAGACTCTCGCCGATCACACCGTCGCTTGTGATCTGCGTTCCGAATAGTCGTGACGCCACGATGGCAACAGATGCTGCTGGATCTGTGCTCGCGTCGTCGCTCACCATCGTTGCTGACGTGCCGATGCACACTGGTACCCTATCACGGCACAGGCGATCACGGAGTCGCCTGACGAGCAGAGCGACATCCGCCCCTTGGCGGCCCCTATATGTGTGGAGCTCATCAAGAACGATAAAGTCGAGATCTTGCGCGTTGCCGACGACAGCCTGATCAAGGCTGTTCTGTCGCGTCATGAGCAATTCAAGCATCATGAAGTTCGTCAGAAGAATATCTGGACGAAGCTCTCGGATGCGCTCTCTTTCGTCGGCTTCTTCCTGTCCGGTATACCGCTCGAACGTTGGTCTAAGCTTTTCAGGCAGGCCCGACTGGCCGACGAATTTCCTCAATTCCTCAAGTTGGCTGTTTGCGAGCGCGTTCATCGGATAAATGACAATCGCCCGCGTGCGCGGAGCTTCGCCGGCGGCCCGAGCTCGAATTGCAGCGTCGATAATCGGAATGAAGAAGCAGAGCGACTTGCCTGAGCCAGTGCCGGTCGTCACTACAAAGCTCTGGCGTGCTGCGGCCTTAGCGATCGATTGCGACTGATGCCGATACAAGGTGATCGGTTGTCCATTGACCCGGAAAACCTTGCCGGTATCGGCGTGCAGTGATCCTTCGGCGACGAGCGCGTCGACACTGCTATCGCGCTCGAAGTGAGGATTAAGGCTTACGAGCGGCTCGGGCCAGAACCGGCGTGTCGCGTAGATCGCGTCGACCTGGTTTGCGATATCTGGAGCCCGAATCTGCGTGAACGACCGCGAGAAGCGCGCATAGTCTTCTACGAGAGTCTTATCGAGGTCGAAGACGTCCACTTAATTGCCCCCCAGTAGGCTCCTCCCAGTCCGCTCACCATTGCCGAGCGGACGCCCCCCAGAGTCTGACGATCATGATTGGTCGGAGACTCGCGTATGGTTCCCTTGACGTCGCGCGCTTACGAATTTTCGCATCGCCTCCTCCAAGGCCTTGTTTCTGGACAGCCCTTCCTTCGCCGCAGTCGCGTCGAACTCACGCAGGAGCTCGGCGTCGACCATTGGGCCTATCCGTTGACCTTGCGTGCGCTCGCGGGGCCTGCCGCGCGGCTTGAGAGGCATTCGAAGCCCCACCCCCTAGCTATCCAGCCTGCCACATTAGTGATATCAGAAATTCTCTGCAACCGCTGATTTGGCTGGCCTAGGGCCGATGTGGGGGCCCCAACCTGGCTCACATCAGACCGATATGCTGGCTGGATGAGGTCTCAGAGCGTTCGGCGTCACTCGGCTCGCATCCCATCGGTCGGGAACCACGCTCTGTGTCCGGCGATTCGGCGTGGTGGTGGGCTGGTTAACAGCGCAAGGCCGTCTCCATAAAGAGCATACACATACTCGGAATCCGCCAGTGTCGGTCTGCCTTCATCGCCGCCGATTCCGAAACCGACAGGATCAATTCGGGGAAGCTCAAGTGTATCGGGAAGGTTCTCCCTCCCACCCCGGATGATCGCACTCAAAGCGTCGAGGAACTGCACGGCGGCTTTCTCCTCCATCACAAACCAACCGGCGAACTCGTTTCCACCCCGGCGCAGCCCATGCGCTCGCCAAAGGCGGGGCCACCATCTTGGATGCCACAGGTCCTCTAGCCAGGACGGGTAGTCCGCAAAGGGCCAGGCCGTCTCCATGCAGACCAGGAACGTCCGACCAGCATAGGGAATCTGTATGAAGCTCACGGGCGACGTGTCGTCAGGACGCTCGCCACCATTGCGGACCCAGTCGATCCACCGCGCAACGCTGGGAGCATCCATCAAGGAGAAATTGGAGCGGTGAGAGGACAAAGCGAGCGACGTCGGAACGGCCTGAGGACCTGGTACCGGTGCCGGCTGTGTCGGGCCGCGCCATCCAGTGCGCCGCTTTGAAATTAGCGTCTCAGCGACATGCAGGAAGGCGCCGGTCGTTCCTGGTCTGGATCCAAAAGCGACGGAGTAGCCGTGAATCAGCTTGCCGTGAAGGCACGTCGCGGCGAGATGAGGCCTGACCTGCCGCAGATACTTGCGCCGTCCTTCACGACTGATGCCGGCCGACGTAACGCTTGCAGCGAATGAGCCATGCGCTTCGGCCAACACGACGCCGTGCCCCGTTACTGCGCCATCGCCGTAAATGAAGTCGGCGTGCGGTGCGAGCGATCCAGACAGACAACAGGCATTGTCTCTCCAGGTGTAGCCCAGTGCGTTCATCAGCAAGTCCGTGACGCCGGCGCCGACGCGTCCGGCGAAGGACGTTCGCTCGGCGTCCGCCAGAGATTGGACATGCTGCGATAAAGCGAAGGTCGTCCCATCCTCGACCAGCCATTCCACTTGAGTCAGGGCACTGTCGCCCCACCGCGCCAACATTTCCGGCGGCGCATCTCGAAGCGTTGCAGTCCTCGCAATCGAAGCTGCAAGCGCGCTCGGGCTGAAGACAAGTGTTGTATTTGCCTTGGGAGGCCTGAAACCCGCCGAGATAGGACTTGGCTTATGTCGATGCCGTGTATGGCCACTGACAGGCACCATCTTTTCAGCGCGCCAGACCGCGGGAGCTGACAGGATGGTGCTCAAGACGCCTTCCTCATCAAATCGATCCTGTCGCCCATTACGAGCCGTCCGAAGATGGAAGGATCGACGCGAGATCTGGCTCGACATCCAGCCCGTACTGATATGCGAGGGCCGCGATGTGCGTGCCGAACGTCGCTCGCAGCTCACCCAACGCGACGAAGAAGGAGGGACTGCCCTCCTCGTCAGCTCCGTGCCTCGCTCCGTGCCATCGCATGAGGTTGCGGAAATCAGGCGCCGGCTCCTCAAGGAAGCGTCGACAGGCTGCACGCATCGCACGAACGGAACCTTCGGCACGCGATGCCTCGGGCAGAGTCTGCAGAGTCTTGGTCAGTATCTCCCGCATTTGCACCACAGAGGATGTAACTTGGGAAACGACCTCGAGGTGATAGGGAACGAACAGGACGCGCCGGTCCTCCAGAGCGGTCAGGAGTCCTCTGACGATTTCGCGCTCGTCGGCAGGAGGTGTCCATTGGACACCAAAAAATGGCAGCGAAAATCCAGTCAGCCGGTGCACCAAGGACTTCGCTGCAATTCGCCCCTTCTGAGTGATATCTCGCGATTTGCGCATGTTCGCCCTCCCCTAAAGATCTCTGTCGCTGTGCCCGACAAGAGTTGTCCTCCAGCCCAGACTCATTCCAGCGCTCTCCTGAGCGCGTCGGACTGCTCGGCGAATTTGCGCGCATTGGCCTTCCGCAGACGCTCGAGGTTTTGCAGCTTCCATTGGAGGCCCGGCAGGTGCTCCAGATGCGGCACGCCCAGCAGATCCCACGCGGGCTCCGCAGCGACCAGCGATAGCAGGAACCGCCGCTCGTCGGCCGTCAGGCCCTGCTGAGCCTCGCGCACCATCCGCTCGCGCGCCGCCAGGAGCGCATCGAGCTCGACGGGCTCGGCGGTCATCCCTACGAAATTGTGCTCGAACTCGTGGCGGATGTCGCGCAGCGACGGAAACAGGACCTCGTGCACCGGCCGGTTATGGCTCGCGAGATAGATGACGAACGCGCGGCGGATGCCCGCCGTGATCCCCTCGTGCGCGAAGAGCTGCATGATGTCGAACAGATCGCGGGGATGCTGGCGATCCATCGCAGCGACCAGCTTGCCGCCGTACACGTCTTCAAGTGACACCACCGGGATATCGAGATCCGCTTGCAGTGTGTCGCGCGCATTCTGTGTCAGCGACGCCTTGCGCACCGGATGAACGGTGCCGCGCATGACGAAATTGACCTCGACCTTGACCTCGATGGCGCCCCGGCGCACCAGCAGCTTGGTCTCGCCGGCATCCGCCGAAGCTGGCGCATGCGTCTGGAAACCCTGCTTCCTCAGGCGTGTAACGGACTGGCGGATGGCTTCGTTGATGCGCTTGAGCGCCTCCTCGCGCGGCAGCGTATGATCGGGAAACACCAGGTCGAGATCGACCGAGAGCCGCGGCATGTCGCGCACGAACAGGTTGATCGCCGTGCCGCCCTTGAGCGCGAAGGTATCGTCGACGAGCACCAGCGGCGCCACGCGCGTCAGCAATCGTGCGCTATCGAGATAGACTTGATTCACGGCTTCAGCACCAGGAGGCCGTCAGCCGAACGTGACACCCACGGCCGGTCGCTGCCCTTGGGCAACTGGGACGGGTCGAGCTTGCTGGCCCAGGGCTGGGAGAGCTCGCGGCCGAGCTGCAGGCAGAGGCGCACGGTCTTGACGCTGGTGCAGTGCTTGAGCAGGTCATTCAGGACGTCAGCACGCAGGCTGTAGCTGCTCTCCACCAGCTCGCGCGCTTCCTGTAGCGGCTGGCGAACGCCGACCTCGCTCAGAACCTCCAGCAGTGCGCGCTCCGGCGCCGAGACGAGCGGAGCGCCTTTGCGGTTCTCGAACGGCCGGACGTGCAGCAATGCACCGGGGCGCTCCTCGAACAGCCGCTTGCGGTGATACTCAGCCGGAAAGCGCTGGGTGAACCACTCAGGGAGGCGCCCAGCCTTCCAGCCGTAGAGATGAAGGACAGGCCGCTGCGACACGTAGTGGCGGATGCCATGCCAGTCGAGCGCGGACTTGCCTCCGACATGCAGGCCTTCAAAGCTTCGCTGCAGCAGCGCGATACTGGGGTGCAAGGCGGGTGGATCGTTGGGGCGGCAGTAAACGCCGCGCGCCAGCCGCTCCAGCCACCCAGCCCTCACATAATGGACCGCGAGGTCGGCCGATATTTCGAGGGCGGCGAGGTCCTCGGAGGTCAGCGGCGTCCCTGGCGCCAGGCAGGTGTAGAGCTTGTTTAGCTTGTCTCTTTGAGTCGTAGCCATACTACGATTATATGAACAATTTCAAAACCGGGCAAGCTTGACTTCAACGACTGGATCGTAGCCAGACTACGACTATCTGCGCCAATCCAAATGAACTGAGGGGAAAGCCTTCCCCTGCGGCCGAGCCGCGGTCTCGGGCCGACCCCTTCTAGCGGGGAGACCCCCGCAACGCCCCCTATAGCCTATAGAGAGTGAGAGTGCGGACCGGGTTTGCCGTGACGGGTTGAGGGCTGGAGGAGAGGCCTCCGGCGCCCGTCGCGGAGAACCGCGATGTCCAGACACGACCGCCATGCTCGCGCCGGCGCCGACCGGGCGAGCCTCTACGACGACATCACCAACAAGATCATCGCCGAGCTGGAGGCCGGCCGCGTGCCCTGGGTCCAGCCTTGGGGAACGGCCGCTGCGAAAGCGCCGCTCGCCATGCCGGCGAATGCTGCGACCGGCCGGCAATATTCCGGGATCAACGTGCTGATCCTGTGGGGCGCGGTCGTCGAGCATGGCTTCCCGGTCCAGAGCTGGCTGACGTTCCGCCAGGCGCTCGCGCTCGGCGGCCATGTCCGCAAGGGCGAGCGCGGCACCACCGTCGTCTACGCCGATCGCTTCATTCCAGACGACGAGAAGAAGCGCGCGCAGGAGACCGGCGAGGAAGCGCAGGCCATTCCGTTTCTCAAGCGCTTCACCGTGTTCAATGTCGCGCAGTGCGAGGAACTGCCCGACGACCTCGCCGTCGCGCCGCCCGCACCGGAACCCGGCCTGATCGAGCCGCGCGTCGAGGCGCTGATCAAGGCGACGGGCATCGATTTCCGCATCGGCGGAGAACGCGCCTTCTATGTGCCGGCGCAGGACTATGTGCAGGTGCCGCCGCCGCAGGCGTATTTCGAGACGATCAACTGGCATCGCACGGCCCTGCATGAACTCGGCCATGCGACGGGCCATGCGTCCCGTCTCGGCCGCGACCTGTCGGGTTCCTTCGGCTCGAAGAAGTATGCCTTCGAGGAACTGGTCGCCGAGATGAACGCGGCCTTCTGCTGCGCCTCGCTCGGTATCAATCCGACCGTGCGCCACGCCGACTATATCGGCTCGTGGCTGGAGGTGCTGCGCGAGGACAATCGCGCCATCGTCCGCGCCGCATCCCAGGCCAGCAAGGCGGCCGACTGGCTGCTTGCGTTCCTGCCGGAAACCGGGACGGCCAGCGAACCCGCGAACGACAGGAGGGCAGCATGATCCTCCTGACCGACGATCTGCGCGAGCGCCTGCTCGCCAATGGGCTGCAACGCGGCGCCGACCATGTGCCCGTCGTCAAGTTCTTCAACCCGCTGGGCGAAGGCGTGTGGCTCGCGACCGAGCTCGATGCGGACGGCGACACGCTCTTCGGCCTCGCCGACCTTGGCTGTCCCGAACTCGGCAGTTTCTCGCTCGAGGAACTGACCTCGATCACCCTGCCGTTCGGCATGGGAATCGAGCGCGACATCCTCTTCACTGGCGACTTTCCGATCTCGGTCTGGGCGGAGGCCGCCCGCGAGGCAGGAAGCATCCGGGCGGCTGAGCGCATCCTCTACCAGGCGGCTTCGCCTCGACGCGATGGCGCGTGACGCCCATCCTGAACTTCGCCGAACCGGAGATGAGCGTTTGCGCATCTCCGGTTCTGCGCTCCGGATCGCCGGGAGGCGGCGCCGTCCTCAGAGTCAGAGAGCGGCGCTTCGCTTCGTGACGGGTTGGAAGCCGGGAGAGAGGCTCTCGGCGCCCGTCGCGGAGTAACCCGACATGGCAAAGGCTGCCAGGAAGATCGTCTTCTCGCGCTCGCGCGACATTCCCTTCAACAAGCTCGTGCTCTCGGAGTCCAACGTCCGGCGCACCCGGCCGGAGGCCGAGCTCGACACGCTGGTCCATGACATCGGCCGGCGCGAGGACCTGGTGCAGGGCCTCAACGTGCGCGCCATTCTCGATCCGGACGGCAACGAGACCGGCATGTTCGAGGTGCCGGCCGGCGGGCGCCGCTATCGCGCGATCGAGCGCCTGGTGAAGGCGAAGCGCTTCCCCAAGGATGGGCTCGTGCCCTGCATCGTGCGCAAATCCGACACCAGGATCCTCGCCGAGGACGACTCCCTCGCCGAGAATCTGCTGCGCGCCGGCCTCCACCCGCTCGACCAGTTCCGCGCCTTCCAGGACATGCTCGACAAGGGCATGACCGAGGAGGAAATCGCGGCCGCCTACCTCACGACTGTCCAGGTCGTGAAGCAGCGGCTGCGCCTCAACGCCGTCTCGCCCGTCCTGCGTGACGCCTATGCCGAGGAGCGGATGACGCTCGACATGCTGATGGCGTTCACCGTCAACCCGGACCACCAGCGCCAGGAGCAGGTGTGGGAGGCCGTGCAGCATTCCTACAATCGGCAGCCCTGGCATATCCGCCAGTTGTTGACCGAGACCACGATCCCCGCCTCCGACAAGCGGGCGCGCCTGGTCGGCATCGACGCCTATGTCGCGGCAGGAGGCGCCGTCCTGCGCGACCTGTTCGAGGAGGATGACGGCGGCTGGCTTGCCGACCCGGCGCTCCTCCACCGCCTGGTCAGCGAGAAGCTGAAGACAGTCGCGGACGGGATCGCGAGCGAAGGCTGGAAGTGGGTCGCCGTCGACCTCGACCTGCCCTATGGCTACGACCACGGCCTGCGCAAGATCGGCGGCACCTTTGTCGATCTCACCGACGAGGAGCGAGCCCAACGCGAGGCGTTGCGCGCCGAGTACGACCGGCTCGAGGCCGAGTATGACGGCGCCGACGAGCTGCCGGACGAGATCGATCGGCGTCTGGGCGAGATCGAGGAGGCTCTCGAAGCCTTCGAGAAACGTCCCGTCGTCTACGATCCCGCCGACATCGCGCGCGCCGGCGTCTTCGTCAGCGTGGACCGCAACGGCGAGATCGTGATCGATCGCGGCTATGTGCGGCCGGAGGACGAGGCACCCGTCGCCGTCGACAGCAGCGACGCTGAGACCGATGGAGAACCCGGCGGCGACGATGCTCCCGCGACACCGTCCGCTCAGCGCGCTGTCATCACCATCGGCGGCCAGACCACCGGCGCCGAAGAGGACGATGAAGACGATGCCGTCAAGCCGCTGGCCGAGCGGCTGGTGATCGAGCTCACCGCCCACCGCACGCTGGCGCTGCGCGACGCGGTCGCCAACCATCCGCATGTCGCTCTGACGGCGCTCCTGCACAGGCTGGTGCTCGATGCGTTCAAGCGCAACGCGCACGGCTGTGCCGTCGAGGCGTCGGTCCGGGAGGTCCACTTCCCCGTCCAGGCCCCCGACCTGAAGGACAGCGCTTCCGCCAAGGCCATCCAGGCACGCGTGGAAGCCTGGAAGGCGGACATGCCGCTCGATGACGACGATCGGCTGTGGGACTGGATCGCCGGCCTCGACGATGCGAGCCGCCTCGCGCTGCTCGCCCATTGCGTCAGCTACGGGATCAACGCGCTCTACGAGCGCCCGAATCCCCATAGCGGCTATGGCGTCACCCGGCACGGTCTCGATCGGCGCATGCGCGATGCCGATCGGCTGGCGCGCGCCACCGGCCTCGACATGGTGGAGGCCGGCTGGCGGCCGACGGTGGCGAACTATCTCGGCCGCGTCACGAAGAGCCGGATCGTCGAAGCCGTGCGGGAAGCGCTCGGCGAGGAGAACGCTCAGCTCATCGACCATCTCAAGAAGCCCGAGATGGCGAAAGAGGCCGAACGCCTGCTCGCCGACACCGGCTGGCTGCCGGAGCCGCTGCGTTCCGCCGATCCCTGTGTGACGACCTCGGTCGATGTAAGCGGAGGTGAAGGCGGTGAAGCGCTGCCGGCCTTCCTCGCCGACGATGAGGACGAGCAGCCGGATGATGGCGACCCCGATGCCGATGACCCGGCGATGATCGCCGCCGAGTGACGCGACCATGGCGGGGGCGGCTTCGGCCGCTCCCGCCAGCCTCTCGATCACGAGCAATCCGATGACGAAGCCCAGACCCGGCGTGCCCCGCCGCGTCGTTTTCCAGTATCTCGTGCCCGTCCATGTCGAGGTCGAGGACGGCCTCGTGTGCAGCGTGACGGTGATCGACGAAACGCCCGTCGAACACCCGACCTTCGTGGAAGGCGATGCCGACTATCTCGAGGAGGCGGTGAAGGCCGCCAATGACGGCCAGCCCTGGCCGTCCTGGCAATTCGGCTTCTAGGTCCGCCTTCCCTCCACCCAACCCCAACAGCCCGGCCGCCGCGCCGGGCTTTCGCGTTTTCAGGAGGCTGTCATGCCCGCTTACACCGTTGAAACGACCTACCGCGTGCCGGTCTACCGGCAACGCACCTATCATGCCGCGACGCCGGCCGAGGCTTGTCGTCAGGCCATCGAGGACGATGACTGGTCCAACGACAAGCTCGACTACGAGGCCGCCGGCGAAACCTATGTCACCGGCATCTGGCTCGGGGCGGATGCTGCCTATTCAGGTGACACCGTCCCGGTCCCATCGCACTTCGATGAGACCATTCAGCGGAAGGCCGCGCACTTCGAGGTGCTGTTCGGCCTTCTGAAGATCGTCATTGCGGATGAGGTCGCCCAGCGGCGCACGGATGCCTACTGGCTCGCACGGGCGAGCGCCGCGGTCGCGAAGGCCGAGGCGATCCTTGCTGGAGCGCGCGATCCCGACGAACCCGTCACGGCTCCACGCCCACGTCACGTCCTCGCGCAGCTCCAGGAGGACCGCGTCCGCGACCAGATCGCCGCGATCGTCGAGACCGATGCCGAGTTTGCGAGTCTCAGCCCGGGCGCCGTGTCGGACGCTGATATTCACAGCGCATGCGTGTCCGTCGCCGCCAACATCGACTTGTCGGAGGAAGTGGGCGCAGCGGAATTCCGCGCGGCGCTCGCCGCCCTGCGAGCGGCGAAGCAGGCGGACGGAGGCTGAGATGCACGGCACCTATCTCCGCCTCGGCGTCACCGTCTGGGACAGCGACCGCACGGTGATCCGCGCGGCACGGCGCAAGCTCACGCGGTCCGCGCAGCGTGATCCGGCAAAGCGGGACGCGCGCAAGCGCTTCTACCGCGAGATGCTGGAGCATCACGCCAATGCCCAGCGCCTCGTCGCCGAATTGCGGCTCTGACGCTTCCAGCCGCAATCCCATCGCTCAACCAGTCCGGCCGCCGCGCCGGGCTTTCGCATTTCTGGAGGCCAAGATGGCTGACTTCCTTGCGTACTTCTCCTGTCTTCTCGACGTCGACACGCCGGAGAATGCCGTCCGGGCAATGGACCTCTACAATCGCGTGATGGAGGAGAACGCCGCGGAGGACCCGCCATCCGAGGCGTTTCTTCTTTCCATCCAGCCCGAGCATGGCGGAACGCAGCTCTGGATTCGCGATGACACGACCGGCGATCCTCAGGCTGTCATCGAATTCGTGCTCCGCTGCGCCGAGGAATTCGGCCTCACCGGACGGTGGGGCTTTCAGTGGGCGAATACCTGCTCGCGCCCGCGCGTGAACGCCTTCGGTGGCGGCGCGCACGTCCTCGACCTCGGCCGCCGCAGGACCGTCGCCTGGATCGCGACCAATGGTTGGCTCGACCGCACCTTGTCGGGCGAGCGCGGAAGGCGAGGTGCGCGATGAGCATCCCCGATCACGCGCGGGCGAATTTTGCGACGCTGCTGCGCGCGGCGGCGGACGGAAACCTCGCGCTCATGGAGTGCACCGATGCCGTTACCGGCGAGCCGCGCTACGTCATCTGCGCCGTGGGGCGCGACGGCACGGACTTCGTGTTCACGCCGTTCGGCCATCTCGCCGACGGCAACCCCTTCGACGCCTACGTGCCGCCGTCCGCAACCCTGCCGGACGAACCGGCTCCCTGATCCTCGCGTGCGTGGCGGCGCGCGGTGAAGGCGGCGGCGTGACGAGAGGGAGAGCCTGGCCGGGACGGGTTTGAGCCGGAGCGGTCCAGAGAGCGCCGGCCGGCTCGCCCGTCTCCGCTCTCCCGAGGTTCACCGACATGACCCCGTCCACCGCTCTCGCGGCCGCGCCCGCGGTCGCGGCGTCGCCGCTTGCGTCTCCCTCCGATATCGCTCGCTGCATCGGCGCAGCCGCGCACCATCTCCTTCCGCATCTCGAACAGGGCCGTCAGGTCGACGCGGCAACCCTTCGCGCTGCGATGGAGCAGGCCTTCGGCGGCTCCGACACGTCCGGCGCCTGGGACTGGAAATCGGCCTACGACGCCTGCGAGGCCGCGACCGTCCTGTTTCTCCGCAAATACGGAAAGGCGCTTTTGCGCAAGGCCGGTTCTCCGGCCCTGGCCCTCCCCATGCTGGACAAGATCGTCGGGCTCCTGCCGACGCACACACGCCGCTCGATCGAGAGCGAGACCCTCAAGCAGTTCTCGACACCGATGCCACTCGGGCTCGCGGTCGCGACGGCCGCCGCCATTACGCCCGGCGACCGCGTGCTCGAGCCCTCGGCCGGCACCGGCCTGCTCGCCATCCTCGCCGAGATCGCGGGCGGATCGCTCGTCCTCAACGAGCTGGCTGAGACCCGCGTCGGCGTTCTCTCCTTGCTGTTTCCGCACGTCACCGCGACCCGTCACGACGCCGCGCAGATTCACGATCATCTCGACACTGCCATCCTGCCGAGCGTCGTCATCATGAATCCGCCCTTCTCGGCGATGGCGAACGTGCAGGGGCGCATGCCGGACGCCGCGCTCCGCCACATCGGCTCGGCGCTGGCGCGGCTTGCCGACGGCGGCCGCTTGGTCGCGATCACCGGGGCCAATTTCGCGCCCGACGCTCCGGCTTGGCGCGACGCTTATGTCCGGCTTCAGGAACGCGGCCGCGTGGTCTTCTCCGCCGCTATCGACGGCCGGGTCTACGCCAAGCACGGCACGACATTCCCGACGCGGCTGACCGTTATCGACAAGCGCCCGGCCGACGATCCCATCGTGTTCCCGGCTGCGCCCGGCATCGCGCCGGACGTCGCCACGCTCTTGGCGTGGATCGCGGAGCACGTTCCGGCACGACTACCGGTCGATCCCTCCGTGGCCGTGCCGGCTGTCGCCAGGCCGCGCACCGTTCGCGGCTACATCGCACACGCCGCCCAAGCTGCATCGCGGCCCGCGAGCGCCGCCGAGCCCGAAGGCGTCGAACTCATCTGTGAGACGATCGATTGGACGCCACCGCAGGGCGCGCGCCTCTCCGATGCGATCTATGAGAACTATGCGCTTCAAAGCCTTCGGATTCCCGGCGCTCTAGATCACCCGACGCAGCTCGTCCAGTCCGCGGCGATGGCCTCCGTCGCGCCGCCCAAGCCGAGCTACCGTCCTCGGCTCCCCGCCAACATCCTCAGCCTGCTCTCCGGCGCCCAGCTCGAGACCGTAATCTATGCAGGCGAGGCGCATGCCGAGCATCTCGCCGGCGCCTGGACCGTGGACGAAACCCTCGACGTCGTGACCGCCGCGGCCGAGGACGCCAAGAGTGCGGTTCGCTTTCGGCGCGGCTTCATGATCGGCGACGGCACGGGCGTCGGCAAAGGGCGGGAGTCTGCCGGCATCATCCTGGACAACTGGATGCAGGGCCGTCGCAAGGCGGTGTGGATCTCGAAAAGCGACAAGCTTCTCGAAGACGCGCAGCGCGACTGGTCGGCTCTCGGCATGGAGCGTTTGCTCATCACGCCGCTTTCCCGGTTTCCACAGGGCAAGCCGATCACGCTGCGGGAAGGCATCCTATTTCTAACCTACGCTACGCTACGGTCCGACGACCGCGGCGAACGCCTTTCCCGCGTGAGGCAGATCGTTGAATGGTTGGGCTCCGACTTCGACGGAGTGATCATTTTCGACGAAGCCCATGCCATGCAGAACGCGGTCGGCGCCAAGGGTGAACGCGGCGATCAGGAAGCCTCGCAGCAAGGCCGCGCAGGCCTGCGGCTCCAGCACGCGCTGCCGGACGCACGCGTCGTCTACGTCTCCGCCACCGGCGCGACGACCGTGCACAACCTCGCCTACGCGCAACGGCTCGGCCTCTGGGGCGGCGAAGACTTTCCGTTCTCGACCCGGGCCGAGTTCGTGGAGGCGATTGAGGCTGGCGGTGTCGCCGCCATGGAGGTGCTGGCCCGCGACCTGCGCGCGCTCGGCCTCTACACTTCGCGTTCGCTCAGCTTTGCTGGCGTCGAGTACGAACTGGTCGAACATGAGCTGACGCCCGAACAAACCCGCATCTACGACGCCTACGCCGGCGCCTTCGCGATCATTCACAACAACCTCGATGCCGCCATGCAGGCCGCCAAGATCACCGGCGGAAGCGAAGGCGGTTCGGGCACGCTGAACCGCCAGGCCAAGTCTGCGGCACGCAGCGCGTTCGAGTCGGCGAAACAGCGTTTCTTCGGCCACCTCCTGACCTCAATGAAGACGCCCACACTGATTCGATCGATCAAGCGAGATCTCGAGGAAGGCCATGCCGCCGTCATCCAGATAGTCTCGACGGGCGAAGCCCTAATGGAACGGCGCCTCGCCGAACTGCCGACCGAAGAATGGAACGACGTGCGCGTCGACATTACCCCGCGGGAATACGTTCTCGACTATCTCGCCCATTCCTTTCCGGTCCAGCTCTACGAGCCCTTCACCGACAGCGAGGGCAAGCTGTCGTCGCGCCCCGTCTATCGCGACGGGCAGCCGGTCGAAAGCCGCGAGGCGGTTGCACGTCGTGATGCGCTGATCGCCAAGCTCGCGAGCCTGCCACCTGTTCCCGGCGCGCTTGACCAGCTCGTGCAGCACTTTGGCACAGACATAGTCGCCGAAGTGACCGGCCGTTCGCGCCGCATCGTCCGCAAGTCCAACGGCGCCGCCAGGAGCGACCGGCTTGTCGTCGAGACACGCGCAGCCTCCGCCAATCTCGCCGAGGCGCAGGCGTTCATGGACGACCACAAGCGCATCCTCGTGTTCAGTGACGCGGGTGGCACCGGCCGCAGTTATCATGCCGAGCTTACGGCGAGGAACACGCGCCTTCGCGTGCATTATCTCCTCGAGCCCGGCTGGAAGGCGGATACAGCCATCCAGGGGCTCGGCCGCTCGCATCGGACGAACCAGCAGCAGCCCCCGCTGTTCAGGCCGGTCGCGACGAACGTCAAGGCCGAGAAGCGCTTCCTCAGCACGATCGCACGCCGGCTCGATACGCTTGGCGCGATCACGCGCGGTCAACGCCAGACCGGCGGCCAGGGCCTGTTCCGGCCGGAAGACAATCTGGAGTCCCATTATGCGCGGGACGCCCTGCGCCAGCTCTACATGCTGCTCGTTCGCGGCAAGATCGAGGGCTGCTCGCTTCAGCGGTTCGAGGCGGCGACCGGCCTGAAGCTCATGGATGCGAACGGCATCAAGGACGATCTGCCGCCGATCACCACATTCCTCAACCGCATGCTCGCGCTGACCATCGATCTCCAAGGCATCCTGTTCACCGCCTTCGAGCAACTATTGAACGCGCGCATCGAGGGCGCGATCGCCGCCGGCACCTACGACGTGGGACTGGAGACGCTGCGCGCCGAGAGCTTCGTCGTTACCGACCGACAGACGATCTACACTCATCCAGGCACCGGCGCCGAAACGTGTCTACTGACGATCGTGCAGCGCCAGCGCAACCGGCCCGTCACGCTCGACGAGGCCTTGAGCCGGCTGCGCGAGCGCGGATCGCGCCTTCTCGTCAACGCCCGATCTGGGCGCGCCGCCGTGCGGGTCCGCGCGCCGTCGGTCATGCTCGACGACGGCGAGGTCGAATACCGCGTCCGCCTGATCCGACCGATGGAAGCACCGAACGTACCCGTTCGTACGATGGCGGAGAGCCATTGGGAGGAGGCCGAAGAGGCGGCCTTCGCCGCAGCCTGGACCGCGGAGCTCGCCGAGGTGCCGGCGTTTGCCGACTCGACCCTGCACATAGTTTCGGGCTTGATGCTGCCGATCTGGAAGCGGCTCCCGAATGAGTCGACGCGCGTCTACCGGCTGCAAACCGATGACGGCGAGCGCATCATCGGTCGCAGGGTCTCGCCGGCCTGGGCGGCCACGGCCACCGCGGCCGGCCTGCCTTCACTGACGCCGGACGACGCCCTTGCTGCTCTCATCGAGGGCAAGACCGTCATCAACCTCGCCGAGGGGCTTCAGCTTCGTCGTGTCCGGGTGATGGGCGGTCATCGCATCGAGTTGTCGGGCTTCACCGACACCATGCGCGAACGGCTCACGGCCTACGGACTCTTCCACGAGATCATTTCGTGGAAGCTGCGCATGTTCGTGCCCACGGACGCCAGCGGTCCTGCGATCCTTGCGAAGGTAATGGATCGCTATCCGGTCGAGCAGGTCGGCGAGTGGGAGGCGACGTGATGTCCCGGCTCGACGCTTCGGAACTGGCGCATCGTCTCGCGCGCAATGCCGAGGCGGTGTGTCGTCACTATCTGTCCAACGGCCGCCGCGAAGGCCGCTACTGGATGGTCGGCGACGTGCACAATACGCCCGGCCGCTCGATGTTCGTGCGCCTGACTGGCCCGGAGAGCGGCAAAGGCGCGGCGGGCAAGTGGACCGACGCCGCGACCGGCGAGCATGGCGACCTGCTCGACGTGATCCGCGAATCCAGCGGCCTCGTTGATTTCGCCGATGTCGCGAAGGAGGCACGCACCTTCCTCAGCCTGCCGCAACCCGAACCGCAGCTTGACGAGCGTCGCCGCTTGGTCCAGCCAGCTCCCACGGGGTCGCCGGAAGCAGCGCGGCGCCTATTCGCCATGTCGCGGCCGATCCACGGCACGCTGGTCGAGGCGTATCTCCGCAGACGCGGCATTACATCTTTGCACGGAACCGGATCCCTGCGCTTCCACCCGCGCTGCTACTATCGGCCCGACGAGCATTCCGCGACGGAGACATGGCCCGCCATGATCGCTGCCGTCACCGATCTCGAGGGCCGCCTCACCGGAGCACACCGGACCTGGCTCGATCCCGAAGGCTTCGATCCCGTCCGCCTCGGCAAGGCACCGATCGACACGCCACGTCGCGCGATGGGCGATCTTCTCGGACACGCCGTCCGCTTTGGTGTGGCCGGCGAAGTCATGGCCGCAGGCGAAGGCATCGAGACCATGCTGTCGCTGAGGATGGCGCTGCCCGCCATGCCAATCGTCGCCGCTTTGTCGGCAGCCCATCTCTCGGCCATCCTCTTCGCTGACACGCTGCGCCGGCTCTACATCGCACGCGACGACGACCCGGCCGGCGACGGTGCGATGACCACGCTGATCGAACGTGCGTCCGACGACGGCATCGAGGCGATCGTGCTGTCGCCGAGACTGTGCGACTTCAACGAGGATCTCCGCATGCTCGGGCCCGACGTGCTGCGCGCGCACCTTCGGGCGCAGGTCGCAGCCCCGGATGTCGCTCGTTTCATGGCCGAGGCTGCATAGAGCGTGCGACCGTGAACGCACGGCCGGGACGAAGGTGAGGTCCACCGCCTCGCCGGCGGCCGATGCTCCGGAGTGCCGGAGAGAGCCGCGCCCACGGCCTTCCTGAGAGGCGATCGGGACGGCAAACGGCCCGGCCCGGCAACCTCGTGGGCCGACTATTTTCCGTCGGCGGCAGAGCCGCCTTTACATCGCGAAGCAAAATAGTCGGCCCCTTCGGCCCTCCGCTGCGCTTCGGCCCTGCGCTTCGCTCCGGGTGCAGGGCCGGCCCGCCCGCCGTCTTCCGTCGCCATGAAGGCCGCGAGGGTCGCGGCCGATCCAGCCACGGAGCATCCCATGACCACCGACGACGATTTCGAACCCCACCATAGCTCGTCTCCGACCGACCACGTTCTCGCCGAGCTGCAGCTCTACGGCTTCCGCCCTTTTCAGGACGAACCGGATCCGCGTCCGCTTCCCGACGGCAATGTCGTCGCCGGCGCCATCGCCGACATCTTCAATGCTCTTGTCACCACGCTCAGCGACACGCGCCTCGAACCCGATCTCGAAGACCTGCTCTGGTCGACCACGAACGTCTTTCATCGCGCCGCCGACCGCATCGCTCGCGAGCTCGACGATAACGTGCAGGCGCAGCGCCGCAGCCAGCGCGAACAGGACGGCACCGAGGTCAAGTCCGTCGAACTCGAGCGCCTGATCGCCGAGGGGCGGACGCTCATCGAGCGACGCGACGCCTTCGAGCTGATGCGCGACCAGGCGTGTGAGCACTTCGAGCGCCACACCGGCACGGCCTGGCGGCCGCGCAACGGCTCACTCGTCAACCATCGCACCATGACCGCGGCGATGATCGACAGCCGCGACTTCCTCGCCGCGAAGAAGCGCGCCGAAACGGAAGTCTTGCTGCCCCCCGGCCCAAAGATCGCGCTCAGCGGTGGGCTCGATTTCAACGATCATCGGCTGATCTGGTCGAAGCTCGACCAGGTGCACGCCAAGCATCCGGACATGGTGCTCATGCATGGCGGCTCGCCGAAGGGCGCGGAGCGCATCGCCGCGCGCTGGGCGGATCACCGCAACGTGCCGCAGATCGCCTTCAAGCCCGATTGGACCAAGCACGCCAGGGCCGCGCCGTTCAAGCGCAATGACGCGATGCTGGACGTGCTGCCGATCGGCGTCATGGTCTTCCCCGGCACGGGCATTCAGGAGAATCTCGCCGACAAGGCGCGCAAGGTCGGCATTCCCGTCTGGCAATTCGGCGGCGCGTGAGCGCCGCCATCTTTCACCTCCAACCGTCCTGACAGGCGAAAGAGTTCAAGGCTGCTGGCGCCAGAACTGCGTGCTGTAATTGTTCAGCCCGCGGCTGTGAGAATCAACCGTTGCCTGGAAGGTGTCCGGGATCTTGTCTCCCTCACCACCTTCCCTGAAATAATCCCTGACCGAATAGAGCGCGCCTCTCATCAGGTGCTCCCAGGTTTGATACAGCCTGTCTTGTAGGTCCTGCTCCTGCTTGGCGGCGCTCGCCTTTCTGTTGCGAACCGGTGTCGCATAATCCGGACGTAGATCGACGTCATGGACGAAGGTTATGCTGCCGAGCATCCACTCGTCATCGATAGTCCGGCGCCACCGATAGCTCACCCTCACACTAAGATGTTTGGTGAAGCGATGAGGCGGCATGATCTGGTCATCGACGATGAAGAGCTGCGCTTCCTTCTGTTCCGTTTCCAGCCGTTGCTTCATAGCTCCGACGGCGAAGGATAAATCATGGCCTGCGCGTCGAAGGGCGTCTCCTGTTTCCGCCCGCTTTCGCCGTGCCTTGGCCTCGCGGTGTTTCGCCAACGCCCGGTCGAAGGAATGGAGCTTTGTTGCGATGTAGGGGCCGCAGTTCGCGAGGGCGAGACGGTGCAAATCGCCGGACCGTTCCTCGCGGATCGCCTGCTCGATGAGCCCGTCCAACTCGCTGACGTCGATCGCCGCGATGGCAACCTGCTGATCGCGGGGGATGTTAATCTCTCCCATGCCGGATTTCCTCGTTCTTCCTATTGAGGCATGAGTCGCCGTGACCATCTCGGGGCTCAAGGCGCAGACGCCGACTCAGCCTATGCAAGAATAGCCGACACGGAGTGACTTCGCACGGCAAGCGCATGACGTCCATGGAGTGATCGGTGGCTCCACGTAGCGCAAAGCACCCCCGCTTATCTGCGCTGATCTTTGCTCCGACTGATCGCTTGACGCCGTCAACCCGTAAAGGGTCGGCTATGCGAGCACGCCGCCGCTGCGGCTGCGCCTGCGCGGTGATTGCAGCGCTTAGTCCGACACTTCGGGCGCCTGTCAGCGGGGGATGGTCCTCTGCCCGAAACAGGAGCCGGATCGATGTCCCTCAACGACGCTCACGCCATCGCCTTCAGTCTCGCCACCACGCTCATGGCGGCCATCGTCACATTCCAAGCCGGCGACGGCACCCTCTCGGTTGCGCCCGCCAGCGAGTATGACGGCGACATCGTCGCTATCGTCCATGAGATCGATCCCTCGCCCCCTGACCGGGCGAGCCGATAGGCCCTCTGGAAGTCCACGAAGATTTCCGCTCCCGGCGCCGTCGGTCTTGCTCTATATTTCGGGTGCGCCATGGTGGTGGTGGAAGGCGCTACCGTCAGATCCATTCTCACGGAGGCCACCATCATGATTGTCGTCAGCATTCTCTTCAGCATCGCCGCCATCGGCGTCATCTGCTGTCTCTTGTTCTACCTCGCCGTCTATGCACTGCCGCTATTCGCCGGCGTGACGGCCGGCGTATGGGCATATGGCACCGGCGCCGGCTGGCTTGGAGGCATAGCCGTCGGGTTCATGGCCGGTTTCGCGACGCTCCTCGTCGGCCACTTGCTGCTCACTTTCGTCAAGCCGATCTGGCTCCGCCTCATGATCGCAGCGGTTTTTGTGGCGCCAGCGGCCATTGCCGGCTATCACGCGACACATGGGATCGTGAAGCACACCATGCCTTCCGAGACATGGCAGATCGTCTTCTCGGTGGCTGGCGCAACGGTCGTCGCCATCACTGCTTTCGTCCGTCTCGCGGCGCTGGCCCCGCCCGGTCAGCCCAGCCAGGGCATGGCCCGCGCCTGACGCCATTTCGGTGTGGTAGCATGACCAGACCACGCCGCCTGCGATTTTTCCTCGTCAGTTGGCAGTACGGTGCTCGGCAGAGCGCCGGAGCACGCTGAGCCGTTGGTCGCAGGACACATCGGAACGCAGGGCCAGGGCAGCGGAACGAACGTCGACGCCCACGAAGGCCAGCGCTCGGACCGCTCGCCAAGTCTGTGCACATCGGGAGCGTTGATGCGGGGGGTCCGATTGCCTCGACATGGTTGAAGCACTCGCCGCCGTCACTGTCGGACCTCTGCGGTTGCACGACGGGGTCGCCAAGTTCTCCTTGGTCGTTCTCTGCCTGATCGAGCGCTCCAAGCGGCCTCTTTGATGGGCTGATCTGGCCGAAGGCCGGCTTCGCCTCGATCGCCTATGCCGCAATGGCGCCGAGCGACTTTCTTCCCCTCCCGGCTTCGCCGGCATTCCTCGCGAAACAAGAAAGTCGCCCGGCCGCCATCCTCCGCTGCGCTCC
The DNA here is from genome assembly GCA_035556735.1 of Xanthobacteraceae bacterium. GTDB lineage: Bacteria > Pseudomonadota > Alphaproteobacteria > Rhizobiales > Xanthobacteraceae > CANJBX01. The sequence goes on along the minus strand of DATMFF010000002.1, from coordinate 225,970 downwards.
GGCCTGCAAGCAGGTGCGGCGCCGATCGCCTCCGGCCAATCGATCGCCATCGAGGCCGCAATGGTGCGGGCTCGAAACAGAGATCAAGGAGAACTACCATGGCGACCATCGGCACCTTCAAGAAGTCCGGCAATGAGTTCGTCGGCCAGATCGTCACCCTCAGCGTCCAGGCCAAGAACGTCCGCATCGTTCCCGAAGCCAGCCGCTCGGGCGAGAACGCCCCCAGCCACCGCGTCTTCGCGGGCCGCGTCGAGATCGGCGCCGCCTGGGCCAAGCGCTCCAACGAGGGCCGCGACTATCTGGGCCTCAAGCTCGACGACCCGTCGTTCACGGCTCCCATCTACGCCAACCTCTTCGACGACGAGGAGGGCGAAGGCTACAGCCTGATCTGGTCCCGCCCCAACCGCCGGAACGGCGAGTGAGGCACGAGCCCCAGGCCCCGCCCGGAAAGACCGGGCGGGGCTTAGCCCGCTGGGAGGGCGAGCCGACAGGGCGACCGAATCAGTTCGGCGCGACTCGGCCAACCGCCCGTCCTTGGGCTCCATTTTCGCTCGCGTCACCGGCCAAGAACGACTATTTTAGTCGTAGTTCTGGCGCGCTCAATCGGCCCAGTGGGAGGTGATCATGCATGATCACCGCCCGACAATCGCGGGCCGCTCGCGCGTTGCTGGGATGGACGCAGGAAACGCTTGCTGACCGGGCCGTTGTTTCGCTCACGGCGCTGAAGCGTCTCGAATCCGGTCACCGCGCCGTCTACGAGTCGACGGAAGATCAGGTCCGTCGCACGCTCGAGGCCGCCGGCATCGTCTTCCTGTCGTCCGACCAGGGCGAAGGAGTGATGCTTGTCCGCGCGAAGGTCGAGGGCCGCAACAGCCGATGATGCCGCACGAAATCGCCGCTGCACACCCTTCGTGCAAGCGCGTCCCCTTGCGCCGCTCGCTAGACCGCGTAGCGTTAACAAATGGTTGCGACGCGCCATCGTCGAGCTGCGGGGTTCGATTTGACACACGATCCTTTTTTCGATGAACCGCCGCAGAGCGAGGTCCTGACCACCTACGACCGGGCGCATATGAAACTCTACCTGCGCCTGCTTGATGCCGAGACGGATGGCGCTGACTGGCGCGAGGCGGTCGAGATTCTGTTCGGCATTGATCCTGCAAAAGAGCCGGAACGCGCTAGTCGCGTGCATCGCAGCCACCTCGCTCGCGCCCATTGGATGACCCAGCACGGTTACCGGCAGCTCGTTCGTGAGGTAGGTGCCTCGCGGTAGACCGGCGTTGCTGGCGCGGCATCACCTGTTGCCGTTTGCCCGACTTCACGCACTGCCCTCAACCGGCGATCGTAGTTCTCCTTCGCACGCTTCCCGCTCGCAGTCGTGGAGGAAACAATGGGACCGGATACGTCACGATGGCGTTCGTCCGAATCGTACGACTATGTTGAAAGCCTCATCGCGCCGGATCTGGCGTGGGAGTGGCTGCGGCGCAACCTCAACTATCATCGTGACTACAGTGCGCATTCGGCGACGATCCCGGAACAGTCGACGACGCTAATCCGCCAGCGCTGGGGGTTGTACTTTCCCGGTGGACCCTGCGCTCGCGGCGACAGACGCGACGGTGTTCTGGGCACCCGAAGCAGACCCTGGCACCGTGATTCTCGCGCCTGCGATCCTGCTGCCAACAATCGAGAGCGCCATTGCGCCTCATCTTGATTCCGACACCGCGCGCAACGGGCCGGACGGTGTAAGCGTCATCCACGGTCGCGGCGCCACTTCGATTCGGGTCCTGTTCCGGCCCGATGCTGCAGCCGACAAGCCTGTCGTCGCCGTCATCCCACTCGGTGCCGATGGTCTCGATCGGATCGATGCGCTAACGCGCCTTTGGCGCGCGATCAACAACCGCCGCGTCCCAAACGACACCCGACTTACCGCTCAACAGCGCCGTCGTCTTCGCCGCATGCTTCAAGCCGTCGATGGCCACGCTGAGCGAGCGAGTTATCGCGAGATTGCACACGCCCTTTTCGGGGTCGACCGCGTCGCAGAGACGCCGTGGAAGACATCGGCATTACGAGACGCCACGATCGATCTCGTGAAAGATGGCCTGGCGCTCATCGCCGGCGGCTATCGCATGCTGCTCCAGCGCCGGCGCCGGCCATAGCATCCCAGCATCGCCCAAGGGGTGCGATTTTGGCCCGACTATCTTCGCCATCCCCCCAAGCCTCGCCTCTCCGCCACCGTGACCTGCGTTCGCCGAGAAACACCGGCGACCTCAAGGAACGCCCGGAGGTGCGAAATGACCAATCTCACCGGCTTACCGCCACGCTTCTTGCGGACGCCGGAAGCCGCTGATTTCCTCGGCCTTTCCAGCCGCACACTCGAGAAGCATCGCACCTACGGCACAGGCCCGGCCTATCGAAAGCTGGGCGGCCGCGTCGTCTACGCTCTTGACGATCTCAAGGCCTGGGCAGACCGCGGTGCGGTCACATCGACCTCCGACCCGCGCGGCTCCGTGCTGCCGGCGAAGCGCCACGACTCGGCCTCAGTGCAGGCCGGCCGCGGCCGTCGCTGAGAGGCGGCGCATGTCCTTCGCGCAACGCAGTAGCGAGCGTGATCAGCTCGATCTCTTCCGGGCGCTGCCCGGTGATCTCGCACCGCGCGACGCGCAGGACCTCATGGCCTATCCGTTCTTCTCGCTCGCGAAGTCGAAGCGCCTGACGCCGATCGACTTCAAGGCCGGCACGATCGTCATCCGTGTCGAAGCGGTCCCAGAGCACGGCATGGCGACCATCTGGGACGCCGACGTGCTGATCTGGGCGGCCTCGCAAATCGTCGAGGCGCGCGATCTCGGGCTGCGGCCATCGCGCCTGATGGCAGCGACCCCCTACGAAATTCTCTCCTTCATCGGCCGCGGCGTGAGCGTGCGCGACTACGACCGCCTCAAAGCCGGGCTCGATCGCCTCCAATCAACCACGGTCGCGACATCGATCCGCCAGCCAAGCGAGCGGCGGATGCACCGCTTCTCCTGGATCAACGAGTGGAAGGAGCGCGCGGACGTCCACGGCCGTCCGCTCGGCCTCGAGCTGATCGTGCCGGACTGGTTCTTCGCCGCCGTCCTCGACGATGCGCTCGTGCTGACCATCGACCGTGCCTACTTCCGCCTGACCGGCGGTCTCGAGCGCTGGCTCTATCGCCTAGTGCGCAAGCATGGCGGCCGCCAACAGAACGGTTGGAGCTTCGACGTCGCCTATCTTCACGCGAAGTCCGGCAGCCTTTCACCGCTCAAGCATTTCGCCTACGACCTGCGCAACATCGTTCGCCAGCAGACGCTGCCTGGCTATCGGCTGACCATCGAGCAGCCATCGGACGCCCCCGAACGCCTCGCCTTCGCTCCCGTCGATCCCGCTGCCCTCGCTCCGTCAGGGCAGCGCGGGATCTCTCGCGCTGGGGATAAGCTGTGAATCGCCTCGTGCTATCAGGGACCCGACCTATCGTGCCATCGGGGACCCGATCCTCGTGCTATCGGGGACCGGAATCGTCGAATCCGGACGCCGATTCAAGGCATTGCGCGCGGCGTAACTCTTCTAACCAAGATTCCTTCGGAATCTTTCTAACGGCCGTTCCGCACTCCACACCTGTGCATGGCGCTCCGTCTCCGGGAGCGGCGCCATGATCGTCGCGCTGCTCAACCAGAAAGGCGGCGTCGGCAAGACCACGCTCGCTCTCCATCTCGCCGCTGAGTGGGCAAGACGCGGTCAGCGTGTCACACTCATCGACGCCGACCCGCAAGGTTCATCCCTCGACTGGTCGCAGCAGCGCGCACGCGAGAGCCTTCCCCGCCTGTTCGGCGTCCTCGGCCTCGCGCGCGATACGCTCCACCGTGAAGCGCCCGAGCTGGCGCGCAATGCCCATCACATCGTCATCGATGGCCCACCGCGCGTCGCCGGACTGATGCGCTCGGCGCTGCTGGCGGCCGATGTCGTCTTGATTCCGGTCCAGCCATCCCCGTTCGACGGCTGGGGCTCGGCCGAGATGCTCGCGTTGCTGAGCGAGGCGCGCGTCTATCGCCCGCACCTCGTCGCCCGCTTCGTTCTCAATCGGTGTGGGGCGCGCACCGTCATCGCCCGCGAAACGGCGCTGACGCTGGCCGATCACGACCCGCCGTTGCTCGCATCCAAGGTCGGACAGCGTGTCGCCTTTGCCGACGCCGCCCAGTCCGGCCGCCTCGTCTGGGAAGCACACACAGCGAGTCTGGCGGCACGCGAGATCACCGCCCTTGCGGCCGAGGTGGGGAGGCTGGCGCGATGACGCAGCGCTCCTCGAAACGCGCATTCATCGCGCGCCCAGCCGATCCCGAACGCTGGGTCAAAGCGCCGGAGCCTCGCTCCAGCGGCAACGGCGACGCGCCCGCTTTCACCGCGCGGCTGACGATCGACATCACGCCGGAGATGCGCGGCCGGATCAAGGTCGTCGCCTTCCAGCGCGGCCTGACCGTCGCGGACATGCTGCGCGACCTGCTCGCCCGGGAATTTCCTCCAGCCGAAGGAGACCTGCCATGAACGGTGCGTCCCACCTGCGTCTTGTGCCGCCGGCGCTTCCCGTCGACGGCCTGACGCGCGTCGAACTGACATGGATCGAGAAGAAGGTCGAATACTGGATTCGCTTCGGCAAGGAGAAGGAGGAGCAGATCCTCGACCGCCGTCGCCGGACTCTTAGCTTCGCATCAAACAGCATCTTCGCTCTCGTGCGCTGGGCGTCGAACGACCATGGCACGGTTATTTCGCGCATCGACATCGTGCGCGCGATCACGCCGGGCGAGGATTTTCAGACGCTTCCTTTCGTGCGGCCCGGCGGTGACATTCTCCTCAAGATGGAGGACTGGCCGAAGGTCCAGCGCGTTCTCCAGATCATCGATGCCATCGAGGCGATCGGCATCGATCCGGCCGAGGTGTCGCCACATCACTGGCGGCATGTCCACAACCGGCTGACCGCCGGCCAGGAGCCGCGCAGCTACACCGTCGAGCAGCATCGGGCGATCCTTCTGCGGCGGAGCGTCGAGCCGTGACACGCTTCGGCTACGTCATGACCACGTACTTCGCCGTGATGGCGGTTGGCGTCACTTCCTTCCTTCCGGTGGCGCCCAAGCTCATCTGGAATGCATCCGCCAGCGTGCCGCTGGGCCTCTATTCCATCGAGCCGGCGCGTCGCTTCGAAATCACCGATCTCGTCGCCGTCCACACACCGGAACCGCTCGCATCCTTCATGGCTGAGCGCCGCTACTTGCCGCGCGGCGTGCCGTTGATGAAGCGCGTCGCCGGCCTTCCAGGTCAGCGCCTCTGCCGCGACGGCGCGCGCATCACGATCGACGGCATCGACATGGGCGAGGCGCTGGCGCGCGACCGCGCCGGCCGCGCCTTGCCATCCTGGCAAGGCTGCCGCCGCATTGCTGACGGTGAACTCTTCCTCATGAACTGGGCCGCTCCCGACAGCATGGACGGCCGCTACTTCGGCCCACTCGCCACCAACTCGATCATCGGCCGCGCGATCCCGCTGTGGACCGACGAGGACGGCGACGGCCGGTTCGAATGGCGCGCCGCAACGCGGTGACGGCGCACCAAACAAGTCCTCATCACCGCACGTAGGGAGCTTTCAATGCCACAGATTGGAGAGTTCACACGCACCAAGAACGGCTACACCGGCCATGTCCGCACGCTCTCGCTCAACAGCGAGATGGTGCTGATTCCGGCAGAACATTCCGACGCCGAGAATGCGCCGGACTATCGCGTTCATCTCGGTGACAGCAACGGTCCCGAGATCGGCGCCGGCTGGAAGCGCACCGGCGAGAAGGCCGGCGATTACGTTTCCGTCCAGCTCGACGACCCGACGCTGGGCCAGCCGATCCGCGCCAATCTGTTTCAGTCGGGCGACGCAAAGTCCGCCTGGGGTCTGCATTGGAGCCGCCCCCAGAAGCGGCCCGAGCGGAACTGAGGCGATGGTCATCCGCTCGATCTCGCGGAGGCAGAGTGAGACGACCGGGCGGGGCTCGCTCGCCCGGCGTCTTCCCGCTCTTCTCATCTCCGGCCTGCTGATCGCCGGCCCGTTCACCGGCGATGCGTTTGCGCAGAACGCGCCTATCACGCGCTCTCAGCGAGCCCACTCGATCGCCGACTACATCGCGGAAGCGGCGCGGCGCTTCGGCGTGCCCGTTGCATGGATACGGGCGGTCATGGGCGCGGAAAGCGCCGGCGACGAACGGGCCGTCTCTCGCAAGGGCGCGATGGGCGTGATGCAGATCATGCCGGACACCTGGTCGGAACTCCGCGCGCGCTACAAGCTCGGCGCGAACCCATTCGATCCGCACGACAACATCCTGGCCGGCGCAGCGTACTTGCGCGAGATGCACGACCGCTACGGATCGCCGGGCTTCCTTGCGGCCTACAATGCCGGCCCCCAACGTTACGACGACTACCTCGCCGGCGTTCGCGCATTGCCAGCCGAAACCCTCGCGTATGTTGCGATATTGGCGCCCCTTATCGGTGCAGAACCACTCGAAAGCAGCATTGCGATTCCGATTGCCGATCCGCTCGCGTGGACCCGCTCGCCGCTGTTCGTTGTGGGCACCGACGGCATCGCGAATGCAGCTCGATCACAAGGTGCACGCCGTCCCAAAGCCGGCGCGATGGCGCCACGAGCGCGTGACGCCGTGCCGCTTTCTCCGCGTTCACCAGACCTCTTCGTCGCACAAGCGCGCCCTGGCGAGCAGCCATGACCCGCGTTCTATCCCTTCGCGGTCCAGCGAACCCCAGCGCACCATGGCGTGCGGTGAGGCGGGAAGGCGCAAACACAACCGCACGATGGCAGGATAAAGGGGCGCGATGTGCGCGCCATGACGGTTGTGCCTTTTCAATAGGTTACATGCCGAAACCGCGAGGTGCGCCGTCCCGGCGCAGCCTGCGGCTTCGGCGCTTTCTCAATGAGATCCGCCCCTTGGCGCGATGTGCGGAGCTGCGGCCATGAGCGCCGAGGACAACTTCCGCATCCGGCCTGGCCGCATCCGCTCGACGCGCGCGCGGCGGGCGCGGCCCTTCATCGCCCAAGCGCTCGCCGCAGCTCAGCGGGCGGGCGGCTCCGTCTCCCGCAAGGGGGCGATCGGCCCCGGCCATCGCTCGCGGTTCGGCCGAGGCCAGCGCGCCTCGGTGCAGGCCAACCGGCTCATCACGTCGCGCTCGCGGGGCGCCGTCGTGAAGGCGCGCGTCGTCCGCCACAGCGCGCGCGGCGCACCCCTCGCGACGCATCTGGGCTACCTGCGGCGCGAGGGCGTCACCCGGGACGGGGAGCGGGCGCGGCTTTTCGGTCCCGGCACCGACGAAGCCAGCCCGAAGGACTTCGCCGATCGCTGTGCGGACGACCGCCATCACTTCCGCTTCATCGTGTCTCCGGACGACGCGATCGAGATGTCCGACCTCAAGCAATTCACGCGCGAGCTAGTCAGCCAGATGGAGAAGGATCTCGGGACCAGGTTGGACTGGGTGGCCGTGGATCACTGGAACACCGAGCATCCGCATGTCCACCTGCTCGTTCGCGGCGTTCGCGATGACGGCGAGAACCTTGTCATCTCGCGCGATTACATCAAGGAAGGGATGCGCGACCGCGCGCGCGACCTCATCACCCAGGAGCTCGGCCCGCGCACCGATCACGACATCCGCAACACGCTGGAACGTCAGATCAATGCCGAGCGCTGGACGAACCTCGACCGTCAGCTCGCGCGCGATGCTTATCGGACAGGCGTCATCGACCTTGCGCCGCAGGCAGACCGCCAGCCCGACGAATTCCACGCATTGAAGGTCGGACGCCTGCGCAAGCTGGAAGCCCTCGGCCTCGCCGATCAGATCGGGCCGGGCCAGTGGATCATCTCTGAGTCTGCCGAGAAGAGCTTGCGCGAGCTGGGTGAGCGCGGCGACATCATCAAGCGTATCCATCGCGGGCTGGCCTTGCGCAACATCGAACGCGGCACCTCGAGCTACGTACTCGCCGGCGAGAGCCTCGACGATCCCATCATTGGGCGTCTCATCGCACGTGGTCTCGACGACGAGCTGAAGGGCACGGCCTACGCCGTGATCGATGGTGTCGACGGCCGGACCCATCACATCAAGCTTGCTGACCTCGATGCCGCGGGAGACTCGGAACCGGATTCGATCGTCGAACTGCGGAAGTTCGATGATGCACTGGGCCGGCGGCGTGTCGCGCTTGCCGTACGATCGGATGTCCCGCTCAAACAGCAGATCACGGCCAATGGAGCCACCTGGCTGGACCGCCAAGCCATTGCGCGCGAGCCGGTGGCCGTCGGTGGTGGTTTCGGCGCCGAGGTCCGGGACGCGCTCGACCGCCGCGCCGAGCATCTCATCTGTCAAGGGCTGGCTGAGCGGCAGGCGAGCGGGGTAAGTTACAGCCGCAACCTGATCGACACCTTGCGCCGGCGCGAGCTGGAGGCGTTGAGCGAACGCATCGGCGCGGAGACAGGCAAGTCCGCGGTGAAACCGTCGGCCGGAGAGTATGTCGCTGGCACGTACCGGCGTCGCTTCGACCTCGCATCCGGCCGATTCGCGATGCTCGATGACGGGCTCGGCTTCCAGCTCGTCCCCTGGTCTCCTTCCCTCGAACGCCGCCTTGGCCGCCATGTGTCTGGCATCGTGCGCGGAGATGGTGGCGTGGACTGGAGCTTCAGCCGCAAGCGCGGAATCGCCTTGTAGCTGCCTCGGACGCCGCAGGTCCATTCATCCCTTACCTCGGACGAGCTGTCACGAGCCCTTGACAGGATTTGGACGGTTGTCCTAAAAGATCTAGGACAGCCGTCCAAACCATCTATTTGCAGCTGGAGCCCATATGACCGCACCCATCGAAGTCTTCTTCTGGACGACGCCGAACGCGTGGAAGATCACGCTCGCGCTCGAGGAAATGAGATTGCCTTACACTATCCGGCCGGTCGCAATCGGGAAGGGTGAACAGTTCAAGCCTGAATTTCTGGCCATTTCTCCCAATAACCGCGTACCGGCGATCATCGATCACGTAGGTCCCGGGGGCGCGCCCGTTTCGGTGTTCGAGTCGGGCGCCATCCTGCAATATCTCGGACGCAAGACAGGCGAGTTCTATCCGGCCGAGGAGCGCCGGAGGATCGAGGTGGATAAGTGGCTGTTCTGGCAGGTCGCTGGCGTGGGACCAATGTTCGGACAGGCCAGCCATTTCAATGTCTATGCGCCCAGCCTTGTCGATGATGCAATTGGGATCGAATACTCGGCAAAGCGGTACAGCAACGAAGCAAATCGGTTACTCGGGGTTCTCGACCGGCAGTTGGCTGACCAGAGCTTCGTCGCCGGAGACTACTCGATTGCCGATATGGCGCTTTACCCATGGGTGGCAACCGCCAGCTTCTTCGGCCAGGACGTGAGCGCGTTTTCTCATGTCGTTGCTTGGCTTGATCGCATTGGAGCTCGTCCGGCCGTCCAAAAAGGGATGGCCGCTGGCGCCGAGCTGCGCCGTCCGCCGCCTGCCCCGGGAAGCGACGAGCAGCGCGAGTTTGCTAGAGCTTTGTTCGGGCACACAGCGGCGACAGTTGTCGAAGCTTCGTTGGAAAGGGCGCGCGCGTCATGACAAGCAAAAGCACCCGCGAGGACATCGTCGAAGCCGCGGACGATCTCTTCTATCGGCAGGGGTTTGAACACACCTCGTTCTCGGACATTGCCGATGCCGTGCACATCTCGCGCGGCAACTTCTATTACTACTTCAAAACCAAGGACGAGATTCTGGATGCCGTCATCAATGAGCGTCTGGCCGACAGGCGAAAGATGTTGGAGCGGTGGGAGGTAGAGGGAGAAACTCCCGAGGATCGTATCCGGAGCTTCATTCACATCCTGATCACAAACCGCGCTGACATAAAGCGCTACGGCTGCCCGATCGGCACACTGTGCACTGAGCTTGCGAAGCTGAACCACGCCTCGCAGGGCGAGGCGAACAAGCTGTTCATGCTATTTCGGACCTGGCTGCGACGGCAATTCACGCTGCTCGGCCGGGAGGCGGACGCCGACGAACTGGCCATGCATCTTCTGGCCCGCAGCCAGGGTGTTGCCACACTGGCAAGCGCCTTCCGCGATGAGAAGTTCATCAAGCAGGAAGTCGAGCAGATGTGCGACTGGCTCAGATCATGTGTCGGCCACGCCGCGCCCGGCGGTCATCAAGGACCTCGGAAAGCCGAGCGCGTCAGGCATTAGGCCGGGCAAAGCCCGAGAGAGGAGTGCTAGGTCAAACGCGGCAGCGAGACATAGACATGCTTCGCCGCGACATGCCTGGGCTTCCAACTCATCACGGAGAACGTACACGATGTTCATCGTCTTACTCAGATTTTCCAGCAACAAGAGCGAGGCCGGCCGGCTGATGCAGGGCCACAACGAGTGGATCAGGCGCGGCTTCGACGATGGCGTGTTCCTCCTGACCGGCACTCTCCAGCCCAACCTTGGCGGCGGGATCCTCGCGCACAACACGTCGCTGTCTGAGTTGCAAGACCGGGTGAATAGCGACCCATTCGTGGCCGGGAATGTTGTGAGCCCCGAAATCCTGGAAATCGCCCCATCGAAGACCAGCGACCAGCTCAGTTTCCTGCACGCCCGAACTGCATCCACCTAGACGGAAAGCCTTCGACTGCACCGAACCCTGCCGCTGGGCGTTCACTGGCCTCAACGCTACGCAAACAACGTGACGAGGAAATATCCAATGAGGGGACCGCCGGTTCGCACCTGATCGTTTTGGATGACCACCGCAATCGGGTCGTGTGAGCGCGCCGCCGATGAAATCATCGGTGCCGGCTGTTAGCAGGCGCCCTCGGCTGAACCCGCTACTGAGCAAGAGTTGCAAGACCGCCCGGCAATGTCGAGCGGACGGGCCCTCTTGTGCCGTTCGCAGCATTCACAAGCATGTCAAAGGAGCAATGACCATGAAGCGACTGATACTTCACCTGACAACGCTATGCGCCGCGCTCGCCATCGGCGGCGCGACCGCCCATGCGCAAATGGCCACCGACGCGGCTGGGCGCAGCCCATGGGGTGCCAACGATGAAATCGGCACCCTCAACATGATGACCGACCAGTCTCGGCTGGAGATTCTGGGGCGGATCAACAGCGGTAAGATCTACGACCTGTCGGTCGACCTGTTCGTCGGAATGCCCACATGCTGCGCGGATGCATTCGGCGATCCGACCTACCAGATCTGGAAGACTCACGAGCCGACACGCCGCGAGGGCGGCAACCTCGTCTCCCATTCGAGCGACACGATTCTGATGAACACCCACACCGGGACCCACATCGACAGCCTCAACCACTTCGGCATCCACGGAAGAATCTGGAACGAGGTGAGCGCTAGCGAGGCACTGAGCGATCGCGGCTGGACCAAGTCGGGTGCCGACAAGATTCCACCGATCGCGGCCCGGGGCGTGCTTATCGACGTGGCGGCATCCAAAGGGGTGCAGCACCTGCCCGCCTCCTACGCGATCACAGCCGCCGACCTCAAGAAGGCACTGGACCGGCAAGGCAGCAAATTGCGCCCCGGTGACGTGGTACTGATTCGCACCGGCCTGATGACCGTCTGGCCGGACAAGTCGAAGTACCAGCTCTTCAACCAATCCGGACTCAGCCTGGAGGCAGCGCGTTGGTTGGTCGAGGAGCAGAAGGCGATGCTGCTCGGTGCGGACAACTTCGGACTGGAGAGCTTTCCATCCTCAAATCCGGAGAACTTCGCACCGGTCCATACCTATCTCCTCGCGGAGAAGGGCGTACCTTTCATCGAGGTGATGTGGCTTGAGGACCTCGCCAGGGACAAGATGTACGAATTCCTGTTCGTCGCAGCGCCAGTGAAACTGCGTGGGGCGACCGGCTCGCCGATGCGGCCGCTCGCGATCCCGATAGCTCCAAGGGGCTGAGGCGAAGCGTTCGCCCAGCGAAACGGGCACCATGTCCGCGGCGCAGGCCCGCGGACATGGTCGATCCCTTCAGGAAGCAGGAGGCCTTCGGACCTGACGGCAGGCCGCGCTGCGCCTGGTCCGCCGCCGCGCCGGAGTTTCCCGCCTATCACGACAGCGAATGGGGATTCCCGGTCAGCGACGATTACCGCCTGTTTGAGAAGCTGAGCCTGGAAGGTTTTCAGTCCGGGCTTAGCTGGCGCACCATACTCGCCAAGCGTGAGACGTTTCGTGAAGCCTTTTGCGGCTTTGATTTTGACAGGATCGCGCGTTTCACGCAGCGCGATGTCGATCGCCTTCTCAAGGACGAAGGCATCGTCCGCCACCGCGGAAAGATCGAGGCAGTCATCAACAATGCGCAGCGGGCGCAGGAGCTTGTCAAGCAGGAAGGCTCGCTGGCGGCTTTCGTCTGGCGCTATGAGCCTGACGAGAAGCAGCTCGCAAGACCGCAGACCGCGGCGACTTCCGCCGCATCGGCCGCGCTGTCACGGGAGCTCAAGAAGCGGGGCTGGAAGTTTGTCGGGCCGACCACCGTGCATGCGTTCATGCAAGCAATGGGACTGATCAACGATCACGTGGAACAATGTGTCATACGTGCCAATGTCGAGCGGGCGCGCAAGAAATTCCAGCGGCCAGTCCATTGACGCGACATTCCCAGCGCGACAACGCAGAATGCGCCATCGTTTCTATTTCTTCTCTAGAGCCCGATACCCTTAGGCAGCGCTAACTCACCTCTTGAAACCCGGCCACAACTCGCCCGACCTCTTCATCGAAGGAGTCGGTCACGTGTCTGGAACACGAATCCTCTGGGGACAAATCCTTATCGTCTCACTGATAGCTCTTGCGACGACCTGGGGCGCGACCGAGTGGACCGCGTGGCGATTGGGCTTTCAGTCGCAGCTCGGCGAGCCCTGGTTCACGATATTCGGCTGGCCGGTCTATTATCCGCCGTGCTTCTTCCTGTGGTGGTATTTCTACGACGCCTATGCGCCGGTGATCTTCGTCGAGGGCGCCTACATCGCCGGGTCGGGCGGCTTCATCGCGATCGCAGTCGCGATCGGCATGTCGGTCTGGCGGGCGCGCGAAACCAAGAACGTCGACACCTACGGTTCGGCGCGATGGGCCCGGCCTGACGAAGTGCAGGCTGCCGGCCTTCTCGGTCCTGACGGCGTGGTGCTCGGCAAGCTCAGCCGCGACTACCTCCGGCACAATGGACCGGAGCATGTCCTCTGCTTCGCGCCGACCAGGAGCGGCAAGGGTGTCGGCCTGGTCATTCCGTCGCTCCTGACCTGGCCCGGCTCGGCGATCGTTCACGACATCAAGGGAGAGAACTGGCAGCTCACCTCCGGGTTTCGTGCCCGGCACGGACGCGTGCTGCTGTTCGATCCGACAAATGCGAAATCTTCCGCCTACAACCCGTTGCTCGAAGTCCGGCGCGGCGAGTGGGAGGTCAGAGATGTCCAGAACATCGCGGACATTCTGGTCGATCCGGAAGGCTCGTTGGAAAAGCGGAACCATTGGGAGAAGACCTCACATGCGCTGCTGGTCGGCGCGATCCTCCACGTGCTCTATGCCGAGGAAGACAAAACGCTCGCCGGCGTCGCCTCCTTCCTTTCCGATCCGCGCCGCCCGATCGAGTCGACGCTCGCCGCGATGATGAAAACTCCGCATCTCGGCGAGAGTGGACCGCACCCGGTCATCGCGAGCGCGGCGCGGGAGCTCCTCAACAAGTCGGACAACGAACGAAGCGGCGTCCTGAGCACCGCAATGTCGTTCCTGGGATTGTACCGCGATCCCGTCGTCGCGGCCGTCACGCGCCGCTGTGACTGGCGGATCACTGACATCGTCGGGGGAGCGCGGCCGACGACGCTGTATCTCGTTGTGCCGCCGTCGGACATTGCGCGCACCAAACCTCTGATCCGTCTGGTACTCAACCAGATCGGACGCCGGCTAACGGAAGATCTCCATGCGAAGTCACGCCGCCACCGCCTGCTTCTCATGCTCGACGAATTTCCGGCGCTCGGCCGGCTCGACTTCTTCGAGAGCGCGCTGGCATTCATGGCCGGCTATGGGCTGAAGGCGTTTCTGATCGCGCAGAGCCTCAACCAGATCGAGAAGGCCTACGGTCCGAACAATTCGATCCTCGACAACTGTCACGTCCGGGTCAGCTTCGCCACCAACGACGAAAGAACCGCCAAACGGGTCAGCGACGCGCTCGGCACGGCAACCGAACTCCGCGCGATGCGCAACTATGCCGGTCACCGGCTGAGTCCCTGGCTCGGCCATTTGATGGTATCGCGCTCCGAGACCGCGCGCCCGCTGCTTACGCCCGGCGAGATCATGCAACTCCCGCCGACGGACGAGATCGTCATGGTCGCAGGAACGCCGCCCGTGCGCGCCAAGAAGGCGCGCTATTTCGAGGACCATAGATTTCAGGCGCGCATCTTGCCGCCGCCGGCCCTGACGAAGGCCGATGATCCGCATTCGAATGACTGGACCGGCAGGTCCGTTTCGCCCCCACCTTTGCAAGAGGCCACACCGCCGGTGAGCTCCATGGACGGCGAAGATCTGACCGGCTCCGAGAAGCGTCGCCAGCCGGAGCTCAATCGCGTGGCGCCCCTCGAGAAGAAGCCGCCGATCGAAAACGAGTTTGAGATCGACCCAAACGATGACGAGCCGGACGATGCCGCGCGGCTGAGCCGCATGAACCGCCTCGTGCAGGGTATTGCACGCCAAGTCTCGCTCGACCCCAACGACGGCATGGAGCTGTAGAACGCCGTGCCGAATCCGAACAAGAAGCAGCGGCTTTCCGTCTATCTCGAGCCGGGCGTGACCAGGGCGCTCGCCGAATACGCCGCCCGCCGCGCCCAATCGCGATCGCTGATCGCTGAGGCCGCCATAGCCTCGTTCCTCTCACCCGACGCCGCCGAGCGGCAGGAGGCAGCCCTCACCAAGCGTCTCGACCAGATCGACCGACGGATCGCGCGCCTCGAACGTGACCTTGGCATCGCAGTCGAGACGCTCGCAGTCTTTGTGCGCTTCTGGCTAACCACCAACCCGCCACTGCCCGAGCCTGCGCAGGCGGCTGCGCGCGCGCAGGCCGGCGAACGCTACGACGCCTTTGTCGCTGCACTAGGACGTCGACTCGCCAAAGGTCCAAAGCTTCGCCAAGAAATCTCCGAGGACGTTCCGGCCAACGCGAGTAGCGAATAGGCGCGATCAGGCCGCTCGCAAGTCGTCATCGACTTCGCCGTTTCCCTGTATTTCTACGCCACACTACGACGACCCCATTGCGCTTGTTGCGCCGCCCCATTTTCTGCCTCTTCTACTCATCCCCGATCCAGGGCCGCTCGTGAGCGGTCCCGCACAGAACGGGGGCGAAGTGGCAGTGTCATTCCAACAATCCGAGGCGGTCCTTCGCGGCACACGGATGCTGCGCACAGCCCTCGGCCCGGCCATCGCCGCTTTCCTGGAAGACCCGTCGATCGTCGAGGTGATGCTCAACCCCGACGGGCGGCTCTGGATCGACCGGCTCTCGGAAGGTCTGGCCGACACGGGTGAGCGCCTGTCGCCTGCCGACGGCGAACGGATCGTTCGGCTCGTCGCTCATCACGTCGGCGCCGAGGTTCACGCCGGAAGCCCCCGTGTGTCGGCGGAGTTGCCCGGAACGGGAGAGCGCTTCGAGGGCCTGCTGCCGCCGGTGGTGGCCGCCCCGGCATTTGCGATCCGCAAGCCGGCCGTCGCCGTATTCACGCTGCATGACTATGTGGCCGCCGCGATCATGACGGCCGACCAAGCGGAGATGCTTCGCCGCGCGGTCGCCGATCGCCGCAACATCCTTGTCGCTGGCGGAACGAGCACCGGCAAGACCACGCTCACCAACGCGCTGCTCGCTGAGGTGTCGAAGTCCGCTGATCGCGTCGTCCTCATCGAGGACACACGCGAGCTTCAGTGCGCCGCGCCCAATCTTGTCGCCATGCGCACCAAGGATGGCGTCGCCACGCTGTCCGATCTGGTGCGCTCTTCTCTGCGCCTGCGGCCCGACCGCATCCCCATTGGTGAGGTGCGCGGCGCCGAGGCACTCGACCTTCTGAAAGCTTGGGGTACCGGCCATCCCGGAGGGATCGGCACCATCCACGCGGGCACCGCCATCGGTGCGCTGCGCCGCCTCGAGCAGCTCATCCAGGAAGCCGTCGTCACGGTCCCGCGCGCACTGATTGCCGAGACCATCGATCTCGTCGCCGTTCTGAGCGGCCGCGGCGCGTCCCGCCGTCTCGCCGAGCTCGCCCGCGTCAAAGGCCTTGGACCAGGCGGCGACTATCGCATCACCCCCGCTACAGCAGGCACAGCAGGAGACCACGCATGACCACGGCTCAACAGCCATCATTCAAGCAACGCCTATTCGCTGGTTCGGTTCTCAACCGGATCGGCGCCATCGGTCTGACCGCGGCCGGGCTTCTCTACGCCGCACCGGCCTACGCCAGCGGATCATCCATGCCCTGGGAGCAGCCACTCCAGCAGATTCTCCAATCGATCGAAGGTCCGGTCGCGAAGGTCGTCGCAGTGATCATCATCATCGTCACCGGCCTCACGCTGGCCTTCGGCGATACCAGCGGCGGCTTCCGCAGGCTGGTGCAGATCGTGTTCGGCCTGTCCATCGCCTTCGCCGCATCGAGCTTCTTCCTGTCGTTCTTCAGCTTCGGCGGCGGAGCGCTAGTATGACGACCGGGATCCTCGACGCCGCCGAGGTGCCCGGCTTCTCGGTGCCGGTTCATCGGGCGCTGACCGATCACATCCTTCTCGGCGGCGCGCCGCGCGCGATCGCCATTCTCAACGGCACGCTGGCGGCTGCGCTCGGGCTTGGCCTGCGGCTCTGGCTCGTCGGCCTTGGTCTCTGGGCGGTCGGCCACTTCGCGGCCGTCTGGGCGGCCAAGCGCGATCCGATGTTCGTCGAGGTGACGCGCCGGCATCTGCGCATTCCCGGCTTCATGGGCTGTTGAGGCGGCCGATGATGAACCTCGCAGAATATCGCCGTACGTCATCGCGCCTCGCCGACTTCCTGCCTTGGGCGGCGCTCGTCGGAGAGGGCGTCGTCCTCAATAAGGACGGCAGCTTCCAGCGCACGGCCCGCTTTCGCGGCCCGGACCTCGACTCCGCAGTGCAGGCCGAGCTCGTTGCGGTCGCCGGTCGCCTCAACAACGCCTTTCGCCGATTGGGCTCTGGGTGGGCGATCTTCGTGGAGGCGCAGCGCCACGGCGTAGGCGCCTATCCATCAAGCCGCTTTCCCGATGCCGCGTCCGCTCTGGTCGACGCCGAGCGCAGAGCGGATTTCGAGGAAGCGACCGCGCATTTCGAGTCGAGCTACTTCGTCACCTTCACCTACCTGCCGCCGGCGGAAGACGCCGCCCGCGCCGAGAATTGGCTTTACGAGGGCAAGGCCGATCGCAGCGTCGATCCCTATGAGGTCCTGCGCGGCTTCGTCGATCGCACCGACCGCGTGCTGCAGCTCATCGAAGCCTTCATGCCCGAGTGCGCCTGGCTCGATGACGGCGAAACGCTGACCTACCTGCATTCCTGCATTTCGACCAAGCGGCATCGCGTACGGGTGCCCGAGACGCCAATGTATCTCGACGCGCTGCTGGCCGACCAGCCGCTCACGGGAGGCCTCGAGCCGCGCCTCGGCCAAGCACACCTTCGTGTCCTGACGATCGTCGGCTTTCCGAGCGCCACGACGCCGGGACTCCTCGACGATCTCAACCGGCTCGCCTTCAGCTATCGGTGGAGCACGCGCGCCATCCTGCTCGACAAGACCGACGCGACCAAGCTGCTGACGAAGATCAGGCGGCAGTGGTTCGCCAAGCGCAAGAGCATCGCGGCGATCCTGAAGGAGGTGATGACCAACGAGGCATCCGCTCTCGTTGACACCGATGCCGCGAACAAGGCGGCCGACGCTGACCTCGCACTGCAGGAGCTGGGCGCCGATTACGCCGGCGAGGCCTACGTCACCGCGACGGTGACGGTCTGGGACAATGACCCCCGCATTGCTGCCGAGAAGCTGCGGCTGGTCGAGAAGGTCGTGCAAGGCCGCGACTTCACGGCGATGCCCGAAACAATCAATGCCGTCGATGCCTGGCTCGGCTCACTGCCGGGGCATGTCTACGGGAACGTGCGCCAGCCGCCGATCTCGACGCTGAACCTCGCCCACATGATTCCACTCTCGGCCGTGTGGGCGGGGCCGGAACGGGATGAGCACTTTGGTGCGCCCCCCTTGCTGTTCGGCAAGACCGAAGGGTCCACCCCGTTCCGGTTCTCTTTGCACGTCGGCGACGTCGGTCACACGCTCGTCGTCGGCCCGACCGGCGCCGGCAAGTCGGTGCTGCTCGCGCTGATGGCGCTTCAGTTCCGGCGCTATTCCAACTCGCAGGTCTTCGCCTTCGACTTCGGCGGCTCGATCCGCGCCGTAGCGCTTGCGATGGGCGGCGACTGGCACGACCTCGGCGGCGGGCTCACGGAGGGGTCGGCCGAGAGCGTCTCGCTGCAACCGCTCGCCGACATCCACCATGTCCCCGAGCGCGCCTGGGCCGCCGACTGGATCGTCGCGATCCTGATGCGCGAGGGCGTGACGATCACGCCAGAGGTCAAGGAGTATCTTTGGACCGCACTGACCTCGCTTGCGAGCGCGCCCACGCTCGAGCGCACGATCACCGGTCTCGCGGTGCTCCTGCAATCCAACGATCTCAAGCAGGCGCTGCGGCCGTTCTGTATCGGCGGGGCCTATGGCCGCCTGCTCGACGCCGAGCAGGAGCATCTTGGCGAAGCATCGGTCCAGGCGTTCGAGACCGAAGGCCTCATCGGGACCGGCGCGGCGCCGGCCGTGCTCGCCTATCTGTTTCACCGCATCGAGGATCGCCTCGACGGGCGGCCCACCTTGCTGATCGTCGATGAAGGCTGGCTGGCGCTCGACGACGAAGGCTTCGCCGGTCAGCTCAGAGAATGGCTGAAGACGCTTCGAAAGAAGAACGCCAGCGTCGTCTTCGCCACGCAGTCGCTCTCCGACATCGACAATTCGCCGATCGCGCCGGCCATCATCGAGAGCTGCCCGACGCGACTGCTGCTCCCCAACGAGCGGGCGATCGAGCCGCAGATCACCGCAATCTATCGCAGGTTCGGCCTGAACGACCGCCAGATCGAGATCCTCGCCCGCGCCATGCCGAAGCGCGACTATTACTGCCAATCGCGGCGCGGCAATCGCCTCTTCGAGCTCGGCCTCTCCGACGTCGCCCTCGCGCTGTGCGCCGCGTCCTCCAAGACCGATCAGGCCGCCATCGACCGCATCCTCGCCGAGCACGGCCGCGAGGGCTTCCTGCCCGGATGGCTGCGCCACCGCGGCGTCGAATGGGCGGCCGATCTCATCCCAAGCCTCACCAATCCGGAGATTCCGTCATGATCATCCGTCGCTCGCGCGCGGCGCTTCTCGCCGCGACGGCTCTTTCGCTTCCGCTCACGTTCGCTCCCGTCATGGTCGCCCCCGCATCGGCCCAGTGGATCGTCTACGACCCGACCAACTACGCACAGAACGTGCTGCAGGCGGCCCGCGCGCTGGAGCAGATCAACAACCAGATCACCTCGCTTCAGAACGAGGCGCAGATGCTGATCAACCAGGCCCGCAATCTCGCGAGCCTGCCGTACTCGTCGCTGCAGCGACTTCAGCAGTCCATCCAGCGTACCCAGCAGCTTCTCGGTCAGGCGCAGAACATCGCCTTCGACGTCCAGCAGATCGACCAGGCGTTTCAGACGACCTACGGCAATGCCTCGCTGTCCGCGTCCGATCAGCAATTGGTCGCCGATGCACGCACCCGCTGGCAGAACACGGTCGGCGGCTTGCAGGACGCGATGCGCGTCCAAGCCAGCGTGGTTGGCAATCTCGACACCAACCGGACAGAGATGTCGGCGCTGGTCGGCCAGAGCCAGGGCGCGACCGGAGCGCTGCAGGCGACGCAGGCCGGCAACCAGATCCTCGCGCTCCAGGCCCAGCAGCTCGCCGACCTCACCGCCGTCGTGGCGGCCGATGGACGCGCACGGGCGCTTGCCGATGCCGAACGCGCGGCCGCGGCTGAACAGGGCCGCGAGCAGCGCCGGCGCTTCCTCACGCCCGGCGCCGGCTATCAGCCCGGCAACGCCAGCATGTTCCCGGGCAGCGGCAACTGAGGGGCGCGGCGGTGGATTCCAAACTCCTTGCCCGGATCGGAGCGGTCGCATTTGTCGCCGTCGCGATCACGGCCACGGTCATCGAGCTGACCCGGAAGGAGGAGCGGCCGGAGGCAGTGCTGCCGCGACCGGCACAGACGGGTGCGGCGGACCCGCTGCGCGACGAGCTGTTCCGCTGCCAGAGCCTGGGCGAGGCCGGCCCGCGCGATCCCGCGTGCCTGCGCGCCTGGGCGGAGAGCCGCCGGCGCTTCCTGACACCAGGCACGGCACGCCCGCAAATCGGGTCCGGATTGCCGGGCTCCAGCGGTGAGAGCCGCAGCCGCGGCGCCGCGCCAGGCGGCGAGTAGCGCCATGGGGGACACGGGCGTCATCGACCATTTCCTCGAGGTCTTCACCCGCTACATCGACAGCGGATTTGGCCTCCTCGGCGGCGAGGTCGCCTTCGTTGCGACCACGCTGATCGTGATCGACGTCACGCTCGCCGCCCTGTTCTGGAGCTGGGGCGCCGATGACGACATCCTCGCTCGCCTCGTCAAGAAGACGCTGTTCGTCGGCGTGTTCGCCTATCTCATCGGCAACTGGAACAATCTCGCGCGGATCGTCTTCGAGTCCTTCGCCGGCCTCGGACTGAAGGCGAGCGGGACAGGGTTCACGACGGCCGATCTGCTCCGCCCGGGCCGCGTCGCGCAGACGGGCCTCGACGCCGGCCGTCCGCTGCTCGACTCGATCTCGGGCCTCATGGGCTACTGGTCGTTCTTCGAGAACTTCATCCAGATCGCCTGCCTCTTCCTCGCCTGGGCGCTCGTCCTGCTCGCCTTCTTCATCCTCGCCGTCCAGCTCTTCGTCACGCTGATCGAGTTCAAGCTCTCGACGCTCGCGGGCTTCGTCCTCATCCCGTTCGGGCTGTTCGGGCAGAGCGCGTTCATGGCCGAGCGCGTGCTCGGCAACGTGATCAGCTCCGGCATCAAGGTGCTGGTGCTCGCCGTCATCATCGGCATCGGCTCGACGCTGTTCTCCGAGTTCACCGCCGGCTTCGGCGGCGCCAGCCCGACGATCGATCAGGCCATGGCGATCGTGCTCGCGGCGCTCTCGCTTCTCGGCCTCGGGATCTTCGGACCGGGCATCGCCAATGGGCTCGTCAGCGGCGGCCCGCAGCTCAGCGCCGGCGCGGCAGTGGGCACCGGCCTTGCGGCCGGCGGCGCGGCGGTCGCCGCAGGTGCCGCCGGCGGTCTCGCCGTGCGCGGCGGCGCGGCCGCGATCTCAGGCACCGCCGCGGCAGCGCGCGGAGGCGCGACCCTCGCGGGAGGCGCGGCCACGGCTTACGGCCTCGGGGCTGCCGGACAATCCGGCGCGGCCAGCGTCGCGTCGGGACTTGGCGGCATAGCGCGCGCGGCGGGAAGCGCGGCCGTCTCGCCGCTTCGCCGCGCGGTCTCGCGCGCGGCCGACAGCATGCGCTCCAGCTACGCGCGAGGCGCTCAGTCCGCTTTCGAGGCGACCGGCGGCGCCTCGACCGTGGGCACGATCGGCGGCGGCGCGGTCGACGCGTCAGGAGCTCCCGTGTCTGACGGTCCGCCCGCCTGGGCCCGGCGCATCAAACGCTCCCAGCAGCTCCATCACGGCGTCATGGCCGCCGCGCACGCGATCCGCAGCGGCGACAGCCATGGCGGCGGCGCCTCCGTCAATCTCTCCCAGCGAGACCAGTGATGTTCAAGCGACCTTTCACGCACTACGGAAAGACTCCAGAACCGGAAACACCCTACCAGCGCGCCACGCAGGTCTGGGACGAGCGTATCGGCTCGGCGCGCGTGCAGGCGAAGAACTGGCGCCTCATGGCGTTCGGCTGCCTGTTCCTGTCCGCCGGGTTCGCCGCAGCTCTCGTCTGGCAGTCGGCGCGCGGCACCGTCGTGCCCTGGGTGGTGCAGGTCGACAATCTCGGCCAGGCGCAGGCGGTCGCGCCTGCCGTTGCCGACTATCGCCCGACCGATCCGCAGGTCGCGTTCCATCTCGCGCGCTTCATCGAGCAGGTCCGCTCCATCCCGGCTGATCCGATCGTTGTCCGGCAGAACTGGCTTCGCGCCTACGACTTCACGACCGATCGCGGCGCCGCGGCCTTGAACGACTACGCGCGCGCCAACGACCCCTTCACCAAGGTCGGCAAGCAGCAGGTCGCGGTGGACGTCTCGAGCGTCATCCGGGCCTCGCCCGACAGCTTCCGCGTGGCCTGGACCGAGCGGCGCTACGAGAACGGCCAGCTCGCATCGACCGAGCGCTGGACCGCGATCCTCACCATCGTCGTGCAGCCGCCGCGTGACGCCGAGCGGCTCCGCGCCAATCCGCTTGGCATCTACGTCAATGCCATCAACTGGTCGCGGGAGCTGGGGCAATGAGCCGAACGAATGTCCGCGCCGCAAATGCGGCTTTCCGTAAATCCGCAATCCCGGCGGCCCTTCTGTCGGCCACACTGCTCAGCGCATGCGCCACGCAAAGGCCGCCGCAAATCACCTACGACTCCGACGTTCCGCCGCTGCCGCCCGTTCCCGCCGCGCTCACCGACGAGCGGCCACGTCCGCTGCACATCCCGCCCGCCTGGACTCCCAGCCATGGCGGGGCGGCTGCCAATTCCCCGACGGCGCGCGTGGCGAATGCCAATGCCGCCGCCCGCGTCGAGCCGCGCCGCGAGGGCTACTATAACGCCATCCAGATTTATCCGTGGTCGGAAGGCGCCCTCTATCAGGTTTACACCTCGCCGGGGCAGATCACCGACATCGCGCTCGAGCCCGGCGAAAGCCTGACCGGCGCCGGCCCGATCGCCGCCGGCGACACCGCACGCTGGATCATCGGGGACACCGAGAGCGGATCGGGGATCACGCGCCGTGTCCACGTGCTGGTGAAGCCGACACGACCCGACATCACGACCAACCTCGTCATCACCACCGACCGCCGCATCTACATGCTCGAGCTGCGCGCCGGCGCCAATCCGTACATGCCGGCGGTGGCGTGGGCCTATCCGCAGCCGCCCGCTTCGCAACGTCATGCCGTTCCGGCGACGCCGGTCATTCCCGCCGCTGCGGCGCGCAACTACCGCTATGCCCTGAGCGGCGACAATCCGCCGTGGCGGCCGACAGCCGTCTACGACGACGGCCGTCGGGTCTATGTCGAGTTTCCGCGCGGCATCGTCCAGGGCGAGATGCCGCCGCTCTTCGTCATCGGCTCGGAAGGCGAGCTCCAGATCGCCAACAGCCGCATCTACCGGAACATCCTGATCGTCGATCGCCTCTTCGGCGCCGCCGAGCTTCGCCTCGGCAGCGGCGACCATCAGCAAACGGTCAGGATCTCGCGCAGCGACGGGACCTCATGAGCGACACCGACAATCGCCATCTCGGAATGGAGGGAGCGAGCGATACCGCGGCCCCCATGCGGCTGCGCGGCGATCCGCCCCGCGTCACCCGCCTGTCGCGCAAGGCGCTCGCAGGGATCGGCCTGGTCGCGTCGATCGGCCTCGGCGGCGCCCTGATCTACGCGCTGCAAACCCGCGATGCCGGCCCCCGCAACGAGGAACTCTATTCCACCACCAATCGGCCGACCGCCGACGGGCTTGCTGGCTTGCCGCGCGACTACACCGGCCCGCGACTTGGACCGCCGCTGCCGGGCGACCTTGGCCGCCCGATCCTCAATGCCCAGGATCGTGGACAGCCGGTCGTGCCGCCTAGCATCCAGCCGACCATGGATGCGGCCGAGCAACGCCGGCTCGCCGAAGCGGAAGCAGCACGCACGAGCCGTGTCTTCTTCCAGACGCAGGCACGGACGGTTGTGGCTTCGACGGCGCCAGGCGGCGCCGCCACCACCGCGAACCTGACCGGCCTCGGGCTTCCCGGCCAGTTCAACACGCCGACGGCGCAAGAGCGCGCCCAAGAGCGGCAGCTCGCCTTCCTCAATGCCGCCGCCGATCGCCGCACCGTCGCCCCGGATCGCGTGATGCCGCCGGCCTCACCCTACGTCCTGCAAGCCGGCGCGGTGATCCCGGCCGCATTGATCACCGGCATTCGCTCCGATCTGCCGGGGCAGATCACGGCGCAGGTCACCGAGAACATCTACGACAGCCCGACCGGGCGGATTCTCCTCGTGCCGCAGGGCACCCGCATCATCGGCCAGTACGACAACGCCGTGCAGTTCGGCCAGCGCCGCGTGCTGCTGGTGTGGAATCGGCTGATCTTCCCCAACGGCCGCTCGATCGTCCTGGAGCGCCAGCCGGGCGCGGACGCGGCGGGCTATGCGGGCCTCGAGGATGGTGTCGACTATCACTGGTGGGACCTCGCCAAGGCTGCCGGTCTCTCCACGCTGCTGAGCGTCGGCGCCGAGCTCGCGATCGACGATGACGACCGATTGCTCCGCGCCATCCGCAATGGCGGCCAGGACACGATCAACGATGCCGGTCAGGAAATCATCCGCCGGCAGCTTAACGTGGCGCCGACGCTCACCATCCGACCCGGCTTCCCGGTCCGCGTGATCGTGACGCGCGACCTCGTTCTCGAACCCTATCGAGGATAGCGATGACAAAACTCAAACTCGCCGCACTCGAAGACGACAAGCCCGTCAGGGTGTCCTTCGTTCTGCCAGCTGAGGTGCACCGCGAACTGATCGCCTATGCCGAGGTCTTGGGACGAGAGACGAGTAAACCCGTGTCCGATCCCGTGAAACTTATTCCTCACATGATCCGACGATTCATGGCGACAGATCGCGCGTTTGCAAAAGCGCGCCGACTGCGCGACCCTTGAAATGCTGCGCCAACCTGCAAGCTGAGCCAGCGGCTCGCGAAGTGGAGTTGAACAGCCCACTCGGCCGACAAACCCATCGAACACAACCGCATCCCGTGCGCCGAGCGGGATATCACACGTACGCCACCGTTTGGTTTTGTCCCATCAAGAGGACAACAGTGATCGCGCTCCCTGGACCTGCTCCAGCAGAACCGCAAGTGCCGTCCGTTTCAGTTGGGATTCCGACCAGACGTCTGCGCGTTCTTCATCGCTCGAGCGAGGCTTACGAAGCGCCGGAGTGCCGGATTGTCATTGCCGGGAAGCCAGACCCCCACCGTCGGTAGAAGATCTTCATCGCCGTCTACGGGTTTGAATCGGACGCCATGGAATGGAGTTGCAACGGCCGATTCGCTCGTCAGCGTCACCCCAAAGCCCATAGACACTAAGTGGAATAGACTCTCACGACAGACGGACAGGCGTCTTACTCGCGGATGAAAGCCGAGGGTTGCGAGCCGGCGAATGAGGTATTCGTGGATTTCGGGACCAGGCTCGTCTCGACTGACTATAAAGCTTTCTGCTTGAAGATCCGGCCATTGAACTGCCTTGAGCGAAGAAAGCCGATGTTCTTCCGGCAGAGCACAGTAAACGCGCTCGTGCCAGAGCAACTCAACATCACAATCTGGGAGCTCAGGAACTCCTGTGAAGAAAGCTATGTCCATACTGCGATCGCGTATCTGACGAATGTGATCGCGGGATCCTCCATACGCCACGTCGACGGTAACCGCTTTATGGCCTTGGGCAAACTCTATCAGCAATTTCCGGAGAAAGCCGGACGCGAGTGAGCAGAGAAAGCCAACTCTAAGGAAGCCCGTGGCTCCACTTCCGGCGCTGCGTGCCGACTTCACCGCATAGTCGAGATCGCATAAAGCCGCCTTTGCCTTAACAATAAATTCCTTGCCGGCTGCTGTCGCGCGGACACCCGTACGATGCCGCTCAAACAACGAGACACCTAATTCGTCCTCAAGTTTACGGACTTTGCGGCTGACTACCGACTGGTCAGTCCCGATTATGCTTGCAGCCCGATGGAAGCTTCGCTGCTCCAACACCACAATCGACTGCAATATTGCATGCAGGTTAATCTTCGATCCAGCAATGGCGGAAATGAGCCCGTTCCCGAGGCTGGCAATCGCGTCGTCTATTCCTGCTCGCGCCTTACGGCCACGTGATGACATCATCGCGAATCGTTCCGCTCCTATACCGCCCTGCACAGAACCTCCACTATCCGTTCGCGATTTTGCCGCCCCCACCCCCCAATTCGATTTGCACAAGCAGCACCGGCTACAACTCCACGGCTCGGGTGCTAAGCGGAAGCAGTGACAGCAAACGCGCTCATCGCACACAATTTCGAGCGCGCGATCCCATCTCGATCTTGCGCGCTCGAAATTGACTGGCTCTAAAGTGAAACGACAATCTTGTTCTCAACGCTACTAGCCCCTGGAGCGGCCCAAGCAGAGCGCTCGGCCTCCTGCCGTTCTGCCCACGAGCGGACGGTTCCTCTAAGAATTACTTTGCCGCCCTCTACCTCGACGACAACCTTATCGGCATCGACCTTGGCGCTCCGGACCAACGCGTCCTCAATTTTTCGTTTGACGTCGGCCGAACTCACGCGAGGTTTGACTTGAATAAGATTGGATATCCCTTTCACCCCCGAGATCGAACGCACGGCGCGTTCCGCCCATTCCTTCTGATAATTCCACTCGGCGTCCCCTTCGAGCGTCAGATATCCGTTCTTTACGATAACGCGCATGTTTTCCGAACTCGACGGCAATTCACGCTTGATCGCTTTGACAGCTTCTTCGGCAATCTCAGGATCAGTTCTCTCATAGAATAGCTTAACCTCAATATCGTTCGCTACTCCCTTCACGCCCAATACACGCTTGGCGGCCTTTTCGGCTTGGTAAGAATCCATGTAATTCTTTGTGAAGCCAGTGAGAGTCACTACGCCATCCTTGACGGCGACAGCAATATGACTGGAATCGCCAATCGATGGATCCCACTTGATTTCATCTTCGACGTCTCGCTTGATTGTCGAGTCTGTACGAACTTGAGACACCATTTCTTCCTCCGCTGGTTCTCGAACAAAGTTCCTCTTGGTTTTCTAAAGCACTCGATCAGCGCTGCATTGACGGTCATCAATATTGATCTGAGACCGGCAAACTGGATCGTATTTGGTTAGAGTTTTTCGCGCCGTTTCCCCGGCTCGGAGGAGCGAAGAACGATGAAGGCCTCGCGGTTTTCGGACGCCCAGAAGGCGTTCATTCTGAAGCAGGGCAAAGACGGGATGCCGGTGGCGGAGATCTGCCGCAAGGCCGGTGACGTGCTCCCGGAAATTCCGGCCATTCCTTCGGAAGACGGACATGCGCAAGAGCAGATTTACCAAAGAGCAGGTCATCAAGGTGCTGAAGGAGCACGCTGCCGGATTGTCGGCCAGCGACGTTTGCCGGAAGCACGGCATCAGCGACGCGACCTTCTACAAGTGGCGATCTCGCTTCGGCGGGATGGAGATCTCCCACGCGAGCAAGCTGAAGGCGTTCGAAGAAGCGAACCGCAAGCTCAAAACGCTGCTGGCGAAGACGATGCTCGATGCGTCGACGCTGAAGGAGATGCTGGCAAAATGCTTCTGACGCCCAGCTTGCGGAGACGTGCTGTGACCTGGACGATCAAAGAGAAGAGCTATTCGCAGCGGCGGGCTTGTGCGCTCGTCGGCCTGCATCCGAAGACCATCGTTACGCCTCAACGAGGCCGGACGATGTCGCTCTGCGTGCCAAGCTGAGGGAGCTCGCATCACAGCGCCGGCGGTTCGGCTACCGGCGTCTCGGTCGGATGTTGGAACGTCAGGCATCAAACGCAACGCCAAGAAGCTCTATCGGCTCTACAAGGAAGAACGGCTGACCGTGCGCAGGCGCGGCGGCCGCAAATGCGCTCTCGGCACCCGAGCGCTGATGGCCATTCCGCAGGATCGCAATCTGCGCTGGTCGCTCTAATTCGTGGCCGACACGCTCGTGAGCGGCCGGCGCTTCCGCATCCTCACGCTAGTCGATGACTTCACGAATGCCTGGGCCTGGTGGTGGACACCTCGCTCACCCGCCTGCGTGTTGCCCGTGAACTCGATCGGATCGCCGAACAACGCGGTCATCCCCGCATGATCGTCAGCGACAACGGCACCGAGCCGACCTCGAATGCCATCTTGGCTTGGCAACAGGAACGCGGTGTCGAATGGCACTACATCGCACCGGGCAAACCGATGCAGAATGGATTCGTCGAGAGCTTCAACGGCAGACTGCGTAAGGAGTGCCTCAACGAGCACCTGTTCGCCAACCTCAACGAGGCGCGCCAGACCATCGAAGAATGGAGGATCGACTACAACACCAACCGACTGCACTCGAGCCTCAACGGGCTCGCACCGACCGAGTTCGCATCACGTTCCACGGAGGGGCATAATCGGAACAGACTCTCCTTATAAACGAGGGCAACTTGCGGAGCAGTCACCGGCATCAGCCAGGCGACCTACTTCAACTGGAAGAAGAAGTACGACGGCCTGCTGCCGACTGAGATGCGCCAGCTTAAGCTGCTTGAGGATGAGAACGCCAAGTTGCGCAAGGTTGTGGGCGATCTCAGCCTGGACAAGGAAATGCTGCAGGACGTCATCCGCCGAATGCTTTGAAGCCTGTCCGGAAGCGCAAGCTGGTTGACGAGGTGCGTGGCGAGTGGCGTGTTTCGATCCGGCGGAGTTGCCGGGTACTCGAGGTCGACACGTCCACCTATCACTACAAGTCCCGTCGCCCCGGACAAGCAGCACTAGAAGGACGGATCAGGGAGATTTGACGGACGCGAGTTCGCTTTGGTTATCGGCGAATCCACGTGCTGCTCAGGCGCGAAGGCTGGCGTCACGGCCAGAACAGGATTCGCCGTATTTATCGCGAACTGGGCTTGCAATTGCGCAACAAGACGCCGAAGCGGCGAGTGACGGCCAAGCTGCGGGATGATCGACGGCCAGCGACGCGATCGAATGAGACCTGGGCGATGAACTTTCTCCATGATCAACTAGCGAAAGGCCGCAAGCTTCGCGTGTTGACGATCGTCGACACGTTCTCCCGCTTCTCGCCTGCGCTGGAACCATGGTTTACCTTCCGCGGCGCCGATGTTGTGGCAGTGCTGGAAGGAGTCTGCAAGGAAGTGGGATTCCCGGCGACGATCCGGGTCGATCAAGGCACCGAGTTCGTGTCATGCGATCTGGATCTGTGGGCCGATCGACGCGGCGTTACGCTGGATTTCTCGCGACCAGGCAAGCCGACCGACAATGCGTTCATCGAGGCGTTCAACGGGCGGCTGCGTGCCGAGTGTCTGAACGCGCATTGGTTCCTGAGCCTTGCAGATGCGCGGGAAAATTTGGAGGATTGGCGCAAGTACTACAACGAGGAGCAGCCCTACGGGACCATCGGCAACAAACCGCCGATAACACTGCAAAATCACGATGGCGCAGCCCAGCCCGCCATCGTCAAAGAGCCGGAAAACTCTAGCTTCCGGCGATCCAAAGTTCGGCCTCAGAGCACCGGGACAACTTGTACGGACGTGGAACAGGTTGACGGTCATTGACCGCCGTCAATGTTTACCCCCCTAGTGTGTGAGCAGTATTACCTTCCAGCGACGACAATCGCGCGCGCCGCCGGCTTGCCATAGCTGGCCTACTGGACGTGAACCGCAGCTTCCATTTGCGCAACCCAATATCGGTGCATTCTTATGAATTATTATTTTATTGGACCTGCTTTGGTCGCATCCGTTTGTTCGATCTCAGAGGGTCCTCCGCGCCTGAACATCGAGCGGCACTGTCGAGCGATTGCGGAACTTGCTGAGCCGCTTGCAATCTTCGACAGTTGTATACGCAGGGAACAGGAGGCATACGAAACCATCATACGTAAATGGAAAGAACTTGACCCGGCTGATCGTGCCCACTGCGCACGGCTGGCGACGTTAGGCGACGCGGATGCGACTTATACGTCGCTACTGACTTGCCTTGAAATAGAAGAGCATGTGAGGAAACTAAGAGGACGCAAACAGCGCGGTTAATTTGACCCGCGGGAGTCGTGATTTATGTCAGCGTCGAAAAGTACCGACCGCACAAACGTCACGATGGCTCATGCGGATTCAAGAAGCAAAGGGCTCGCTCGGAATTGGTGGGCTATTGCAATCCGCGCAGTTCTTGCTGCTGGACTTGCGATTGGCATCTTTTGGGGTTCCACGTATACACTTGCAACGCTGGTCCTGCTTTTTGCGGCTTATGTTGCCGCTGATGGCGTAGCTGCGATTGTTGCTGGATTGCTCAGGATGAAGCGTGGTGAGTTTTGGCAGACATTGATCTTTGAGGGCACGCTCAATCTATTTTTCGCAGGTGCGATTCTCGTCTGGCCTGCCATCGTCGCAACCGCCTTTGTTGGTCTGGCCAGTATATGGGCCGTTGTGACCGGCGCGGCCTTGCTTGCCGCTGCGCGGCGAACGTGCGAGGCTTACGTCCAGGGGCTACTAGCATTGGCAGGGCTGGTGTCGATCGTCTGGGGCTTGTTGATGGCCAGCATAGGACCGACATCGGATAGTGCGCCGGATACAGTTGGTTGGTGGCTGATTGGCTATGCGCTGTCGTTTGCCGCGGCGCTCTTGATGCTCTCCTGTGTTTTGCAACGACAGTATAACCAAAGCGCATGGTACTCTGAATAGGGATCGCGTTACGACCTTAAGAAACGACTGTGACACAAGAAGCATCATTTTGGTTAGGAATGTTTCTTTTCAGCGGAAAGCGATAACACGGCGACGCAACTGCCAGGATCGTCGGGGTCGTCGACGATGTTAAATCCGAGCTCCCTGCACATGCGCAGCATTGCCGAATTTTCACGGAGAATCTGGCCTTTGATGCGTTTGAGACCCTCGGCTTGCGCGTACTCAATAATCAAGTTCATAAGCTTCCAGCCAAGCCCCCGTCCTTTGACGTCGGAGCGAAGAAGAATTGCGTATTCCCCAGCATAATAGTTCGCATCGGCGTGCAGACGAACGACGCCAACCATTTCATGGTTGGCTTCGTCGATAGCCACGAATGCAATAGCCCGCGCGTAGTCGAGCTGAGTGAGACGCGCGATAAAAACATGACTGAGCTCCTTGACCGGAGCGAAACAACGTAGCCGCAAATCTTCTGGGGACACGCGTTCAAAGAAAGCGTGGACCAGGTGTTCATCCTCCGGGCGAACGGGGCGGATGAGCAGACGCCAGCTTTCACCGATACGAACCTGCCTTTCCCACTCCTTCGGATACGGTCGGATAGCGAGACGAGGGTGGCCATGCCCGGTGAACTTCGGCACCACTTTTGCCACGGCAACTCGGGCATCAAGGGCGAGGACCCCTTTGTCGTCCGCGAGCAGGGGGTTGATATCGAGCTCACGGATTTCGGGCACGTCCGCGACAAGCTGCGCGAGTTTGACCAACACCAGGGCAATTTCGTTTATGTTGACTGGTGGAACATTGCGATAGGCGCGCAGCAGACGTGAAACGCGCGTTTGATTAATGAGTTCATACGCCAGCTTTAAATCGAGCGGCGGGAGTGCCAATGCCTTATCATCGATCGCTTCAACCGCAGTTCCTCCGTGGCCAAACAGGACGACAGGGCCGAAGGTATCATCATCGGCGATTCCGGCGATCAGCTCGCGGGCGGCCGGCCGCACGATCATGGGATGAAGGCTGACTCCGATAATTCGCGCTTGTGGCCTCGCCGCCTTGACGGTCGCAAATATTTCTTCGGTGCCTCTACGCACCTCAATTGGGCTGGAAAGGTTGAGCCGTACGCCGCCCACATCAGATTTATGCACGATATCGCGAGAGACGACTTTGACCGCAACCTTCTGGCCATCAGTCAGGAGGGACGCGCAGACCTTTTCTGCTTCCTCGGGCGTAGCGGCGAATGCAGTGGGAGCGATTGGAATAGCATAGGCATCGAAGAGCTCGACAACCTCCAGCGGATCAAGCCAATCGCGTGTTTCGGAAATGGCGGCCATGACGACGCGGCGAGCGGTCGACATGTCCGGGGCAAAATTTTCCGGGAGACTCGCCGGAGCCTTCATCATCGCCGTTGCAGCTTCGCTATAGCGGACCAGATGCATGAACCCGCGAACGGCATCGGTTTCGGTCGGGTAATGTGGTATTCTTGCGCGGTCAAAGATTTCGGATACACTTCCGCCGGCACCAAGCCAGACTGAAAAAAGCGGTTTTGGTACACCGTCCTTCTCCCGTCCACTGAAGTCCGCGACCGCACCGGCAGTGTCTGTTGCCGAGGCAAGCGCCGTCGGCACATTGATGACGAGAACGGCATCGTTTGCTGAGTCGGAAGCAAGGAGTTCCAATGCTTTTTCGTAACGAACAGCATCGGCATCGCCAATAATATCGACAGGATTTGACTTCGACCAAGTGGCGGGAAGGATCCTATCGAGACGCGCGCGGATGTCTTCCGAGAGTTCGGCTGCGATACCACCGAAATCAAGCAGGCGATCGATCGCCAACACGCCTGTACCGCCACCATTGGTTAAGATCGCAAGCCGCTTTCCAGCGACCGTCTTGACTCGACCCAATGTCTCGGCCGCATCGAACAATTCACCAAGGTCCAGCACTCGCAACAGGCCCGCTCGCCGGAATGCAGCATCATATACGGCATCCGAGCCAGCCATCGCGCCGGTATGCGTCGCCGCAGCTCTTGCGGCCGCAGCGTGACGGCCGGACTTCACCACGACTACAGGCTTTGTACGCGCCGCGGCGCGCGCCGCCGACATGAATTTGCGGGCATCCTTGACGGACTCTACATAAAGGAGGACGGCGCGCGTTGCTCGGTCGAAAGCAAAAAAATCAAGCAAGTCTCCAAAGTCGACATCGAGCTGATCGCCGATAGAGACGATCGCGGAGAAACCGACTGTGCGCTGAGAAGCCCACTCGACCATACCAGCCGCAATGGCGCCAGACTGTGAGACGACTGCAAGGTCTCCCGCCAGCGGCATGCTGGATGCAAAACTTGCATTGAGTTTAACTCCTGGAACCAACACGCCAAGGCAATTTGGACCTAACAGCCTCAATCCCGCCGCGCGCGCCGATCGCTCGCATGCGTCCCCAAGTGAGCTGGAGCCATGACCGAGTCCCGCGGTGATAATGATAGCTGCGGCAGCACCTCGAGCCCCCGCTTCCGCAACAACCGAAGGTACGCTAACTGGCGGAACGCAAATGACGACCAAGTCCGGCGGCGAGCTGAGATCGGCAAAAGCCTTTACAGATATGGTGCCATCAATTGCAGGATATCGCGAATTGACAAGGCTGATTGCCCCGGTAAAGCCAGCTGTACGTATGTTTTTAAGGACCGCTCGTCCAAGCGATTTTTCTCGCGGACTGCCCCCCACAACCGCAATCGACCGAGGCCTCAAGAATTGTTCAAGCCTATAAGTTGACATGCCGCGCTTTCACCCATGTCAAATCTCGCCCTTGTCTTCGATGTCAATTTTATCAGCGAGGACCCAGCACACAACGGGGCATCGGTCGGCGAACCCGAAGTCACTCCAGATGTTTCTCGATCTCATAGATAGGGCATTTGGTCAGATCCTTTCCGATTTCGGCGATGATACGGCCTCTCACATCAGGATGGAACGCCGCGCGCAAATCTGCCAGCGTCCGTGGCGGGGCAACAATCACCAATGCTCTTACCTTGTGCTCACGTATCAGACTTTCTACGGCCGCTGCGACTCGCTTCGCGAAGCGATGCTCTTCGAGTTCGTGCCAGTCGGTCTGTGCCACAGCGCTCCGTAAATTTGTGCGAGCGCGCTTAAAAACGCGCCCAGCCCGATCTCGGCCCTGCTCGTGCGCCGGGGGGTTGTCGTCGACAAATACGCGCTCCGTCTTCAAGTTCAAATATTGCTCATCGCCTGCGTTTCTCAAAAAAAGAGCTTTATGACCGTCGCCGACGAAGACGAATGCGTCATGTGGAATTTTGATCTTCGTCATCTGGCGTCTCCCAGGCGGTAAGCATCCCCGATCATTGTCTGCGAAATCGCCTATTGCCCCGTCGGACTGGCCCGACGCACTCAGTAGGACTCTGCCCCCGAGCCATTCGTCACGCCAGTTCTTTCACTCGCGGCTTCATCGCATGTCATCGGAAGCGGTTGCCTTCAGCAGCGCTGTGAAATCAGGTCTCCTTCACATTCTCGGCGGCTTCAAGCACAAGCCGTGCCTCGTGAATAAATGTCTCCCACCGCTTATATGGCGTGGCGCGGTCACGCTGCCTGTTATCTACGACATTTTCATCCGGCCATTGATCGGCGCTGCAAACTCTCTCGTTCGCGGGAATTTGAAAATAGGCCATTCGACAGAGCACGCGGGCTGCGGCCTCAATTTCGGCTTGCGTCGGCATTGGTGCGTCTCCGTGACTGTTCAGGATAACATTCTGAAAATGGTGCAAGAGTTCGCCTTGACAGTTGTCAATAAGATCGTTTTCGCCACCTCGATCAAATCATAAGCGTAATCCGCCATCGACCTCCAGAACGCGACCGTTGAAATAGTCGTTCTGTAAGATAAACATTGCCGCATGACATATTTCCTCGGGAGTTGCTAAACGCCGCAATGGTATTCCTGAAACAATCTTTTCTCTTATTTTCGATGGGATACCGGCCACCATTCTTGTATCGACGAAACCGGGCGCGATACCGGCAACGCGAATGTTATGGCGCGCCAGTTCTTTTGCCCACGTCACGGTCATGGCCGCCACGCCTGCCTTGGCGGCCGAGTAGTTGGTTTGTCCCACATTACCGTAGCGAGAAATGCTCGAAACATTAATGATTACCCCGTTGCGTTGGCCCTCGATCATGTGAAGGGCAGCTTCTCGCCCGCACAGGAACACGCCGATAAGATCGACGGCGATCACCTTGTTGAACTCTGCGAGCGACATTTTATGCTGCACCTTGTGGTCGATGGCCTTGACCAGAAGCGCATCGCTCACCACGCCTGCGTTGTTGATCAATCCATCGACGGCGCCAAATGCAAGGCGGATGCTGCGGAACGCGGCTTCAACTGCCGGTTCGTCGGCGACATCAAGCCTGAAAGATTTGATCATGCCGCCCCAACCCGCACATTGCTCCAGCGTCTCCTCCAGTGTGGAAGCGTCACGATCGATGATCGCGAGATTTGCTTTGTGCCGCGTCAAGGTCTTGGCCATTTGGCGGCCGATTCCTTGACCGGCGCCGGTGATAATGAAGGTTTTGTCGCGGATATCCAAAGCGTTTGCGTCCAACTGGAGGGGGCCCAGACCGATCGTCATGCAACTTGCGCTGAGATTGAAAAGCAAGAGCCGCGTCCGAAGCACGACTGAACATCAATTCTATGCCCGAGAGCATCGGCGGCTCGCTTAACAATGTAGAGCCCCAGCCCCAATCCGTTCGACGGGCTTGATTCCAGCCGTTGAAATGCAACGAACAGCTTGCTGAAGGAGTCCGGAGGTATTCCACAACCGGTATCCCACACTTCAATGCGGCATAGCGTTCCTCGACGGCGGCAGCCAACGAGAACGTGCCCGTCTCTTGACGTTGCATTCATGGCGTTTCGCACAAGATTCCGAATTATGCTTCCCAGCAGCGTCGCA
Organism: Xanthobacteraceae bacterium; assembly: GCA_035556735.1. Classification (GTDB taxonomy): domain Bacteria; phylum Pseudomonadota; class Alphaproteobacteria; order Rhizobiales; family Xanthobacteraceae; genus CANJBX01. Next base: position 190,304 of record DATMFF010000002.1, on the reverse strand, counting down.
TGGCTCATAATCCGAACACTTGTTGGGACAATCCGAAGAACCACACCCTTGTGCAGAGCCGGTTCGCAAAACTCTCGCTCAATATCTTGAAGCATCGAATTGAGTTCGACGCTGGCCAGCGGGAGCGACCCAGTGGTTTCGCAGACGCGCAATGCCTCCGTGATGCGATCGAGCTTATCGACAATTTCGGCAGCTGCGCGGTCACCGTAAGTCAAATACTGACGCTCCTCTCCGGTAAGGCGACGGGCAAGCCATCGGTGGGTGCCCAAAATGACTTGAAGTGGCTGTCGGAGATCGTGACTCGCCATGGCAAGCAAGGCGGATTGGAACTCGATAATTCGAGTGCGATCGTAAGCACCTCCCTTACAGTCGCTGCTGGAATCTGCGGGATTCATACGATCGACTCTGTTTCCGACCGACCCTGTCTCCGAGGGTTCAAATCACGATAGAGCGCAGACCCGGCCAGGAAATTGACGGCGGTCAATGCGAAATAGATCGTGCCGCGAACAATTCGAGATGTGATGGTCCGTTTCTGTGGAGACGGGATCAGTGATCAGAGATTTGGAGATGACAATGCGCACAGACAACGAAATCGAACGCGACGTGAAAGATGAACTGCAATGGGACCCCGATCTTGACGCAACCGACATCGCGGTCTCCGTCAAGCAGGGGGTCGTGACTCTGGCTGGATTCGTCAAAAGCTGGAGCGACAAGTACGAGGCTGAGGTAGCCGCCAAGCGCGTGTCCGGCGTCAAGGGCATCGCCAACGATCTGGAGGTCCGCCTCCCGGGCGTCGATGAACGTCCCGATCCGGATATCGCACGCGATGCGGTTTCCGCGATCAAGAACCAGCTTCCGCTATCGTCCGAAGACATCCGGGTGGTGGTCAAGAACGGTTGGATTACCCTCGAAGGCAATGTCGAGTGGTACTATCAGAAAAGCACGGCGGAATCGGCGGTGCGCCGGCTCAAGGGTGTCCGTGGCGTGATCAACTCGATTGTTATCAAGCCGCGCGTGCAACCGTCGGAGATCAAACGCAAGATCGAAGATGCGTTCACGCGCAGCGCCGAGATCGACGCCAAACGGATTACTGTGGAGGCCGATGGCAGCGAGGTGATCCTCAAAGGAACCGTGCGGTCGTGGGCGGAGCGAGAGGAGGCGGGGCGGCAAGCGTGGGCCGCACCGGGTGTTACCAAGGTGGACAACCGCATTGTCGTCAGTCCGTAGGCCAAGTTCAAGCAAGAGGGCGGTGGCTCGCTCCGCCGCCCTCCAAGCGGCTCAACAACCAATCCTATTTTATTTGAAGGAGAGTAATAATGCGCGCATTTCTATGCGCGGTCGCAGCTGCCGTCATCTTGGCGCTCGTGGCCCATTTTGTTCTTGCGCCGGCTCAAAAGACCGTGGATCAAGTATTCAGGACAGAAGCCGTTCGCCTATGAATGGCTTCGCCTAAGAATAGCGCAGCTCGGCGAAAGGCCGCCGCAAAAGCGGCTTGGTCCCCCCGACACTTGTTCAAGCTGCGGTCGTAAGTTGATCGCTGTCTGCATAGAGAGGCAACGAAAGCAAGCTGTCCGAGGGGCGCGCGATCTTCAATTGGCGTGTTCCGCCGAATTCAAGAATGCCACGTTGCTTCAACTCCGTCAGCGCGCGGCTTACCGTTTCGACGGAAAGCCCAAGGTAGTCTGCAATATCGTTACGGTTCATTGGCAGCGATACGAATCCATTTGGCGTCTGCCGCTGACGCCTCTGAATCTGAGCAAGGAAAGCCAGCACCTTGTCGGTGGAGCGTTGGTGCCAAAGATTGAGGATATGAGCCTCCATGTGAAACGCTTCGCGAAGATTCGCTTCGCGTAGCATTCTGGCGATGCTACCGTCTTGCCGCGCGAGCCGCTCGACCTCATCGCGATTGTAGCGCCCTAGAATCGTACCATCGCAGAGCGCCTCAACGAGGACATCGTCGCGATCCGAAGCGTTGCAAACGAAAAAGTCACCCGGAAGAAAAAACTCCATAATGCATCGTTGTCCGCTCGGCAACAGCAATACCTTTCTGACGGCGCCTGATTCCACCTGCCACCAATAGGCATTCAGTGCATCCGGCGAACAGATTTCCTGCCCCTTGGCACACGCGACGGTCGCGCGTAGCACCTGCAGCTCCCGATTTGCGTGGCGGCGATATGATCGTTTCGCGGATTCGGCGATCCCATCGTGACAAGCGCGGAGCTCCATTGCATTCCTCCATATGCAAGAGATCACTACATTATCCGAGCCGAAGGAGTGACCACCCGAATTGAGGCGGCGACCGACAAATTGGGAGACCGGTTTTGCGGTTCAAGAGGTCGAGAGGGAAAAATTTAGCACTCCCGTTTCAGGACTGCTGGAAGTGGTTGTCCATCTAACGGCGTCGATCGCTCCGGCTCCGGGCAAGAGAATTAAAGTGAAACGAAGTTATGCCTGACGGCAATCGTTGGCAAACGGCTTTGCCTGGCCCAAAAGCCAAGAGGCAATCCAAAACCTGGGGTTATTGCAATGCGGCTCGTCATGCTAGGTCCGCCGGGGGCCGGCAAAAGTACTCAGGCACAACGTGCGGCCGCAAAGTATGGCATCCCGCATCTCTCGGCCGGCGTCCTGCTGCGCACAGCCGTCGCATCGGACGCTCCGGTCGGAGCGCTCGCTAAGGATGCCATGGCGCGTGGCGATCTTGTGCCAGACGACATCGTTCAGGCTATCGTTTTCGAGCGGCTGGATGGTCCCGACACCCACAACGGATTCATTCTTGATGGCTTTCCCCGGACGATAGCTCAGGCCAAGGCCCTTGATCGATTTCTCAGGGACCGAGGTCTGGGGCTCGGTGCAGTGATCGAACTGAAGGCAAAGGACCACGCCCTGGTTGAGCGGATCGCCGCGCGAAACGCGAATGCCGTCGCGTGTCGCGAGCCGCGTCGGATCGACGACAATGCCGAGGTTCTACGATCGCGGATCCACACCTACCAACGGCAGACATCTCCGCTTCTCGATTATTATCGGAGGCAGGGCATTCTGCACTCCGTGGATGGAATGCTTCCGATTGCCGAGGTGGAGCAAGAGATCGACCGAATTGTGGCCCGGCTCCAAATCGAGAGGGTCCCCGATTCAGACGTTTGAGGCGCGGCAATCCCGCCCTCAAAAAAAAATCGGCGCCATCCCTAAAATTGCAAGTCGATTTCGTTCGAAGTTCTCTATCGTTTACTAGGCAACCCTCGCGCCACTCGCGCGGGGGGGGGGGGGAACGAAAAGCGGGAAGTGATCATCCAAACCGTGCGCAATTTTCAGTGTTCGAACGCCATCGAACTCTACGACACGGCGGGATCGCAGGATGCTTAGCGCCCGACTGACCGTTTCGACGGAGAGACCCAGATAATCAGCCATATCATATCGCGACATGGGCAGCGGAGTGAATCCATCGGATCTCGCCGGCAGGCGCGCTCTCATCTGATCCAAAAAAACACGCACCTTTTCGACCGAGCGCCGGTGCCATAGGTTGAAAATATGCTCTTCTGCTCTGGCGGTTTGCCGGTTCCGTGCATCGCGCAATATTTGCGCAATCGCGACATCCTCCACCGCAAGGCGCTCAAGATCAAAGCGCCCATAACGCCCGAGTACGGTGCCGTCGCAGACAGCTTCAATAACCGTGTCTTCGCTTATGCCGTCGCACACGAACCACTCATGCGGCAGAAAAAATTCGTGGATGCATCGCAACCCGCTGCTTTGCAGGCGGACCTGCCTGACCAGGCCGGATTCGACATGCCACCAATAGTCCGCCAATCGGTTAGGTTGGCAAATCGGCTGGCCCTTCGAAGCTGCCACGCTCGTTCGCCATTTCGCAAGCTGAGAATGGAACTCGCCACGATCGAAGGCTCGATCATGAATTGCCGCACGCCTACCCATGACTGCCTCCCCTTTGAACGCGACTGCCGCCGCTTGTACAAGGCTATCGACTTATGCTGTCTTCCTCATTTCATTGATCTCGATCAAGACACCATGGTGTTTGCGCAAGTGGGCAAAACCTTGGCACGATCGCTCCTTCGCAATGTGAAGATCGCCGCCGAACGCATTGGTTTTCCGGCAATAGGACTGAATTTATTTCAAAATAACCTGAGTCCGTCTTTGCTCGGGCATCGAGAGCGTCAATGCGGAGCGTGCCTCCATGACTGAACTGCCAATCGAACCGGTCATCGTGGTCAAAGATGTGGCGAAGCCGCGGCGACTGGCGACGCTTTCTCAGGCCAAGGCCTTCGTCGAAGATGAAATTCGGCGCGGCCGGCCGCCGCCATGGCGCGACTTGCATCGTCGCCTTTCATCGGCTGTCAGCGCTGAAGATGCAGTCGAGGCGATCGGTGCCTTGCGCGAATTGCTGCAACTCGAGGACTTGCTGGTACCTCACTACCCAACGGAGCACTCGTGAATTGGCAGCGAGGGCGGCGACCTCACCGGTGGCGGGCAATCGTGTGCTCTCGCTTCAATTTCAAACAGCTACGTCGCGCGGATAGCCCGTGGCCGCGCGAGGTGGCGCGCTACGCCGTCGTTCCCGCAGGGATGAACTGCAGATGCAATCTCCGCAACAGGAGCTTCTCAAGCTCAAGGATAAACAGAAACACCACACCGGTCGCTATGACGAGCAACCCGTCGGCAAAGGAGACCGCGCGGGTTGCAAAGATCGCCTGCATGAACGGCGCGTAAGTAAACAGCAGTTGGGCCAATAACGTAAACCCGATTCCAGCGAGGACCGCCGGCGTACCGAAGACTCCGGGCCAAGTGAAAGCGCTCGCGCGTCGATACCGCATTCCGAACAGATAGAATATCTCCAGAACGACAATGGTGTTGACGACCACGGTGTGCGCCTGTTCGATCGACAGGCCACGCTTCTCAGCCCAGAAGAACATGCCAAAGGCTCCCGCCACAAATAGCAACGACACAAAAATCACTCTCCAAAGCAAGATGCCGGATAAGATCGGCGCATCCGGTGCCCGAGGCGGTCGTTGCATTACGTCTGATTCCGGGGGTTCGAATGCGAGCGTCAATCCGAGTCCGACCGCGGTGACCATGTTGACCCACAAAATTTGCACGGGAGTGAGCGGCAGCGTCAGACCAATCAGGATCGCCATGACAATGGTCATTGCTTCGCCGGCGTTCGTCGGCAACGTCCAACCGATCACTTTGATCAAGTTGTCATGAACGGTGCGGCCTTCGCGGATCGCGGCCACGATGGTGGCGAAATTATCATCGGCAAGAACTACTTCAGCCGCCTCCTTCGCTGCTTCGGTGCCCTTGCGGCCCATTGCAATGCCGACGTCCGCCCGCTTGAGCGCGGGGGCATCGTTGACGCCATCACCGGTCATGGCAACAATCGCCCCATCCGCCTGAAGCGCCTCCACCAAACGCAATTTGTGCTCGGGTGTAGTGCGCGCGAAAACGGTCGTCTCTTTGGCTGCACGACGGAATGCCTCATCGTCCAGGGCATTCAGCCGATCCCCAGTGATGACCGCGTCCGGTCGTTCCAGACCGAGTTGGCGCGCAACAGCGGTGGCGGTCGCCGCATGGTCTCCTGTGATCATCTTGACTCGAATTCCGGCCGTTGCGCACTCGGCAACAGCGGTAATGGCCTCCTCACGCGGCGGGTCAATCAGTCCGACCAAGCCGATGAGGACCAGATCTCGTTCGACCTCCCGAAAAGTGAGCTCACGAGCACCGCGCGGCATCGGCTTTTTCGCCAGCGCCAGCACCCGCTGTCCATTCGCGCCTAGTGCATCAACCATCCGGTTCCAGTGCGCCAAGTCGATTGGCTCTGCTCCATGCGACGCGCGCTGGCTGGAGCACATTGCAATCACTTGTTCAGGTGCGCCCTTTACATAGGCCACAAATCCGTCGTCGTGCCCATGGTGCAACGTCGCCATATAGCGATGTCGAGAATCGAAGGGGATTTCGTCCGTCCTGGGAAATTGCCGCCGTGTCGTATCGGCGTCGTATCCTGCCTTGATCGCAAGCGACACAAACGCGCCTTCCATCGGGTCGCCATCAACGGCCCAGCCGGTATCCGTACGTCGTAAGACCGCGTTGTTGCAAAGCAACGCTGCCAACGCCAGTTCTCTAAGAGACGGATCCGCCACGCTATCGATTTCGCGAGCACCTTGCCGGAATGCTCCGCGTGGATCATAGCCAATTCCAGTGACCTCAGTAACGCGGCCCTTTGTGACGACGGTCCGAACAGTCATTTCATTTTGGGTAAGGGTCCCGGTCTTATCTGAGCAGATGACGGAAACCGACCCGAGCGTTTCCACGGCCGGGAGTTGACGGACAATGGCATGACGCGCGGCCATCTTTTGCACGCCGATCGCAAGGGTAATGGTCATCACCGCCGGGAGACCTTCCGGAATCGCAGCGACCGCAAGGCCAACCATGATCATGAACGCATCGGTCCATGGATACGATCGAAGCCAGACGGCCAGGACAAACAGGAGGGATGAGAAGCCAAGGATCGCAAAGGTAAGATAGCGAGCGAAGTGATTGATCTGGCGAATCAACGGGGTGGTCAGCGTCTCCACTGACCGCAACATCGAGCTGATGTGCCCGATTTCCGTATCAAGACCCGTTGCAACCGCAATGCCCTGCCCTTGGCCAGCAACGACGAAAGTGCCGGCATAAGCCATGGATTGGCGGTCTCCTAACGCCGCACGCGCGTCGACAGGCTCTTCGTTCTTTTCGGCCGCAATCGATTCCCCCGTAAGAGCGGATTCATCGATCTTCAGATTCCGCGCTCGCAAGAGCCGCAGATCCGCAGGCACGCGATCACCAGCTTCGATCAAAACGATGTCGCCCGGGACAAGCTCGTCTGCATTGATCGTGAGTCTATGACCGTCGCGCAAAGCCGTTGCGCGAGGGCTGATCATCGCTTTGATAGCGCCTAGCGCGCGTTCTGCCCGTCCCTCTTGAATGAATCCAAAGAGGGCATTGACGACGACGACACCCAGGATAACGCCTGCATCAATCCCGTGGCCGAGCAAAGCGGTTATAGCCGCGGAGATCAGGAGAACATAGATCAGAAGATTATCGAATTGCGCTACGAGCCGGGAAATGGCGCTGCGTGTCTTCGCTGTTGGCAGCCTGTTAAATCCGTGCCTTTCCAGGCGCTGCTTTGCTTCTAGATCGGTGAGGCCATTTGATCGACTCTGCAATCGATCGATTGCATCGGCGCCGGATATTGCATGCCACTCAGGCCGAGCTTGCATTTGCGCGGATGGCGCTTCCGATATTGCACGATTCATGACGGCTACTTCACGGCATGAATTTTAAATCACACGTCTTTGATAGACTTATGTGTCATTGGTATGCGATTTCGTTGCCGCCCGTCCATCGTTCGTGTCGAGCTGCGACGGAATATTATCGAGGTGATTGCCGCTTACTTGGACGGGCGGGAGGCATCCCTCTCTGCCCAAGAACGAATCGCACCCAGCAAAACAAATTCGTTGTGATCTGGCTCGCTCGATCGGCTATCGATGTCGAAAGACGCCGCCTCGAGGAGCGTTTGGCTAACTTTATGCCTGATCTCGTTGGACGGAACGCAGGAAAAAATATCCAGCTTATTGATCAGGCCGGACGCGCCTCGTACCGCTTCCGCAATTTCCTCGGCAGCCTCGCTCTGGTAGGCCCATTCCACTTGACCTTCCAGGCATATCAGCCCGTCCTCAACCACGATGCGTATCCGGTCCCCCGAATACGGCAAGCGCCGGTTGATCGATTCCAGTGCGTCCCGAGCAATTTCCGGATCGGGCCGACGCTGCACCAGTGGCAGGCGTACCTGAACGTCATTGGCGAGGCCAATTACGCCCGCGATGCCTTTGGCCAACTGTTCCGCTTTTCGCCTTTGGCGAAAGCCGCGGGCAAAGCCCGTCAGCGTGACGATGCCGTTTTTGACGGCTATGGCGATGTCGACGCCATTCGTAACGGGATCTGACTGAAGGCGGCGCTTCAACTCTTGTTCGATGGCGGGATCTGACCGCATTGCAGCACCTCCTTGGCCTTTGCTGATCTTGGGCCCAGCACCGGGCCTATTGAACAGTCAAAGATCAGGGTTCAGCCCTGACAATCGTCAATTTTTTGCCCTGCTGGGAATGATTTACTCGTCATCGCTCCATGATGGGTAGGCATTGTTTCGCGTTATCGAAAACGCGGCGACGCGCATTGCACAAATTGAGTGCTTGCGGTAGCGAACGGTGATTGAAGGCGAACTCGATTCGACATGAGCATGCTTCCGCGTGTCACCGAACAAACTCGTGAGTTGATCGCCCGAGAGTTCGACAGTCGTGGGCCTGATATCTGTACGGCAGAAGTCGTCGCGCACCTCAAACGGCACAATCCTGAATTATTGGATATGGCGACCCGGTGCGCGGCCGACGTCGGAGATTCACGGAAGGTCATGTCGGGATTTGCGATGTTTTTCCGTCTGCTGGTTCCCGGATTGCCGACGTCGGGCGATCTGTCGCCGCTTCCCGCTGTCAGCGAGGAAACCCGCGCCCGGCTGGTGCGTGAGATCGATACACAAGGTACTGAAGCGTTTACGATGGAAGCGATTTCAGAATTCGAACGCAGCAATCCGGAGCTGCTTCAGATGGCCCATAATTTCGCGACACGGTCACACCAATATCTGCTCGCGATGCAAGGCTTTGCCTTGATATACAAGGCGCTCGTCTTGCAATCCACGGATCAGCGCTCACGGTTGCATTGAGCGTTACTGGATTTCAGCTTCAATTCACACTCGCCGGTGTTTGCAGCCATCCGACGCTGTTGGCTGTAGTGGTTCAATATTGACCATCGTCATGGCGGGCGTGGACCGATGCGAAAATTCTTGCCCGACCTGATCCCCGGCGAGGGAAATATTAGGTATGGCACGTCTGCAACCAGAGCGTGAGATCATGACAGATAATCATTCTGCAAACGAAGTGCTCGATACCATCCGCGTTCGAGAAGTGGTCGGGACGGTCAAGAGCCGCGAAACGCTCGATCAGCTCGTGACCGAACTGACGCGATCCGGGTTTGACCGAGGCGATATCGATTTGATGGCTAGCCGAACGACCGTCATGCGCGCACTGGGGGCGTATTATTCCGCACCGGTCGCGGCAGCAGAGCATCCTGATGCACCGCGGCGTGAACTCATCGAGCCGGATGATGAGACCTCCGCGACCGCCTTGGTGTTCGGAACCCTGATGACGATCGGCACTTTGGGAGCCGCGCTCCCGATCGTGGCATCAGGCGGAGCTTTGGCTGCCGCTGCCGCGGCGGCGCTTGCCGGGGGTGCTGCCGCGGCCGGACTGGCCAAGATCATCAAAAATCGTCTCGTTAGTACGGGGGGAAGCATCGACTTGGAGGACGAGTTGCGAATGAGCGGTCTCGTCGTATTGGTGCGCATTCGCGACGCCGAAAGAGAGCACATGGTGCAGGAAATCATGCGCAGGTGCGGGGCGGAGCACGTTCACGTTCACGAGGTGGAATTGAAGAAAACCTTGGCCGACGTTCCGCTGTCTTCCATCAATCCCGACCCCTGGCTCGAGGATGACAAGGCCGGCGCTTGATTGGCCGGGCGATTTGCCACCCCGACAGGAGATTTGTCGAGGAAGATTGATTGTCATCAATTCAGCGATTTCTCAGGGAGCGTATCGGAGGCGGACTGGCCGGCAGATTGCCTCGGCAGGGCGTCATACAAGCAGCAATGATTGGCTTGGAACTGAGACGAGGATGATCATATCATGGCTCGAAAAATTGCGATCATTGTCGGAAGTATTCGCAAGGACTCGATCAATCTGAAGCTAGCAAAGTCGCTAGCAACACTTGTTCCGGATGACTTGGAATGCGAGTTCATCCGGATCGATGATCTTCCGGTATACAATCAGGATCTCGATCAATCGCCGCCCGAATCGGTGGTGCGAGTAAAATCCCAGGTCGCTGCAGCAAACGCTCTTCTATTCGTAACGGCTGAACACAATCGCTCGCTTCCGACCGCGCTCAAGAATGTTCTGGATTGGGTATCGCGGCCATACGGAAAGAATCTATGGGCTGGCAAGCCTGCCGGCATTGCGGGTGCATCAATCGGAGCGATCGGCACCGCGGTAGCTCAGGCACATCTACGCAGCGTGCTTGGTTATCTTGACGTCCCGACACTGGGACAGCCGGAGGTGTACATTCATTTTTCTCAAGGGCTGATCGATGAGCACGGCAATATCAGCAACGAGACAACGAAAAACTTCCTTCAGACGTTCATGAATCGTTATGCGGCATGGATATCCGAATACAACTGAGACTGCGATCGGAACGAGGCTGTTGGCATCTGTCAATGTTTTCCTCACTTCGGATCGGTTCGACGGGTGACGTGCCGTAGTATCTACCCTTGACGACCAGGACCTTGTGATTGTTGGGACGCTCTCGATGGACGACATGAGTAAAAACCCCTCGCTTGAGGGTGGCGCCCCAGTGACAAAAGAGCGTGTCAAGACGGATGTGCAAACACGGCATGCGGATGCAGGCCAAGACATGGATCGAGCATCAGATGTTGCCTGGCGCAGCATCGACCGCGTCTTTCGAGCTCGTATTGGGCGGCTTACCGCCGGCATAAGCCCGGTTGGGCTTTCAGAGGCATACTTTGATTGGCTTGGGCATCTTTGGATGTCGCCGGGGAAACAGGCGCAGCTTGTCGAGAAGGCATGGCGGAAGGCGGGCCGAATCGAGTTGTATTGGATGCAATGTATCAGTGCATCCAACCCTTCGCCCTGTATCGATCCTCTTCCGCAGGACGACCGTTTCGTTGCCGTGGAATGGCAGCAGTGGCCGCACAAATTGATTTATCAGAACTTCTTGCTGCATCAGCAATGGTGGCACAATGCCACCACCGGCGTCGACGGAATCGACAAACATCACGAGCGGGTGGTCGAATTCGTTACTCGCCAGCTCCTCGACGTGGTATCGCCTTCAAATATTCCATGGCTCAATCCGGAGGTCAGCACTGCTACAATCAAGCAGGGCGGATTGAATCTGGTCAGGGGGATGCGGCATTTGCAAGAGGATTGGTTGCGTTTGGTCGGCGGCAGGCCGCCGGTCGGAGCCGAGCAATTCAAAGTGGGCGTTAACGTCGCTGTTACGCCGGGCAAAGTGGTCTATCGCAATCGCCTGATCGAACTCATTCAATATTCGCCGGCTACCGATGATGTCTATGCCGAACCCGTGCTTGTCGTTCCGGCATGGATCATGAAATACTATGTCCTCGATCTTTCCCCGCATAATTCGCTTGTTCGATATTTGGTCGAGCGCGGGCATACGGTTTTTATGATCTCATGGAAAAATCCAGCCGGATCGGATCGCGATCTTGGCATGGACGACTATCGCGAACTTGGCATTGTCTCTGCACTCGAGGCAATCGACGTAATCTGCGATCATCGCAAAACGCACGCGGTCGGTTATTGCCTTGGCGGGACATTATTGGCGATCGCTGCGGCCGCGATGGCGCGAAATGGGGTCGATCGGCTCGCAAGCCTCACATTGCTGGCGACGCTGGTCGATTTCACCGATCCGGGCGAGCTCGGCTTGTTCATCAGCGAAAGCGAAGTTTCGTTCCTGGAGAGCATGACATGGGAACAGGGCTATCTTGACACGCATCAGATGGCCGGCGCGTTCCAGCTGCTTCGGTCGAACGATTTGATCTGGTCGCGCGCGCTGCGCAGTTATCTGCTGGGCGTAAGGCCGCCAATGAACGACCTGATGGCATGGAACGCCGACGCGACCCGACTACCTTATCGCATGCATTCTGAATATCTCCGGCGCCTTTATCTGGACAATGATCTTGCCAGCGGCCGCTATAAAGTTGGCGGTCGGACGATCTTCCTGACGGACATTCGGATTCCAATTTACGCGGTTGGAACAGAAAAAGATCATGTCGCGCCTTGGCGGTCCGTGTTCAAACTCCACCATTTGACCGATACCGACGTCACTTTTGTGCTTACGACAGGCGGTCACAACGCCGGTATCGTGAGTGAACCTGGCCACAAGAACCGCAGTTTCCAGATGGCGACAAAAAATATAGCCGATCGCGATACTGATCCGGAAACATGGATGACGACCGCACCCCGCTTTGAAGGGAGCTGGTGGCCTACGTGGCAGTCTTGGCTGGCTCGTCACTCGACCGGGCGGGTCGCGCCACCGCCACTTGGGAACATGGCAATCGGCCTTGCCCCAACTGCCGATGCGCCCGGCACCTATGTTCTTGAACGTTAGATCGACTGTTCCCCAACGTGAATGTGTAACCTTCGACCGCCTCTTAACTGCCTAAATGCAATTTGTATTAGGTTTTAATTAATGCGCCATGAGAAGCGGCACCGGCGAATTGTGCATCAAATGATAAGTCACGCCGCCGAGAAGCATCTCCCGAAGGCGGGTATGGCCGTATCCGCCTAGAACGATCAAGTCAATTCTCTTTTTCTTGGCTTCCGCGAGCAATGTTTCGCCTACATTACCGTTCCGGCATTTGACTCGATGGAGTTCCGCCGCGATGCCGTGGTGCTTCAAATGCTTCTTGATCGCGTCGCCCGCGGTTCCTTCCATCTCTTTGCGGGGCTCGTCGGCAACCATCACGACCGACACGTCCTTCGCTATCCGCAAATATGGCATTGCTTCAGCCACAGCCCGCGTCGATTCGCGGCTCGCGTTCCACGCGACCAGAACCCGGTCGAAAATAATGGATTTCGGGCGTTCGACTTCGGGGACCAAAAAAATATGACGGCCTGATCCAAAAAGGAGTCCCTCGACGAGACGGTCGGGATCTTGTGAGCCGTTGGGTCTGATCAAAACGAAGGTGTCGGCGCACCTGGCTTCGCGAACGGCAACATCTGCAATGTCTGATGCCAGAATGTCGAACCTGCGAAGCTCGATGGTCACGTCGTACCGCTTTAATCGGTCGGCGATGGCGTTTTCCATCTTTCCGCCGGAGGCGCGCGCCTGGTCCATCAGCGCTGCGATGCCTACCGCGCCTGTGAGGTCGCCATCGATCGGTGCTGGAGGTGGCGGCAATATGTTGAAAAACAAGCCTGTTGCGTAACCTTTAAACTGCCGGACGATATCGAGGACCGCGGCCAGGCGAACCTCATCCGAAACACTTCCGTCAAGCCAAGTGATCACATCTTTGATCATCAGGGTTCTCGCGAATCGATGCGTTAACGCACCCCACTGAGGACAACTGCATGATGGCATGAGACCCGAGTGCAAGTCTTGACAACTGTCAAGATGGGGCCCCGCCGGTTCCGCTCGTCTTGGGGGCTAGCCACAACCTACATATTTTGCAGGTTAAGGTCCGCGCTGTCGGCGCGAACGACCTTCCGCAATTTCCTCAAGAGTGCGTCCGGTCATCACTGAGCGATCAAGAGGCGCCTGTTCGATATTCCACGAAGTGGCGGCGAATTCGTCTTTTTGCTTAATCAGCAGCCAAGCATCTCCTTGATCACGTCTGCCGGACCGGGCGGCAATCTGTATCAGTGCAAATCCGCCCCGGAGTTTGACGCCATCGAGTACAAATTCAATTTTTCCGTTGGCCAACTGAACCTCAATCGACTCGTCGTGTTGTGGGCGATAGTCACCTTTATCCCATACCATCACTACGCCGGCACCATATTCACCCTCCGGGATCACGCCTTCAAATGTCGCGTATTCCAGAGGATGATTTTCAGTTCTGAGGGCGAGACGTTTCTGTCTGGGGTTCATCGATGGGCCTTTGGGGATAGCCCACGATGCCAACACACCTCCGACCTCAAGCCTGAAATCGTAATGCAGATGGCTCGCGCTGTGCTTCTGTACGACAAATGTGCGCCCACGGTGCAAGGCGCGCAAACGTCCCGCCGGTTCTGGCGTTTTAGCGAAGTTTCGCTTTTTGCGGTACTCTGACAGAGACACCGAGCAACTCCAACTTACGCCATGCACTCCCGAGCGCGCTTGCGCGGCGCCGAAAGTCAGCCCATGGATCAATCATTCCATCGAGCCTTTTGCGTATGTCTCGAAGAGTTACGCCATCCGGCCGCAATGTTTTGGAGCGCACCTCTTCCCAGAAGAGCGGAATCGACAATGGAGCGCTGGGCCGCGCTCTCACCGCATAAGGCGGCGCCACGGTCTGAGCGTAAGCATTGCGATTGATATCGAGGAACACGCGCCCATGTCGCGAGCCAGTGCGCTGCTGTAGAGTTCGCTGACTTGGCTCTTGCATCACAACAATCGTCGCGACCGCGCGAGCGAAGGTGCGCACTGACTCGAATGACTCGGTTCGCTTAAGCGGCACGATGACATGCAATCCCCGCGAACCGGTGGATTTGACATAGGCCGACAGCGTCAATTCTTGAAGGAGTTCTTTGAGAGCTAATGCCGCTGCCCTAACCCAGTCGAACGTATCGGCCGAAGGATCGAGGTCAAACACCATTTGGTCTGGATATTCGAGCTTGTCAACTCGGCTGAGCCATGCATGTGGTGTGATGCATGCCTGATTTGCCAAATACACCAGCACGGCCACGTCATTGCAAATCACATGACGGGCTATGCCTCCCTGTTTCTTTTGAACTGCAATCGTTTTGACCCAGTCAGGAAAATAGGACGGCACAGATTTCTGAAAAAACCCAGTCTGTTCTATACCATTCGGATAGCGCTCCATGGCAATTGGCCGTTCACGCAGAAACGGAAGAATCCGTGGCCCCACCCACCGGTAATAGTCAATGAGATCCCGCTTGCTGATATGACCGTCCGCAAACAGCAACTTAGCCGGATTTGTAACCTCTATCTCGTGTCCTTCAACACGCAATCGCAATTCGCTCGCGCCCACTCAACTCTCCCGCACCACTTCTGAGGGCCGCTTGTCATCACGTAAACCGAGAAACCGCGGGTGCCGTAGCCGGCCATCTTTGGTCCATTCTGTGAAAGCAATCTGCGCGACAAGCTTCGGTTTGACCCAGTAGACGCCTCGTTGCGGGATATTGTAGTCGGCAAACGGCGAGACATTCGTTTCGATACTTCGAAGTCGCTGTGTAAGGCTTTTCAACGTTGCATTATCGAATCCGGTTCCAACCTTTCCCGCATAATGAAGTCGTCCATCTCGGTACACTCCTAGCAGCAAAGCGCCGAAACCTATCCGATGTCCTTGGGGCTCTGTATATCCGCCGACAACAAACTCCTGGCCTTGCTCACACTTGAACTTCAGCCAGTCCCGCGTTCGCTTCGAGACATATTGGCTGCTGCTATTCTTCGCGATAATCCCTTCCCAGCCGTTGCGGCACGCATCGCGGTAATAGGCTTCGCCATCCTTCTCACGATGCGCGGTGAACCTCAATCGGTGCCCGAATGGGAATGCGTCGTGGAGCAGTGCTTTACGATGACGAAGGGATACGCGCCGCAAATCATAACCGTTCAAATAAAGAAGGTCGAACAAGTAGAAATAGACGGGGACTTGCCGTATCAAAGATGTCGACGGATTCTCGACCTGCATTCGTTTCTGAAGCTCTGTAAAGCTCGTAATGCCGTTGCTAAATGCAACGATTTCGCCATCGGCGATGAAAGAGTTGATTTCGCACCGCTCAAATGCCGGCGCTAGCTCCGGATATCTGTCATTTAGCCGCTTCCTATTGCGAGAGAAGAACGCCAAATCGCCGTCGTGGCCAAACACGAGGCAGCGTTCTCCATCCCACTTCGGTTCGAAAAGCCAGCCCTCTCTCGAAAAGCGTTCCTGCGTGAGGGTCGCCAACATTGGCGAAATCCATTTTGGTTGCGGGCTCTTGCGTGCCTTGGTTCGTACTGCTTCCGGCAGCGCCGCTAGGAGTGCCCCTGCCATGATATTAATCTCGATCTGCCGCACTCACCGAGCTTGAATTCGGTCCCGACATAATGCGATTGCAAACGCGCCCCCTGATCGCAACGCTCTTGTTGCGGTCGTACGACACGAGCCTAAAAAAGTTCTACTCTTCAGACAAATAGCATTCTACGAGGTAGATGATTTTAATAAGCACAGGGCTATGGCTTCATTGACAACCGTCAATGAAGCCGCATGCGGGACCGTGCAAAAAACACATTGGGACGCTTGTGTCCGGCTCAGCATGGAGGCACGATGATGGTTTCCATTTTTCACACGGATTCGACGATCAAGCGCGATGTCGAAGACGAGATCAAGTACGATCCCTCGATAGATGACAGCAGCCATATTGCGGTCGCCGTCAAGGATGGCGTCGTGACCCTGACGGGGTTCACGAAGACATACATGGACTCTTACTACGCCGAGAAAGCGGCGAAGCGGGTGGCCGGCGTCAAGGGAGTGGCCAACGACATTCAGGTGCGGTTGGCCAGCGAACGAACCGATCCGGAGATTGCCGAGGAGGCTGTCAAGGCGCTCAAACGGGATCTGCCGACGACTTCTGATGAGATTAAGGTCGTCGTGAAGAACGGCTACCTTACGCTCGAAGGTGACGTGGAATGGTTCTATCAAAAGGAATGGGCCGAACGTGCGGTGCGCTCGATCAAGGGCGTTAAGTCGATTTCCAACCTCATTCATGTCAAACCGCGCGTCAGCCCGAGCGACGTCAAGCGCAAGATCGAGGACGCGCTGGTCCGCAGCGCCAAAGTCGACGCTGACAAGATTGTTGTTGACGTCGACGGCAGTAAGGTCACCTTGAGAGGAACGGTACGATCCTGGGCGGAACGGCAGGAAGCGGAGCGCTCCGCGTGGGCCGCTCCTGGGGTCAGCAGCGTGACCAACAACATCGCGATCTCACCGTAGTGTGCGCTTCTTTATCGCTCCCGTCCCAAGACAGCGGGACGGGAGCGATTTTGATCAAACTCTCGCCCCCGCGGGGCAAACGCCCGTCGCTGATTTGTCAAACGGTGCCCCATCGTGAAATTGATTGGCGTCAATGTCTGACAGGAGGCGTTTAGGGTAAGAGTTTTAGCAAACCTGTATTCAGAGGGCTGTCCATGCGCGACGATCGCGAGATTAAACGGGACGTCGAGGAAGAACTGCGGTGGGACCCGGCCATCAACGCAACTGACATCGCCGTTGCGGTTAAGGATGGTGTTGTGACGCTCACGGGCTTTGTGCGAAGCTACAATGAAAAGTTGGAAGCCGAAGTCGCAGCGAAGCGCGTAACTGGCGTCCACGCCTTAGCCAATGATATCGAGGTGCGATTGCCGAGCATCACGGGAAGACCTGATCCGGAAATCGCCCGCGATGCCGTCGCGGCAATTAAAACCCAACTGCCTGGCTCCTGGGAGAACATCAAGGTCGTCGTAAAGGCTGGATGGGTCACACTTGAAGGTGAAGTCAGGTGGGATTATCAACGAAATATTGCGGCGAACTCAGTCCGTGGTTTGCGCGGCGTCAAGGGCATAAGCAACCTCATCACGCTGAAGGGCAACATCGCCCCCAAAGAGATAAAGAGACGCATTGTTGCCGCGCTACACAGGAGCGCCCAGGTCGATGCAGAACGCATTACGATCGATACAAGCGGAAGCAAGGTCGTTCTCAGAGGTACTGTTCGTTCCTGGGCGGAGCGAGAGGAAGCAGAACGAGCCGCGTGGGCCGCTCCAGGGGTCACCGATGTCGAAAACAGCATCACGGTTAGCAATTGACGGCGGGCGAATTCACCTATTGCAACGCGAACGTGGGTGCAGAGTCCATTCGTTTGAGCCTGCACGATAGGGTTATGAATCATCGTAGGAGGACACAGTCATGGCTGAAACGGCAACAAAACTACCAGCTCAAAGCGAAGAGAAAAAAAGTGACAAAGGAGCATTGGCTCAGACGTGGCGGCCCTTCGAAAGCCTGCGTCGTGAAGTTGATCGCCTTTTCGAGGAGTTCGATCGGGGCTCCTGGCGCCTTCCCTTCCGTCGTTCGGCTTTCGATGCAGACCCATTTTGGCGGCGGGAGCTGACTTTGGCCGCAACTCCGGCCGTTGATATTGTCGAAAAGGACAATGCCTACGAAATCAGTGCCGAGCTTCCTGGGCTGGACGAGAAAAATATCGAGGTCAAAGTTTCTAACGGCACTTTGACCATCCGCGGCGAAAAGCAAGAAGATAAAGAAGAAAAGAAAAAGGGATACTATCTGCGCGAGCGGCATTTCGGATCGTTTGAACGCCACTTCCGGATTCCCGAGGGCGTTGACGCCGACAAGATCGATGCCCGCTTCAAAAAGGGCGTACTCACCGTGACGCTTCCGAAGACCCCCGAGGCGCAGAAGCCGGAAAAGAAGATCGAAGTGAAGGCGGCTTAGTGTAAGCACTGTTTCGGACGGACCTTCAGAGCGGCCGAGCGCGGTGACGTCGAGCTCGCCTTCTGCTGGCCACACGCGCGCCGTCGCTTCTATGAGCTTGCCGCAGCCGGCCCCGCGCCGATCGCGAGCGAGGCGGTGGAGCGCATTGCGAAGCTCTATGTGATCGAGAGCATGATCCGTGGCCGCGTCGCCGAAGAGCTGCGTACGTCGAGCGCTCGATCCGTCCAATTGCGCATAATCGAAAGAACGCTCTCTTCGCCGGCTCGGATGGTGGCGGTGAGCACTGAGCGATCAGCGCTTCACCGATCGAGACCTGCAAACTCAACGCAATCGAGCCGCAGGCTTATCTGACCGACGAAATCAGCCGCATCAACGAGCTGCTGCCCTGGTTCCACGCGGACGCTCTCGCGCTCAAGGCTGTGGCCTGAGCACACCGCTTACCGTTTAGTGGCCTCCCTGTTTTCTGGATTGGCGTGCGGACCTCCGCTGGCGGATCATTACCATCGCGTCTTCGCTACAAACGGGCTCGTAAGCCCGCGGAATAGCCGCAAGCGCTCTCACGCGCCTTACGCGGTTACTTCCGATTAGGCCGGCCGCTCGGAAACCCTGTCCCGGTCATGCTCGATTGTTCCAAGCATTTTGATCCGCTGCCACCGGCACGAGCCATCGCATCGGCGAGCTCATATTTGAACCGATCCGCGTAACCTTTGATTAGCGGCCTTCGAGTTGGAGGATCGATCACCCGATAATCCCACCCATTCTTTTCCGCAAAACCGACGGCACTTTGGCAATCCGGGAACTCAAGACGAATCGAGGCAAAGGGATCACTGCTTCCAGTCCATCCCATCAACGGCTCGATGAACGGCGCAGCGCTTCGCTCGAACTCCAGTACCCACCGGCGCCGACCAGGACCAGACTGCGTCACCGAGCGTTCGGCTCTGTATATGAGCACTGGCGGAACGCCTTCCGGCACGGCCATATCGGTACCGGGCAGCTTCGGCCATCCCTTGGAGCGATTGTGATCGCGATCCGCCGACATGCCGTATCAATCCTACAATATGGACCCTTGGTCCATGGGTGGCTGCTTTTTTGATACGACCACTCGTGCTGGCCTCAGCAGCCGATCATGGATCATATAACCGTCCTCCAGCACTTGTGTTACCATTCCCGGCGGATGCGATGCATCGTCGGATTCCATCAGCGCCTCATGCAGGGATGGGTCAAATCGTTGCCCCGATGCGGCGATCTTCTTGACGCCGAATCGTTCCAGCGTCTGGAGAAATAGTCGCAAGGTCGTCTCGACACCTTCCAATAGCGCATCATTTTCCGAAGATTGTGCTGTCTTTCTCGCTTCGAGCACACGCTGAAGGTTATCGATGACCGGCAATAGCTCGCGTGCGAGTTCTGCGACAGCAAACTTGCGCGTATCCTCAGCCTTTCGATCAGCTTGGCGCCTTGCATTTTCAGCATCCGCCAACGCTCGCAGAAGACGGTCTTTCAGAGACGCGTTCTCGGACAATAGCGTCGCGACGTCGGTGGCTTCGGTCGCGACCGCCTCGTCCTCTATGCTGTGTGGAGATGACATTGTCGTCACACACTCTATGCTGCCTGCGCCAATTTCGACCCATTAATCGCAATCTGGCCGTCCACCACTGTCACCTTGACCGTGTCGCCGTCCTTGACCTTTCCGGACAGCAGCATGCTCGCTAGCGGATTCTGAAGTTGCCGCTGAATAACGCGCTTCAGCGGTCGCGCACCATAGACCGGATCGTAACCGGTGTTGCCGAGCCACGTCTTCGCCGTGTCGTCGACTTCGAGCGTGATCTTGCGATCCGCCAGCAGCGACTGCAGGTGTCGAAGCTGAATGTCGACAATCCGCTTCATTTCGCTGCGGCCGAGCCGGTTGAACAAGATGATCTCATCGAGCCGGTTGAGGAATTCCGGGCGGAAGGAGCGACGCACGACTTCCATGACCTGCTCGCGCGCGGCCTCGGCCGGTTTCCCTTCGGGAAGCGCGGCCAGATACTCGGCCCCCAAGTTTGAGGTGAGCACGATGATCGTATTGCGGAAATCGACGGTGCGGCCTTGTCCGTCGGTGAGTCGCCCGTCGTCGAGCACCTGCAGCAGGATGTTGAAAACATCGCTGTGCGCCTTCTCGATCTCGTCGAACAGGATCACCTGGTAGGGGCGCCTGCGGACGGCTTCGGTCAGGGAACCGCCTTCCTCATAGCCGACATAGCCCGGAGGCGCGCCGATAAGACGGGCTACCGAATGCTTTTCCATGTATTCGGACATGTCGATACGAACCATTGCCTGCTCGTCATCGAACAGGAATTCCGCAAGCGCCTTGCAAAGTTCGGTCTTGCCTACGCCGGTGGGACCCAAGAACAGAAATGAGCCGATCGGCCGGTGCGGATCCTGAAGACCGGCCCGTGCGCGTCGCACGGCATCCGCGACCACAACAATCGCCTGATTCTGCCCAACGACACGCTCGCGCAGCTTGTCTTCCATATGGAGCAGCTTCTCCCTCTCACCCTCCATCATTTTATCTACCGGGATACCAGTCCACCGCGACACTACCTCGGCTATCTCCTCGGCCGTCACCTCCTGCTTGAACATGCGTCCTTGCGCAGGAGTCTCGGCGAGCTTTTTCTCAAGCTGCGGAATAATGGAATACATAAGTTCGCCCGCTCGCGTCAGATCGCCGCGCCGCTGCACGTTCTCCAGCTCACTGCGCGCCTGATCGAGTTGCTCTTTGATCTTCTGGACCGAGGCGAGTTTTTCTTTCTCCGCCTTCCAAATCGAGGTGAGATCGGCGGATTTCTTTTCCAGCTCGGCGATTTCCTGATCGACTTTCTTGAGACGTTCCTTCGATGCCTCGTCGGTTTCTTTCTTCAAGGCCTCGCGTTCAATCTTGAGCTGAATGATGCGGCGGTCGATTTCGTCGACCTCCTCCGGTTTGGAATCGGCCTCCATGCGGACACGACTGGCCGCCTCATCCACAAGGTCGATGGCCTTGTCAGGCAAAAATCGATCGGTTATGTAGCGATTGGATAAGGTCGCGGCGGCTACAATCGCTCCGTCGGTAATGCGAACGCCGTGATGGACTTCGTACTTTTCTTTGAGGCCGCGCAAGATCGAAATCGTCTCCTCGACCGACGGCTCTCCAACAAACACCGGCTGAAAGCGCCGAGCGAGCGCCGCGTCCTTCTCAATATGCTTTCGGTATTCGTCGAGCGTCGTTGCACCGATGCAGTGCAGTTCGCCGCGCGCAAGCGCAGGCTTGAGCATGTTAGAAGCGTCCATCGCCCCTTCCGCCTTGCCGGCGCCGACCAGGGTGTGAAGCTCGTCGATGAACAGAATGACGTCGCCCGCGCTGCTTAGCTCCTGCAGCACGGCCTTGAGGCGCTCTTCAAATTCACCGCGATATTTGGCCCCCGCGAGCAGCGCTCCAAGATCGAGCGCCAACAGTCGACGGCTCTTCAAGGCCTCAGGTACATCGCCCTTTACGATTCGCTGGGCTAAGCCTTCGACGATTGCCGTTTTGCCGACACCCGGTTCACCGATCAGGACGGGATTGTTCTTCGTGCGCCGAGAAAGAACCTGAATCGTCCGCCGAATTTCCTCGTCGCGACCAATGACCGGATCGAGCTTATTCTGGCGTGCTTCCTCGGTAAAATCGCGCGTGTATTTCTTGAGCGCGTCGTAACCTTGCTCGGCCGACGCCGTGTCCGCGGTCCGTCCTTTGCGGATGTCGCCGATAGCCTTGTTGAGCCCTTGAGGCGTGATGCCCGCGCGCTTAAGGAGATCGCCAACGGCACCGCTCGCCATTGTCAGCGCCAGCAGCATATATTCGACGGTGACGTAGGCATCGCCGGCCTTCTGCGACAACTGTTCGGCCTGGTCGAACAATCGCGCCGTCTCCGGAGCGAGATAGATCTGGCCGGCGCCGCTGCCTTCGACTTTTGGCAGCTTTTGCAGCTCTTGTTCGGTCGCTTGTTTAACCTGGGCACTGGCCCCGGCGCCCGCGGCGGCATCAATCAGATTGAGGGTCAGCCGGTCTTCATCGTCCAGCAACGCTTTCAACACATGAACCGGCGTGAGTTGCTGGTGCCCGCTTCGCAGCGCGAGCGATTGCGCGGATTGCACCAGAGCCTTGAGCCGGTCGGTGTATTTCTCGATTTGCATGGCGGCACTCTCGTTTGTGTCGGCGCGTTGAGTTCGAGACAATCGTCTCGGCTAACTGGATTTTCGCTTGTCCACTTCCTCGAATTCGGCATCCACAACGTCCGAATCCGGCGAACCGGACGCCCCAGATGATGTACCGGCCCCGCCGCCTGCTGGCTGCAGCCGCGTTGCCGCTTGCGCGAGCTTTTCCGTCGCCTGTCGGATGCGATTTATGTCCTCGCCAGCCATGGCGTCCTTGGCGGCTGAAATCGCCTGTTCGACCGCGGTCTTCACGTCGGCCGGGACCTGATTTCCGATCTCTTGGAGACGTTTTTCGGCGCCGTAAATTGTAGCGTCCGCCTGGTTGCGGGCCTCGACCAGCTCCTTGCGGCGCTTGTCTTCGTCCGCGTGCGCTTCGGCTTCCTTGACCATGCGCTGGATGTCCGCTTCGGTCAGCCCGCCGGAAGCTTGGATGCGAATCGTTTGCTCCTTGCCGCTGGCCTTGTCCTTGGCGGAGACGTTGACGATGCCGTTGGCATCGATATCGAAAGTGACCTCGATCTGAGGCAGTCCTCGCGGGGCGGGCGGAATTCCCACCAGATCGAATTGTCCAAGCAGCTTGTTGTCAGCCGCCATTTCGCGCTCGCCCTGAAACACGCGAATCGTCACCGCAGTCTGGTTGTCCTCGGCAGTCGAGAATACCTGGCTGCGCTTGGTCGGAATGGTCGTGTTGCGCTCGATGAGCTTTGTCATGACGCCCCCGAGCGTCTCGATGCCGAGCGAAAGCGGCGTCACATCGAGAAGAAGGACATCCTTAACGTCGCCTTGCAGAACGCCCGCCTGTATCGCCGCGCCGACCGCCACGACCTCATCCGGATTGACGCCCTTGTGTGGTTCGCGCCCAAACAGCTTCTGCACCGTCTCCTGAACCTTCGGCATGCGTGTTTGGCCGCCAACCAGAACGACTTCGTCGATTTGAGAGGCCGCGATGCCGGCGTCCTTCAGTGCCGCTTGACATGGCGGCACCGTTTTCTGAATGAGGTCGTCGACTAGTGCTTCCAGTTTGGCGCGGGACAGCTTGATAGTGAGATGCTTCGGACCGTGCTGGTCGGCGGTGATGAACGGCAGATTGACCTCGGTCTGCGTCGCGCTTGACAGCTCGATCTTGGCTTTCTCGGCGGCGTCCTTCAGGCGCTGGAGGGCGAGCCGGTCGCCGCGAAGATCGATGCCGTTCTCCTTTTTGAACTCATCCGCCAAGTAATCGATGATCCGCTTGTCGAAGTCTTCGCCTCCCAGAAAAGTGTCACCATTCGTCGATTTGACCTCGAATACTCCGTCGCCAACCTCAAGGACTGAAATATCGAAGGTTCCGCCGCCAAGATCGTACACCGCGATCTTGCCGGTGCCCTTCTTTTCGAGGCCATAGGCCAGTGCGGCAGCGGTCGGTTCGTTGATAATACGCAACACTTCGAGCCCGGCAATCCGGCCAGCGTCCTTGGTAGCTTGACGCTGGGCATCGTTGAAATAGGCAGGAACCGTAATGACCGCCTCAGTGACCTTGGTGCCAAGGTAAGCCTCCGCGGTTTCCTTCATCTTCGTAAGAATGAATGCGCTGATCTGGCTTGGGCTGTATTTCTTGCCACGGACCTCGACCCAGGCGTCGCCATTGGGGCCCGGAACGATCTTGTAGGGCACCATGCCCTTGTCCTTCTGCGTCATTGGGTCGTCGTAGCGGCGACCGATCAGGCGCTTAATCGCGAAGATCGTGTTTTCGGGATTCGTGATGCTTTGCCGCTTGGCGGGTTGCCCAACGAGAACCTCTCCCGTATCGGTGAAGGCCACCATGGAGGGTGTGGTGCGCGCGCCTTCGGCGTTCTCAATCACCTTCGCCTGGTTGCCCTCCATGACGGCAACACATGAGTTCGTCGTCCCCAGGTCGATCCCGATCGCCTTTGCCATCACGTTCTCCTCTCGTTCCGGAGACGAATCTGATCGATTGTCAGATGCCTAGCCCGATTTCAGCGTCACTTGTATTTCAATCACCTCACATGCCCGATCACGTTGACGGATATCAAGATTCCGTTCATTCGATCAGCGTTCTGCGGCCGATTTTCTGAGGCGGCAACTGGATATCCGGACCCAGCCTCGGCAAAAATGCTCGGATTTCATTATGCCACCCCCGAAGGACCACCCGATGGCCGCGCCAACGAACCATGCCGACAACAGAAAGCAGCTTCAGTCTCAGACCTACCGACTCGCCGCACTCGACCAGGACTTCATTCTTGGCGAAGCAGCATCTGTTATGCGCTTTTCCACCACGTCGAGACTCTCCATGACATCTGTCTGCGGCCTCGAAGCTGCGTCGTAAACTAACATCACGTCCTATTCAGTTGCACGGTCAGACCCGCGATGTTCAATCGCCTGAGAGTTCCCGACTCAATTGCGAGAAAAGCGCCTCAAGGCGATCACGAGCCAACCCAACTTCCAGCAAACATTGCCTCGCAAGGGTCAGCCCAGCGGCAACATGCTCATGAAACACGCTGACATTTTCGACGGTCGCAAGTTCCTCCGCAGCCGCTTCAGTTCGTGCACTGGCCAGCAAAGCCAAGTGCGGGCTGCGCTGTCGCAATGCGGACAGTATCCGCAGGGCTGACCGGTGCTGGTGGAAGGTGACGACAACCGCCCGGGCGCGCTCCACACCGGCAGCTTCCAGAGTTGCGATCCGGCTTGCATCTCCGAGGATCACCGGCAATCCCATCTCTTTGGCTTGCACAAAGGGTTCGTAGCGCGTGTCGAACAGAAGATGAGGTATACCGGCTTTCCAGAGCGCTTTTGACACAATTCGACCCAGGGATCCGGCGCCGCAAATTAACACGTGGTTATGCATTCCCCTCGATTGATCGAATCCTTCCATCTCTTCAAGCTGCGGTGTATGCCGCTGCCTGTGGGCACCAAATACGAGCCGCGTTACGCGATCATGTTCGCGAATCAAAAGCGGCGCGGCCGCCATCGATAAGGCGATCGCAAGCAGCATGGGCTGGCCGATAGTTGTCGGCACAACGCCTGCGCTCATACCCAAGATCGTCAGCAACAAGCCGAATTCTCCGCTGTGACCGAGTATGACTGCGCCTCGCCCGGCGTCGAGCCAGCTTAGCTTCGCGAGGCGCAGCGCGAACCCGTTGACCAGCATTTTGCCTGGTACAAGCACAGCAAGCCAAAACAGAACGCTTAGCGGTGATTGCGTGAGTAGGCCGAGGTTCAGTTGCATCCCGGTTGTAATAAAAAATATCCCCGCCATCAAATCGCGGAACGGGCGAATATCGTCCTCGATGCGATGCCGGAAGTCACTCTCGCCTAAAATGAGGCCGGCGATAAAAGCGCCCAAAGCCGGAGAAATACCCAGGTACTGGCTTATCCATGCGGTCGTTAGAACGAGAAAGATCGAGGCGAGCAGAAATGCTTCAGCATGGCCGCGACCCGCAACCCATGCAAGCGATCGATAAAGTATCGGTTTTCCCACCAAGATGACGGTGCCGAGGATTGCTAGGATTCGAACCACCTCAATCAAAATCGCGGCACTGGCCCCGGTCCCGTCGGCCAACAATGGAAGCACCGCGAGAAGGGGAGCGGCTGAAATGTCCTGGAATAGCAGAACCGCCATGCTGGTTCGGCCATGGCGCGTGGTGAGCTCGCCCTGATCGGCCAATTGTTTGGCGCAAATCGCTGTCGAAGACACGGCCGCGGCGGCGCCAATGATAATGGCCGCACTTGCGGAGGCGCCAAGCGAATACGCCACCCCTCCGAACGCAACGCCGGCCAAAGTGAACTGCAGCCCACCGGCAGACAGAACACGCCAGCGTGTGGCCCAAAGTTCGGCGACGGATAGTTCGAGGCCGACCGTGAACATCAGCAAAATGACGCCGATCTCGGCCAGAAACGTCAATGCTTCACCCGGCTGCACGAGCCTCCCGACTGACGGACCAATCACCAGGCCGGCGAGAAGATAACCAAGGAGCGTTGGAATTCGCATTCGAGCGCACAGACCGGCTGCAACAGCGGCCGCGGCGACCATAACGATCGAAAGAGAAAAAAGGCTTTGCATGAGGCTAAGCGCCTAAATCGCCGTTCTGTGACTGATTCTTAGCCTGCAATCGATCTGCAGACCGACTGCTGGCAGATTGGCTCCAAGATTTCGTCACGCGCCAAACGGTTTTAGTATCATAATGTACGCCGCAAAACCGTCGAGAATGTATTGAATGGCAAGTCCCGCAAGCACGATGCCAAAAACGCGGCCGATGACATTGACGCCCGTCAATCCCAATATAGTCATCAAGCGCGACGCAAAAAAGAATACCGAAAGGCATAGAAGCAAAACAGAAATCAAAACAGAAATTGCGATCAACTGAGCGACGAAATCGCTATCTGCTTTGCCGGTAATGAGAATGACGGATGTCATCGCGCCCGGACCGGCAATCAGTGGAACCGCAAGCGGGAAAACCGCCACGTCAGTACTTTCCTCAGCCTCGTCCTCTTCAGCCTTGGTCGCGGTCCGCAGTCCACTTGGACGCACAAGAATCATGTCGATCGAAAGCAGCAGAAGCAACAGACCTCCGGCAATTCGAAACGCCGGAAGGGTTATTCCCAAAAAGCGAAACACAATATCGCCGGCGAACGCAAACGCGATCAAAATTACGCCAGCGAGAATGACGGCACGAGCTGCAATTTGCTTCCGGGTAGCGACGCTTTTCTTTCCGGTCAAAGCCATGAAGATCGGGAGAATCCCGAGTGGGTCTATCACCACAAAGAATGTAACAAAAGCCGTGACGACGAATTCCAGCATTGTCGACACTTGCGTCACTTCCCCTTAGGCGGTTCAAGTGCTGCGGCGACAGCATCGTCAACGGTCTTCATCCAAACGAATTTAATCCGTTGCCGCGCATCAGAAGGGACATCTTCGAGATCCTTTTTGTTTCGTTCGGGAAGCATCACCGTTTCGATGCCGGCCCGCACGGCCGCGAGGACCTTTTCTTTGACGCCGCCGATCGGAAGAACCAGTCCACGGAGCGAAATCTCGCCTGTCATCGCGGTATCGCTTCGTGCCGTACGGCCGGTCAGAAGCGAGGTCAAGGCGATGAACATGGCAACGCCCGCGCTCGGGCCGTCCTTCGGTATCGCGCCTGCAGGAACATGAACGTGGACGTCGGATTTTTCGAACAGGGCTGGATCGATACCGAGGCTCTCGGCACGGGATTTGACAAGACTGAGTGCCGCCTGCGCACTCTCCTTCATCACGTCGCCAAGTTGCCCCGTCAGAATGAGCTTGCCGCTTCCGGGCACGCGCGCTGCCTCGATGAACAGAATGTCGCCGCCGGTCGGCATCCAGGCGAGGCCCGTGGCAACACCAGGCACGCTGGTGCGCATCGCGACTTCATCCTCGAAGCGATGGGGCCCGAGAACCGTCGCCAAGTCCGCCTCACCAATCTTGACCGCAATATCTTTGCCCTCGGCAATCCGCATCGCAGCGTGGCGGCAGAGCGCTCCGATTTCTCTCTCCAGGTTACGGCAGCCGGCTTCCCGCGTGTAATGCCGGATGATTCCAAGGAGCGCCTCGTCGGCGATCTCGCATTGCTCGGGCTTCAGCCCGGCGGAATCGAATTGCCGCTTGACGAGGTAGCGCTTGGCAATCTGCAGTTTTTCGTCGTCCGTGTAACCGGGGACCGAGATCATCTCCATGCGGTCGCGCAGAGGACCGGGAATGCTGTCCGGAATATTGGCGGTTCCGATGAACAGCACTTTCGACAGGTCGAACGGCAGGCCCAGATAGTTGTCGCGGAACGTGCGGTTCTGCTCGGGATCGAGCACTTCGAGGAGGGCCGATGACGGGTCGCCGTGAAAACCGGCGCCGAGTTTGTCCATCTCATCGAGCATCAGGACCGGATTGCGGGCGCCTGCCTTGCGAATGGCCTGAATAATGTTGCCGGGCAGCGCACCGATATAGGTTCGGCGGTGACCGCGAATTTCCGCCTCGTCGTGAACGCCGCCGAGGCTCAGGCGCGCGAAGGGACGTCCGGTCGCCCTTGCGATGCTCTGGCCGAGCGAGGTCTTGCCGACGCCCGGCGGGCCGACGAAACACAGAATAGGCGCCTTGCCATCCGGATTCAGCTTGCGCACCGCGAGGTATTCGAGGATGCGTTTCTTGACCTTGTCCAGATCGTAGTGGTCCTCGTCGAGGATGCGGCGCGCCTCTGGAATGTCGATTCTCTCCTCGGCAAGCTTTGACCACGGCAATTCAATCAGCCAGTCGAGATAGGTGCGGATCATCGAGTACTCGCCGGCGGCATCCGGCATCCGCTCGAGACGCCGCAGCTCCTTCTTGGCCTGATCCTCGACCTCCTTCGGCATTCCGGCCGCTTCGATGGCGCGCTTCAATTCTTCCAGTTCCGCGGACCGATCGTCGGATTCGCCGAGTTGACGCTGGATCTGTCGCATCTGCTCGCGCAGGATATGCTCGCGTTGCTGCGTACTGAGTGTTTCCTGCGTCTGCTCGCCAATCTCCTTGCTGATGCGGAGCACCTGAATCCGCTCGGTCAGGGACCGAATGGTCTTGTCGAGACGGTTTTTAACGTCGAATGTTTCGAGGATGTCCTGCTTATCCGCAGGCTTGATGTCCATCAGGTTGGCGACGAAGTCCGCGAGCGCCGAGGCGGACTGAACTCCGTCAAGTCCTGCGACAAGCTCCGCCGGCACGTTCGGCAAGAGCTGCATGGCCTCGTGCGCCCGCTGTCGCAGCAATTGCGTCCGGCCTTCGATTTCCGGCGTGAGGACTTCGGATTCCCCGATTTGCTCCACCTGCGCGGCCAGAAAAGGATATCCTGGCAAGACGCTTTGGATGCGAAACCGGCGCGTGCCGCGGACGATCAGATGATGGGTGCCGTCCGGCGCCGTCACGTAGCGCAGGATTTCCGCGACCGTGCCGATACGATGAAGCTGCTCGTCGCCCGGCTCGTCGACTGTCGGGTCGGTTTGCAACACGATGCCGATCGGCCGCTCACCGCGCAATGCTTCCTGGGCGGCGGCTTGAGAGCGTGGCCGCCCCACCGTTAGCGGCATCACGACGCCGGGAAACAGCACAATGTTGCGCACGGGCAGCAAGATTAATGCGTCCGGCGGGAGCTTGGTGTTGCTATGGTTTAATGGCGATACTTGTTCGATCATCTCTTTGCGCCTTGTGCCGATTTGGCGAGACGGAGAAGGAGGCAGCCATCCTCAAATCCCCGCGCCGCAAGCGCTGCGGCCGCCTCGGGAAGCGTGAACCGAAGCAAAAAACGTCCCTGAGGAATCTCAAGCCGATGAATGGCCGCGCCTCTAACCAATGGCGGTAGTCGACGGTGGCCACGCACTTCAAGTGTCCGCCCCATGAGCTTGATCTCGACATCGCCCGGGGCCACGCCCGGCAATGCGATCAGTGCAATGAATTCGCTTTCCGTCTCATAGAGGTCGACGGGCGGTGACCAACCAATTGCACCTTCGACGGCAAGAGGCGTGAAAAATTGACGATGAATGCGCTCCGCGCGAGCCAAGAGCTCACAAGCGTCTGCCCACATCCATCGCTCGATATCGCCAAATGCCATGGCATTGACTCCCTAACACCCCTTCGGTGCTGTCTTTCTATTTATCAACCGGCTCCGACCGCAGGCTCCCGCGGATTTGATTCTCGATGGCCTGAATAGCATCATTAACCTGACTCTCCGGCTTTCGGGTGATCATAGCGATCTCGTCCGTCTCAAAGCCTTCGACGTAATGCAAATCGAAAACTTCTTGCTGGAAGGGGCACAACGTAGCTAACACCTGATCCATCGCCGACAACAAACCGGACTTCTGAGGGGTTTCTCCGGTCGGCGATGAGGGCGCGCTCGGAGGATGCCCCTTCCGCGAGCCGCTTCCGCGCTGTGTGATGGCCTCGCGAACGAGGCGATAGAGCTGCGCGCGCTCGTTTGTCAGCTTTCGACGTTTCGACAAAGCCGCAAGCTTGTCTTTCGCCTCCCCGACCAATTCCGCAACCTCGCGGTCGGTTATCGGCTCATCTTGGCTGCGAGTGCGATTGGCGGCTCTGCGCGCGAACCGTGTCAATCGGCTGCGATGACTCTCAACGAAGGCTTCGCGCATTTCAGTAGCGCTTTGCGGCTCCGCGTCGCTCTCTCTCGGCACGGAAGAGAACGACAGTTTCTTGCGCCTCGTCTTGCGCTTCCATTTCGGCTCTTCACGAAGTCGCGCCTTGAGAGTCTTTAACTCTTGCAGAAGCGCTTTCACCGCGCTCGATAAGGCGGCTGTGATCGACTTCGCCGACTTGTCAGCATGCAAAATATGCGACGGCAGCCGGAGCGTCAGAACGGCCTGATGCTCCTCCTTACGCGGGTGCCGTTCGAGTTCAACGACAAGATGCACCGCATCCGGCGGAAAGCGTTGCAGATGCTGTTCGAGAGCCCGAATCTTGCGAAGAATTCTTTCAGGCAAAAACGGATTTTCGCGCAAATTGCGCGTAACGATATTCCAACTAAAGTGGCCGGTGTTTTGACCTAAGTCTGCTGTCATGGACAGAGGCGTCTCCGCTGGCCGGTTGAACAAAAAAGCGTCATCCCATTTTGGTGGCGCTGAGCCGCAAGCTCCAGTCTTTTCAAGGAAGATTATGCCTCAGCCTGACTGTGGGCTTCGACAAACCACAGTGTTTTGTCGATACTTCTGGAGACCTCAGTGAACAAATCGGCCGTTCCCTGGTCGCCCGCCTCAACCGCCTCCTCAATGTTGCGGCGAACCTTAGCGCCAAAGGCGGCAAGCGCATCTGCAAGAGCGGAAACATGGGCGCGGCCGTCGACGATATCGAGCGGGTATTCCTTAAGCGTCGATTGCTTCGCGGCAACGCGCGCCGTGCCCTCTGCCGTGCCGCCGAGCGCCGCGATTCGTTCGGCGATGGTGTCGGAATGCTCGCGGACGCTCGTTGCGACCTGATCGAACAGCTCGTGCAGTGCCATAAAACTTGGTCCCTTGACGTTCCAATGTGCCTGTTTGGCTTGGGTCGCAAGGTCGACGGCATCGGCTAATCGCGCTTGAAGCAATCCGATGGCGATTCCTCGAACGTTGGACGGCAAATCGATGCGGGTATTATGCATGACGACCTCCTGATTTCGCTTGCTTGATAACTCTTCAGCCGGGATGGGTACCGCAGGGCCAATTCGCGCCGGAATCCAGCCTGGCGGATCGCTGGCGGGAAACGACTCGATGTCCGCTTCAATGACAGGATCGTCAGCGGTTTCAGCAGGGTCCGGTTCAGGCTTCTTAGCCATTCACATCCTCTCAATCTTGAGGCATCAATGCACTCACTGCGCGTGCGACATGATCCACTGTTGAAGACGATGTTCGTCCATGGCGCCGCTCACGCGATCGACGACCTGGCCGTTTCGGAACATGATCAATGTAGGTATTGCGCGGATGTTGTAGCGCTCCGCAGCGGCCGGATCGTTCTCGGTGTTCAATTTGAGCAGCCGCGCGTTCGACTCCACTTGGCCGGCAGCTCGCTCATAGGCCGGGGCCATTATCCGGCAGGGTCCGCACCATGGCGCCCAGAAATCGACGACAACAGGAATCTCGTTTGACCTGATATGCTTCTCAAGGCGTTCGCCGGTGACCTCCGCCGGGTGGCCGTCAAAAAGCGCACGATGACAGCGGCCGCATTTGGCTTCTTTGGGCGGCTTGTCCGCAGGGATCCGGTTGACGGCATCGCAATGAGGACAAACGATATGCGTAACGGGTTGAGTCATGTTGCCTGCCTCTCACGCTCTGCGATCCCGGCCTTTCGGTCCTGATCGCGCACGAGCCAATAGACGGCGCCAAGAGCGATGATGCCGGCCGCCAGCGCAAACATTTGATTGGCCGTGGTGAACGACAGATCGATGATGATGAATTTCCGGATCACAGCCAGCATTGCAATCAGGACGACCGTGCGCACCTGCACGACGCTTTGTTTGCGTGTCACCATAATCAGGATGGAATGCTTAAATTCGAGAGCAATGATCACGGTAAAGATCATCCCAAAGACTGTCTGGAAAACGGCTGGGTCCGTCGGATCAAAGCTGGTCAGCACGAGACCGAACAGGACCTTAATTGCCAGGTGCCAGACGGCGGAGGCGATAACAACGATGATCAAGCCGGTCAGAATGAGAACGACCACTTGCTCGAACTTCTCGTAGGCGCTGGCGACATCCCATTGCGCGGTCTTAATGTCGAAATGTTCGAGCAATTTCATTGTTGGCTCCCTCTGCTGCGCCAGTGGCTCATCTTTGGCCGAACCGGTTTTTTAAAGTCACTTCCGCAACGCTTCCTTTTGACGCGGCACAGGAAGATATTCGACCCCGCCTCCTTGGGACCGAACAGGCTGGGGATAAAGGGTCATTAGTTCAAGCACGACGTCCGGCATGTCCGTGCTGACTGGCAAGCCCAGCGCCTTGGCTTCCGCCGGCGAAATCGGATAGTCATGGGTCCATTGCCCAGTCGATAGTTTTTCGGCAAGCGCTTGGGCCTTGTCCTCGGGCATCTTGTCGGCAAGAAGCTCCTTCGCCGCCGTCTTGACCTGCGCGATGGCCTTGCGGCCGACATCGGCCAGAACCAGAGTCTGGTCGTCGATCTCCGCAATCGGCTTTTGCTCGACCACCTTGAGCAGGGAGGCCGCCGGTGATTGCCCCAGTTGAGGATCGATGGGGCCCAACACGGAGTGCCGGCACATCACGATCTCGTCGGCTGCGAGTGCAATGAGCGTGCCTCCGGACATTGCATAATGAGGCACGAAGACGGTGACCTTCGCCTTGTGCGCGCGGATGGCGCGCGCAATCTGCAAAGCGGCAAGCACGAGACCGCCAGGGGTGTGCAGCACAATGTCGAGCGGCACATCGTCATCGGTCATATGTATGGCGCGCAGCACATCCTCGGAGTCGTTCACGTCGATGTAGCGCATCAGCGGGAAGCCAAGCAGTCGCATCGTTTCCTGCCGATGCACAAGGAGGATCACGCGAGAATTCCGGTCTCGTTCGATCTGCGCGATCTTGCGAGTGCGCATCGCCTCCAGCATCCGCTGCCGCAGTAGCGGCTGCAGCGCCGTGAACATGAAGAACAGCCAAAAGATATCGGTGATGCTCATGAAAGCAGATCTCCGGAGTGCTTAGCGTCGGCCATTGGGCGTGAAACCATAGATTCCCTCGTCGAGGTAGTACTTGCGATAGATTCGCCGCGGTCGCGCCAGAAGCGATGTCAGCAACACGCCGGCAATGAATCCGCCGATATGCGCCCACCACGCGATACCCCCGCCCGCCGAAGGGCTGACGAGTTCAATCGTGCCCTGCACGAATTGCATCAGAAACCACAAGCCGGCGAACAAGAGTGCCGGGACTTCAAAAAAGAACGGAAAGAAGAAGATCGGAATGACAACGATCAAATTCGCCAGAGGAAAAAGACGGACGAAGGCGCCGATGACGCCGGCGATCGCACCGGAGGCGCCCAAAGCCGGAACAAACGATGTTGCATTAAAATACGCGTGGGCCGTCGAGGCTGCGATTCCGCAAATCAGATAGAAAAGCAGGTAGCGGCTCCTTCCCATTCGATCTTCGACCGTTGGCCCGAACAGAAACAAGGTCCACATGTTGAGGATCAGGTGCAGCCATCCACCGTGCAGAAACATGTTGGTGACGAACGGCAGATAATCCTGAAGCGTGGGCTCGGGCAGGAAGGGTAGCGGAACGAAATAGCGTCCGGGAATGAGCGCGTACTCCACCAGGAATCGATCCAGCGCCGGTGCCGGAAGACTGACTTGGTAAAGGAACACGGCTACGTTGCTCGCGATCAGGCTCCACGTCACAAAAGGTGCGGTGCGGTGCGGAACGCCATTTTGGATCGGAAACATCAGTCATGCCCTTGCGGCTTGTGTGGCGGCCACAGCCGGTGAAGCTGCTGCCTGAGCGTCTGACAAGCGCAGGTCGCGGGTGAGTTCGCGGAGTTCGTCTTCGTTCAAGGTCTCTTTTTCAAGCAGGGATTTGACACACCGTTCCAGAACGTCGCGGTTTGCCGTAAGGATTGCGGTCGCCCGGTCGAAAACGGCATGAACGATCGACTTCACGGCCGCGTCGAGCGCTTCGGCCGTGGTTTCGCTGAATTGCCGCTCGTTAGGCGCCGGGCCCGGAACGTTGCCCAAAAACGAGGGTCGCTCGGGCTCGTACACGACGTAGCCGAGGGATTCGTCCATGCCGTAGCGCGCCACCATGTTGCGGGCGATGTCGGTCACCTTGGCGAGGTCGTCGGCGGCGCCGGTCGAGAGCTTGCCGAACACCAATTTTTCGGCCGCGCGTCCGCCCAACAGAACAGCGATTTTGGCTTCGAGTTCGTCGCGGGCCATCAAATAGCGGTCCTCGGTCGGCCGCTGGATCGTATAGCCGAGTGCTCCGACCCCGCGCGGGATGATGGAGACCTTGTGAACGGCATCGGTCTTGGAGATCGCGAGCGCAACCAGCGCATGGCCCATCTCGTGATAAGCAACAACCTTTCGCTCGTCCGGGTTGAGCAGCCGGTTCTTCTTTTCCAGGCCTGCAACGATGCGTTCGATGCCTGCCGTAAAATCCTGCATGGCCACCGCCGGCGCGCCGCGGCGCGTGGCCAGGAGCGCTGCTTCGTTGACGAGGTTGGCGAGATCGGCTCCGGTAAATCCCGTGGTGAGAGCTGCGATCTTTTCCGCGTCGACATCTTCGGCCAGCGTCACTTTACGCATGTGCACCTTGAGAATCTGCACGCGGCCGGTCTTGTCGGGGCGGTCGATGAGAACCTGTCGATCGAAGCGGCCGGCGCGCAAGAGGGCCGGATCGAGGATTTCCGGCCGATTGGTGGCGGCCAGGAGAACGATGCCTTGCGCCGGATCGAAGCCGTCGAGTTCGACCAGAAGCTGGTTGAGTGTCTGTTCGCGCTCGTCGTGACCGCCGACGGCCGGAAAAGCGCCGCGCGCCTTACCCAGGGCATCCAGCTCGTCAATGAAAATGATGCAGGGCGCCATGCTTCTCGCCTGCTCAAACAGGTCGCGCACGCGCGCCGCGCCAACGCCGACGAACATCTCGACAAATTCGGAGCCGTTGATTGACAAAAACGGCACGCCGGCCTCGCCGGCGATCGCGCGCGCCAGCAACGTCTTGCCCGTACCGGGTGGTCCCACCAGGAGGACGCCTTTCGGGATGCGTGCTCCGAGCCGGCCGTACTCCTGCGGCGCCCGCAGGAAGGCGACGACCTCCTTCAGTTCTTCCTTGGCTTCATCGACGCCGGCAACGTCGTTGAACGTAACCTTGATATCCTTCTCGACATAGACCTTGGCCTTGCTCTTGCCGATCGGCAGGAAATTGCCCAGCCCCTGCTTCTCGGCAATTCGCCGGAACACGAACATCCACAGGCCGAAGAAAAGCAGGATGGGAAGAACCCAGGAAAGAACATCGCGCAAAAACGTGCTTTCCACGGCGCCGGTGAAGCGCACACCTTTATCCGCCAGCTTCTGCGCCAAAGCCGGATCGACACGCGTAGTCACAAATTGCGTGCGACCTTCGCGCGGCTCCTTGAAGTAACCGCGGATGAACTGATTGCCGACGACGATGTTGTTGATCTTTCCATCGTCGAGGTAACGCTCGAATTCGCTATAGGGGATGGGCTCGACGCGCTGGCTCTCGATCCAGAAATGCTGGATCAACAACACGCCAAAAATGGCCGCAACAACATACCAAATGTTGAACGTCGTCTCCTTACTGAACTGCATGGCGCGTCCTGAGCAGTGACGTATCGAGCGTGGTCATGGGGTCTCCGGGCCCCTCATCGGAATCGGTCGCCGACTGCGCATGTCGGCAAGGATTCGTTGCTGTAGATCGCTTGGTTGCATGCCGACGGCTTCACACAATTCGCGCAGCGTCTTTCTGAGGCCGTGCATTTGGTCGATGAGATCGAGAACGATGGCGATACCTTCTTCGTTGACACCCAGGTCCTCGCGCAAATCGCGGATCAATTGCGCGCGGGAAATGTCCATTTCCGTAAAGGCCAAACCTTGGTCGCTTCGCTGTGGACGCAGCCATCCTTCCGCGACCCACGTCTCGACAACGTCCTGGCTCACCTGCACACGCAAGACAAATTCTTGGATGTCGAGCATCTAAACCTCCAAGCCGCGGCGCGGATCGTGGGCTTTGCCGGCCGTCCAACTCTGGACAAATTTTTCCAGCTCCGGGTCCGGCTTGTCCGGCAAAACGACCCTCAGTTTGACGTATTCATCCCCCCGCGTTCCATCCGCGCGAGCGACACCTTTGCCGCGCAGGCGCAGGACGGTGCCTGTATTGGAGCCCTTGGGGACGTTCATCGTCACCGCCCCGGTCGGGGTAGGAACCGAAATCTTGCCGCCCAGAACCGCTTCGGTAAGGGAGACCGGCAGTTCCAGATGGATGTCGTCGCCCTTGCGGGTAAAGAGCGGATGCGGTGTGACAACAATTTCGATGAAAGCGTCGCCGGGGGGGCCGCCCCCGATCCCTGGGCCGCCTTTGCCGGCGAGCCGCAGCAGTTGGCCGTCGCGCCCGCCGGGCGGGACGGTGATATCGATGGTTGAACCGTCGGAGAGCGTGATGCGCCGCTTCGCACCATTGACCGCCTCCAGGAACTCGACGGGCAGGCGGTAATGCACGTCCTGCCCGCGCATCTTCAGGTTCATCCGGCCACCCCGGCCGAACAGGCTGGAAAACAGATCGCCTTCATCACTGAAATCAGAAAATCCTTCCGACGATGCATAAGGATGGTCACCGGCCGCCCCGCCGGCAAAATCCCGATAATAGCGCTGCCGCGGCCGCTCTTGGCCCGAGGCGTCGATCTCGCCGCGATCGAATCGCGCGCGCTTCTCGGGGTCGCTCAGGAGATCGTAGGCGGCGGAGACCGCCTTGAACTGGTCCTCGGCCTGCTTGTTGCCGGGGTTGAGGTCGGGATGCAGCTTCTTGGCAAGCTTGCGGTAGGCTTTCTGGATGTCGTCCTGGCTGGCGTCCTTCTTGACGCCGAGCACGCTATAGGGGTCTTCGTTCAAGCAAGGCTCCCCGGCCAAATAATAAAATTGTCATAGCCAGCCGTGGACTGCGAATGGCCGGCATCCCAACACGCTAAACCGTTCCCGGATTGGGCGAAAGTCAGGTGGGGACTGGATTGCCCATCAATACGTTGGAAGCGTTGACGGATGTCAATTTAAGTCCCGGAGAAATGACGCATTGAATTGCGCGGCTGCAGGAGAACTGCAGTCAGCCAGGGAGAGTCAGCAATGCTCACAGATTTTGCGCTCGGCGGCCGGTGGCCCGATCTGGCCCGCGACATGCGCCGACTTCAGGACGAAATGAACCGGGCCTTCGGCGGCTTCAGATTGGCCGTCCCGGCAGAGTACCCGCCCGTCAACGTCTGGGTGGGGGCGGACGGCGCCATCATCACTGCTGAAATTCCGGGTGTTGCGCCCGACCAAATCGACATCACGGTACACCAGGATACGATGACGCTGCGCGGCAAGCGCGAGCCGGCGGCGCCTGGCAAGGACGGGACGGTACACCGCGAGGAACGTGCAACCGGCTCTTTTGCCAGGACGCTTGTCCTTCCCTTCCGCGTGGACTCCGAGAAGGCCTCAGCTCGCTTTGAGCGTGGCGTGCTCATTCTCGAACTGCCGCGACCGCCTGCCGACAAGCCTCGCCAGATCAAGATCAACCCGGCGTGAACGAGGGGAGCTTCTCCATGACCGACAACACATCAGCCGCAACAGCGCAGACCGAGACTGTAAGCCAAGCTCCGACATTCCTCCCGCCGGCCGACATCTACGAGACCAAGGATGCGGTGGTCATGCTGCTGGAAATGCCGGGGGCCGACCCACAAAGTCTCAACGTCACGCTGGACAAGCGAACGTTGACCATCACCGCAAGCGCCAAGCCGTTCGCTCCGCAAGGATACACGCTGGTCCATGCTGAATACGAGGACGGCAACTACGAGCGGGTGTTCACGCTGTCCGAGCTGGTCGATGGAGACCGCATTGACGCCGAATTCAAGGACGGCGTATTGCGGCTGACCCTGCCGAAGACCACGCCATCGCCGGCCAAGAAGATCAACGTGCGCGCCGCATAGCCGCTCGGAGGAGGACTAAGATGAAAATTCGCGATCTTATCCCATGGAATTGGGGCAAGCGGCAGGTGCCGGTGCGGCGCGAGCAGCAAGGTGAGCCGCTCCGTTTGCTGCAGAGCGACATCAACCGCGCGTTCGAAAATTTCTGGCGCGGCTTCGATCTGCCTTGGCCGTCGACATCGTCGTGGTCGATATCCATGCCAAGCGTGGACCTTTCGGAAACCGATAAGGAAATCGAGGTCACGGCCGAACTTCCCGGCATGGACGAGAAAGACATCGACGTCAGTCTTGCCGAAGGCGTACTGACCATTCGCGGCGAGAAAAAATCGGAGATCGAGAAAAAGGAGAAGGACTATTATCTCCAGGAACGGACCTTTGGCTCAGTCGAACGCGTCATCCCGGTTCCCGATACCGTCGATCTCAACTCCGCCAACGCCACGTTCAAGAACGGTGTCTTGACCGTCAAGCTTGCAAAAAAGCCGGACGCAGCGGCCGCCACAAAGCGGATTACTGTGCGGCGCGCTTGATCCAGAAGCCCTCAATGAAGGTGGCTGCGATGAGAATGCACGTGCGAACTGTTCTTCTGACCCTGTGCTTTGCCGCCGTGATCGGGAGTGCTCCCGCAGTCGCGCAACAGGCAGCACTCGTTCCGTCGCAGCCAACCCTTGCGCCGCTGGTCGAGAAAGTGGCGCCCGCGGTTGTCAATATTTCCGTGCTGTCGCGATCCCCGGTGCAGGATAATCCACTGCTCCGGGATCCGTTCTTCCGCCGTTTTTTTGATCTGCCGGACCCCGATAAGATTCCCCCCCAGATGAGCGCGGGTTCGGGAGTCATCGTCGACGCAAGCAACGGTTACGTGATCACCAATCATCACGTCGTCGACAAGGCGACCGAAATCGCCGTCACGTTGCGCGACCGTCGCCAATTCAAGGCAAAGCTCATTGGCAGCGATTCCGCGACCGACATTGCCCTAGTGCAGATCGAAACGGATCGCCTGACGCAGCTCCCGCTGGCCGATTCGGACAAGGTCCGTGTCGGGGATTATGCCCTTGCCATCGGCAACCCCTTCGGTCTGGGACAGACCGTGACTATGGGCATTGTGAGCGCGCTTGGGCGCAGCGGCATCAATGCCGAAGGCTATGAGGACTTCATCCAAACCGACGCCTCGATCAATCCGGGCAATTCGGGCGGCGCGTTGGTGTCGCTGAATGGCGAACTGATTGGGATCAATACGGCCATCATTGCACCTTCCGGCGGAAACGTCGGGATCGGCTTTGCGGTGTCGAGCAACATGGCTCGCTCCGTCATGGAGCAGCTCATTCGCTACGGCGAAGTGCAACGCGGCCGACTCGGTTTCGTGGTGCAGGATCTCACGCCGGATATTGCGAAGGCGATAGGTATATCCACGACGGCCGAGGGCGCGGTCGTCGTGCGGGTTGAGCCCGGTTCGCCAGCCGACAAGGCCGGCGTCAAGGCCGGAGACGTTGTGACCGCTCTCGGCGGGCGGCCGGTGCGCGGCGCATCCGACCTGCGCAACCGCATTGGGCTCACCCGCGCCGGCGAGGACGCCGAGCTCACGATCCTCCGAAACGGCACCGAACGGAGGCTGCGAGCGCGTGTCGAGCGCGGCTCCGCTTCCCCTCAAACAACCGCATTGCCGACCGACAAGAGCACAACCATCCCGCGTCTGCGCGGCGCGGTTGTTCGCGACATCGGTCCTGGTATGCCAATGTATGGCAAGGTCCAGGGCGTCGTGGTCGCCGAGGTTGAGGACGGAAGCCCGGCAGCCGCGCGCGGCTTGCGCGTCGGCGATGTGATCGTCGCCGTCAACCGCAAGCCCGTGCGCAATGTGGCGGAGTTTCAAGCGGCGCTGCAGGGGGCAGGCCGCGTCGCCGCGCTCGATGTAATGCGCGGAGACATGTCACTCTTTATCTTGATCACGTAAGCGGAGCGCATCGGGTTATGCCTGAGTCGAGGCCATCGGCTAACGGCTGGGGCGCCACTGTAGCGTTCCGTACCAACCTGTCGCTCACAACTATCGTTTTGGATTTCGGTACTTGCATTCAGCCTCGCGGCGATGGCCAGCTTGCAGACAAATGCTCAGGCACAATCCCTAAACGCCCGGACCTTCGAACTGGCGAACGGGATGAAGGTCATCTACGTGCCCGATCGCCGTCTCCCGATCGTCACTCACATGCTTTGGTATCGCGTTGGCTCAGCCGACGAGGAGCCTGGTAAATCGGGTCTCGCCCACTTTTTCGAGCATCTCATGTTCAAGGGAACGCCCGCCAACCCGGGTGACTCCTATGCCCGTTTCATCGGAGGGGTGGGAGGCGAGCTGAACGCATTTACGTCTTATGACTATACCGCCTACTACGCGACTGTAGGCTCTGCTCACCTTGAGAGAATCATGGAGCTTGAGGCCGACCGCATGGTCAATCTCGCGCTCACTCCGCAACAAGTCGCTGTCGAGCGAGAGGTGATTGTCGAAGAACGGCGCTTGCGTGCAGACAACAATCCGGAAGCATTGCTTCTCGAACAAGCACTTGCGTCGCTTTTTCTTAATCATCGCTATGGAATTCCCATCATTGGCTGGATGCACGAAATTCGCTCTTGGACTCAAGAGGATGCACTTTCTTTTTATCGTCGATGGTATATCCCCAGTAATGCGCTTTTGGTCGTTTCAGGCGACATCGATTTCGAGCAGCTCAGGCATCTCGCGACCAAGCATTACGGGAAGCTGGCTGCTTACGCCGTAACGCGTAAACGCGCCACCGAACCGCCCTCGCTTGCGGAGCGGCGCATCGTTATGAAGGACCCGCGGGCGGGCCGGCCCCTCTGGCTCCGCCTGTATTTGGCGCCTTCCTATGGGACTGCAGATCGGCCCAAGACTATTGCAATGGAGATTCTGGCCGAACTACTTGGCGGTGGAGCAACCGGCATTCTTAATCGCCGTCTGGTGATGGAGCGCAGATTGGCGGCCGACGTGTCAGCGAGCTACGACCCCGCCGCGATTGATGAAACGATGTTCGCGATCAATGCCATCCCCAAACCCGGAGTTGCTTTGGAGGACTTGGAGCGCGCGATCGACGAGGAGCTCAATGCCTTGGCGAAAACTATTTCAAAGAATCCTGCCGATCTGACGCGCGCAAGACAGAAGCTCATTATGGCCGGTCTGCAGGCCCGCGATGGGACCTACAAAGCCGCACTTGCGGTTGGCGCCGCGCTAGCGACCGGGGCCGCTCTGACCGACATTGAGCGACGGCAAGATTTGATTTCCGCCGTGACCCCTGACGACATCGCGGTGGCGGCCCGCGATCTCTTCCAGCCGACGCGGTCGGTAACATCGTTGCTGTTGGTCGACAGGTAAAAACATGTCTGCTCGGGTAACAATTGCCTTCAAAATTCTATGGGTGACGGCTTTTATGTTTATGCAAACCCACCACGCATTTCCATTAGATATTCGGACTGTTACCAGCTCTTCCGGAGCCTTGGCTTGGCTAGCAGAATCTCATCACCTCCCCATCATTGTCGTCGACTTTGCCTTGGTTGGGGTTGGCTCTGCTTCTGATCCTGACGACAAGCAAGGACTCGTAAATTTCGCCGCTCAAATGTTTCTGGAGGGTGCCGGTGAATTTGACGCTAAGACTTTTCAGGAACAGCTCGCCGATATTGGCGCCACGATAACTTTTGCCGCGGACAGGGATGCTCTGGTCGGGCGTCTTGAGGTCGCGCGCGAGCGTCGAAACCGTGCATTCGATCTGCTACGATTGGCTTTATCGCAACCGCGCTTCGATCTCGACGCCATTGAGCGGATTAGGATCAAGCGGGACGCTGAACTCGCGCGCCTCGACAATGATCCAGCCTATGCGGCTTCGCTCGCGTGGTGGAAGGCTGCCTTCCCGGATCATCCCTACAGAAATCCTCCGCTTGGCTCCCGTGAAGCGAATGGGCGCATTGTGACGGCTGATTTGCGACACTTTCAGTCTCGGTTGTCGAATGCAAAACTCGTTGTTGCAGCGGCAGGCGACGTGAGTGCCGCCGAGTTGGCGGACTTGCTTGATCGCGGTTTCCAAAATGCGTCGAAGAAACAAGGAATAAGCGCTCTCGCGAAGGCCGAATATCGAATATTTTCGCCGGTCGTTGTCCGTTTGCCTTTCCCGCAATCCGCATGCGTTTTTGGTCACCCGGGCGTCTCTCCGACGTCGGCGGAGTATCTTCCACTGCTTGTGCTTAATCATATCTTGGGAGGTGGCACGCTGACGTCGCGCCTGTTCGTCGAACTGCGAGAACGGAAGGGGCTCGTGTACTCAATTCGCACGGCCGCGGAGACGTTTTTGCAAGCCGATCTTCTCATCGGTCGGTTTGCGACGGAAAACGCCAAGACAAAAACCGCAATCGAAACAGTTCAGGCGGTGTGGCGCCGTGCGGCTCAAGGAGATATTTCAGATGAAGAAATCGCAGCGGCAAAGTCCCATCTCAAGGACATGTTGCCCGTATCGATGGATGGCACATCGGCCATTTCCGCAAAACTTCTTGCTGTACAACGCATGGCGCAAGGCATCGACTACATTCAGCAATGGCGCAATAGGATCGAGTCAATTGAGCCGGAATTGGTGAAACACATGGCCAGAAAGATATTTGCGGTCGATGTCCTGACTTTCGCCGTTGCGGGCGAGCCTGAAGGTCTCTGAGTCTGAGTCTGAGTCAGGTTTTAGAATTCCACAAGTGCACTCAACGAGGAGCTTGAAACAATGCCTATCCGCCAACTCCAAAAGAGCGAATGGAAGTCATACTGTGATCGAATCTCCAAGGGCCTGGAAGGCAAGCGGGCTCAGATTGAGGTCGCTGCCCTGCCTATAGGAGACCAAATCGCTGCCAAGCAAGTTACCATCTTTGGCATCACTTATGATCCGAAGGACGATATCATCGAAGTGGCTCTCGAAAACCTCGATCACATCATCCATAAGCCCCGGAGCTTGGCTGCGGACGAGGGCGCAGCCGGCCTTTCGAGCTTGGAGATCGTCGATGAAGAGGGCCGAAAGCAAATCGTCAAACTGATGGATCCGCTGATGCTGCCCCCGCCGGAACGGTGAG
The DNA here is from genome assembly GCA_035556735.1 of Xanthobacteraceae bacterium. Lineage (GTDB taxonomy): Bacteria > Pseudomonadota > Alphaproteobacteria > Rhizobiales > Xanthobacteraceae > CANJBX01. Next base: position 146,545 of record DATMFF010000002.1, on the reverse strand, counting down.
ATGCCGGACGACACGATCGAGGTTCGCATCGAGGATATCTCGCAACTCTTTCATACCCTCGATCCCTATCCGTTTCGCGAGCGAGACCTAGACCGGGACGCAGAAGAATTCATCATCAGTTGGGCACGTGAGTTGCCGAGAAATAAGCCCATCCATCTCGTGGTCTATCTTTCCGAGTCGCAACTCACGCAGCCATATGCGCAAGAAGTGCCTGCCGGAATCAGGCAACATTTCACTCACCGTGTCGAGCAGGCATCCTTCGATCTTCGAGAGACGTTTCGGATCGGATGGCGTTCCCTTGCAGTCGGCTTGTCTGTGCTAACGGCTTCCATCGTTGCAAGTCAGGCTATCCACGCCACGGCTCCACCGCCACTTAACCGCGTTTTCGAGGAGAGTCTCATCATTTTTGGCTGGGTCGCCAATTGGAAGCCGATCGAGACGTTTTTATACGACTGGTGGCCAATCATCCGCCGCCGAAATCTGTATCGGCGACTGGCTGACGCAACGGTTGAAGTGAAGGCGAAGTAGAGAACGCTCTCCCATGGCATTCCATTTTCGGCTACTAGATTGCTGCGGCAGCGTCCGTTTCCTGTTTGTCTCAACATATGCCAACTGGAGTTGTGAAAATTCCGCTGTTTTTTAATTGATTGGTTGTATTCGAGCCCTTCCCGTGTGGAAGATTAGGCACCACAAATTCGGAGATGGGGCGATCGGGTTGTTTGGCGCCCCGGCACCGGTGACGGTTAGCCGGGGGTCCTCCAGGCTGAAACGGGTCGAATCACTTGATCCGCCGTGCAGCAACCCGATGGAGGACACCCGTGAAGCAGCACTATGCCGGACTTGATGTGTCGTTGAGCGAGACGTCGATCTGCATCGTCGACGAGAAACGCAAGGTCGTGAAGGAGGGGCGCGTCGGCTCCGAGCCCGAGACGATCGCCGCCTGGTTGACGCAAACTGAGTTGAGTTTCGAACGGGTCGGTCTCGAGGCCGGATCGCTGGCACCTGCGATGCATGATGGTTTGGCGGCTGCCGGGTTACCGGTGGTCTGCCTCGATGCACGGCACCTGAAAGCGGCGACGAGCGCGATGCCGGTGAAGACGGACCGCATTGACGCCCGCAATATCGCTTGGGCCCTGCAGGCCGGTTGGTATCGCGTCGTTTACGTCAAGAGCCGAGCGACACACAAGCTTCGAGCGCTGCTATGCAGCCGCGAGATGCTGGTCAAGTCCAGGGTCATGCTGGACAACCATCTGCACGGCATTCTCAAGGCGTTCGGCTTGAAGGTCGGCAAAGTCGACGCAGCTCGGCTGGAGCGGCGCGCGCGCGAGCTCGTCGATGGCGATGAGATTCTCAAACGGGTCGTTGGTCCGATTCTCGCGGTTCGCCAGGAAACAGTTCGCCGTCTGGACGAGCTTCACGGCCTGGTGCTGGCGGCGGTGAAGGCCGATCCCGTCTGGCGATTGTTGATGACAGTGCCGGGCGTGGATCCGGTCACTGCGCTGGCGTTCCGCACGGCTGTCGAGGATCCGACGCGCTTTGCCAAATCCTCTCTTGTCGGTGCTCATTTTGGCCTCGCTCCTTGAAGATACGCTTCCGGTGAAACAGATCGCAGTGGCGGAATCAGCCGACGCGGCGATCGGATGATGCGGTCGTTACTCTGCGAGGCAGCCAATGTTCTGCTGACCCGGGTGCAGCGTTGGAGTTGGCTGAAGCGATGGGGCGTTGAGGTCGCCCGCCGGCGCGGCAAGATGCGCGCTCAAGTCGCCGTGGCTCGCCGGTTGGCGGTGATCATGCATCGGATGTGGATCGAAGGCGTGCCATTCCGATGGACCAGGACTGCCGCCGATGAGGCAGTTTTGCGCGTAAACGAAGGGGAGCAGCCAACAACGAAATCATGGAATCCGCCTCGGCGGATGCGTCCGGCAGGACGTAGGGCTCGACGACATCGACTAGACTAAGAAGCCGCTCGAGCATCTGATCATTCAGGCAGCCCAGCGCGCGTCAGCTTCGCTCGCGATACTTTGTTCTCCAACTGCCCTGCTCAAGAAACGCGCAAGTGCCGCCTTTCGTGAGTCACGATCAAGTGCATACGCCGCGTACTTGAACTCAATGCCATCGAGCAGGCATTGGATGTAGCCCGCGATCGTGTCCGCAGCCATCACGAGCGCCGTGTCGAGAGTGTGGATGTACTTGCTCGTAACGGACCCCTTTGAGTGGCCCACCAAGGCTGCGATCGTGACTTCGGTGAATCCCAGGTCGTTCGCGATGCTAGCGAAGCTATGACGCAGCACGTGCGGCGTGACATCCGACAGCCGCGACTTTTTGAAGATCTGCTCCCAGTGGTTCGGGAAGCTGCCGAACGCATTGTCCTCGCCCTGCCCGGGAAAAACATAAGTGCCAACGGCGCCCAAGCGCCGGCGATCGAAATACTCAACGACCGGCAGACCGATTGCGCGAATCGATTTTCCTTCCTTGCTGTCATGCAGGCGCAGATAGCTCGCCTCGCTGTCTACCTCCGACCATTTCAAGTGGATCATCTCGCTGCGTCGGCAACCTGTCAGAGCAATCTGACGAATGATGTCCACAGTCGTAATGTATTTTTCTTGCCTCGCCGCGTCGCGCAGCATCTGGCCGAGGATACGATACTCCGCTTCAGACAAACGACGCGTTCGCACATTGTCTTTCGGCTTGCGGATGCCGTGTGCCGGATTGCTCTCTGTGATGCCGGCTTCGACGGCATAGGTGAGAATGCCACCAAGCAAGCCGACCGTTCGGGTTGCGGTTCCAGCTCCACCTCGCACGATGGCCTTGCCGCGAAGTTTTTTGGTTTTGATGGACACCCGGGTCTTTCCAGCCATGATGTCCTTCAGGACCTTGTTAATGTCAGCCTTCGTCAGATCCTTCACGCGACGCGTGCCGATCAGCGGGATGATGTGCCGGTGGATGCGGCCGACGTCGACGGTGATAGTGCTCGGCTTCTTTGACCGTCCGCCTTTCCCGAGGATGAGACCAGCCTCGAGATCCGCCATGTACAATGTGCAAAGTTCCTTGACGGTGAGCGCCTTGTGATCGAGGTGCCGTTCCTCGGCGGGATTGTCGCCCTGCGCGATCCGGCCGAATTGGATCTTCGCCTCCTGACGGGCCGTCTCCGGGGTCCAGACTCCGTGAATACCTATGGTGTAGCGACGCGAGCGACCACCTGCACGATATTGGATGACGTAGCTTCGCTTGCCCGAGGTGAAAACGCGGAGGCCGAAGCCGGGCAACTCGTCATCCCAAATGACGTAGTCCTTCTCCCGCACTTCGGCGACGTCGGCGACCCTCTTGGTGATCTTGGCCATCACATTCTCTCAGATCGCCACGCCGACTTCTCGCGTAAGCACCACGTAAGCACCCGGGCGGAAATTGCGGCGCAGTGTCGGATAACAACGTGCTCCTCGGTTTTTTGAAAATCCAGTCAGATCAGATAGATAGCGTACCATAGCGTGCCCTGTCGTGTATTTCGGATGGGCAGCTTAACGGGCTCCGAAGGCAAAGGTCACACGTTCGAATCGTGTCGGGCGCGCCAACTCACGCGAGTCACACCTATATCCGAGTCCGAGCATTCATCCTCGTACCCGGCGTTCCAACCGATCCAGTCAACCCGCGATCTACGGCAAAACTGCAAGCATCGGCTAGAGGAGCGCTAGCGGCTGCGTCTGCTTGAGTGGAGAGCGAACTTAATTTGCGGACCAGTTGGGCGCCCCTGAACGCCATCTGCGCGAACACGGAACCAAGCACAGACCTTGACTCGATACCTTCAAGTCAATCACAAATCACGCGAACGATTACGGTTCCAGTCGCAATGCCGAGTTACAGTTATCGGTCTCGATCCAATCAATGATCTTTCCGATGCGCGTCGCAATCCCGAAGTGGTTCGCCCAGTCCTCAAGCCTGCGCAATTTGCGGATGACCGCGGAAACTATTTCTGGGTCCTTGGGAGTCATGTCGCATCTCGCCCCCAGAGCGCCATCCAACCGTTGCATGGCCCACGCCCGACCGTAGAGCTTTTGGATCAGCATGATCCGATCCTCGTAAACCAAAAAGCGAATTAGCTCAAAGTCGCAGGCCATCGGCCGGTGTTCGTAGATCCTGCACCTTCCAGTTTGGCGCCCAAGATTGCGGCACCATCGGTCGGGGACGTCATGCTGTTTATCCGAAAGAACGGATACCGTTCGTCCCGAGATGGAAATGCTGCGAATAGAGCTTTCATGTGAAGCAGTCTCATTAGGCAGATAATCAAGGGAGAAATTGCCGCAGCACGCACCGCACGCGGGAGGGCAAGTATACCCACGCAGCAGGAGTGGAGATACGATAAGCCGCTTTGGATGGTACCGTCGCCCCCCGTAAACAAATGGCTCATCGCAAACTCCCGCCAAGTAGATTCCGATGATCTTTTCGAGCGTGTCGTTGTGCTTCATCGCGGCCACCCCAGTGCCGTGAAATATCGTAATCGAGCCATAGCTTGTTGATGTTCCTGATGGATGCCTCAAGACATCGGTCATAGCCGCCCTTGGGGTGCGGCCTGAAACAGTCGCCGTCAAAGTAGTCGCCGAAACTTGCGTCCAGCGTGAAACGATTGCAATCGATGCTGACGACGGGAAGAACCGAGGCAAGCCGACGCTGCACGTCCGGCCGCCCCCCAAGTAAATGCACCGGTCGCCGGAATGCGGTCGTTGGAATGACCGTACCGCCATATCTTGTAGGCACGCTGAAGCCCAAAAGGAACCCCGACGGTATCGCTTCGTCCAGGCACTCTCTTAGTCGCGGATCCTTCGGCACAATAATCACTTCGTCGGCATAGCGGCTGAGTTCGTGAGCTTCGTCGAGCGTTCGACAGAGATCGTCAATATTCTCGATGTCGCGTGCGACGGTTAGAATGGGGCGCGTCGATCGGGCGGCATTCAAGTGGCGCGTGAAACTATAGTTCTTCCAGTCGATGTCTAGGAACCCAAGCCGTTCGAATTGACGAATGTCGCGCAAATTTGTGTACCTAGCGCCCGGAAGCCATCCGTGCTTTCTGGCAATATTCGCAACGCGGAAGCTATGATTGACGAAGCGGCGGATGGATAGTGACCTCGACCGCGATGATTGTGCCAGCACGTTTGTCAGGATCCGGTTGGCGGTCACTTCGGCCCTCAAGGGTGACGCGAAGTCCAAATTCAGGCATGACGAAGTTGGTGTCTAGAGTTTGATCCTGTTTCTCCGAAAGGAAAAACAATGACGGTCGCCGATGAAAAAAAGGAAATCCGCACTCAGCGTCACGATTTCATCAAGGAATATTACAAGATGGCGACGCTCGACCTCGACCGCCATCTCAAGGCCGGTTGGCAAACTATTGCCGTGTTAGCCGGCGGCGCCGCTATTCTTACGGCAGGCCATGATGGAAAAATCGGGCTTCCGATTGCTGTAGCCATCGCGCTGATCTCAGCTTTCTGGGGCGTCCTGACTGTGATCGACGCTAACTATTGGTCAGTGCGCGCTATCGCTTTCCTTTCCAATGTGGAAGCGGTTTATTTTTCCACAGAGGACCGAGCGTATTTCAATCCGTACATCGGGCATCACCCTCCCCTCAAGCTATTGAACAGCCTGCGATATATGTTTTGGCTGTGCGTTCTGTTCGGCGCCATGGCTGTCCTGAGTCTGCTTTGGGAAATTTCACAAGCATATCCGACCGCACCTTTGATCTGGGCTCATGTCAAATTGATGAGACCCTTGCGGTTCTTTCTTTGGTCCATCCCATTCTTGGTTAGCACTTGGGGCTGGGTGTGGGCGATCGCTGTCTACCGTAAACGGATCCACGACTATCATCAATTCAGTGTGGGCTCGCCCGGCCCCGGCGTGAGACTGGGGACGTTCCCACTTCGCCACGTGACTCTCGATTCGCTAGAGGGCGAACCTCCCGTCCGGACCGAGGATGGAACCAACGCCAAGATGCAGCAGGCGCTTCAGAGGAGTGAGCGAATTTGGAAACAACTTGCATATGCTGCCACCGTGGTGGCGTCGCTTTTCACTGTCGCCGTTACGTACCGCGTGTTGTGCGGCACCTGAACCACTCACCGTAAAGCCCTGCGACACCGTAGACGGCAGTCGTGCGTTGAATCGTGTTTTAGCGTGCCACAACCGCAAAACACGATAAGTGGGCGAAATTCAGCGATGGTCACGCGGTAACCCCCGCTCCGGATCTGAGGCCCGAGGGCCGGCGAAGCATTTGGGGCGCATCGAGCCAAGGCATTCCCTCGTCGGCATTCCCCACTTAAAACTCGGCGGAAGCGGCACTGTACACAACAAAAGTGTTGTGTATTATAGACCTATGCTGATTCTCAACCACCGCGACTACCGGCTGGCAAAGACTCGCCGCGCTCAGCTTGCACGCGCCATAAGTCCGCAAGCTATTGTACAAGGCATAGCTGAGCCATTGCCGGCAGAACTGCAGGCGGCCCGCACGGAGACTCTTCGGGCTGAACTGATGAAGCTCGACGGGGATATCGCCAACTACGAGCGCCTGCGCGCCAGTTCGCCGGACCTGCTTGAAGCCTTAGAAGCAGACGAACTTGGGTTACTTCCGATAGTTGCTCGGATCGCGCGTCAGCTATCCCAACGGGAATTGGCAGACTTGTTGGGAATGAAAGAACAACAAGTTCAACGATATGAGCAAAGCCGATACGCGAGCATAAGCCTCGATCGATTCCAACGAGTGTTATCAGCATTAGACGTCGAGATTCACCCTCGGTTATCGCGAAAGCGCGCACAACAAAATCCGCACGTGGCTGAATTTGACATTGATCTTTCGCCAGACATGCTTCGCGAATTGCGAAAGCGGCGATGGATCGATTTGCCCGCCTCCGAATCACGAAGCGAGTTGATTTCACGGATTGCAATTTACATAGAAGAGTCGTCCAGATTCGCTCAGACTAATGCACTGCATAGGCGAACCTTAACAAGCCCAGCTGCAGACGGCGCGCTGGAGCTCTGGGTAGCTCGCATCCTCAATATTGCAGCTGAGAGGCGCGGGAGGATGAAAGGCAAGTTCAACATTGCTGATACGAGATGGCTGGAGTCACTTGTGCAACTGAGCGTCTATCCGGATGGGCCTCGAAGAGCAGCGGATTTGTTACGAGAGCACGGTATTATTCTTGCAGTCGAACCTCACTTACCGCGGACGTTACTGGACGGCGCCGCTTTCCTTTTATCCGACGGAATTCCAATTGTATCGCTAACGCTACGGCACGACCGAATCGATAATTTCTGGTTCACTCTTCTGCATGAACTTGGTCATGTGTTTATGCACTTTAACCGGGGGCTGGAAAACGGGTTCCTGGATGATGATCTCAATGAAGCTAACATTTCAGATCTTGAAAGAGAGGCAGATGATTTCGCCAGGAACAGGCTAATTCCCGACGAGAAGTGGGCTGCTTCTGTAGCGCGCTTCACTCGAACGGAAGAGGGCGTCATGAAGTTTGCAAGACAGATCAACGTTCACCCTGCGATTGTTGCCGGTCGAATACGCAAGGAAAGAGGCTTCCATTTGTTCTCTGACTTGCTTGGCACAGGCCAAGTTCGAGGTTTGTTTGCTGGATATATTCCCTAGGAGCAGACATGCGCCTTTTGCACAATCAGTATTATTCACCTTCGCTCCGCGAGAAGGCGGGCGAGCTTCAAGCTCTTCGACGACTGGACGCAGATTCGAAAGACCGCCTGCTTCCGCATCTCGTAGCGCTTCCTCTTACTGCAAGGGAGAATCAAGGACTAACGATCGAGACAGCCATCAAGCGCGAGGTCGGAAAAGTTCAGAACAGTTGGCAGCAGCGGACATGTCTTTGGGATCCGCGATACCTTGTATTTAATCGGCACGACGCTGCCGACGACTCGAGATGGCTCGAGCAACTGCTAGAAGGCTTCTCCTCATATGATGCCAAGATCATTCCGGTGATCGGGCTTCGCGAAAAAATTCACCGCGCGTCGAGCTTGGCAAAATATGCACTGACCACCAATAGCGGCGTCGCGATTCGGATCGGCTTCGATGATCTTCAAGATCATGATCTATTGAAGTCGGTCCTAACTACTCTTCGGATTCCCGCTGAGGAGTGCATCCCCGTATTGGATATCACCGAAGCCGACATATCCGACACCAAGGAATTCGCGAAGTCGCTCATCGGGTGGCTCGTGAACTACAGGTCAATCGGAAACTGGCCCAGGATTGTCCTGAGTGGAAGCAGCTTCCCTATCAAGAACCCAGCACCTCCGAAGAGCGCTACCATGGTGTCTCGGTTGGAGTGGCAACTTTGGCGTTCGGCTAATGAAATGGACCAGTCGCTCCGAGATTTTCTGTTTTTTGGAGACTTTGGCGCGGATAACTCCCACTTTGTTTTTGAAAGCGGAGGGCGGCCGATCCCTCATCTTCGCTACGCGACCGAATCTGAGTGGCTCGTGGTGCGAGGAGATGGTTCCGATCCATTGTTGCGAGGCGTGAGCAAAAGGATTTTCGATTCAAGACACTTTCGAGGAGCGACGTTCTCGGCTGGGGATGAATTCATTGCGCTCTGGGCCAGAGGTTCGGCCAGCACCGCGGATCCTAGCGTGTGGCGGATGGCTAATATGAATCACCACATAACTACAGTGGTTCGCGCTATGGCCGAAATGTACGGGCTCAAATTGCCGTTACGACGGGAAGTGCCGCTGCAGCCGGACTTGTTTGAAAATCAAGAAACGACGGAAAGGGCTCTGTAGTTGCCTGTTCTCCCTGGCCGCAACTAATTCTCTTTTCAATAACTGTGCGCGGGCATGCGCTCGACTTAGGCAAGCCGTTTGAACGGCTGAGTAACTCTTTTCAGTCCTGCTCCAATGAGCAGAATGCGGTGGCTTTTTCGCCAGCGGCTCAAATTGACCATCGCGCGTGCCCCCGCCCCGGAACCCCGCCCCCGCCGCGGCCGTTGCTGCCCATAGGGCGACGCAGCAGTGTCGACCTCCCGAGGTTCAATTCATGGCGGTGTTTGCTCGCCTGGCTCTGGGCGAAGGCCGCGGCCGCCGCCGCGGCACGCGCGGACGCGAGCGTCAGCCAAGAAGAAATGTCTTGCGCACGCCTCACCGCCTCCCTTCGCGAAACACCGCCGCCACGAACGCCAACGTGAAGAGCAGGTGGACCACCAGAAACACCTTCGCGATCTCGCGCGCTTCGCCGCTGGCGACGCCCCAGATGTCGTTCGCCGCGACTGCGCCGAAGCCGACGATGTTCGCGATCAGGACGACGCGGAGTGTCGCGGGCTCCGCATTCCTCGACAGCCAGTTGAGCACGGCGATGCCGAGAAACGGTCCGCCGAGAAGCCGCAGCAGCGCGAGCAGCTCGGGCGCAGCGTCCGCCGGCACGGCATCGCGGCCGAACTGCAGCGGAACAAACATCAGCGCCAGACCAACGAGCGCGAGGTAGAGCGCGGACAGGATCAGCGTCAGTTTCGTCATGGCGTCTCCCGCGGCCCGACGTCACAGCGTAGCGGATCCGGCCCGTCGCGCATACGTCCGGCGGGATCTTCGCCCCTGCGGCCGCGATGTCAAAGCGCTCCGGCGCACATGGAGTTGCCGCCTTTCACTCATCGCCGGCGCGCCAGCTTGCCCGTCGCCCGGCAAGGCGGGCGGCTCCGAAGCGCGCCGCCCCAAACGTCCCGTTGCGCGCGCGCGCTGCCTCACCCCTTCACCGCCTCGACATGCCGCGCGAGCTTGTCGAGGGTCTGGCAGCCGTACTCGACGGCGCCGAATCCGATCGCGCCGTCGCGCTGCGCCCTGGTCGGGTGCAGCTGGCGCAAGGTGACGACGGTCTTGCCGTTGCTCTGCTCGTCGAAGGTCACGATGGTGCGGAACCGGTTCGGATCGTCGTCTTTGTCGGTGCCGTGGTCCATCTCGATGAGGCGCGGCGGCTCGATCCTGCGGAACACCATGCGGTTGTCATAGCGCGTGCCGTCGGGGCCGACGAAGACGAACCGCCACCGGCCGCCGACGCGGATATCGATCTCGCGCGTCTCGAGCGTGAAGCCTTCCGGCCCGAACCACACCGGCAGGTGCCGCGGATCGGTCCAGACCTTGAACACCAGTTCGCGCGGGGCGGCGACGACCCGCGTCAGGACGATCTCGCGCTCGAGCTCCCACGTGTCGAGGGGCGACCTATTTGCGATGCGCTCGCTTGCCACGCGTCTTCTCCCTGGTTTGCAGCCTGAGGACATAGTCTTCCATGCGGTCGAGCCGCGCCTCCCAGATCTCGCGGCGCGTGCCCAGCCACTGCTCGGCGCGCGCGAGCGCCTCGGCGGAGACGCGGCACCGGCGCGACCGGCCGACCTTCTGCGTGGAGATGAGGCCGCTCGCCTCGAGGACCTGCACGTGCTGGACGATCGCGGCAAGGCTGGTCTCGAACGGCGCGGCCAGCTCGCTCACCGAGGCGGAGCCGCGCGCGAGACGGTCGAGAACCGCCCGCCGCGTCGGATCGGACAGCGCGTGGAACACGCGGTCGAGCTGCGAGGATTGGTTAAGCATGTGCTTTAGTATCGCAGCGCGCGGCAACAGTCAAGCAAGTCCTTTAGTGTTTGCTCCGCTGAAAATCAGAGCAATCTGCGGCGCTTCCCGATCTTGCGCTGATCGGATGAACCCTGGGCAGAGCGGCGCCCGGCGCGAGCCGCGACGAGCCTGCGGTCCGAAGCGGCGCGCAGCGAATGATCTCCTTAGACCCGCTTCAATCGGTGGACAGAGCACGGAGCGTGCGCAAGCGCCGCGCCGAATCAGCCTAGGATTTGATTGCTGGACCCGGCAGGTGGAGCGACTCAGTCATGAGCAAATCGCTGCTGGTCACTGCTCTCGCGTTTGCAGGCTCGCTCACGGCCGGTCCCGTCGCCGCGGCAGACCTGCTGTACAAGACCACTCCGGCCGCGCCGGCCTTCAGCTGGACCGGCTTTTATGTCGGCGCGCACGCCGGAGCCGGCTGGTCCTTGAACGAACAAACCTTCACCGGCGGCGGCGCCACCAACGACAACAATTACACCGGCACGGGCGTGCTCGGCGGCGCCCAGGCGGGCTTCAATTATCAGGCCGGTCCCTGGGTCCTTGGTGCCGAAGCGCAGTTGAGCTGGGCCGGCCTCGACGGAAAAGACCACTGCATTGCCGGAAGTCCTGTTGCGCTGCTCAATTGCCGGACCAGGACCGACTGGCTCGGCACCGCCGCCGCACGCGTCGGGTTCGCCTTCGACAGGATGATGGTTTTCGTCAAAGGCGGCGGCGCGTGGGCCCACGACACATATGACCTGAGCTTCTTCGCGCTGCCTCCCCGGAGCGACCGGGTCGATGAGACGAGGACGGGCTGGATGTTCGGCACCGGCGCCGAATATACCTTCCATGGAAACTGGTCGGCCAAGGTCGAGTACGACTACCTGGACTTTGGCTCGCAGACGGTCACGTTTCCCGGCCTGCCTGCCTTCGACCCTCAATTTGTCGGGACCACGGTCGACATCCGCCAGCGCATCCAGCTGATCAAGTTTGGCCTCAACTACCGCTTCGGCGGTTGATGCCGTGGCCGCGAACCGCTGACTGGCGCTCGGGCACCCCAAACATCGAACCGCATCGCGCGTCGCGCTCACATAGCCCGGCGTTCGATGCTCGCTCGAATGGCGGCGGGAGGTTCGCAGAATGCCGACGATAAGACGACAATTGTCATGACGACAATTGTCGGCGTCTTGGTCGCGCGGTTTTGACCCTCAACGTCTCGCGCTCGCCACCTCGATACCCCGGCCACCGCAACAATGCCCCACCCGCCGCAAGCCGCAGCGAGCGTGCGCTCACTGCGTCGGCGATGGTCCCCTCGCCCACCACCCCAACGGATGAGGAACCCATGCGACTGTCACGCAGCAATTATCTCAAAGCCGGCGCGATCGCGGCCGCGCTCGCCGCCGGCGTGTCGGCGGCGGCCAAGGCGGACGAGGTCACGGTGCTGGCGCCGAACGAAGGCCTGTTCATCGACGGCGAGACCTTCAGCGTCGCCAAGGGCGCGGAGAAGCCGGAATCGGCGAAGGCCACGCGCGATCTCTCAGCGCGCGAGCTCAGCCCGGGCACGATCATCTTCCGCTCGGGCGACAAGCTCTATATCGCCGAGCCGCCGGCGCGCACCGCCTCGACCGTCGGCAAGAGCTTCCAGGACGGCTGGAAGTCGGCGATGAAGAATTTCCAGGACGACTGGAAGAGCAACCTGAAGAACTTCCAGGACAACTGGAAGTCCGACTACAAGGATCCCAAGTCCCGCGAGGACTACATCTCCTACATGAAGAGCTTCCAGGACAGCTGGGCCAACTACATGAAGGCGATGCCCGAGGACGCGGCGAGCATGCCCGAGGTCGAGCAGCACCTGACGACGGCCATGAAGAACTTCCAGGACGACTGGAAGAGCAACATGAAGGGCCCCGTCGCCGCGCAGGCGATGAAGGACTTCCAGGACCAGTGGAAGAGCTACGTGAAGAACTTCCAGGACCAGTGGAAGAACAACTACATGAAAAATCCCGAGACCCCCTCGCAGAGCGGCCAATCCGCCGCGCTCAAGCAGTTCCAGGATCACTGGTCGACGTCCTACGCCAAGTGATCGCGGCGACCGCGAGCGATCCGGAGCCGCCGCCGCGGCTCCGGCCCGTCCCAGACGCAAACCGGCGAGGAGGCCGCCATGACGTCAGGTTCCCATCAGGATCAGCGCCCGCGCGCTCCGGCCACGCGCATCGGCGCCGCGGCGCTGCTCGCGCTGGCGCTCGCCGGGCTCGGCATGCTCGTGCTGACCGCAGAACCGGCGCCGCTCGCGGCGCAGCCGACGCAGGCCACCGACGAGCCGGAAGAACACGCCAACCGCGTGGTCTATGAATACGGGGCGCCCAAGACCGACGTGCTCGCCTCGGTCTACAAGCTGATGACGACCAACGGGTGCCTGGAGAAGATCCAGCGCATCTTCAAGCCGTTCAAGTTCCCGATCGACGTGACGCTGCGCGCCAAGAGCTGCGACGGCCTCGAGAACGCCTGGTACCAGCGGCCGGATGTCACCGTCTGCTACGAGTACATCCTCGCGGACATCCTGCGGAACGTGCCGAAGGAGACGACGCGCGCGGGCGTGACGCCCGAGGACGCGATGGTCGGCCCATTCATCTACACCATGGCGCACGAGATGGGGCACGCGGTGTTCGACCTCATGAACGTGCCGCTGTTCGGCCGCCCGGAGGACGCCGCGGACCAGTTCTCCGCCTACATGATGCTGCTCGTCGGCAAGACCGAGGCGCGGCGGCTGATCGGCGGCGCCGCCTACACCTACGCGCGCTACTTCGACGCGCCGAAGATCACCACCAACGTCACCGCCTTCGCGGACGTGCACAGCGCGCCGCTCGCGCGCTTCTACAACCTCCTGTGCATCGCCTATGGCGCCGACCCGCAGCAGTTCGGCTACGTGGTGCAACAGGGCTACCTGCCCGCCGACCGCGCGCGCGGCTGCAAGATCGAGTTCGAGGAGATCAACTACGCGTTCCGCAACCTGATCCAGCCCAAGCTCGATCCGCAGATGATGACGGAAGTCCTGAGCGTCGACTGGTACAGGGAGATGGAGCCGCGCGCGAGCACGGCCCCGAGCTTCATCAAGAAGCCGCAGGGATCGACGCCGTACTACCGCCGGTGAGACGAGCTGTCGGCCGCCGCATGCGTCCTGACGCCCGCGGGCGGCGCGCAGAGCGTCATTGCGAGAAGGCCCGCAGGGCCGACGAAGCAATCCAAGGGCGGTTGGTCAGCGCTGGATTGCGTCGTCGCGCTGCGCGCTCCGCGCAATGACGGGAGAGCGCGCGGCGGCCTCAGCCCACGGCCACGCGTTCGGCGTCCGCGAGCACGTCGTGATCGTAGAGCGTGCGGCGGAAGGCGGCGTGCGCCGCGATCTCGGCGTCGCGGGTGGCGAGATCCTTGTAGGCGGAATCGTAACGCAGGCCGTTCTGGCGCGCGCCGAGCTGCACCTGCGCCACGCGCTCGCGGCGCAGCTTCTCGTAGGCTTGGAGCGCGGCCGGCGCCGACTTGACGTCGGCGCGCGCGAGAATGGTGGCGAGCGCCATGCCGTCCTCGATCGCCTGGTTGGCGCCCTGGCCGAGGTGCGGGAGCATCGGATGGGCGGCGTCGCCGAGCAGCGTGAGGCGGCCCTTGGTCCAGTTCGGCGAGGGATCGCGGTCGTAGAGCGCCCAGCGGAACGTCTGCTTGACCTGGCGCAGCAGGTCCTCGATGCGCGGGTCCCAGCCGGCGAACTCGGCGCGCAGCGCGTCGGGATCGCCCGCGGCGGTCCAGGATTCCTTCATCTGCGCGTCGGCCGGCACGAAACCGACGTAGTTGACGAGCTCGCCCGCACGCACCGGGAAGACGAGGAAGTGCTTGCCGTGGCCGAGCCACATCTGCCAGGCGTCCGTCGGCCATCGCGGGATGGCGGCATGCGGCACCAGCCCGCGGTAGGCGACCGAGCCGGAGAACACCGGTGTCGAGGGCGGCACCGCGAACGGCCGCAGCACCGAATGGATGCCGTCGGCGCCGACCGCGACGTCGCCTTCCGCCACCGCGCCGTTCTCGAAGGCGACGCGCACGACGTCGCCCTCCTGCGAAAAGCCCTTGGCGCGATGGCCGGTGTGGACGACGCCCGCGGGCAGCGCGGCGGCGAGGAAGTTGACGAAGTCGGCGCGGTGCATGCCGCGCACGGGCGTGCCGGCGCTGTCGGTGACCTGCACGGAGGCGATCTCGCTGCCGTCCTGGCGGAAGTAGCGCGAGGCGGAGCCGACCGGCGCGCCGTAGCGCTCGAGCGCGGGGCCGAGCCCGATGCGGGCGAGATGGCGCGCGCTGTTGGGCGTGACGATGACGCCGGCGCCGACCTCGCCGAGCGCGGGCGCCTGCTCGTAGACCGAGACGCGCAGCCCCTGCGCGATCAGCGCGTTGGCGGCGAACAGCCCGCCGATGCCCCCTCCGATGATGATGACGTGCACGTGCTCTGGTCCTTGGGTGATGCGTTTCCGGTCCGCCGCTGCGGGCGGCGTTGTTCGGGAGAGTTTGTGCGGCAAATGCGCGTGAATGTCTGCTGCGAAATGTTTCGGGCTGCCATGCGGCCGGGCGATTTTTGCAAGCGATTCCGAGGGGCTGCGCACGGCAAGGCAAGGCGCTGCGGCGGCGCGCCGCGGCGCGTGCGCCGGCGCGTCGCGGGCACCAGCCGGAACCGCGCCGCCCGGCAGCCGTTGGCGCATCAGCCAAGGCTCGGGGCCGCAACGTCGAGGACGCACCATGCGCAAGATCATCCTGTCCGGCATCGCGCTGGCGGCCGCGCTCTTAGCCGCCATGCCGGCGCTGGCCCAGAGCAAGGCCAGCCAGCAGTTCATCAAGACGGCGATCGAAGGCAACCTGTCCGAAATGCGGATGGGCAAGCTCGCGCAGCAGAAGGGCGCGAGCGAGGAGACCCGCGCCTATGGCCGCGAGCTGGAGCAGAATCACACCGCCGCCAACGCCAAGGCGGTCGCGCTGGCGCAGCAGCTCGGCGTCAAGCCGCCGACCGAGCCGAGCAAGGCGCAGCGCGCGGCCTACAACCGCATCTCCAAATTCTCGGGGACGAAGTTCGACCGCGAGTTCGCGAAGTACATGGTCAAGGACCACAAGGAGGACATCGCGGATTTCCAGAAGGAAGCGAAGCGCAAGGACGACCGGCTGATGGGCTACGTCAACGACACGCTGCCGGTGCTGCGCAAGCACCTGGCGGACGCGCAGACGCTGGAGCGGCAGGCCACCGCCGCGCGTGCGGCCGCGCAGGGGAACGAGGCCCGCTAGCGGACAATCAGGATCGACGGCTCGGGATCATGGTCTTTCGAGCATGATCTGATCCGAAAACCGGTTCCCACCCCCGGATCAAGTCCGGGGGCAAGCTTTTCGGGATCATGGTCTTTCGAGCATGATCTGATCCGAAAACCGGTTCCCACTTTTCGGGATCATGCTTTAGCGCACGCTCTTGCGCTTGGCGATCGCCTGCTCGAGCACGGCGATGTTGGCGGCGACGTAGGGGTTCTGCGGATCCTTGGCCCGCGCTTCGGCGAGCTTGACGCGCGCAGTGGCGTAATCACCGCGCAGGATCATCGAGTAGCCGATGTTGTTGAGCACCTCGGGCGTCGGGCCGGTGAGACGCAGCACGTTCTTATAGGCGCGGTCGGCGAGATCGAAACGCTTGAGGCGATCGTAGGCGGCCGCGAGCCCGAGCCAGGCCTCGGCGTCGTTGACGCTCGCCTCGGTGGCGCGGCGGAAATACTGCTCGGCCAGACCATAGTTGCCGTCGGCATAGGCGCGCTTGCCCTTGGCGAGATCGTCGTAAGGGTCGGCGCCGAGCAGCGACTTCGACGGCGGCTGCAGGTCGGTGAGGTGCGGCTCGGCCGGCGTCGCGACCCCGCCGGCGGCAGGCACGGGCTCGCCCGCGACCGAGCCGGTGGCCTGCGGATCGTCGGTCGTCGCGGGCCTGAAGGCGCCGGCGAGATCGAACGAGGCGGTCTGGCAGGCGGCAAGCAGGAGCACGCAGGCGAGCGCTGCGAGCGGCGCGCGCACGCGCGCACAAAAGCGCGGCACGCGGAACGAGACCAAGCCTTGCAGACGGATACGCATACGCTCGCTCAGGGAACTTTCTGTTCCGAGGGCCGGTCTCGGACGCTGAACAGAGCGTTAACGTAGGCGCAGAGTCTTAAAGTTCGGTGATGCCGCGCAATGGTTGTGGCGCGCACGCTCGGCGCGCACCGCGCGATGAACCGCCGTCAGAACCCGCCGACGGCGTAGCGCACGATGACCGGCGTGAGGATGACGATGAACAGCACCGGGAACACGCAGATCATCAGCGGCACCGACAGCTTGGCGGGCAGGCTGTAGGCCTTCTCCTCGGCGGCGGAGAGGCGCTTGTCGCGCATCTCCTCGGAATAGACGCGCAGCGCATCGGTGATCGAGGAGCCGAGCTCGTCCGACTGCTGGATCAGCGTCGCGAAGGAGCGCACCTCGTCGAGGCCGAGGCGCTCTCCGAAGTGCTCCAGCGCCTGGGTGAGCGTGTGGCCGGCGCGGATCTCGAGGTTTGTGAGGTGGATGTTGGCGGAGAGCGCGGGATAGCACTCGCCCAGCTCGCGCGAGACGCGCTCGAGCGCGGCTTCGAGCGACACGCCGGCGCCGGCGCAGACCACCAGCAGGTCCATGAAATCGGGAAAGCCGGCGCGATACTCCACGCGCCGCGCCGCGATCAGCTTGTCGAGCATGAGGCTGGGCAGGAGATAGCCGGCAAGGCCGCCGCACACGAGAAAGACGTAGAGATAGTCGGCAAGGCGCGTCGAGACGAGCGGCAGCACCAGCAGCACCAGCACGGCGAGCACCACCGCCAGCACGGCGCGGATGAGGAAGAAGAATCCGACGGCGCGCGGATCGAAGATGCCGGCCTGGACGAGGCGCTGGCGCAGCACCTTCATGTTGTCGCCGTCCATCGAGGCGTAGTGCCTGGTGGTGTAGTCGATGAGCCGCTGCATGGCCTTGAGGCCGGACTGCGCCAGCGCCGTCGCGCCCTGCGCCTCCTCGACGACGCCGATGCCGGCCGCCCTGCGCTTGACCGCCGTGCGGGTGCGCACCAGCGCCATCAGCCCGTAGGCGAGCGCGGCGGCGGCGAGGAACACCGAGCCGGCGAAGACGACGCTGACGTCGCCCTCCTCGCGCAGGAAATGTTCGATGACGAGATCCCACATGGCTCAGGCCGCTCCCGCACTCGTGCGCATCGTCAGATCTTGAAGTTGACCATGCGGTACATGAGCAGATTGCCCAGCACCATCCAGCCGGCCGCGGCATAGAGGATGTAGTGCGTGAGGTCGTACTGCCAGACGCTGCCGTAGAAGTCGGGCGAGACGAACTGCACCACGAAGAACATGCCGATCGGCAGCGCGGAGAGGATCATCGCCGAGAAGCGCGCCTCCGAGGCCATGGCCTTGACCTTGCGGCGCAGCTTGAAGCGCTGGCGGATGACGGAGGACAGGTTCTCGAGGATTTCGGAGAGGTTGCCGCCGGTCGAGCCCTGGATCGAGACGGCGGTGACGAACAGCGGCAGGTCGTCCTGGCCGACGCGGTAGTGCAGGTTGCGGATGGCGGTCTCGACGTCGGCGCCGTAGGTGATCTCGTCGGCGACGATGCCGAACTCGCTGCCGACCGGATCGGGGAACTCGCGCGAGACCATGGCGAGCGCGACCGGCACGGGATGGCCCGCGCGCAGCGAGCGCACGATCACGTCGATGGCGTCGGGGAACTGCACGCTGAACCTCTTGAGCCGGCGCGCGCGCATGACGCGCAGCACGAGATACGGCAGGCCGATGCCGGCCACCAGCGAGACGATGGCGGCCTCGACCAGGCTGTCGCGCCAGTTGGCGACGAAGGCGAAGATCACCAGCATGCCGAAGGCGGCGAAGCTCGCGGCCTTGCCGATGCCGATGGACAGGCCCGACTGCATGACGAGCTGGTTGAGGGCCTGGATGTCGAACGAGAACTCGCCGTCGTTGGTGAGGCCGCGCTCGCGCCGCAGCTGCACCAGCACGTTGGCGCGGCTGGTGCCGTCGTTGAGCAATTCGAGGCGGCGGTTGATGCGCTTGCGATAGGTCGCCGTGGAATAGAACAGCAGGTACATCGCCTCGAGCGCGAGCACGGCCGCCCCGGCGACCAGCAGGCAGAACAGCACGAGCGGGGTGACGTCGACCTCGGGGAGGGTCATGGCAACCCCGGAGCCGCGGCCCGGCCTGTTCCGGCCGTCGGCGTTTGTGCGCGTAGCCACCCCCCTCCCTGTCCCTCCCCCACAAGGGGGGAGGGAACGATGGGGCGGCGCTCGGCCGCGTCATTGCGAGGAGCGCGCAGCGCGACGAAGCAATCCAGATCCGAATCGCCGTTCTGGATTGCTTCGTCGCTTCGCTCCTCGCAATGACGGATTGCGGAACGGATCACGATCGGCCCTCCGCGCTCACAGCGGTTTGCTCGGATCGAAGTAGCTGCCGGGCAGCTTGACGCCCTTGGCGGCGAGCTCGGCGAGGAAGCGCGGGCGCACGCCGGTGGCGACGAAGTGGCCCTCGACGGTGCCGTCCTCGCGCGTGCTCGTGCGCACGTATTTATAGATCTCCTGCATCTGGATGATGTCGCCTTCCATGCCCGTGAGCTCGGCGATGCTCATGACGCGGCGCTTGCCGTCGGAGAGGCGCGCGAGCTGCACGATGACGCGGACGGCGGCGGCGATCTGGCCGCGGATCGAGGGGATGGTCATCGGCAGCCCGGCCATGCCGATGAGCTGCTCCAGGCGCGAGAGCGCCTCGCGTGGATTGTTGGCGTGGATGGTGGCCATGGAGCCCTCATGGCCGGTGTTCATGGCCTGCAGCATGTCGAAGGCTTCCTCACCGCGGCACTCGCCGAGGATGATGCGTTCGGGCCGCATGCGCAGCGCGTTCTTGACGAGGTCGCGCTGGCGGATCTCGCCCTTGCCCTCGATGTTGGGCGGGCGCGTCTCCATGCGCGCGACGTGCGGCTGCTGGAGCTGCAGCTCGGCGGCGTCCTCGATGGTGATGAGGCGCTCCTTGTCCGGGATGAAGGCCGACAATGCGTTGAGCATCGTGGTCTTGCCCGAGCCGGTGCCGCCGGAAATGATGGTGGTGATGCGCGCAGTCACGGCCGCGGACAGCACCTCGGCCATGGCCGGGCGCAGCGCGTCGATCTCGACCAGCTTGTTCAGGTTGAACGGCTTCTTGGAGAATTTGCGGATCGAGACCAGCGGGCCGTCGACCGCGACGGGACGGATCGCGACGTTGACGCGCGAGCCGTCGAGCAGGCGCGCGTCGCAGAGCGGATGGGATTCATCGACGCGGCGGCCGACGGCGGCGACGATCTTGTTGACGATGCGCAACAGGTGCGCCTCGTCCTTGAAGCGGACCTGCGTCGGCTGCAGCAGCCCGCGCCGCTCCACGTAGACACACTCCGGGCCGTTGATCAGGATGTCGTTGACGCTCTCGTCCTTGAGCAGCGGCTCGATCGGACCGAGGCCGGTCATCTCGTCGAGGATCTCGTCCACGAAATTGGCGAGCTCGTCGGAATTGAGCGCGAGGCGCTCGGCGACGATGTATTGCGAGACGAGCTGCTGGACGTGCCTGCGCACCTCCTCGCCCGGCATCTTCTCGAGCGCGGACAGGTTGGTTTCCTCGATCAGCCGCCGGTGCAGCCGCACCTTGGCATCGAGCAGCTTGTCGGTGAGCAGCGGGTTCTTCGCGGGCGCCGGCTCCGGCTCGGCCGGCGCCAGCGGAGGCGCGATAACCGGCGCGAGCGTCTCCGGCTCGGGCGCGGACGGCCGCTCGACGGCGGCCACCGGCGGCAGGAGATCCTGCGTCAATGCGCGGCGCATGCTGAAGCGGCCGGTGATCATGTCCGCCGCCTATTTCGCCCAGGACAGCGAGAGGCGCGACAGGCCGCCCTCGCGCGCCGCGGCCCGCGCCGGCGGGGGCAGCACCAGCTTCTTGAGCGCGGCGGTGATCTTGTTCTTGGCCTTCACGTCCGACAGCGGCACGCCCCGGTCGATGGCCTCGCGCACCAGCGCGTAATCGTTGGGCAGCACGCCGGCCAGCTCCGCGCCGAGCGCCTGCTCGATGTCGCCGCGCCGGAGCGAGGCGCCGAACATGCGCTGCTCGAAACGGTTGACGATGACCCGCGGGTGCGGACTCTCGCCCAGCCGCTCGCGGATGGCGCCCGCGAGCTGCCGCGCCTGCTTGACCGACGGAACGGTCATCTCCGAGACGATGAACACCTTGTTGGAGCCGAGCAGCACGCTGTCGGTCCAGGCGAACCAGGTGCGCGGCATGTCGATGACGACACAGTCGAAATGGGCGGAGACGAGATCGAGCAGGCGGGTGACCAGCTCGGGATCGAACACGCGCATCTCGGCCGGCCGGTTGGGCGCGGCGATCACCGCGAGGCCGGACTTGTGATAGCTCATCATCACCTCGAGCAGCTGGCGATCGAGGCGCTCGGGGCGCGGCGCGACCTCGGTCAGGTCGAGGCGCGGCTCGAGATCGAGGTAGTCGGCGCAGGCGCCGTGCTGGAAATCGAGGTCGACGAGGCAGGTGGTGCCGAGCTCGCGCAGCAGCAGCGCGCTCTGGATTGCGACCGTCGTGACGCCGGCGCCGCCCACGGCGGGCAGGAACGTGAGGATCTGGGCGTCGTGGCGCTCGGCGCTCGCGGGCGCCTGCAGCGCGCTCACGCAGGCGCGCAGGAGGTCGGCCGGGATCACCGGCTTGATGAGGAAGTCGGCGACGCGCAGTTGCAGAAGCTGGCGCGCGGCGTCCGGGTTGAGCGAGGGCATCACCGCGACCACCGGCGTGCGCTGGTCGATCGAGGCCATGACGCGGGCGAGCGCGGCGATCTCGCGCGCCTCGGCGGGATCGAAGTCGGCGACGATGAGGCTCGCGCCGTGGCCCAGGTTCTCCTGGTGCTCGGCGAGCCGCCCGTCGAGGACCAGGAGCTCGACACCGGGCACCGCGCCGAAAGCGGCGCGCGCGACCTCGCCGAACTCGGCGTCCGCCGCCAGAGCCACGATCCGCGTCTTGTTGTTGCTCGTTGGTCCGCGGTTGCTGGTCATTGCCTGAAGGACTCTGCGTTGGCTGGTCGGATCGCTCGGGCTCGCTTCGTTTACGGCTTGGCGGCAGCCGAGGCCGTTCCGGGAACCGCCGACAGGGTCGAAGCCGCGTTCTGCTGCTGCTGCTGTTGCTGCTGATAGCCGGCGGAGCTCGTGCGCATCCCGACCGGGATCGTGACCCTGCCGGTGCGATAGCGCTCGATCGCGCCGGCGGCGACGTGACCATGCGTGGTCAGGTTGCGGTCGGCGCTGGCGACCGGCCAGGGGTCCTGCATCTGCAGCACCTTGTTGGCGGCGACCGCATCGCCCGCGCCGAAGCTCACGGTCTCGCGCCGTTCGAGATAGGTGCGGCCGATGTCGGTGCCGTAGCTGGTGTGGATATCGTTGCAGCCCGCGAGCCCGAGGCCGGCGAGCGCCAGCAGGGTGGCGCGCGCGGCGCGCGCGCGCGGCGTGCCGCGCAGCAGCGCCAGCCACGTGGGATGGATGAGCATGTGAGAGCGCTTCGCGCCCACACAGGCCTCCCGGGCCTTGTTACCGCATCGAGACATGGGCGACCCCCTTGGGCAGCGAGAGGATGTGGCCGACGTAGGGCCGTTCCGGGATGCCCGGGCGCAGCTCGCTGCGCGGCACCTCGACCTTGCCGGCGAGGAAGAGGTCGGCGTCGTTGGCGGCGACCGAGTTGTCGACCGGCGTGCGGATCGGATCGCCCGGACGCATCGGGCGCGCGAGCCGCGGCGTCACGATGATGGCGAGATCGGTCTCGCGCTTCTGATAAGAGGCGGAGCGGAACAGCGCGCCCAGCACCGGCACCTCGCCGATCCATGGCAACTGCTCGATGTCGTTGCGGCCGTTGCTCTGCAGCAGGCCGCCGATCATGAAGCTCTGGCCGTCGCGCAGCTCGATCGTGGTCGAGGCGCGGCGCACCGTGAGCGCCGGCACGGTGATGTTGGGGCCGACCGAGACCGAGCGCGTGGTGTCGATCTCGCTGACCTCGGGCTCGATCTTGATGTTGATCTGCCCGCCGCTCAGCACGGTCGGCGTGAAGGCGAGGCCGACACCGTAGCGCTTGTAGTCGACCGAGATGGTGCCGAACTGCTGCGACACCGGGATCGGGTATTCGCCGCCGGCAAGAAAGCTCGCGGTCTCGCCCGACATGGCGGTCAGGTTGGGTTCGGCGAGGGTGCGGGCGATGCCCTTCTCCTCGAGCGCATTAATCAGGACGTCGATGCTGGAGCCGCTGTTGATGATGCGGCCGAGCGCAAAGCCGAACGGCGAGGCGCCGGAGATGACGCCGGCCGCGATCTCGCCGGCCGGAATGTTGGTCGGGCTGGTGGGCGCGGAGATCGGCAGGGCGGATGCGGGCTGGCGCGAACCGGTGTGAACGACGCCGTTGCGATTGAACACGTTCCATTGCACGCCGAGCTCGCGGCTGGCACTGCGCGACACCTCGATGAAGCGCACCTCCATCATCACCTGCTGCGGCGCGGCGACGACGACGGAGTTGATCACCTCCGGACCGAACTGCTTGGCGAGCGCGAGCGCCGCGTCGAGCTGGGTGGCGTCGGCGGCCGAGCCCGAGAGCAGGATGCGGCCGTTGACCGAGGACACGCGCAGCTTCGAGCCCGGAAAGCGGTGGGCCACCTCCTCGGCGAGACGCGAGACGTCGTAGGAGACTTCGACATCGAAGATGCCGACAAGCCGTTTGTCCTCGCCATAGACCGACACACGGGTGGTTCCGATCTTCTTGCCCAGCACCGAGAGCGAATGGTCGGTGAGCGGATGAACGTCGGCGATTTCAGGATCGCCGACGGTGATATCGACGAACCCCGCGTCCGTGCGCACGTCCTCGGACTTGCCGACGGCGACGTGCACCGAGGCGGTGCGCTTGGGCGCGCTGATCGCGATGGCGTGCTGCGCGCTCGCCGGCGCAGCGAAGCCGGGCAACGCCAGCGACGAGACGAGGAGCGCCGTCACGGCGTCCCTCGCGGTCTTTACCACGGTGGCGACACCGCGGGCCTGTGTTCTGTTCGACATGATCCCCACCCCTGATGAACTGATGTCCGGCCTCATCGCGGCAGCGTGCGCTGCGGCAACTCGGCCGTCGCGGCCGCGGGCGTCCCTTCCCGCAGCACGCTGTAGGTCGACTTCTCCGACCCCCGAAGAACGTTGATGGTCTGCTTGGTCTCGTCCGGCGGATTGCCGTCCTGCTGGGCGGCCGACAGATCGGCGAGCGTGATCAGGCGCGTCGACATGGCATCCGCCTCGCCGGCCTTGCGCAACGCGAGCGAGAGCGAGCCGATCTGGCTGGCCAGCGACAGCTTCTGCGCCCCGGCGATCTCGACCTCGACCGTGACGGCCTTGGCGATCGCAGGCTTCTCGGCGCGCTCGTCGGCAAGCTGGTCGATCGCCAGCACGCGCACATTCTGCAGCACCACGTCGTTGGTCGCGGCAGCCTTGTCGAGCTGGCGCGTGACCATGATGTCGACGCGGTCACCCGGCAGCACGAAGCCGGCGACGCCATCCACGTCGTTGACGCGGATGGTCACGGCCTTCATGCCCGGATTGATGGTGGCGGACAGCGTTGCGCGCTGTCCCGTCCCGGTGATCTTGGTGGACAGGATCGGCTCG
This sequence comes from Xanthobacteraceae bacterium, assembly GCA_035556735.1. Taxonomy (GTDB): domain Bacteria; phylum Pseudomonadota; class Alphaproteobacteria; order Rhizobiales; family Xanthobacteraceae; genus CANJBX01. Next base: position 122,214 of record DATMFF010000002.1, on the reverse strand, counting down.
TTCGGCTCGATCGACGTGAGCACGACGCGGCGGCCGCTCGAGGTGAGCTCGCGGATGGTCTTGAAGCTGCCCGGCGGCACGGCGTCCTGCGGCCAGGGCACCTCACGCAGCGAAGCCGCGACGATCTCGTTGCCGAAGCGAAGCGGCTTGGCGGCGACGACCAGCGTCTGCTGCGCCATCGGCTTCACATTGGCTTCGAGGCTGCGCAGACGCGCCTCGGCCTGGCGGTTGAGCCAGGTCTGCGCAACGAACGCCGCGAGCAGACCGAAGACGGTCGCCACCGCGATCATCACGAAAGTGCTTTTGCGCACGGCCCATTCCCCCAAGACGAATTCTTCGTCACGGGGACTATAGCGAGGACGCGGGTTCTCAATTGGTGAACCGCAGCGAGGACCTCGCCGCGTGCTGAATCCGACCTGAATTTGTATTCTTAGCGAGACGTGGATCGGTTAATTAAAACCACTCGTAAAGATTGATGCGGATTCACCATGCCGGCCGCATACGCCTGCTAGCAGGCCAATCACCGATGTGCTCCGGCCACGGGAACGGTCATGCGCCCCACAAAAACGAAATCGCCGGGACCGGCCCGGCGATGTCGGTGTCGGGACGCGCGGCCACGCCGCGTCAGGTCTTCGGCTGCATCTCGTCGAGCAGCGCGGTGGCCTGCTCGTTCTTGGGATCGAGCCGCAGCGCCTCCTGCAGATCGGCGATGGCGCGGGCCGACTTCCCATCCTCGCGGTACGACAGACCGCGCAGCAGGTAATACGTCGGCTCCGTCTTGTTCAGTTCGATCGCCTTGTCGAAGCTGGCGACGGCATGGTCGTAGGCCTCGAGGCTGAAGTAGGCGGTGCCCATGGCGAGGTAGGCGCTCTCGTGATCCGGCACGAGCGCCACGACCTGGCCATAGTCGCGGATGGCGCCGTCGAAGTCGCCCTTGCCCTGCAAGGCGGCGCCGCGCACGAAATAGCTGTTGGCGCTGGTCGGATCGAGCGCGAGCGCACGGGTGGTGTCGCGCACGGCAAGATCATTGTTGCCGAGGTTGTGGTAGGCCAGCGCGCGCGTGTAGAGCGCCACCGGAGACGTCGGGAACTTCGCGACGACCCGGTCGAGATGCTTCGCGGCACGCTGATACTTGCCGGCGGCGCCGAGCTTGGTCGCCTCGATGTAGAGGGCGGATTTGAGCACCTGCCGGTCGGCAGCCTTGGCGGCGAGGCGCGGCGCGCTCTGCGCCTGCACGCGTGCCTGATGCGCCTGATCGGTCTTTCCGCTCGTTTGCGGACGCGCGTCCGCGGCCGCGCTCATGGCCACGATCGCCGAAACGGCGAGGATCGACATTCGGAACATGAAAGGCCCCTGTTATCGGACTTGTTATTCCGCGACAGTCAAAGCTTTGTTGACGATGCGGTTCCTTGTGATCTTGCCGTATTGTGCCGTAGCGGATTGCCGCCGCATTGACGCAAATCACATAAGCGGCGTTTCGCGAGGATTCCTCCCCGCTCTCGAATTTTTGAGCGGGTATCGCGTTCTGCCGCGCGAACCGGCGTGCCCGGCGGGCTGCGGCGCGCGTTGAGGCGATGGCGACCGCCGTGCGGACGCCGAAAACGGTCATTTGCGCAAGATCGACGGACCGACAGGGCCAGTCAGCGCCCATTTTGGCCAGGTCCTCCGGATGATCTCGCCAACGCAACGGATGTCCCCCATGCCCCTGTCGAGCAATTTGTCGAAATGCCGCGCAAGTTTGACGGCCCGCGCGCGCGCCACCGCGGTCGCGGCGGCCGTCCTGCTGGTCGCCGCCACCGCGACCGCATCGGCGCAGTCCGCCCCCTTCGCGAAATTCGCCGGCGCGTGGAGCGGCAGCGGGCGCATCTCCTTCGCCGACGGGCGCAGCGAGCGGCTGCGCTGCCGCGCACAGTACGCGGTCGGCGGCGGCGGCACGGCGGTGCAGCAGACCCTGCGCTGCGCGAGCGACAGCTATAACTTCCAGCTCCAGAGCAACGTGCAGAGCAACGGCGGCACGTTGGTCGGCAACTGGAGCGAGGCCACGCGCAACATCGGCGGCACCCTCTCCGGCCGCGCCGCCGGCGGACGCATCCAGGTGCGCGCCACCAGCCCGACCTTCTCGGTGGGGCTGACGCTCACGACCAGCGGCAATCGCCAGTCGGTCACGATCCATCCGGAAAGTCAGGCCGACATCACGGGCGCGACGATTCAGCTCACGCGGCACGGATAGCGGCGCTACTCCGCCGCCCCGACCTCTCCGACGCGGCGGCGCTTCAAGCGCTGCGCGACCTGCCACAGGAACATGATGGTGGGCCGCAGCACCAGAAGGTCCGCGGCGAGCGCGGCCAGCATGGCGAAGGCGCTGAGCCACCCGAACAGCCGCAGCGAGGGCAGATCGGAGAACACCGTGACCACAAGGCCGCAGGCCAGAACCACGGAGGTGAGGATCAGCGGCGGCCCCATCAGGACCGTGGCGCGCTCCACCGCGAGGCGCGGATCGTCGGTCGCGCCGCCCTCCAGCCGCAGACGGTTGAGGAAGTGAATGGTGGCGCTCAGGCCGAGGCCGAACGAGACGATGAGCGCGACCACGCTGGCGAACTGCAGCCCCTGCCCGGTGATCCAGAGCGCCGTGCCCGAGAGCACGACGGGAAGCACGGCGGGCAGGATGCTCGCGAGCATCACCACCACCGACCCGAAGGCGAGGCCGATGAAAGCGGCGACGAAGACGATCTCGACGGTCAGGCCGCGGTTGAGCTTGCCGATCATCAGCGCGCTGTTGCGCGCGGCGATCGCAGACAGGCCCGTGACCGAGATGTCGTAGCCCGGATGGCGCGCCGCGATGTGGCGCATGGCGGCCTCGAGCTGATGCACGATCGGAAGCAGTGCGCTGGCGTCGACGTCCGGGATGCGGCCGCTGACGATCACGGCGTTCTGTTCCTTGGAGATGAAGCGGCGAGTGATCTGCTGCGGGAGCAGGTCGACGTATTGCTTGAGGGTGGCGACGTCCGTCCTGCCGGCGCGGTCGGCAAGCCAGTGGCGCAGGGTTTCGAGCGACCACACGTTGCCGACGCCGGCCTGCTTCTCGACGGCGGCATGCACCTCGTCGATCACGGCGAGGGTCTGCGGGGAATAGAGCGACTGGCCCGCGGGAAAGCGGATATAGACGTCGACCGGATTTGCGCCGGCGAGCTTGGCGTCGAGCCGCTCGCCGGCGGCGACGGCCTGGTCGCGGTCGGGCACCTGATCGGCGAGGCGGTAGCGCGGCTGGAGCTGGGCATAGGCGACCGCCAGCGCCGCCACGATGAGCACGTCGATGAGCGTGTAGAGGCCCGGCCGCCGCACCATCTTCACCGCGATCCAGGAGCAGAACCGCCGCAGCATGGCCACCGGCAGATCGTGCCCGCGCACGGCGTCGCGCACCGCCGCCTCGTCGCGCACCAGCAGCATGCCGAGGAACGGCACCAGCACCAGCACGGCCACCAGCGCGATCACCGTCGCGATGAGGCCGGCCTGGCCGAAGGTGCGGATGAGATCGGATTCGGAGAACTGCAGCGCGATGAACGACAGGGCGGCCGTGGCGTGCGTGAGCACGCAGGCTGGCCCCACGCTCAGGATGGCCCCGCGGAACGCCTCGCGCTTGCTCTGGCCCTCGACCAGGCGGTCGCGGGCAGCGAAGGTGAGCTGCATGGAATCGGAGAAGCTGATCACCATGATCAGCGGCGTCATCACGTTGAGGAACATGTTGAGGCGGAAGTCGAGCCAGCCGAGCGCGCCGAGCGCGAGCACGATGGCGAGCAGCGGCGGGGCCGCCGCGATCAGCATGAAGGACACGCGGCGGAAGAAGATGATGGCGATGAGGCCGCCGGCAAGGAAGCCGAAGGAATTGTAGAGCAGCCGGTCGCGCTCGACCGCGTTGCGGATCTCGAGCTGCATCACCGGGACGCCGGTGAGCCGCGCGGTGAGCCCGGAGCCTTCGAGATCCTCGGCGGCGGTCCTGCGGATTTCCTCGACGGTGTGTCCGAGGGCGTTGCTGCGCACGACATCGGGTTCGAGCGCCAGCACGATCAGGGCGAGCTGTCCGTCCTCGGACAGGAGCTTGCCGCGGATGATCTCGTTCGACTTCACGTTCTCGATCAGCTTGTCGAAGGCGGCGCCTTGCGGCAGCGTCTCGGGGAAGAGCGGCGCCGGCAGCGCATCGCCGACCGGCGGCTGGCGCGCCGAGAACAGCGAGATCAGCCCGCGCGTGCCCTCGACGAGCTGCACGTCGGTGACGAAATCGCGCAGCTTCTCCAGCGCCTCGCGCGTGAGCAGGGACTTGCCCTCGACGACGACGAAGACATCGAACTCGCTCGAGGGGAAGCGGCGCGTGACCTCCTCGTAGGTGCGGAACTCAGGCGTGTCCGCGCGAAAGAGCTGGCTGAGCGAGTCATCGACCTTGATGCGCTCCAGCCCGAACACGGCGGCCAGCGCGAGCACCGCCACAACGAGACCGACCAGGCCGGTGAACCGCAGCGCCACGAGACCGATGCGCTCGAAGCCGAGGGCGATCGGACGGGAGGCTGCGGTCGGGACGGAGGACGCTTCGCGCAAGAGGGTGTCTCGCAGGATGGCTGGCGGTACAGGATGGACCGCGCGGAAACGACGTGGACGAGAGGATTTAGGTCAACAACCTCAATCGCTTCCACCTGCGGCCATGCGCTCAACCCCCCACGGGGAGCGATGTTCCGCTGCGCCAGGGAATGTCGAGGGAGTGTGAACTGAGCGTGACGGACGGTACCGCCGGAACATGCCGGCGCCCCATTTCCGTTCGCTTCCCGACATTTTCAGCGATGGCGTGCGGCAGGCCACCGCGCTGGTACGCAAGGAAGGCGGGCTTGCGCGCACGGAGATTTCCGAGAACGCCAGCCGTGCCGGCCGGGGGGATCGTTCTCGCCCGACCGCGAGACGGCAGCGAGGCGCCTGGCGCTTGCTGGCGTCGACGCGCGCTTCACATCCGGCCGATCTTCACCGCCGTCCGCGGGCTTTTCTGGATGGTCTGGAAGATCACGCAGTAGCGCTCGGTCACCGCCAGCAATTCGGCAAGCCGGTCGGGCGCCGCGTCGGTGTCGAGCTCGAAGCGCAGGCGGATCTCCTTGAAGCCGACCGGCACGGCGTCGCTGATCCCGAGCGTGCCGCGCAGGTCGACGTCGCCCTCGGCGAACACGCGCGCGGATGCGACGGGAATGTCGAGCACGGCCGCTGCCGCCTTGAGCGAGACGCCGGCGCAGGCGACGAGCGCCTCCAGCAGCAGGTCGCCCGAACACAGCTCCAGGCCGGAGCCGCCGCACTTCGGGTGGATGCCGGCGATCGCGGGTCCGCGGCCGGTGTCGACCTTGCAGGTGACGGTCGCGTCGTCCGCGGTGCCCGTGGCCGTGAGGGTGAGAACGGCGGCCGCGGCATCGCGACGATACCGCGCCCTGATCGGCTCCTGGAGGTCTCGAAACTTGGCTATGTCCATCGTGGTTTCCTTGCTGGTGTGGGAGCGGGACCGCACGCGCGGCATCGGGCGGCGACGAGGGAATCGAGGCCGTCGCGGGAGCCGGCGCGGCACCGCCGGGCCGGCGTGCGGTTCGCGGGGCTACTCGGGCAGGATGGCGCCGGAGCCGCCCATTTCAGCGGGGAAGTCCTTGAGCTTCGGCAGCCCGTCCTTCATCGGCAGCACCGTCTCGGCATAGTTGACGTGCACGGCCGGGCTGAAGGCGAGCGAAGGAAGCGTCGCGGCATAGACGTCGACGAGGCCGAGCAGCGGGTGGTCGGTCATCACGTGCCCGCCGCATTGCTTGCAGAACATGCGCTGGCTCGCCTTGGTCTTCATGAAGCGGCCGATCTGGTCGGCGCCCTTGGTGACCTTCACACTGTCCGGCTTCCACAACGTGAACGCATTCACCGGGCCGGCCGACCAGGACCGGCACGACTCGCAATGGCAATAACCCATGGCTTCCGGCCCTCCGCTGGCCTCGATCTCCACGGCGCCGCAGAAGCATCGACCCTTGTGCATTGTCATTCATCGATCCTTTTCTGATATGACTTGCGCCTGCGCCGCCCATGGCGCCGGCCGTCGCGCAGTTGTTAGCCGCTTCCCGGCCGCCGGTTGAATGACACGGCGTCTGCATCGCTTGACATCGCGTCCGGAATTGCGTCCCGGTCGCCTCCAAGCCGATGAGCGCGCGAGGCGAGGGCCGAATGGGTGCGGATGTCCTGTCCGACGTGCTGAAGACGGTGCGCCTCACGGGCGCGGCCTTCTTCGACGTCGCCGCGCAGGAGCCGTGGGCAGTCGCCTCGCCGCCGCGCGACGTGATCCTCCCGTTCATCCTGCCGGGCGCGGATCACCTGATCGCCTACCACGTCGTGACGGCGGGCCGCTGCTACGGACGACTCGCAGGCGGCGAGCCGATCGCGCTCGAGGCGGGCGAGGTGATCATCTTCACCAACGCCGACCCGCACGTCATGTCGAGCCGTCCCGATCTGGGCGCGGAGCCGCCCAGCACCGACGTGGTCCGGCTCGCCGCGGCCGCGCAGATGCCGTTCCGCATCAACTGCGGCGATGAGGGCGGGACCTCGGCGGCGCTCGTCTGCGGCTATCTCGCCTGCGACGCGCGTCCGTTCAATCCGCTGCTCGGCTCGCTGCCGGCGGTGATCAAGGCGGGCGATCCGCGCAACAACGGCCAGGGCTGGCTCGGCCAGTTCATCCGCTTCGCGGTGGCGGAGGCGGCCGAGAAGCGCGCCGGCGGCGAGACCGTCCTCACGAAGATGAGCGAGCTGATGTTCATCGACGTGCTGCGCGGCTACCTCGAGGCGCTGCCTCCGCAGAAGGCCGGCTGGCTGGCCGGGCTGCGCGATCCTTCGGTCGGCAAGGCGCTGTCGCTGATGCATGCCGAGCCCGCGCGCGACTGGACGATCGAGGAGCTGGCCCACCAGGTCGGCCAATCGCGCTCGGTGCTGGCCGAGCGCTTCGCCGCGCTCGTCGGCACCCCGCCGATGCACTACCTCGCGCGCTGGCGCATGCAGATCGCCGCCGAGCTGCTCACGCGCGGCAACGTCAACCTGGCGGGGATCGCCGCGGAGATCGGCTACGAATCCGAGGCGGCGTTCAGCCGCGCCTTCAAGAAGATGATCGGCGTGCCGCCGGCCACATGGCGGCGCCGGATGCGAGCGGAGTAGCGCCGCGCCCGGCGCGCCTAGTGCTTCTCGACGATGACTTCGAGATACTCGCCTGGCACGGCCATCGTGCCGTCGGTCGCCCGGTTCATGCCGGAGATCAGCGCGATCAGGTCGCGCCGCAGGCTTTCCTGGCCGGCGGGATCGAGCGCGTCGAAGGCCTTAAGCACGGGGCCGTAGTAGGCGTTGAACACGTGCAGGAAGTGGTCGGCCGAGCGATAGCGGAACACGAACTGGCGCGCCTTCGCGTCGATCGTGCCGCGGCCGCCGAAGAGTTCCGCCAGCCGTTCGCGCGTGCCCCAGAGCGCCGGCGACCGGACTCCGGCGGGCGGCGGCAGATGCCAGCCCAGAATCTTGAACATCTGTCCGACGAAGCCGCCCGGCGTCCAGTTGGCGAGGCCGATCCGCCCGCCGCGCCGGCAGACGCGCAGCATCTCGGCGGCGGCCTTGTCCTGGTCGGGCGTGAACATGACCCCAAAGGTCGACAGCACGGCGTCGAAGCGCCCGTCCTCGAACGGCAGGGCTTCGGCGTCCGCCGTCCTGAAGTCGATGCCGAGATCCTCGGCCCGGGCGCGTGCGCGCGCCTTGTCGAGCAAGGCCGGGACGTAGTCGGTCGAGACCACGTCGCACCAGCGGCGCGCCGCGGCCAGGCTGGCGTTGCCGTTGCCGGCGGCGACGTCGAGCACTGTCGCGCCGGCGCGCAGGTCAAGCGCCTCGCACAATTGCTCGCCGACGATTTGCAGCGACGTACCGATCACGGCGTAGTCGCCGGACGACCAGGCGACCTGCTGCTTGAACTTGAGCGCGGCGAGGTCGGGCACCCCGGCGGGAGCGGCAACGGGTTGGCACTTGACGGCTGAGCTTCTCATGATCGACGCGCCTCGCAGCTTGTGATGGAGCCGGTCAGACCGGGAAAACGGGGGCCGGCCTGACCATTCTCGCGTGCCGAAACTGGAATGACGCGCACAGCGGCTCAATGATCCGGCGTCCGGATTGCGTGACGCGCCGTCCGAAATCCCGCCGGGCGGCCGTTCAGCCGAGCGGACGGGCCCTCGCCGGCTCAGCGATGGATGGCGAGCAACTGCCTAAAGAAGTTGCGTCCGCGCACCGGCGCGAAGCGCTCGAGCGGAACCTCCGCGGACGTTTCCAGCGGCGAGGGATCGAAACAGCCGCGGTAGCGGATGACGGTCCAGGCGATCGGGTTCCACTTGATCCACACCTTCTCGGCCTCGCGCGCGAGCAGCCCCACCACCACTTCCGGCACGCTGCCGAAGGCTTCCGGCATCACGCTGGAGAGCTCCGGGTCGCGCAGGATGTTCCACTTCGAGAATCCGCCCATGAGCGGCGAGCGCAGCGCGAACACCACGCGGGCGACCTGCGCCTCGCGCACCGGAAAGGCGCACATCGGACAGGGCTCGACATTGGAATAGAGCGTGCAGCCGGCGAGCACGCGGCTGCCGAGCACCTGCTGCGCCTGACCGAGCGCGATGATCTCGGCATGGCGCGTCACGTCCTGATCGCGCACGACGCGGTTGGTCGCCTCGGCCACCACCTCCCCGTCCCGGCAGATCAGGCTGGCGAAGGGAATCTCGCCCGCCCGCGCGGCCGCCCTGGAAAGTTCAATGCAGCGCCGCATCATCGCCACGTCGAACGGCTGGAGACCTGCCTGAGACATTTGCCCTCTACCCGCCCACCGGCATGGACCCGAGCTTCGTAGCTTAGTACCCTCGCGGCAATTGCAATATGGCCAATCTTGTTCAGAGACAGAGCGGCGCCGACCCCGCAAAATCACCATATTGCGTTTGCAGTTTGCCGCATCATCGAATGCGGTTTGGATGATGCGCATGAAGCAATTGGTAATGACGAGGCGATCGGCCTGGCTTGCGGGCGCGGCGATGCTCATGCTTGCAATGCCGGCATCCGCGCAGATGGCGCCCCCGCCGGCGGCGCCGGCCCAGACCGAGCAGCCGACCGCCGCGGGCCTGTGGCAGCAGATCGACGACCAGACCGGCCAGTCGCAGGGCTGGTTCCTGATCGGCGAGCGCAACGGCCTCTACGAGGGCAAGATCGCCAAGATGTTCTCGCAGCCGGGGGACCCTCCCAACCCGGTGTGCGAGCATTGCGAGGGTGAGCAGCGCGGCGCGCCGTGGCTCGGCCTGACCATCATCACGAACATGAAGCGCGACGGCCTCAAATACGAGGACGGGCGCATCCTCGACCCGCGCGACGGCACGGTGTACCGGGCGCTGATGCGGCTCTCTCCCGACGGGCAGACGCTGACCGTGCGCGGCTATCTCGGCATTTCGCTGCTGGGGCGCGACCAGGTGTGGCAACGCCTGCCCGAGACCGCCTACGCCGAGCTCGACCCTTCGGTGTATCCGCAGAAGGAAGCGGCCAAGCCCGCGCCCGTGCAGCGCAAGGCGCGCACCCAGGGTGGCGGCGTGCAGAGCGCCCCGCGCGCGCAAGGCACACCCCCGAACGGCACGCTGCGGCGATAAGCCTCCGCGCCGGTCCGCCTGGCCTGCCCTCACCGCGAGGCACGAACACCCGGACGGCCAATCCCTCAGACGAGCGTCACTTCACCTCGGGCGGTGCCTGCAACTGGCGCGGCTTGCCCATCAGGATCGGCTGGAACAGCGCGGCGGCGGCGAGCGTGCACACCAGCGAGAGCGCCAGCAGCTTGCCCATGCTCGACGTGCCGGGGTGGCTCGACAGCCACAGGCTGCCGAAGGCGGTGGCCGTGGTTGCCGCCGAGAACATCACCGCGCGCGTGAGCACGGACTGCAGCAGGTTGGTCTGCCCCTCGCGCCAGGCCATGATGTAATAGATCTTGAAGGCCACGCCGACGCCCAGCAGCAGCGGCAGCGCGATGATGTTGGCGAAGTTCATCGGCAGGTCGATCAAGACGCAGATCTCGAGGGTGACGACGCCCGCCAGCAGCAGCGGGATCAGCGTCAGCAGCACGTCGGTGATGCGGCGCAGCGTCAGCCACAGCAGCAGCGTGATCGAGACGAGCGCCCAGGCGCCGGCCTCGAAGAACGCGCGCACGATGGTGCGGCTCGATTCCAGGATCGAGATCGGCCCGGAGATGGCCGTGGGCTCGACCTTGAGCACGGCCTCGGCGAACTCGCGCAGCGCCTCGGTGTCGTTGGCGTTGCCCTTGGGCGTGATCTGCACGCGCGCACGCCCGTCGGCCGCGACCCACTCCCGCTTGAGGTCGGCCGGCAGCGTGTCGAGGGTGACGCGCTGCGCGCTCAGCAGGCCGCGCAACTCGTCGAGCGCCGTCTTGAGCGGCGGCACGAACGCGGCTTGCGCGCGCGCGCGCACGTCGGGCTGCGCCGACGCCAGGGCGGTGAGCGCCGTGGCCAGCCGCTTGGCGGCGTCCGCGCCCGGGCCGGTCGCGTTGCCTGCGGTGCGCGTGAGCGTCTGCGCCGCGGTGTTGAGCGCCGCGACGTTCTCGGCGTCGGTCGGCGGCGGCGTCGCCTCGTCGGGATTGAGCGCGGGACCGAGCTCGCCCGCCGCGGTCTGGATGAGCTGCAGCTTGCGGTCCTGGTCCTGCGGCACGAACGTGTTGAGCGTGATCGCGCGCGACACCTGCGGCACCTCGCGCAGCCGCGCCGCGGCCTTCTCGGCGTCGTCGAGCGTGGCGGTGAGCACTTCGCTGGCGTTGACGTTGCCGGACGGGTCGTTGCGCAGGTCGAGGAACGTTGCGACCGACTCGACCTTGGGACTGCGCAGGTTGATCGGATTGAAGTCGAAGCGCAGCCAGGCGAGCAGCGGCAGGCCGGCGATGATGACAAGCAGCGTGACGGTCAGCACCGCGATGCGGCGTCGGTCGAGGAAGCGGTCGATCGGCGCAAGCGCGGGATAGCCGAGCGCCTCGGGCTCGCCCGGCGGCTTGAGCACCGCCAGCAGGGCGGGCAGCAGCGTCACGCTGGTCGCGAAGGCGATCAGCATGCCGACGCCCGCGATCAGGCCGAGCTCGGACACCCCGCGATAATCCGTCGGCAGGAACGACAGGAATCCGGCGGCGGTGGCGAGCGCGGCGAGCGTGAGCGGCGCGGCGATGTAGCGTCCGGTCTGCAGCAACGATTCCTTCAGGTCGCCGACGCGGTGGCGCTCCGAGCGGTAGCGCACCGCGAACTGGATGCCGAAATCGACGCCGAGACCGACGAACAGCACGGCGAAGTACACCGAGATGAGGTTGAGCGTGCCGACCATCAGCAGGCCGACTGCCGCGGTGACGGCGAGGCCCACGATCAGGCTGGCGAACACCGCGACGATGGTGCGGCCCGAGCCGAGCGCGCGCCAGAGGATGAACAGCACGATGAGGATGGTGGCGATGCCGTGCGGAACGGCATTCTCCTTGATGGTGGCGAACTCCTCGTCCGCCATGGGCACCGGCCCGGTGAGGCGCACGGTGGCCTGCATGCCCTGCGCGAGGTTGAGGTCGGCCGCAGCTTGGCGGATGGCGTCGCTCGCGGCCTTGCCCGGCTCGAGCGCCGAGTAGTCGAGCACGGGTCGCACGACGATGATCTGGCGCAGCTCGTTGGGTTCGGCGGCGCGGCCCGCGACGAGGTTGCGCCACGAGAAACTGGCAGGCTCGCCGGCGAGCACGCGCTCGCTGGTCTGCGCCGCCATGTTGAGCGCGCCCGCCATGGCGTCGAGCTGCAGGCGGCCCTGCTGCACACCCATCAACCCGAACGACATGGTCTGGGTGATGCCGCGCAGCGACGGATCGCTGGCGAGCACCTGAATCAACGGCTCGGCCGCGACCAGCGCATCGAGCGTCTGCTTGAGCTGATCGTGGTCCTGGAACAAAAGGCCGTTGCGCGCGAAAAATTCGCCGCCGCCCGGCAGCGTGATCGAGCGGAACAGGTTGCTTTGCTGATGCATACGCCGCACCAGCGCGGCCGTCGCCTGGCTGGCCAGTTCGGGCGTCGGCGCCTCCACGACTACCGCGATCGTGTCGAACTGCGGGAACAAAGCGTCGACTGCGAGCTCGCGCTGGCGCCACGGCAGGTCGGACGCAATCAGCCGGCTGATGTCGGTGTTGATCGCGAAATTCCGTGCGGCGTAACCCGCCGACAGCCCCGTCAGGACGACCGATAAGGCGATGACCGCCCAGGCCTGCCGCGTACACAGCTTTATGAGTTGAACGACCGCTACCGTGATGATCTTCATGGATATTCGACGTCTATATAGAACCAATGCGCCGTTCCGGCGTTACCAGCGACAGGCCGATAAGCCGCAACTCTATGTCCAGATTAGGTCTAACCCGTTGATCGACCGCCAAATTTCACCGGCCCACGTTTCATCGGCAACGGTGCCGCTTTCTTAAATCAATGTAGGCCTATTGGCAGCCGACATTTGATCGGACAGCAACTTATGGTGGAACAACCCGCGATCGAGGGGAGTAAGAGTATCCATGTCAGACGATAGCACCCGAAACCCCCGTCGCCTCTTACACCGCATTAACGATCCGCGCGATCTCCGGCAGTTCAACGAGGCCGACCTGCACGAGGTTGCACGGGAACTGCGCGAGGAGACGATCAACGCGGTGTCCCATACCGGCGGCCACCTCGGGGCCGGGCTGGGCGTGATCGAGCTCACGGTGGCCCTTCATTACATCTTCGACACGCCGCATGACAGGTTGATTTGGGATGTGGGCCACCAGGCCTATCCTCACAAGATTCTGACCGGCCGGCGCGACCGCATCCGCACCCTGCGCCAGGGCGGCGGCCTGTCCGGATTCACCAAGCGCGCCGAGAGCGACTACGATCCGTTCGGCGCGGCGCACGCATCGACCTCGATCTCCGCGGGCCTCGGCATGGCCGTCGCGCGCGACCTCGAGGGCCGGCAGAACAACGTAATCTGCGTGATCGGCGACGGCGCTCTCTCGGCCGGCATGGCTTACGAGGCGATGAACAACGCCGGCGGCATGAACACGCGCCTGATCGTGATCCTCAACGACAACGACATGTCGATCGCCCCGCCCGTGGGCGCGATGTCGGCGTATCTGGCGCGCGCGATCTCCGGCAAGGCCTATCTGTCGCTGCGCGAGATCGGCAAGCAGTTCGCAAAGCACCTGCCCAAGGGCATCGAGCGCCGCGCCCTGCAGGCGGAAGCAATGGCGCGCGGGTTCCTCTCGGGCGGCACGCTGTTCGACGAGCTCGGCTTCCTCTATGTCGGCCCGATCGACGGGCACAACCTCGATCACCTGCTGCCGGTGCTGCGCAACGTGCGCGACGCGCAGAACGGGCCCATCCTGGTGCATGTCGTCACCCAGAAGGGCAAGGGCTACGCGCCCGCCGAGGCGGCCGCCGACAAGTACCACGGCGTCGTCAAGTTCGACGTCATCACCGGCAAGCAGGTGAAGGCGCAGGCGCAGGCGCCGAGCTACACCAAGGTGTTCGGCGACGCGCTGGTCAAGGAAGCCAGCAGGGACGACCGCATCGTCGGCATCACCGCGGCCATGCCCTCCGGCACCGGCATCGACATCTTCGGCAAGGCATTTCCCGAACGGACCTTCGACGTCGGCATCGCCGAGCAGCACGCAGTGACGTTCGCGGCCGGCCTCGCCACCGAGGGCTACAAGCCGTTCTGCGCGATCTATTCGACCTTCCTGCAACGCGCGTACGATCAGGTCGTGCACGACGTCGCCATCCAGAAGCTGCCGGTGCGCTTTGCGATGGACCGCGCCGGCCTCGTGGGCGCCGACGGGCCGACCCACGCGGGTTCGTTCGACGTCGCGTTCCTCGGCTGCCTGCCCCACATGATCATCATGGCTGCGGCCGACGAAGCCGAGCTGGTGCACATGGTCGCGACCGCCGCGGCGATCGACGATGCGCCGTCGGCGCTGCGCTATCCGCGCGGCGAAGGCGTCGGCGTGCCGCTGCCCGACGCGGGCAAGCCGCTGGAGATCGGCAGGGGCCGCATCGTGCGCGAGGGCAACTCGATCGCTCTGCTCTCGCTCGGCACGCGCCTGACCGAATGCCTGAAGGCGGCAGACGAGCTCGCCGTCTATGGCCTCTCGACCACCGTGGCGGACGCCCGGTTCGCCAAGCCGCTCGACGTCGACCTCGTGACGCGGATCGCGCGCGAGCACGAGGTGCTGATCACCATCGAGGAAGGCTCGATCGGCGGGTTCGGCTCGCACGTGATGCACACACTCGCCGAGCGCGGCCTGCTCGACCATGGCCTGCGCGTGCGCTCGATGGTGCTGCCCGACATCTTCATCGACCAGGACACGCCGGCGGCGATGTATGCGCGCGCCGGGCTCGACGCCAAGGCCATCGTCACCCGGGTGTTCGAGGTGCTCGGCCGCGACATGCCCGCGGCGAAGCCGCTGCGCGCGTGAACCGGACGCAGGGAAGCTCCATGAAAGTCATCCTCGCCCAGCCTCGCGGGTTCTGCGCCGGTGTCGTGCGCGCGATCGAGATCGTCGAGCGCGCGCTCGAGAAGTACGGCCCGCCGATCTACGTGCGCCACGAGATCGTGCACAACAAGTACGTGGTGGAGCGCCTCAAGGCGAAGGGCGTGAAGTTCGTGGAGGACCTAGCCGACGTGCCTGCGAACGCCCACACCGTGTTCAGCGCCCATGGGGTGCCCCAGGACGTCGAGGCCGCGGCGCAGGACCGCGGGTTGCGCGTGCTCGACGCCACCTGCCCGCTCGTCACCAAGGTCCACAACCACGGCCGCCGCTACGTGGCCCAGGGCCGCACGCTCATCCTGATCGGCCACGAGGGCCACCCGGAGGTGGAGGGCACCCGTGGGCAGATCGCCGGACCGGTGGTCCTGGTGCAGACGGAAAAGGACGTGGACACCCTGACCATCCCCTCCGACGCCCCGGTTGCCTATGTCACCCAGACGACATTGAGCGTGGACGACACCAAGGGTATTATCGCCGCGCTTCAGCGTCGCTTTTCCGACATCATCGGGCCGGAAACCAAAGACATCTGCTATGCCACGCAGAATCGACAAGCCGCCGTTCGTGAACTATGCAAGGTGGCCGACGTCATTCTCGTGGTCGGAGCCGAGAACAGTTCTAATTCCAACCGGTTGCGCGAGATCGGGCAAGAGGCCAGCAAGCCCAGCTATCTGATCGCGGACGGCAACGAGTTGAAACCGGAGTGGTTCACGGACGTGAGCGTCGTGGGACTGACCGCCGGGGCTTCGGCGCCGGAAGTGCTGGTGAAGCATGTGATCGAATCGCTGCGGCGGTTCGGTCCCGTGGACGTCGAGACCCTGGACGGCCGGGTCGAGGCGGTCGAATTCCGCATGCCGGCGGAACTCGCCGACCCCCTCACCGGCTCGCGCAAAATTCGGGCGACCGCGCCCCAACCATAGGAATCGATCGTGGGAATTCCTCTGCTGCAGAAAGCGCTGGTCGGCGCTTACGTGATGCGACAGCGGCTGATGGGCCGCAAGCGCTATCCGCTCGTGCTGATGCTGGAACCGCTGTTCCGCTGCAACCTCGCCTGCGCGGGCTGCGGCAAGATCGATTATCCCGACGAGATCCTCAACAAGCGCATCTCGGTGGCCGACGCGCTGGCGGCGGTCGACGAGTGCGGGGCGCCGGTGGTGTCGATCGCCGGCGGCGAGCCGCTGCTGCACAAGGAACTGCCGCAGATCGTCAAGGGCATCATCGCGCGGCGCAAGTTCGTCTACCTGTGCACCAACGCGCTGCTGCTCAAGAAGAACCTCAGCAAGTACGAGCCGAGCCCGTTCTTCGTGTGGTCCGTCCATCTCGACGGCGACCGGGAGATGCACGATCACGCGGTCTGCCAGGACGGCGTCTATGATCGCGCCGTGGAGGCCATCAAGGAAGCCAAGGCGCGCGGCTTCCGCGTCAACATCAACTGCACGCTCTACAACACCGCAAAGCCGGAGCAGGTCGCGGCCTTCTTCGACAGCCTCGGGCCCATGGGGGTCGACGGCATCACAGTGTCGCCGGGCTACGCCTATGAGCGGGCGCCCGACCAGCAGCACTTCCTCAACCGCACCCGCACCAAGGAACTGTTCCGCGACATCTTCCGGCTCGGCCGCAACGGTCGCGCGTGGTCGTTCAGCCAGTCGAGCCTGTTCCTCGACTTCCTCGCGGGCAACCAGGCCTACCACTGCACGCCGTGGGGCAATCCGACGCGCACCGTGTTCGGCTGGCAGCGCCCCTGCTACCTGCTCGGCGAGGGCTACACCAAGACCTTCAAGGAACTGATGGAAGGCACCGACTGGGACGCCTACGGCACCGGCAACTACGAGAAGTGCGCCGACTGCATGGTGCACAGCGGCTTCGAGGCCACCGCCGTCAACCACGCCGTGTCGAACCCGATCAAGGCGGCGATGGTCGCACTGCGCGGCGTGCGGACCGAGGGCCCGATGGCGCCGGACATCCCGCTCGACAAGCAGCGGCCGGCGCAATACGTCTTCGAGAAGCAGGTACGCGAGCGCCTGATCGAGATGCACACCAGCAAGCCCGCCGTCAAGGAGCGCGAGCCGCAGCGCGCCTCGGGCTAGCCGTATTGCGTCAGCATGGTTCCAATGGCCGGGCAATGTCCCGGCCATTTTCGTTCGTGGCGCCCGCGCTCACATCCCGCGCGCTCACATCCCGTAGGCGGGCCGCCGTGCGTTGCTGGCCTTGAGGTTGCGATAACGCGCCATCGCCCACAGCGGGAAGAACTTCGGATAGCCGTGGTAGCGCAGATAGAACACGCGCGGGAACCCGGTGGCGGTGAACCGCGCCTCGTCCCACAGGCCCTCGCCGTTCTGGGTGCGCGTGAGATATGCGATGCCGCGCGCCACGGCGGGGTGATCGACGTCGCCGGCAGCCATCATGCCGAGCAGCGCCCAGGCGGTCTGTGAGGCCGTGCTCGGCGCGGGCTCGTAGCCGCGGTAGTCGAGCTTGTAGCTCATGCCGTCCTCGCCCCAGCCGCCGTCATCGTTCTGGATCGAGGCCAGCCAGTTCGAGGCGCGGCGGATCTCCGGGGTCTGCGGATCGAGGCCGAGCATGTTGAGCGCGCACAGCACCGACCAGGTGCCGTAGATGTAGTTCATGCCCCAGCGGCCGTACCAGCTTCCCTCCGGATGCTGCTCCTTGCGCAGGAACTCCAGAGCCTGGCGCAGCGCGTCGCTGCGCTCCACCGTCTCGCCGAGCTGGGTCAGCATCGACATGCAGCGCGCGGTGAGATCGGAGGTCGGCGGATCAAGCAGCGCGCCGTGGTCGGAGAACGGGATGTTGTTGAGATAGGAATAGGTGTTGTCGGCGTCGAACGCCGCCCAGCCGCCGCCCCTGCTCTGCAATCCCTCAATCCACTCACGCGCGCGGCCGATGGCGTGGTCGTAGTCCTTGGAATGCAGCGTGTGCCGGGCGCGGTCCATGGCCATCACGACCACCGCCGTATCGTCGAGGTCGGGGTAGTAGTCGTTGGCGTACTGGAACGCCCAGCCGCCCGGCCGCACGTTCGGCCGCTGCTCGGCCCAATCGCCGGCGACGTCGAGCACCTGCAGCGGCTTGAGCCAGTCGAGGCCCTTCACGGCGTGGCGCACGGCCGTCTCGCCGCCAACCTCGAGCAGGGCGTGGCAGGCGAGCGCCGTGTCCCACACCGGCGAGACGCACGGCTGGCAATAGGCCTCGTCGTCCTTGATCACGAGCAGCTTCTCGACCGACGCGCGCGCCAGCTTCACGTCGGGATGATCGACCGGATAGCCGAGCAGGTCGAACATCATCACCGTGTTGGCCATGGCCGGGAAGATGGCGCCGAGCCCGTCCTCGCCGTTGAGGCGCGTGACGACGAACTCGACCGCGGCATCGATGGCGCGCCGACGCTTCCGCTTGGGGAAGAACGGCTCGACGCCGCGCACGACGATGTCGATCGCCTGGAACAGCGCGAACCAGAACCGGCTCTGGTGCGGCGCCCGGTGTACGAAGCCGACCCGCTGCGGCGGCTGCACGAACAGTTCGTCGATGCCGATCCCGCGCGGATTGCGGGCGCGCGGCCTGAGTGCGCGCAGCACCAGCAAGGGCACGATCACGGTGCGCGCCCAGTAGGACACCTTCGAGAGATGGAAGGGAAACCAGCGCGGCAGCAGCATGATCTCGACCGGCATGGCCGGCACCGCGTGCCACCCGATCACGCCGTAGAGCGCGAGCAGCACGCGCGTGAACACGTTGCTGCCCTCGGCGCCGCCGTTTGCGCGGATGGCTTCGCGCGCGCGCACCATGTGCGGCGCGTCGACCGGGTCTCCGATCATCTTGAGCGCAAAATAGGCTTTCACGCTCGCGCTGATGTTGAACTCGCCCTCATGGAACAGCGGCCAGCCGCCGTGCCCCCCCTGGATGCGGCGCAGATAGACGCCGATCTTGCGCTCGAGAGCGGGATCGACGGGATCGCCGAGATAATGCTTGAGCAGGATGTACTCGGCCGGAATCGTGGCATCGGCCTCGAGCTCGAACACCCAGTGGCCGTCGCTCTGCTGGCAGGCCAGCAGCGCATCCGTCGCGCGCGCGATCGCGCCGTCGAGCTCAGGCGCCGTCATGGCCGCTCACCCACGAGCTGCGCCGCGCGATTGCCTGAGCGGACCGCGCCCTCGATGGTTGCGGGCAGCCCCGTCGCTATCCAGTCACCGGCAAGCATGAGATTGGGCCAGCGCGTGCGCGCTTCCGGCCGCAAGGCATCCTGAGCGGGGGTTGCGGAGAAGGTCGCGCGGCGCTCGCGCACGATCTGCCACGGCGGCAGGGGCTCGGACATGTTCAGCATTCGGGTCACGTCGTACCAAATCTTGCGCGCGAGTCCATCGCGCTCCTCGTCCATCAGGCGGTTGGCGCCGCTGATGGTCACCGACAGGCGGTCGGGGAAGACGAACAGCCACTCGACGAGGCCGCCGACGGCGCCGAGCATGGCGGGCGCCGCCGCCTGCGGACGGCGGTATGCGAAATGCGCGTTGACGATGCCGTTGAACTCGGTCGGCGCGGTCAGCCCGGGCAGCAGCGAGACCGCCACCGTCGGCGGCACGGCCAGGATCACGGCATCGCCGGGGGCGAGCGGCACGGTTTCCTCGCCGAAGTCGAGCGCCGTCACGCGCTCGGCATCGAATGCGAAGGCACGCAGGCGCCGGCCGAGGCGCACCTCGCCGCGTCTTGATCCGATATAGGCCAGCGCCGGATCGATGAAGGCCGCGGACAGTCCATGCGCGATCAGCGGATGGCAGGCGCGCCCGCCGCGCGTGATCGTCTCGCGCAGCACGCCGGCGGCCAGCCGTGCCGAGCCGAGGCGGGGTTCAGTATTGAGCGCCGCCAGCAGGAGCGGCGCGAGGAAGCGGTTCCACAGCGGGCCTTCGCAGGCCATGACCTCGCCGACGGTGGCACGCAGAGGGGGCGAGAGCAGCCTGGCCAGCGGCAGATAGTCGGGCGCGCGGGTGCCGGGCACGCGCGCCGACTCGTCGAAGATCCACCAGGGAATGCGGCCTTCCGAAAGCCGCAGCGTCCAGCGCTCGTCGTTCGCGAGATCGACAAACGAGAACTCGGCCCGATCGGGCCCGTGCAGCCCGCCGCGTGACCCGATCGCGTCGAGGAAGCCCATCGTGGCGTGGTTGCCCGAGAGCACCAGATGGTTGCCGTTGTCGATGACCATGTCGATGGCGGGATCGTGGTACGAGCGGCAACGCCCGCCGGCGTGGTTGGCGGCCTCGTGCACGACGACCTTGGCGCCCGCCCGGGCCAGCCGCACCGCGGCGGCAAGTCCGGCCATGCCGGCGCCGATGATGTGGACGGTGCGGGCCATCAGACGATCGCGTTGCTCAGGAGGATCCAGACGAGGCGCGCACGGCTCACGCGCACGCGCGGCCGCGGCGGAGCGAAGCCGCGCGCGGCGATGTCGGCGAGGATGATCTTGTAGACCGCGGACATGATGCGCGGCGCGCGCGCGGCGCGGCGCGGGCAGCGCGCCATGATGGCGTCGGCCTCCTCGAAGTGCGTGTGCGCACGCGCGATGACGGGCGCGCAGGCGCGCGCCAGCGCCGGATGGGCCAGAACGGCGGCGGGATCGTCGGTGAGGATGCCGGCTGCCTGCAAGGCTTCGCGCGGAAGATAGAGCCGCCCCACCTCCGCGTCCTCGTCGAGGTCGCGCAGGATGTTGGTGAGCTGCAGCGCGCGGCCGAGATGATCGGCGAGCGCGCGTCCCTCGTCATGGCGCAGACCAAACACGCGGACCGACAGCCGCCCGACGGCACAGGCGACGCGGTCGCAGTAGAGATCGAGCGTCGCCGTATCGGGCGCGCGGATGTCGGCCAGTGCGTCCATCTCCATGCCGTCGATCACGGCGATGAAATCGGCCCGCTCGAGGCTGAACGCGCGCGCGATGGCGGCGAGGCGGACGAGCGGCGCGGGCGGCGCGGGCGGCGTGCCGGCATAGATCGCGTCGATGTCGCGCCGCCAGGCCTCGAGCTGGCGCAGCCGCTCGGGGCGCGCAAGCGTGCTGTCGGCGATGTCGTCGACGGCGCGGCAGAACGCGTAGATCTCGAACATCGCCTCGCGTTGGGCGCGCGGCAGGATGCGCATGCCGAGATAGAACGAGCTGCCGAAGGCCCGCTGGGCCGCCGGCGGCTGCTCGAGGGATATGGCTTCCTGCGCACTCATCGGTCGCGTCACACCGCCCGTTGCGCGCCGGCGTGTCGGCGCGGGAAACGAATGAGCCGCCCGGCGACGGCGGCGGCCGTGAGTGCCGCGACCGCGCCCTTGCCAAGATGCACGCGCTCGCTGAGCGGGTCGCGCCGCAGCAGCACGGAGGTCAGGCGCCATGCCAGCCGCTGGATCACCGCGATCTCGAGCCCGAGCCGCAGGTCATGCACCTCGACGGCGAGGTCGTCACTGCTGCGCAGCAGCCGCTGCGTGCGCTCGGTGAGGATGCTCAGGCAGCGCCGCAGGGCCGGCGCCGCCTGCGAGGCGCTCAGTGCCTCCACCGTCAGGCCGTCCGCGGCGAGCGCGTCGAGCGGAATATAGACACGATCGAGATCGAGGTAGTCCTTCTTGCAGTCCTGCAGGTGGTTGATGATCTGCAGGGCGGCGCAGAGGGCGTCCGACGCCGGCCAGGTGGACGTGGGCTCGCCGTGCACGTCGAGCACGAAGCGGCCGACGGGCATGGCCGAATAGGAGCAATACTCGATGAGGTCGTCCCAGGTCTGGTAGCGCAGCTTGGTGACGTCCATGCGGAACGCGGTGAGCAGGTCCTTGGCGTGGCGCGGCGACAGATCGCGGGCGGCCAGCGCCTCGCGCAGCGCAACGGCCTCGCGGTTGTGATTGGCGGCGCCGTTGAGGTCGGCCTCGAGCTGATCGAGATGCGCGAGCTTTTCCTGCGGCGCGAGATGCGCATGATCGGCGATGTCGTCGGCCGTGCGCACGAAATTGTAGAACGCCAGAATCGGCGCGCGATGGCGCGGCGCGATCAGCACCGATGCGACGGGAAAATTCTCGTCGTGGTGGCCCTTGCCCGACCTGAGCTTGCCGGCGGTGTCGGTCATGGCGTCTGCCCCAGATTGGCCTGGGCGCGGCCCTTCCACAGGCCGCCGCGCCCGCGCGCGTATTGCAGCGCCGAATTGCAGGTGAACAGCACGTAGAGAAGAGCGACCAGCGGCAGCAGCAGACCGTAAAGCGGCGAGAGCCCGTAGAACCGCAGGATCGGCTGGAACGTGATCGCCATCAGGAGCCACGCGGTGGCTCCAACGAGCTGTGCGAACCCCGCGCCGGCCAGCGCGAACACCGCGGGCGCGATGAACACCGCGCTCATGGCGACGACGGTGAGCACCAGCATGAGGAACGAGTAACGGAGCTGGGCATAGGCCGAGCGCTGCACCATGCGGCCGATGTCGGCGAATCCGGGATACGGGCGGATGCTCTCGACCCGGCGCGTCAGCCCGAGCCAGATCGGCCCGACGGTCTTGAGCAGACCGGCGATGGCGCAGTCGTCGATCAGCGCGCCGCGCACCGCGGCCACTCCGCCGGCGGCGCGCAGCGCGTCATGGCGCACCAGCATGCAACCGCCCGCCGCCGCCGCTGTGCGGCGGGTGCGGTCGTTCACCCAGGCAAAGGGATAAAGCATGGCAAAGAAATAGATGAAGGCGGGGATCAGCAGCCGTTCGGCAAGGCTCTCGCAACGCAGCTTCGCCATCAACGACACCAGCACGCATCCGTTCCGTTCGGCGTGGGCGGCGAGCCAGGCGACCGTGTCAGGAGCATGGACGATGTCGGCGTCGGTGAGGAGGAGGTAGTTGGGCGGCTGTGCCAGCGTCTGCGCGTGCGTGACACCCTGGTGCTGCGCCCACAGCTTGCCGGTCCAGCCGGGCGCCAAGGGAGCGCCGTGCAGCACGGTCAGCCGCTCGGATGCGCCGATCGCGGCGGCCGCGGCCGCAGCGACGTCCGCCGTGCCGTCGCGGCTCTGATCGTCCACCAGAACCACCCCAAACCGCCCCGGATATTGCTGCTGCAGCAGCGAGGCGATGCTATGGGCGATGCAGTCAGCCTCGTCGCGGGCCGGGACGACGGCGAGCACCGACGGCCAGACCGCCAGCGACCCGCCTGCACGCCGATCGCGCTGGCGCATCAGCCAGAAGCGCCCGTGCCCCAGCGCCAGATAGACCCAGACGGCCAGGACCGCTGCCGCCACCATTGCGCCGATGAAGGATGGGTCCATGCCGAAAGAACCGTGAAGGCGCGGTGTTGCGCCGAAAGCGCCATCGAGGCGGCATATATAGAGTGACGGATTGGACATCCGCGACGGCAGGCCATCGCGAACCCGGCCGCACCATAGCCCATGGCAAGCCAAATGGGAAATCTGCCCAGGCAAGAAACGTGCGACAATTCAGTAGGTTGATGGGATAATTCGGTCGTTTTGGGAAGGCCGCCGTCTCCCATGGCCGGGCTGCGCCGGTGCCTGCGCCGGCCGATCCGCCGCCGCGGGCTTGCACCGGGTCACGGGCTGGTGCATCGGACTGCACGCCCGCGGCACATTTTCAGGACCTCCGCCATGCTCGATCCGGCCCTCAGCACGTCATTCACGGCCCGCCTCGACGCGGTCGCGAAAGAGACCGAGGCGCTGCTCGATGGCCTCCTTGCGGCTGGCCCCGAATCCGGCGAGATCGCGCGGCCCAAGCGCCTGCTCGACGCCATGCGCTATGCCAGCCTGGGCGGCGGCAAGCGCTTCCGCCCTTTCCTGGTGGTGGAATCGGCGGCGCTGTTCGATGTGCCGCGCGCGCAGGGGCTGCTCGCGGGCGCCGCGCTCGAATGCATCCATTGCTATTCGCTCGTGCATGACGACCTGCCGGCCATGGACAACGACGACCTGCGGCGCGGGCGCCCGACCGCGCACAAGGCCTTCGACGAAGCCACTGCGATCCTCACCGGCGACGCGCTCCTCACCTTCGCGTTCGACATCCTCTCGCGGCCGCAGGTTCATCCCGACGCCGGCGTGCGCAGCGAGCTCGTGAACCTGCTGGCGCGCGCCTCGGGCATCGGCGGCATGGCCGGCGGGCAGATGCTCGATCTCGCCGCAGAAGGCAGGTTCGAGGGCGCGCCGAAGAGTTTCTCAGAGGACGACGTGCGCGTGCTGCAGGCCATGAAGACCGGCGCGCTGCTGCGCTTCGGATGCATCGCCGGCGCCACGTTGGGACGCGCGAGCGCCGGCCAGCGCGAGGCGCTCGACCGCTACGGCGTCGCCATCGGACGGGCGTTCCAGATCGCCGACGACCTGCTGGACGTCGAGGGCGACGCGGCGACAGTGGGCAAATCGACCGGCAAGGACGCCGCCGCAGGCAAAGCGACCATGGTGCGTATCCTCGGCGTCGCCGGCGCCAAGGCGAAGCTCGCGGAGCTCGTCGCGGAATCGGAGGCGGCGCTGGCGCCGTTCGGCGCGCGCGCCGCGACGCTGATCACCGCCGCGAAGTTCGTGGCCTACCGCAGCAGCTAGAGACTGCGTCCGCCGCGCGGCCCGCGCGGCGTCTAGAGCTGCCCGTGGCTGATGAGCACCGCGCGGCAAGCCTTGCTGATCTTCTTGTGATTAGCCTGCAGGCACGCGAGGACACGGAACGTGTCGGGCACGGCGTCGCGGCAAAATCGGACGGCATCGCGCTCGCAGGCGTTCTGCTCGGCCTGAGTGCCCTGCATGGGATTTCCGGGGGCGGCACGCGTGGTCTGCGCAAGCACCGGCGCAGCGTTCAATGCAACGAACAACGTGATCAAAGCGGTCTTTGCCCGAGCCATCATCTACCTTTCGCAGGGTGCGGAATTTTTGAACAGGAGAACTACAGGTCGACCGCCATAATGACCAAATTGCGGCTCGAAATCATGCGCTGCTTGAATTTGGGGCGCTGAGTCGCTGGGAACTTTTGCCGGAAGGAATGGTTACCTCCGGGGAAGCAAAATGGAGTGGGCGATGCGGCGATTCTGCCTGCTGTCTCTCCTGGCTGTGGTGGTCGTCGCCGGCTCCACGACGAGCGTTCCCAAGCGCGCACAATCGCAAGACATTTTCGGCCTGATGACGGCGCCGCTGCGCATCATGCGCAATCTCGGCATCCGCGGCCGATTGCTGCACCGCCGTTCGCGCGCGCGGCCGGCGGCGACGCGATCGCGCGAACCGCGTGAGAAACCGCGGGAGGCCGCCGGCGCGAGCGCCCGCGCCATCCCGGTCGCTGCCCTCGCCTGGCCAGCCGCAGCCGACGACCTGTTCGACTTCACCTTCGCACGCGGGTCACAAGACGGTTTCTGGACGCACGGGTCCTACGACATCCTCTCCGCGGCGATGACGCCGCGCGGCACATCGCGGCCGCGCAAGACCGCTGCGAAATCGTCGGCGGCCGATTGCAGCGCGCAAACCGCCGCAGCCGAGCAGGCGGGCAATGCGCTCGCCGACCAGATCGCGCAGGCGATCACGCCGACGGCGGCGCAACAGCCCGCGTTCAAGGATCTGCGCTCTGCGCTGATCACGGCCTATCGCCGCATCGGCGCTGCCTGCGGGACGCCTGCAGCGGAGGAAACGGCACAAGATCGTGTCGATGCGCTGGCCGAGCGCCTGTGGGCGATGCGGCAGGCGACCTTGATCGTGCGTACGCCCCTGGAGAAGCTGTATGGGGAGCTCACGGCCGAGCAGAAGGCGACGCTCGACGGCGCCTCCCCGCGCGCCGTGAGCTGCTCCGCCGACCTCGCGGCGGCCGAAGCCTGGCCCGGCTCCGAAATCGTGCGCGCAGTGCAGCCGAGCGACAAGCAGCAGATCGCGCTCGAGGGCCTGCGCGTGACGTTCGCCGGCATGGCGCAGTGGCTGGCCTCGGCCTGCCCCGCGCAGCCGCCCGGCACCGTCGTGGCGCGGCTCGATGCCGCCGGCGAGCGTGTCAACACGCTGCTGTACGCGACGCGCATCGTCGGACGCTCGCTCGGCGGCGTCTATGCCGCGCTCAACGATCGCCAGGAGGCGCGGCTGCGCTCGGTTGGGCGGCAGCTCAGGCTGACGCCGGCGCACGCGGCGGACAACGCGCAATGATCAGGCGGACGCGGACACCCTGCCCGGCTTCGCCGGCGCGTATTGCGCGCGAATGGCGGCGATGTCCGCCACCGTCGGCAGGCCTGCCTCGTTGCCGAGCCGCTGGACTTTGAAGGCCGACGCCGCGCGCGCAAAATCGAAATGCGCGGCCCACGGCTGTCCCGGCGCGGTCAGATAGGAATAGATGTAAGCCCCGTGGAAGACGTCTCCGGCGCCGTTGGTGTCGATCACCAGCTTGGCGGGAATCGGCAGCGCCGGTTCGGCCTGCGTGCGGCCCGTTTCGTCGTACCAGACGAAGCCGTGCTCGCCGAGGGTGACGCCACCGATCCGGCAGCCCCGGCCCTTGAGATAGTCGAGCGTCGCGCCCGGCGACATCCCGAGCTGTTCGCAAAAACGCTCCGACACGACCGCCACGTCGATGAACTCCAGGAGTTCATGGGTGTTCGCGCGCACGGCGCCGCCGTCGAGCGAGGTCAGGATGCCGGCCTGCCGGCACTGCCGCGCGTAGTGCATCGCGGCGTCGGCCTGGTGTCCGTCGACATGCAGCGCGCGGCAGCCGGTGATGTCCAGGATCGGGAAGGGATGCAGGTAATGATCGTCGCGGCAGCGAACGATCGCGCGCTTGCCCTCGTGCGGCATGACGAAGGAGAGCGAGGACTTCTTCACCTTGCGCACGTGCAGGTGCACTTCGTACTTGGCCGCCATGTCGAGGAACATGCGGCCCAGCCAGTCGTCGGCGCCGGTGGCGATGAGATCGGGCTTCACCGAGAGCTTGGCGCAGCAGAACGCCGCCGTGACGGCGTTGCCGCCGAACGACACCGAATATTCCGAAGCAACCGACTTCTCGTCGCCGACCGGAATGTGGTCCGTGAGAAAGGTCACGTCGATGTAGGTCTGGCCGATGAACAGGGCTTCCATGTCGGTTTCAGCTCACGGCAATTCGACGCGCCAGATGTCGTCGGCATATTCGCGGATCGTGCGGTCCGACGAGAACCAGCTCATGCGCGCCGTGTTGCGGATGCTCGCACGCCACCAAGCGGCCGGATTGCGCCACAAGGCGTCGACGGCCCGTTGCGCCTGCCAATAGGCGTCGAAGTCGGCCGCCACCATGAACCGGTCATGGCCGAGCACGCGCTCGATGACCGGCGCAAAGCGCTGCTTGTCGTCCGGAGAGAAGGCGCCCGAGGCCACGGCCTCGATCGCGCGGGCGAGGCGCGGGCTCGCGGCCACCGCGTCGCGGCCGCTGAAGCCTGCGCGGAGCCGCTCGGCGACCTCGTCCGCATGCATCCCGAAGATGAAAATGTTGTCGGCTCCGACCTGATCGTGGATCTCGATGTTGGCGCCGTCGAAGGTGCCGATGGTCAGCGCGCCGTTGAGCGCCAGCTTCATATTGCCCGTGCCGGACGCCTCCATGCCGGCGGTGGATATCTGCTCGGAGACGTCGGCGGCGGGGATGATCGCCTCGGCCAGGCTGACGTTGTAGTTGGCGAGGAACACGATCTTGAGACGGTCGCCGACGCGCGGATCGGAGTTGACGACGCGCGCCACGTCGCTGGCGAGCTTGATGATGAGCTTGGCCTGGGTGTAGCTCGCCGCAGCCTTGCCGGCGAATATCTTCACCCGCGCCACGCCGTCGACCGATCGGGGATCGTCGAGGATCGCCTGATAGAGCGCGACCGCCTCCAGGACGTTGAGGAGCTGACGCTTGTATTCGTGGATGCGCTTGATGTGCACGTCGAACAGCGCGGCAGGATTGATCCGGATGGAGGCCCGGCGCTGGATCAGCTCGGCGAGATCGCTCTTGTTGGCGCGGCGCGCGCGCATGACGCGCTCCGCGAAGCCGCGGTCCTCGGCCAGCGCCTCGAGACCCTGCAGCAGGGAGGGGTCGTCGAGCACGCGCGGCCCGACCGCATCCTCGATCAGGGCGGTCAGCCGCGGATTGGCCTGATAGAGCCAGCGTCGGAACGTGATGCCGTTGGTCTTGTTGACGATGCGGTCCGGATAGAGGCGGTTGAGGTCGGCGAACACGGTCCGGCGCATGAGATCGGTGTGCAGGCCGGAGACGCCGTTCACCTTGTGCGAGCCGACGAACGCGAGGTGCCCCATGCGCACGCGCTTCTCCGCGCCTTCGTCGATCAGCGAAGCAGCGGCCGCTGACGCCGCCGCGCTCTCGTGCTCGGCGGCGGCCTTCAGATGCAGCCAGTTGATCAGGTAGATGATCTGCATGTGCCGGGGCAGCAGGCGGTTCATGAGCGAGACCGGCCAGGTCTCCAGCGCCTCGGGCAGCAACGTATGATTGGTGTAACTCAGCGTCTGCGTGGTGATGCGCCAGGCCTCGGCCCACGAATAGTCGTAGTCGTCCACCAGGATGCGCATCAGTTCGGCGACCGCGATCGCCGGATGCGTGTCGTTCATTTGGATGGCGGCGTACTGCGGGAGCGAGGCGAGGCTGTCGTGCTCGAACAAATGACGGCGCACGATGTCCTGCAGCGATGCCGACGTGAAGAAATACTCCTGGCGCAGCCGCAGTTCCTGGCCCGCCGGCGTCTCGTCGCCGGGATAGAGCACCCGCGAGATCGCCTCCGATTGGACGCGTGAAGCCACGGCGCCGACGTAGTCGCCCTGATTGAAGGCGGCGAGCTGGATCGGCTCCATGGCCCGCGCCGACCACAGGCGCAACGAGTTGACGTGACGCCCGCGCCATCCAGCCACGGGCGTGTCGAAGGCGACGGCATTGACGATCTCTGCGGGATACCACACCGCCCGCGCGGTCTCGTCGTCGCCGCCGACATACTCCGTGCCGCCGCCGAAGCGGATCGGATAGGTCATCTCGGGGCGCTCGAACTCCCATGGATTGCCGTTGGCGAGCCAGTCCTCCGGCAGCTCCTGCTGCCAGCCGTCGCGAATCTGCTGCCTGAACAGACCGTAGTCGTAGCGGATGCCGTAGCCGTAGGCGGCGATGCCCAGCGTCGCGAGACTGTCCATGAAACATGCCGCCAGGCGGCCGAGGCCGCCATTGCCAAGCGCGGCGTCCGGCTCGAGCGCACGCAGGTCGTCGAGATCGACGTCGAGCGTCGCAAGCGCCGCGCGGATCGGCTCCACGACGCCGAGGTTCGACATGGCGTCGAACAGCAGACGCCCGATCAGGAATTCGACGGAGAGGTAATAGACGCGCTTTCGCCTGCGCTCGAAGGCGCGGCGCTGGCTGGCCAGCCAGCGATCGACGAGACGGTCGCGCACGGCGTAGGCGGTGGCCATGAACCAGTCATGCGGGCGCGCGTTCTCGGGCGCACGACCGACCGCATAGATCAGCTTCGACTGGATGGCCTGCGCCAGCGCCGAGACATCATCCGCGACGGGCGCCGGCAGGGGCTGGCGTTTCAATCGTTGCACGTCTGACCTTCTTCTCGATCCAACTTGGAAGCGGACGCGCCACGAAAATCAATTCAATTTTCAGCCGACCGACCGTCCTTCTGCCGCCAATGCCGCCGCCAGCGACTGAATATTTTGGTGCGCGGGCAGTTCTTCAAGCGCCAATGGCAAGCGTTTCATCCAGTTCTGATATTCAGATACAGTACCCGGCACGTTAATTTGATCCGGTATTTCGAGGATATCCTCGATAAGCACAGCCAGCAGGCGGCATGGCGTGCGTGCCAAAAATCGCGCCACGTGCTCGAACGCGAGCGCATCAGGCACGTGAATACCGTGATGGCGCACGGCTCGGTGCAGCCCCTCGATGGCCTGCCCGCGATCGTGCGCCGCTTCGCCCGGATCCATACCGATCTCGCGCTTGAGCTTGAGATCGCGCTCGCTCATCCAGCCGGCGAACGTCGGCAGGTCGTGGGTGGTAAAGGTGACGATCGCGTCGGCCGAATAATCGTGGGGCCCGCGGAACGCACCGTCGCCGTGCCGCTCGAACAACGCGACCCGGTACGACCACACGCCCCAGTCGCGGAGCGTCTCGCTCACACCTTCGGGCACGGTGCCGAGATCCTCACCAATGACCAGGCACCGCGCGCGATGGCTTTCCTGCGCCACCACCGCCAGCATGGCCTCGAACGGAAGCTGCACGTAGGCGCCGTGCGTTGCGTCCAGCTCGCGCGGAATGAGGAAGACGCGGTTGAGACCAAGGGCGTGATCGATGCGGATCGCGCCGGCGTGTCGCATCACCGCGCGCAGCGTCTGGCGAAACAGAACGAAGTCGGTCTCGATCAGAGCTTGCGGATGAAACGAGGCAATACCCCAGTTCTGTCCGCCCGGATTCCAGGCATCGGGCGGCGCGCCGATCACGAGGTCGCGCGCGAGCTTGTCCTGCTCCGCCCAGGCGTCGGCGCCGTCGAGCGCGACGCCGACCGCAAGATCGAGGTAGAGGCCGACCGGCAACCCGAGCGCGCGCGCGTGGTCATTGCAGGCGGCGAGCTGCTCGTCGGCGAGCCATTGCACATACTCGTGGAATTCCATCTCGTCGGAGGCCGCACGCAACTGCGCGAGGAGCGCCGGGCTCGGGGTGGACAGGTCGACCGGCCACTCCCACCACGGCGAGCCGTGGCGCGCGCGCAGTGTTTCGAATGCGGCATAGCGCGCGAGTGCATCGCCGCGCGCCTCGCGGAAGCGGGCGAACGCCGCGCGACGGCCGTCATCCGCCTGCGCCCGGAACCGCCGGTAAGCGAGCCGCAACGCCTGTTCCTTGAGCGCAGTGATCCTCGGATAGTCCACGAGATCGGCGCGACGCAGCGCTGCGAGCTCGTTTGCGAGCCCGGGCAAGTCGTCGGCGTGGAACTCGGGGACGGCGTCGAGCGCGATGTACAGTGGATTGAGGAACAGCCGGCTGCTCGGCGAATAGGGACTTGCCTGCCCGGGCGGAAGCGCATGCAGCGGATTGACGCCGACGCCGGCAGCGCCTGACCGAGCGGCGAGATCGAGCAGGCCCATGAGATCGGTGAAGTCGCCATGCCCCCAGTTGCGGCGCGAGCGCACCGCATAGAGCTGCACCGCGATCACCCACAACCGGCGGCCGGCCTTCACGAAGTCCGGCTGATAGGCGGCGCGCGGCGCGACAAGCAACGGATAGCGCAGGCCGTCAGCAGCAACACAATAGCTTCCCGAGGGGAGATCGGGCGGCAGATGAATGACGCCCTCGCCGGCGGCGATCGGCTGGGCGTTCCCCTCGCTCACCAGAACCCACGGCCGATCCGTCGACGGCACCGCCAGCGCACGAACGCCGTCAGCCCGCGCCACGAACACCTCGGCGTGGCCTTGTCCGTCGGCGATCAGGCGATGAGAGATAGACGTGACGTCGTGCGGCGCGACCTCATGGCTGCGCCCGAACGCATCGAAATACTGATGTGAAATCGACCAGGACTGTGGCCTTCCCATTGAACGCGTTCGGTCCCGGTTCGACGTCCCCTGTCCGCCTCAGCCTCGCACCCAAGCCAAGCCGCCGCAAGCCGCCTGGCTTGGGTGTGCGCTGGGCTTGACCGGGTCTTGCTTCAGTGGGTCTTGATCGTCCGTTCCGGCGGCTGAGGCGACAAGACCGGGGTCGCAGGCCGCCGCTCCGACAGACGCCGCGTCGCGGCAAGCGACTTCACGAAGCGGGAGAACCACAGGTGCACGGACGTCGCGCGCAGCTTTTCCATCATCGCTTCCCAGCGCTCGCGCCGCTCGTCGCACGACATCGTCAATGCGGACGCCAGCTTGCGCGCAACGTCGTCGACGTCGTGCGGATTGACCAGCAGCGCGGCGTCAAGCTCCTTCGCCGCCCCGGCGTATCGCGAGAGCACCAGAACGCCGGGGTCGAAGGGGTTCTGCGCCGCGACATATTCCTTGGCGACGAGGTTCATGCCGTCGCGGAACGGCGTGACCAGACCGACGTGCGCGGCGCGATAGAACCCGGCGAGCGTCGCCTGCGCGAATCCCTTGTTGATGTAG
The DNA here is from genome assembly GCA_035556735.1 of Xanthobacteraceae bacterium. GTDB lineage: Bacteria > Pseudomonadota > Alphaproteobacteria > Rhizobiales > Xanthobacteraceae > CANJBX01. The sequence goes on along the minus strand of DATMFF010000002.1, from coordinate 90,568 downwards.
CGCACCGGCGTCCAGTCGACCTCGCCGTGCCGGCCGTTCACTTCGCCGACCAACTGCGAGAGCTCGTTCTGGAGCTGGCAATAGGAAGGGATCGACGTGCGCGAGGGCACCGCGATCTGAAGGAGTGAAACCTGACCCCTGAGGCCGGGCTGCTGACAGAGCATCTGCTCGAAGGCGCGGATGCGGTTGATGAGCCCCTTCGAATAGTCCACGCGATCGACGCCGATGGCGAGCTTGGCCCCCTGCAGGCTGGAGCGCAGGCGCGCGATCTCGGGGCCGGCCGCCGCCTTGGTGGCGCGTCGGGCGAACTCCTCGACGTCGATGCCGATCGGGAAGGTCGCGAGACGGCACGGGCCGTGCACCGACATGACGACATCGTCGATCACGGGAAGGCCGAGCTCCTCCTTGAGGTAATCGGCAAAGTTCTGCTGGTCGTCCTGGGTCTGGAAACCGAGGAGATCGAACGCCAGCATGGCCTGGACGATCTCGCGATGGTGCGGCATGGCGCTCATGAGGGATGGCACCGGCCACGGCGTGTGGAGAAAAAATCCGATCGGCTGTTCAACGCCGAGCTGGCGCAACTCGAGGCCGAGCGTCAGAAAATGATAATCCTGGACCCAGTAGGTCGCGTCGGGGCGGCAAAAGCGCAGCAGCCCGCGCGCCATGTAGGCGTTGACCTCGCGGTAGCTGCGGTAATCATCCGAGGTGGCCCGGATCAAGTCCGGGCGCGAATGGAACGTCGGCCACAGGCCCGCGTTGGCGAACCCTTCATAATACCCGCAATAATGTTCGGCCGGCAGGTCGACGGTCGCCAGCGCGCCCTTGCCAAATGATTCGATTTCCGCGAAAGCATCACGCTGTCCGGTCTGGCGCACGCGGCCACTCGACCCGACCCAGATCGCACCATATCCTTTGACGGCTGGCAGCAGTGCCGCGGCCAGCCCGCCCGCGATCGCCTCGCTGGAATTCAGCCGGGCTACCCGGTTCGAGACGACAACGACGTTCATCCGGCTCCACTCCGCATTGCACTGTGGGGCCAACGCCCACGCACAGAAGTGGTTCCGCAATTTTTCACAATCGGGAACCATTATTGCCGCCATTCGTTTAATTGTGCAGGGACCAGCCTCCATAATGACCCAGGCTCAGCGCGTCACTCCGTCGATTGCGAGCGCGTTCTCCGCGTCCGAGTCGGCGACGAAACGCATTTTCTTCGAGGATGTTTTTCCTTCCGTCGACGAGGGGCGGTATCCGGTCAAACGGATCGCGGGCGAGCACGTCGAGGTCTGGGCGGATATTTTTCGCGACGGCCACGAGGTGATCGCGGGCTCGCTGTGCTGGCGTCGGCAGAACGACCGCAAATGGCTCTCGACGCCGTTGCAGTTCCATCAGAACGATCGCTGGCACGCCAGCTTTCGTCCCGAAACGCCCGGCCGTTACGTGTTCGCGCTCGTCGCGTGGACAGATGCGTTCGCGACGTGGCGACGGGATTATCTTCTCAAGCGCGGCGCCGGCGCCGACCTCACGGTCGAGAAGATGGTTGCCCGCAAGCTGCTGCAGCAATTCAAGGCGCCGGCCGAGGCCGCTGCGATCATTCGCCACGCGCTGGAAGAGTTCGATGCTACCGGATCGGATGAGCCCCTGCTGCGCGACGATCTGGCGAACGCCGCGCGCGATCTCGACCCCCGCCCCGATCTGACTTGGAGCACGGTCTATCCGCTGACGATCGACCGGCCGCGCGCGCGGGCCGGCGCCTGGTACGAGCTTTTCCCGCGCAGCCAGACCTCGTCGTCCGACCGCCACGGCACGTTCGACGATTGCATCGCGCGCGTGCCGCAGATCGCCGCGCTCGGCTACGACGTGCTGTATTTCCCGCCGATCCACCCGATCGGGCGGGCCAATCGCAAAGGGCGCAACAACTCGCTGACCGCCGGGCCGGATGATCCGGGCAGTCCCTACGCGATCGGCAGCGCAGAAGGCGGCCATGACGCCATCCATCCGCAGCTCGGCACCCTGGCCGACTTCCGCCGCCTGGTCGAGACGTGCCACGCCCACGGCATGGAGATCGCGCTCGACTTCGCGTTGCAGTGCTCGCCGGACCATCCCTGGCTCAAGCAGCATCCCGAGTGGTTCAAGTGGCAGCCGGACGGCTCGCTCAAATACGCCGAGAACCCGCCCAAGAAGTACGAAGACATCGTCAACCCCGACCTGCTGTGCGCCGACCGCGCGGCCCTGTGGTCGGCGCTGCGCGACGTCATCCTGTTCTGGCACCGGCAGGGGGTGAAGATCTTCCGCGTCGACAATCCGCACACCAAGCCGCTGCCGTTCTGGGAATGGCTGATCAACGAGGTGCAGTCGGTCGACCCGGAGGTGATCTTCCTGAGCGAGGCCTTCACCCGGCCGAAAATCATGAAGGCGCTGGCCAAGCTCGGATTCACGCAGTCGTACACCTACTTCACCTGGCGAACGACCAAGAGCGAGCTGACGGCCTACCTGCAGGAACTCACGGCCTATCCCGAGCGCGAATATTACCGGCCGAACTTCTTCGTCAACACGCCGGACATCAACCCCTATCACCTGCAATCGGGCGAGCGCTGGATGTTCCAGTCGCGCGTGGCGCTGGCGGCGACGCTGTCGTCGAACTACGGGGTCTACAGCGGCTTCGAGCTGATGGAGCACGTGCCGATCGCGGGGAAGGAAGAGTATCTCGACTCGGAGAAGTACGAGATCAAGCCGCGCGACTGGAACCAGCCCGGCAACATCAACGATTATATCGGCACGCTCAACCGCATCCGGCGGGAGAACCCCGCATTGCTGCAAACGCAGGACCTGCGCTTTCTGGCCGTCGACAACGACGACATCATCGGTTTCGTCAAGGAATCGGTCGGCCATGACAACGCGGTTGCGGCCGCGATCGCCCTGCAACGCGGGCGCCGCGAGTTCTGGCTGCACTTCGGCGACCTCAGGATCGGCCCGCCTGACCGCCGCAGCACGGTGAAGTGGGTCGAGAACCTCGTCACCGGCGAGCGCCGCCACCTGGAATGGGGCGGCCTGCGCCTGACCATCGATACGGAGCATGACCCGGCCCTGCTGTTCAGGTGCTTCAGCTAATCCGGGGGGAGAGCGATTTCGTGAACGTCGTACCCGACCTTGCCGCGCCGGCCGCGCTGATCGACAGCGAATGGTACAAGGACGCGATCATCTACCAGCTGCACATCAAGTCCTTCGCCGACAGCAACGACGACGGCATCGGCGACTTCAACGGGCTGACCAGCAAGCTCGACTACCTGCAGGACCTCGGCGTCACCGCGCTGTGGCTGCAGCCGTTCTATCCGTCGCCCGGACGCGACGACGGCTACGACATTTCCGACTACCGTTCGCTCAATCCCGACTTCGGCACGATGAAGGATTTCCGCCGCTTCATGGCGGAAGCCAAGCGCCGCGGCTTCAAGGTCATCACCGAGCTCGTCATCAACCACACCTCCGACCAGCATCGCTGGTTCCAGCGCGCACGCAAGGCGCCGCCGCGCTCGGCCGCACGCAACTGGTACGTCTGGAGCGACACCGACCAGCGCTATCTCGGCACCCGCATCATCTTCACGGATACCGAAAAATCGAACTGGGCGTGGGATGCGGATGCCGGCGCCTACTACTGGCACCGCTTCTTCTCGCATCAGCCGGACCTCAACTACGCCAACCCGCAGGTCTTCACCGCCATCGTGCAGGTGATGAAGCACTGGCTCGACCTCGGCGTCGACGGGTTCAGGCTCGACGCCATCCCCTACCTGTGCGAGCGCGAGGGGACCAACAACGAGAACCTTCCCGAGACGCACCAGATCATCAAGCGGCTGCGCGCCGAGCTCGACGCCTATGCGCCGGGAACGATGCTGCTGGCCGAGGCCAACCAGTGGCCCGAGGACGTGTCGGCCTACTTCGGCGACGGCGACGAATGCCACATGGCCTACCACTTCCCGGTGATGCCGCGCATCTACATGGCGATCGCGCAGGAGGACCGCTTCCCGATCGCCGACATCCTGCGGCAGACGCCGGACATTCCGGCCAACTGCCAGTGGGCGCTGTTCCTGCGCAACCATGACGAACTCACGCTCGAAATGGTCACCGACGTCGAGCGCGACTACCTGTGGCTGACCTACGCCAGCGATCAGCGCGCGCGGCTCAACCTGGGCATCCGCCGCCGGCTGGCGCCGCTGATGGACAACGATCGCCGCAAGATCGAGCTGATGAACAGCCTGCTGCTGTCGCTGCCGGGCACGCCGATCATCTATTACGGCGACGAGATCGGGATGGGCGACAACATCTATCTCGGCGACCGCCACGGCGTGCGCACGCCCATGCAGTGGACGCCCGACCGCAACGGCGGTTTCTCGCGCTGCGACCCGGCCAAGCTGTTCCTGCCGCCGATCATGGACGCGGTCTACGGCTATCAGACCGTCAACGTCGAGGCGCAATCGCGCAGCCTGTCGTCGCTGCTGAGCTGGACGAAACGCATGATCGCCGTGCGCAAGGCCAGCCAGGTGTTCGGACGGGGCACGCTCGCGTTCGTGCGTCCGACCAACCGCGCCGTGCTCGGCTACGTGCGCGAGTACAATGGCGAGGTGATCCTGTGCGTCGCCAACCTGTCGCGCTCGGCGCAGGCGGCGGAGCTCGACCTGTCGGCGTGGAAGGGCCGCGTTCCGATCGAGATGCTCGGCCGCACCCGCTTCCGCAGGGTCGACGACAACCCTTACGTCATCACGCTCGCCCCTTACGGTTTCTTCTGGCTGATGCTGTGCGAGGACACGGCCGCGGCAGGCCCCGAGACCGTTGGGCCGATGCCGGAACTGACCACGCTGGTCTTCGCGGACGGATGGAGCTCGCTCGCGACCGGGCGCTCCAAGCAGATCTTCGAACGCGAGGTGCTGCCCGGCTTCCTCGCCTCGCGCCGCTGGTTTGCGCAGAAAGGCCAGGACCAGGTCAAGGCCAAGGTCGACAGCGTCATTCCCTGGACGCCGGACAAGCTCAACGGCGCTCTCGCGCTCGTCGACGTCACCGCCGGCACGACGACGACGCGCTACGCGCTGCCGCTCGGGGTGCAGTGGCGCCGCTTCGACCGCAACTCCGATCAGGACAAGGCGACGCTGGTTGCGCCGTTGCGGCGCGCCAACCGCGAAGGCATGCTGTACGACGCGGCCGCCGACAAGGACGTCGTCTCCTGGGTGGTGACGCAGATCCACGCCAATGAGACCGTTGCCGCCGACGGCGGGCAGATCGAGTTCCGCGCCTCACCCCGCTTTGCCGAACAGCCGCTGCCCGAGTTCTCCAGCGTGGAGGCGATGCGGACGGAGCAATCCAACTCCACCATCATCATCGACCACACGGCGGTGCTCAAATTCTACCGCAGGGTTTCGCGCGGCCCCAATCCGGAGATCGAAATGGGGCGCTTCCTGACCGACGAGGCGGGGTTCACCCATTCGCCCGCGCTGTTGGGCTCGGTGGAACTCGTCGACAAGAACGGCCACAGCAGCCTCGCCGTGCTGCATGAGTTCGTCGGAAATCAAGGCGACGCCTGGAGCTTCACCACCGCCTATCTCAACCGCACGCTGGAGGAGGCGCGGCTGCTCACCGCGGAGCCTGCCGACGATCCGGAACGGCACGCCGCCTTTCTCAACCGCATGAACGTGCTCGGCCGCCGGCTGGGCGAGATGCATCTCGCGCTCGCGAGCCGCAGCGACATTCCTGCCTTCGCCCCGGAACCGATCACGCGCACGGACCTCAAGAGCTGGAGTGCCCGGGCCGCGGAGTCCGCAGCGCGGATGATCGACCGGCTCAAGCAGGACCGCCGCCGCCTCGAGGGGGCGGCGCTGGAACTCGCCGACGCCCTGATCGATCGGCGCGAACCCGTGCTCAAGCAGATCGCCAGGCTGCTGCCGGCCAAGGTCGACGCCGACAAGATCCGGCACCATGGCGATTTCCATCTCGGGCAGACCCTGATCGTCAAGGACGACGCCTACATCATCGATTTCGAGGGCGAGCCGCAGCGCGGCGAGAGCGAACGCCAGGTCAAGTCCGCGGCGGCGCGTGACGCCGCCGGCCTGATCCGTTCGCTCGACTATGCCGTGACCGCCGCGCGTCTCGCGATCCTCGGAACCACGCCGGAGGAGGATGCGCGCATCGCCCAGGCCGTCGACCAATGGCGCCTGCAGTCGGCCAAGGCGTTCATGGGCGGAATCTTCGAGGTGACGGCCGGCAGCCGGCTGTGGCCGCAAGATATCGACGTGACGCAACGATTGGTGCGGTTCTTCGTTGCCGAGAAGGCGATCTACGAGGTCGAGTACGAGCTCGCCAACCGGCCTGACTGGGTCGCCGTGCCGTTGGCGGGAATCTCGCGTGCGATTTTCTGGGATGCGAAGGCGACGCCATGATCAACCAGCTTCCTCCCGAGGCCCAGGCCGTTGTTGGAGGGTACCATGCGGACCCGTTCCAATACCTCGGCCCTCACGAGGAGAGCGGGCACACGGTCGTGCGCGCGTTCCTGCCGGGCGCGGAGCAGGTGCTCATCGTCGACCAAACGAACCGCCAGGAGGAGCTCCGGCGCATCCACGAGGCGGGATTGTTCTGCGGCGAGATCGACCCCGGCACGCGCCGCTATCGGCTCAAGGCACGCTGGCACGGCGAGTTCTTCGAGATCGAGGATGCCTATCGCTTTCCTCCGATACTGACCGATTTCGATCTCTACCTGCTGGGCGAAGGCACGCACCTGCAGTCTTACGACAAGCTGGGCGCCCATCCGATGACGCACGAGGGCGTCGACGGCGTCGCTTTCGTGGTCTTCGCCCCGAACGCGCGACGCGTCAGCGTGGTCGGCGAGTTCAACGCCTGGGATGGCCGGCGTCACGCGATGCGCGTGCGCAACAACGGGTTCTGGGAAATATTCGTGCCGGGTGCGCACGCGGGTCAAAAGTACAAGTACGAGATTCTCGGTCCCGACGGCGCGCTGCTGCCGCTCAAGTCTGATCCTTACGCATTCATGGCCGAAATGCGCCCCGCGACGGCATCCGTGGTGGTGGACGCAACGGGCTTGAAGCCCTCGACCTCGACCGCCGTCGGGGTCAACCGGCGCGATGCGCCGATCTCGATCTATGAAGTTCACCTCGGGTCATGGCGGCGGCGCCCGGAGGACAGCAATCGCTGGCTCACCTACCGGGAACTCGCGCAGGAACTGCCGGCCTACGTTGCGGACCTCGGATTCACCCACGTCGAATTCCTGCCGGTGATGGAGCATCCGTTCGACGGATCGTGGGGTTATCAGCCCACCGGCCTTTACGCGCCGACCAGCCGCTTCGGCACGCCAGCCGATTTCCTGGCGCTGGTCGATGCCTTCCATGCCAGGAACATCGCGGTGATCCTCGACTGGGTGCCGGGCCATTTCCCGGACGACCCGCACGGGCTGGCGCATTTCGACGGAACGGCACTCTATGAGCACGCCAACCCGCAGCAGGGCCGGCATCTCGACTGGAACACGCTGATCTACAACTACGGGCGGCGCGAGATCACGAATTTCCTGATTTCAAACGCGCTGTTCTGGCTCGAGCGCTACGGAGTCGACGGACTGCGCGTCGATGCGGTCGCCTCGATGATCTATCTCGACTACAGCCGTCCGCACGGCGGCTGGATCCCCAACCGCTTCGGCGGCCGCGAGAACCTGGAAGCCATCGAGTTCCTGCGCCGCACGAACACCGAGCTGTTCGGCAAATTTCCGTCGGCCACGACCATGGCGGAGGAATCGACCGCCTGGCCGATGGTGTCGCAACCGGTGGACGCGGGCGGACTCGGGTTCGGCTACAAGTGGAACATGGGGTGGATGCACGACACCCTGAACTACATCTCGAAGGACCCCGTCCACCGCAAGCACCACCACGGCGACATCGTGTTCGGGCTGCACTACGCCTTCTTCGAGAACTTCGTGCTGCCCCTGTCGCACGACGAGGTCGTGCACGGAAAGCATTCGATCCTGGGCCGCATGCCGGGCGATCGCTGGCAGCGTTTCGCCAACCTGCGGGCCTATTACACCTTCATGTTCGCCCATCCCGGCAAGAAGCTGCTGTTCATGGGCTGCGAGTTCGGCCAGGAGCAGGAGTGGAACCACCAGCAGAGTCTGGACTGGCATCTGCTGCAACAGCCCGAGCATGCAGGCGTCCAGAAGCTCGTGCGCGATCTCAACAGCGTCTATCGCTCCGTGCCGGCCCTGCACGAACTCGATTGCGAAGGCGAAGGATTCACCTGGCTCATCGCGGATGACACCGACCACAGCGTATTCGCATGGATGCGCAACGGCCGCGACTCCGGGGCGCGCTGCCTGGTCGTGGTCAACTTCACGCCGGAAGTGCGCCGCGACTATCGCATCAAGGTGCCGATGGCCGGCCGATGGCGCGAAATCTTCAACAGTGATTCTGCGATTTACGGCGGCACCAACGTCGGAAACGCCGGCAGCGTCGCTGCCGTCGAGACGGACACAGGAGGCGAGCTCTCGCTCACGCTTCCGCCGTTGGCGGGACTGATGCTCGTGCCGGAGATCCAGGACGCGGAATGAGGGTGTTGGAAGGCTCCCCGCATCGGCTCGGCGCGGTCTGGGATGGCCGCGGCACGAACTTTGCGCTGTTCTCGGCCAATGCCGAGAAGGTGGAGCTTTGCCTGTTCGATCGCCGCGGCCGGCGCGAGCTCGAGCGCATCGCACTGCCGGAGCGCTCCGACGACGTCTGGCATGGCTACCTGCCCGACGTGGTCCCGGGCCAACCCTACGGCTATCGCGTGCACGGCGCCTACGATCCGGCCAACGGCCATCGCTTCAATCCGCACAAGCTGCTGCTCGACCCGTACGCCAAGCGGCTGACCAGCACGTTCGTGTGGAGCGATGCGCATTTCGGCTACAATCTGCGCAGCCCGCGTGCCGATCTCTCGTTCGACCGGCGCGACAACGCCCGCGGCATGTTCAAGGCCGTGGTGGTCGATGATGCATTCACGTGGGGCGATGACCGCAATCCGGAGATCCCCTGGCACGAGACCATCATCTGCGAGGCGCACGTCAAGGGACTCACCGCCGCGCGCAGCGACATCCGGCCGGCGTGGCGCGGTTTCTTTCGCGGGCTGGGCGCGCCGGAGACGCTGCGACACCTCAAGGCGCTCGGCGTCACGGCAATCGAGCTCCTGCCCGTGCACGCGTTCGTAGACGACCGCTATCTCGTCCAGAAGGGCCTGAAGAACTACTGGGGCTACAACACGGTCGGCTTCTTCGCACCGGAGCCGCGTTATGCTCCCGAGGACGCGCTGAGCTCGTTCAAGTCCACGGTCAGCCAACTCCACCAGGAGGGCATCGAGGTTATTCTCGACGTCGTCTACAATCACACGGCCGAAGGCAATCACCTCGGCCCGACGTTGTCGTTCCGCGGCATCGACAATGCCTCGTACTACTGGCTGCGTACCGACGACCCGCGCTACTACGACGACTTCACCGGCTGCGGGAACTCGGTCAACCTCACCCACCCGCGCGTGCTGCAGATGGTGATGGATTCGCTGCGCTACTGGGTCGAGCAATGCCACATCGACGGCTTCCGCTTCGACCTGGCCACCACGCTCGGACGCGGGCCGAACGGTTTCGATCCGCACATCGGCTTCTTCGCCGCCGTCGCGCAGGATCCGGTGCTGACCAAGGTGAAGCTGATCGCGGAGCCGTGGGATCTCGGCATGGGCGGCTATCAGGTCGGCTCGTTCCCCTCGGGCTGGTCGGAATGGAACGACAAGTTCCGCCAGACGCTGCGCCGCTACTGGCGCGGCGATCCCAACATGATCGGCGATCTCGCCAGCCGCCTCACCGGCTCCGCCGACATCTATCGCCACCATGGCCGCGCGCCGCGATCGAGCATCAACTTCATCACGGCGCACGACGGGTTCACTCTCGCCGACGTCGTCAGCTACGTCGAGAAGCACAACGAGGCCAACGGCGAGGACAATCGCGACGGCGCCAACGACAACGACAGCGCCAACTGGGGCGCGGAGGGCGGCACCGACGACGCCAAGATCGTCGAATTGCGCCGCCGCGCACGGCGCAACATGCTGGCCTCGCTCTTCCTGGCGCGGGGCGTGCCGATGCTGCTCGCGGGCGACGAGATCGGCAACAGCCAAGGCGGCAACAACAACGCCTACTGCCAGGACAACGAGACCGGGTGGATCGACTGGTCGAATCTCGGACGGCGCGGCGAAGATCTCACGGGCCTGGTGGGACGGCTGACCGCGCTGCGGCGGCAATATCCGCAACTGCAGCCGCACCACTGGCTCGTCGGCAGCGGCGGCAACGCCATGCCCGACATCCTCTGGCTGACGCCGCATGCAACCGAGATGAAGGAGCAGGACTGGGACTTTCCGGAGGCGCGCTATCTGTCCTACGTGCTTGCGCCCGTGGACCCCAATGGCGCGCCGCTCCTGATCGTGATGAACGCGGGGGGCGACGCCGTCGAGTTCGTATTTCCTGCGTTCCTGCATTGGGAAGACTGGTCGGAAATCCTCAGCACCGTGCCGGCCGATCATCACAGCGCGAGCAAGTGCTATCACGTCGGCGCGCGGCACAAGGCGCCGGCCCGTTCCGTGTCCGTCTACGCGGGCGCCTCGTGAGCCGGGGGCGCACATTCGGCCCGCGGCTTACCCCTGAGGGCGGGACGGAGTTCCGGCTGTGGGCGCCGGCCGCCCGATCCGTCGATCTGCTCACGCGCGGTCGCACGCTGCCGATGCAGGCGGGCGCCGACGGATGGTTTACGCTCGTGATGCCCGACACGGGGCCGGGCACGCGCTACAAATTCCGGATCGACGGAGAGCTCGAGGTCCCCGATCCCGCCTCGTCGTTCCAGCCCGACGACGTGCCGGGCGCGAGCGAGGTGATCGACCACCGTTATCCTTGGCGCGCGGAAAGCTGGCGCGGACGGCCCTGGCACGAGGCGGCCATCCTCGAGCTGCATGTCGGCACGTTCACGCATGGCGGCACATTTCGCTCCGCCATCGAGGAACTCGATGCCGTCGTCGAATGCGGCTTCACCGCGATCGAACTGATGCCGATCGCGGACTTCGCGGGGCGCTGGAACTGGGGCTACGACGGCGTGCTGTGGTATGCGCCAGATTCCGTTTACGGCCGACCGGACGATCTGATGGCGCTGATCGATGCCGCCCACGAGCGCGGCCTCATGGTGTTTCTCGACGTGGTCTACAATCACTTCGGGCCGGAAGGGAATTTTCTGGCGCGCTACGCACCGACGTTCTTCAACGCCGATGTGCACACGCCCTGGGGCGCGGCCATCGATTACACGGTGCCGCAGGTACGCGCCTTCGCGGTCGAGAACGCGTTGCATTGGCTTGCCGACTATCGGTTCGACGGCCTGCGTTTCGACGCCGTCCATGCCATCACCCAGCGCGGAACGCCCTCGATCCTCGAGGAGATCAGCCGCGCCGTCGGCGAGCTGGCGCGAGAGAGCGGCCGGCATATCCATCTCGTGCTGGAGAACGACGACAACGAGGCCGCGCTGCTCGACCCCCTCGCCGACCCGCCGCAAGGCAAGTTCCGCGCGCAATGGAACGACGACTACCATCACGCCTGGCACGTGCTGCTCACGGGTGAGAAGCACGGCTACTACCGCGATTATGCGCAGGCCTGGCTCGGCCATATCACGAGAATCCTCAGCTCCGGCTTTGCCTATCAGGGGCAGGCCTCGCTCCATCGCGACAGTCGCCCGCGCGGAGAGTCGAGCGAGCACCTGCCGCCGACCGCGTTCGTGTCGTTCCTGCAGAATCACGACCAGACCGGCAATCGGGCACGCGGCGAGCGGCTCGAGCAACTTGCCCCGGCGCCGGCGATCGAGGCAGCGCTTGCTGTGATGCTGCTGGCGCCGATGCCGCCGCTGATGTTCATGGGGGAGGAGTGGGGCGAAATCCGGCCGTTCCCGTTCTTCTGCGACTTCAAGGGCGACCTCGCCAACGCGGTGCGCGAAGGACGTCGACGCGAATTCCCGCACGAGACCGCCGAAGGCACGCCAGGACTGCCGGATCCGAACTCGGAGCTCACGTTCGAGTCGGCGGTCCTCGACCGCACTGTGCTCGGTCGTCCGGTCCACGCAAAACGGCGCGAGCTGGTGCGCCGGCTGCTGCACTGCCGCCGTGAACACGTCACGCCGCGCCTGGCGTCGCTGGACAGGTGGCGCGCCGAGGCCAGTCACGAGGGGCGGCTTTTGCACGCCCGCTGGCAACTCGGGGGCGGAACCCTGGGCCTTGCGGCGAATCTCTCCGACGAGGAGGTGCCGGCGCCGCCGGCGCGCGGGGAGCCCGTCTGGGGCGGAGCGCAGCTGGACACGATGCCGGCCTGGGCGGTGTACTGGACCTGGGAGGACTGAATGCCTCCGGCCGTTCCGCGCGCGACCTATCGCCTCCAGCTATCGAAGGACTTCGGCTTCGCGCAAGCGGCGGCGATCATCCCCTATCTGAGCGGTCTCGGCATCAGCCATCTCTACGCCTCGCCGTTCCTCAAGGCGCGGCCGGGCTCGACGCACGGCTACGACATCATCGACCACAACACGCTCAATCCCGAGTTCGGCGGCGAGGACGGCTTCGCCGTGCTGTCGGTTGCGCTGGCCGCGCACGACATGGGACTGATCCTGGACTTCGTGCCCAACCATATGGGCATTGCGCATGCCGACAATGTGTGGTGGCTCGACGTGCTGGAATGGGGACCGAAGTCTCCGTTCGCCGATACGTTCGACATCGACTGGACGACACTGCCTTATCGGCCGCAGGGCGGCCTCCTGCTGCCGATCCTCGGCCGCCCTTATGGCGAGGCACTGGAGCACGGCGAAATCGAGCTGCGCTATGTCGCTGAAGAGGGCAGCTTCTGCTTCGGCTATTTCGATCACAAGCTGCCGGTGCGCCCCAGCCGCTACTCGGAGATCCTGCGCGCCGCCGTCGCCGCCGCGGGAGCAGCCGACACGCCGGCAGGCCAGGTCCTGCTCGAGATCGCCAAGCGCTACTCCGACCCGCGCCGCCCAACGCGCGCGGAAGCGCCCGCGCTCAAGGCGGCGATCGCGGCGGTCGAGGGCGGCGCGGACATCATCACCGCCGGCCTTGAGGCCTATCGCCCCGATCCGAACGATCCCACGCGCACGGCGATGCTGCACCGGCTGCTCGAGCGCCAGCATTATCGCCTCGCGCATTGGCGCGTCGCCATCAGCGAGGTGAACTACCGCCGCTTCTTCGACATCAACGATCTGGCGGGCATCCGCGTGGAGAACGCGCGCACGTTCAGGATGGTGCACCGGAAGGTGGCGGAGCTGATCGGAGCGGGCAAGCTGCATGGGCTGCGTCTCGACCACATCGACGGGCTCTACGATCCGGCGGGCTACTGCCGGCGTTTGCAGCGGCTGATCAACGAAAACCGTGCGCGCGGCGCGCCCTCTCCCTTTTACGTCGTCGTCGAAAAGATCCTTGCGCCGGACGAGACACTGCCGCGCATGCCCGGCGTCGCCGGCACCACCGGCTATGACGTGCTCAACCTGATCTCGCGCGTGCTGCTCGAGAGCAACGGCTTGCCGGTCCTGGAGCAGACCTGGCAAACGCAGGCCGCACCGAGCCGCAACTTCGAGCAGATCGTCGAGGACTCCACGACGCGCATCCTGGAAGCCACGATGTCGAGCGAGTTCACGGTCCTCACCCGCCTGCTCGCGCGCATCGCCGCCGGCCATTGGCCGAGCCGCGACTACACGCTCGACCGGCTGCGCGCGGCGTTCGAACTGTTCGTGCTGTGCTTTCCGGTTTATCGGACGTATGTCGCCCACGCGGCTGCATCGGCTTCCGACCGCGAGATCATCGGCCGTGCCATCGAGGCGGCGCGCGAGCGCTGGTATGGCTCCGACATCGCCATCTTCGATTTCCTCAAGGACGCGCTGACCGCCGACCTCGTGGGGCCCGGACGCGCCGGGTACAGCCGGGCGCGCGTCTCGCGCTTTGCCGCCAAGGTGCAGCAGTTCACGGGACCGGTGACCGCCAAGTCGGTGGAGGACACGGCCTTCTACCGCTACCATCGCCTGCTCGCGCTCAACGAGGTCGGCAACGATCCCTCCTTGCCGGCACTGAGCGTGGACGGCTTCCACCGGCTGATGGTCACGCGCGCTAGTGAACATCCCCACGCCATGACGGCGACCGCGACGCACGACACCAAGCGCGGCGAGGATGCGCGCGCGCGCCTGCTGGCGCTCTCGGAGCTGGCGCAGGATTGGACGCAGGCCGTGCGGGAGTGGACGACACTCAATGCACGACTCGTGACCCAATCGCGTCGCCGCTCCCCCTCGCGGGCCCACGAGTACATGCTCTACCAGGCGCTGCTCGGGGCTTGGCCGGCCGGCGCGCCCGACGCGCGCTTCGTCGAACGCATGCAGGGCTATGCCATCAAGGCGGCACGCGAAGGCAAGCTGGAGACGAGCTGGGCCAATCCGGACGAGGCCTACGAACGGGCGCTGACGGATTTCGTGGCGCGCGTACTCGATCCGGCCGAGTCCGGCGAGTTCATCGACAGCTTCGGCGCCTTCGTTGCGCGTGCCGCCCTGATCGGTGCGCTCAATTCGCTCGCGCAACTCACGCTCAAGGCCACCATCCCCGGCGTGCCGGATTTCTATCAAGGAACCGAGCTGTGGGATTTCTCGCTGGTCGATCCCGACAACCGCCGCCCGGTGAACTTCGACGTGCGCACTCGCATGCTGACGGCGGTTTCGGAGGGAACGGCGCAAGCGTCCGGCGACCCGCAGGACGAACGCACGAAGCTGGCATTGACGAAACGCCTGCTCGACCTGCGGGCGGACCACGCGGCCCTGTTCGCCAACGGAAGCTACGAGCCGATCACGGTCGCAGGGCCGCAGGGCGATCACGCGCTCGCATTCGCGCGCCGCTACCGCAACGAGGCGGTGATCGTCGCGGTCGGCCGCCGGTTCGCAACCCTCACCGAGGGCGGCCGGCGACTGCCCCAGGCGTCGGACTGGGATGCGGCGCTCGACCTGCACGGCTACCGCGTCACCGCTGACGTCCTCACCGGCAAGGCGATGCAGGCAGCAGCGTCATTGCCCCTGCCCGACGTCTTTGCGGCGCTGCCCGTTGCAGTGCTGCTGGCGCGCCGCGACCACTCGCCGTCATGACGAGTTCCGCCACCATCACGACCAACATCCCGGCGCGGCTCGACCGGCTGCCGTGGGGCCGTTTCCACACGCTGGTCGTGGTCGCGCTCGGCGTCACATGGATTCTCGACGGCCTGGAGGTCACGCTGGTCGGCTCGCTTGCGGGCGCCCTCAAGGAGAGCCCCGTTCTGCGGCTGACCAACGCCGAGGTCGGGCTTGCGAGCAGCGCCTATCTCGCCGGCGCCGTGCTCGGAGCCGCCTTTTTCGGCTGGCTCACCGACCGCTGGGGCCGCAAGAAGCTGTTCTTCATCACGCTGTCCGTCTATCTGGTCGCGACCGCGGCCACCGCGCTGTCGTGGAACGTCTGGAGCTTCGCGCTGTTCCGCTTCTTGACCGGCGCGGGCATCGGCGGCGAGTACGCCGCCATCAACTCGACCATCCAGGAACTCGTGCCGGCCCGCATGCGCGGCTGGACCGACCTCGTCATCAACGGCAGCTTCTGGGTCGGCGCAGCGGCGGGAGCGACCGGAGCGATCGTTCTGCTCAACCCGGCCGTGATCGATCCCGAGCTTGGCTGGCGGCTTGCATTCTTCGCAGGCGCGGCACTCGGCCTCGTCGTGTTCCTGATGCGTTTGTGGCTCCCCGAGAGCCCACGGTGGCTGATGACGCACGGTCAGCCCGATCGCGCGGAAGCGATCGTCGACGATATCGAAAATTCGGTCTACGGCAGCGCCAAGCCGGCGGAGCAGCCGATGCGCACGCAACGCCTGCGCATGCGGCGCTTCACGCCTCTATCCGACGTGTTCGCAACGTTGTTCCGTCAGCACCGCCGCCGCACCCTGGTCGGGCTCGTGCTGATGGCCTCGCAGGCGTTTTTCTACAACGCGATCTTCTTCACCTA
The DNA here is from genome assembly GCA_035556735.1 of Xanthobacteraceae bacterium. GTDB lineage: Bacteria > Pseudomonadota > Alphaproteobacteria > Rhizobiales > Xanthobacteraceae > CANJBX01. The sequence goes on along the minus strand of DATMFF010000002.1, from coordinate 74,479 downwards.
TGCCCTGATCCTCACCGATTTCTACGGCATCCGTTCATATCACGTCGGCTGGTACATCCTGCCCTTCGCCGCGGGCAACTTTCTCGGTCCCGTATTGCTCGGACGGCTGTTCGACACCCTCGGACGGCGCATCATGATCACCTTCACCTACGCGATATCCGGAGTCCTGCTTGCCGTCGTCGGCTGGCTCTTCGCCATCGGCGCGCTGTCGGCGACGACCCAGACCATCGCCTGGATGGTGGTGTTCTTCTTTGCCTCGGCGGCCGCCAGCTCGGCCTACCTGACCGTGAGCGAGTCCTTCCCGCTCGAGATCCGCGCCCTCACGATTGCATTCTTCTATGCGATCGGCACCGCGATCGGCGGCATCTCGGGTCCGTGGCTGTTCGGTGTGCTTATCGATACCGGATCGCGCGGGAGCGTGTTCGCCGGCTACCTCTTCGGCGCCATCGCCATGCTGATCGCCGCGGCGGTGCAATGGCGGTTCGGGATCGCCGCCGAGCGCAAGCCGCTCGAAAGCGTTGCCACGCCGCTTTCCTTCATCGACCATGACGGCGACGCATCCGCCGCGCCCGGCCCTCGTCGAGGAGACTGATGAACGACAAGACCGAAGCCCCGCTTCCCAAGCTCGCGTTCCCGGTGGAGGACAGCGCGATGCTGCTCGACGTGGACGGCACGCTGCTCGACCTCGCCCCGACGCCACGCGAGGTGTTCGTGCCGCGCGAGCTGCGCCAGACGCTGCGCAGACTCTATGAGCGAACCGGCGGCGCCACCGCCTTCGTGAGCGGACGTCCGGTCGAGGAGCTCGACCTCATCTTTGCGCCGCTGCAGTTGCCGGCGATCGGAAACCACGGCTGCGAATTCCGGCTGACTCCCTCGGGCTCCATGCATCCCGCAGGGGCAAGCCCGCTGCCGACCAAGCTCAAGCAGCGCTTCGCCGCCATTGCCGAGCTCGGACCCGGGATCCTCGTCGAGGACAAGAAGTACTCGATCGCGCTGCACTACCGGCTGGCGCCGGACATGGAGGACGAGGTGCGCGAAGCCGCCGCCCTCATCTGTGAGGAACTCGACCAGCCACTCGAACTGCTGTTCGGCAAGTTCGTCGTCGAGGTCAAGCAGTCCGGATTCAGCAAAGCCACCGCTGTGCGCGAGCTGATGAAGCATGCGCCGTTTGCCGGGCGGCGGCCGGTGTTCATCGGCGACGACACGACCGACGAGCCGGTGTTTCCCGTGGTCCCGGAATTCGGCGGGGCCGGCTTCGCAGTGGGCCGGCACATTCCGGGGACCGGCCACTTCGCGCATCCGCGGGACGTGCGGCGCTGGCTCGAGATCCTCGCAATGGGAACCACGCCCTAGGGCGCGGCCGCTGGCGCTGCGCACTCAGTCGTCGTCGCCGCGGTTGGTGAAGCGCGCGTTGCCCAGTCCGGTCCCGATGGTGAAGATACCCCAGTGCTTCACGTCCTGCGCGAAAGGCACCTCGCTCAGTCCCTGCACCACCGCATCGTTGTGCATGACCACCGCGGTCTCGTGATCCCCGATCTTGGGGATCGCCTTGCAGATGCTGGCCGGCAGGTTGAAGCTCTCGCTCTCCCAGTTGCCCGGCAGGTTCTGCGCGCCGCGCTCGATCGACCCGTCGGCCTCGATTTTGCCCGGACAGCCGATCCCGATGAAGGGCGCGAGGCTGATGCCCTCCTTGCGCGCCTTGTCGATGAGCTTCTCGAGCATCTCGATCAGCCCTTCGACGGCATGATCGCGCTTGAGCTTCTCGTCGGCATGGCGCCACAGCTCGGACTTCCACACCGAGGCCTTGGAGAGATCCTTGGCGCGCTTGAGATTGAGATTGACGATCCCCGCACGGATGTTGGTGCCGCCGATGTCGACCGCAACGATCGCCTCGTGCGCCTTGAACATCCAAGAGGGCGCAAGATGGATGGCGCCGATCAGCCCCGCCTCGTCCGGATCGTGGCGGATCGGCTCGAGGTCCACATCGATGCCGTCGGCCTTGAGGATGACGGCGGCGCGTCCGATCGCCAGCTCCCCGATCCGGCCGCCGCGGAAGCCGCCGCCGATGATGAGACGCTCGGTGTCGCGCCAGGCCTTCACCTTGAGGAAGCGGCGGATGACGTGGGCGAGTTCCTTGGCGAACTCCTCTATGGCGCCCTGAATGACGCCGGCCGCCTCGGCATCACCCTCCGACAGCACCCGATCGAGTTCGGACTTGGTGATCTTGTCGGTGGGAGTGTCTTCGAACGGATCGTCCCCAAGCTTGCGCAGCTTCTTGCGCCAGCTCTCGAGCATGTCCCGGAACACCTGCTTGTTGGCGCGGTCTCCGAGGAAGCCATCCTGATCCTTCAGTTCGACGTTGTAGCTGTCGACGTTCACGGCGGGCAGGCGGGCTGCGCCGTGCCCGGCGATCGGCGTCAGTGTCGCCGCGGGTTGTGCCATGGCCCCCATCGATGTTTGCTGGTGCGAAAGGTGACCAGAGAACGGCCGATCGGCACTCCGGGTTCCGGGGGAGCCATGCAGGGAACGCTGATACGCCCCTCGCGTTCATCCTTCATCCAACCCCGCAATTGGAGTGAGAGCCATGGAGAGAGAGGTCCGTTCCGTCGCGCTCGCGCTGGCCCTGGCGGCCGCGCCCATTCTCGCGCATGCGCAGAGCCCCTCGCCGCCGGCAGGCACGACCACCCCTCCGGCCATGAGCAATGCGCAGGCTCAAGTTTCGCTCACGCCGGAGCAGAAATCCGCCATTCGCGCGGCAATCCAGCAAAAAGGCACCAGCGTCACCCCCTCCCTGACGTTCCGTCCCGTGGTGGGCGAACTCGTTCCCCCCTCGATCGAGCTATATCCCTTGCCCGACAACGCCATGGCCGAGGCCCCCGACGCCAAGAACCTGAAATACACGATGCTGGAAGACCAGGTCGTGCTGGTCGACCCGCTGACCATGCGGATCGTGGATACCATCCGCCGGTGAGACGGTGCCGTCAAAGGTCAGCGCGAGCCTGGTTGGCGGGCAAAAAACCCTAAAATTTTCCATCTGGATGGAACCAAGGATCGGAGCCGGCGTTTGGTATCGCGGTTTATTGCGCCAGGGGGGAAGGAACCACCGTGTACGGGCCGGCGACCTGCCTAGTTGTGGCCAGCAAATGGTCGCGGCCCGGCCATGCAATTGTTCGTCCCAAGTCATTGAATCGGACCGCAGGCCAGAACCGGGGACCGGCAAGCGAGGGCCACAACGGCCGCGGCCGATCCGCCTCTGACGCGCGACCTCGGGCGTTCGCGGATCGCGGAGGGCTCGAGCGCCTGCACGGCGTCGTTCTCGAAGGACACATCCAATGAAGGGTAGAACCGAGGCCTCCGGCCGCGCGCGCAGTGAAATGCCGGTCGCAGCCGCGATGCAGACATCCTCGCTCAACGGCGATTCTGCCCCCGAGATGCTGGAGCTGCTGCACGCCTTGCAGGCGATGAAGACCGGCGACTTCTCGGTCCGCATGCGTGGCGATCACGTCGGCCTCGCCGGCAAGATCGCCGACGCCTTCAACGATATCGTCTCTGCCAACCAACGCATGGCGCAGCAGCTCGAGCATATCGGACAGGTGGTCGGGCGCGAGGGCAAGACGCGCCAGCGCGTCAAGTTCGGTCTCACGCACGGCGCCTGGGGGGAGATGGAGACCTCAGTCAACACGCTGATCGACGACCTCGTGTGGCCGACCACGGAGGTCACGCGCGCGATCTCGGCGGTGGCTCAGGGCGACCTCCTCCAGACGGTCAGCCTCGACGTCGACGGACGACCGCTCAAGGGCGAGTTCTTGCGCGCAGCGACCATCGTGAACACGATGATCAAACAGCTCAGCGTGTTCACCTCCGAGGTGACGCGCGTCGCGCGCGAGGTCGGCACCGAAGGCAAGCTCGGCGGACAGGCGCAGGTGCAGGAAGTCACCGGCGTGTGGAAGGACCTCACCGAGAGCGTGAACTCGATGGCGTCCAACCTCACGGCGCAGGTCCGCAACATCGCCGAAGTGACCATCGCGGTCGCGAACGGCGACCTGTCGAAGAAGATCACCGTCGACGTGCGCGGCGAGATCCTGCAGCTCAAGGAAGCCATCAATACGATGGTGGACCAGCTGCGTTCGTTCGCCTCGGAAGTGACGCGCGTGGCGCGCGAGGTCGGCACCGACGGCAAGCTCGGCGGCCAGGCGATCGTGCCGGGCGTGGCCGGCACCTGGAAGGACCTCACCGACAGCGTGAACGCCATGTGCGGCAACCTCACCGACCAGGTGCGCAACATCGCGCAGGTGACCACCGCCGTGGCGCGCGGCGACCTGTCGCGCAAGATCACCGTCGACGTGCGCGGCGAGATCCTGGAGCTCAAGGACACCATCAACACCATGGTGGACCAGCTCAATGCCTTTGCCTCGGAGGTGACGCGTGTCGCGCGCGAGGTCGGCACCGAAGGCAATCTCGGCGGCCAGGCCATGGTGCCCGGCGTCGCGGGCACCTGGAAGGACCTCACCGACAGCGTGAACTTCATGGCGTCGAACCTGACGGCGCAGGTGCGCAACATCGCCGATGTCGCCACCGCCATCGCCAACGGCGACCTGTCCAAGAAGATCACCGTGAACGTGTCGGGCGAGATCCTGCAGCTCAAGGAGACCATCAACACGATGGTCGACCAGCTCAATGCCTTCGCCGGCGAGGTGACGCGCGTTGCGCGCGAGGTCGGCACGGAAGGACGGCTCGGCGGCCAGGCCAACGTGCGCGGCGTCGCCGGCACCTGGAAGGACTTGACCGACTCGGTCAACTCGATGGCCTCGAACCTGACCGCGCAGGTCCGCAACATCGCCGACGTCTCCACCGCCATCGCCAGCGGCGACCTGTCGAAGAAGATCACCGTCGACGTGAAGGGCGAAATTCTCGAGCTCAAGGACACCATCAACACGATGGTCGACCAGCTCAACGCCTTCGCCTCGGAGGTCACGCGCGTCGCGCGCGAGGTCGGCACCGAAGGACGGCTCGGCGGCCAGGCCAACGTGCGCGGCGTCGCCGGCACCTGGAAGGACTTGACCGACTCGGTCAATTCGATGGCCTCGAACCTGACCGGGCAGGTGCGCAACATCGCCGAGGTGGCGACCGCGGTGGCGCAGGGCGACCTGTCCAAGAAGATCACCGTGAACGTGTCGGGCGAGATCCTGCAGCTCAAGGAGACCATCAACACGATGGTCGACCAGCTCAACGCCTTCGCCTCGGAAGTCACGCGCGTGGCGCGCGAGGTCGGCACCGAGGGCAAGCTGGGCGGCCAGGCCGAGGTGCCGGGCGTCGCCGGCACTTGGAAGGACCTGACCGACTCGGTCAACTCGATGGCCGGCAACCTGACCGCGCAGGTGCGCAACATCGCGGAAGTGGCGACCGCCATCGCCAACGGCGACCTGTCGCGCAAGATCACCGTCGACGTGCGCGGCGAGATCCTTCAGTTGAAGGAAACGCTCAACACCATGGTCGACCAGCTCAACCGCTTCGCGGGCGAAGTGACGCGCGTCGCGCGCGAGGTCGGCACCGAAGGCCGGCTCGGCGGCCAGGCCAACGTGCCGGGCGTCGCCGGCACCTGGAAGGACCTCACCGACAACGTGAACCTGCTTGCCGCGAACCTGACCACGCAGGTCCGTAACATCGCAGAAGTGACGACCGCCGTGGCGCGCGGCGACCTGTCGCGCAAGATCACCGTGGACGTGAAGGGCGAAATCCTCGAGCTCAAGAACACCATCAACACCATGGTGGACCAGCTCAACGCCTTCGCCGCCGAGGTGACGCGCGTCGCGCGCGAGGTCGGCACCGAAGGCAAGCTCGGGGGCCAGGCGCAGGTGTCGGGCGTCGCCGGCACCTGGAAGGACCTCACCGACAACGTCAACTTCATGGCGTCGAACCTGACGGCGCAGGTCCGCAACATCGCCGAAGTCGCCACCGCGATCGCCGGCGGCGACCTGTCGAAGAAGATCACGGTCGACGTGCGCGGCGAGATGCTGCTGCTCAAGGACACGCTCAATACCATGGTCGAGCAGCTGCGCTCGTTCGCGGCTGAGGTGACCCGCGTTGCGCGCGAGGTCGGCACCGACGGCCGCCTCGGCGGCCAGGCGGTGGTGCCGGGTGTCGCCGGCACTTGGAAGGATCTCACCGACTCGGTCAACTCGATGGCCGGCAACCTGACGGCGCAGGTCCGCAACATCGCCGAGGTGACGACGGCGGTGGCGCGCGGCGACCTGTCGCGCAAGATCACGGTGGACGTGAAGGGCGAAATCCTCGAGCTCAAGAACACCATCAACACCATGGTGGACCAGCTCAACGCCTTCGCCTCGGAAGTGACGCGCGTGGCGCGCGAGGTCGGCACCGAGGGCAAACTCGGCGGCCAGGCCGAGGTGCCGGGCGTCGCCGGCACCTGGAAGGACCTCACCGACACGGTCAACGTGATGGCCGCCAACCTGACCGAGCAGGTGCGCGGCATCGTCAAGGTCGTGACGGCGGTCGCCAACGGCGACCTCAAGCAGAACCTGACCGTGAAGTCGAAGGGCGAGGTCGCCGCGCTTGCCGAAACCATCAACAACATGACCGACACGCTCGCGATCTTCGCCGAGCAGGTGACGACGGTCGCGCGTGAGGTCGGCGTCGAAGGCCGTCTCGGCGGCCAGGCCAACGTGCCGGGCGCCGCCGGCACCTGGAAGGACCTCACCGGCAACGTGAACCTTCTGGCGGCGAACCTGACGACGCAGGTGCGCGCCATCGCCGAGGTCGCCACCGCCGTGACCAAGGGCGACTTGACGCGCTCGATTCAGGTCGAGGCGCGCGGCGAGGTGGCCGAGCTCAAGGACAACATCAACACGATGATCGACAACCTCCGTCTCACGACGGAGCGCGACACCGAGCAGGACTGGCTCAAGACCAATCTCGCCAAGTTCACCAACATGCTGCAAGGCCAACGCGACCTGGCCACCGTCGGACGTCTGCTGCTGAGCGACCTTACGCCGCTGGTCGACGCGCAGGTGGGCGTGATCTACCAGGTGGTCAACGAAGACCCGCCCTCGCTGCGGCTGCTCTCCTCCTACGCCGACGACGGCGATGCCGGCCACCCGGCCACGATCCGGTGGGGCGAAGGACTGATCGGGCAATGCGCCTGCGATCGCCGCCGCATGATCGTCTCCGACCTGCCGGGCGCGACGCCGATCGGGTCTGCCCTGTTCAAGGTTGCGCCGCGCAACGTGGTGGTGATCCCGGTTCTGTTCGAGAACCAGGTCAAGGCGGTGATCGAGCTCGCCTCGATCAATGCCTTCACCGCGCTGCAGATGACGTTCCTGGAGCAGCTCACCGACAATACCGGCATCGTGCTCAACAGCATCGAAGCCACGATGCAGACCGAAGCCCTGCTCAAGCAGTCGCAGCAGCTCGCCGCCGAGTTGCAGACGCAGCAGGCGGAACTGCAGCAGACCAACGACCAGCTCGGGCAGAAGGCGCAGCAGCTTGCCGAACGCAACGTGGAAGTCGAGCGCAAGAACCAGGAGATCGAGCAGGCTCGCAAGGAGCTCGAGGAGAAAGCCGCCGAACTGGCGCTGACCTCCAAGTACAAGTCGGACTTCCTCGCCAACATGTCGCACGAGCTGCGCACGCCGCTCAACAGCATCCTGATCCTCGGCCAGCAGCTCGCGGAGAACCCGGGCGGGAACCTGACCGACAAACAGGTCGAGTTCGCGCGCACCATCCACGGCGCCGGAACCGACCTGCTCAACCTGATCAGCGACATCCTCGACCTGTCCAAGATCGAGTCCGGCACGGTGACGGTCGAAACCGAGGAGATCCTGTTCGCGAACCTGCTGGAAACGGTGGCTCGCCCGTTCCGTCACGAAGCCGACAACCGTCAGCTCTCCTTCGAGGTGCAGATCGACCCGCATCTCGGCCGCAGCATCGTCACCGACTCCAAGCGCCTGCAGCAGGTCCTCAAGAACCTGTTGTCCAATGCCTTCAAGTTCACCGAGCAGGGTGGCGTGCGCCTGAGCGTCTCGACCGCGCTCGGCGGCTGGTCGCCGGACCATGCCATGCTCAACCAGGCTCCCGGCGTGGTAGCGTTCGAGGTCTCGGACACCGGCATCGGCATTCCTCCAGAGAAGCAGCGCATGATCTTCGAGGCCTTCCAGCAGGCCGACGCCAGCACCAGCCGCAAGTACGGCGGCACGGGCCTCGGGCTCGCGATCAGCCGCGAACTCGCCAGCCTGCTCGGCGGCGAAATCCATCTGCGCAGCACGCCGCAGGTGGGCAGCACGTTCACGCTCTACCTGCCGCTCAGCTACGTCGGGCCGACGACATCCGTGCGGCCTCCCGCGTACGGCGGCGCGCAACCGCCGGCGGCAATGCCGGTCGCCAACGTGGTAGAGCGGCCGATCGAGCAAATTCCGGACGATCGCCTGGACATCGAACCCGGCGATTCCATTCTGCTCGTCGTCGAGGACGACCCGCACTATGCGCGGATCGTCGTCGATCTCGCGCGCGACCACGGCTTCAAGGTGCTGGTGGCCACGCGCGGCGCCGACGCGCTCGACCTCGCCAAGCAGTTCCAGCCGACCGCGATCTCGCTCGACGTGTTCCTGCCCGACATGCTCGGCTGGACGGTCCTCAGCCAGCTCAAGCAGAACCCGCTCACGCGACATTTGCCGGTGCAGATCATCACGCTCGACGAGAACCGTCAGCACGGTCTCGCCAGCGGCGCGTTCTCATTCGTGACCAAGCCGGCCAGCACGGAGGGTCTTTCCGAAGCGCTGGCGAGGATCAAGGAGTACACCAAGCCCCGTCGGAAGCGTCTGCTGGTCGTCGAGGACAATCCGGCCGAACGCATGAGCATCACCGAGTTGCTTGGACATGACGACGTCGACATCGTCGCGGCCGGCACCGGCGCCGAGGCGCTGGACATCCTGCGCCGCGAGCCCTGCGACTGCGTGGTGCTTGATCTGCGCCTGCCGGACATGAGCGGCTTCGACGTCCTCGAGCGACTGCGCGACGACAGCTCCGTGTCCGACGTGCCCGTGGTCGTCTTCACGGGGCGCGAGCTGTCTGCCGAGGAGGATGCCCAGTTGCACACCATGGCGCGCAGCATCGTGGTGAAGGGCGTGGAATCGCCCGAGCGGCTGCTCGACGAGACCTCGCTGTTCCTGCACCGCGTCGTCACCAACCTTCCGGCCGCCAAGCAGAAGATGCTCGAGCGCCTCACCAGTTCCGACGAGGACCTGATCGGCCGCACGGTCTTGCTGGTGGACGACGATGCGCGCAATATCTTCGCGCTGTCCAGCGTCCTGGAGCGGCGCGGCATGAAGGTCTTGACTGCGATGACCGGCGAGGAAGCCATCAAGATCATCGAGTCGACACCCGGCGTCGCGCTCGTGCTGATGGATATCATGATGCCGCAGATGGACGGCTATCAGACCATCGATCTCATTCGCAAGAATCCGGCGTATCGCCGGCTGCCGATCATCGCCCTGACCGCCAAGGCGATGAAAGGCGATCGCGAGAAGTGCCTGGAAGCGGGCGCATCGGACTACCTCGCGAAACCCGTCAACACCGAGCAGCTGTTGTCCGCGCTGCGCATGTGGCTTCACCGCTAGCGCCCCTCGCCCGGCCTCTTGGAACCACAGATCGGAAGCGAGGATCGGACGAAGGGAGCTGGCGGCGTATGAATGAATGAGCGCATCGCCCGGCGAAGTGGTATCGGCTCGCCGAGCGCCATGCGCGCCAAGAAGACAGTCGGTGCACGGTTGCGGCAAAGCCGCCGACCACTTTTGCCAACCGTGCGATCGGCCTGTGCATCGAACCGGGGGATACGGCTGCTCCCTGAACGGCCGTATCGCCTCGGAGCGACTGCAGCAGTCGGCTAGGGAATCGATCGATGGCTCCGGACGAGAAGGTCAATATCCTCCTGGTGGACGATCAGCCCAACAAGCTGCTCGCCTACGAGGTCATCCTGCGCGACTTGGGGGAGAACCTGATCTCGGCCACTTCGGCGCGTGAAGCGCTCGAGCACCTGCTCAAGACAGACATTGCGGTCATTCTCGTCGACGTTTGCATGCCGGAGCTGGACGGGTTCGAGCTTGCCGCCATGATCCGCGAGCATCCGCGGTTCCAGCGAACGGCGATCATTTTCGTTTCGGCCATCAACCTGACCGATGTCGACCGGCTGCGCGGCTATGAACTCGGCGCGGTCGATTACGTGCCGGTTCCGGTCATTTCCGAAGTATTGCGCGCCAAGGTCAGGGTCTTCGCGGAGCTCTATCGCAAGACTCGCCAACTCGAGCAACTGAACGCGGAGCTGGAGCTGCGCGTGGCCGAGCGGACGGCGGAACTGCAGGAATCCGCTCGCGAGCTGCGCCAGAGCGAGCAGCGGCGCAACCTCGCGCTCGTTGCCGGACAAATGGGTTCGTGGGACTGGGACCTCGTCAACGGCGACTGGATGTGGGACGAGGGGCAGTGCCGTATCTTCGGCGTCGATCCGGCGACGTTCGAGGTTTCGCTCGACAGCGTCGGCAAGCTCGTGCATCCGCAGGATCTCGCCCGGCTGCAGCAGATGGTCACCGAGTTCACGAGCGGCGGGGCGCAGGCGTTCCAGACCGAGTTCCGCGTGTTCCGGCCGGACGGTGAGACGCGCTGGTGCTACGGCACGGCGGCTCCGACGCTTGACGGCGACGGCCGCGTCGTTCGCGTCAGCGGCGTGACCGTCGACATCACCGAACGCAAGCAAGCCGAGGAACGTCAGGCGCTGCTCGCGCGCGAGGTGGACCATCGGGCGCGCAATACCCTTGCAGTCGTCCAGGCCATCATTCGGCTCACGCGTGCCGAGACCAAGGAAGCCTACGTCGCACTCATCGAGGGGCGCATCAAAGCGCTGGCGCAGGTCCACAGCCTGCTTGCCGACTCGCGCTGGCTGGGCGCCGACCTGGGTCAACTGGTCGACGAGGAGCTTGCGCCCTATCGCGAAGGAGAGCCCGAGAAGGTGACCGCGGCCGGGCCCAGGATCTCGCTCGATCCGGCCACCGCCCAGATTCTGGCGCTCGCACTGCACGAGCTGGCCACCAACGCCGCCAAGCACGGCGCGCTGTCGATGCCGGCTGGCAAGCTGCATCTCGTCTGGGATCTGCAGCCGGGCCGTATCGAGCTGCAGTGGATGGAATCCGGAGGTCCCTCGGTCGCAACGCCGAAGTCGTTCGGATTCGGCGTCAAGGTCGTCACCGCCAGCGTCGAGGGTCAGCTCGGCGGGAAGGCCATGTTCGACTGGCGCGCAGAAGGCCTCCACTGCCGGCTCTCCGTGCCGCGCATCGAGAAATCCGAGCCCGGCAAGGACAAGCAGAACGGAAACGCGAAGTCAGGGGCGGGTCAGGCCCGCAGTTCCAACCAGATCCTCCTGGTCGAGGACGAGGTCCTGGTCGGCATGGCCATGCGCGATCTTCTCACGGAGCTCGGCTACGACGTGCTCGGGCCATATGGCGATGTCGCGGAAGCGATCAGCGCGGCGTCCGGCAACGCAATTGCCGCTGCCGTGCTCGACGTCAACCTGGCGGGAACGCTGGTGTATCCGCTCGCGGACGAACTCGCGACGCGCCAAGTCCCGTTCGTGTTCGTGACCGGCTATGGGGTCGAGAGCATCGACCGAAAGTTTTCGAGCGTTCCCGTGGTCAAAAAGCCGGTCGAAGGCCAAGCTCTGCGGCAGGCCCTCAGCGCCACCACAGGGGCGCTCCCCCGGACGTACCAGGCGGCGGCCGGCGGCTGAGGCCGCGACCAGCGGCGCCGCTCTGTCCCGACATCACTGCGAACGCAGGTCGGAACGCAGGTCGCTCTCGGCGCGCGCGCGGATGACGGCGGCCGTCGGCCGAACCGCCGCGTTGGCCCGCGCGGTGTCCGGCAGAACGACGACCTTCGTTCCAACGTTCACCCGCTTGTAGAGATCGATGACGTCCTCATTGAGCATGCGGATGCAGCCGCTCGACACCCGACGACCGATGGTGGAGGGGGCGTTGGTGCCATGAATGCGGTACGCCGTGTTCCCGAGATAGAGCGCACGGGCACCGAGCGGATTGGACTCGCCCCCGGCCATGAAGCGCGGCAGATATGGCTGCCGCGAAATCATCTCCGGCGGCGGAACCCAGTCGGGCCATTCGGCCATGCGAGAGACGCGCTCGACACCCGACCACCGGAAGCCGTCACGACCGACACCGACGCCATAGCGGATGGCGCGACCGTTTCCGAGAACATAGTAGATGTAGGTGTTCGGGGTATCGACGATGATCGTGCCGACAGGCTCGCGCGTGGGGTAGTTAACGATCTGTCGCCGCAGCTGCGCGGGAAGCTCGCTCCGCTCCTCCGGCTCGATCATGGCGTCTTGTTCACGCAGGCTACGATCGAACAACACGGCCGGTTGGCTGGCAGGCGCAAAGAGAGCGAGTGGCTCTGCCCGTGCAGTCTCGTTCCAAAGAGCCGAGCCCGACGACACGACAACGCCAGCAAGCAGCGCACGCACGACAACGGCACGCATCGTATCCTCCTGGAGAGCCAAACTTGCGCCCCGCTTGGTAAGCGCGTTGGCGGGGGAAAGTTTCACGCGCCCGCATGCACAAGCGCGCGATCAGCAGCCATGCCGCTCTCTGGAGGAATTGAATCAAACGTGATGCGGACGCGGCGCACGCGTGATCGAAGCGGCCTCGCTTGCGCGGGACCGCGTCGATCACTCGTTGATGTCGGGATGCTCGACGCGAAATGGGATGTGCCCAGGAACAACCGTTTACGGGGGGGCTGGGGGGTAGTCGTCCCCGGGCACATCAACCATCTTCGCATCGATGCAACCATCCAACACGGCACGTTCGCATTGGTTCCGTCCGACCGTGCGAAATCGGGACGCACGGGTTTGATCGCGCAGACGTGAAGAGCCAAGGCAGCTCGCGGAGCGCGCTACCGAACGTGCCGGCCGGAACCTGCCCGTGCGGAACTCGTTACTGCCAGCGTGGCTCCAGAAGGTCGTGAATGCCGATGGCCGCGCGCGCATCCCAGCATCGATCCGAACGCGTCCGCGCCGAGGCGGTCGTGGCGGCGTTCAGCGGCGAAGCCGAGCGGTTCGTGCTGCGGGCTTTCAGGCTGTTCCGCCGGAGCCTGACGCAGCGCGAAGGGGACGCCGGCAAGATCCTGGCCAAACACCTCCGGGCGCGCGTGCCGCCGGATGCGTTCGAGCGCATTCTGGCCGACCTGACGGCGCTGATGCTGGAGATCTATTTCGCAAAGGGTCAGCCGACGCTCTCTCCGCGCGCCGCGGCCAAGCAGTCCACCAAGGAGGAGTTCTTCTTCATCGCGCTGCTCGAGGCAACGCAGCGGCGGGATGCCGCTCGGGCTGCGGAAGCGGCGATGGCGCTGCTCGACACCTTCCGTGTCAGCAAGGTGCTGGACGCCGCAGGCGACTTCGTCGGCCGATTGCGGGAGCTTGATTTCTGGCTCATGCCGATCGCCGACACAGCTTTCAACTACTTTGCGGATTACCGGCCCCTCGACGAGAAGCCGACATCCAGGCCAGGCAGGTCGAGCGCGCTCAGCCTGCAGGTCGTCCACCGCTCCGGCGGATGATATCCGGCGACCAACGAGGCACGTGGCGGGTGCTGCCTATTGCACCATGGCCAGCCGCGTCGTCCCCGGCACGTCGGTCACGCACCGTCCGAAAAGATGACCGAGTTGCGGGGCCGTGATCGGGCTGAAAGCTGGGTCGCAACCGGCAGGTCGTTTGGCTCCGGGCTGTCCGCCTCCCGTCAGAACCGGCGTTCGGCTCGGTGCAGGCGGCGCCGGCCGTGCGCGAGGTGTCGCATCCAAGATCGTGAGTTGGGGAAGCAGCACATCCTTCGCCACGAGTGTACGGCGTTCGGTGGGATTTCGGTCGAACAACAAGGCCCCCTCGCCGTCACGCATCAGAACGACCCCTGCCGGTGCGAATTCCACGGACGCGATTGCGCGGGTCGCCGGGCTGGCGGCCTGCGATGGCCTCAGCCGATCGCCCTTGCCGGATCGATCGACGATCGTGACGGGTACGACAGACCGTTGGCGGAGCCCGTCCATGCCGGTGTCGGCCGCAACGACGCGGCGCGCGGAGCCAATATCGAAAGAATATGTGTCACGACCACCACCAGCGGGATCAGGTGTGACATAGGCCTGCCAGGCGAACAGGAGAGCCGCCGTACCCGCGAACCACGATGCGAGCTGAACCATCGTACGTTATCCACGCCGCGGAAAGCCCCCGTTTTCCATGTGCGAATGAGTACCCTCTCCGTTGTCCTCAAACGTCAGCAATCAGGCGAAGTTCCACGGGCGGAGATTGCGCACGATGCTACCGCCCCGGCGCCCCAAATTTTTTTTGAAAAAATTCGCGTGGGGTCGGAACCAATAGGCGATGTGCGGATTGATGCTCCGACCGGCCGTCACCCCTCCCCCCCCCGTGTGCGGCCGGCCGATTTAAAGCGCGGCCAGAACAGGCCGCGCTTTTTTTTGCGAACGAGGCGGCGTTATCACGCATAAGGCGCTGCAAGAAAAATCGGGCGGAGGCTTTGCCTCCGCCCGCGGGCAGCCGATGGTAAAGTATTCCGTAGTTCAGGCGCTGGCGCGCTGCTCGCGCCGCCGCGCCTTGCGGTCGAAGAACAGCGCCTGGCTGATGATCGCCGACACGGACGCCGGCTGGTAAGGCTTGGCGATCAGGAACGACGGCTCCGGCCGTTCACCGGTCAGGAACCGCTCCGGATATGCGGTGATGAAGATGACCGGGACCTCGAACGTGCGCAGCAGGTCGTTGACGGCATCAAGTCCCGAACTGCCGTCCGCAAGCTGAATGTCGGCAAGGATGAGGCCTGGCTGCTTCACCTTCGCGATGGTGACCGCCTCGCTGCGGGTGTGCGCGGTGCCGATGACCTTATGCCCAAGGCTCTTCACCAGCGCTTCGAGATCCGCGGCGATCAGCGCCTCGTCCTCGATGATCAGGATATCGGTGGCAATCTCGGCAGCCAGTTCGCGCCCTGACTCCTCGATCAGGTGGCGCAGGTTCGGCACGTCGACGTCGAGCACCTCGGCGGCGTCACCCTCCGAGAAGCCTTCGACCGCAACCAGCAGGAAGGCCTGACGCGGCAACGGGTGAATGTGGCCGAGCCGCCGCTCCGCAGGAAGCCGGGCATCGACCGTCTCGGTGGCGTTGTTCAGGCTGACCGAATTCCAGATTTTGGAGAACAGCCGGAACAATGCAACCCGAGGTTTGCTCGCGCCCTCCAGGACACTCGGGTCCTTGATGAGCGCCTCGAGCGAGGCGGCCACATATGCGTCGCCGGCGGTTTGACTTCCGCTCAGCGCACGTGCGTAGCGGCGCAGGTACGGAAGATATTGAGCGACATCATGGGATGCAGACATCGGTGGCCCTCCCCAAACCAGAGATCAAAGGTTACCGCAGTTAATGCGGCGCCGGAAAAAAAGTTCCCTTCGGGGGAACCGATTGATTTGGAATGAATTATCGCGAAGGCTGGTGCTGCATACCACGCAAGAGGCAGAAAGACCTCACGAAACGGGGGGAGAACGCATGACAACCCGAAAAACGAGGCCGCCGGAAGTGCCGCTACATCAACGCGTTGCAACTGGAAAAGTCGAATCGACGGACGACACCGTCGATCCCGCAGCCGACGCCACGCTCGGGCGCGAGATCCAAGCCAAGATCGGGCTGCAGCTTCGCACGCTCTACAACGACATCGTCAGCGAGGGGGTGCCGGACCGGTTCGTGAGCCTGCTCGGCCAGCTTGAGAAGAAGTCCGACAATAAGGGCGAATGAATGAGTCTCGACCCCCAAATGCGCGAAGCGATGCTGGCCGCAGTCCCCAGCCTGCGCGCGTTCGCGATCTCGTTGTGCGGCAATGTGGATCGGGCCGACGACTTGGTGCAGGAGGCGCTCCTGCGCGCGCTCAGCAACATCGAGTCATTCGAGCCCGGGACGAATATGCCGGCGTGGCTGTTCACCATCCTGCGCAACCAGTTTCGGTCGGAGTACCGCAAGCGGCGCCGCGAGGTGGAGGACGCCAACGGCAAGTATGCCGAGAATCTGAAATCGGTGCCGGAGCAGCCGGGGCAGATCGAGTTCGCCGAGTTTCGCCGCGCGCTGCAACACCTTCCACCGGACCAGCGCGAGGCGCTGATCCTGATCGGAGCGTCGGGCTTCTCCTATGAGGAGGCCGCCAAGATCTGCGGCTGCGCCGTCGGGACGATCAAGAGCCGCGTCAACCGTGCCCGCACACGGTTGAGCGAAATGCTCGCGATCCAGGGCGCGGAGGATATCGGGCCGGACGCGGAGACACGCAGCGTTTTGACCGGGACCGATCCGGGCTGACGCAACGCCGCAGCCTGAGCCGTAAAGCAAACGGCGGCCGCAAGCGGCCGCCGTTTCCGTTTTGGCTCGAGGCCGCTACCGAGTGACGATCAGCGCGTCCAGCGCCGTCACACCCTGCCCCTTCGCATGGGCGACCAACGGGTTCACGTCGATTTCAGCGATGTCGGGATTGGTCCGCATCAGGCGTCCCACCGCCGCCACGACCCCCGCCACGGCCTTGACGTCGACCGCAGGCATGCCGCGGAAGCCGTCGAGCAGCTTCGCCGCCTTGAGCTTGTAGAGTTCGTCGATGATCGCGGCCTCGCCAAGATCGGGAGGCAGCAGGCGGACGTCGCCGAGCGCCTCGACGAGAATGCCGCCCAGCCCGACCAGCACGACGGGGCCCCAGTGCGGATCGCGCTTGGCGCCGACCACGAGCTCGAGCCCGCGCGCCGACATCTTCTCGACCAGGGCGCCGTCGAGCTTCACGCCGGGCTGATGGCGGGTGACGTTGTCATGCAGCTTCTGCCACGCCGTACGCAGCGCGGCCTCGTCCGCGATGTTGAGCAGCACGCCGCCGGCCTCGGTCTTGTGCGCCAGGGTGGCGGCCTGCGCCTTGAGCGCGACCGGATAGCCGATGCGTGCCGCGACCGTGCAGGCCTCGTCCACCGACTTCGCGAGTGCGCCCTCGGGGATCTTGATGCCGGCGGCAGCCAGCACCTGCTTGCCGAGCCATTCGGGCTGGGTGCCGGTGCCCAGCTTCGGCATGCCGGAGAACGGGGTCGCCGGGGTGGACGTGCGCGCGGCCTCGACGGCGCGGCCATGCGCGGTCGCCTGCGCCATCGCGCGCAAAGTGCGCTCCGACGAACGCGACAGGATGACCTGGTGCTCCTTGGCCAGAGCGAGGAATTCGGGCGCCAGCGGCGACGTATCGCCGAGGATCGAGAACACCGCCGGCTTCTTGCTGCCCTTGAGCGCTTCGACCACGCCCTTCATGTACTTCACCGACTGCTCGGGTCCGCCGACCGTGATGGAGATCACGAGGCTGCCGAGCGCGGGATCATCGAGCAGGACCTTGGCGCCGTAGCCGACGAGATCCGGCTCCCAGATCGGCTGGGTCGTGAGGTCGAGCGGATTGTGCGGCTGCACAAATGCCGGCAGCCGCTTCTTGAGCGCCTCCTCGGACTGGGGCGACAGCGGCGGCACGTCGAAGCCGATCGATTCGCAGAAGTCGTGCGCGATCGCGCAGAACGCACCCGAGAACGTGAGGATGCCCGGCCCTTTGGTCGGCGGCTCGGGATAGCGCGCGAGGATTTCCGCGGTATCCGCAAGTTCATCCAGCGTTTCCACGAGTGCGATGCCCGCGTGCGTCACCTGCGTGCGCATGACCTCGTAGTTGCCCGCGAGCGCGCCCGTATGAGAGGCGGCGGCCTCCTGGGCGCGTGCGCCGCGGCCGGGGTGCATCAGGATGACGGGCTTGCCGGCGGCACGCGCGGCCTTTGCCGCCGCGAGGAATTCGATCGGCCGCCGGACATGCTCGGCATAGAGCACGATGGCCTTGGTCGCCTGATCCTGGGTCAGGTACTCGATGAAATCGACGAGATCGAGCCCACCCTCGTTGCCGGGCGAGATGGTGTAGGACGTCGGCAGGTTGCGGCCTTCGAATGCCTGGCGCAGGTGCGCCATGAAGCCGCCGCTCTGCGAGATGATGGCGAGCGCGGGATCCTTGACGTTGGCGAGCTTTGCCACCGGCGTCGCGCTGGCAAAGCCGATCTGCAGGCCGTCGACGAAATTGCTGTAGCCCAGGCAGTTCGGGCCCAGCATGGCGATCCCGCCGTCGCCGGCGATCTTGGCGATCTCCTCCTGCGCGGCGCGGTTGCCGGCTTCGGCAAAGCCGGACGCGAACACGACCACCGCGCGCACCCTGCGGCGTACGCAGCCTTCCAGCGCCTCCTTCACGCCCGCCGCCGGCAGCGTGAACACCGCGAGATCCACGCCTTCGGGCAGTTCGTCGACGGTGGTCAGGACCGGACGGCCGTCGATCGTGCCCCCGCTGCGCCCCACAAGATGAATGTCGCCCGCATACTTATTAATAGTGAGGTTGGCGAGGACGGTGTGGCCGGCCGTGCCCGGTTTCGAGGAAATACCGATAACCGCCACGGAGCGGGGCCGCATCAGCCGTTCCACGGCGGCCGCCCCGTGCGTTACCCCTTCCATTCCCGCATGGGACGCGCGCTGATTGGCCAAGGCCATTTCCAACTCCTCGATCTGTTATACAAGATAACTTTGCTGTACGTATCTGTACCGAGCATGCCGGGAACGGGCAAGCGGGGGCGCACCGTAGCGCAGGGTAGTATTTGGAGAATTGCATGGCAGACGAACGCGTCACTTACGAAGTCGAGGGGCAGGTCGCACTGGTCGGGCTGGACCGCGCGAGCAAGCGCAACGCGCTCAACGACGAGATGATCAAGCTCCTGCGCGCCGCGGTCTTCCGCGCCGGCGAAGAAGCGCGCTGCGGGGTGATCTATGCGCATGGCGAGAATTTCTCGGCCGGCCTCGACCTCGCGGAAGCGATGACCTGGATGGATCCGACCGCGAAAAAGCGCCGCCCGCGCGGCCGTTGGAACCGGCCATTCGACCTCATTGCACGCGGACCGATCCCGTGGGTGGCGGCCCTCAAGGGCGCCTGCATCGGCGGCGGCCTCGAGCTCGCCTCGGCCGCCCATATCCGCGTCGCCGACGAGACGACTTTCTTTGCCCTGCCGGAGGGCCAGCGCGGCATCTTTGTCGGCGGCGGCGGCTCCGTGCGCATTTCGCGGCTGCTGGGCTATGCCCGCATGTCCGACCTGATGCTCACCGGGCGTGTGCTGACCGCGCAGGAGGGCGAGCGCAACAATCTCGCGCAGTACGTGGTGCCTGCGGGCGAGTCGCTGGAGCGCGCCAAGTCGCTCGCCAAGCGCATCGCCGAAAACGCGACGCAGTCGAACTGGGCGATCACGAACTGCCTGCCGCGCATCATGGATCTCAGCCACGAGGACGGCCTGTTCGTGGAAGGCCTCGTCGGCGGGGCCATGCGCGAACAGTCCACGGAAGGCTTCGAGCGCGTGCGTGCCTTCGTCGAGAAGCGCGCGGCACCGCTCGCCAAGCCCGGCACGTCCGGCGACGGCCAGAAGGCCTGAGCTGGCGAGGACGCGCGCATGGCCTGGCACGATTGCGCCGTCGTCGCTTACGCCGAGACGAAGATCGTCGAGAAGAGCGATCGCGACGTCTTCGAGCTGGGCGCGGAAATTCTCGAGTCGCTGCTCGATCGCAGCGGCGTCGAGAAGGCCGAGATCGACGGTCTCGTGCTCTCCTCGTCGATGACGGGCGCGGGCAATCCGTTCTGGTCGCAAGCCACGGCGGATCAGCTCGCGCTCGAGCTCGACTTCTGCCAGACCGTCGACATCGGCGGCTGCTCGCCCGCAGGCGCGCTCGCGCGCGCCTGCATGGCGATCGATGCCGGCCTCGCCACCACCGTGCTGTGCCTGTTCGCCGACACACAGGCGTCGGCAAACAACCGGCGCGTGACGCAGGACCTGACGCAGTTCGTCGGCTATCTCGGCCCTCCTGCCGCGTTCGGCCTGCTGAGCCGGCGCTACGAGCATCAGTTCGGCCTCGACTACACCGCGCTCGGCAAGCTGGCTGTGGCACAGCGCGGACATGCCGTGCTCAACGAGCTCGCCTGCGAGAAGCTGCGCAGGCCGATCACCGTCGACGACTACCTCGGCTCGCGCATGATCGCCGATCCGATCCGTCTGCTCGACAGCGTGATGGTCTGCGACGGCGGCAGCGGCCTGCTGGTCATGGGGCGGCGCAACGCCGAAAAACGCGGCTTCACCAGATGCGTTGTGCCGATCGGCTATGCCGAGCGCACCAATCATCGCGCGAGCGAGAACATCGTGGACGTGACCGAGACCGGCCATCTCGCGGCCGGGCGGCGCGCCTTTGCGCAGGCGGGTCTGACGCCCGCGCAAATCGCCTCGTTCCACCCCTACGACGACTTCATCATCGCCATCATGATGCAGCTCGAGATGCTCGGCTTCTGCAAGCAGGGTCAGGGCTGCGACTTCGTCAAGGCGCACGACTTCACGCATACCGGCGACCTGCCGCTCAATACGGGCGGCGGCCAGATTTCCGCCGGTCAGTGCGGGCTCGCCGGCGGCGGCACCAATCTCGTCGAAGCCGTCCGCCAGCTTTTCGGCGAGGGCGGCCCGCGACAGGTCAAGGACACGCGGAATGCGCTCGTCACCGGCATCGGCGGCATTCCTTACGGTCGCAACTGGACCTCGAGCGCCGTGATGATCCTGACGCCCGACGCCTGAGGTGAGGCCGCCATGACCGCACTCAACGATACGCTCGACGTGCCCCGCGAAGCGCCCAAGCCGCGCACCTTTGCCGGGCCGTTCTGGGAAGCCACGCGCGAGAAGAAGGTGTTGCTGCAGTACGACCGCCGCGACGGCAGCTACCAGTTCCCGCCGCGCCCGACAGGCATGCGCAGCGGCCGGCGCGATCTCGAGTGGCGCGAGGTCTCCGGCAAAGGGAAGATCTTCACCTTCACCGTGGCCCGGCGGGCGCGCGAACCATTCCGCGGCCACGAGCCGTTCCTGATCGCGATGGTGACGCTCGACGAAGGCGTCAACGTGATGGCCAACATCGTGAACTGTCCGCTCGATGACATGGCGATCGGAGTGCGGGTGAAGCCGTTCTGGGCTCCGCTGCCGGACGGCACGCATCTCCTGATGTTCGAACCCGATCGGTAAACTTTGCGTGCGGCCCGTTGCCCGCCGGGCTTAACCGCTTTTATGTTTGCCTTCGTCACACCCGATGGAGGCCGTCCATGGCCGGTACCCCCGATCATCCCATCATCATTGCTCCGAATTCGCAGCGCGTGCGCGTGACTTTCGCGGGCCGCGTCGTTGCCGACTCGACCCGGGCTCTCAGCCTGAAAGAGGCGACCTATCCCGTCGTGCTGTACGTGCCACGTTCGGACGTGGACATGAGCCTGCTGGAGCGCACGGCGCATGCCACGCACTGCCCTTACAAAGGCGATGCCTCCTACTATTCGATCAAGGCCGACGGCAAGGTCGCCGAGAATGCGATCTGGAGCTACGAGCAGCCCAAGGCGGATGTCGCGGAGATCGCCGGCTACGTGGCGTTCTATCCCAATCGCGTCGACAAGATCGAGCAGCTGCCGGCGTGATCGGCTGACGTGGCTCGGGGGCGCACCGAGGTGGCTCTGATCGCCCGCGTTTCAGTTATTGAAGAAACAGTTGGGCGGACATCCCCCGCCGCCACCGCCGTTTCCGCCGCCGCCGTAGCCCTGATAGCCGCCATAGGGTGAAGCGGCAGGCGCAAGCGGTCGCAGCACGTCCAGCATGTCGAGGCGGTTGTCCGGCAGCTCGAACAGCTTGGGATCGGTCAGAAACGAAGCGACCTGACCGTTGCCCACGAGCGGCCCCTGAACCGTGCCGTTGCTCTTGATGATGTAAGACGTGCCCGGCCGGTCGAGCACAAGCGCCTGCCCCGTCAGGGTCGTGACGACGACGCGCCCTTCGACCAGAGTCACGATCGTGGTGTTGACGCCACTGACGACCCCGGTGCGGACGTCAACGATGGTGCCGCGCACGCCGATCGTCGCGACGGGCGTCTTGATCGAGTAGTTGCTGGGATTCTGCGAGCCGGTGATGAAGCGGAAGGCGCCCTTGCTGGCGGACAGCACGACATTGCCGGCACCACGGCTCGGATTGTAGACGAAGCGGTCGAGCGTGATCTCCGAACGTGCTCCCACGTTCACGCTGGTCGAATCGAGGAAGAGCAATTGTGCTGCGCTCGCGGCGCCTGTGCGGATACGCTCGCGCGAGAACACGTCGTTGCCGACGGCGAGGCTGCGCGGCGGACTCGACCCTTCCACGCTGTTGGTGACGACGGACGCGACGCCGATCTTGTCGGCCTG
The DNA here is from genome assembly GCA_035556735.1 of Xanthobacteraceae bacterium. GTDB lineage: Bacteria > Pseudomonadota > Alphaproteobacteria > Rhizobiales > Xanthobacteraceae > CANJBX01. The sequence goes on along the minus strand of DATMFF010000002.1, from coordinate 52,103 downwards.
CGCAGTTGCGCATGCGAACGATGCGGCCAGCGCCACCGCGGCCGCAATCAAGCGCATCGACATCCTCAACTCCACCGTATGACTGCGAGCCATTTTATACAGCGGCTGGCGATTTGCTGTGCCCTCATCGCAACGGTGAGAAATAAACGAGGGCTCCGGCGCGCGATGTGACCTCCAACACAGTTCCGTCCGATTGACATCCCCGGCCAAGGTCTTGATTGTGCAGGCCGACTGCGGCCGATATGCCCGTTTTCCACCATCACAATGTGCGGGCAAGCGGGATACAGGGAATGCGTTTCGTAGCGTTCGTCGCTGCCATGATCGTCGTCGCTTGCGCGACAGCCGCGCCAGCCGCAAGTGACGACCTCGCGCGACTTTACGCGCGCGTGCTCAAAAATCCCGCCGACAGCGCCGCAAGCCTGGAATATGCCCGCCTCGCCGAGGAGCAGGGCAAGCTGCGATGGGCGCTCGCCGCGTATGAGCGCGTCGCAGCCAACGATCCCGCCAACGACGAGGCGCAGCGCGGGCTTGCGCGCGTGCGCCGCAAGCTGCAGCCGAACGTGACGCTGTTCGTGGCCGAGATCGGCGGCGCCTTCGAATCCAACCCCCGCTACACCAACAACAATCCCAGCAACCTGACCACGCCGCGCGGCGAATTGCAGGGATTCGGTTCGCTGCAGATGCGCGACGAGCGCTCGCTTGGCGACCTGCGATGGCGCACCAATGCGCTGGCGACGGGCCTCGTACACCAGAACGAGGGCGACCTTGACTACGGTTACGCAGGCGCCACAACGGGCCCGGTGCTCGACTTCTTCCAGGCCAGCACGCTCCACATCGGACTGGGCGGCGGCGCGTCGGCGCTCAAGCATCGCCTGTTCTACAGCGAGGCGGTGGCGGTCGCGACCATTGAGAAGGATTTGTTCGGCGCTCTGCAGACCTTGCAGTTGCGCACGGGCTACCGCGACTACGGTGACATGTTCCCCGTCACGCACGGCTTCTACGCCGATGCGCGCGCCAAGTTGTCGTTTCCCGATGCGTTCCAGGACGGCAATCTGGCAGTGGTCATGCCGTGGGTACGCTGGAGCGGCGTCGGCGGCACAGCCACGTCGTTCCTGCTCAACGAAATCCAACCGGGCGCCTACATCGAATACGGTGTCCGCGGCGAGCTTGTGCGTCCGATCATCGATGGCGTCGTGTTCGGACCGACTGTGACCGCGTTCGCCCGCGACTACCGCGGCGACCGGGTCCCCGGCTCGACCGAGAAGGTCAAGGACCTGATTGCCGGGCCCGGCGCCGTGCTGTGGCTGCCCAACCTGTTCACCGATTGGCGCGGCGTTCAGACAGCACTCAAGATCGAGTATCAATACTATCGCGGCAACTCCAACGATCCGACGCGCACCTTCAACGATCACATCGTCGCGTCGTCGCTGGTCATGCGGTTCTAGGCCGGCTCACTTCTCGGTCATGGCATACGTGCCATCCCAGTCGAGCGGCAATGCCACCGCGCGCATCGTCTCAATCCGTTTTGCAAACACCCGATAGTAGGTCGCGAGCCCTTCACAGCCGTGCGCACGGGCCTTGGACAGCAGCACCTGCGCCTCGTCCCACTTCCGGGCCCGGTAAGCGCACAGGAATTGCTCGTGCACGGCACGCAGGTTTCGGAGCGTCTCGGCCTCGCAGTCGAGAAGACCGGCGAGAGCATAGATCGTCGTGGGCCGCGAACGGCCCTTCACCTGGATGCGGTCGATCTCCACCACCTCGACCTCGGACGCTGCTCGCGCGGTACGCTCGCTGACGATGACCGGCAGGCCGTAGAATTTCGTCAAGCCCTCGAGCCGGGAGGTGATGTTGACCTCATCGCCGATTGCCGAATAGTCAAAGCGCTGCTCGCTGCCAAGGTTGCCCACACAGCACTCGCCCGTGTTGATGCCGATGCCGATGCGCACGGGAGCAAAGCTGCGTCCTGCCGCCCGCGCCGTGTCCTGCCAAAGCGCGTTGAGTTCATCCATGCGCCGCTGCATGGCGATCGCCGCACGGCATGCGCGACCCGCGTGATCAGGCAGCGCAAGCGGGGCATTCCAGAACGCCATGATCGCATCGCCCATGTATTTGTCGATGGTGCCGCGCTCCTCGAGGATGATCTCGCTAAGCGGCGTCAGCAGTTCGTTGACGAACTGCGTCAGTTCGTGCGCGCTGAACCCCTCCGAGATCGCAGTAAAATCGCGCACATCGCAGAACAGCAGCGTGAGCTCACGCACCTCCCCGCCAAGTTCCAGCCGCGACGGGTCAGCCACGATTTCGTCGACGACTTCGGGAGCAAGATAACGCCCGAAGGCGCTGCGGATCGCGCCGCGCTGCGCCTCGGTCTCGCGATAGACGTAGAAGGTGATGCTCGCGGTCAGCACCAGAAGCGCGATCGAAGGATAGAGAGGGTCGAACAGCAAGTCGGCGTAGCGATAGGCCAGCCAGCCGCCAAGATTGAGCGCAACGAAGGTGCCGGCGCCCAGAGCAGCAGCGATGCCCGGCGACAGGCGCGGCATGACCAATCCGAGCAGCAACCCGAGAACGATGATGGCTGCCTCTTCTACGGCGATGGCATAATCCGGACGCGTGAGCCGACGGCCGGCGAGGATATGCTCGAGTGCCATGGCGTGCACCTCGGCCCCCGGCAGGACCTCGTCGAGCGGGGTGGCACGAAGATCGAGCAGGCCGGGAACGCTGGTGCCAATCAGCACGATGCAGCCCTCGACCTCTTGGGGTGCAACCTCGCCGGCAATCATCTTCCAGGCCGGGATGAAAGATGCTGGGTGGCTTTTGCGGAACTTCAGCGTGACTGCCCCGTCGGCATCGACCGGCAAGTCGATGTCACCGATGCGGACCTCATTGAGCCCGGTGCTCTGTCCGAACGCAGTCTCGCCACTGGCGTTGGAGGATTTGAGAACGTAAGTGGACGCTCCCTGTGCGACGCGCAGCGCCTCGGCCGTGAGCGACGGCACGATCTCCTCGCCCACTCGAAAGAACAGCGGGGCGCGCCGCACGATCTGGTCGCGATTTGGAAGCCAGTTGAACGCACCAAGTCCCTTGGCCGCCTCCTCGAACAGCGGCAGGTTGCGGTCAGCACCCAGGAAGGCTGGAAGAAACGGGCGGGGATCATCGCCCGCGATCGCGAAACCTGCCTTCGGCGGGACCGCAGCCGCGCCCGGACGATTGACCAGAATGGTGGGCAGAACCGATGGCGATTGGCTCAGAGCCTGTGCGAACAATTCATCGTTGCTCGGGCCGCTCCCTGCCACCTGCGCAAGACGCGCAGCCTGCGCGGGGGAAAGCGATTTGGCGAGTTGCTCCATCGAGGTACGATCCGCCTCGGAAAACAGCACGTCGAACACGATCGCCGCAGCCTTGCTGTCGGTCAGGCGGAGCACGAGATCACGCATGAGCGTGCGCGACCACGGCCATTGACCGTACCGCCGCAGCGACTCCTGATCGATGTCGACAACCCGCACCGGGAGCCGCGGATCGTAGGTCTGCGGCGCCAGCCGCTGATAGGAATCGAATACGATGAGGCGAAACGCCTGCACCAAGAACGGATCGGCTGCGCGGCCAACCACCGCGGCGATCAGGAACAGACAGACCACCGGCAGATAGAGGCGGCTCAGACGGACGGTTTTCGCCAAGCGCAAACGGGTCCCTCCCCAGATCATGTCGGGGCCATCCGGCTCCGTGATTTACCTTAAGGCCCGCTTAAGGCCGCCCACGTAGCATTGCCCAACGGCCACGCCCGACAAATCATGGGCCGGATCAAGCGTTTGTCGTCCTCGCGCCTTGATACTGCCCTATCTTCCCGCGAGAAGAATCATCTCCGGGGTAGTTGCGCCATCATCTGCTGGGTGAGTATTGGATCATGTCCTTGCGCCTTGCCACTGCCATCGCTCTGATCCTCGGCCTCGCCGGTCCGGCGGCCGCGCAATTTGCCCTGCCCGGCCAGTCCCAGGGTAGCCGCTATCAGACCCCGCAGGCCGTTGTTGCCGAAGACGACGAGCCGGGTGTCGCCGACGCCGCGCCGATCCAGTCGGAGCCGCTGCCACCCCCGGGGGGCCGGATGGCCGCTCCCGGTCCGGAGGCGCTGCCCGGGCCAGGCGCCGACAGCCGCTATCCCGCCCCTGCGGGGCCGGTCGAGCTGACCGCACCCGGCCGCCCACAACCGGCCATGGGCGCCTCGACAGCCGCCGTGCAGCCGGCCCCTCCCGCAACAGCCTATCCGAACGCGATGATGCCGGAGGGCGTGCGGCCGCCGGCGGAGATCGAGGAAGCCGCGACCGGATCCGTGGCCGCGCCGATGCAGAACGCGGCGCCCGTTCCGGGCGCGATGCCCGGCAACGAAGCCATCCCGGCCGCGCCCTCGGGCAATGTCATTGCGGCCCTGCCTCCGGAAGACCAGCCCGAGATCGGCGCTCCCAAGGAGCTACCGCCCCACCTGCGCCGTCAGCTCGTCGAATACTGGACCAAGGAGCCGGCCGGCACGATCATCGTCGATACGCCGAACACCTACCTTTATCTCGTGCTCGGCGAAGGCAAGGCGATGCGCTACGGCATCGGCGTGGGCCGCGAGGGCTTCACGTGGTCAGGTGTCGAGAAGATCACCAAGCTCGCGGAGTGGCCCGACTGGTACCCGCCGGGCGAGATGATCGAGCGCCAGCCCTACCTGCCGCGCTTCATGGCGGGCGGCGAGAGCAATCCGCTCGGCGCGCGCGCGCTCTACCTGGGCAAGACGGTCTATCGCATCCACGGCACCAACCAGCCGTCGACGATCGGCACCTTCGTGTCGTCAGGCTGCATCCGTCTGACCAACGAGGACATTCAGGACCTCTATCAGCGCGTGAAGGTGGGCACCAAGGTGGTGGTGCTGCCGAGCCTGCCGAATCACCCGCCGGCATCGGCGGCGAACAGTCCGCTGCCCGCCTCGCCGCTCACGGCGGCTACGCCGGCCACGGCCTTCCAACCCGCTGCCGCAGGCGCGCTGACCGAGCACGTTCGCCGTTGACGGCGTTCGACGCCGCGCGCACGATGGGCCGCGGCGGAAATCCCATGACGCGCCTCCTCATCGCTCTCGTCTGTCTCGGCTGGCTGACCGGCAGCGCGGCTGCCGGGTGGGCATCCAACATCGCGCCGCTCGCCTTCGGGATGACGCCCAATGACGTGGCGCGCGCGCTCGGCACGCCGCTCGTCTACGTGACCGGCCGCCCCGGCGCGGAAGTCTTCGTGGCCGAACGCGATACGGGTGTGCCGGGTTTTTATCCGGTGGTGACCCGCATCTATCTGCAGTTCCGCAAAGGCGGCCTCACCGGCTGGAAGAAGGACTGGATGGTGACGCGTCCATTCGGGTTGTTCTGAGCGGCGCCAGCGCATATCTGCTTGCGGGCATGCTGCCGCTGTCCATCCTCGACCTGTCTCCCGTCACCAGCGGTGGCTCCGGCCCCGCCGCCCTGCGCAATTCGCTCGATCTCGCCTCGCTCGCCGAACGGCTGGGCTACTCGCGCTATTGGGTGGCCGAGCATCACAACCTGCCGTCCGTCGCCAGCTCCGCGCCCGAGATCATGATCGGGCAGATCGCAGCTCGGACGACGCATATTCGCGTCGGCTCGGGCGGAGTGATGCTCCCCAACCACGCGCCATTGATGGTGGCGGAGCGCTTCAAGATCCTCGAAGGCCTGTTCCCGGGCCGCATTGATCTGGGACTCGGCCGCGCGCCGGGTACCGACCAGATCACCTCGTTCGCGCTGCGCCGCCGTCAGGACGTGCGCGACGGCGACGACTTCCTCGAGCGCTTCCAGGAGCTCGTGCTGCTCGAGCAGCGCGGCTTTCCGCCGGAGCATCCGTTCAGCAAGGTTCGCGCCATGCCGGCGGACGTGCCGCTGCCGCCGATCTTCCTGCTGGGCTCGAGCGACTACAGCGCCGAGCTCGCGGCGATGATCGGGGTCGGCTTCTCCTTCGCGCACCATTTCGCGAGCCATGACGCCGCGGCGGCGATGATGTCCTATCGCAAGCGCTTTCGTCCCGGTCCCCTGTCACAGCCCCACGCGATCCTCGCGGTCGCCGTGGTGTGCGCCGACACCGACGCGGAGGCCGAGCGCATCGCCGCGACGGTCGATCTCAACTTCGTGCGGCGCGCCCGCGGCGAGTACCTGCCGCTGGCGAGCCCGGAGGAAGCCGCCGCCTACGACTATTCGCCGGTCGATCGCGACCGCATCCGCGACAATCGCGCGCGGCTGTTCGTCGGCGCGCCCAAGACCGTGCGCGCCAAGCTCGACCCGCTCATCGCCGCAACGCAGGCCGACGAGCTAATGATCACCACCATGGTTTACGACCACGCCGCGCGCCGCCGCTCATACGAACTCATGGCGCAGGAGTTCGCCTTGCGGCCGAGCGCGTAACCTCGCCCCGCAAGGGTTCGCGCCGCGGACGCGGGCACCGCCGGAACCCAACCCCGCCGCGGCTGTTTCCCAGTCAGCGGGGCGAAACCGGTGGAGTTTGCGATGCGTCCGACGCGCCTCGTCATCCTTGCGGCACTGCTGCTCACGGCCTGCGGGGACACGGCCGATCTGCCTGACGAGGCCACGTTCGGCGCCAATCCGACGATACCGGAACCGACCACGTCGCTCATTCCCACCGTCAACATCGCCACCGCCACCGGCTGGCCGGCGGGTGCGAAGCCCACGCCCGCGGCGGGCCTCGCGGTGAACGCCTTCGCCGAGAACCTGCAGCATCCACGTTGGCTTCACGTCCTGCCCAACGGTGACGTGCTGGTGGCCGAGAGCAGCGCTCCGCCGAAACCCGAGGACGGAAAAGGCATCAAGGGCTGGATCTATTCGCTCGCGCTCAAGCGTGCGGGTTCGGCCGTCCCGAGCGCGAACCGCATCACACTGCTGCGTGACGCCGACGGCGACGGTGTCGCCGAGACGAAGACGCCGTTCCTGACCAATCTCAACTCGCCGTTCGGCATGGCGCTGGTCGGCAACGAGCTGTTCGTCGCCAACACCGATGCGATGATGCGCTTCACCTACATGGAGGGTGACACGCACATCACCAGCGCGGGTGAGAAGGTCGCCGACCTCCCGGCCGGACCGCTCAATCATCACTGGACCAAGAACGTGATCGCGAGCCGCGACGGCCGCACCCTTTATGTCACCGTCGGCTCGAACAGCAACGTCGGCGAAAACGGCCTCGACAAGGAAACGAACCGCGCTGCGATCCTGCAGATCGATCGCGCCACGGGCCGCGTGCAGCCGTTCGCCAGCGGCCTGCGCAATCCCAACGGCATGGCGTGGGAGCCGCAGACGGGCGCGCTGTGGACCGTCGTCAACGAACGCGACGAGTTGGGCAGCGACCTCGTGCCGGACTATCTCACGTCGGTGCAGGAAGGCGGCTTCTATGGGTGGCCCTACAGCTATTGGGGGCAGCACGTGGACAGCCGTGTCTCCCCGCAGCGTCCCGACCTGGTGGCGCGGGCCATCGTGCCCGACTACGCGCTCGGCAATCACACCGCCTCGCTCGGCCTGACTTTTGCGCAGGGCAGCGCGCTGGGTAAGGCCTATCAGACCGGCGCCTTCATCGGCCAGCACGGCTCGTGGAACCGCAAGCCCTTCAGCGGCTACAAAGTGATCTTCGTGCCGTTTGCGGATGGACGTCCTTCCGGTCGGCCCAAGGATGTGCTCACCGGCTTCGTCAGCAGCGAGGGCGACGCCTTGGGGCGGCCGGTGGGGGTCGCCATCTCCAAGCGGGGCGCACTCCTCGTGGCCGACGACGTGGGCAACGTGGTGTGGCGGGTAAGCCCGGCGCCAAGCACCGCCATGCGCCAATGAGCCCACGCTCGCAAATGGCCCCGGCATCCGCGCGTGCGGCGCCCCAGGCCTGACCATGTCCTCTCTGCAGCCCTCCCCGAACTTGTAATCTCGCGTCCGGGCCTTCATACATCGCCGCTGGTTTGGCCCTCGCGGTCGCGTTCAACAGGGAGGTTCCACTTGGGCAATCACATCACCCTCACGTCGTCGGACGGCTTCAAGCTTGGCGGCTATCGCGCCGATCCGGAAGGCAAGCCGAAGGGCGGGCTCGTGGTGATTCAGGAGATTTTCGGGGTCAACAGCCACATCCGCGCGGTCTGCGACCGGTTTGCCGCGCTGGGCTATGCCTCGGTCGCTCCGGCGCTGTTCGACCGCTACCAGCCGAACTTCGAGAGCGGCTACTCGCCGGCCGAGATCGAGCATGCCCGCGGCTACATCCAGAAGGCCGACATGGGCAAGATGCTGGCCGACACCCAGGCCGCGATCGATTCGCTGCAATCGGTCGGCAAGGTCGCCATCGTGGGCTACTGCCTTGGCGGCTCGATCGCGTTCCTCGCGGCTTGCAGGCTGAGCGGCCTCGCCTGCGCGATCGGCTACTACGGCGGCATGATCGCCAAGAACGCCGACGAGAAGCCGAAGGTGCCGACCATGTTGCATTTCGGCGAGACCGATCACTCGATCCCGCTGTCGGACGTGGAGATCATCAAGCAGAAGCGGCCGGACGTAGAGACTTACGTTTATCCGGCGGGCCACGGCTTCTCGTGCGACGAGCGCGGCAGCTATCACGAGCCGAGCCACAAGCAGGCGCTCGAGCGCACGCTGGGCTTGCTCAAGAAATGCGTCGGCTGAACCACACGCGTCTTTGCTGACGATGGGGGCGCGGGCGTGGCTCGCGCCCTTTTCGTTTTGCGGCGAGGCTTCTCAGAACCAGCGTTCCGCCACGCTGATCGTGTCGCCCGGACGCACCTTGGTGTGCACCGGCACGGTGCCCTTCACGATCTGGCCCATGTAGGGCCGGCTGAGCTCGACGACGTTGCGCTTGGCGCGCGGCGAAAATCCGCCGGCAATCGCGACGGCGGTTTCCACCGACATGTTGGCAACGTAGGGATACTGACCCGGATAGGTCACCTCGCCCAGGATGAAGAATGGGCGATAGACCTCGACCTCGACCGCGACGTGCGGCTCGCGGATGAAACCCTGCTTGAGCCGTGCGGCGATCTGCCCGGCGAGCTGCTGCGTGGTCAGGCCGCGCGCCGGCACCGTCCCGATCAGCGGCATCTGAATGTTGCCACTGGCGTCGATCGAGTACGAGGTGGTGAGCCCCTCCTGGCCGAACACGACGACGCGCAGCCGGTCGCCGGAATCGAGTGTATAGGGACCCTCGGGAACCGCCTGCGGGGTCGTGGGGTAGGCCGCCCCCATGTACGTCGTCTGCGCGACGGCAACCGGCCGCGCCGGCGCGTAGGCCGGCTGCGTGTAAACGGGTTGTGCGTAGGCCGGCTGTGGAGCGGGGAGTGCCTGCGCATAGACAGGCGCGGACGCGACATAAGGCCGATACGCGAGCTGAGTGTTGCGTCCGCATGCCGCGAGAAGCAGCACGACGCCCAACAGCATCAGTCGTTCAGCTTGCCGCATCCCGCGCAACCCGGCGCCCCAAAATGGTTAAGCCGGATTAACGCTGTTATGGTTAAAGGCCTGTTAAGGCGCCGGTTAATTCTTGCCTGGCAGGCCGGTAAGATACTGCGCGGGCGCGTTTATTGCGCGGCCACGCCGATCCCGACGGGACAGCTCACGCCGGTGCCACCCAGACCGCAGTAGCCCATGGGATTCTTGGCAAGGTACTGCTGGTGATAGTCCTCGGCGAAATAGAACGTCGGCGCCTCCAGGATCTCGGTGGTGATCGGACCGTATCCTTTTGCCTTGAGCGCCGCCGCATAGGCCGCCTTGCTGTCCTCGGCTGCCCGCCTCTGCTCCGGCGAGAACACGTAGATGCCCGAACGATACTGGGTGCCGACGTCGTTGCCCTGGCGCATGCCCTGCGTGGGATCGTGGTTTTCCCAGAACGTCTTCAGCAGGCGCTCGTACGAGATCTTCTTCGGATCGAAGACCACGAGCACGACCTCGTTGTGGCCGGTCCGGCCGGTGCAGACCTCTTCGTAGGTCGGATTCGGCGTCTCACCGGCCGCATAGCCGGCGGCAGTGACGTAGATGCCATCGCCGAGTTCCCAAAACTTGCGTTCCGCCCCCCAGAAGCAGCCCATGCCGAACATGGCCTGCTCGAGCCCGGCAGGATAGGGGCCCTTCAATGCGCGACCGTTGAGGAAGTGCGTCTGCGCGGTCGGAATCGGCTGCGCCCGACCTGGCAATGCGGTGCCCGGCGCGGGCATTTCCACGGACTTGCGGAAGGAAAACATCGGCGCGCTCCACTCCTGTTTGAAGGCAGCGCCCGCACAGCGGCCGCCGCACATAATATAAGGGCGGGCGCAAGGGTTAGGAACGGGCGGCTCCGACACCCGATCCAGGGCAAAAGCCGGCACGGTTCACGATCGCGCGAGCGCGCTTTGCGGATCTAGCGCCCGTATCCGATGAGCGGCTTTTTTTTGCGTCCCAGCAGCATCAAGATGGCGCCGATGATCCCGAGGACGAGCGCGATGGGCTGGTCGAGCAGCGTGGTCATGACCGGGTCCCACAGGAAGCTCGCGTATCCCTCGAGCGTCGGCTTGAGTGAGAGCAGGCTCGCCTGATGCACGTTGCTCCAGACGTCCTCGACCTTGGTGAGAAACAGCGCGTTGCCGGCGATCGACTTGGTGCCGTCGTAAACGACGAAGATGAAACCGGCCGCAAGGATCCAGAGGCCGAGAAAACGGAGCAGAAATCGGATCATCGCGCCGCACCAGCAAAATGTCGTGCGACCGGCTTAGCCGACACCTTGCGGTGAGGCAACCGGTAGCGTGCTTCCCCTCCTCCGGCGATCCTGACAGAATACAGAACACAGAGAACCGGGTGCATGCTCCGGCGAAATCGGTGTCGCCGTCACGAGAGTTCGTTCGTTCCATGCTGATGCGCGGCCCGGACAAGTCGGGCGGAGCGCCAAGGGAGTTGAAATGCCCGCCAAGACCGGCGGCCCCAACCAGCGGCCGACCTTCACCGACCAGGAAGCCCTGCAATTTCACAGCCAAGGCCGGCCAGGCAAGCTCGAGGTGGTGGCCACCAAGCCGATGGCAACGCAGCGCGACCTCTCGCTGGCCTATTCGCCGGGCGTCGCGGTGCCGGTCCTCGCCATCGCTGAAGACGCGAGTAAGGCCTACGACTACACGACCAAGGGCAATTTCGTCGCAGTCATCACCAACGGCACCGCCATCCTGGGATTGGGCAATCGCGGGGCGTTGGCGGCCAAGCCGGTGATGGAAGGCAAGGCCGTGCTGTTCAAGCGCTTTGCCGACGTCGATTCCATCGATCTCGAGGTCGCGACGGAAGACCCGGATGAATTCGTGAACGCGGTGAAGCTGCTGGGCCGCTCGTGGGGCGGGATCAATCTGGAGGACATCAAGGCGCCCGAGTGCTTCATCATCGAGCAGAAGCTGCGCGAGCAGCTCGACATCCCCGTGTTCCACGACGACCAGCACGGCACTGCGATCATCGCCGCCGCCGGCCTCCTCAATGCGCTCGACCTCACCGGTCGCGACATCGCCGGGACGAAGCTGGTGTGCAACGGGGCGGGCTCGGCGGGCATCGCCTGCCTCGACCTGCTCAAGTCGATCGGCTTCCGGCACGAGAACGTCATCCTGTGCGACACCAACGGCGTGGTCTACGAGGGCCGCACCAAGGGCATGAATCAGTGGAAGTCGGCGCATGCGGTCAAGACCTCGGCCCGCACGCTGGCCGACGCGCTCGAAGGCGCGGACGTGTTCTTCGGGCTGTCGGCCAAGGGCGCGATGACGCAGGCGATGGTGAAATCGATGGCCGCCCAGCCGATCATCTTCGCGATGGCCAATCCGGACCCGGAGATCACCGCAGAGGAGGTGGCCGCCGTACGCGACGACGCCATCATGGCCACGGGCCGGTCCGACTATCCGAACCAGATCAACAACGTTCTCGGGTTCCCCTATATTTTCCGTGGCGCGCTCGACGTGCGCGCCACGACGATCAACATGGAGATGAAGATCGCGGCGGCGCGCGCGCTGGCCCGGCTCGCGCGCGAGGACGTGCCGGACGACGTCGCCGTTGCCTATGGGGCACGCCCGAAGTTCGGCCCCGACTACATCATCCCTGTGCCATTCGACCCGCGTCTGATCTCGCACGTGCCGCCGGCGGTCGCGCAGGCGGCGATGGACACGGGCGTTGCGCGCAAGCCCATCGAGGACATGAAGGTCTATGCGCAACAGTTGCGCTCGCGCCGCGATCCCGTGGCCGGCGTCCTCACGCATGTGTTCGAACGGCTGCGGCGCATGCCCAAGCGCGTCGTGTTCGCCGAAGGCGAGGAGGAGCAGGTCATCCGGGCCGCCGCGAGTTTCGTGCAGCAAGGATTGGGCACCGCTTTGCTGGTCGGACGCGAGGATCGCGTCAAGGCGACCGCCAAGGAGGCGGGCATCGAGATCACGGGCGGCATCGACATCATCAACGCGCGGCTTTCGCGCCGCAACGCACAATACGCGGCCTACCTTTATGAGCGGCTCCAGCGCAAAGGGTTCCTACAACGGGACTGCCAGCGCCTGGTGAATCAGGACCGCAACCATTTCGCCGCCTGCATGGTGGCGCTCGGCGACGCCGACGCCATGGTGTCAGGCGTCACCCGCAATTTCTCGGTCGTCCTCGAGGATGTGCGCCGCTGCATCGACCCCAAGCCCGGCCATCGCGTCATGGGTGTCTCGCTGGTCCTGGCGCGGGGCCGCACCGTGCTGGTCGCGGACACCGCCGTCACCGAGATGCCCGACGCCGCCGACATCGCCGAGATCGCGGTCGAGGCAGCCGGCGTCGCCCGCAAGCTCGGTTACGAGCCGCGTCTCGCCCTGCTGGCCTTCTCGACCTTCGGACACCCGCCCGGCGAGCGATCGGCCCGGGTGCAGGAGGCCGTGCGCCTGCTCGACGCCCGCCGGGTCGACTTCGAATACGACGGTGAAATGGCCGCCGACGTGGCGCTCAACCCGGACCTGTTGGCGGCGTACCCGTTCTGCCGCCTGTCCGGGCCCGCCAACGTGCTGATCATGCCGGCGTTCCATTCGGCCGCGATCGCGACCAAAATGCTGCAGGAACTCGGCGGCGCCCACGTGATCGGGCCCCTGCTGGTGGGGCTCGACCGGTCGGTCCAGATCGTCGGCCTGTCCGCCCGGGACGCGGATTTGGTAAATACCGCCGCTCTGGCGGCCTTCAACGTCGGCGGTTGACGCCACCGGCTGGGGGGCTATAAACGCGCCTTCGCGCGGACTTGTGCATGATCCGGCGAAGTGGACTCCGGCTCGCAGTCAAGAACGTGTGCTCAACGAAGCACTTGACCGCCTGCCTGGCCGTGCGGGTCAGGCCGGTCCGACAGCGAGCAGGCTGCCCGACTTTGCCAATCTCGCGACGGCGCACACACGCAATTTGATCAAGGTTACTATGGCCAACACCAAATCCGCCAAGAAAGCCACGCGCAAGATCGCGCGGCGCACTGCAGTGAACAAGGCTCGCCGTTCGCAGGTGCGAACGATGGTGCGCGCGGTCGAGAGCGCACTCGCCTCCGGCAACAAGGACGCAGCGGTTGCCGCTCTCAAGGCGGCCGAGCCTGCCCTCGTCCGCGGCGCCCAGCGTGGCGTGCTTCACAAGAAGACGGCGAGCCGGAAGATCTCGCGCCTCACGCATAGTGTCGCGAAGCTCGGCTCGTAATCGAAGCTCAGTTTTTCGCCTGACGAAAACGCCGCGCGGTTCGCGCGGCGTTTTTCTTTTTGCTTCCGCGGTTGATGCATCAGCGCGCGCGACGACGCATCTGCGCGCCACCAGAGTCGCGGAAATGTCACACCTCGTCGGAAAAACGCGAGCGTGATCAGGGACGCTGCGGCGCGCGTTGCAAACACGTCACAGGCGCGACGGCTACCTAGCGAAAACGGACAAAAAAAAATTCGAATGCAGAACCATTTACGCCAGTGCGCCGCAGGGGACTTTGAAATTCCACGCAAGCGCTCCGCGCCGACAAACGCGCGCGCCGTCTCAGATGGCGTGCACGTGACAAAGTCTCCCGCCACACATCGCCGATGAAAGTCGCGCAGATTCAGAACGTTGCATTGTCGCGCTGCACGCGAAACGCACGCGCGTGCAGCGCGACGATGCGGTGATTGCGACAGCGCGTTCATCAAAGCCATTGCGGCACGAACGCGGATATGTATTTTGTTAACCGTCGCTGGGAACTCCAGCGGCTTTCAACCAACGACTGAATTCGCATTCATCTGCGGATGAAGAGGACAATTTTTGTCTGCAGCGAAGTTCGTCGATGAGGTCTCGCACGAGGAGACGAACGTCCTCACGAGATCTGCGAGGGTACGGGAGTCAGCGCGCGGCGCATGTTGTGAGGCCGCGTTGCGCGCGATGAACTAAGGTGCGGGGGCTAGGTCATTGCTAGTTTTGTATTCGCGTGGATCAGCATGGTCTTCAATGCGAGGAGGGGCGGGTGACGCAGGTTTGGCCGACAGCGATTGGCAAAATCGGAAACAGGGACGGTGGACCAGCGGACGGCGCACGGGTGTTGCACGCCCGCGCCGGTAGATCTCCTTCCAGCGGATAAGCGCGACCTCGGCGGTCGCGTCATGTCCGAACGGTTCCGGCGCCCTCGGCGCCGTCTCTCAATCATCATCAGTGTGGATCGCGTGAACATTCACGCAGTGCGGCGCTGTCACCAGCAGCCACCACGTCTCAATGCTTCGCGGCGGAAGTAAATGAACTCGCAACTTTCTCAGGCAGACCAAGACCGTTGGAACCGCGTCAAAGCGCGCTTGCGGGCGGAGGTCGGCGAAGACGTCTTCACCAGTTGGTTCACGCGCATGGAGCTCGAGGGCATCGATCAAGATACGGTGCGGCTGTCGGTGCCGACGCGTTTCCTGCGGAGTTGGATCCAGTCGCATTACGCCGAGAAGGTGCTCGCCTGTTGGCAGGCGGAGAACCCTGCGATCATCCGCATCGATCTCGCCGTGCGCACGGCCGTGCTCAAGCAGGCAGTCACGCCGCCGGCGAAACCGGCCGAGCCGCCGCGCGCAGTCCACGAAGCCAAGCTCAACGGACACGAGCTTCGCAATCCGGCTTCCGACACGACGCATCAGGAGGCGCTCGGCGGCTCGCCGCTCGACCCGCGTCTCAATTTCGAGAGCTTCGTGGTCGGCCGCTCCAACGAACTCGCCTATGCCGCCGCCAAGCAGGTCGCCGGGGCACGTCGGGGCGACGGCATCATGTTCAATCCGCTCTACATCCATGCGGGGGTGGGCCTGGGCAAGACACACCTGCTGCAGGCGGTCACCTGGGCCGGCAATGCCCAGCCGGACAACAAGGTCCTCTACCTGACGGCCGAGAAGTTCATGTATGGCTTCGTCTCGGCCCTGCGCTCGCAGAACGCGCTCGCGTTCAAGGACGTGCTGCGGGGCATCAATGTGCTCATTATCGATGACCTGCAGTTCCTCCAGGGCAAACAGACGCAGGCCGAATTCTCCCACACGCTCAACGCTCTGATCGATGCGGGACGCCAGGTGGTGATCGCCGCCGACCGGCCGCCCGGAGATCTGGAGACGGTCGACGAGCGGGTGCGCTCGCGGCTGGCCGGCGGGCTGGTGGTGGAGATGGGCTCACTCGGGGAGGAGCTGCGCCTCGAGATCCTCAAGTCGCGCGTCGCGGCCGCCCGAGCCCACCACCCGCAGTTCGAAGTGCCCCTGCCGGTGCTGACCTATATTGCCCGGCAGATCACCAACAACGGCCGAGACCTCGAAGGCGCCCTCAATCGCCTGCTGGCGGTGAGCAAGCTGACCGGCGCCCCGATCACCATGGAACTGGCCGAGCGGGAGGTCCGGGACCTGATCCGGCCGCAGGACCCCAAGAAGGTTAAAATCGAGGAAATTCAGAGGATTGTGGCCCGCCACTATAATGTCAGCCGGGGCGACCTGCTGTCGTCACGCCGGACCGCCAACGTGGTCCGTCCCCGTCAGGTGGCGATGTATCTGGCCAAGACCCTGACGCTCCGGTCCCTGCCCGAAATCGGCCGCCGGTTCGGCGGACGCGACCACACGACAGTCTTGCATGCGGTGCGCAAAATCGAACATCTTGTCGGCAACGATACGTCGCTGGCGGACGAGATCGACTCGCTCAAGCGCCAGTTGCAAGAGTGACGGGGTGGGTTTGAGATGAAAGTCACTGTGGAGCGTGCCGACCTTCTGAAGTCCCTGTCGCACGTGCACCGCGTCGTGGAGCGGCGCAATACCATCCCAATCCTGGCGAACGTGCTGGTGCGGGCGGACAAGTCCAAGCTGGCCTTCAAGGCCACCGACTTGGACCTGGAAGTCGTCGAGACGATCGCAGCCGAGGTCGGTCAGGCGGGCGTCACCACGGTTCCGGCGCACATGTTCTACGATATCGTGCGCAAGCTCCCGGAAGGCACCCAGGTCGTCCTGGAATCCACGGGCGAGCGCGCCGTCCTCACCATTCGCGCAGGCCGCTCGCGTTTCACCCTGCAGACGCTGCCGGAAAGCGACTTTCCCGATCTCGCCGCCGGCGACATGCCGCACCGCTTCACGCTGGCTGCAGCCGATCTCAAGCGCCTGATCAACAAGACCCAGTTCGCAATTTCGACCGAAGAGACCCGCTACTACCTCAACGGCATCTACCTGCACACGTCCGGCTCGGGCAAGAACCTGAAGCTGCGCGCTGTCGCGACCGACGGCCATCGGCTCGCCCAGGTCGATCTCGACGCGCCGGCCGGGGTGGATGGCATGCCCGGCGTGATCGTGCCGCGCAAAACGGTCGGAGAGGTCCAGCGGCTGATCGAGGACATCGACGGCGAGGTACAGGTCGAGTTGTCCCCCTCGAAAATCCGGTTCACCGTGGGCAACGTCGTGCTCACGTCCAAGCTGATCGACGGCACGTTCCCGGACTACGCCCGCGTCATACCAGTCGGCAACGACAAGCTGCTGGAGGTCGAGAAGGGCGAGTTCGAGCAGGCTGTCGACCGGGTGTCGACCGTGTCGAGCGAACGCGGACGCGCGGTCAAGCTGTCGCTCACCGGCGGGAAGATGACGCTCTCGGTGAACAATCCCGATTCCGGCAGCGCCACGGAAGAGCTCGAGGTGACTTACGAGGCCGATCCGCTCGATATCGGTTTCAACTCGCGTTACCTGCTCGACATTGCTGCGCAGATCGAGGGCGATACGGCGATCCTCAAGCTGGCCGACCCGGGATCGCCGACGCTGATCGAGGAAAAGGCGGGCAAGGGCGCACTCTACGTGCTGATGCCGATGCGGGTATAGGCGTTCAGCCACCGGTTCGCGCCGAGTACGGTTTGCCTAAAGGTTGGCTCGGCCCGACAATTTTCAGCCAATGACGGGTGTCATGCGGCCCTCTGCCGGGTGTAGAAGCAGGGCCAGCAATGATTGCCGCCCGTATCCTTCGCTTGTCGCTCACGAACTTCCGCAGCTATCACGCCGCGAGTGTCGCTCTCGGCAGTGAGGAGCCGGTGGTGCTGGTCGGCTCCAATGGCGCCGGCAAGACCAATGTCCTCGAGGCGATCTCGTTCCTGGGGCCCGGACGCGGGCTGCGCTACGCCACGCTCGAAGAGGTCGCGTTCAGCGAAGGCGACGGCTCCTGGGCAGTCTCTGCCGAGGTTGAAGGCGGGCTCGGTCTCGCCACCATCGGCACCGGCGTCCCATCCCCCGCCCCCAATGAAAGCGTCTCGCGGCAATGCCGAATCGACCGCGAGCCGGTGCCCATCACTGCCCTCGCCGACCACCTGCGGGTGCTCTGGCTGGTGCCCTCGATGGACGGGCTGTTCATGGGCCCTGCCTCGGAGCGCCGGCGGTTTCTCGACCGCCTCGTGCTCGCTGCGGACGCCGAGCACGGCTCCCGTGTCAACGCGCTTGAACGTGCGCTGCGCTCGCGCAATCGGCTTCTGGAGACGCCTCGGCCCGATGCACACTGGCTCGACGCCGTCGAGCACGAGACGGCGGAGCTCGCGGTCGCGGTCGCGAGCGCACGCGCGGAAACGGTGGCGCGGCTGACAGCGGCGATCGCGGCGCGCCAAGAGCCGGCCTTCCCATCGGCCCAGATCGCGCTGGAGGGCTGGATCGACGATCTCGTGCCGAACCATCCCGCCGTGGAGGTCGAGGACCGCTATCGCGCGGTCCTGCGTGAGAACCGCGCGCGCGACGCCGCCGCCGGACGCACGCTGGAAGGGCCGCATGTCACCGACCTGCGGGTCATTTACGCGCCCAAGAACCTGCCGGCGCGTCACGCCTCCACCGGTGAGCAGAAGGCTTTGCTGATCGGCCTCGTGCTGGCCCATGCACACCTCGTCGCCGAGATGAGCGGCATCGCCCCCATCGTGCTGCTGGACGAGGTGGTGGCGCATCTCGATCCGGGCCGCCGCGCAGCCTTGTTCGACGCTCTGGCGCGCCTGGGCGCGCAGGTCTGGATGACCGGCGCCGACGCCGCAGCATTCGCCGACATCGCGCGCCGCGCGCAATTCTTCACGGTGGACAGCGGCAAGATCAACCCGAGCTGACTGTGCTCCTGTCGCAGCGAGAGGGCCGCTCGAGCCGGTGAGGTGACCTGCAGGGGTCGCCGCCGGGGAGGGCCAAATTACCTTTTTGCGGGGGCGACGTCCGGACCGCCAAGGGGGTTCTGCAGGCGGTTTCAGGAGGCCCTTTCAGGGAGCCCATTCGGCTGCGAAAAATTTCTACGAATCAAAGGGTTAAACCCCTTCTTTTTGCCCTATACGATGTCCATATTTCATGCCACACACGCTGTGGATTCCAGCGTTTTTCTCATACTGATTCGAAGCATTCCGCATGGCCGAAGCCGCCCGTCAAACCAGTCCTGCGCCGCGTCCGGCAAGCTCCGACTACGGCGCCGATGCCATCAAGGTCCTCAAAGGCCTCGATGCGGTTCGCAAGCGCCCCGGCATGTACATCGGCGACACCGATGACGGCTCGGGCCTGCACCACATGGTCTACGAAGTCGTCGACAACGCCATCGACGAGGCGCTCGCCGGCTACGCCAGGGAAGTCACCGTCACGCTCAATCCCGACGGATCGTGCACCGTACGTGACGACGGCCGCGGCATTCCGACCGACATCCACAAGGAAGAGGGGGTGTCGGCTGCTGAAGTCATCATGACCCAGCTCCACGCCGGCGGTAAGTTCGACCAGAACGCATACAAAGTGTCGGGCGGCCTGCACGGCGTCGGCGTGTCGGTGGTGAATGCGCTCTCGACCTGGCTCAAGCTGCGCATCTGGCGCGACGGCAAGGAGCATGCCATGGAGTTCCGCGACGGCGTCGCGGTGGCTCCGCTCATGGTCGTCGGCGAGGCCGGCGATAATCGCGGCACAGAGGTGACGTTCCTGCCGTCGCCCGAAACCTTCACCATGATCGAGTTCGACTGGGCGACGCTCGAGCATCGCCTGCGCGAGCTCGCGTTCCTCAATTCCGGCGTGCGCGTCGTTCTGTCGGACCAGCGGCACGCGGTCGAGAAACGCGAAGAGATGATGTACCAGGGCGGCGTCGAGGCCTTCGTGAAATACCTCGACCGCAACAAGTCGCCGCTGGTGCCCAATCCGATCATGGTCCGCGCCGAACGAGACGGGATCGGCGTCGAATGCGCCTTGTGGTGGAACGACGGGTACCACGAGTCTGTCCTGTGCTTCACCAACAACATTCCGCAACGCGACGGCGGCACCCATCTTGCCGGGTTCCGCGGCGCGCTGACACGCCAGGTCACGGGCTACGCGGAGCGTGGCGGCGTCGCCAAGAAAGAGAAGGTCGCTCTCACCGGCGACGATTGCCGCGAGGGCCTCACCGCCGTGTTGTCGGTGAAGGTCCCCGATCCGAAATTCTCCTCGCAGACCAAGGACAAGCTGGTGTCCTCGGAAGTGCGGCCGGTGGTCGAGGGCGTGCTCAACGAGGCGCTCAACGCGTGGTTCGAGGAGCATCCGGCGGAAGCCAAGGTCATCGTCGGCAAGGTCATCCAGGCGGCCGCAGCGCGGGAAGCGGCGCGCAAGGCGCGCGAGATGACACGCAAGACCGCGCTCGGCATCGCCTCCCTGCCCGGTAAGCTGGCGGACTGCCAGGAGCGCGACCCGGCCAAATCCGAACTGTTCATCGTCGAGGGCGACTCGGCCGGCGGATCCGCCAAACAGGGCCGCAACCGCGAGTTCCAGGCTGTGCTGCCCTTGCGCGGCAAGATCCTCAACGTCGAGCGCGTGCGCATGGACAAGATGCTGTCCAGCCAGGAGATCGGCACGCTGATCACGGCGCTGGGCACCGGCATCAGCGACGATTTCAACGTCGACAAGCTGCGCTACCACAAGATCATCATCATGACCGACGCCGACGTCGACGGCGCACATATCCGCACGTTGCTGCTGACGTTCCTTTATCGCCAGATGCGCGAGCTCATCGACCGCGGCCACGTCTACATCGCCCAGCCGCCGCTCTACAAAGTGGCCCGTGGCAAATCCGAGCAGTACCTCAAAGACGAGCGCGCGCTCGAGGATTACCTCATCGACACCGGCACCGAAGAAGCGGTGCTACGCCTGCATTCGGGCGAAGAGCGCGCCGGCCCCGACCTGCGCCGCATCGTCGACGAGGCGCGGACCCTGCGCAACCTCATCAACGGCCTGCACAGCCGCTACAATCGCACTGTCGTGGAGCAGGCGGCGATCCTCGGGGTACTCAACGCCGACATCTTCGGCGATCCGGAAAAGGCCACGGCCGCGGCGCCTTATATCGCGCGCAGGCTCGACGTGCTCGCGGACGAGACCGAGCGGGGATGGACCGGCGAGTTCGCGGAGGGCGACGGCTTCAAGTTCGAGCGCACCGTACGCGGTGTCAAGGAAGTCGCCATCCTCGACCATGCCCTGCTCGGCTCGGCAGATGCCCGCAAGATCGACGAGCACGCGGCTTCCCTTCAGTCCGTCTATCATCGGCCGGCCGTCCTTCGCCGCAAGGGGGACGAGACGCAAATCTACGGGCCGCTCGATCTCTTCGAGGCGGTCACCGCCGCCGGCCGCAAGGGCATCTCGCTGCAGCGTTACAAAGGCCTCGGCGAGATGAACCCGGGCCAGTTGTGGGAGACGACGCTCGATACGAACGCTCGCTCGCTGCTGCAGGTGAAGGTGAAGGAAGTCGACGAAGCCGACGACATTTTCACCAAGCTGATGGGCGACGTCGTCGAACCGCGCCGCGAGTTCATTCAGGACAATGCGCTGACGGCCAGCGTGGACGTGTAAGCGCCCGCCGGCGCAATCGGCAGCGGTCCATCCGGCGCCCTTCCCGGCCTCCAGCGCGTTTCATGCCTGCAGCAGGCCGGTCGGAAGGATGGCGAATTCGGGCGCGGCACGGCCATCGGCGGAGAGGCCATCGTTTCAAGCATCGCAAGGAGTCCACGATGAACGAAGAAGCTCTCAACATGTCGCTTCGCAAGTTCCTCAAGGTCGTGGGGGTCACGTCTCAGCAGGAAATCGAGAAGGCAATCCGCACGGCGCTTGCCGACGGTCGGCTGACCGGGAACGAAACCCTGAAGGCCCGGATGGTTTTGACCATCGAGGGCATAGGACTCACCCATAACGTCGAAGGCCAGATCGAACTTCGCTAGCGCTGTCGGTGCGAAGCATCGCTGGCGGACCCGCTCCGCGCAGTCGTTTTCGGCTTCTTCCCGAACCGCTTGAATTTCCCCTTGCGGTAGACGTACAGCGTGTCGGTCAGCGGATGCGGTGATTTCTCCATCTCCTCACGCGCGATCTTGCGCAGAGCCGCAACGCCGCTGCGGCTGCGCGACCCCGTGATCCAGAGCGACGCCCGCGCCGGGATGGCAACCACGATGTCGCCCTCGACCTTGATCTGGCCTTGCGTCCAGATGTCGGTCAGCAGCAGGCTTGGAACGTAGTCATCGCCGGCCATGATCGCCATGATCGGCAGAGGCGGCATCTGGACGAGCTCGATCTTGGGCAGGACCCGCAGCAGGTTCTTGTGGGCGAGCCGATGCAGTTCGTCGGTGTCGAGCTTGAGCAGGCGCAGTTCCTCGGCAGACAGGTAGCGAATGCGATCCTCGCTGTGCAGCGCGTAGGCGACAAACAGATCCTCGGCGAACTTCTCGGTGGCCGGGGTGAATCCCATGCCGCGCATCTGGTCGACCCAGCCGCGATCCTTGATCATGGGCACGATGCGGTCACGGACGCTGCCGCTGGCTGCGACGGGCTTGATCAGGTCCTTTGAATAATCCGCGAGCACATCCCGCAAGTTCTCGGGATCTTGCAGATAGGCCTTGTAGGCGTTGTCGAGAAAGCGATGGTTTTCGCCGCCGTTCGGCAGAGCAATGTCGATGTCGAGGTCCTTGTTGACCTTCACACGGGCCGACGGGAGCGCTTCGCCGACGTACTTCGCAAACTCCTGCGTGAACTGCGCCGCCGTGAGTGGCTGCGCGCTGGCCGGCACCAGCAATGCCAGCAGGCACAGAACGGTCGCGATCAGTCTTGGCATGCCGCCCCACTTAGGCTTGGAAGCCTAATGTACCCGAATGCATACAACCAGGGGTGATCGAGGAGCGGCTGATTCATCGCCGTCACAGGACTGACGCCCACGCCGGCTACGAAACCGAGGCTGACCCGGCCATAGACGCCCCGCTCATGACGCCCCAAAAGCCAATTTCCGGTCCATCCCGGGCCGCACCGCCGGCCTCGCCTGATCTGCCGAGCGGCGCCATTGCCGCGTGCCGCGGCGCGTTCGCAACGGTTGGACTGTTCTCGGCCGCGGTCAACCTGCTGATGCTGACCGGCTCGATCTACATGCTGCAGGTCTACGACCGGGTGCTGCCTTCCCGCAGCGTTCCGACGCTGGTCGCCCTGTCGTTGATCGTGATCGCGCTCTATGCCCTGCAAGGGGTATTCGATTGGCTGCGCCAGCGCATCCTCGGGCGCATCGGCGTGGCGCTCGACCAAGCTCTGTCTCCCTCGGTCGTGGCGGCGATCTTGCGCATGGCGGTGCGCAACCGTCCTGGCGGCGAGAGCCTGCAGCTGTCGCGGGATCTCGATACTGTCCGTTCGTTCTTGTCGGGCCTTGGGCCAACGACCCTGTTCGATCTGCCGTGGATGCCGCTCTACCTCGCGATCTGCTTCCTGCTGCATCCGTATCTCGGCTGGACGCTGGTCGCGGGGGCCATCGTCCTTGTTGGCCTCACGCTGCTCACCGAATTTTGGACGCGCGAACTGATCCGCGATTCGGCCCGCAGCGGCGGCCACCGCGCCATCCTGCTCGAAGCCGCGCGTCGCAACGCCGAAGTGGTTGCGGCGCTCGGGATGGAACGGCGGATCGTCGACCGTTTTGCTGCGGCCAGCGTCCGGCACATTTCAGCCCAGCAGCGCGCTGCTGACATCACGGGCAGTCTTGGGTCTTTCTCCAAAGTCGCCCGTTTCATGCTGCAGTCGGCGACGCTCGGCATGGGCGCTTGGCTCGTCATCAACGAGCAAGCCTCGCCGGGCGTCATGATAGCGGCCTCGATCATCTCCAGCCGTGCGTTGGCGCCGATCGAACTTGCGATCGCCAACTGGCGACCGTTCCTGTCGGCGCGGCAGGCTTGGCAGCGCCTGCGAAACGCGCTTGCAAAGATCGATGACCGAGCGAGCACCGTCGAGCCCGAACGGCCATCACGCGCGCTGACTCTCGACCAAGTCGCTGTGGCGGCACCGGGCGGCGCGGCAATTCTGCACGGAATCACGTTCATTCTCGAGGCGGGACAAGGGCTTGGCGTCATCGGCCCCTCGGCATCCGGCAAGTCCACCCTGGCACGAGCGCTCGTGGGCGTATGGCCCACCTCGCGCGGCGAACTGCGGCTCGATGGCGCCACCCTTGACCAATGGAGCCGCGAGGGCCGCGGCAGCATGATCGGATACCTCCCGCAGGACATCGAGCTGTTCGACGGCACGGTCGCCGAAAACATCGCCCGCTTCGATCCCGACATGAACGGCGATGCCGTGCTGTCAGCGGCAAAAGCCGCCGGCGCCTACGAGATGATCCTCAAGCTGCCTGAGGGATTCGAGGCGCGCCTTGGGGAGGCCGGCAGTGCGCTGTCGGGCGGGCAACGCCAGCGCATCGCGCTCGCGCGGGCGCTCTACAAAGATCCATTCCTGGTGGTGCTCGACGAGCCCAACTCCAATCTCGATTCCGATGGCGACGCTGCCCTGACCGAGGCGATCAAGGGCATCCGCGCGCGCCGGGGCATTGCTGTTGTCGTGGCGCATCGTCCCTCTGCGCTGGCTGGCACCGACCTCGTGCTGGCCCTTGCGCAGGGGCAGGTCCAGGCCTTCGGTCCCAAGGACGAAGTGCTGCGCAAAATTCTGGCGCCGCACCCGGCAGGCCCCAAGCTGCGGCAGACAGTCGTCGGCGTGCGGACGGCGGCAGGCATCGAGGGCCGCGGCTGAACGGAGCATTGCATGGCCACGCCGCCTACCCTCACCCCTTTCAAGGACATCCGCACGACCTCGCTCGCCGGCATCTCCGCCCTGGTGCTCACGCTGGGCACGGCCGGGGTTTGGGCCACGACTGCTCCGCTTGCCAGCGCGGTGATCGCGCAGGGACAGGTGGTTGTCGAAAGCAACGCGCGTCGCGTGCAACACCCCACCGGGGGAGTAATCGCCGACATCCGGGTTAACGACGGCGATCATGTGCATGCCGGCGACATCCTCGTGCGTCTGGACGACACCACGACCCGCGCCAACCTGGGCGTGATCGAGAATCAGCTCCATCAACTCATGGCGCGCAAAGCGCGGCTCGTGGCGGAACGGGACGGCGCGGCCTCCATGCAGGTTCCGCGCGAACTCGCCGCACGAACCGGCGACCCGGCAATCGACGGCATCCTTGCGGGTGAAAAGAGCCTGCTGGCGGCCCGGCGCAAAGCCGTTGATGGGCAGCTCTCACAGCTCAAGGAACGGATCGCCCAGACGCGCGAGGAGATTCGCGGATTGACGGCGCAGGCCGATTCCAAGCGCGAGCAGATTCGCCTGATCGAGCACGAACTCGACGGCGTGCGCGAGCTCTATCGAAACAATCTCATACCTCTGAGCCGATTGACATCACTCGAGCGCGAAGCCGCGCGGCTCGCCGGCGAGCAGGGCCAGCACATGGCCGACGTGGCGCGGGCCAAGGGCCGTATCACCGAGATCGAGTTGCAGATGATCCAGATCGGGCAGGAGCAGAGGCGCGAGGTGACGACCGATCTGCGGGATGTGGAGACCAAAATCGCCGACCTGCTCGAGCGCCGAACTGCGGCGCTCGACCAGTTGCAGCGGATCGATGTGCGCGCGCCGCAGGACGGCATCGTGCACCAGAAGTCGGTGTACACCATTGGCGGCGTGATCGGCTCGGGCGAGCAGATGATGCTGATCATTCCCGAGAAGGACGGCCTCGTGGTCGACGCACGTGTCGAGCCGCAGATGATCGACCGCGTCAAGGTGGGGCAGGCCGTGACCCTGCGCTTCTCCGCATTCAACAGCGCCACCACGCCGGAATTGTCAGGCAGCCTGACCCGCGTATCTGCCGACCTCACGCGCGACCAACAGACCGGCGTGTCTTTCTACGTGGCGCGGGTGAGATTGGACGTCGGCGAGCTTGAGAAGCTGGCGGGAAAGAGGCTGGTTCCCGGCATGCCGGTCGAGGTCTTCATCCAGACCGGCTCGCGTACCGCGCTCGCCTATTTCTTCAAACCGATCGAGGATCAGCTCAATCGGGCGTTCCGTTACGAATAGCCGCCTGGGAACCTCTACTTGCGCAACGAGCGCGGATCACGTGGCGGCCAGCGCCCAGCCTCGACCAACGCAATGAAGTCGGAGAGCGTGCGATTGAACAGATCCGGTTCCTCCAGGTTCACACCATGGCCGGTCTTGGGAAACATCGCCAGTCCCGATGCGGCGATCTTTCGCTTCAGAAACAAGCTCGGTTCGATGCACGCGTCGTCCTCGTCGCCGACCACGACCAGCACCGGCAGTGCCAGCCGCGCGATCCCCTCCTCGAAATCGTAGATCGAGGGTCGCCGGCCCTGAAACCCACGCATGACCAGTGCGGAGCCGCGTGCGTCATGCTCCGCGAACTGCGCCGCGAATTCGGCATAGCCGCGCGGGTCCTTGACCTGCAGCGGGACGCGGCCGGGCCCCAATCCGAAAGTGCTTGCCATGTGGGCCGCGCCCAACGTCTCGAATTGCTGCGCCGTCTGCTCGGCGCCCTTGCGGAACTCCTGCTGCCGATCGCGCTCCGACCCGGAACCGGTGCCGGCGAGCGTGAGCGAGAGCACACGCTCGGGATACATGAGGCCGACGTGCAGCGCCGTGTAGCCGCCCATCGACAGTCCCACCACGTGGGCCTTGGCAATCTGGAGATGGTCGAGCACGTCGGCGACATCGTTTACGAAATGCGTATAGTCATACGCCTCGACCGATGTCGGAACGTCGGACGGCGCGTAGCCGCGCGCGGTATGGGCAATGCTGCGATGCCGCCGTGAAAAGTAACGCAACTGCGCTTCCCAGCTGCGATGATCGCCGCCGAATTCGTGCAGGAAGAGGATCGGCGTGCCGCTGCCGGCCTCCTCGTAATGCAGGCGCAACTTGTCGCGGGTGATGGCGAAGGGCATCGACGCTCTCCCCAGGCGCTGACGCTAATCGTCCTCGAACGGAAGACCGACGTAGTTCTCGGCGATGGCGGTCCCTGCGGCCACGGACGTCGCCACATAATCGAGTTCGGCAAGTTGGACCTGCCGCTCGAATGGGGTGTGCTCCGGGAAACGATGCAGCAGCGCCGTCATGTACATGGAATAGCGTACGGTCTTCCACACGCGCTTGAGGCAGACCTGCGAGTAACGATCGAGCCGCGCGACACTGCCGGTGCGGTAGAACTCGGTGATCGCGCGAGAGAGAACGCGCACGTCGGCCACCGCCAGATTGAGCCCTTTGGCGCCGGTCGGCGGCACGATGTGAGCGGCGTCGCCGGCCAGGAACAGGCGGCCGTATTGCATCGGCGCTGCCACGAACGAACGCAGCGGCGCCACGTTCTTCTGGAAGATCTCGCCTTCGACGATCTCGGTCTTGCCGGCGTCGTCCATGCGCAGGTGCAACTCGTCCCAGAACTGCGCATCCGACCACTTCTCGGGATCCTCATCGGCAGGCACCTGCAGATAGTGGCGCGAAACCTTCGGCGAGCGACGGCTGCACAGCGCGAAGCCGCGCTCGTTGTTGGAGTAGGTCATCTCCTTGATCGGCGGCGAATGCGACAGGATGCCGAACCAGGCGAACGAATAGACGCGGTCATAGATGGTCAGCAGTTCCGCAGGGATAGCCGCACGCGCGATGCCGTGGAAGCCGTCGCAGCCGGCAACGAAATCGCAGTCCAGCGTCTTGTCCTCACCCTCGTGGCGGTATCGGATCGCGGGGCGCTTGCCGCTGATGCCGTCGATCGCCAGCGCCTCCGCCTCGAACAGGATCTTGCCGCCGTCCGCAAGGCGGGCGGCGATCAAGTCCTTCACGACCTCCTGCTGGCCATAGATCGTGACGTGGCGACCGCCGGCCAGTTCTGGAAAATCGAGGTGGATGAGGCGGCCGTTGAAGCGGATGTCGAGCGCCATGTCCTTCATCGACTCGCGCCGCATGCGCTCGTCGAGCCCCATCTCGCGCATGATGTCGACGGTGCCCGCTTCCAGCACACCGGCACGCACACGCTCCTCGACATAAGCGCGGCTGCGGCCTTCCAGGATGACGCTGTCGATTCCGGCGCGGTGCAGCATGTGCGCCAAGAAGAGGCCGGCGGGACCGGCGCCGATGATTCCAACCTGTGTACGCATGACTGTCAGCGCCCGGGCAAGACCAGAACTTTCGGCGACGCGGGAAGCGTCGCGCGCGAAACCACGACCGACGGGGTGTCGGCGTGCTCTACCGTATAGTTTTCGCGGACGCGATCAAGGAAGCGGTTGAGCGTATGCATGCTGAAGTAATGCATGGGAATCATCAGGGGCGCCTTGATCGATTGCAGAACCTCGGCCATCCCCTCCTGGTCGAGTGTGAACGAGCCGTCCACCGGCACCATCACGACATCGATGCGGCCCATCTGATCGAGCTGCTGCTGAGTTAACGTGTGGTGCAGGTGCCCCAGGTGCGCGATGCACAGCGTTCCGATCTCGAAGATAAAGATCGAGTTTCCGTGCCGCGTCGTGCCGCCGCTCCAGTCGCGGATGTTGGTCGCGACGCTGCGGATGCGCACGTCCTGGTAGGTCAGGTCATAGCCGGTGGGCGAGCCGTCCTCGTTCCAGCCGCGCAGCACATGCTTGATCGCCGGATCGGGACGATCCGTGTAGTGGGTCGAATGCGCCCGGTTCATCGTGGCGATGTCGGGCGTGACCGGCGGCTTGACATAATCATTGTAGTCGGTCGCGATCCGCACAAGCTTCGCGCTCTCCACGAGAAAGGTGGAGTGGCCGATGTAGGTGAGGCGCGCCTGATCGGCGGCCAGAGCCGCCGGGCGCACGCGCAGCCGGCCCGACGCCACGAGGCCGGGACAGAATTCCGCGGTCATCTCCGGCTTGGCGGGCTTGGGCGCGGGCGCCTGCGCCATCAGCGGCGCCCCGAGCACCAGCCCTGCAGCAACCGCCAGCAACGCACGCGCAACTCGGACCATGCGACAAGCCCCGGAGGCCATTCGGCCGAGGGCAGCATAGCGCACATCGCCCGCACAATCCCAGGGCGCCGCCGCGACCCGCGGCCGCTGGACCATACCGCCGGCGTGGCGGATCAGCGGGCGAGGATCAGCCCGCGGCTGGTGACCACGATCCAGCGGCCGCCCTCGCGACGGATGGCCTGCACGTGTCCGCCGCCGGGCAACGGATCGCCAACCTCGATCTCCATGAGGCCCATGCGGCTCTCGACCAGCGCGGTTCCGTCATAGACGCTGCGCAGCACCCAGCCTCGGATGACCGGCAAGCGCGAGGTGTCCTTCGGAACAGGACCTGCATCCGGGATCGAGCCGGTGACATCTGCTGCCGCATTGCGCGCCGCCGGCGCGGCGGGTATCGGCGCGGGCGGAACCGGCGCCGCCTGCACGCGCTTCTCGAGACGTTCGACCGCTTCGGAAATCCTGGCGAGGCGCGATGCGGGTTCCGACAGCGTCCGTTCGTTGCGATCGAGACGTTCCGTCAGACGCGCGAGCTGGCTGTTGGCATTCTTGGTCGCGGCGTCCATCCCCGCCTTGAGCGCAGCGAACTCGCTCGTCAACTTGACGAGCGACTCCTGCAGCGCCGGCCCGGTGCTGCTCGTCGTCGACGTCAGCGCGCCCTGCAGCCCGAGGGCGCCGACTGCGCCCGCGATTACGCCGACGCCGACGGCCAAGGCGAGTGAGGCGGCAAGCGAGGAAAACTTCGCCTGGCGCCACGGCTTGGCGCGGGGACCCTGGCTATGTGCGCCATCGTCGCGGCGCGGCTCCGGTGCGATGACAAGAGCAGTGCCGCCCGCCTTCGGCGCCGACGGGTGCTGCTCGGGTTCCGCACGTTCGCCCTGGCCGGGCACCAGCGAGGGCGACTCGACGTGCGGCACGTGGTCATTGCCTGAGCCCGACCCAAAGCGGCCAGACGCGGGATCGGATGATCGAGCCCTGTCTGGTTCCTGGCTCGCGTTCATGGGAAGCTCCCGATTGGTGATTCACCAATCGGTAACCATGTTTGCTTACCAATTCCTTACCAGCCCCACCGGGGCCGGCAGGCCTCAGGCCTTGATGCCGCTCGCCGCCGCCAGATCCTTGAGCGACGTTTCCGGGCGCGCGCCCATGTGCTGGATCACCTCGGCTGCAGCCAGCCCGCCGAGCTTGCCGCAGGTCATGTGGTCGGCGCCGCGGGCAAGGCCATGCAGGAAACCGGCGGCGAACAGGTCGCCTGCACCGGTCGTGTCGACCAGCCTCTCGATCGGGACCGACGGCACGGCGGTCACCTTGTCGCGCGTGAGAACGACACAGCCTTTCTCGCTGCGGGTGACAGCCGCCAGCTTGGCGTCCTGGCGCAGCGCAGTGGCGGCGGTGTCGAAGTCGGCGGTCTGGTAGAGGCTTTTGAGCTCCGCCTCGTTCGCGAACAGGATATCGACGGTGCCCTTGCGCACGAGTTGCAGGAACTCGTCGCGATAGCGATCGACGCAGAACGAATCCGACAGCGTGAGCGCCACCTGTCTGCCCGCGTCGTGCGCGGCCTTCGCCGCCTTCACGAAGGCCTCCTTGGCATCCTTCGGATCCCACAAATAGCCCTCGAGGTAGGTGATCGCGGCGCTGCCAATCGCATCGACGTCGATGTCACCGGGCTGCAGATTCTGGGCGGCGCCCAGGTAGGTGTTCATCGTGCGCTCGCCGTCGGGTGTAACCAGCACGTAGCAGCAAGCCGTGGCCGGACCGTCCTTGGCGGGTTTTGTGTCGAACGTGACCCCGGCGGCACGGATGTCGTGCGCGAAGACCTGACCGAGCGGATCGTCCTTCACCTTGCCGACGAATGCGACCTTCGAGCCGAAACTGGCGAGGCCGACGATGGTATTGGCAGCCGACCCGCCGGAGCTCTCGATGGCGGGACCCATGTCCTTGTAGATCTGCGTGGCGCGCCCCTCGTCGATCAGGGACATGCTGCCCTTGTTCATGTTCTGCTTGACGAGGAAATCGTCGTCAGTGCGCGCGATCACGTCCACGATCGCATTGCCAATGCCGAGCACGTCGTAACGAGTGTTTGCCATGATGTTCTTCGCTGAAGGGGAAAGGGCGCCGGCACTATAGCCAGCGACTGCAGCGGCGCAACGAATCGTTTGCACCGGACGGTTCATGATGGCTATTGCGCTGCGGAGCACTGCCCACTCCCACTCAGGCGGATCCCATGTCAATTGCCCGCAACGTCAGCACCGTGGGATCGGCGACCCTGGCCTCGCGCGCCCTGGCCCTTGTCCGCGACATGGGGGTGGCGGCGGTGCTCGGCGCCGGGCCGCTGGCGGACGCCTATTTCGCGGCGATCCAGATCCCCAATCTGTTTCGCCGCCTGTCCGCGGAAGGCGC
Organism: Xanthobacteraceae bacterium; assembly: GCA_035556735.1. Taxonomy (GTDB): domain Bacteria; phylum Pseudomonadota; class Alphaproteobacteria; order Rhizobiales; family Xanthobacteraceae; genus CANJBX01. Next base: position 21,003 of record DATMFF010000002.1, on the reverse strand, counting down.
CGTCAACGGCGCGCTGGTGCCGATCTGGCTGCGGTTGCGTCGTGCAGGCGGCGAACGGCCCGTCGTCTTCGTCGAGGACGTGCTCGGCATCACACTGGCCGCACTCACGGCATTCGCGCTTCTCATCATCATCATCGCTCCGCTGGCGATCTCGGTCATTGCGCCCGGTTTCGGGGGCGAGCGTTTCTCCGAGGCCGTCGACCTGCTGCGGCTGTCCATCTTCTACGTCGTCATGGGCGGCGCGGTGGCGATCGCATCCGCGCTGCTCAACGCCGAGGGCCACATCCGCGCCGCGGCGGCCAGCGTGGTCGTTTTCAACTGCGTACTGGTGTCCGCGGTGCTGATCGTGCTTGCGTTGGGTCTCGCGCAATCGTCCCACGCCGCGCAGATCCTCGCGACGTCATTCGTCGCGGCAGGTTTCGCTCAGGCGATCCTCGTCGGCATTGCGCTGTGGCGGTTGCCGCAGGGTCCGCGACACCTCGGTCTGAGGCGGTCGCCCGACGCGCGCGCCTTCTTCGCCCGCGCGCTGCCTGCGCTCACGGCCAGCGGCGTCCCGCAGCTCACGCTGATCGCGGGCACTATCGTCGCGTCGTCTTCGACCGCTGCCGTCTCGTGGCTCTACTATGCCTATCGGTTGTACGAACTGCCGCTCGGCGTGATCTCCGCCGCGATCGCCTCGGTCATGGCCCCGCGCATCGCCGCAGGCGTGCACGAGGGCGTGCCGACCGCGGCGCAGAAGGCCCAGGCGCAGGCGCTCGAGCTCGCGCTCGGCCTCGCATTGCCGGCCGCCGCCGGGCTCGCGATCCTTTGCGAGCCGATCATCGGTCTCTTGTTCGAGCGCGGCGCCTTCACCGCCAGCGATACGCTCGCGGTCGCCAGCGCGCTCGCGGTGCTCGCGATCGGATTGCCGGGCCACGCCCTCGAGAAAGTGCTGGGCGCGATCGCCTTTGCGCACGAGGACGCGACAACTCCGATGCGCGCTGCATTGGCGGGACTGGCGATGGCGGCGATTGCCGCCCTGACGCTGGCGCAGGCGTTCGGCCATATCGGGATCGCGGCTGGCATTGCCGCCGCCGGCTGGGTTTCGTCTGGCTGGCTCGCACACGCACTGCGCCGCCAGGGCCGCCTTGCATTCGCACCCGGCACGCTCGCACGCGCGGTGCGGATCGTCGCCGCCACCGTGATCATGGCGGCCGCGCTTGTGCTGCTGGAGCTGATGATGCTGACGTTCGGTCCTCCGCTGTCCGAGCCGGCCCGGATCGTCGCGCTTGTGGCGCTGATCGGCGCCGGGATGGCAATCTATGCCGTCAGCCTCGACCGGCTGGGCATCATCCGTGCGCGGGACCTGCTCGCGTGGATAGCCTGATTTTCCGCCCTCCCCCAAGGCTGCCGCAGCTCGGCTCCGATTGAGCCCTTGCCTGCCTGCGGCCGGGCGTGGCATTCACCCCCGGCAATCGCGAGGCACGCTATGGCGTTCAAGGAACTGGTCTTCTCCGGCGTCCAGCCGACCGGCAATCTGCACCTCGGCAACTACCTTGGCGCCGTGACGAAATTCGTCGCGCTTCAGGAGCGTTACGAGTGCATCTACTGCGTGGTCGATCTGCATGCGATCACGGTGTGGCAGGACCCCGCCGAACTGCCGCGCGCGATCCGCGAGGTGACGGCCGCGTTCCTTGCCGCGGGCATCGACCCCAAGCAGCACATCGTCTTCAACCAGAGCCAGGTCGCGGAGCATGCCGAGTTGGCCTGGGTGTTCAACTGCGTCGCGCGCCTGGGATGGCTCAACCGCATGACGCAGTTCAAGGAGAAGGCGGGCAAGGACCGCGAGAACGCCTCGGTCGGGCTTTACGCCTACCCAAATCTCATGGCCGCCGACATCCTGGTGTATCGCGCGACGCACGTGCCGGTCGGCGAAGACCAGAAGCAGCACCTGGAGCTCGCGCGCGACATCGCGCAGAAGTTCAATAACGATTTTTCGGAATCGATCAGGGCGCACGGGCTGGGCGACATGTTTTTCCCACAGCCGGAACCCCTCATCCAGGGACCGGCCACCCGGGTGATGTCGCTGCGCGACGGCACCAAGAAGATGTCGAAATCCGACCCATCGGATTATTCGCGCATCAACCTGTCGGACGACGCGGATACGATCGCGCAGAAGATCCGCAAGGCGAAGACCGATCCGGAACCGCTGCCGCACGACGAGAAAGGACTTGCGACGCGTCCCGAGGCCGAGAATCTCGTCGGCATCTATGCCGCCCTCGCGGACACCACGCCCGCCGACGTGCTGACACAGTTCGGCGGCGCACAGTTCTCCGCCTTCAAAGCTTCGCTGATCGATCTCCTGGTCGCGAAACTCGTGCCCATCGGCGCGGAGATGAAGCGCCTGATGCAGCATCCCGACCACATCGACGCCGTTCTCGCCGACGGCGGCGACCGCGCGCGCGTGCTCGCTGCACGCACAATGAATTCGGTCAAGGACATCGTCGGATTCGTGCGCAAGTGACGTTGCCTGAACTTTGGACAGCGCGGGATATTGTCCTCGCCCCGCGCACTGTGGCAGCATCGCCGACATGAGCCGCAAACGCCGCAGCTACGAGATCGGCCACAAGCCGAAGTTCCTCGTTGTGGTGGACGACACGCCCGAGTGTGACCGCGCGATCTATTTCGCGAGCCGCCGGTGCGCTCGCATCGGCGGCCAGGTTCTGATGTGCCGGGTGATCGCAACCAAGGACCGCAACCAGCAGTGGCTTGGCGTTGCCGACATCATGCGGCAGGAAGCGCAGGACGAGGCCCGCACCGTGCTGGCGCAGGCGGCTGCCCGCGCGCGCAGCATTGCCGGCATCTCGGCCGAACAGGTGATCCGCGAAGGCGAAGTTTCGGAGGAAATCCTCAAGCTGATCGAAGAGGATGACGACATCGCCCTGCTGATCCTGGCGGCCGGCACCGGTAAGGAGGGGCCCGGGCCCCTGGTATCCGCACTCAGCAAGTCCGCAGGTACCTATCCCATCCCGGTGGCAATCGTGCCCGGCCAGCTCAGCGACGAAGAACTCGACGCGATGACCTGATGCGCCGGCTGGGCGGCCGGCCGTGTTGACCGCGGCTTCCGAAACAACCATGTATTGGGCAGCCACGCGGGCCTTGAACCCGCGCAGGACATGGAGCTGCCGATGTTCATCCAGACCGAAGCGACGCCAAACCCGGCGACGATGAAGTTCCTTCCCGGCCGTCAGGTCATGGCCGAGGGCGTTCTCGACATGCCGACCGCGGCCGATGCGGCCAGATCGCCCCTCGCCCAGCAATTGTTCGCCATCCCGGGCGTGAGCGGCGTATTCTTCGGGTCTGATTTCATCACCGTCACCAAGAGCGCGGGCGAATGGCCGCAGCTCAAGCCGGCGATCCTCGGCGCGATCATGGAACATTTCATGTCGGGAGCGCCGTTGCTTGCTTCCGACGCGGCACCGTCGGCAGACGCCGAGGAGTTCTTTGACAGCGAGGACGCCGAGACGGTCGCCACCATCAAGGAGCTGATCGAGACGCGAGTGCGTCCTGCCGTTGCCAACGACGGCGGCGACATCACCTTCCGGGGGTTCAAGGACGGGGTCGTCTATCTCAACATGCAGGGCTCGTGCTCGGGCTGCCCATCCTCGACCGCGACGCTCAAGCACGGCATTCAGAACCTGCTGCGCCACTTCGTGCCGGACGTGGTCGAAGTCCGCCCCATGTGACGGCGCGGGGCGAGGCGGTATAACGACCACGCATGCGCCTCCTCGCCATCGACACCGCATTGGCGGCCTGCTCCGCCGCCGTTTTCGACAGCAAGGCCGGCCTTGTGGCCGCTGAAACCTTGCCGATGGCGCGCGGCCATGCCGAGGCGCTCATGCCCCAGATCGCGCGCGTCATGGCCGCCGCCGCGCTGGACTTTTCCGACATCGATCGCATCGCGGTGACGGTCGGTCCCGGCAGCTTCACCGGCTTGCGCGTTGGCGTCTCGGCCGCGCGAGGGCTCGCGCTCGCGGCACACAAGCCGGCAGTCGGCGTGACCACACTGACTGCATTGGCCGCTCCTCTTCTCGCCGAGGATGACAGTGTTCCCGTCATCGCGGTCATCGACGCGCGCAACGATCAGGCGTACATGCAGGCCTTCGGCGCCGGGGGACGCACGCTGATGTCCGCCAAGGTGGCCCCGCTCGCGAGCGCGCTTGACGTCGTGCCCGAAGGGCCGGTGCGGCTCATCGGATCCGCGGCGCGCAAGCTCGCCGCGCATTGCCCGCGCGCGACGCTGGTTGACGATCGCGCAGCGCCCGACATCGTCTGGGTGGCGCGTATCGGAATCGCGGCGAGCACAGACGCGCCGCCCAAACCGCTCTACCTGCGCGCTCCCGGCGCCCAACCGCAACAGATCGGACACCTGCTGGCGCGATGATCGGATGGCTCCTTCGCATGGTTCGCGGCGAGGCCGCGCTGTCCGAAGCAGGCCCGCGCGATGCGGCGGCCATGGCGCCGCTGCATGCCGAGGCCTTCCGGCGCGGCTGGTCCGAGCAGGAATTCGAGCGGCTGTTGTCGGATCGCAGCGTACTCACCCACCGTGCGACCCATGGGCGCTCGCTGACGGGCTTCGTGATGTCGCGCCTCGCCGCGGGCGAGGCGGAAATCCTCTCGGTCGCCGTTTCCGCGCCGCATCGCGGCCGCGGTCTCGCGCGGCGGCTGCTCGATCTGCATTTGCGGCGCTTGGCGGGCCTCGGCTGCCGAACCGTGTTTCTCGAGGTCGACGAGGAGAACAAGGCCGCCTTGCGCCTCTACCATCGCGCGGGTTTCCGGGAGGTCGGACGGCGCGCAGCCTATTATCCGAAGGGCTCCGCCGCCAGCGCCGCACTGGTGCTGCGGCGCGACCTTTGAGCGCGCAGTCGGCCGGCCGGCTGGAAGGCCGAATCCCAGGTGTGACACACACCGTGGTCGTGCTATACGGCGCGCACTATATTAAGCGTACCCATCGCATGGGATTTGATCGTGGCTCAGGACAAACCGAACCATATCGAGGCTCAATGCGCCGCTCGTGGAATGCGAATGACCGAGCAGCGGCGCGTCATCGCGCGCGTGCTTGCCGGTGCAGATGATCATCCCGACGTCGAAGAACTGCATCGCCGCTGTTCGGCCATCGACCCGCGAATCTCGATCTCTACCGTGTATCGCACGGTCAACCTGTTCGAAGATTCCGGCATCATAGAGCGTCACGATTTCCGCCAGGGGCGTGCGCGTTATGAGCAGATGCGCGAAAGCCATCACGACCACCTGATCAATCTGCGAACCGGTGAGGTGGTCGAGTTCCATTCCGAGGAGATCGAGCGTTTGCAGGCGGAGATCGCGCGCAAGCTCGGCTTCAAGCTGGTCGATCATCGCCTCGACCTCTACGCCGTGCCGCTGGACGACAAGGCCAAGAGCTGATGCGCGTGCTGCTGGTCGTTCCGGCGCTCGCCATCGTCACGGTCATACTCATCCCCGTCCAGTGGATGGCGCTACTGCTCGATCTGCCGCTGCAGCGGCATCTTCCGGTGTTCTACCATCGCCTCGTTTGCCGACTGATCGATGCGCGCGTGCGCGTGGTCGGCCGACGGGTCGACGGTCATCCGCTCATGATCGTGTCCAACCACGTCTCCTGGCTCGACATTTCCGTCATCACGTCCGTCGCGCCGGTCGTCTTCATCGCCAAGTCCGAGGTGGCGCGCTGGCCGCTGTTCGGTCTTCTGGCCAAGCTGCAGCGCTCGGTGTTCGTCGATCGCAGCAAGCGACACAAGACCGCCGACGTGAATGCGCGGATTGGAAAGCGCCTGGCCGGCGGCGATCCTGTGGTGCTGTTCGGCGAGGGCACTTCCAGCGACGGCAATAGAGTACTTCCCTTCCGCACCGCGCTCATCGGAGCGGCAGGTGACGCACTCGCCAAGGCGGATCACGCGGACCGCGTGTGGCTGCAGCCGATGTCGCTTGCCTACAACGGGCTCCTCGGCCTGCCGCTCGGCCGGCAACATCGACCGATCGTCGCCTGGTACGGGGATTTCGCAATGTTCCCGCACCTTGCCGGCGTGCTGCGCCGCGGCGGCGTCGATGTGACCCTCACCTGGGGTGATCCGGTGCCTTATGACGCCGCGTCCGACCGCAAGGCGGTGGCGCGTGAACTCGAGCAACGCGTGCGCCGCCTGACCACCGAGGCGCTGCGCAACCGCATGGCCGCCCAGGACATCCATGGCGACCCCGTGGCGGAAAGCCCCCGGTCCCCGGCCACCACGGGTCTGCGCCGCCGCTTTGGCGCCCTGCCCGCATTTCCTTTTCGGCCGAAAAGGACTATGTAAGGGCGACCAAGCCGGGATGCCCCGATTTGGAGGAATTCTCCAATCATTACAGATGTTTAGCGGTATTTCGAAACGAATGGCAGGCGCCCCAGACAAGCCCCGATCCGCCCGCCCGGGCACGCGCAAAGTTCACGTCAAATCCTACGGTTGCCAGATGAACGCGTACGACGCCCAGCGTATCGCGGATACCCTCGTCGCGGCCGGATTTATCGAGACGGCCGCACCCGACGAGGCCGACCTCGTCATTCTCAACACCTGCAACATTCGCGAGAAGGCGACCGAGAAGGTCTATTCGGAACTCGGGCGCCTTCGCGTCATGAAACAGGCGGCCGCCCAGGAAGACCGCGCAATGACCGTCGCCGTCGCGGGCTGTGTCGCGCAAGCGGAAGGTGCCGAGATCGTGCGGCGCGCGCCGACCGTCGACCTCGTAGTCGGCTCGCAGAACTATCACCGGCTTCCCGAACTGCTGGAGCAGGCGCGGCATGCGCCGGTGATCGACACTGAGTTTCCAGCGGAAGACAAGTTCGATTTCCTGGCAGCACCGAGCACGGCTGCGATCCGCGCGCGCGGTGTTTGCGCCTTCCTGACCGTGCAGGAGGGCTGCGACAAGTTTTGCACGTTCTGCGTGGTGCCCTATACGCGCGGCGCCGAAGTCTCGCGGCCGATCGCCAAGATCGTCGCGGAGGCAGAGCAGCTTGCACGCGCAGGCGTACGCGAGATCACGCTGATCGGACAGAACGTCAACGCCTATCACGGCGAAGGCCCGAACGGGCAGCCCTGGACGCTCGGACGGCTGTTGGAGCGGATTGCCGAAATCCCCGGCGTGGCGCGCCTGCGCTACACGACCAGCCATCCGCGTGACGTCGACGACAGCCTCATTGCGGCCCATCGCGATCTGCCCGCCTTGATGCCGCAGCTGCATCTGCCCGTGCAGTCGGGCTCGGACCGGATCCTTGCGGCGATGAACCGCAAGCACACGCGCGCGGAGTACATGGCGGTGATCGACCGCCTGCGCGCCGCCCGTCCGGATCTCGCCCTGACCTCGGACTTCATCGTCGGGTTTCCAGGAGAAAGCGAACAGGACTTCCGCGACACGCTCGCGCTCATCGAGGACGTCGGATTCTCCACCGCGTTCTCGTTCAAATATTCACCGCGACCGGGCACCCCTGCCGCGGATCGCGACGGACAAGTCCCCGAAGGCGAAAAGAGTGAGCGCCTGACTCGGCTGCAGCGGCTGATCGAAGCCCAGCAAAAGGCGTTCAACGAGGGTATGGTCGGGCGGACGCTGCCCGTCCTGTTCGAAAAGCCCGGCCGCCATCCTGGCCAGACCATGGGGCGATCCCCATTTCTGCAGCCGGTCCACGTCACATCACCGTCGGCGCGAATCGGCGATATTGCCGACGTCATGATCACCGAGGCCAGCGGGAATGGATTGTTCGGCACGCTCGCCGATGAAGCCGCCGTGAACGGCAGGCCCGCCCCTGCCCTCATGGAGGTGCACAAAGCCTGAATGCGCCAGCACGAACCCGATCATCAGTTGCCCATCGCGTCCGGCGAAGATGCAGCGGCGCAGGTTCTGCTCGCGTTCGACGACAATCGGCACGCGTCGGCTCTGTTCGGGCAGTATGGGCAAAACCTCGCCCTGATCGAGCGGCGGCTCGGGGTAACCGCCGAGCAGCGCGGCAATCATGTCACCATCGAGGGATCCCGCGGCGCCTGCGAACAGGCGAGACGCGTGCTCGATGGTCTCTATGAGCAGATCAAACGTGGCCATGATCTCGCCGCCGGCGATGTGGAAGGCGCGATCCGCCAGGCGATCTCACAAGGCTCGTTGTTCGACTACGATCCAGCGACGGTGCGCCCCTCGTTCGAGGAGATCAATCTGCGCAAGCGGCCGGTGCGCGCCCGCACCGCCGCGCAGGATGCCTACATCCGTGCGCTCAAGCGCAACTCGCTCGTGTTCGGGACCGGTCCCGCCGGCACGGGCAAGACTTGGCTCGCGGTTGCGCACGCAATCATGCTGTTCGAGCGCAAGGAAGTTGACCGCATCGTGCTGTCGCGCCCGGCGGTGGAGGCCGGCGAGCGCCTCGGCTTCCTGCCCGGCGATCTGCGTGAGAAGGTCGATCCCTATTTGCGTCCGATATACGACGCGCTGGGCGACCTGATGGATGCACGCATCGTGGAACGGGCGCTGCAGACCGGAGAGATCGAGATCGCGCCGCTCGCGTTCATGCGCGGCCGCACGTTGTCCAACGCCGTTGTCATTCTCGACGAGGCGCAGAACGCTTCGTCGATGCAGATGAAGATGTTCCTGACGCGCCTCGGCGAGAACAGCCGCATGATCGTTACCGGCGATCCGAGCCAAGTCGATCTGCCGACGGGGCAGATGTCGGGTCTTGCGGAGGCGGTCCGCCTGCTTGAGAACGTCAAAGGCATCGGCCACGTCGCCTTCAGCGCGCAGGACGTGATCCGCCATGAGCTCGTAGCGCGTATTGTCGACGCGTATGACCGCGCCACGGCACGCAGGCTCGAGGACAAGGCATGAACGGGCCGACGGTCGACGTCAGCATCGCATCGCCGCTGTGGGACGAAGCGGATGGCGAAGCCGTGGTCCGGCGCGCGGTGGCGGCCGCGGCGCCGCCGGAAACGAACCGGTCCGAGCTGTCGGTGGTGCTGACCGACGATGCGTCGATCAAGTCGCTCAATGCGCGGTGGCGCCGCAAGGACGAGCCCACGAACGTGCTGTCGTTTCCCGCGGACCCGCCCGCAGCAGGGCCGCGCCTGCTCGGAGATATCGTGATCGCATACGAGACCACCGCGCGCGAAGCGGCGCAGGAGCAAAAGCCGTTCGCGGACCATCTCGCCCACCTGACGGTCCATGGTTTTCTGCACCTGTTGGGATACGATCACGAATCGGACGCCGATGCCGAGGTCATGGAACGGCTGGAACGCGAGATTCTCGCGCGCCTGGGCGTTCCGGACCCCTATACGTTCCGCGAGTGAGGCCAGAACTTAGCAGCCATGCCTGATTCCGATGCGGCGAACCGCGGCAACGAGCCCACCCGCAATCTGCCCATACCGGTTCCTCGCCCGAACGACGTGGCGCGCGACGGGGAGAGCTGGCTCGGCCGCCTGATGCGCAGCCTCTTCGGCTGGAAGACCGGCTCGATCCGCGCCGACCTCGAAACGGTGCTCGGATCCGAGGCGTCGGCGCTCACCGGATTCTCGCCGGCGGAAAGCCGCATGTTGCGCAACATTCTCGAACTGCGCGAGCGGCGCGTCGACGATGTGATGCTGCCGCGCGCGGACATCGTCGCCGTGCAGCAGGACACCACACTCGGCGAACTGGTGAAGATATTCGAGAGCGCGGCTCATTCGCGCCTGGTCGTGTACGGCGACACGCTCGACGACCCCATGGGCATCGTGCACATTCGCGATCTCGTGGCATTCATGGCCAAGCACGCCGCGGTTCCGCCCAAGCTCGCCAAGCGCCGCAAGAAGCCGACCGAGGGACTCGATTTCAAGTCGGTCGACCTCTCCATGCCGCTCGCGGCAGCGGGCATCATGCGGCCGCTTCTCTACATTCCTCCCTCGATGCCCGCGATCGACCTGCTCGCGAAAATGCAGGCGACACGCATCCATCTTGCTCTCGTCATCGACGAGTACGGTGGCACCGACGGACTCGTGTCCATCGAGGACATCGTCGAGCAGATCGTCGGCGACATCGAGGACGAGCACGACGAGGGCAGCATCCACACCATCGTGCGTCAGGCAGACGGCTCGTATCTTGCGGATGGCCGCGCCAGCCTTGAGGAAGTCGCGACCGCCGTCGGACCGGAGTTCGAGCCGGGCGAGGCCGGCGAGGACGTTGACACGCTGGGCGGACTCGTGGTGACGCGCGTCGGCCGCGTGCCGGTGCGAGGCGAACTCGTGCCCGGACCGAACGGGTTCGAGCTCGAAGTCCTCGATGCCGACCCGCGCCGCGTGAAGAAAATCCGCATTTACCGGAGCACGAAGCCGCGCGATCGCGGGCGCGAGCCCGCATCGGGTGTGGCGCAGCCGGCCGGCGAACCGCGCAACGTTCCGCCCGCGCCGGACGGCCAGTCGTGATGCTCACCCGCGTCGCGCATGCGATCATCCTGACCTGGGGCTGGCGCCGCATGGCGCTTGCATTTGTCGCAGGCGCGCTGGCCGCGCTGGCGCACGAGCCGTTCGCACTGTGGCCGGTGATGTTCGTCTCTTTCCCGATCCTGGCCTGGCTCATCGACGGCGCTGCTGCCGCGCGCGGACGCGGCATCGCGGCCAGTGCGCTGATCGGCTGGTGCTTCGGCTTCGGGTACTGCCTCGCGGGCTTCTATTGGATCGGGAACGCCTTCCTGGTCGACGCCAAGACATTCGGCTGGCTGATGCCCATCGCCATCCTCGGTCTGCCGGCAGCCATGGCCGTTTACACCGGCGTCGGCGTGGCGCTTGCGCGCCTGCTGTGGACACCCGGTCCGCTACGCATCCTCACGCTCGCTGCCTCGCTCACGGCGGCGGAATGGCTGCGCGGCCATCTGTTCACCGGCTTTCCTTGGAACGCTTATGGTTATGCGCTCACGAGCTCGCTGCCGCTCGCGCAGGCCGCAGCATTGCTCGGTCTTTGGGGCCTGACGTTCGTCGCAGTCGCGGTGTTCGCAAGCCCGGCCGTGCTCGCCGACGAACGCAAGAATACGCCGCGTCCATGGCTCCCGCCGACCCTCGCCGCTCTCGTGCTCATTGGCCTGGCCGCCTATGGATGGATGCGGCTCGCCACCACAGGGCAGTCATTCGTCGACGGCGTGCATCTGCGCATCATGCAGCCCAATCTGCAGCAAGACGAGAAATTCAATTACAGCGCCAAGACGCGCGTCATGGAGCGCTACCTCGCTCTGTCCGACCGGGCGACGGGCCCGCAGACATCCGGCATCGCCGGCGTGACGCACCTGATCTGGCCGGAATCGGCCTTTCCATTTTTCCTCACGCGCGAACCCGACGCGCTGGCGCAGATCGCAGAGCTGCTTCCGCCCGGCGCCGTGCTGATTACCGGTGCTGCGCGCGCCACCAAGCCGGGCCCCTCGGGACGCATTACCCGCGCCTACAATTCGGTCTACGTCATCGACCACGACGGCACGATCCTGTCGATTTACGACAAGGTTCACCTCGTGCCATTCGGCGAATATCTGCCATTCCAGGACTTCCTCGAGCGCCGCGGGCTCATGCAGCTCACAAAGGTGCAAGGTGGATTCATCCCCGGCGACCGGCATCGGCCGATCGCCACCCCCCGTGCGCCGCCGTTCCTGCCGCTGATCTGCTACGAGATCATTTTTCCGGGCGAGGCCGTGCCGCGCGACGGCGAGCGGCCAGGCTGGCTGCTCAATCTCACCAACGACGGCTGGTTCGGGATCAGTCCCGGCCCCTATCAGCATTTGCAGCAGGCGCGCGTGCGCGCCATCGAGGAGGGGCTCCCGCTCGTGCGGGCGGCCAATACAGGGATATCGCTGGTCGCCGATCCGCTCGGCCGGGTGATCAAGTCGCTGCCGCTGGGAACAGAGGGAGTTCTCGACTCGCCGTTACCAGCGGCGGTTGAGCCGACGTTCTACGCCCGTGTCGGTGATCGTCACACGGCGTTGGTATTGGCCGTCATATTTGCCCTTGCCACAGTCCGCCGCCGCCGTCGCCACGCCATGTGACTTGAATTTGCATGCCGGCGCCGGTGCAATAGTGTTTATAGACCCGAATAATACGCTATAAACACTACGCATGCTGACGGCGAATCCTCTCCGCCGCTTCAGCGCGGCGGGTCACGTAAGATCTTAGGGACAATCGAGATTTTGCGTTTCACGTAGAAAGACGCGGCAACTCGAACAACAACCTTCGGTCGGAATCCAGGATGGCCACTCTTTTGGAACGAACGGCTCAGCAAGGTCGGTCTAGTCAGGACGTAGCTATGGTGAAGAAGGCTCCAAACCCCATCGACCGCCACGTCGGCAGCCGGGTGCGCATGCGCCGCATGATGCTTTCAATGAGTCAGGAAAAGCTCGGCGACGCGCTCGGCCTCACGTTCCAGCAGGTGCAGAAATACGAGAAAGGCGCCAACCGCATTGGTGCCAGTCGGCTGCAGCAGATCTCCCGCATCCTGCAGGTGCCGGTCTCGTTCTTCTTCGAAGGCGCCCCGGCGCAACCCGGCGAGCGCGCCAGCGAGTTCGAAGACGCGCCCTCGCCCTCCTACGTTGCCGACTTCCTCGCGACCTCCGATGGGCTCGCGCTGACAAAGGCGTTCGTGCGCATCAAGGATGCGAAGCTGCGCCGGCGCATCGTCGACCTCGTGGAAGAAATCGCCGGCGAGGAATAGTCGCGCGGGCGCGCCGCTCCCTTGCGCCTGTCCCCTTGCGCGCGCAGGCTCGCGCGCGTGTGCGGACGCGGACGATTGCCCACTGCTTCGCGATTTTTGCCCACTCGCGGCCCACATCTTGACCTTGGGTTCGGACGCTGATTGAAAAGCGGGCAGCATTCAACTGGACGCGGGGTGAAATCGCGTCCTTCTCCCTGAGGAGTCCAAGGTGGCGCACAAGAACTATCTCTTCACCAGCGAGTCGGTGTCGGAAGGTCATCCCGACAAGGTCTGCGACCAGATCTCCGATGCGATCCTCGACGCGTTCCTGGAGAACGACGTCAAGCTTGGCATCTCCGATGACAGTCTGGTCAACACGCGCCTCGGCTGCGAGACGCTCACGACCACCAACAAGATCGTCATCGCCGGCGAAGGCCGCGGCCAGGCGCCGCTGTTCAGGAAGTACGGCAATCACGCCGTGATCAACCGCGAGATGATCTCGCAGATCGCGCGCGAGGTGGTGAAGGACATCGGCTACGACCAGGATGGCTTCTCCTATCACGGCGCAGATATCGAGGTGCTGCTGCACGGCCAGTCGCCCGACATCGCGATGGGCGTCGACGCCAAGAAGAAGCGCGGCGAGGAACAGGAAGGCGCCGGCGACCAGGGCATGATGTTCGGTTTCGCCTGCACCGAAAGCGAAGTCTACGAGAAGGGCACGTTCATGCCGGCCCCGATCTTCTTCGCGCACAAGATCCTCAAGGTGCTCGCGGACGGACGCAAATCGAAGCAGCTCTTCGACCTGCAGCCCGACGCCAAGAGCCAGGTGACCGTGCAATATGTGAATGGCAAGCCGGTCGGCTGCACCAAGGTCGTGGTCTCGACCCAGCACAACGCCGAAACGCGCAACGGCAAGAAGTACTCCCCGGCCATGGTCAAGGACCTGATCGCCGACGCGGTCGAGTCGGCGCTGCCGGATGGCTGGATGCCCAAGAAGCCGTCCGACTTCCTGGTCAACCCGACCGGCAACTTCGTCGTCGGCGGGCCCGATGGCGACTGCGGCCTGACCGGCCGCAAGATCATCGTCGACACTTACGGCGGCTATGCGCCGCACGGCGGCGGCGCATTCTCCGGCAAGGACCCGACCAAGGTCGATCGCTCTGCAGCTTACGCGGCGCGCTATCTCGCCAAGAACGTGGTGGCATCCGGTGTCGCCGAACGCTGCACGATCCAGGTGGCCTACGCCATCGGCGTCGCCGACCCGATGTCGTTGCTGGTCGACACCCACGGCACGGGCAAAGTCGATGAGCGCAAGCTCGAGAAGGTGCTGCCGGAAATCTTCCGACTCACTCCGACGAACATCCGCCGCACGCTCAAGCTCAACCGCCCGATCTATCGCCGTACCTCCGCTTACGGCCACTTCGGCCGTGCGCCGGAGAAGGACGGCGGCTTTTCGTGGGAGCGCACCGATCTCGCCAAGGAGATCCGCAACGCGGTGAGCTGATCTCGACGGGATTGGCTGCAAGGTTCAACATGGCGGCTTCGGCCGCCATGTTCTTTTTGGGTTCCCTGATGACGAGCCACTCGACCAGCGATCGGCCGCGCACCGCGTTCTTCGGGCGGCGCAAGGGTCATCAGCTCAAGCGCCATCAGGCCGAGTTGATGCGGGGATTGCTGCCTCGCCTCGCGATTGATCTGAGCGCGCAGGCGCCCGGCGAACTCGCCGCGCTGTTTAGGCATGCGGTCACTGACGTGCGGCTGGAGATCGGATTCGGCGGCGGCGAGCACTTCGTCGCGCAGGCCGCGGCACATCCGCGCATCGGTTTCATCGGATGCGAGCCCTTCCTCAATGGAATGGCCAAGGCCCTCGCACTGATCGAGGCGCAGGACGTGAGCAACGTCCGCCTGCACTTCGGCGATGCGATCGAGCTGCTCGACTGGCTGCCGGATGCTTCGCTCGCGGGTGTCGACCTGCTCTATCCCGATCCGTGGCCGAAGCGGCGGCACTGGAAGCGGCGCTTCGTACAGGATGCAACCGTGGCCGCGCTGGCGCGCGTCCTGCGTCCTGGCGGGTTTTTCCGCTTCGCGACCGACATTCCCGATTACGGCGCCTGGACGCTCGAGCGGGTGTTGCGGTCGCGTGAATTCACCTGGACGGCCGAGTGCGCCGACGACTGGCGGACGGCCTGGGCGGGCTGGGTTGAGACGCGCTACGAGGCCAAGGCGAAACGTGAGGAGCGCACGCCGAACTATTTCGTGTTCCGGCGAAATTAATCCAAATTCGAAGGACCCGAAATCCACCCTTGCTTCTGGCGCCGGGGGGGCTATATTTCCGGCGTCCGTCAAGGACATCTCATAACGGTCGTCAGTTGACCGGTTTTTGAGAGTGGGCCCCGCCCGGGACCCGCTCTTTTTTATTACCCGCGCGGCGGGCACCGGGCGAGATGTCAGTGACGGCCTTATCTGATGATCCGGCCACGGCCGGCGGTGAACAAAACTACCGCGCATGACCGATACCGCAACGCTCAGTGAACCGCGCCTCGTCTCGGAAACGGGATTGGCTGCGCGCGTCGCTGCCATTGCCGCTCCCGTGCTGGAAGGCCTGGGCTATCGCCTCGTGCGCGTGCGCATCTCGGGTGCGGACGGCTGCACGGTGCAGATCATGGCCGAGCGCCCCGACGGCACCATGTCGATCGAGGACTGCGAAGCGGCCTCGCGCGCGCTCTCGCCCGTCCTCGATGTCGCCGATCCGGTTCCAAGCACCTACCGTCTCGAGATGTCGTCGCCGGGCATCGATCGTCCCCTCGTCCGCCGCAGCGACTTCGAGCGCGGCACAGGACAGGTCGTGAAGATCGAGATGGCCGTTCCGGTCGAGGGCCGCAAACGATTCCGCGGCACGATCAGCGGGGTCGAAGGCGATGCCGCACGCATCGAGGTCGACGGTGCGGACGTGCTGCTTCCCATGCACGACGTCGCCGAGGCCAAGCTCGTGCTCACCGACCAGTTGATCGCCGAGACGCTGCGCCGCGAGAAGGCCCTCGCGCGCGAAGCCTCGGCTGCGCCTGGCGACAGCGCCGGGCAGAACCAAGCCGCCGCCGGCAAGCGCGCCGGCGGCAAACAGGGATTCCGCCGCGGGACACCCGCGGCATCGCAGGAGGAGACTGACGATGGCCGTCAGCGCCAATAAGCTCGAATTGCTCCAGATCGCCGACGCCGTCGCGCGCGAGAAGGCGATCGACCGCGGCATCGTGATCGCGGCGATGGAGGACGCCATCGCCAAGGCGGCGAAGTCGCGTTACGGCAGCGAGACCGACGTGAAGGCGGAGATCAATCCGAAGAGCGGCGAGCTGCGTTTGTCGCGCCACATGCTGGTGGTCGACACCGTCGAGAACCCCTCCACCCAGATCACCATTGAGGACGCCCGGCGCCAGAACCCGGCGGCCCAGGTCGGCGACACCATCGCCGACACGTTGCCGCCGCTGGAATATGGCCGCATCGCCGCCCAGTCCGCCAAGCAGGTGATCGTGCAGAAGGTGCGCGAGGCCGAGCGCGACCGGCAGTACCAGGAATTCAAGGACCGCATCGGCGACATCGTCAACGGTATCGTCAAGCGCGTGGAGTACGGCAACGTCGTTGTCGACCTCGGCCGCGGCGAGGCGATCATCCGCCGCGACGAGATGCTGCCGCGCGAGATGCTGCGCAACGGCGACCGGGTGCGCGCATACATCTACGACGTGCGCCGTGAAGTGCGCGGGCCGCAGATCTTCCTGTCACGCACGCACCCGCAGTTCATGGCCAAGCTGTTTGCGCAGGAAGTGCCGGAGATCTACGACGGCATCGTCGAGGTCAAGGCGGTAGCCCGCGATCCCGGCTCGCGCGCCAAGATCGCAGTGATTTCCCGCGACTCCTCCGTCGATCCCGTCGGCGCCTGCGTCGGCATGCGCGGCTCGCGCGTGCAGGCCGTGGTCAACGAGCTGCAGGGCGAAAAGATCGACATCATTCCGTGGTCGCCCGACGTCGCCACTTTCGTGGTGAACGCGCTGGCGCCGGCGGAAGTCGCCAAGGTCGTGCTCGACGAAGAGCGCGAGCGCATTTCGGTCGTGGTGCCCGACCAGCAGCTCTCGCTCGCGATCGGTCGGCGCGGCCAGAACGTGCGGCTCGCCTCCCAGCTCACCGGCTGGGACATCGACATTCTCACCGAACAGGAAGAATCGGAGCGCCGCCAGGCCGAGTTCGAGAAGCGCACGCGCCTGTTCATCGACGCGCTCAATCTCGACGAGGTCGTCGGCCAGTTGCTCGCATCGGAAGGCTTCGCCTCGATCGAGGATCTCGCCTACGTGGAGGAAAAGGAGCTCGCATCGATCGAGGGCTTCGACGACGACACCGCGCGCGAGCTGCAGGAACGCGCACGCGAATACCTGGCCCAGATCGAAGAAGAGCTCGACGCGCGCCGGAAGGAGCTCGGCGTCGACGAGGCCTTGCGCGATATCCCCGGCGTAACCACTAAGATGATGGTTGCCCTCGGCGAGCACGACATCAAGACGATCGAGGACCTCGCAGGCTGCGCCACCGACGATCTCATCGGCTGGAGCGAGCGCAAGGAAGGCGAAACGGTCCGCCACGCCGGTGCGCTCGACGGTTTCGAGATGAGCCGCGAGGATGCCGAGGCGCTGATCATGCAGGCACGCGTGAAGGCGGGCTGGATTTCGGAGGCCGATCTTGCGCCGCCAGCGGCGCAGGAAGAGGCACCGGAGGACGCGGCCGCGCCGGCAGCGGAGTAAGGAGCAGTCCGAACGGATGACGGAACTGGACGACCACATCGACACGGACGCCGGCCCGCACCGGACCGGCCCGCAGCGGCTGTGCGCCGTCACACGTACCGTCAAGCCGGTCGACGAGCTCATCCGTTTCGTGGCCGGACCCGACGGGGTCGTGCCGGACCTCCGGCGCAAGCTTCCGGGCCGTGGCATCTGGATCTCCGCTCGGCGGCAAGTGGTGGCGGAGGCGCTCAAGCGCGGCATTTTCCGGCGCGGACTCAAGGCCGACGTCAAAGTCCCGTCCGACTTGCCCGCTATGGTGGAACGGCTGCTGGTCCGCGCCGCCCTCGGCGGGCTGTCCATCGCCTACAAGGCCGGGCAGGTCGCTGTGGGCTTTGCGAAGGTCGAGAACGCGATCGAGCAGGGCGCCGTGGTCGGGTTGATCCATGCGGCCGAGGCGGGGCACGACGGGCCGCGCAAGCTGGCCGCCGCCCTCAACCGCAGCAGGTTTGGTGACCAAAAGGTGACGATCGTGCGCGGATTTACGTCCGCGGAATTGGATTTGGCATTGGGCCGGGCAAATGTGGTACATGCTGCCCTGCTTGCCGGGCGTGCGAGCGAGACTTTTCTCGCGCGCTGGCAAGACCTCGAGCATTTTCGGACGGCTGAAAATGACGGGGACCGGCGGGTTGAAATCGCGGGTTCGCCCGCTGCGATGACTGAATTGGAACTGGGATGACAGACACGAAGAATCCGACTGAGAAGCTGACGGTCACGCCGCCGAAATCGACGCTGACGCTCAAGCGAAGCGCCGTCGAGCAGGGCGTGGTGCGCCAGAGTTTCAGCCATGGCCGCACCAAGGCCGTCGTGGTCGAGAAGGTCAAGCGCCGCATCGGCCCGGGCGAATCCAAGCCCGCGGAGACGGCCGCTCCCAGCACGCCGGCGCGCCGCCCGGCTGGCCCCGCCAAGCCCGCGCCGTCCTCGCCCCAGACCACCGCACCCGCGCAGGCTGGGCCGGCTGGAGCCGCAAAGCCGCGCGGCGTCGTGCTGCGCACGCTCACAGAGGAAGAGCGCAGCGCCCGGGCGCATGCGCTCACCGATTTCCGCGCCCGCGAAGCGGAGGAGCGCAAGATCGCCGAAGAAGAGGCCCGGCGTCGCGAGGAGCGCGAGAGCCGCGAACGCGTCGAACGCGAGGCCGCCGAAGCGCGCAAGCGCGAGGAAGACGAACGTCGCCGCCACGAGGATGAGGCCAAGCGCAAGGCCGAGCAGGAAGCCAAGAAGCGCTTTGGTGTCGAGGAAGCTCCGGCCGCGCGCCCTGCCGCCCGCGCCGCTGTGGCCGCGGAGGCCGAGGAAGAAGAATCGCCCCGCGCCCGCCGTGGCATCGGGGGCGCCGCGGCCCGGCCCGCAGCTGCGCCGAAGCCGACCCGTACTCCCGCGGGCGGTGAGAAGCGCCGTGGCCGCCTGACGATCAACGCGGCATTGAACGCCGACGAGGTGCGCGAGCGCTCGGTTGCGTCATTCCGCCGGCGTGTGCAGCGCATGACCGGCCATCGCGAGGCGGAAGCTAAGGAAAAGCTCGTCCGCGAGGTCACCATTCCGGAAACGATCACCATTCAGGAGCTCGCCAACCGCATGGCCGAGCGCGCTGTGGACGTGATCAAGCTGCTGATGAAGCAGGGCCAGATGGCCAAGATCACGGATGTGATCGACGCCGACACCGCGCAACTCATCGCTGAGGAACTCGGGCATACCGTTCGCCGCGTTGCGGAATCTGACGTCGAAGAGGGCGTGTTCGATGTCGCCGATGCGCCCGAGACGCTCAAGTCGCGGCCGCCGGTCGTGACCATCATGGGCCACGTCGACCACGGCAAGACCTCGCTGCTCGACGCCATCCGCCATGCCAACGTGGTCGCCGGCGAAGCCGGTGGCATCACGCAGCATATCGGCGCCTACCAGGTCGAGCAGAACGGCAACAAGATCACCTTCATCGACACGCCCGGCCACGCCGCGTT
Source organism: Xanthobacteraceae bacterium (assembly GCA_035556735.1). Taxonomy (GTDB): domain Bacteria; phylum Pseudomonadota; class Alphaproteobacteria; order Rhizobiales; family Xanthobacteraceae; genus CANJBX01. The sequence continues at coordinate 1,538 of DATMFF010000002.1, read as the reverse complement.
CACCGCCATGCGTGCCCGCGGCGCGCAGGCGACGGACATCGCGATCCTCGTGGTCGCCGCCGACGACAGCGTGATGCCGCAGACGATCGAGTCCATCAACCACGCCAAGGCGGCGGGTGTCCCGATCATCGTGGCGATCAACAAGATCGACAAGCCGGCCGCCAATGCCCAGAAGGTTCGCACCGAACTCCTCCAGCACGAGGTCTTCGTCGAATCCATGGGCGGCGAGACGCTGGACGTCGAAGTCTCGGCCAAGAACGGCACGAACCTCGACAAGCTGCTCGAAGCGATCCTCCTGCAGGCCGAAATCCTCGACCTCAAGGCCAACCCGAACCGCACCGCCGAAGGTGTCGTCGTCGAAGCCCAGCTCGACCGCGGCCGCGGCGCCGTCGCCACCGTCCTCGTGCAGACGGGCACGCTGAAGCCCGGCCAGATCATCGTGGCCGGCGACCAGTGGGGCCGCGTGCGCGCGCTCGTCAACGACAAGGGCGATCACGTCAAGGAAGCCGGCCCCTCCATGCCGGTCGAGGTCCTCGGCCTTTCCGGCACGCCGGCCGCCGGCGACAAGTTCGCCGTGGTCGAGAACGAAAGCCGCGCCCGCGAGATTTCGGAATACCGCCAGCGCCTCGCCCGCGAAAAGCAGGTGGCCCGCCAGTCGGGTTCGCGCGGCTCGCTCGAGCAGATGATGAACCAGCTCCAGAATTCCGGCCTCAAGGAATTCCCGCTGCTCATCAAGGGCGACGTGCAGGGCTCGATCGAAGCCATTGCCGGCGCTCTGGAAAAGCTCGGCACCGACGAAGTGCGCGTGCGTATCGTCCATTCGGGCGCCGGCGCCATCACGGAATCGGACATCTCGCTTGCCGAAGCGTCCAACGCCGCGATCATCGGCTTCAACGTCCGTGCGAACGCACAGGCCCGCTCGCTCGCCGAGCGCCAGGGCATCGAGATCCGCTACTACAACATCATCTACGACCTGGTGGATGACGTGAAGGCGGCGATGTCGGGCCTCCTCTCGCCGGAGCGCCGCGAAACCTTCCTCGGCTACGCCGAGATCCTCGAGGTGTTCAACATCACGAAGGTCGGCAAGGTCGCCGGTTGCCGCGTCACCGAAGGCAAGGTCGAGCGCGGCGCGGGCGTCCGCCTCGTGCGCGACAACGTCGTCATCCACGAAGGCAAGCTCAAGACGCTCAAGCGCTTCAAGGACGAGGTCTCGGAAGTCAATGTCGGCCAGGAATGCGGCATGGCCTTCGAGAACTACGAGGACATCCGCGCAGGCGACCAGATCGAGTGCTTCCGCGTGGAGCATGTCACGCGTACGCTGTAAGCGCCTCGCGAAAAGCGTATCATGCGAGCGCCGGACCTTTTCGGCGCTCGCATTTTTTTGAAGGTGACCATCATGACCAGAGCAACATCCTCGGCGCCGTCGCAACGCATGCTGCGCGTGGGCGAGCAGGTGCGCGCGGCCATCACCCAGGTCCTCCAGCGCGGCGAGGTGCGCGATCCGCTTCTCGAAAAAACCGTGATCTCCATTTCGGAAG
>DATMFF010000001.1:0-212159 GCA_035556735.1 Xanthobacteraceae bacterium | reverse complement strand
GGAGCAGGCGACCGGCATCGAGCAGGTCAACAAGGCGCTGACCCAGATGGACGAGGTGACGCAGCAGAACTCGGCGCTGGTCGAGGAGAACGCGGCCACCGCCAAGACGCTGGAGACGCAGTCCGCGGCCATGAACGAGCGCGTCAGCTTCTTCCGTCTGGAAGGTGCGGCTGCTCCAGCTATCGTTCGTCCCGGATTCGAGCGAGCCCCGTCCGCGCGCGCGCTGGCGCCCAAGCGCGGCGGCGTCGTCGGCCGCATGCAGTCCGCCCTCGCCACCGCGCTCAAGCAGGACGAAGACTGGCAAGAGTTCTGATGCTCAGGAAGAAATGGGAAAGCGTCGATCCGCCTAGCGCGCGCGTCCTTCCCTGTCTTCCTTGAGCAGACGTACGTATCGCGCGTCGGTATGACGCCCGGCGTACTCTTCATCGATCGCCTGCAGGATGCCGTCGCCAGCCTTCGGGTCGACGGCCAGCAGGATGGCGTCGATCTTCGCCTCCATGCGGTCGTCGCCCTCCTTGGACTGCGGCGAGCCGACGTGCAGCAGCAGCGCGAGGCCGGCGACTTGCCAGATCAGCTGAAGGAACTCGGACTGCCAGTTCTCGAGCGTGTCGCGCATCATCTGCACGGTGTAGTCGCCGAAGGCTATCGGCATCTGGTGCGCCTGCTGCTCGCCGACATAGGCGAACCATCCGAAAAACCAATGGCCCACCAGTGTGATGACGAAGAATCCGGCTGTGACCCACGCAAAGCCGTAACGTTTCCAGATCGAATGCCCGGGCATGCCTGTCTCCAACACTAACGCTTCCACAACGATCCAGGGGCGCTGCCGGTTCGCGGCGTGTGGCTCGCCGCCTGCTCCTCCGTACTGCCCTGGCGGCTAGCGCAGGCCAGGTCTGTCCGCACGGAGCAGCCCCGCGCTATTCCGTTTCGCGCTGTTCTGGCGCATCCTTGGCTGCGCAGCCCGGGATCGCGAACGTCGGGCGCGGGGGGGACGAATGGAGCCACGTTTCGAGTTTGCCTTCGAGGCGCGGCTCAAGCTGGCGCCGCGCCTGCGTCTTGACAGTCCCCCGGTGGGAGGCAGCCGGCTCTCGGTACCTGTTCTGGAGGGGGAGTTCGAAGGCCCGCGCCTGCGCGGCCGGGTCCTCAATCACGGCGGCGAGTTTCCCCATGTGCGCGCCGACGGCGTGTTCAGCTTTGATGCCCGCTATTTCCTGCAGGAAGACGACGGCACGTTGATTTATCTGCAGAACCGCGGCTTCCGCCACGGACCGCCGGACGTGATGGAGAGGCTCTACAAGCTGGCGCCGAGGGACGTGGTCGATCCGTCGCTTTACTATTTCCGCTGCACGCCCACGTTCGAGACGCCGCCCGGCAAGCATGACTGGCTGACGAAATACGTGTTCGTCGGATGCGGGGCACGGGACGAGAAGGGCAATAAGATACGCTATTATCAGGTGCTGTAACGACGGCGCGCAAACAACGCCGCGTGGGGAGGATCAACATCATGCCTGGAATGCGCTTGCTGGCTTGTGTTCTCGTCATTGCCCTCGGCGCCACCGCGGCTGCGGCGCAGCCGGACAGTTTCCCCAACCGCCCGATCAAGATCGTTTCGCCCTTCGCGGCCGGCACCTCGGTGGACATCACCGCCCGCCGGATCGGGGATGCCATGGCGCCGCTGCTGGGCCAGCCGGTCGTTGTCGAGAACAAGGGCGGGGCAGGCGGCTCGATCGGAACGGAGATGGTGGCGAAGGCGGCGCCCGACGGTCACACGCTCGTGCTCGGCACCATCGGGTCTCACGCGTTCAATGTCTCTCTCTATAGGAACCTGCCGTACCACCCGCTCAAGGATTTCGCGCCGATTACCCGCACGGTCTACGGCGGCTTTAACACACTGCTGGTGCACCCTTCACTGCCCGCCAACAACATGCGCGAGTTCATCGCGCTGGCCAAGGAGCGCGAGGCGCAGGGCAAGCCGCTCACGTTCGGATCGTCGGGCGTAGGGTCGGTGGGGCACCTGCTCGTCGAGTTGATCAAGCAAGCGACCGGCATCAAGGCCGTGCATGTTCCCTACAAGGGCTCTTCGCTGATCGTCGCGGACGTCATCGGCGGCCACGTCGACTTCTTTATCGCTGCCCCATCCATTGCGATCCCACAAGTCGCAGGCAAGACGCTCAAGGCGGTGGCGGTCGATTCCGCCGAACGTTCCCGATATCTGCCGGACGTGCCCACCATGCGGGAAACCGGCCTCAACAATGTCGAGGCACAGATCTGGCTCGGGCTGTTCGCTCCGGCGGGAACGCCGGCTTCGGTGGTCGCGAAGCTTCACGCTGCGACCCTCAAGGTGCTGGCGATGGATCAGGTCAAGGCCGATTTCGACAAGGATGGTCTTGTGATCCTCACCGATCCGAGCCCCGAGGCATTCCGTAAGGTGGTGGCAGAGGACATCGACAAGTGGGGCCGCGTCATCAAGGCCGCGGGCATCCAGCCGCAGTAGCGGCAGCCCGGGTTGCGGCCTACGTCCATAGCGCCTTGCTTGCGCGCTCGGCGCCCTGCGTCAAGGCTTGCAGCTTCGCCCACGCGATCTGAGGGTGCGAGCGCTCGCCAAACCCGCAGTCCGTGCTTGCGATCACGCGCTCGCGGCCGACCAGCTTCGCGTAACGCTGAATGCGCTCGCTCACGAGGTCCGGATGCTCGATCGTGTCGGTGGCATGTGCCACAACACCGGGGATGAGGATCTTGTCGCCGGGCAGGCGGACCTGCTCCCAGACGTGGTACTCGTGCTCGTGCCGCGCGTTGGCGCCCTCGATCGAATAGCCCTGCGCCTTCACGCGCAGCAGCACGTCGACGATGTCAGCCAATGGAATGTCGTAGGCGTGTGGCCCGTGCCAGCTGCCCCAGCACAGGTGATAGCGAATGCGATCCTGCGGGATGTTGCGCAACGCATGATTGAGTGCCTCGACGCGCAGCATGCAATATTTCTTGAACGCTTCCAGCCCCATCTTGATGCCGATGCGATCCCATAGCGCCGCCAACCAGGCGTCGTCGACCTGCACCAGGAAACCGGCATTCGCGATCATTTCGTATTCGACACGCATGGCCTCGGCGAGGGCGAATACGAACTCCTCCGTCGTCTTGTAGTAACCAGCTGCGTAGTAAGGCTCGAGGCTCGCGGGCGCCGTGGTCGTGAGGAAGAATTCCGAAGCGTCGACGCCCTGCAGTGCGGCCTTGAACAGGTCAATCTCGTGCTGCATCGCGGCACTGCCGGCGTACGATACCGGTCCGGTGCAGATCCAGTAGTTGCGTGGGACGCTGGTCTGCCCCTTCGATTGGTAGAACAGCGTGCCGCGCTCTGCGGCATACTTGTAGAATTCGGCGAAGTCCTCCCGATCCCTGCCGCCCGTCAACACCGCGCCGACGGGGTTTGGGTTGGGCGAGAAGCCGGCAAGGCGACCGTTGATGTAGCTCAGCCAGTCGCCGCCTTTGGTGTATTCGCCCTCGTTGATGACATCGAGGCCGATCTCCCGCTGCTGCGCGATGATGTCGCGCAGCGCCTGTCGCGCGGGCAGACTGTCCGCGCCCGGCTGCGGTGCCTCGGAACGGCCCGGAAGGCTGCCGACATGAGTCGTGAGGATCCGATGTTCGCTGCGTTTCACTGCTCGCTCCGCGACGGTGCCGATGGCCTTGCGCCGTACAGATTTTGGTTGTGTCCGATCACGGGAAGACAATCAAGTCGATGAACTTTGCGGGCCGCGCTCCGCTGGTGCTCAGGCCCATAACTGCTTGCTGGCGAGCCGAGCGCCTTCGACCAGCGCGTCGAATTTCGCCCACATGACTTGCGGATGCACACGTTGGATGCCTTCCGTCTGCGCGAAGCCGCAATCGGTGCCGGCTATCACGTTCTCGCGGCCGACGGCCCTTGCAAAGTTCACGATGCGCTCCGCCACCAGCTTGGGATGCTCCACTGTGACGGTGTGATGAGTGATGACGCCGGGGATAAGAATCCGGCCCGCCGGCAGCTTCACTTTCTCCCAAACGTGCCATTCGTGTTCGTGCCGCACGTTGGCCGCCTCGATGGAATAGGCACCCGCCTTCACCTTCAGCATCAAGTCGATGACATCCTCGAGCTGGGCGTCGGCAACGTGCGGGACGTGCCAACTCCCGAAACAGATGTGATAACGGATGCGATCCTCGGGAATGCCTTCAAGCGCGCGGTTGAGCGCAGCCACGCGCAGTTCGGCCCATTCGCGATAGCGTTTGGGGCTTTGCTGGGTCAGGTGGTCGAACATGTTCGCGAGCACGGCGTCATCGACCTGCAGCACAACGCCGGCCCCGTAGATCTCCAGATATTCCTCGCGCAGGGCGTCGGCGATTGCGAACACATAGTCCTGTTCGGTCTCGTAGTACTCGTTCTGCGCGTCGTATCCGACGCTGGCGGGAGCCACCGCCGTGAAGAACAACTCTTCCGTCTTGTCAGCGGCGGCCGCCGCCGCTTTCAGATTCTCGAGGTCGCGCCGCACTTCGGCATGCCCATCGTACTTGATCGGCCCAACGCAGGCGTGACCGGTGGAGCCCTTCGCACCACGGGGGAACTCGGCTGCCATGAATTCGGCAAAGCGGATGCGGTCACGGCCGAGCCAGACCGCTTCGAACACTTTATCGGGCCGCGCCTCGAAACCGGTGAGGCGCTCCAGGCTATAGTTGGCCCAGCCAGACTTGCCGAATTCGCCATCGTTGACGATGTCGATGCCGGCCTTGGCCTGCTGCGCCACGACCTCGGCGACCGCGCGCTTGAGTTCAAGCTGATACGCGGGCCCATGCCTGGGGTCGTTCTTGCCAGCTTCGAGCAGCGCCTTGGGGCGCACCAGGCTTCCGACGTGGGTGGTGAGGATCCGCTTTTCGCTGCGTTTCATGAAGGTACCTGTCTGGCTCGAAAACAGTGCGGGGGCTCACACCGCCAATTGCGTGCGAAACGTGATAAGGCTGGAACCCGGGACCAGCCCGCGGGTCTGATGGTCACGCAGCGCCATCTCGAGATTGCGCCGCGCCAGCCGCGCATGCTCGCGTGTCAATGCCTCTGCGCGTGCGCCTTCGCGTGCCTCGATCGCCCGCACGATGCAGCGGTGATGATCCTGTGCGACGGCGAACATCATGTTGGCTTCCGGCAGACTGGCCTGCGCGTTCACGAAGGCGCTGGCCGACGCGAACGGCAGACTGACGGCACGCGCAATCTGGCGCGAGAGCACGGGGCTGTCGGCCAGCGTAACGATCTGATTGTGAAAATGCTCGTTGAGTTTCACATAGGCGGAGAAATTGTCGGTCGTGACGCCGTCCACGCAGACCAGGCGGTCGAGTTCACTCAGAGCCACCTTGAGGTCTACCAGCGCCGCCTGAGAGACTCCGCGTTCCGCCGCGAGACGAGCGGCGAGCCCTTCGAGCGTGCCGCGAATCTCGATGGAGGCATGAATATCGCGCTCGTTGAAGGCGTTCACCACGAAACCGCCGGTTGGCAGCGCGTGCAACAGACCTTCCTGCTCGAGACGCAGGAGCGCGGCGCGGATCGGCGTGCGGGACACCTTGAGACGCTCGACAAGGGCGAGCTCGGACAGACGCTCGCCGGCCCTCACGTCGCCGCTCAGGATGAGCTGGCGCAACCTCAGCAGCGTGCCGACAGTCTGCGACGCTTCCGCTTTCACGCCGCCCCTCCCCAATCTTGGATACAGCCTGTATACAGGACCGTGGAGAGTCAAGTGCATCCGGTGTCCTGAAACGGTGGTGATCGTCAACTGTCGGGCTTGCATCCGTTCAGCCGCCGCGATTGTATGCCGGCCGTCCGCTCAGAAAACCGAACCCGCGCGACGGATGCCCCACGCGCGTATCCAGGGAGGGATATTCCATGACGATTGTCAGCCGCCGGACATCCGTCGGCCTCATCGGCGCAGCGCTGACGGCGTTCGCCATTCAGCCCGCCGCGGCCGCAGAAACCTTCAAGATCGGCCTGATCGCCTCCTACACGGGCGCCTTCGCGAGTTGGGGACCGCAATTCCAGAACGCCATCGAGGCCTATCAGGCCATCCACGGGAAGACCGTGAAGGGCCCCAAGGGCGAAGAGATCAACGTCGAGATCGTCACGCGCGACGCCGGCAGCGCCGGCCCGGACAAGGCCAAGCAACTCGCCGAGGAGCTGGTGCTGCGCGAGCGCGTGAAGATGCTCGCCGGCTTTGAACTGTCGCCCCACGCCATGGCGGTCGGGCAGATCGCCAACGATGCCAAGGTCCCGGTCGTCATCATGAATGCGGCGACCTCGTCGATCACGCGCGGATCGCCCTATTACGTGCGCACGAGCAGCACGATTCCGCAGTGGTCGGCGTCGATGGCCAAATGGGCGTCGGAGAACGGGATCAAGAAGGTCTATACGATCGTCAGCGACTATGCGCCTGGTCATGACGCTGAGGTCTATTTCCAGAAGGTCTTCAAGGAAAACGGCGGCGAAATCGTCGGCGCGACGCGCACGCCGATCCGCGAGACGAATTTTGCCGTGTATATGGAGAAGGTGCTGCAGACCAAGCCGGATGCTGTCTACATGTTCCAGCCTGGCGGCTCCCCGTCGATTGCCTTCGTGCGAGCCTTCATGGAGCGCGGGCTGAAGCAGGCCGGCATCAAGCTTCTGGGTGGCGGCGAGTTCGCGGAGCTCTACCTGCCGAACTTCACCGATGACGTGATCGGCGTGGTTTCCGTGAATCACTACACCGAGACCAATAAGCTGCCCGAGAACATCCAGATGCGCGACCAGCTCAAAAAGATGTTCGGCGACAAGGGCGTCACGGACATCGCTTCGGTCGGTGCTTGGGACGGCATCAACCTGATCTATGCCGCCTTGCGCGAGGTGGGCGCTTCCGCTGATGGGCTGAAATACGTGGAGGCCATGAAGGGCAAGAGGCTGAAAAGTCCGCGTGGAGAGATCATGATCGATCCCGTGGAGCGCGACATCATCCAGAACATCTACATCCGACGGATCGAGAAGGTCGACGGCAGGCTCACCAACGTCGACATCGCGACGATCCCGATGGTCAAGGATCCGTGGAAGATCGACAATCCGGTCAAGAAGTGACCGATAGGGCCATCTGAACGCTGGCGCCCGCGAAGAGTCCTCTTCGCGGGCGTTTTGCCTTTGGCCCCATGCGGTCTGCGTGCGCCGCTACCCGCGAAAATGCTTCGATAGCTTGAGGTGCTGGGCCTGATAGTTTGAGCCGATGCCCTGCCCATAGAGCTGGTTCGGCCGCGACGCCATCCGTTCGTACACCAGGCGCCCGACGAGCTGGCCGTGCTCCAGGATGAAGGGCACCTCGCGCGAGCGCACCTCCAACACGGCGCGTGCCCCGCGTCCGCCCGCGCCGGCGTATCCGAAGCCCGGGTCGAAGAAGCCCGCGTAATGCACCCGAAATTCGCCGACCAAGGGGTCGAAGGGCACCATCTCGGCCGCGAAATCAGGCGGCACCTGCACCGCCTGCTTCGAGGCGAGGATATAGAACTCGCCCGGGTCGAGTATGAGGCTCTCGTCGCTACGCGCGGCAATCGGCTCCCAGAATTCGGCGACGTCGTAGCTCGCGCGGCGATCGACATCGATCAGTCCGGTGTGACGCTTGGCGCGATATCCGACAAGCCCATCCGGGCCGAACCCTGACAGGTCGACGCCGACTCCCACGCCAGAGCTGACGTCCGCATCATCCTCGTCGACCAGCCGCTCCGCGGCATGCAGCGCCGCCAGTTCCTCTGCATCCATGTCGGCGTAGCCGTGCCGAAAGCGGATTTGCGACAGGCGCGAGCCCTCGCGCACCAGCACCGGGAAGGTGCGCGGCGAGATCTCGGCATAGAGCGGGCCGTGATAGCCCGCTTCCACGCGGTCGAACCCACGCGTATCGTCGGCGATCACGCGGGTGAACACGTCGAGGCGCCCGGTTGAGCTCTTCGGATTGGCAGAGGCCGCAATCTCCGGCGGCAGCGCCAGGCTTTCCATCACCGGAACGATGTAGACACAGCCTGTTTCGAGTACGGCGCCATCGCCGAGCGCGATCTCATGCAGCTTGAGATCGTCGATACGGTCAGCCACCGTGGCGCCGCGGCCCGGCAGGAAGCTTGCGCGTACGCGATAGGCGATGTCGCCCAGGCGCAGATCGAGAGAGGCCGGCTGAATCTGTCCGGGGACCAGATCGGCGGCCGGAAGGATGCCGCCGCTATCGGCCAAGGCGCGGATCATGTGATCCGGCAGAATGCCCGTCTCGTTCAGGCGCAGTCCCATAGGCCTCATCGTGTAGCGGAAGGGTGCCTTGACGGAAAGGACGCGCTGTTGCTAACTGCGGATTATCCCGTGGTCATTTGAGCCGGCCGGCTTGCAGCCACGTAAAACAAGTAGCTAAAAAGGCCGGGGGACGTGTGAACCCGGCTGACGTACGGCCGGGTTTTTTTGTTGGCCGAAGGAGCCTCACATGTCCGCGTCTGCTGCCCCGAAGTATCGTCCGGAAACCGAGCTCGTCCATGGCGGGCAGTTGCGCTCCAATTTCGGCGAAACGTCCGAAGCGCTGTTCCTCACCCAGGGCTTCGTCTACGAGAGCGCCGAGCAGTGCGAGGCACGCTTCAAGGGCGAGGAGCCGGGCTTCCTCTACTCACGCTTCTCCAATCCGACCGTCGCCATGTTCGAGCGTCGCATGGCGATCTTCGAGGGTGCCGAATCCGCGCGTGCGACCGCTACCGGCATGGCTGCGGTGACGACTGCGCTGGTCGGGCAGCTCAAAGCAGGCGATCACATCGTCGCCTCCAAGCAGCTGTTCGGATCGTGCCGGTGGGTGGTGGAGGAGTTCCTGCCCAGGTTCGGGGTGCAATCCACGCTGGTCAACGGCCTCGACCTCGACCAGTGGCGCAAGGCGGTGCGCCCGAATACGAAGACGCTGTTCCTGGAGAGCCCGACCAATCCGGTGCTCGAGGTCCTCGACATCCCGGCGATCGCCGAGATCGCACACAGCGTGGGCGCCACGCTGGTCGTCGACAACGTTTTTGCAACACCGATCTGGCAAAGCCCGCTCAAGCTTGGCGCCGACGTCGTGGTCTATTCAGCCACCAAGCACATCGATGGGCAGGGCCGTTGCCTCGGCGGAGTGATCCTGTCGAGCGAGAAGTTCATCCAGGACAATATCCATCAGTTGATGCGGCAGACGGGTCCCTCGATGTCGCCATTCAACGCGTGGGTGCTGCTCAAGGGTCTTGAGACACTGCACTTGCGTGTGCGGCGCCAGACCGACACGGCGGCTGCGATCGCGAACGCGCTGGCCGGGCACCCCAGGATTTCGCGTCTGATCTATCCGGGTCGGGACGACCATCCGCAGGCCGCCACAGTGCGCAAGCAGATGAACGCCGGCTCGACCCTGATCGCGTTCGAGGTCGGCGGCGGCGACAAGGCCGCAACGTTCCGCTTTCTCAACGCCTTGCGCCTCGTGAAGATCACCAACAACCTTGGCGATGCCAAGAGCCTGATCACGCATCCCGCCACCACCACGCACCAGCGGCTGACTCCCGAGCAACGGGCGGAGTTGGGAATCTCCGATGGCATCGTACGGTTCTCGGCCGGTCTCGAACATCCCGACGATATCATCGGCGACCTCGTCGACGCGTTGAAGCGAGCGTAATCCGTCGATGCGCGGCCTGCGGCCGCCAGCCTTTGACTACGGATGGTGGGCGCTGACCGTGACGGGTGGAGCGCCGGTTTGCGGGTGGCTCGCGGTCTGCGCTGCAGCCAGCGAGGCGCCGGCCGTCGCCGCGGTATCGGCGGTGCCCGGTCCGGTGGCGGCGTCCGCAATGGCGACGCTGAGGGACTTTGCCCAGCATGCATAGCCCCAGTCGTTGAGGTGCAGGCCGTCGGCGGTGACGAACGTCTCAAACGGCAGGCGGTTTTCGTCGTGCCAGCGTCGCATCACCGAGAAGCGGCGGAACACGGCCACGTTGAGTTCCTTCGCGGTCGCGTCGATCAGCGCAACCATGCCTTCGGCGTCGTCCTTGGCCAGGATCTTGGGTGCGAACTGCAGGTTGATCAGCACGACATCAATGTTGGCGCTCTTGAGCCGGCGCACGCCCTCGCGGATCAGCGCGCCTGCCGGCAGGAGCGGATGATCGCGCAGCACGGAGTTACTGCCGACCTGCCACAGCACAAGGTCCGGCTTCTCCGCGATCACGTCGGTGTCGAACCGCGCCACCATATCGGAGGCGGTTTCGCCGTTGGTGCCGCGGTTCACCACGGAGATATGCTCGCGGGGAAAGCGTGCGCGTAGGTCGGTTTCGAGCCGGCTTGGATAGGACGCGTTGGGCGAGCTGGCGCCGGCGCCCGCCGTCGAGGAGGACCCGATCGCCACGATCTTGACCGGCTGGTGCGCAAGCAAGCGGGCGGCTGTGCGGGCGAGGGGACGATCGAGCTTGGCGAACTCAGCTGCGACCTTGCACGGCGGGTCGGCCGCCAACGAGGCGGTGGCGGACATGCAAAAAAAAGCCCCCCACATGAGGGCGGCGAGCGTTGCTCGCCAGGCGCTCAAACTCATCGTCATCGAATAGCGTTGCCCACCGAGTTTGGCAAATTCGCGCCCTCAACGATCTGATGCGCCAGCAGACGAGCGATGCAATCATGGACTTGCGCGGCCGTATCGATCGTCTTGGTAACCTCGTTGAAGTCGAACGTCCCGAGCTCGCCCCAGTGCCGCATGATCGCCAGCCGGTCGAACAGCGGTATTTCCTGCTGCATTGCAACAATCCGCATGGCGTCCGCGTATTGGGTCGGGTCGGTCACCAGTTCGGTACGCGGGCTGTACTGCATGTTCATCAGGATGACGTCGCTGTTGCCGTGGTGCAGTACCCCGATGCCATCCTCGAGCACAGAGCGGAAATCATCCACGTCGGAGCGCCGGAGGGCTTCCACCGTGCCGGTTTGCCAGATCACCAGCGCCGGCTTGTCGGCCGCGAGGACACGGATGAACTGCGTCTCCATGTTGGCAGCGGTCTCGCGCGCCTTGGCGTGCGTCGTCACGGTCACGACCACACCCGGAAGCTTCTGGCCGAGCAGGCTCTCGAGCCGCGCCGGATACCCTTTGTTCGCGCCGCTCGTGGCCGCCAGCGACGGTGACGATGAGGCCGACCCGATCACAGAAATATTGAGGCGCTTCGCGGCGATCGCTGCAGCGACGTGCGGCAGGCGGAAGTCGGCGGTGGCCAAGTGCTGCGCAACCGCACAGGCCGTGTTGGGCTGCGCCTTGGCAACGCAAGCCGCGACAAGCACCAATCCGAATGCGATCAAGATCGTCTTCATGCCTCGCCTCCCGCGAGGTCGGCATCCGTCGGGCGGCGTCCGGGGCACTGTCCTTCGATGCGCTTGTACCACGCCATCACCGATGCCGCTGCCACCATGATGGCGACCCCGAGCAGGCTGACGGCCACTTGGGCGGCCAAGCGCGCCGACACCTGCTCGATCACGAAATGCGCGGCGAACGCCAGAAATACCCCAAGACAGAAAATTTCCAGTGAATGCTGGCCGCAGAGGATCGCCGGCCTCAGTAAGAAACTCTTCAGATAGGGCCAGTCGCGCGGCACGAAACGCACCGTAATGAGTGCAAGCGCAAGAAAGTGCGCAAAGCGCAACACGTCCAGATTGGTCTTGTCGATCGGATACATGAACTCGGAGAGCCAGCGCGGAACGTAGGACGCATAACGCGGGAAATACCAAGTCATGACGATCGCGAAGGAGAACACGAGGTAACTGATCGCGATGGCGAGTACGACATTGGAGTTGAACAGCCCGCCGAGCTTGCGGGCCCCACCGAGCGCGCACCAGGCTCCGAAGGCAAACAGCAACTGCCACGCCAACGGGTTGAAGAACCACGTACCGGACGGATACGAGGGCAGGTTGATCGCGAAGGTCCAGGTCAGGATGTAGACGGCTGCGGAGCCGGCGAGGGCAACGGTGGGCCAGCGCAGCACCAGCCACAGGAAAGGGGCGAAGCCTGCGAGCAGCACGATGTAGAGCGGCAGCACGTCCATATTGGCTGGCTTGAACTTGAGCAGCAGCGCCTGCACCAACGTCACGTCCGGTTGCCGCAGGAAATCGAAGATCCCCATTTCTTCCGCAAACAGCGGGTTCTCGAAACTGGACGAGACGTAGGAGATCTCCGCCATGTAGATCACGAACAGGAAGATGTGTGCGACGTAGACCTGCCAAGCGCGCTTGAGCACGCGCGCGCCGGCGACGATCAGCCCTCGTTCGCGCATGGCGCGCCCGTACACGAAGGCGGCGGTGTAGCCGGAAATGAATACGAAGATCTCGGTGGCATCGCTGAAGCCGTAGTTCCGGATCGTGATCCAGCTCACCACGTTGGACGGGATGTGATCGAGAAAGATCAGCCAGAGCGCGATCCCACGGAACAAGTCGAGACGCAGGTCGCGCTCGTGCGCCGGCGCGGCCGCCGCCAGCCGGGGCCCTGGCGCGGGGGGCGCCGAAGCCAAAACCTCTTCTTGTTTCAGCGGCTTAACCAGCATGCGGCGGTTCGCTCGTGGCCGCTTAGGGGACCGGCCGGGGCGGGGTCATTGTATCGCGGGGAAAGATGCGATTCACTGGCTATCTATCGACTCGGGGCGACCTGTTCACGCCGGTGCGGCCGTACCCGGAAGACCGAGGAGCACTTCGCTCCGACCGGCAACTTCCGGATCAATCGCCGCGCTTGAATTGCAATCCTGCCGGTTTCCTGACGGAAGCTGGTTACTGCCGGACCGCCGCCATGTATCGCGCCGTGACCCGCAACATCACCGTCAGCGTGACCCCTCGGTTCATGCCTGAGAGGTCGTCACTCGACAAGAACTACTATTTCTGGAGCTACACGATCGAGATCACCAACAGCGGCGAACAGACCGTGCAGCTCAAGACGCGTCATTGGAGGATCACGGACGAATTCGGCCGGGTGCAGGAAGTGAAAGGTGCGGGTGTCGTCGGCGAGGAACCGGTGCTGGAGCCGGGCGAATCCTATGAATATACGAGCGGGGTGCCGCTCCCGACACCGTCAGGCATCATGACCGGCAGCTACGGGATGGTAACCCCGAGCGGAGAGCGGTTCGATGTGGAGATTCCCGCATTCTCGCTTGATGGCCCCGAGCGCCGGCGCACGGTGAACTGACACACGAGCGGCGTCGACGACCCGCCGCTCAGTTCGCCTTTGGCGTGCCGCCGGCGTCGACCTCCTCGGGGGCGAATTCGTAAGTCGCGCTGCAGAATTCGCAGGTAACCTCGATCTTGCCGTTCTCGACCATATGCTCGCGGTCGTCCTGCGAGAAGCTCTTGAGCATGTCGGCGACGCCCTCGCGCGAGCAGGTGCACCTGGCCAGCACCTCGTGCGGATCGAACACCCGCACGCCGCGCTCGTGGAACAGCCTGAACAAGAGCTGTTCGCTCGAGATCTCGGGATCGATCAGTTCGACGTCGCTCACCGTCTCGATCAGCGAGCGGCCTTCGACCCAAGCGTCGTCCTCCGCCACCTCATGAACCGCAGTACCCTCGGGCGCATCGCCGGGATCAAGATCGGCCTGCCGCATGCGTTCGGGCCTCTTGGGCAGGAACTGCAGCATGATCCCGCCCGCGCGCCAGCGGTGCTCGGGCCCGCGACTTCCGGAGGTAAACTCCTCGGCGACCGCGAGGCGCACGCGCGTGGGAATCTGCTCGGACCGGAAGAAGTATTCGTGCGCGGCGTCTTCGAGATCGCCGCCGTCGAGCGCCACAAGACCCTGGTAACGGCTCATGTCCGGACCCTGGTCGATGGTCATGGCGAGATGGCCGCGGCCGAGAAGGTCGGCAGCCGAAGGGCGCCCATCCTGCATAGTGGCCG
Organism: Xanthobacteraceae bacterium; assembly: GCA_035556735.1. Taxonomy (GTDB): domain Bacteria; phylum Pseudomonadota; class Alphaproteobacteria; order Rhizobiales; family Xanthobacteraceae; genus CANJBX01. The sequence goes on along the minus strand of DATMFF010000001.1, from coordinate 198,258 downwards.
CGACCCGATCTGCGTCGAACCGGGCGCAAGCACGGACCTTGCCGGGCGTTGTGAAATCGACAACCAGCATCCGAACCGGACCGTCGGTCTGCGTCTGCAGGATGAAACGGCCGTCGAACTTGAGCGACGAGCCCAGCAGCACGGTGAGCACGACGGCTTCACCGAGCAGGGTCGCCACCGGAGGCGGGTAGTCATGTGCCGCGAGAATACGGTCGAGCGCAGGCCCGAGCCGGACGACGCGGCCGCGTTGATCGAGCGCGGCAACTTCGAACGGCAGAATCGCATCCTCAGCGACGAGATCGGAAGGAGCTCGCGATGGGATCGTCATGTTTTCAAGTGCTGCCTGCGTGCAAGCACCAGGCCAGGATTCCCTTTTGGGCGTGCAGCCGGTTCTCTGCCTCGTCGAAAACCACCGATTGCGGTCCGTCGATGACCTCCTCGGTGACCTCCTCGCCCCGATGGGCGGGCAGACAATGCATAAATATGGCGTCCGGCTTGGCTTTTGCCATAAGGCGGGCATTCACTTGATACGGCTTGAGCAGGTTGTGGCGTTTGGCGCCGTCCTTGTCGCCCATCGAGACCCAGGTGTCGGTCACGACGCAGTCGGCGCCTTTTACCGCCGCCTCCGGATCGTGACCGATGCGGATCGACGCGCCCGAGGCGCGGGCCCACGACAGCAGGGGCTTGCGCACGGGCAATTCTGGCGGCGTGGCCACGCGCAGATGGAAGTCGAAGCGGTCGGCGGCATGAAGCCATGAGGCCAGCACGTTGTTGGCGTCGCCGGTCCAGGCGATGGTCTTGCCGCGAATAGGACCGCGGTGCTCTTCGAAGGTCATCACATCCGCCATCACCTGGCACGGATGAGACAGGCGAGTCAGGCCGTTGATAACGGGCACGGTCGCGTGCCGCGCCAGCTCAAGCAGATTCTCGTGCCGCAAGGTGCGGATCATGATCGCATCGACGTAGCGCGAGAGCACGCGCGCGGTGTCGGCGATGGTCTCGCCGCGTCCAAGCTGCATCGCCTGGCCGTCGAGCATCAGCACGTCGCCGCCAAGCTGCCGCATCGCAACATCGAAAGACACCCGCGTACGCGTCGACGGCTTGTCGAAAATCATCGCCAGCATCTTGCCCGCGAGCGGCTGCTTGCCCCCGCGGCCGCGGCTGCGCTGCTTCTTCATGGCGCGGCTTTTCTCGATCATCCCGCGCAGGTCGCGTGACGGAATGTCGGTCAAATCGAGAAAGTGGCGGACTTCACCGCTCACCGCGCTGCTCCTTCCTTGAGGGGAGTTGCCTTGCCCCGTGCCACAGCAGTCGCGGCGCGGTCGAGCCGTCCGATCGCCTCGCCGACCTCGGCGTCGGTGATGATCAGCGGCGGCAGCAGCCGCACCACATTGTCGCCTGCTGCGACCACGAGCATCTTTTCCGCTCGCAGAGCATCGACCAACTCACCATTGGGCATGTGCGTACGCAGGCCCAGCAGCAGGCCTTCGCCGCGCACCTCCGCGATGACGTCCGGATGCCGGTCCTTGATCTCGGCGAGGCGCTGCTTGAAGAGGAGCGACGTCTGCTGAACACGCTCCAAAAAGCCGGGGGCGAGCACGACGTCGAGCACGGCATTCCCCACCGCCATCGCCAGCGGGTTGCCGCCGAACGTCGAGCCGTGCGTGCCTGCCGTCATACCCTTGCCGGCCTCGGCCGTAGCGAGGAAGGCTCCGACCGGAAATCCGCCGCCCAGACCCTTGGCCACGGCCATCACGTCGGGGGCGATGCCCGTGCGCTGATAGGCGAAGAACTGGCCCGTGCGGCCGATGCCGGTCTGCACTTCGTCGAACAGCAGAAGCAAACTGCGCTGGTCACACAGCTCGCGCAGTGCCCGCAGGAACTCGGGCGGCACCACCCGAACGCCGCCTTCGCCCATGATCGGCTCGATCAGGATGGCACAGGTCTCGGGGCCGATGGCGGTCTTCGTGGCCTCCAGATCCGCAAAGGCCACCTGATCGAAGCCGTCGACCGGCGGGCCGAAACCGTCGAGATACTTCTTGTTGCCGCCGGCGGCGAGCGTCGCGAGCGTGCGCCCGTGAAACGCTCCCTCATAAGTGATGATGCGGTACTTCTCGGGCTGCCCACTCACGGCGTGGTATTTGCGGGCGATCTTGATGGTGCCTTCGAGCGCCTCGGCGCCCGAGTTGCAGAAGAACACGACGTCGGCGAATGTTGCCGCGCATAGCCGCTCCGCCAGCCGTTCTGCTTCCGGAATGCGGAACAGATTGGACACATGCCAAAGCTTATTCGCTTGCTCCGTCAATGCTTTGACGAGGTCCGGATGAGCGTGGCCGAGAACGTTGACCGCCACGCCGCCGGTAAAGTCGAGGTAGCGGTCGCCGTTGACCGCGGTCAGCCAAACGCCGTCGCCCCGCTCGAAAGCGAGGTCGATACGGGCATAGGTCGGCAACAGGTGCGAGGTCACGGCCAACTCGTGCAGCTTGCCACGGGGTGAAAATGAAATGTGCCGCCATTGCGGGCGGCACGACGGGCATTTTAGGACGCGCTGGGGGCCTGTCAACCGGAGCGCGTGGCGGATGGCCTCGGGCATTGCCGCATCAGGCGTGCAAAACCTGCCGATAACGCGGCGAATGTGTGGACGCCCGCGGGGCCGACTCTTGCGCGTGACTCGCGACGTATTGTAGCGTGGCTTCCGTCAGGCACGACATCTCGTGCGGCGGGGATCGCAGCCTGAATTTTTTTCTGAGTTTGTGAGCGTCGGAGTTCCGACGGTCGGCGATATCGCTGCCCGCGGGCGAGGAGGGATTCCGGGTACGGCGACCCGGAGCCTTACCAAGAAGCACCTTCAAGAACAATCGCCCGCAGCGGGCTCGATCAGAGGCAAACAGAGGTCAATGAGAGCTATGTCAGATTCACTTGAACCGGCGGGTGCCCCAAGCGGCCAAGACGAGGGTTCAGCGATGTCGTGGACCACTGAACGCGTGGAGCAGTTGAAGAAGCTGTGGGCGGACGGTTTGTCGGCGAGCCAGATTGCGAACGAGCTCGGCAACGTCACGCGCAACGCGGTGATCGGCAAGGTTCATCGTCTCGGCTTGTCGGGACGCGCCAAGTCGCCGTCCTCGGCGGCGCCGCGTCCGCGCAAACCGCGTCCGCACACGCACATGATGCGCGTGCGTCCGACGATGCGCGGCAACACCGCGCTTGCGTATTCGCCGGAACTCGAGGTCGAGCCCGAGCCGGAGCTGATCGAGAACATCATTCCGATGGGGCAGCGCTGCACGCTCGTGGAACTGTCGGACGACAAGTGTCGCTGGCCGATCGGTGATCCGGGGTCGAGCGAATTCTTCTTCTGCGGCGGCAAGCCAATGGAAGGCGTGCCGTATTGCAGCTACCACTCCCGCCTGGCCTACCAACCGGTGGTGGACCGCCGGCGCGACCGCCGGTCCGTGCGCGGTTGATCGCCTGCGCTTTCTTGGGCCGCGCGCGGGCGCCAAGTGCGTCCCGCGCAGGTTGATCGGCATGCGCTCGCGACCGCCGTGCAACGTGCGCTCGCAACCGTGACACTCTGTCTTGCAACGCCGGTAGTGCAGGCGCAGACGCATCCTTGCGCGGCAGATGCTCTCGCTCGTGCAATGCCGCTGCTGCGGCTGCATGGTGGGGCAAAGCCCGATGAGCCGGTCGGCAGCGTCGACGACAAGGTCAAGGTGCTGGCACCGGTGCGGGCGCTCAAGGGCAAGGGCCGCTTCGACGTGGTCGAGGTGTGGGGCCACATCTACAAGGCCGACTATCGCATGCGATTCCTCTATGCCCAGATCCGTGGTTCGTGCGCGCTGATGGGTCAGGAAATCCTCGAGGCCAGCGATCCATACTGAGAGAGCGGACCTTCGCCGTCGCCCTCCACGAGCCGCGCCGCAGGGAGGCGCTCAGGCGGCTGCGCTGCTGGCCGGGCGATCCCCCTAGCCGGCCTTGCCGAACCGGTCGTTGAAGGCATAGCCGGCGCCGCGCACGGTACGGATCGGGTCTGGCACGCGGCCGCGGTTGAGGCCCTTGCGCAGGCGCCCGACGTGCACGTCGACGGTGCGCTCGTCGATGTAGACGTCGCGGCCCCAGACGCCATTGAGCAACTGCTCGCGCGTGAACACCCGGCCCGGGCTCTGCATGAGGAACTCGAGCAGACGGAACTCAGTAGGCCCGAGCGGGATCTCGCGGCCGCTGCGCGACACGCGCTTCTTCTCGCGGTCGAGCTCGATGTCACCGGCGACCAGCACTTCGGCCACGTGCTCGGGCTTGGCCCGGCGCAGCAGGGCACGGATGCGCGCCAGCAGCTCGGGCACCGAGAATGGCTTGACGATGTAGTCGTCTGCGCCGGTGGCGAGGCCGCGCACGCGCTCGCCCTCCTCGCCGCGTGCGGTCAACATGATGACCGGCAGCTTCTGGCTTTCGGGACGGGTGCGCAGGCGGCGGATCAACTCGATGCCTGAGAGGCCGGGCAGCATCCAGTCGATCACCGCCAGGTCGGGCGGCTGTTCCTTGAGGCGCAGGTCGCCCTCGTCGCCGCGTGCGACGGTCTCAACCTCGTAGCCTTCGGCTTCGAGGTTGTAGCGTAGCAGCAGCGTGAGCGGCTCTTCGTCCTCGATGATCAGGATGCGGGCCGACATTCCGATTGGATCTCCTCAGGCCTCTTGTCGTCGGCCTATTGTCGCATGGCAATCTTGGCCGAGGCGGTCGTGTCTCCCTTCGGCCGCTCGTCGACGAGGGCATGCCCTTCGACCATGTAGTAGACCGTTTCAGCAATGTTGGTTGCGTGGTCGCCCATGCGCTCGATGTTCTTTGCGCAGAACAGAAGATGGATGCACAGCGTGATGTTGCGCGGGTCTTCCATCATGTAGGTGAGGAGCTCGCGGAACAGCGAGTTGTTGACGGCGTCGATCTCCTCATCGCCGCGCCACACCGCCATCGCCTTGTCGAGGTCGCGGCGGGCATAGCTGTCGAGCACGTCCTTGACCTGCGTCAGCACCAGGTCCGCCATGTGCTCGACACCGCGCATGACCTTCTGCAGCTGGATGTCGCGGTCGATCGCGGGCACCCGCTTTGCGATGTTCTTGGCGAGATCGCCGATGCGCTCCAGGTCGTTGGCGATGCGCAGGGCGCCCACCACCTCGCGCAGGTCCACCGCCATAGGCTGGCGCCGCGCGATGGTCAGTACCGCCTTCTCTTCCACCTCGCGCTGCAGGTGGTCGACCTGCGCGTCTATCTCGATAACGCGTCGCGCCAACGGTTCGTCCTGCTTGCTCAGGGCGTCGACCGCATCTCCGATCTGCTTCTCGGTCAGTCCACCCATCTCGGAGACGAGCCGGGCGATGTCCTGCAGATCTACGTCGAAAGCTTTGGCGGTATGGTCGGTCATCTCTGTCGTCCTTGGTCGGTCGCGCTCCGCGCGTGCTGGGTCAGCCGAAGCGGCCGGTGATGTAGTCCTGCGTGCGGCGGTCCGATGGCGTGGTGAAGATCCGGTCGGTCGGACCGAACTCGATCATCTCACCGAGATACATGAACGCCGTGTACGTCGATACACGCGCCGCCTGCTGCATGTTGTGGGTGACGATGGCGATCGTGTAGTCGGACTTCAATTCGTCGATCAACTCCTCGATCTTCGCCGTCGAGATCGGATCGAGGGCCGAACAGGGCTCGTCGAGCAGGATCACCTCGGGCTTGACGGCGACGGTGCGCGCGATGCACAGGCGCTGCTGCTGTCCGCCCGAAAGGCTGAGCCCGTTGGCGCCGAGCTTGTCCTTGACCTCATCCCACAGCGCGCCGCGGCGCAGTGCGTTCTCGACGCGGTCATCGAGCTCGGATTTCGGCAGCGTTTCATAAAGGCGGATGCCGAAGGCGATGTTCTCATAAATGGACATCGGGAACGGCGTGGGCTTCTGGAAAACCATCCCCACGCGCGCCCGCAGGAGGTTGAGGTCCTGCTTGGCTCCGAGGATGTTCTTCCCGTCGAGCAGCACCTCGCCTTCCGCGCGCTGGTTCGGATAGAGGTCATAGATGCGGTTGAGCACGCGCAGCAGCGTGGATTTGCCGCACCCCGACGGGCCGATGAAAGCCGTCACCATGCCCGCATAGAGCGGGACATTGATGGCTTTGAGTGCGCGGCTCTCTCCGTAATAGAAGTTGAGCCCACGCACGGAAACCTTCTCCTCGAGGCGGGCGCCCGGGTTGGCGGCGTGCGTCACCGTCATATGCGGCAGATGGGCGGGGTGATGGCTCTCGGTATTGGCGATGCTCATGACGGCTTCCTTGATCCCGCGAGCGCCCGTGCAGTGATGCTGAGCGCGAGAACTGCGAATGTGATGATCATGGCCCCGACCCAGGCCAGGCGTTGCCAGTCCTGGTAGGGGCTGAGGGCAAACTGGAAGATGACCGCCGGGAGGCTCGCCATCGGCTGGTTGAGATCGAGGCTGAAGAACTGGTTGTTCAGGGCGGTGAAGAGCAACGGCGCGGTCTCTCCGCTGATGCGCGCCACGGCGAGCAGGATTCCCGTGACGATGCCGGCGCGCGCCGCGCGGTACGACACGTTCCAGATTATCTTGGCACGCGGCGTACCGAGCGCCGCCGATGCTTCGCGTAGCTCCTTCGGCACCAGCATCAGCATGTCTTCGGTGGTGCGCACCACGACAGGGATCACCAGTACCGCCAGCGCCAGTCCGCCGGCGAAGCCGGAGAAATGCCCCATCGGGTAGACGACCATCTCGTAGATGAACAGGCCGATCACGATGGAGGGTGCGCTGAGTAGGATGTCATTGATGAATCGCACGACCTTGGTGACGTGCGCGTAACGACCGTACTCCGCCATATAAGTGCCGGCGAGAATGCCGATCGGCGTGCCGACTGCGACGCCGAGGGTGGTCATGATCAGGCTGCCGACGATCGGATTGAGCAGGCCGCCGCCAGCCGCGCCGGGCGGCGGAGTCATGTGGGTGAAGACATCGAGCGAGAAGCCGCGGAACGACTCCCACACCAGCGATCCCAGGATCAGCGTCAGCCAGCCGAGGCCTGCCGCCGTGGCGCCGAACGACAGCGCCAGGACGATCGTGTTGCGGCGGCGGCGGCGGCTGTATAGGTCCATGAGCGCCATGGGTCACCCGATCCTTCGCTCGATCCGCATCAGCATGTAGCGTGCGATCGCGAGCACAATGAACGTGATGCAGAACAGCAGCAGGCCGAGTGCGATGAGCGAGGACGTGTAGAGGTCGCCCACGGCCTCGGTGAATTCGTTGGCGATGGTCGCGGAAATCGTCGTGCCTGGAGCCAGCAGTGAGCTCGACACCTTATGTGCATTGCCGATCACGAAAGTGACGGCCATCGTCTCGCCCAGTGCGCGGCCGAGCGCCAGCATCACGCCACCGATTACGCCGACGCGGGCGTATGGCAACACCACGTAGCGTACGACTTCCCAGGTGGTGAAGCCCAGGCCGTATGCGGCCTCCTTGAGCATGGGCGGCACAGCTTCGAACACGTCGCGCGAGATCGACGTAATGAATGGCAGCACCATGATGGCGAGGATGAGTCCGGATGTGAGCACACCGATGCCATAGGGCGGGCCGGCGAACAGGGTCGACAGGACGGGTACGTTGCCGAACAGGTCGATCAGGAACGGCTGCAAGGTGCGCTGCAGGAATGGAGCGAACACGAACAGGCCCCAGATGCCGTAGATGATGCTTGGGATTCCTGCGAGCAGCTCGATGGCGATGCTGATGGGCCGACGCAGCCACATCGGGCAGAGTTCGGTGAGGAACAGGGTAATCAGCAGCCCGAGTGGAACTGCGATCAGCATCGCGATCAGCGAGGTCACGACGGTGCCGTAGATGGGGGCGAGCGCGCCGAATTTCTCGGTGACCGGGTTCCAGCTCTGCGAGACGAGAAAGGAAAACCCGAATTCCTTGAGTGCCGGCCAGCCGCCGATGATCAACGAAACGATGATCGCGCCCAAGAGCAGCAGCACGAAGTAGGCTGCGGCGCGAGTGATCTGAAAGAAGGCCTTGTCCGTGATGCGCAGCCGGCTCAGCGCCTTGGCACGCGACATCCATGCGGATTCGGCAATGTTTGCGTCCGACAACGCCATATCAGCCACGGAACGCTCCTGTTTTACTGTCATGCCGCGCTCTCTTCAGGGTGTCGGAGCGGGCACTCAAGCGGCAATACCGCCGCGGCACAAGCCGTCTTTCGGATCGCGGGAAAGGGTGGGGAAAAGGCGCCGCCGGCGCCTTTTCCTCGGATTGACAGACTTAGTGCGAAGCACTGAACAGCGGCTTGCCGCCGGCGTCCTTCACGTCCTTGGACCAAGTGGTCTTCACGGCCGCGACGACGTTCTTGGGCATGGCGATGTAGTCAAGTTCATCGGCCATCTTCTCGCCCTTGTCGTACGCCCAGGCGAAGAACTTGAGGGCTTCGGCTGCGGCTACCGGATCCTGCGGCTGCTTGTGGATCAGGATCCACGTCGCCGCCGTCATGGGCCAGGACGCCGCGCCCGGCTGGTTGGCGAGGATTACGCCATAACCGGGCTGCGAATCCCATTTGGCATTTGCGGCCGCGGCCTGGAATGCCGCCGACGTCGGGGAGACGGTCTTGCCGTCCTTGTTGATCATCTTGGTGTAGGCGAGCTTGTTCTGCTTCGCATACGCATACTCGACGTAGCCGATCGAGCCCTTGGTCTGGGCCACGTTGTTGGCGACGCCTTCATTGCCCTTGGCGCCGATGCCGACGGGCCACTCGACCGAGGTGTTGAAGCCGACCTTCGACTTCCAATCCGCGCTCACGTCCGCGAGGTAGTAGGCGAAGTTGAAGGTCGTGCCCGAACCGTCCGAGCGATGGACGACGACGATCGCCTGCTTCGGCAGCTTGACGTTCGGATTGAGCTTGGCGATGGCGGCATCATCCCAGCTCTTGATCTCGCCGAGGAAGATCTTGGCGAGCGTCGGGCCGTCGAGAACCAGATCGCCGGCCTTCACGCCGTCGATATGCACGACCGGCACGATGCCGCCCATCACCATCGGGAATTGCACGAGGCCGTTCTTGTCGAGGTCGGCGCCCTTCATCGGCGCATCGGAGGCGCCGAACGTGACCGTCTTTGCGGTGATCTGCTTGATGCCGCCGCCCGAGCCGATCGACTGATAGTTCAGCCCGACGCCGGTCTCCTTTTTGTAGGCATCTGCCCACTTGGCGTAGATCGGATACGGGAACGTTGCGCCGGCTCCCGAAATGTCGGCCGCTGCGGCCGGCACGATGGCGGCGGCGAGTGCGGCCGCGGCCAGTATGGATTTCAAGGGATTCATAGATATCTCCTGTTACTCGGCGCGAGACCGCAATACGGACGCTGCCCGGGGCTGCGATGTCGGAGGCCGGTGTCTCGTTTGCGAGGGCTTTCGTTACGCATGTGAACCACCCCCCGCCCTCCGGCGCCAACGCGGAACTTCCAAGCGCCGGGTCGAGGGTCGATGTCGTGTTAGGGCGCTCACGTCATCGTTCTATGTCACTTGGGTGACGGTTGGATGACAGCGCAAGCTACTGGAATGGTTATGAAATCGCGTCCGATACCAGTGGAAAGCGAGCGGTAAATGTCGCGCCCTGTCCCGGAATGCTGTCGATCGACAGTCGGCCCCGGTGCCGGTTGACGATGTGCTTGACGAGCGCGAGGCCAAGCCCGGTGCCGCCCTGTGCGCGGCTCTCGGCCACGTCCACGCGGTAGAACCGTTCAGTCAGCCGCGGTAGGTGTTCCGGGGCGATCCCGGGCCCGAAATCGCGCACGGCGATCACCGCCTCCGTGCCGCCGCCGGCGGCCGGTTCCGGCCGCCCACGAACCTCGACGCGCTTGCCGGAAGCGCCGTATTTGAGCGCGTTTTCCATCAAGTTTTCAAAGACGCGGATGAGCTCGTCGCGGTCGCCGCGGATCGTCAGCGGCTCGGCCGGCATATCGATCCGGATGTCAACGTCGCGGTCGCGTGCCAGCGTCTGCAGGCCGTCGGCAACGTGCCGCACGATCGAGACCAGATCGACCTGCGTCTGCGGCTGCAGATGCGCCTTCAGCTCGATGCGCGATAGCGACAGCAGGTCATCGATCAGGCGAGCCATGCGCGTGGCCTGCGCCTTCATGATGTCTAGGAAACGCGCGCGCGCCTGTGCATCGTCGCGCGCCGAGCCCTGCAGGGTGTCGATGAATCCGGCCAGCGAAGCCAGTGGCGTGCGCAGCTCGTGGCTGGCGTTGGCGACGAAATCCACACGCATTTCCTCGACACGCCGCATCGGCGTGAGGTCGTGCAGCGTCACGACGAAAAGCTCGCGGCTCCGGGTGGCTTCGAGCGGCAGGGTGATCGGCGAAACGAACGCCTCCGACCACCGATCGGCAGGCACTCTCTCGACGAACTCCACCCGTTCGGTTGCCCCGGTTGCGATCGTCCGCCGGATGGCCTCGATCAGGTCCGGCACGCGCAGCGCGAACGACAGTGGCTGTCCGGGGGTAATGCTCGGGGCGGCCGCCTTTGCCCGCTGGTTGAAAGACACCACGATGCCCTGGCGATCGACGACGATCACGGCGTCGGGGATGCCGCTGATCACGGCGTCCGTGACCCGGTCACCCGCGGACCTGACCGCCTCGGCCCGCGAATTGCTGACCGCGCCGGGCTCGATTTCACCGGCGCTGCCGATCAGCGCCGCGCCGGCAACGACGGCAAGGGCGATCAGTCCCTGGGCGGGCGAGAGAGTGCCCGATATGACCAGCGCGCCGAAAACCAGCGCCGCAGCGAAGAGCACGAGCCGAACGCGCGTCAGCCGGCTCGCAAGTGAGCCGCGGACCTCGCGTGGATTGGCTTCGACTGCCATGGCAGATCGACCTCGGATGCCGGGCCCGACAGAACTGTCCCAGCATGGCTCTCTAGCAGATATTTCAGGAATATGACGGCTGCTATGGCCCCCGCGGCTCCGGCGGAGGATCGATCACCCGCGGACGTCGCTTGCGGGCGATGCTCAGCCACAGCTCGCGGCAGCCCAGGATTGCCAGCGCCAGGGCAAAGGGGGTGATGTAATAGAGCAGACGGAACAGCAGCAGTCCCGCAAACAGGTGCTCGCGGTCATATTGCCAGAGCGCCACCAGCATCGCGGCATCGAACACCCCGAGTCCGCCAGGAGAGTGGCTGGCGAACCCCAGGAGCGTCGCCGATACGAAGATCACCGCCAGCTCGATGAAGCCGACATAGGGCTCCGAGGGCACGAGCATGTACATCGCGAAGGCGCAGAATGCGAGATCGACGATCCCGATCCCGATCTGCAAAAGCGTGAGCGGACCGTTGGGGAGAGTCACTTCCCAGTTCTTGCGGCCGATCCGGCGCGGGATGCGCCATACCCAGGCGACGTAGGATATCAACGCGATCAGCGCGAGCGTCGCCACGGTGCGGTTCAGCCATTCCGGGAGCTGGTCGATCGCGCTTGCAGAGCGTGGCGTGTAGAGAATGCCCAGCCCCAGCACCGTCGCGTTGCCAAGCCAGAATGTGAGCCCGGCTATGAAGCAGATCTTTGCGACGTCCACGGCCGACAGGCCGTGAAGCGAATAGATGCGGTAGCGCACCGCGCCGCCGGTAAACACGCTGGCGCCGACGTTGTGTCCGATTGAATAGCTCGTGAATCCGGCAAGCGCCGCGACCCGGTACGGTACGTCTTTGCGGCCGATCGTACGTAGCGCGAACAGATCATAGAAGGTGAGGGTGACATAGCCGGCAGCCACGAACCCGGCGGCGAGGAGTACGTCGCGTGCTTCGTAGGATTTGAATGCAGCCACGACCTCGGCGAAATTGAGGTTGTGCAGCATGCGGTAGAGGACGATGGCGGCCGCCGCGATAATGGTGAGGCTCAGGGCGACGCCGAGCCAGTTCCACCCCACCGTGCTGCTGATCAGCTTGAGCGTCGTCCGGATCCGGCCGTACATCAACTGCCTCGGGTCAATTTCGAGTGCCCGCCGATCCGTTCTGCGGCGCCAGCGTGGTCAACTTGGCGGTGCGACGAATTCGCGGCTTGCCGGGCAAATACTGCACGTCGAAGGGACACGCTGAAATCGCTAGCCACGCTGAAATCACAGGTTGCGCATGTCCGTTCGATCTCGAGCCGACTACGGCCGTCGGAACGGGAGCCGCCGGACGCGGCCCGCCGACCCACTAACAGAATGGAGGCCGGAACGCGAGTGCGGCAACATGCATCATCGCGTTAACGGCGCACCGCCTGCGCGCGTCTCGTGGCATACCTGACGGCCCCTTTGACCGGCTTCGCATTGGCGCGCTACGGTATCGTTGGTAATTCGGACCCTTCACAATGCACATAGCGATTATTGGTGGCGGAATCTGCGGCCTTTCCCTGGCCATGAATCTCCATCGGCGGGGCATCCCATGCCGCGTTTACGAGCGCGCCCCCGAGATCAAGGAACTCGGCGTCGGGATCACCCTGTTGCCGCACGCGATGCGTGAGTTCGAAGGCCTCGGCGTAGCCGACGAACTCCTGAAATCCGGCATAGAGAACATCGAAAGCTGCTTCTTCAACCGGTTCGGGCAGCTCATTTATAAGGAGCCGCGCGGCAAGCGGGCCGGCTATCGCCATCCCGAGGTCGGCATCCACCGCGGCCGCCTGCATATGATCCTTTACCGGGCTGCGCTGGCGCAACTCGGTCCCGATGGCGTGCTCACCGACCGCGAATGCACCGGCTTCGAGCAGGACGACAGCGGCGTCACCGTCCACTTCAAGGATTCGACCGGCCGGCCAGCCGAAAGCGTGCGCGCAAATGCGGTGATCGCCTGCGACGGAATCAGCTCGGCCATCCGCAAGCAGCTCTACCCCGGCGACGCGGTCGCTTTCGCCGGCATCAACACATGGCGCGGGGTCACCCGGCACAAGCCGATCCTCACCGGACGCAGCTACATGCGGGTCGGCTCGATTCTCACCGGCAAGATCGTGATCTATCCGATCATTGATGATGTTGATGGCCAGGGCAACCAGCTCATCAATTGGATGGCGGAGATCAAGCAGGACACGTTCGAAAAGAACGATTGGAACAAGCCGGGCGATCTCGCCGATTTCCATTCGATCTACGCAGACTGGCGTTTCGACTGGCTCGATATCGGCGATCTGATCCGGCGCGCCGACTTCATCCTCGAATACCCGATGGTCGACAAGGATCCGATCGAGCAGTGGACCTTCGGGCGTGTCACGCTCGCCGGGGATGCCGCTCACCCGATGTATCCGCGCGGATCGAATGGCGCCGCGCAGGCGGCGATCGATGCACGTACGCTTGCCGACTGTCTGGCTGCCCAGACCGACGTTGCGGCGGCGCTCAAGGCCTACGAAGCCGCGCGCGCGCCGGCGGCCGCCAAGATCGTTCGCACAAATCGCGAGCACCCGCCGGACTTCATCAACATCAAGGTGGAGGAACTCGTCGGCGACCGTCCCTTCGATGACCTGGACAAGTACATCACCCAGGATGAACTGCGGGCGCTTTCGGATAGCTACAAGAAGGTTGCGGGTTTCTCGGTGGCCGACGTGGCCCGCTAGCGACGAACGTGCCAGCGCTCTGTGCGCTGTCAGAGTGTCCTGCTCCGCCGCGAGGTGCTCATCGCAAAGTATGAGCCTCGATCATTTCGACACGGTGAGCAGGGCGCGCGTCAGTCCTTGGCACGCTCGACGTAGGAGCCGTCCTCGGTCATGACGACGACCCGGGTGCCGACCACGATGTGGCCGGGGACCATGGTCTTCACGCCGTTCGACAGCATCGCCGGCTTGAACGAGCCGGAGGCGGTCTGTCCCTTCACGGTCGGCTCGGTCTCCACCACCTCGAGCACGACCTTTTGCGGCATTTCGATCGAGATCGGCACACCCTCGTGCACAGCCAGCATCACTTTCATCTCCGGCTGCAGATAGACGGCCTGATCGCCGACGACGTCAGAGTTGAGCGTGACCTGGTCGTAGGTCTCGGTGTTCATGAAATGGAAGCCGTCGCCGTCTTGGTACAGGTACTGGAATTCACGGTCCTCCACGTGGGCGCGCTCGACCTGGTCAGTCGTCTTGTAGCGCTGCGCGACTTTGACACCGTCGCTGATACGGCGCATGTCCACCGAGGTGGTCGGCGTGCCCTTGCCAGGATGAAAATTCTCTGCATGGAGGACGACGTAGAGCTTGCCGTCGACATCGACGATATTGCCTTTGCGGAGCGAACTGGCGATGACCTTCACGGGCAGTTTTCCTTAATTTAGGGCCTTCCGACGGCACGGGGCCGAAATCTCGGGCGCAACATACTGATCTTGCGGGTATCCGCCAGCCCTTTCCGCAGAATCCGGGGAAGCGATTAATGGCCGATGGCTCAGCCTGGTGGAACGCTCGCCTTCACGCCGATCGGCGTCCGTTGCTGCTCGCGCGCGGCCGGATGACCGCGGCCCTGCGCGCGTACTTTGCCGGGCAGGGCTTCATCGAGGTCGAGGCCGGCATCCTGCAGGTCTCGCCCGGCAATGAGGCGCATCTGCACGCGTTTCGGACTGAGCTGACGACGCCAGCCGGTGAGCGCCGGTCGCTTTACCTTCACACCTCGCCGGAATTCGCCTGCAAGAAGCTGGTGGCGGCTGGCGAGCGGCGCATCTTCGACTTCGCCCGCGTGTTTCGCAATCGCGAGCGCGGGGCGCTGCATCACCCCGAGTTCACCCTGCTCGAATGGTACCGGGCCGAAGAGTCTTATGACGTGCTGATCGAGGACTGCGCTGCGATCCTGGCATGCGCGGCGAAAGTCGCCGGCGCCAAACGCTTCTCGTTTCGCGGGCGTGAAGCCGATCCCTTCGCTTCCCCGCAGCGGATCACGGTCGCGCAGGCGTTCGGCGAATTCGCCGGAATCGATTTGCTGGCGACGTTGGCGGACGATCAGGCGGATCGCGATGCGCTTGCGCGTCAGGCCCAGGCGGCGCGGATCGAGGTCGCCGTAGATGACACTTGGTCGGACATTTTCAGCCGCATTCTGGTCGAGCGGATCGAGCCGCGGCTTGGAATCGGCCGCGCCACGATCCTCGATGAGTATCCAGCGGTCGAGGCGGCGCTCGCTCGCCGCAAGCCGCAAGATCCGCGCGTAGCAGAGCGATTCGAGCTCTACATGTGTGGTGTCGAGCTCGCCAATGCCTTTGGCGAGTTGACAGATGCCGTCGAGCAGCGCCGGCGCTTCGAGGCCGAGATGGCGGAAAAGGTGCGCGTGCACGGCGAGCGGTATCCAATCGACGAGGATTTCCTCGCCGCGCTGGCACACATGCCGCCGGCTTGCGGGATCGCGCTCGGGTTCGATCGACTTGTGATGCTCGCGACCGGCGCGGCGCGCATCGATCAAGTGATCTGGACTCCGCTCGATTGACTTGGCTACGCGGCCGCGCCGCCGAAATTCACGATGTAGGATTCGCCGCGCTCGAGGAACGCCTTGACCAGCCGCAACATGCGTTCGGGCTGGTCGATTTCGATCGCATGGGCAGCATCATAGACGTAGGTGATGTGCGACGACGGGATCTTCTCCTTGAGCACCTGGCCCGTCTTGGCGGGGATCATCATGTCCTTGGAGGCGAGGATGACAAGCGTGCGCGCCTTGATCTGCGGCAGTCGCCCGGCGAGTTCCTCGTCGACAAGAATCCCGGAGTGATAGCGCGCGAATGCCTGCATGTTGGCGGCCGTGGCCTCGGGTGCCATGATGAATGGCTTGGCCTTCTCCGGATAGGCGTAAAGACGCCGGATGATCTCGTCCGGGCCGGCCGGGGGCGTCGGCGTGGCGCCAAAACGCAGGCCGCCGGGAGCTTCGAGAACCAATTGGTCGATCAAGTCGGGCTGCTTGAGCGCCATCCAGAGTGCGGTCCAGCCGCCGAACGAATGCCCCATGACATCGACGGGCGTCTTGATGACGGCCTCGACAAACGCGATGTAGAGATCGGCCAGTCCCGGAATGCCTTTCACGGTGTCATGCACCGGCGTCCCGTCGAACCCGGGTGCAATCGGTGCGTAAACACGGTGACTGGCGGCGAGCCCTTCCAGCACCGGCGAGATCAGCGGGCCGCCGGCGGCGTGCAGATAGAGCAGCGGCCGACCTTCTCCGAGCACCGCGTATGGGAGCGTCCCGGATGCCAGTTTGGCTTCGGCGCGGGTGACACTCATGCGGGGTCCTCGACAATGGGATGGGCACGACGCAAGAAAGCATCATAGGACCGGTCGGGTGCTGCGCGATAGGCTGTCATCTGCCCCCGCTGAAAAGAGATCGGATCATGACACAATCCGCAAAGGCGCTTCGGAGCGCCGCCGAGGTGGTCGATGCCGGACTGGCAGCGCCAAGCCAGCGGGTGGCACTCGACGCTGTGGCGGCGCGCTATGCCGTCGCGATCAGCCCGACGATCGCCGCCCTGATCGATCCGGCGGACCCGGCCGATCCGCTGGCGCGCCAGTTCGTGCCCGACGCGGCGGAGCTCGTGACCACGCCGGCCGAGCGCGCCGATCCGATCGGCGACGATGCGCACAGCCCGGTGGAGGGCATCGTGCATCGCTATCCGGATCGGGTGCTGCTCAAGCTCGTGCACGTCTGCCCGGTTTACTGCCGCTACTGCTTCCGCCGCGAGATGGTGGGGCCGCGCGGGCGCGGCACGCTCTCGCCGCAGGCAGTGCAGGCGGCGCTGGCCTACATCCGCGCCAATACGCAGATCTGGGAAGTGATCCTCACCGGCGGCGAGCCGCTCCTGCTGTCAGCGCGACGGCTGCGCGCCGTGATGCGCGAGCTTGCCGCGCTCGCGCACGTCAAAGTCCTGCGCGTGCATACGCGCACGCCCGTTGTCGCGCCCGAGCGCGTGACCGGAGAGCTGGTACGTGCCCTCAAGGCGGCGGGCAAGGCGACCTACGTCGTCGTCCACGTGAACCATGCACGCGAGCTGTCGGGCGCGGCACGTGCCGCCTGCGCGCGGTTCATCGACGCCGGTGTGCCGGTGCTCAGCCAGAGCGTGCTGCTGCGCGGCGTCAATGACGACGCTGCGAGCCTCGAGGCGCTGCTGCGTGCGTTGGTCGAGTGCCGTATCAAACCGTACTACCTGCACCAGGGCGATCTCGCCCCTGGCACCGCGCATCTGCGCACGAGCATCGCAGAAGGCCAAGGGTTGATGCGCGAGCTGCGCGGCAGGCTTTCGGGTATCGCGCAGCCCACCTACGTGCTCGACATTCCCGGCGGCGCCGGAAAGGTCCCGATCGGACCGTGTTACCTGACGCATGCTGCCGAAGACCGGTATCGCGTCGAGGATCCCTTGGGCTGCAAGCATCTCTATCCGCCCAGCGAGGACCTTTAAGCCTTCCGTCGCGGGGAATTGACGCGATCCGCCAACGGTCAGCCGACGGGCCGTCGAGGACCGCATTATTGATTTGTTAGCCATGCGGTGACTTGGACCGGCGCCATACGCCCCATCTCGGCTCGCCGATCCGCACAAGCCATTCTTAACGGCGCGCGCGCTACCTCGGTGCACATTCACGCGCGTGGGATCATCATGCTGTTGGATCTGCCGTATGTTCTTGCGGCGAGGGTCTGGGACGTGGCCTGGTCGCTCGTGCCGATCACGCTTGGCATGGCCGTGACCTTCACCCTACTCACCTTGTCATCGCGACAGGCGTGCAATTCCGGGTCGACTTGGTGGCGCAACCGCGGCCTCGCCACCGATGCGTGCTACTGGCTGATCGTGCCTTTCATCGCGCCTTACATCCGCATTGCACTGATGGTCGCGGTCGCCATCATTCCCATGCGCTTCGTGAGCGCCGAGCAGCTCGACGCCTATATCCGCGATGGCCTCAGCCCGCTGAGCGCGCTCTCTCCGGTGTGGCAGGGCGTGATCTATCTCGTTGCTTCAGACTTCCTGCTGTACTGGATCCACCGGATATTCCACGGGGTGCACCTGTGGCCTTATCATGCGATCCATCATTCCGCCGAGGACGTCGACTGGACCACGGCCTATCGCTTCCATCCCGTCAATCTCGCGCTGGGTCCCTTCCTGGTCGACGTGCTGATGCTGTTTGCCGGCATTTCGCCGATCGTGCTGATCGCGCTCGCGCCGTGGCAGACCATCAGCGCCACCTTCGTTCATGCCAATCTCAACTGGACCTTCGGCCCGCTCAGGTACGTGATCGCGACGCCCGTGTTCCACCGCTGGCACCACGGTCCGCCTGATGAGGGTGGCGAGAAGAATTTCGCGCCGACGTTTGCGTTGTGGGACGTTTTGTTCGGCACGTTCTATATGCCGCAAGGCAGGCTGCCGCAGCAGTATGGGATCGACGACGCGCAGTTCCCGCAGGGCTTCGTCGGCCAGATGGTCTATCCCTTCATGCGCAAGCGGACCAGCGCCGCGTCGGTGGCTAGCGCGGATGTTGCGATCGGATCTGCTGCACCGCCGCCGCGATCCGCAGGCTGAGCAACTCGCGTCCGCGCTCGGCCGACGCGTCGCGCGGATCTCCGTCGATCCCGGTCTGCTGCAGGGTGAAAGCGCTGAGGCGAGACAGATCGACGCCTTCGAGATGCACCGCCATCAACTCCGACGTATCGATGATGCTGGCATGGCTGCCGATGCTCTTGCGGCTTTCGCCCTGCCGCTCGAGCAAAGCGATCTGTGCCGCGTCGGAATAGTAGGCATCGACATGGACGATCCGGACACCGTCATCGGCCCACTCCTTCGAGAGGCGAGCCGCAACCTCCGCCTGGGGAGCTTGGCTGCCGCCATGGTCGCCGATGAAGCAGATCGTCTTGAAGCCGGCTGTCTTGAGGCTGCGGGCGACGCCTTCGAGCACGTTGGCGTAGACAGCTTCGGATACGCCCAGCGTTCCTGGAAATCGCATGTGGCCGGTCGGCGGATCGTAGCTGCCTTCCGGTACATAGGAAACGACCGGGGCCACCAGCGTCTGTCCGAGCTCGGCGGCGATGCGGCGTGCGGCCGTGCGCACGATGTAGTCGTGCTTGCCGAGGACCATGTGCGGGCCATTCTGCTCGATCCCGCCGCTGGGCACGATGACTGTCGTATAGCCTCGATCGAGGGCGCTGCGCACCTCGACCCATGTCATGTCGGCAAGTTCGACAGTGTTGGGCAGCGGCGCCGTCAGCGGGCGGTGCGCCACCAGCAAAGCCAGCGCAACGCCGACGGCGGTACTGATACCGAGCTTGAAGACCGAAAATCGCGACATCGCCGTGCATGCTGCGTGCCTAACATTAAGGGAGCGTCAATGCCCGTGCGGCATTGCTGACTACCCCCATGCCGACGAACCCGCGCACGCTCAGCTTTCCCGTTCTGCTTGGACTCGCCTGGGCAGTGACCGCGGGCGTGCTGCTGGCGCAGCGGTGGCCGGAGATGGGGCTGCGCCTGTTCGATGCCGACGACGCCATGCGCCTCGTCGAAGTGCGTGCATTTCTCGCCGGGCACGGCTGGTTCGACCTGCATGAGGCGCGCCTCGATCCGCCAACGGGCTATGACGGCCATTGGTCACGCCTGATCGACGCTGGCCTTGCGGCGCTCTATCTCGCCGCACGCCCGTTCGTCACCGCGGACCTCGCGGAGCAATTGATGCGCGCGCTGTGGCCGTTGCTCTGGCTGCTCGTCGCCATGGGCAGCGTTGCGGCGGCGGCGTGGCGCATTGGCGGGCGCGGTGCGGCGCTCATCGCGCTGCTATTGTCGGCCTGCGCGCTGCCGGCGTTCCAGCACTTCAAGCCCGGCCGCATCGACCATCACAATGTGCAGATCGCACTCGCGCTTGCAGCGTTGGCCGCGGCCTGCTGGGCGGATCGCCTGCGCTACGCCGCAGCGCTCGCCGGCGCTCTGAGCGGCATAGCGCTGGCCATCGGCCTGGAGAACGTACCGTTCACCGCTCTCGTCGGGGCGGCACTCGTGGTCCGCCTTGCACTGGTCGTGCCCGCGCGCGTGCCTGCGCATTACGGCGCCGGACTCGTGGCGGGAACGGCCGCAGGCTTTTTGCTGGTCGTCCCGCCGGCGCATTGGGGCCGCCCGGCCTGTGACGCCATCGCCATCAATTGGCTCGTGCCCGTCGTCATTGCCGGGGCTGGCCTGTGCATCGTTGCAGCGGGCGCTGATCGGCGCACCGCGCTTTCGCGCGGCCTCGCCCTTGTTGGCATCGGTGCGGTTGCCGCGGCCGCCTTCGTGCTGATCGAACCGCGCTGCATTGCCGGTCCCTTTGCCCTGACCGACGAAGCCGTGAAGCTTCTGTGGCTGAATAGCGTCGACGAGACGGAACCGCTGCTGTCCGTCGCACGCAGCATGCCCATGACGGCGGTCTGGCTGGCCGCGTTTCCGCTGGTGGCGCTCATAGCTGCCGCGGGCTTGGCGCGCAATGCGGCCCTGCGGCGTGATTTCGCATTCTGGCTTTGCGCGCTCGCGCTTGCACTTGCCCTTGCGCTCACCGTGGGCGCAGCGAAGCTTTATGCCTATGCCATGTGGTTCGCGCTGCCGCTCGTCGCCGCGCTTGTCGCGCGCCTCACTGCGTCCTCCCCCCGCGTGACGCTTGCCGCACGTCTCGCCGCCGCAATCCTGCTGACGCCCACGGTCGTCACCGCCGGCGCCATCACCTTCGCACAGGCAGCGGGGGGCACAGCGACGCGCGCCGGCCTTGTCGACCGTGCGGCATGCACCCGCAACGCGGCGTATGGCGCGCTGGCTCGGCTTCCGGCGGGCCTAGTGGCGACCGAGATCAACTATGGTCCCTATGTGCTGGCGCTGACGCCGCATGCCGTGATGGCCGCTCCTTATCATCGCCTGTCTGGCGGCGTGATCGCCGCGCATGCCATTCTCAACGGAACGCCGGATGAGGCGAAAGCGGTGGCGATCCGTCACGCGGTCGCCTATGTGGCGGTGTGCGGGCGGCACACGTCCACCGGCATCGATCCCGGCCCCGGCTCGCTCTGGGCGGACCTGCGGGCGGGCCGTCCACCGGCCTGGCTGGCGCCGGTCAACGGAACGCGTGACGACGAAACGTTTGCAGTCTACCGGGTGGTGCGCTGACCGGCGGCCTTGCGCCGGGTGGCGCGCGGGTCGATCGCCTCGATCACCTCGGGCAACAAGTCCTGTGCGATCTTCGCGTGCGCCTGTGCATTCAGATGGATGCGGTCCCACTGATAATCTTCCGGCGCGAATACCGGGTCATAGACGATCGACTGGATGCCGCGCGCGCGCAGCTTCGCGACCATCGCCTCGATGTTCGCCGCGCGATTTGCTTTGCTGCCGAAGAACCGCAGGTCGTTGCCGCCCGGCTGGATGATAACGAGGCGCGTACCATCCGGCACATCGCGGTCGATGCGGCCCAGCATCCAGTACGTCGTCTGGAACGGCACGCCGGCATTGATGACCGTGGTGTGGTAGCCGCGCTCACGCAGCAGCGCCTCGAGTCGAGCCGGGTAGGCCGCCTCTCCGCCGACGCCCCAGCCTGACGTGTTGCTGGCGCCGATGGCAACGATGGTAACCGGCCAGCTGGCGGCCGCGGCCTCGCCGATCCAAGCCGCGACTGCGATCGCCACTGCCGCTGTCATGGTGGCCAACGTTCGGCGCATTCCGCCTCTCCCGCTTTCGTCTGCCTGCGAGTCCTGATCAACGCCGGTCCCGCGTCGCTTCCAATCGATTTGCGCCGGATAAGGTTGCAGGTCCATGCGGCTGATTGACTCAAGCGCCGCGCGCTTGGTCGAATGCCGGTCGAAGGCCACGCCAGCCGGGGAGGGACTCACGTGAACGGCATCAGGATCGGCAATGTGACCATCAATTGCATCGTCGAGCGTAACGGTCCGTGGCGGAGCATCGACAACATGTTTCCGACTGCCGATCTCGCGTTGGCCCGCCGTCATCTCGGAGAGATGGAGCCGTTTCTCTATGATAGTGCCAGCGGCAAGCTGGTTCTACCCTATCAGACTTTCGTGGTGCGCACGCCCCGCTACACCGTGCTGATCGACACCTGCACCGGCGAAGACAAGGGCTATGGACCGCCGTGGAACTTCCCGACGGCGCCGTGGCTCGAGGGGTTCCATGCCCTCGGCCTCCAGTTCTCCGACATTGACTACGTGTTCTGCACACACCTTCACATCGACCACACCGGATGGAACACACGCCTTGTCGAAGGTCGCTGGGTGCCGACCTTCCCGCGTGCCAAGTACATATTTCATCGTCTCGAATATGCCTATTGGGAACAGCAGGAGAAGGCCGGCGATGCGCGCGGTGCGGTGTGGCGGATGAACTGCCTGCCGATCCTGGAGGCGCATCAGGCTTTGCTGATCGACGAAAGCTATGCGCTCGACGATACGTTCTTCATGTCGCTATCGCCGGGCCACACGCCCTATCACTGCTGCGTGCACATCCGCTCGCTGGGACAGGAAGCCATCGTGCTCGGCGATATGGTTCATCATGCCTTGCAATGCCGCGAGCCCGACTGGTCTACCGGCTTCTGCACCGACCCGCTGCAGGCGGCGCAGACGCGCCGGCGCTTCTTCGGTCAGTATGCGGACAGCGGAATCCTGATGCTGCCGATTCACTTCCCGAGCCCCACGGCAGGTCACATCCTCGCGGACGGCGAGCGCTTCCGCTACCGGTTCGCCGGCTAGCCAAGCCGGCGGTGGCCAGCCTTATCCCTGCACTTCATAGTGCATGATGATCGGCGGGGTCGTGACGTAGTTCGGACCGTCCCCCGCGACTGCCTGGCCTTCCGGCGATTGCAGCGCGCGAGCCATTGTCGCGGCGTCGGGAAAATCGGCTTCGAACACGCAGTAGAACGGCGCCTCGGCGCCGCGGATGCCCTCGATGGCGAAACTATAGCGCTGCGCAAGCAGCCCCGGCAGCTTGGCGGTCAGCTTGACGTGGACCGCCTCGTAGTGCGCGCGGAACTTCTTGTCGTCCTGGCCCTTGGGGTAGAGCACGATCAGCTTGTGCATCGGGGTCTCGCTCGCTCGAGGTGGAATCAGTGGCGTGGACAGCGTCAGGTCAGAATCAGGCGCATCAGTTCGTTCTGGCAGGAAATGTTCAGACGGTTGTAGGCGCGCTTGCGATACGTCAGGACCGTATTAACGCTGATGCCGAGCTTGAGCGCGATTGCTTCCGACGTCATACCCAGCATGATGGCGGTACAGACTTCGGCCTCCCGTTGCGGCATGGTCGGTGCGACCAGCCCCAGACGGCTGGCGAGCGTATCGGGCAGGGATGCTTCGCGAGCCGTGATCGCGTCGTTCTTGACCACCAGCGACATCAGGAGATCGCCCGACGCCATGAGATGATCGACCACCGCGGAAGCGAAGCGCCCACGCGGCCCGGCATAGAAATTGAGTCGGTAAACGTCATCACCGCGGCGCTGCAACAATGTGACGCGCTCAACCAGTTGCGTCGAGGTGTAGCAGTCGCGTCGGTACAGCTCGTCGTTGATGTCGACGTCAGGCGCGATGCGCAGCGCAAGACTGTCGCCCTTTTGGCACAGCGGGACGGTACGGTTCGCCGGGTCGAGGTCCCAGTACTGTGAGATGTATTTGTCAGCAAGCGGGCGCGCGACCGGCTCGTTGCCCGCATTGGCCGCCAGCACCACGCGCGGCCGGCTGTGTGTCGTTTCGTTGGCGACGAATGCAGTGACGTGGTGACAGTTCATCGCGCTGTGCGCAATGTCGAAGAACTCGGATTCGAATCGCGGTGTGCCGACGACGGCGATCAGGCGCGTGATGTGCGCGCGCAACGGATCGTTCGGCTTGCGAACGTCCGAGAGCTTGAGAACCTGCATCCCGGTCTCCCCCGCCGCCCGAGTGCACCCCCCGCCCGGCGACGCCGCAGAAGCTAGCATCGAATCGAGAAAAAGAAAGTCGGCGTGCGCCGGAAGCGCTGTCATATCGTGGCACGCCAGCGCGGCAACGCAGCATGATTAACGACGCGCGCGCGTGGGCTGACAGCCGGCCCATCGTTCGTGCAACAATCCATGCGAGGCATCCCACTGCTGGCATGCCAGGCATCGCTCCAACAAGCTGAGGTCGCATGAACCTGCAGTCCAAGCTCTCCGCACGTCTCGCCGCAGGCAAGCCGGTGCGCGTCGGTCTCGTCGGCGCTGGCAAGTTCGGTTCGATGTTTCTTGCGCAGGTGCCGTCGATTGGCGGCATCGAAGTCGCCATCATCTCCGAGCTGGACGTGGACAAGGCCAAAGCCACCTGCCGAACGGTAGGATGGGATGAGGCGCGGATCGCACGCACGACGTTCTCCGACCGTGGGCGCGACGCCTGTCTCGACGAGCGCGTCGAGGTCGTGGTCGAGGCCACGGGCAATCCGGCCGCGGGCATTGCCCACGC
The DNA here is from genome assembly GCA_035556735.1 of Xanthobacteraceae bacterium. Taxonomy (GTDB): domain Bacteria; phylum Pseudomonadota; class Alphaproteobacteria; order Rhizobiales; family Xanthobacteraceae; genus CANJBX01. The sequence goes on along the minus strand of DATMFF010000001.1, from coordinate 173,891 downwards.
GATCCGGGCGATCGATGCGGGCAAGCACATCATCATGGTGAACGTGGAAGCGGATTGCCTGGCGGGATGGTGGCTTGCCGAGAAGGCGCGCGCCAAAGGCGTCGTCTACTCCATGGCCTATGGTGACCAGCCCGCGCTGGTGGCCGAGCTGGTCGACTGGGCACGGTCCGCTGGATTTGCGATCGCGGCGGCGGGCAAAGGGACGAAGTACCTGCCATTCTATCACACCGTTACGCCCGCCGACGTTTGGACGCACTACGGACTGACGCCGGAGCAGGCACAAGCGGCCGGCATGAACCCGCAGATGTTCAACTCCTTTCTGGACGGAACCAAGTCGGCAATTGAAATGGCGGCGGTCGCCAATGCCTGCGGCCTCGACGTGCCGCAAGACGGTCTGGGCTTTCCGCCGTGCGGCGTTGACGATCTCGCTCACGTCCTGCGCCCGCGCGCGATCGGTGGGCAGCTCGAGCGCGACGGCATGGTCGAAGTGATCTCCTCGCTGGAACGCGACGGCCGACCGGTCCATCGCGATCTGCGCTGGGGCGTGTATGTCGTCTTGAAGGCTCCCAGCGATTATGTGGCGACCTGCTTCAAGCAATACGGATTGCCGACGGACGAGAGCGGTCGCTACGCGGCGATGTACAAGCCGTTCCACCTGATCGGCCTGGAGCTGTCGATCTCCGTGCTCAACGCCGCGCTGCGGCACGAGCCGACCGGCTGCGTGCGTGAATGGCGCGGCGACGTGGCCACCGTCGCCAAGCGGGCGCTGACGGCTGGTGACGTGCTCGACGGGGAAGGCGGCTACACAGTGTACGGCAAGCTCGTCCCGGCTGCGCGCAGCCTCGCCGAGGGTGCGCTTCCGCTCGGGCTGGCGCACAAGGTGAAGCTGCTGAACGATGTCCCCGCTGGTGCGCAGGTGCGCTGGAGCGACGTCGCAATCGACATGGACGCGCAGGCGGTCAAGGTGCGACGCGAGGCTGAGGCGACGGGGCACGCCAAGGCGGCGTGAGCATCCGCGTGCATCGCGCGGGCTGGTCGGGCTCGCGACTTTTCGTTCAGCGCTGGCGTCCGCTCGCGGCGAGCCTGCGCGCGCGTGTCTTGGCCGATCTGCGCGCGGGCTTTTTCGCCGCTTTTGTCGTCGCCGTTTTCGTCTTGGCGCGCCAGAGCGCTTTGCTCGCGAGCCGGGCACCTTCGACCAAGGCTTCGAGCTTTGCCCAGGTCAGCTCCGGATGGCTCAGCCGCGAGGCCAGTCCGCAGTCGGTGCCTGCGACCACGTTCTCGCGTCCGACCAGGTTCGCGAACAGCACCAGGCGGTCCGCGACGAGCTGCGGGTGCTCGATGATGTCGGTGGCATGTCCGACGACGCCCGGCATGATCGTTTTGCCTTCGGGCAGCTTGTGCGTTTCCCAGACCCGCCATTCGTGCTCGTGCCGCGGGTTCGAGAACTCGAAAGAGTAGCAGCCTGCCTTCACTCGCAGCATCAGGTCGACGATGTCCTCGAACGGGATGTCGTTCTTGTGCGGACCGTGGTTTGAGCCCCAGCAGATGTGCAGCCGCACCTTCTCTTGGGGAATGCCGCGCAGCGCGTGGTTGAGCGCCTCGACTCGCAATGCGGCATACTTGCGATACTGCGGCACGCTCATTTCGGGGAACATCTGCCAGCCGTCGGGCAGGTCGGGGTCGTCGATCTGCAACAGGAAACCGGCGTCGACGACCGCCTTGTATTCCTGCGCCATTGCGTCGGCGATGGCGAACACGAAGGCCTCGGCGTCCGCGTAGTGCTCGTCAGCGAGCCAATGCTCGATGGTGCCCGGGGCGATCGCGGGCAGATAGCCCGTGACGTCCAGCCCTTCGACCGCGGTCTTGAGGTTCGCGATGTCGGCACGCGTCGCCTGACTGCCGGCATAGCCGATAGGACTGATGCAGGTGATGATCGCGCCACGGTTCGGCGAGTGCAGGAAGCGCGCGAACTTGGAACCGACGAAGCTCGGAAAGTCTTGTGCGTCGCGGGCCATGATGTTCAGGCGCTTGTGCTCGCGCGCGCCTTGGCCGAGGCCGGTAAGGCGATCGCGCACATATTCGCTGAAGCCCCGCGTCTTCGAGAATTCACCATCGTTGACCAAGTCGATGCCCATGTCCGCCTGCCGGCGGACCACATCCGCGACAGCGCGGGGGAGCATCTCTTGGAACGCGGCTTTGCCGGCAGGATATGAATCCGCGAGCGCCTGCAGTTCCGCCGGTCGCGGCAGAACACCGGCATGGGAGACGAGAATCCGATCGGAGCTGCGCTGCATGCGTTTCTCCTGCCGAGAGGGAGCTCGTCAGCCTCACCTTGCGGATTGACCGGGTCAAGCGCGCAGATGCCTGGACAGTTGCGCGCACTGCAGAGCAGGCAGGCGGGCGCCATCGACCTCAGACCGGCGCGTCACGGTCCTCGTTGCGGAACACTGGGAAGCGCTCGCTGATGCGCTGGAGGATGCGTTCGCCGGCGCGCATCAGCGGTTCCATCAGCGCCGCAGGCGGCTCGATGATCGTGCCGCGCGAGATCGCCCGCGCGCCGAACCACGCCGCAGTCGCAAGTGCGACGTACTGCACCGCCAGCGCCGCCGGGATGCGTGCGCCGAGCACCATGCTCACAAAGCCGGCGATGCGCAATGTCGCCACGGCGCCGATGGTCATGGCCAGCGCCACTGCGTTGCCCTGCCGCGTGGTGCGCGGCGAGCCGAGCAGGGCGAAGACGATCACCACGAAGCCGATCGGATAGAGGGGGCCGACGAAACGGTCGTGCAATTCGGCGTGAAGCTGACCCGGAGTTGCGCTGCCGCTCCCCGGTTCGGCTGCCGGCGGATCTGTCAGCTCCCAGACGAACATCTCGCGCGGCGACAGGTTGCGCGAGCCGGAGCGGCCGGCGAATTGCGACAGGTCGAAAGCGTAGCGATCGAAATGAACGATGGCCGGATCGCGTTGGCCAGCTTCGTGGCGCTGCAGGCTGCCGTTGCCGAGCAGGATGTACGGCCCCTTGTCGCTTTCGATCACCTCGCCCTGCTCGGCCAGCACCGTCATCTCTTCTTTGGGGTTGCGGCGGTCGTTGATGAAGATCCCCAGCAGGATGCCGTCGGGCTGGCGCTCGCGCAGATAGAAGACGAGGTTCTGTTCGATCGTGGTGAAACGGCCGGCCTGGACGATGTTGGCGACTACGTCGACCCGAATTTCAGTCGCCATCCGCCGCAGCTCGCGCAGGCACAGCGGCGAGAGATAGGCGCCGATCAGGGCGATCAGCAGACTCACCACCACGGCCGCGCCGAGGTATGGGCGCGCCAGCCGCCACGGCGACATGCCGGCGGAGTTCATCACGATGATCTCGGAGTCAGCGGTGAGCTTGTGGATCACGTAGATGACTGCCACCACGAGCGAGATCGGCGCCAGGACGAGGATCAGGGAGGGGATCACCAGGCTCGTGATGCCAATGAAGGTGAGGATCGACTGGCCCTGGCTCGTGATGAGGTCGAGGTCGCGCAGCGCCTGCGTCATCCAGATCGCCGCCGTGAGCGGCACGAGGACAAGCACGAACGCTCCGAGCGTCGCGCGGAAGACGTAGCGTTCGATCGAGTTCATGCGTCCCGCGTCTTGGATTCCCGGTGCTGCGTTGCGTTTGCGCTCGTTACGCCCGCGGCACGGCGGGTGCTAGCGGCGGATCATGGCTTAATTTGCGGCATCCGCCAGCGGCGTTCCCAGGGGACGGCGCCCCGCTGGAACAAAAGATGAATACCGCGCATAACCGCTCCTGTCACCCGTGGAAAGGTGATCAGTCTCTGCAGGCCGCCGGTTCAGCGCGGCTGCCCGCCATGGTATGCGCCTCACCCGATCTCGATTGCACACCCCCGGATCCGCCCATGCCGCATTCGGAACTGCGTCACCGGCTCGCGACGCGCGAGGATGTCGTCCCGCTTGGGGCCTTGATGGACGCGGCGATCTCCGAGCTTCAAAAGCCATTCCTCGATGCGGCACAGATCGCATCGAGCCGCACCATCATGGGTCTGGACACGCAGCTCATCGACGACGGCACGTATTTCGTCGTGTCGATTAAAGATGCGGTCGCCGGCTGCGGCGGCTGGAGCCGGCGTGCGACCCTCTATGGTGGCGACCGCTCGCCCGGCCGCGACGCGGCGCTGCTCGATCCGGCCAAGGATCCGGCGCGCGTGCGCGCGATGTACACCCATCCGGCGTTCGTGCGTCGCGGAGTTGGACGGCTTATTCTGGGCTTATGCGAGCAGGCGGCGCGGGCGGAAGGATTCTCGCGGGCGGAGCTCATGGCGACCATGGCTGGCGTGCCGCTCTATCGCGCCTGCGGCTATCAACCCGTCGAGACCGTGCAAGACGACCGCGGCGGAGCCGCGGTGCCGCTTATGCGCATGGTGAAGCCGTTGCTGTGAGGGCTGGGCGGGGGCGAAAAACTGCGCCCCGCCGCGGCTCACATCCCGGGCTCGATTGGCTTGTCGATCGCGCCGCCGCTCTCCGCCCAGTCCTTGAAGGCGCCAAGATTGTAGACGTTCTCGAAGCCGAGATCCTTGAGGACCTTGCCGGCGAGCGCGGAGCGTCCGCCCGAGGCGCAATAGACAATGACTGTCTTGCTCTTGTCGAAGGCCTTGTCGTGGTAGGGCGAACCCGGGTCGGCCCGGAATTCCAGCATCCCGCGCGATACGTGGACCGCGCCGGCGATCTTGCCGCTCTTCTCGACTTCCGGGGCATCGCGCACGTCGACGATCAGGGCGTTGCCCTTGGCAACCATGTCCTTGGCCTCGGCGGGCGTGACCCGCGGCACCGCGGCGTTGGCGGCTTCGGTCATCTGCTTGAGGCTGGTGGCCATGGCGTCTTCCTTTTCCGGCATGAATGTTCTGCAGCATATCTAACGCTGGCCGCGGTTCCGCAAGGGCGTTGCGACTCTCGACAGCGTCCACCGCATCGACCGGCCAGTGTAGATAAAGAGCGGCGCATCCGCTACGGGGGCACTCACTCCGCGGCTTGTGTTTGCGGCTGGGTCTCGCCGGGCTCAATCCTTTTGCGCTTGCGAAACAGCCAGCTCTGCAGTTGATCGAGATAGATGTAGACGATGGGCGTGGTATAGAGCGTGAGCAGCTGCGATACCAGCAGGCCGCCCACTATCGTATAGCCGAGCGGCTGGCGCAACTCGGAGCCCGCTCCGGTCCCGAGCATCAGCGGAACGCCGCCAAGCAATGCGGCCATGGTGGTCATCAGGATCGGCCGGAACCGCAGCACGCAGGCGCGATAAATCGCTGTCTCCGCGCTCGCCCCCTCGCTGCGTTCGATGTGCTGAGCGAAGTCCACGAGCATGATGCCGTTCTTTTTCACGATCCCGATGAGCAGGATGATGCCGACGACGGCGATGACGCTGAGATCGGCGCCGACCGCCATCAGCAGGAGCAGAGCGCCCAGTCCAGCCGCTGGCAGCGTGGATATGATCGTGATGGGGTGGATCAGGCTCTCGTAGAGCACGCCGAGGATGATGTAGATCACGAACAAAGCGGCAAGGATGAGCAGCGGCGTGCTCGCGAGAGCGGCGCCGTAGGCCTCGGCGTTGCCCTGAAAGCTGGTCTGCAGGGACAGCGGCTTGCCGAGCTCCTGTTCGACTTTTTTGATCGCGTCCACGGCTTGGCCGATGGCGGTGCCGGGCGCAAGGTTGAACGATATCGTCACCGATGGGAATTGGCCTTGATGGTTGACGACGAGCGGGGAGACTTTCACGACGTCGTCGACGAGGGTCGACAGCGGAACCTGCTGGCCGGTCGACGACGGCACGTAGATGTTGTTCAGCGCCTCGGGTCCGAACTGATACTGGGGATCGACCTCCAGGATGACGTGATATTGGTTCAGGGCAGTGAATATCGTCGAGACGATCCGCTGACCAAAGGCGTCGTCGAGCACGTTGTTGATCGTGGCCGGCAGGATACCGTAGCTCGACGCGACCTCCCGCTTGATCGTGACGTCGAGGAGCGGGCCGGCGTTGAGCTGGTCGGTCGTGACGTCGACCACGCCGGGAATCTGCCGGATCCTCTCGAGGAAGATCGCGGCCCAGCGGTTGAGCTCGCCGGCATCCGCGTCGTCCAACGTGAATTGGTACAGCGTCTTGGAGACGCGGCCGCCGATTGTGATGTCCTGCGCTGCCTGCATGTAGAGCGTGATGCCCTGGATTTTCGCCAGATTGCGCCGCAGGCGTTCGATCACCTCGTTCACGGGCGGCCGCTGGCCGTGCGGCTTGAGCGCGATGAATACGCGCCCGTTGTTGACGGTCGACGTGCCGCCGCCGGCTCCCACCGCGGACCCGATCGAAGCGACGGCCGGATCTTTCAGGATCTCGGTGAGCAGCGCCTGTTGGCGGTTCGACATTCCCTGGAATGAGATATCCTGCGCCGCTTCCGACAGGCCGATGATCAGGCCCGTGTCCTGTTCGGGGAAGAATCCCTTGGGAATGGCGACATAGAGATAGCCGGTCAGGCCGATGGTGGCGAACAGGCCCATCAGCGTGATGAAGCGGTGCCGGAACACGACCTTCAGGCCAGCTTCGTAGGTTGCGAGAAGGGCGTCAAAGGCGCGCTCGAACAGTCGATAGAGACGGCCGTGCTTGCTCTCCGCCTGGAGCAGGCGGGAGCACAGCATCGGCGTGAGCGTCAGCGACACGGCGAGCGAGAGCAGCAAAGCGACGCTCACCGCGACCGCGAACTCGCGGAACAGGAGGCCCACATAGCCGCTCATGAGGAACAGAGGTATGAACACCGCAACGAGGGACAGCGTGATCGAAACCAGCGTGAATCCGATCTCGCTCGAGCCCTTGAGCGCGGCCTCCATAGGGGAGGCCCCGTCCTCGAGATGCCGCACGATGTTCTCGATGACGACCACGGCGTCGTCCACGACGAATCCCACTGCGATGGCGAGCGCCATCAGGGAAAGATTGTCGAGGCTGTAGCCGAGTTCGTAGAGAACCGCGAAGGTCCCGATCAGGGACAGCGGCAGGGTGATGGCGGGGATAATCGTTGCCCATGCACTGCGCAGGAACATGAAGATCACGATGACGACGAGCGCGACCGTGAGCAGCAGCGTCGACTGGACGTCGGCGATGGATGCGCGAATGGTCTCGGTACGGTCCGAAATGACCGACACCTTGATGGCGGATGGTATGGACGCCTGCAGCACGGGCATCATCGCCTTGATCCGTTCCACCGTATCGACGACGTTCGCCCCGGGTTGGCGCTGAATGGCAAGGATGATCGCGCGCGTGTTGTTGTACCAGCCGGCGATCAGGTCGTTCTCGGGGCCGCTGATGGCGTGCCCGATGTCGCGGATGCGAACCGGCGCGCCGTTGCGATAGGCGATGACGAGGTCGTCGTACTGTTCGGGCTTCAGCAGCTGATCGTTGGTATTGAGCGTGAAGGTCTGGCGTGGATTGTTGAGCGTGCCCTTCGGCAGGTCCACGTTGGCTTGTGCGAGAATGTTGCGCACGTCCTCCAGGCTGATCCCGCGCGCGGCCAGCGCCTGCGGATCGACCTGCACGCGGATGGACGGCTTCTGCTGGCCCCCGATCCCGACGAGGCCGACGCCGGAAATCTGCGAGATCTTCTGCAGCAGGATGTTCTCCGCATAGGCGTCCACCGTCGTGATCGGGAGCGTGTCCGACGTCAGCGCGAGCACGAGGATCGGCGTATCCGCCGGATTGACCTTTCGGATCGTGGGAGGAAACGGCAGATTGAGCGGGAGCTGAGCTTGCGCGGCGTTGATGGCGGAGAGCGTGTCGCTCACAGCGCCGTCGAGATCCCGCTTCAGGTTGAATTGCAGGGTCACTTGCGAAAAGCCGAGTGCGCTCGCCGACGTCATTTGCATGAGCCCGGGAATCTGCCCGAACTGCTCCTCGAGCGGCGTCGCGACGGACGACGCCATGGTGGCCGGGTCCGCACCCGGGAGGCGGGTGATCACCTGCAGCGTGGGATAATTGACGTTGGGGAGCGAAGCGACGGGAAGGAGCGGATAGGCGATCAGGCCGGCGGCTAAGAGACCGAGCATGAGCAGCGCGGTCGCGATGGGCCGCCGAATGAAAGGGGCCGAGATGTTCACGGAATCGGATCCCGTTCGGCGCTTTGTGCGGAGGCCTCGTCGGCGGCGGCGCCGCTCAATTCCGTGACATGCACACCGGGCTGGAGCTTGTACTGTCCATCGACCACGACTTTCTCGTTCGCCGCGAGGCCCGACTCCACCAGCGCCTGGCCGTCTTGGACCTGGGCCACCTTGATCGGCCGTATCGACACCGAGCCGTCGGAGCTGATGACATAGGCGTAGGTGCCGTGCGGACCGTGCTGCACGACGGATGCGGGAACCGTCAGACCGTTGTGGCGCGTCGCGACCAGCAGGCGCACGTTGACGAGTTCGCCAGGCCAGAGGCGGTGCGATTTGTTGGCAAAGGTCGCCTTGAGCTGGATTGAGCCCGTCGTCTGCAGGATCTCGTTGTTGACGAGGGAAAGGGTTCCCTCGGCGAGCCTAGTGGAGTCGTCCTGGCTATAGGCGGTAACTTGCAGCGGTGCGTTCGTCTTCTGCTGCTCTTCCTGGATCTGCGGCAACACGGTTTCCGGCAGTGTGAAGATTAGCGAGATCGGCTCGAGTTGCGTAACGACGACGAGGCCGTTCGTGTTGTTCGGACTGATGATGTTGCCGACGTCGATCTGGCGGATGCCCGTGACCCCGTCGATCGGGGACGTCAGCCGCGTGTAGCTCAGGTTGACCTTGGCCGCTTCGATCAGTGCCTTGTCGGCCTTGACGGCCGCTTGAAGCTGCCCCACCTGCGCCTTTTGCGTATCGATGAGCTGCGGCGTGGCCCAGCCGTTCTGTCCGAGCGTCGCGTAGCGGTTGAGGTTGGCGAGCGCATTGTCGAGCTGAGCTTGGTCCCGTTCGAGATTGGCGGTGAGTTGGTCGATCTGCGCCTGATAGGGGCGCGGATCGATCTGCGCGAGCAGGTCGCCGGCGTGCACCTTCTGTCCCTCGTTGAAGTTGATGCTGACGATCTGGCCTTGGATCTGGCTGCGCACGGCGACCGTGTTGTAGGCAATGACCGTGCCGACGCCGCTCAGATAGATCGGAACGTCGTGTTGTGTAACCACGCCAGGCACGACAGGCACAGGCGCGGCCGCGGCCGGCTCCGGTGCCGCCGAGGTTCTGGACGCGAGCTCGGGTAGCATCGCGACGGCGATGCACACTGCTGCACCCGCCACGACGAGCGCCGGCAGGACGATCTTCGCGCGCATCACGCGCCACCTCGGCGGGCACGCATGGTTCAACACCCGTTCACGGCCGGTCCGCCCGCCGTGCACGGCATTCCGGTGATCGTCGATTGAAACGGGCCCGGTGCGGATGGTGCCGCAATGGCGGCGCCCGGCGTCGGAACGGTGATGCTCGGCGTTGGTGCGAGCTGTGGCATTGGAGAGCCCGCCCCGACCAGCGCGGGATCAGGCGCCGGCACTGCGACGCTCGGCGCGACGCCCGCGCTACCGATCTCGACGGAACCCAGCGGAATTCCGGGGCGTTGCACGCCGCCCGGGGTGAGTGGCGTCGTCGGCGTTTGCTGGTGCAGCCACCGGACTTGAGCCGGCCGGGCACCCGCCGGATGTGACCATGCCTGTCGTGGCGTTCGGCGACGGCGACGCGGTGGTGCTCATTCCACCGCCGTCGAAGGTCGTGCTCGAACCCACGCTTGCGGATGGCGCCGATGCGGACGGCACGCAGGTCGTGCCGCTGCTGGTGATCGTTGCGCCGGCTGGGCTCATGACGAACGGACTGACGCCGGCGGAAGGCAACTCGGTGGAGCCCAGTGGAATTCCGGCAGGTCCGACCGGCGAACCGGGCGTCATGCCGAGCGGCGACGTCGCCGCGATACTGGGCAGCGGCGAGGGACTTTGAGCATCGGCGGCTGTGCAGAAGAGTGCGCTGGGTGCGATCGCGCACACCAGCACGATGACGGGTGTACGCCACGTGGCGGCGCCGTGGCGGGTCCGACCGGCGTCGGCGCGCGTGAGGGAAAGGTCGTGGCGTCGCATGAGCACCTCGTTCGGAGGCTCTCGCACAAGACTGATGCGTTCAGGCTTGAGGACAGCGCCCGGCCATGAAGGTAGTCACATGCAGATGTGGGTCTTGTGCCGGGTTGCCGGCCCGGACCCACGCTTGCGCAATTGCGTGCGTTTCGCTTGGCGCGGGATCGGTCCATTACCATTACACTTCGGCGACATTGCCGCCGGACTCGTGCGTCGCTTGTTAACCCGGAACGCGTCTGCCTCAGGCCAGGGGCGCCCGCCTGTCTTGTCCCGCCCGCAGACGCACGCGACATGTCGGAAACGCGGAGCGTCGTGGTCAACCGCGTGGGAGGAATCAGCCATGTCGAAGCTTGCCTGGATCGTGATGCTGGTCGCGCTGACGACAACGACGGCTGCCGGCGCACAGACTTCGGTTCCCGATCTGCGCGGCACGTGGAAAGGCAAGAGCGAGTCGATCATCTTTGGCGCGGGAAATCCTCATCACCATGCCGCTGGAGCGCCGGCCACACCCCGGCTCAACAGCGTCGATTTCACATTGGTGGTCGATCAGCAGGATGGCCGCCGCTTCTCAGGAACGTTTTCCTCGGCGCGCGGCGAAGAACCGATCATTGCCGTAATATCGCGCGGCGGATCAATCTACATGGTCGACGACGACGGATATAACGTGGCCACGATGCTGGCGCCGGACAGGATGGAGGTCTGCTATCTCATGCAGTCGCCACGCACGCGCGTCGCATCCTGCACGGAACTCACCAAGCAGCCTTAACGCCGCTAGGCGTAGGACACCCAACCTCTGAAGCTCGGTCCGGCGTAGAACACGCTGATGTTCGCGAGGCGTGCGTCCCGCAGCGCGACTTCTTCTTGCTCCGGAGCCAGAGCTTGGGGGCAATCGCTTGCCGGGAACTTTCAAGCTTCGACAAGTCCGTCCCAACGAATCCTGGTGGTGCCGAAGACGAAGCGTTCCTCGGGCGTGTCGGCGGCGAGCCGTGGATCAGTACGCCCGCCGGACGTGGGTCAGGCGCAGTTCGTCAAGGACCAGGAGGCATGGGGCGCATCGTGAGAGCCACCTCGAGCTGCAGGACTAGGTCTGGTCTAAGAGGTCGCAGCGCTCCGGCCGGCATCGGCAAGCAGTGCGCTCTTGCCGGGGCCCGGCCAAGCTGAACGACTGATCGCGACTGGCGGCAGTCGCGATCGTCCGCAGGCCGACCGTCGCGCCATCGATCGGCGGCGGCCGCGCGCTATTATTGTTTCGTTTGCGCGCGCCGCTGTTTCGTGGACTTGAGGGAGCCGCAATCCGAACCGACAAAGCTGATTTGGCGCTCCATAGCGCAGGAAGAGACGGAATGCGGAAGAGCTTGCGCCCCATCGTGTCGGTGTTGCTGGGACTGGCGTTCCTGCTGGTAGGGAGCGGCCTGCAGTTCACGCTGCTGCCGTTGCGCGGCAGCGCCGAAGGGTTCGGCGATCTCGCCCTCGGCGTCATCGGATCGGCCTATTACGTCGGTTTTGTCAGCGGCTGCCTGCTTGGGCCTTACCTCATCCAGCGCGCGGGACACATCCGGGCGTTCACGGCAATGGTCGGCGTGGCGGCGGCCGTCGCGCTCGCTTATCCGCTGCTGCCGGCTGTTGCGGCGTGGATCGGATTTCGCGTGGTGACCGGGCTTTGCCTCGCGGGTCTCTATCTCGTCGTCGAAAGCTGGCTCAACGATCACGCCTCGAACGAGACCCGGGGGCTCGTGATGTCGTCCTACGTGGTGGTCAATTACATGGCCCTCACGCTCGGTCAGGCGATGGTGTCGCTCTATCCCGTTGCCGAGGCCGGCAACTTCATGATCGCAGCCATGCTGATCTCGCTGGCGACCATTCCGGTGGCGTTGACGCGTTCGGCGCAGCCGGCGCCAATCACCGTCGTGCGCTTTCGTCCCCGATACATCTATGGCGCGGCGCCGGTCGCGCTGGTGGCGAGCTTCATGATCGGCAGCGCGAACGGCGCATTCTGGGGGCTCGCACCGCTCTCAGCTGCTGGCAGCGGGCTGAGCGTCGATCAGGTCGGGTTGTTCATGAGCACGGCGGTGCTGGCGGGTGCGGTCATCCAGTGGCCGGTTGGCCGCCTGTCGGACCGCGTCGACCGCCGCCTGGTGCTGCTCGGTCTTCTGGTGGGCGCCGCCGCGACCGGCGTCGTGCTTTACGTGAGCGAGGCTTCGGGTACGATGCTGCTGCTGTTCGGGATCCTCTTCGGCGCGCTCGCGTTGCCCGGCTATTCGCTCGCTGCCGCGCATGCCTACGACAAGACCTCGGCCAGTGAGGTCGTCTCGGTCGCGGCCACCATCCTGCTCGCCAATGGTCTCGGCTCGGTGATGGGCCCGCTCGTCGCGGGTGCCTTCATGTCGACCGCGGGACCGCGCGGCCTCTTCCTCTTCACCGCGCTCGCGCAGGCGCTGCTCGCGGCCTACGTGTTCTATCGCACACGGGTGCAGGTCTCGCTGGCCGCGCCCGACAAGACCGAATTCGACCTTGCCACGACCGCGCTCGTCGGCGGGGTGGTGACGAGCGAAGCGCCCCATCCGTCCGACCCTTCGGTCATCCTCCCGCAGCCCTACGCAGCTGCTCTGAAGGAGGCCGAAGTCACGAGGGCGCGTCGTGAGGCAAAGGACGGGAATGATGTCAACGCCCTCGCGTAGGCGGCTTCATGACATTTGATTGATCTCGGATGGCGCCGATGCGGGCGGCGCGCAGGTCGTGCCACTGCCGGTCATTGTTGCGCCAGTTGGGCTCGTGGTTGTGCCGGCTGGGCTTGTGAGGATCGGACTGACGCCAACGGAAGGCAACTCGGTGGCGCCCAGCGGAATTTTGCCGGATTCGGGCGTCGCTCGTTAGTGGGGTCAGAGACAAATCACAGGTCGCCCGTCTGCCAACGTCGCGTCGCGCCATTTGACCGACGCCTGGCCTATTTGCGTTTGGCGATTTCGCGATAGAGCGCTTCCGGGCTAACGCCGAGCTCAGCGGCGAGGCCGACCCATTCTCCCTTAGGCGGAAGGTAGCCGCGCCACGCGACCCATCCATCTAGGCGCGCCGCGACCGTCTTCATTGATAGTACCTCCGCCTGAAAACGCGCATTTTGCAGTTCGTGCGCGAGACGCCGGACAAATGCCAGCGCCAGATTTGGGTTCTCGGCCATGCGCCGGAGCAAATCGCTCTTGGAGACAGCCCAAATGGTGGAATTCGCAACCGCGGACGCGGCGCAGTGGTAGCAAGCCGATTCCAGGGAAGCTTCCGCCAGGATTGCGCCGGGGTTCGCTCGCTGGATGACGAGCGGCGCGCCGGACGCTTGATGCCGGACCAACTCGACCGCGCCGGCGCTAATGAAGAAGATGTACCGGACCGGATCGCCTTGGAGAAAGATTGTCTCTCCCGGCACGAATGTTAGTTCGCGGCGAGCGAGATCGCGCAGAAAGGGTTCCAAGTCTTCGAACATGATAGCGATCATGTTCTCCAGGCGCGCCGTATGGCAAGCGTGCTTCAGAGGAGAAACGCTCATGCACCGCTTGGTTGCGATCGTTCTTTTGCTACTGTTTCCGGCCGTCGCCTCGCCTCAGCCAACCCTCCATCACGGTCATTCGGACGGCCGGTCCAATGATACCATGAGCCACATGCATACGATGCATGGCGACACTTCGAATGACCGCGAGCGAGACGCAAGAGCGACGGAGCCGGGGCAAGCGGCATTCGCCGCGATCCAGGAGATCGTCCAAATTTTGGAAGCCGATCCGCAGACTGATTGGTCGAAGGTTGATGTCGAGGCTTTGCGCCAGCACCTGATCGACATGAGCAATGTTACCTTGGCTGCTCACGTCAGAAGCGAACGGATCGACGGCGGGATGCGCTTCATAGTCGTAGGTGAAGGCGGAGTTCGAGATTCGATCCGCCGTATGACCTCGGCTCATGCGGCGACAATGGACGGCGTCGGCGGCTGGCATTTCACAGCCAAGGAAACTGACGGCGGCTCCATTGTGGAGGTGCGCGTACCTGCCAACGACACCGCAAAACTGAAGGGACTGGGCTTCATCGGAGTCATGACGCGCGGCATGCACCACCAAGAGCATCACTTGATGATCGCGCGGGGAGAGCACCCACACCGTTAGTGCGTTGCTTAGGTTGCTTAGAGAGAAGCGCCCGTTAAGACGTCTGGCGGCGTGACTCCAGACTTCAAGTGCCGATATGAGATTGGTTCCGACTCGGTCGCTCGACGGTCCGGAACGGAACCAAAAGTTGATGGCGCGCCCGAAAGGATTCGAACCTCTGACCCCCAGATTCGTAGTCTGGTGCTCTATCCAGCTGAGCTACGGGCGCATGCCGATACCGAAGGGTGCATCGGCAGGGGATAGCTATCGTCTCCCCTGCGCCTTGGCAAGGTTTTGCGACAGCTTTGTCACGGAGGCGTGGAAACCGCCCGTTAACCGGCGGGCTGCAGGGGCCGGCCAGCGCCGGCCAGGGCGGCGTTCTCGCAGCGGATGCGGACGACGAGCACGGCAAGGTTCAAAAGGAAGAACAGCAGGGCAAAGCGCGGCAGACCCAGTGCGAGCGGCACCGCCGGCATCTCGAGCGCGACCACGAGGTAATTGGGATGCCGCAGCAGACGATAGGGCCCGCGCGCGACCGGTGCGGCGCCAGGCACCACGATGATGCGCGTCGTCCAGTGCCTGCCGAGGCTCAGGATCACCCAGGCGCGTGCCGCCTGCAGTGCGACGAACACCGCCAGCCAAATCGGGTCGACCGGCTGGCGCCAGCCAGACCACCACAGGCCGGTCAGCCACGCCACGTGCAGGGCGACGATCAGTGGATAATGGCTCGCGCCGAACTCGACTCCGCCCCGGGCGACCTGCGCCCGCGTGTTCCGGCGCGCGAGCAGCAACTCACCGGCGCGCTGGACGGTGATGAAGGCCAGCAGCAGAGCGCCTTCAGGCGGCATACTGAGGCTCCGGGCGCAGGCGACCGTCGTGTGAATGCGGTCCCGGCATGGTCAGATCGAGGGCCAGAAAGCTCGCGGTGAATCCCGGCCCCAGCGCCGACAGGGCGCATGGCCCCGCTTGTCCACTGGCATGTGCGCGTTCGAGCACGAACAGCACGGTTGGGGCGGACATGTTGCCGAAATCCTTGAGCACGGCGCGCTCGTCCGCGAGCGTGCCCGGTGCAAGGCGGAGCGCGCTTTCCAACGCGGCCAGCACCTTTGCGCCGCCCGGGTGACAGACCAGCCGCGCAGCAGGGTCGAGTTCGGCGCCGTCGATGAACCTCTGTAGCGGTGCGGCGATGCGCTGCTCGACGAAGCGCGGCAGTGCGCGCGACAGGAGCACGCCAAACCCGACCGGATCGACGCTCCATCCCATGATGTCGAGCGTGTTGGGCCACAGGTGCTCGCCTGCGCTGCCGATCCGTGCGATTGCGGCGCGCTCGGCTCCGGCGCGCAGCACCGCGGCGGCGGCCCCGTCGCCAAACAGCGCGGTGGCGATCACGTCCGCCTTCGCGGCGCGATCGCGGCGGAAGGCGAGCGTGCATAGCTCCACAACGACCAGCAGCACGGTCTTGCCAGGCTCTGCCCGCGCCAGCCGGCTTGCCAGCGCGAGCCCCGCGACGCCTCCGGCGCAACCCAGGCCGAATACCGGCACGCGCACGACATCCGGGCGCAGCCCAAGCACCTGTCCCACCCGCGCCTCGAGCGACGGCGTCGCGATGCCGGTCGAGGACACGGTGACGACGATGTCGACGTCGGCGGGAGAGAGGCGGCTGCGGGCCAGCGCCTCGCGCGCTGCTTTCAGAAACAGTTCGGATGCGCCTTCGACATAGGCTTTGGCGCGCTCGCCCCAGTCGAGCGGCCGGTAGAACCAGTCGACGGGACGTACGGAATACCGGCGTGCGATGCCGGCGTTGGCGAACACGTCAGCCAGTTGGGGAAAGCGGGCGAACAGCGGGCCGAACAGCACGTGCGTGCGTCCGGCAATGTCGCCTTGCTCGAGCACGAAGGGAGGAACCGCCGTCGCCAGGCCGAGCAGCGAAACCGATGCGGTCATGGCGCGACTCCGATACGCGCGACGCTAGTGCGCAGGCCTTGCCTGCCATCACGTCCTGACGGAGTGAACAGCGGGAGCTGAGTTCACTCGGTGCGCTGACGTCGCCCTGAACGCGACATAGGTGCGACGTCACGTCAGGCCGCGGCGAAAATTGCCCCGACGCACTCAAACGATCGTGAGGCGCGCGTGCTCGACGCGGTTGATGGACGGATGGTTTGCTGCGGATCGGCCGCGATTGCGCCGGCAGCGAAAAGGTCAGCGTCTAGGCCATGCCGACCTGGTAGTTGCCTTCACGCATGATGCGCGCCCCCGAATCGGCGAGTTCATCCCTGCGCTTGCGCAGCACGTCGGCGGGAAAGGTGAGCTTGCCGTCCTTCTTGCGCACGACGCCATCGATGATGACAGTGTCGACGTTGCCGGCGCCGGCGATCTCCACGATGGAGTAGATCGGGTCCCACACCGGGCACATGTTGATGTCGTTCATGCGCAGCATGACGATGTCGGCCTTCTTGCCCGGCGTGAGGGTGCCGATCCTGTCTTCCATCAGGAATGCGCGCGCCCCGCCGATGGTGGCCCACAGCAGCCCCTCGCGCGAGGTCACCGGCATCTTCTGATAGGGCGAGTTGCCGCGCATCGCGTTGTTGCGGATTTCCTTACCGCGCGTGAACAGCAGCGCCGCCTGCATCTCGCGGAACATCTGCCCGCTGCAATAGGGTTCCACGTCGATCCCGAGCGAGGGCATGCCGCCAGCGGCGCGCACGCGGGCCACCATCGTGTCGCCGATATGATGATGCAGTTCCACGAGCACGGTTGAGGTGAGCGACGCCCCCGAGTCGATCACGACCCTGAGGTCCGCTTCGTCGTAGCTCGTTCCGTGCACGAGATTGTGGTCGGGTCCAAGCAGGCCTTCGCGCAGCATGCGCGCATAGCCGTCCGGCGTGGTTGATTCCTCCTTGCGCCGGGTATGCGAGGACGACACGAGCCCGAGCTCGCGCGCGAGACGGATGTCCTGCTCCACCACCTCCCAGATCGAATAGTCCGGGCCGAGGATGGCCATGGCCAGCGTCACGCGGCCGTCGGCCGCCGCAAGCCGACCCTTGCGCAGCGCCTCGATGCGCTCGCGCGGATGCGGCACGTGGGTGAAGGGCTTGTCGCCCGGGTTGGTCGGGGGCTTGGCGGTGCCGTGCGCGAAGACGGCGCGGATGCCGCTGTCGACGAGGCCGTCGATAGCGCGTTCGGCGTGATCGAGCGTGGTGATGTTGTGGCACCAGTCGACGAGGGTGGTGGTTCCCGCGTCGATCTGGGCCAGCGCGCCCATCAAGTTGGCGACGTAGTTGTCCTCGGGCGTGTAGCGCGTGGCCAGGTTGCCGTGGATGTATTTCATGTAGTTGGGCGACAGCCAGTCGGCGGCGATACCACGCAACGCAGTTTCCCAGGTGTGCATGTGGGCGTTGACGAGGCCGGGCATGACGATCTTGTCGGACGCGTCGATCACCTCGTCGGCGGCGGCGTTGAGCGCCTTGCCGGCGGCCTCGATGCGGTTGCCTGCGAACAGGAGCTCGCCGTCCTTGATCTCGCCGATGCGCTCATCGAGCGTGACCAGCCAGCCGCATTTGATCAGCACGCGTTTCATTCGCCTCTCCGCCAACGGCTCCGCCTGAACGTGCGGCACACCTTGGATTACGTGAAGTCCCTCAAGCCCGACTGCACGAGCAGCGGCATGGTGACGTCGCGGAACTCGCGCATGCCCTGTTCGAAGCGCGGCCACGACAGCAGGACGCCGTCGACGCCGATCCTCGAGAGCATCGCCAGCCCGTCGACGATCTGCTCCTTGGTCCCGACCAGCGGAAACCCGCCCCAGCCGGCCACGAACATTTCCGCCATGGCCTTGCGGCGCTCGGGCGGATAGTCGCGCTCGTTGATCTCCGCGCCCATGGCGTTGATCACGTTCATGGCGGCGTCCCAGTCGCCCTTCTCGTGGACATAGTAGTCGTAGAAGTCGCGTGCGTCCTTTTCGGTTTCGCCCTGCACGAGACTCGCCAGGCACCAGACCTGGATCTCGCGGCCATACTCCTCGCGTGCGAGCCTGCGGTAGGCGTCGATATGCGCGGCGTTGGTGGCCGGGTCGAACGAGCGGATGCCGGTGAAGACGACGTCGCAGTTCTTGACCGCAAAGTGCCGGCCGCGTTGCGAGCCGCCGGCGTTCATGATGGCGGGAAAGGGTGCCTGGATCGGCTTGGGCTGCAGATAGCCCTTCTTCATCCTGTAGAACTTGCCCTCGAAATCGAAGGTCTCGTCCTCGCTCCAGAGCCGCTTGATGAGCGTGATCCATTCGTCCGCCCGGGCATAGCGCGTCTCATGCCCCTCGAGCGGAAAGCCGAACATTTCCATCTCCGTGGCGCTCCAGCCGCAGACGATGTTCAGGGTGAAACGGCCGCTGGAGATGTGGTCGATCACCGCCGACTGTTTCGCTGCGATGAGCGGATGATTGACCAGCACGTGCGATGTCGAGATGACGCCGGATACCCGCGTGGACGCCGCTATGCCGGCCGCCCAGGTGTAGGTCTCGAAGCCCGGGCCCTGCGGGTTGACCTTGCCGCCGAAGCCGGCCCAGCGCGCCACCGGCACGAGGCACTCGAATTCCATGTCCTCGGCGAGCTTGGCCAGCGTCACGGTGTTGGGCCACGTCAACTCGAAACGGCCGTCGAGATCGGACATCACGCAGCCGCTGTCGAGATTGGTCTGGAAGGTGCCGAGCTTGAGCTTTCGGGTGTTGAACACCGGATTGGTAGAATGACGGTCGAGACGCTGAGTTGCGGCCATGGGAATGTTGACGGTCCTTGTTCTGCCGGAGGCCGCAGAAACCTATTTGAAGATTTCCTTGGCGAGGGCGAGCAGCTCCTTCTCGCGCCGCCAATCGCTGGTACCCATCTCCTTGGCCGTGACCAGCGGGCGCAGGTCGGGTGGGATCTTCGAGTCGAGCCCGTCAATCGCGGGGCCGAGGCCCTCGTTGGCAAGAATGACCTGCGCCTCGTCCGAGAGCAGGAAGTTGATGAACAGCAGCGCAGCATTGGGATGCGGCGCGTTCTTAATCATCGACGCCACGAACTGCACGTAGGCGACGCCCTCCGCCGGAACGATGGCCTTGATCGGCAGGCCGCGCAGCGACGAGAAGTCGTTGAACAGGAATGGCGCGTAGACAGGAAACTCGCCGCGCGCTACGCGCCTTTCCGACTCGCGCAGATCGCGGGAGAACGTCGGCTTCTGCTCGGCGAGCTTGCGCAGGAACTCGACACCGATCTTGTCATGCTGGGCCACAAAAGCGTTGAAACCTCCGCCCAGCGCACGCGGGTCGTCGGCAAGGATCTTGCCGGTCCACTTCGCGTCCAGGAGATCCTTCCAGCTCTTCGGTTCGTCTGCCGGCGCGACCATGCGCGTGTTGATGAGGATACCGTATTTGAGCATGTAGACCGGGGCCTGCGTGCCGCTGGGATTGTCGATGCGCGAGGCGGCGCGCACCCGCTTCCTGTTCGGGAACGGCTTGAGCGGCTGGACGTAGCCCTCGTTCCTCTCAATCGAGGTCGTCACGTTGTAAGAAGTCGTCAGCACGTCGCCGATGATGCGGCCGGCAACCTGCTCGGCGCGCATGCGCTCCCGGATCTCGCTGATGCGCAGGTCGAGGAATTCCGCCGTTATCCCGTAGGTCTTCTCGAAGGCTCGGGCGATCGCAGCCGTGCTCGGGCTGCCGACGAGTCCCGAATAGAAGACGACCTTGCCCTCGCTCTTGGCGGCTGCAACCACCTTGTCCCAATCCGTGGTCTGGGCTTTGCCCGTCGTGAGGCCGAGCAGCAGGGCTGCTGCGGCCAGCAGGCTGGTCCGAAGACGCATGACGTTTCCCCCTCGCTATTTTGTCCGCGAATGATAGCGCTTGGGGGGAGCCAGCCAAGCGGAATCGGACCGGTCGGCGATGCAGGTCCCGGCGCGTGCCATGCGCCAGCCATGGGCTGGTGGTGCTAAGCGCTGACCTGACTGCTGCGCCAGGCCTGCAGATCGACGGCGCGGTCGGGGATGGTGATGCGGAAAGTCGCGCCAATGGTTCCGTCGACGAGATTGATGTCTCCGCCGTGCGCCTGGATCAACTCGGCGGCGATGGCGAGCCCGAGGCCCGTGCCGCCGCTGCGCGTCGAGGACTGGAATGCCTTGAACAGGTTGGCGCGCGCCTTTTGTGACAGGCCGGGACCGGTATCGGATATCTCGATGACTGCCACGGACCCTTCGCGCCGGCCGGTGATGCGGATCTGGTCACGCGACGGGTCGTTCGGCGCACGGCTCTCGAGCGCCTGCACGGCGTTGCGGGTGATGTTGAGGAGGACGCGCAGCAGTTGGTCGCGGTCGCCATCGACCGCCATGCCGCGCTCGATCGAGAAGATCCAGCGGATGCCCATTTCCGGATGGGCAGCCAGGGTCTCCTGCACCTCCTCCACCAGCGCTTCGAACGGGGTCGGCTTGCGGTCCGGGGGCGGCTCCTTTGCGGCGCCGTAGGACAGCGTCGATTGGCACAGCGCAATCGCGCGCTCGAGCGAGCGCATCAGCTTAGGCGCGAACTGCTGCACCTTCGGGTCGGGCAGCGCCGAAAGACGATCCGAGAACAGTTGCGCCGAAGCCAGCAGGTTGCGCAAGTCGTGGTTGATCTTCGATACGGCGAGTCCCAGTGCAGCCAGGTGGTTCTTCTGCTGCAGCATCGTCGCAAGATCCTGCTCCATCTCGGCGAGCTCACGTTCGGCAATGCCGATCTCGTCGTGCCGGTCGGAACGGGCGATGACGCGGGATGGATTCTCGGGGGCGCGGCGGAACTCGGTAATGTTGCGCGTGATCCGGTTCATCGGTCGCACGAACAGGTAATGCAGGGTGAAGTAGACCAGCGCCGCGGTGAAGATCGAGATCACCAGCGAGAGCAGCAGAATGTTGCGCGAATAGCGCAGCATCGCATCGCGCAGCGGTCCCTCCTCGACAACGATTTCGACGAACTCGCCGCCGCGCGGCGCCGGCCCGACGGCGCGCAGGATGTCGGTGTTGCGGCTGGTCAGCAGGGTCTTGAACGCATCGACGATCGCCTGCGATGCCGAGACGTCGCGCACGTCGACCTCCTGGTCGATCTCGGACGTGGAGAACATGCTGCGGGCCAGCAGTTGGCGCTGATGGCCCATCTTCATCGCCACGGCCTTGGCCCCGATGCTGTCAAGGATCTGCTGGGCGAGGCTGTCCGGCACCATGCCGCTCGGTGCCGCATCGAGCACCAGCGCCGCCGTATATGCCGCACCGAGGCGGTCCTTGAGCCACATGATGCGGAAATTGGCGATGGAGGGAACGTAGATCATCACTTCCGCCACCATGACGAACAGGGTCGTCAACAGCAGCAGCTTGCCCGAGAGGCCGATGCGCCAGCGCCGCTCGCGCGGTCGCGACGCAGCCTCCGACGTGTCCCGAGTGGGCTCGTTCGCGCTCATTCGCGTTCCGGTTCGGCGGTCGTATCCCGTAACAGCTATTCGCTCATACGGACGTCGGAATTACAGGGGCCTTAAGATTATGATTCCAGTGTGGCGCCCATTTGAGGCAATACGCCGCGCGGATTCCAGCTCAGCCCCGCCGGCGCAGCAAATCTATGATGCGCCTCACCCAGGAAGTCGTCAAACTGGGCGTGAAGAAGCCGACGGCGGCCTTCTTTCCGATCTCGGACAGTGTCGGATAGGGCATGACCAGTTGCGCCATGTGCCTGATGTTGATCCGTTGCGCCATCGACAGTGTCCACGTGCTGATCATCTCGCCGGCGTTATCGCCCACAATCGTGGCGCCGAGCACGTTGCCGCGGCGGTCGGTCACGACCTTGATATGTCCGCGCGTGCGGCGCTCGATCTGGGCACGGTCGTTCTCGAAGTAGGGGGACCGCAGCACGCGGATCTTGTGTCCCAGCTTGAGCGCCTCGCCGTCGGTCAATCCGACATGGGCCAGCTCGGGGTCGGTGAAGAGCACCCGCGGCAGAGCGCTGGTGTCCACCTTGCTGCGCAGGCGGAACAGCGCGTTTCGGACCACAATGCCGGCGTGGTAGCTGGCGACGTGGGTGAAATGCGAGCCGCCTGTGACGTCACCAATCGCGTAGATTCGTTTGTTCGACGTGCGGAGCTGGCGGTCGACGGTGATGCCGCCGGCATTGTACTTCACCCCGGCGGCGGCAAGGTCGAGCCCGTCGACATTGGGCCGGCGTCCGACCGCGACGAGGAGATGCGAGCCCTCCACGGACGTCATTCCCGTCTCGGTCTCGAACATCACTTTTACGCCCGCGCCCACGCGCTCGACGCTCCGGACGGCAGCGCCGGCGTGGATGACGATGCCCTCGCGGGCAAGCTGCGCCAGCACGATGTCCACGCATTCAAAATCCTCGTTGCCGAGGGCGCGCCGCATCTCGATGACCGTGACCTGCGCTCCCAACCGGCGGAAGGCTTGCGCCATTTCAATGCCGACGGCTCCCCCTCCAATGATGACGAGGTGGGCGGGGCATTCGCCAAGATCGAAGATCGTCTCGTTGGTGAGATAGTCGCCGTCCGCGAGTCCGCTGATCAGCGGATTGGCCGGCGACGAGCCGGTCGCGATGACGTAGCTGCCCGCCTTGATCGTGGTGTCGGTGCTGACCGTGACGGTATCGGAGTCTGTGAAACGTGCCGTTCCAGCGATCACGCGCACGCCCAGTCCGGTGAACCGCTCGACAGAGTCGTTGGGAGCGAGCGCCGCGATGACGCCCTGCAGGTGCGCACGTACTTTCGCGAAATCGATCCGCGCTTCACCGACGCCCACGCCAAAGGCATCGAGCGACGTCAGGTCGGCAACCCGCTTGGCGGCCGCAATCAACGCCTTGGAGGGGACGCAGCCATAGTTGAGGCAGTCGCCCCCCATCTTGCCATGCTCGATCAGCACCACCGGCACGCCAAATGCGGCGGCCGCCGCCGCGACGGACAGCCCGCCAGCCCCTGCGCCGATCACGCAGAGGTCGGGCTTGAGGAGTTCAGTCATTCGGGCCACCTGAGATGCGCTGTCGCATGGTGCGGGAATGGCGGGCCACGACCGGGAGCAGCGCGAGGACGCCGAGCGCCACGAAAGCGGCGATCAGTTGGGGGGTCATTGCGGCTTCGAGGTGGAAGTCGAGCTGGCAGTGCGGTCCGCCGGCGGCAAGGCAATCGCGATAAGCGTCGAGCTGCGCCGCCAGGGCGCTGTCCAGCCCCGAGCCGAAAAGCGCGAAGGCGAAAGTGGCCGGCAGCATCCCGATCGCGGTCGCCGCCATGAAGGGGCCCAGCGCTACGCCGCCGACCGCGGCGACCAGATTCACGAGCCAGAAGGGAAATACCGGGATGAGCCGCAGGAAGAAAAGATAGCTGAATGCGTCGGCGCGGAATTCGGCAGCGAGCCGCGCCAGGCGCGGTCCTGCGCGACAGGTGATCCAGCCGCCAAGCGCGCTGCGGGCGATAAGGAATATGATGACGGCGCCGGCGGTGGCTCCACAGATGGCGGCCAAAGCTCCGGCCACCGTCCCGAACAGGAGCCCGCCGGAGATGGTGAGGATCGCCGAGCCCGGCAGCGAGAGGGCGACGGCACAAACGTAGATGCCAACGTAGGCCGCGATTGCAGCAGGGGCGTGGCCGGCGACGAAGGCGTCGATGTCGGCGCGGTGATGCAGAAGGGCTTCCAGGCTGATCTGATGGTGCAGGCCGAGTGCGAACGCCAGCGCCGTCGGCAGCGCGATGAGCGCCAGGGCCAGCACGCGCGGCACAAGGGACGAACCGCTGCTGGCCCCGACATACGTGAAAGGCTGTTCGGCAGGCACCATGGTCCCTCTATACAGGACGCGTGAGGGCAACGAAGCCCGTTCACCGCGATTTTATGCGTATCGCGTAGGCTCCGACGTCGCCGTGATCGAATGACCGCGGGCTGACTACGACGGCGCAACCACCGCAAGCAGTGAACGCGGTAACCATGTTTGCGGACCATGCTACGGACGCGCGCCACGTCGGGCCGTTCGGCCCCCCGGCCCCACTCGCTCCACATTGACCTGCCAGAGACCCTCCCGTATAAGCCCACCAGCGTAAGCGGGCGGCCGGTGCCGGAATTGCGGCGCAAGGCATTGAAAATACGACGATTGCGCCGCTGACGATCAATCTGGATTTGGCGGTTTGAGGAGCGGAGACAACCGTGAAGCGGACTTATCAACCAAGCAAGCTGGTGCGTAAGCGCCGTCACGGGTTCCGCACCCGCATGGCCACCAAGGGTGGCCGCAAGGTGCTCAACGCACGTCGCGCACGCGGGCGCAAGCGCTTGAGCGCGTGACGCGCCGCGCTTGCAAGTTGATGTGCGCGTGCTGGCGTATCTGAACTCCCTTCGCGAGCGGGTGGCCGAACCGGCAGAACTTCGCACCCTCCCCACCGGGCGATGACATGGAGCGGCTGAAGCAGCGCGGCGATTTCGTGGCGGCGGCGGCTGGCGCCAAGGTGCACGGGACCGGCTTCGTGCTGCAGGCGCGCAGGCGCGACGACCATGGCCCCTCGCGAGTGGGATTTACCGTGTCGAAGAAGGTCGGCAATGCGGTCGAGCGTAATCGGGTGCGGCGGCGTTTGCGGGAGGTGGTGCGGCTGACTGCCGTAGATCGCATTCCGGCCGGACGTGATTATGTGCTGATTGGCCGCCGCGCCGCGCTCGATGCGCCTTTCGACCGCCTGGTTGCGGATTTCGCCGGTGCGTTGCGCCGGCTGGACAAGCTGGATAAGCAGCCGGGAACTCAGGCTTCTTCATGAGCGATCAGAAAAACACATTCATCGCGATTGCGCTGTCGGCGCTGCTGTTGCTCGCGTGGCAGTACTTCTTCGGTCTGCCGCAGATGCAGAAGCAGGAGCAGATCAAGCAGGAGCAACAGCGCGCGCAGCAGGCCGCTCCGCAGCAGCCCGCTCCCGGGCCCGGCGGCGCGACCGTGCAGCAGCCCGGCCAGCCCGCAGCGCCCGGTGCGCCGTCGGCAGCTCCGCCGGTGCCGGGTGCCCCTGCGGGGGCGCCGGCGACTGCGGCGACGCGCGAGCGCGTGCTGGCCGCGAGCCCCCGCATCGCCATCGAGACCCCGAGTCTCAAGGGCTCCATCGCGCTCAAGGGCGCGCGCATCGACGACCTGTCGCTGGTGAAATACCACGAGACCGTCGATCGCAATTCACCCTCGATCATCCTGCTGTCGCCCTCGGGCACGCAGCATCCATTCTATGCGGAGTTCGGCTGGGTTGGGGGAGCGGGCAGCGACGTCAAGGTGCCTGGACCCGATACCGAATGGCGGCAGGAAGGCTCGGGCGCGCTCGGGGTGGGCCGGCCGGTGACCCTCGTATGGGACAACGGGGCGGGTCTCTCGTTCCGACGCCAGATCGCGGTCGACGAAAACTACCTGTTCACGGTGAAGGACAGCGTCGCCAACACCGGGTCCGCGCCGGTGACGCTCTATCCCTACGGCCTGATCTCGCGTCACGGCACGCCGCACACGCTCGGCTACTACATCCTCCACGAGGGCCTGATCGGCGTGATGGGCGACAAGGGCCTGCAGGAGGAGACCTACGCCAAGATCGAAGAGAAAAAGTCGATCACCTTCAACGTCACGAACGCCTGGCTCGGCATCACCGACAAGTACTGGGCGGCGACGTTGCTGCCGTCCACCGACGCCCGCGTCGACGCGCGCTTTTCCTCGGGCACGGTCGGCAACGTCAAGACCTATCAGACCGACTACCTGCTCGATGCGCAGACGATCGCGCCCGGCGCGACCGGCGTTGCCAACGGCCGGCTGTTCGCGGGTGCCAAGGAAGTGGCCGTGGTCGACGGCTATGACAAGGCGCTGTCGCTCAACCGTTTCGAGCTGCTGATCGACTGGGGTTGGTTCTACTTCATCACCAAGCCGATGTTTTGGGCGATCGACTGGCTGTTCAAGCTGACGGGCAATTTCGGCGTGGCGATCCTGCTCGTCACGGTGATCATCAAGATCATTTTCTTCCCGCTGGCCAACAAGTCCTACGCCTCGATGGCGAAGATGAAGAACGTGCAGCCCCAGATGCAGGCGCTGCGCGAGCGCTACCCCGATGACAAGGTCAAGCAGCAGCAGGAGTTGATGGAGCTGTATCGCCGGGAGAAGATCAACCCGGTCGCGGGCTGTCTGCCGATCGTGATCCAAATCCCGGTGTTCTTCGCGCTCTACAAAGTGCTGTTCGTGACCATCGAAATGCGTCACGCGCCGTTCTTCGGCTGGATCAAGGATCTGTCGGCGCCTGATCCGACGACGATCTTCAACCTGTTCGGCCTTCTGCCCTTCGACCCCTCGCAGGTCCCGGTGTTCGGGCATTACCTGATGATCGGAGTGTGGCCGCTGATCATGGGCTTCACCATGTGGCTGCAGATGAAGCTCAACCCCGCGCCGCCCGATCCGACGCAGAAGATGATCTTCGACTGGATGCCGGTGATCTTCACCTTCATGCTGTCGAGCTTCTCCGCCGGGCTGGTGATCTACTGGGCGTGGAACAACACGCTTTCGGTGCTGCAGCAGTCGGTAATCATGAAGCGCAACGGCGCCAAGATCGAGTTGTTCGACAACATCAAGGCGATGTTCGTGAAAAAGAAGGCGGCGGCGGAGAAGTAATCCGCCGTCGTGGCGCGCTCGCCCGCGGCGCGTGGAGCGATTCGGACCGATGGCGAGCCCCGACTTCACAGCCGCCGAGATCGAGGCCGGCCGCAAGCTGTTCGCTGCCGCCTGGCAATTCACCTGGGCGTCCTCGTCGGTCGACACGCTCCCGCCGATGCGCGACGTGGAAATCGCCTTTGCCGGCCGCTCCAACGTCGGCAAGTCGAGCCTGATCAACGCGCTCGCCGGCCAGAATGGGCTTGCGCGCACCTCGCACACGCCGGGCCGTACCCAGGAGCTGATCTTCTTTTCGGCCGGCGGTCGCCTGACCCTGGTCGATATGCCGGGCTACGGCTTCGCGCAGGCGCCCAGGGACAAGGTGCGGGCCTGGACGGCGCTGATCCACGATTTCCTGCGCGGCCGCGTCAATCTCGCCCGCGTCTACGTCCTGATCGATGCGCGGCACGGTCTCAAGCCGCCCGACACCGAGGTGTTCGACTCGCTCGACGAAGCGGCGGTGAGCTACCAGGTGGTGCTCACCAAGTCGGACCAGGTCAAGGGACCGGCGCTGGCGGCTGTGCTCGAGGCGACGCGGGCCGCCCTCGCTGAACGCCCGGCCGCCTTTCCGGTCGTGCTGGCGACCTCCGCGCGCAGCGGCGCCGGCATATCCGACCTGCGCGCGGCGATCGCGCGCCTGCTCGCCGAGCACCGCTGACGGCCGCCCGGCAACCACGCCGCACCTGCCCCTTTCCCCGCGTCCCTCCGCCCGCTACAACGCGGCGGTTTCATGCGCAATCCGGCCGGAAACGCGCGCCCGAGGGTATCCCATGTCCGTCTCTCCTCCCGACATCGCCCGCGTGCTGATCGAGGCGCTGCCGCACATGCAGCGCTATGACGACGAGATCGTCGTGGTGAAATACGGCGGCCATGCCATGGGCGACGAGAAGACCGCCAGGAGCTTTGCGCGCGACATCGTTCTGATGGAGCAGACAGCCATCAATCCGGTGGTCGTGCATGGTGGCGGGCCGCAGATCGGCGAGATGCTCAAGCGGCTCGGCATCGAATCGCAGTTCGCCGCCGGCCTGCGCATCACCGACGAGAAGACGATCGAGATCGTCGAGATGGTCCTGGCCGGGTCGATCAACAAGCAACTCGTCGGCTTCATCAACGAGGCCGGCGGGCGCGCGGTGGGGCTCACCGGCAAAGACGGCAACATGGTGCTCGCGCGCAAGGCGACGCGCACCATTCCCGATCCCGACTCGCGCATCGAGCGTGCCATCGACCTCGGCTTCGTCGGTGAGCCCGACAAGGTCGACACCATGGTGCTGGAGCAGATTCTCGGGCGCGAGCTGATCCCCGTTCTGGCGCCGGTGGCGGCGTCCGCCCAGGGGGGCACCTACAACGTCAACGCGGACACCTTCGCCGGCGCGATCGCTGGCGCGCTCAAGGCCAAGCGCTTCCTGCTGCTCACCGACGTGCCCGGCGTGCTCGACAAGTCGAAGCAGCTCATCAAGGAGCTGTCGGTCGACGAGGCGCGCCGGCTCATCGCGGACGGGACGATCTCAGGCGGCATGATCCCCAAGGTCGAGACCTGCATTTACGCGCTCGAGCAGGGAGTCGAGGGCGTGGTCATTCTCGATGGCAAGGTGGAACACGCGGTGCTGCTCGAATTGCTGACGGACCACGGCGCCGGCACGCTGATCCATCGCTAAATCGGCGGCTCCGTCTTATGATGGGTGCGGCGGCGCCTTGGCTGCGCCGCCGGAGGCGCATGATGCTGCCCGCCGTTCGACGCCGATCTCGAATGTTCGCAGCGTGTCTGGCGCTGCTGTGCGGCGTGGCATCGGCGCAGGCCCAGCCCGTCGACCTGCAGCTCGTGCTCGCCGTCGACACCTCAGGCAGCGTCGACCACACGCGCTTCGAGCTGCAGAAGCAGGGTTATGTCGCAGCCTTCCGTAATCCGCGCATTCTCTCGGCCATTCAGTCGGGCCCGTCCCGTGCCATTGCCGTCACCATGACGCAATGGACCGGACCGGGCCTGCAGGCCCACGTCGTGCCGTGGACGCTGCTGGATAGTGCGGACGCCATCCGCGGTTTTGTGGCTGCGATCGAGGATGCGCCGCGCCAGCTCCATTTCGGCGGCACCTCGATCAGCGGCGCCATCGATCACGCCGCGAGCCTGTTCGCCTCGACCAGCTACAAGGCGGGCCGGCGGGTGATCGACGTTTCTGGCGATGGCGCCAACAACCGTGGCCGTCCCGCCGAAACCGCGCGCGACGAGGCCGTCGCCGCGGGTCTTGTCATCAATGGACTGCCGATCACGCAGCTCGATCCGGATCTCGCCCGCTACTATCGCGCCAGCGTCATCGGCGGCGAGGGCTCTTTCGCCCTCGCGGCAGAGAGCTACGAGGCATTCGGCGAGGCCATCCTCAAGAAGCTGATCCTGGAGATCGCCGCTGCACCGGCGGTCGAGGATATTGCCAGGGTCGCCGGCACGCCGCGGATTCCGGGGCTCAAGGTCGTCTATTTCAGCCCGCTCGGAGATCCTGCGGAGGCGAGGCGTTGGAAGCACGTCATCGTGCATCAGACGGAAGGGCCCGCGGGCTCCGCCCGCAATGGAGCGCGGGCTCAGGCCAAGGATCATGGCCGGCGCGGAGTCATGATCTGGGTCGAGGCCGACGGCACGGTCTACTGGGCAACGCCGGAAACAGCGGTGCCAAATCACGGCGACGGGGCCAATCGCAAGGACAGCAAGTACGTCGACAATGCTGCGACCTACCGGAAGGTGACCCGCGAGAATTCAATCGGAGTGGAGTTCGCTGGCAATTATCCCGACGTCACCCGTCCTGCGACTGCGGAACAGGTGCGCGCCTGGTCGATCCTCGCGCGCTTCCTGCAGGCGCGCTACGGCATTGCGGCGGACAGGTTCTTCGCGCACAACTGGATCGACTATAAAGACGCGCGCTATTGCGAGGGCTGCGACCTCGCGCGGCAGGCGCGCGCCCTGTTGGCAGCGCCCGAACCCCCCCTCGCGCAGGCGGCTCCCGCTCGCTAAATACTCGCATATGAGAGACCCCCGGCAGCTCCCGCGCGACTTCACGCAGGTCGAAACCTGGGTCTTCGACCTCGACAATACGCTCTATCCGCATCACCTCGGTCTATGGCGACAGGTCGACGACAAGATCCGCGGCTACATCGCCGATTACCTGAAGGTGCCGCTTGAACGCGCGTTCGAAATCCAGAAGGACTATTACAAGCGTTACGGCACGACCATGCGCGGCATGATGGTCGAGCACAGCATGCCGCCGGACGATTATCTCGAGATCGTGCACCAGATCGATCACTCGCCGCTCGAAGCCAATCCCGCGCTCGGCACCGCCATCGAGAAACTGCCCGGTCGCAAGCTCATCCTCACCAACGGCACCCGCAAGCACGCCGATGCCGTCGTAGCCCGGCTCGAGTTGCACGGCCATTTCGACGACGTGTTCGACATCGTCGCGGCGGAACTCGAGCCCAAACCCGCGGCACAGACCTACGAGCGCTTCCTGAAGGTACACGGCGTCGATCCGCTGCGCGCGGCGATGTTCGAGGACCTCGCGCGCAATCTCGAGGTGCCGCATGCGCTGGGTATGACGACGGTGCTCGTAGTGCCGCCCGCGGTGCGCGAGGCCGCCGGTGAAACCGGCCGCCAGGACTGGGAGCGCGTGGGGCGCGACGCGCCGCACGTCGATCACGTCACCGACGATCTCGTGGCGTTCCTCGCACGGATCGCCGCCGCGCGTTAGGGGGTGATCCCGACAAGCCGCTACGCAACGAGTTGGGTGCCCAATCCTGCAAGTCCCACGCCCATGACGGCCGCCCCGACGAGGCGCACGTTCATCGCCACCCCAGCGTAGGGCCGCATCGCGAACCGCCGCGCGAGCGCCATCGCGGCCAGCGCCATCGCGAACTGCACCAGGGCAAGCCCTGCGAAATAGCCGGCGAGCGGCGTGGCTTCGGCGCCCACGATCGATTCACCCAAGGCATAGCCGTTGATCAGTCCCGCCAGCACGAACAGTGCCAGCAGAACGCCAGCACCGATCGCCGCGCGGACCTGCACGGCGATGCCGAGCGCCAGCACCGACGCCGCGACCATGAGTTCGGGCGCCAGGACGTTCGTCCCGCGCACGTGCAGGGCGGCGCCCGCGATCATGGCCAGCACAAAACCCGCGACGAGCCCGGTGCCCGTCCGATGCGCGGCGGCGATGCAGCCGACCGCGATTACTGCGGCAAGGTGGTCGAGCCCGATCACCGGGTGGGCGAGCCCCGACAGCAGGCCCTGCCACAACGTCGCAGGCACCGCAAAACCCATCGCGTGATGTGCAAAGGCGGGCGGCGCGGCCAGAATGGTCAGGAGGGCGGGCAGGAGAAGACGTCGGGCAAGGGCAAGGTTCGACATGGCGGCTCACGTGGGGTTTTCCCGCCCCGTTGACTTTGGCGGGGCGCTCCGCGACACAACTGCCGCGGATTTCGAGGATATTATCATGGCTCACGAGGAATTGGCGCGCACCATCGATCAGGCATTCGACCAGCGCGAGGCCGTCGGTCCAGCGACGACGGGGCAGGTGCGCGACGCCGTGGAGGCTGCGCTCGACCTGCTCGACCGCGGTCAGGCCCGGGTCGCCGAAAAGCAGGCCGACGGGAGCTGGCGCGTCAACCAGTGGCTCAAGAAGGCCGTGCTGCTGTCGTTCCGCCTCAACGACATGACCGTGATCGGCGGCGGACCCGGCAAGGCTGCCTGGTGGGACAAGGTCGCGTCGAAGTTCGAGGGTTGGGGCGAGGCTCGCTTCAAGGAGGCAGGCTTTCGCGCGGTGCCGGGCTCGATTGTGCGCCGCGCCGCCTATGTGGCGCCGGGCGTCGTGCTGATGCCGTCCTTCGTCAATCTTGGCGCCTATGTCGATGCGGGCACCATGGTCGACACCTGGGCGACGATCGGTTCCTGCGCACAGATCGGTAAGAACTGTCATATTTCCGGCGGTGCCGGCATCGGCGGCGTGCTCGAGCCGCTGCAGGCCGGTCCGGTCATCATCGAGGACAACTGCTTCGTCGGCGCGCGCTCGGAGGTTGCCGAGGGTGTCGTCGTGCGCGAGGGCTCGGTGTTGTCCATGGGCGTGTTCCTCGGGGCGTCCACGAAAATCGTCGACCGGGAGAGCGGGCAGGTCCACCAGGGCGAGGTCCCGCCCTATTCGGTGGTGGTGCCTGGCACCTTACCTGGCAAAGCCGGCGGGCCTGGCCTTTATTGCGCGGTAATCGTCAAGCGCGTGGACGAGAAGACGCGCGCGAAGACCAGCATCAATGAGCTCCTGCGGGACTGATGAACTGTTGAGGATTGATCCTGTCCCGGTCGTGCAGGCGCGGCGAATGCGGTAGGATGCAATTGTCGGTTACGATTGGTGGACCAATATGAATTTCGCATCCTTGTTCATGAGCTTCGAAGGCCGGATTTCCCGGAAGCCGTTCTGGCTTGGCCTGCTCTCGCTGCTCATCCTCGGCCTCATCATCCTCCTCGGCAGTCTGTATGTCGCTGGCGAGCGTGACTACCCAGTCATTCGTTTCAACATCCTCGTCATCGAGGTGGCGCTGCTCTATCCGCTGCTTGCCGTTGGAGTGAAGCGCCTGCATGACCGAAACCGCCCGGGCTATACCGCCCTCGTGTTCGTCCTGCCCTGGCTGCTGCATCAGGTGACCAACCTCGTCGGCATCACGGGCGATCCCAC
The DNA here is from genome assembly GCA_035556735.1 of Xanthobacteraceae bacterium. Lineage (GTDB taxonomy): Bacteria > Pseudomonadota > Alphaproteobacteria > Rhizobiales > Xanthobacteraceae > CANJBX01. Next base: position 141,304 of record DATMFF010000001.1, on the reverse strand, counting down.
CGCGATCAACGCCATCGACATTGCATTCATCCTGATCAACCTCGTGTTGTTCGTCTGGTTCGTCGTCGACCTTGGCGTTTTGCGCGGCACGCGGGGACCGAACGCCTACGGGCCCGACCCGCTGGAAACCAAGAGCTGAGGACGCAGCGGGCGCTGCCCGCCGCCTGTCGCATGTCCGCTGATCCCCTCGCCATTGCCCGCGATCTTCTGCGCTGCCCGTCGGTGACACCGCAGGAGGGCGGCGCGCTCGCCTATCTTGCGCGCGTGCTCGGCGATGCCGGCTTTGCGGTTCAGCGTGTGACGTTCTCCGAGCCAGGCCACGACGACGTGGAGAACCTCTATGCCCGCATCGGAACCGGAGCGCCCAACCTCGTCTTCGCCGGCCACACCGACGTGGTGCCGCAGGGCGACGAGACGCGGTGGACGCACGGACCGTTCGCGGGCGAGATCGCCGACGGCAAGCTTTATGGCCGGGGCGCGGTCGACATGAAGGGCGGCATCGCCTGCTTCGTCGCGGCTGCGCTCGACTACGTCGCGGCCCAGGGCGGCAAGTCCAAGGGCTCGATCTCGTTCCTGATAACAGGCGATGAGGAAGGCGTGGCCGTCAACGGCACCGTCAAGCTCCTGCAATGGGCCAAGGCGCGCGGCGAGACGTTCGACCATTGCGTGCTGGGCGAGCCCAGCAATCCGGACAGCATGTCCGACATGATCAAGATCGGACGCCGTGGCTCGCAGAACGGCACGTTGATCGTCACCGGCACGCCGGGCCACGTCGCCTATCCCGAGCGCGCCGACAACCCGGTGCGCGGCGTGGTCGCGCTCATCGGCGCGTTGCAGGCCGAGCCGCTCGACAACGGCAGCGCGCATTTCGATCCCTCGAATCTCGAGTTTACGTCGATCGACGTCGGCAATCCCACCGTGAACGTCATTCCCGGCGAGGCACGCGCGCGTTTCAACATCCGCTTCAACGATCGGCACACGCAGGCGTCCTTGCGTGCGCTCGTCGAGGAACGGGTGGCGAAGGCGGCAGGTGGCCGCATCCGCTGGCGCATCGCCTGGGAGCCATCGAACGCGGACTCCTTCGTCACCGCGCCCGGGCCGTTCGTCGACGTGGTGCGAGCGGCGGTCGCAGACGTCACCGGAAAGACGCCGGCGCTGTCGACGACCGGCGGCACGTCGGACGCCCGCTTCATCAAGAACTATTGTCCCGTCGTCGAGTTCGGCCTCGTCAATCAGACCATGCACAAGATCGACGAGTGCGTTCCGACAGCCGACCTCGTCACGCTCACCGCCATCTATCGGCGCGTGCTGGAGCGCTATTTCGGCTGAGCTTTCGTCTCCGGCGCCACTCGCGGTTCAATAATCCACGCGCACCAGGTAGAGCCCATCCGGCGGCGCCACGGGGCCGCAGGCCGTGCGGTCGCGCGCGGCGAGCGCGCGGGCGATGTCGCCGTCGGTCCATCTGCCTTCGCCGACCAGCGCGAGCGAGCCCACCATGGATCGCACCTGGTGGTGCAGGAAGGAGCGCGCCGAAGCTTGCACCGTGATCTCCTCGCCATGGCGGGCAACGTCGAGCCGGTCGAGCGTCTTCTCCGGCGACTTGGCCTGGCATTCAGCGGCGCGGAAGGTCGTGAAGTCGTGCCGCCCGACGAGATGCCGCGCGGCGGCATCCATCGCCTCCGCATCGAGCGGACGCGAGATACGCCAGACGCGATGACGGTCCAGCGCGAGGTCCGCCCGGCGATTGACGATGCGGTAGAGGTAGTGACGCTTCACCGCGGAGAACCGCGCGTCGAAGTCGGGCCCGACGCGCTCGGCCGCGAGCACGGCGATCGGCTGCGGGCGCAGGTGCGCGTTGATGGCGTCGCGCACGGTGTCGGTGTCCCAGTCCCTGGTGAGGTCGACGTGGGCGACCTGCGCGAAGGCGTGCACCCCTGCGTCCGTGCGGCCGGCGCCATGCACGCCGACGCGCGCGCCCGCGAATGCGGCGATGGCCTCGATCAATGCCGCCTGGATGGAGGGCCCATTGTCCTGGATCTGCCAGCCGCAGAACGGCGCGCCGTCATATTCGATGGTGAGCTTGTAGCGCGGCACGGTTGATCCACCTCAAAGGAGCCCGGGCTCCGGTCCTCTAGCATCCGACGCATGAAGGACGCGAGGATAACGATGAAAGCCGCCCTGAAGAACCAGATCGTCGGACTGCTCGACGGTCACCGCATCATGACCATGGCCACCAACCGGCCCGACGGCTGGCCGCAGGCGACCGTCGTCGGCTACGCCAACGACGGTCTCATCATCTACTGCTTCATCGCGCGCGACGGGCAGAAATACGCGAATATCAGCGCCGATGCGCGTGTGTCGTGCGCAATCGCCAAGGACTATCCGCAGCCGTTGCAGATCAAGGGCCTCTCGTTCGCCGGACGTGCGATCGTTGTCGAGGACCGCGGCGAGATCGATCACGCGCAGTCGATCCTGTTGCGGCGCTACCCGGAATACAAGGTCATGCCGCAGCCCGATCCTGCCGCCGTGCCGATGCTGCGCATCACCCCCGAGATCGTCTCCGTCCTCGACTATTCGAAAGGCTTCGGCCACTCCGATCTCGTGCGGGTGACCAGCGACGATCTCGCCGAATACATCGAGTCGCGGCGTCACCATTGGGCAGGTTACCGCGCGGCCTGATCTCTTCACGACAGCTGCGCGCCCGGCGCCAGCCGGGTGCCGCGCAGGAACTCGTCCGCCTTCATCGCCTGCTTGCCGGCGCGCTGCACCTCGAGGATGCGCACGGCGCCCTCGCCGCAGGCGATCGTCAGCGCGTCATCGAGCAGCGTGCCCGGCGCGCCCGATCCGCTGCCCTTCGTGGTGCGCAGGATGCGCAGGCGCGCACCCTGCAACTCGCACCAGGCGCCCGGAAACGGCGACAGGCCGCGGACGTGATTGTGAACCGCGGCCCACGGCTGCCGCCAGTCGATCCGGGTTTCGTTCTTGTCGATCTTTGCCGCATAGGTGACGCCCGATTCCGGCTGCGGCCTGAGTTCGAGCGTGCCGCGATCGAGCGCGCCGAGCGCACGGGCCATCAGGTCCGCGCCGAGCCGTGCGAGCACGTCGTGCAACTCGCCGGCCGTCATGTCGGAGGTGATCGCGACGCGCTCCGCCATCGCGATCGGGCCGGTGTCGAGCCCCTCGTCCATGCGCATGACCATGACTCCGGTCTCCGCGTCGCCCGCCATGATCGCGCGGTTGATCGGGGCGGCGCCGCGCCAGCGTGGCAGCAGTGAGGCATGCAGGTTGAAGCAGCCGAGCGGTGCGGTCTCGAGGATCTCGCCCGGAAGGATCATGCCATAGGCGACGACGACGGCGGCGTCCGCCTGGTGCGCCTGGAACGTCTCAAGCGCTTCGGTGCTGCGCAGCGTCGCCGGCGTCATGACGGTGAGGCCAAGGCGATGCGCCTCCCGCTCGACCGAACTCGGCCTCGGTTCCATGCCGCGTCCGGCCGGTTTCGGGGCGCGGGTGTAGACGGCCGCGACCTCGTAGCCATGGCCGACGATCTCCATGAGCGTCGGCACGGCAAAGTCCGGCGTGCCCATGAAGACGAGACGCATCACTCGTCCGCCGTTCGTTTCGCGGCTTTCGTGAATTTCTTGACGATGCGGTCGCGCTTGAGCTTGGAGATGTGATCGATGAACAGCACGCCGTTGAGATGGTCGATCTCGTGCTGAATGCAGGTCGCGTAGAGCCCGTCCGCTTCCTCTTCGTGCGGCTTGCCGTCGATATCGAGGAACTTGAGCCGCACGCGCGCCGGCCGGTCGACGTCCTCATGGATGTCGGGGATCGAGAGACAGCCCTCCTCGTAGGTCGACATCTCCTCCGACGACCACACGATCTCAGGATTGATGAAGACGCGCGGGTTCTTGGCCTCTTCGTCGGTCTTCTTCCCGATATCCATGGTGACGACGCGCTGGGCGACGCCGACCTGGATGGCAGCGAGCCCGATGCCGGGCGCCTCGTACATGGTCTCGAACATGTCTTCGACGAGTTTGCGCAGTTCGGAGGTAATTTTCTCCACCGGCGTGGACGTCGTGCGCAGCCGCTTGTCGGGGAGGATCAGGATGGGTCGCAGTGGCATGCGCCGCATGTAAGCAATTCGGCCTGCCGAATCAACGCGATCCGTAAGGGCTGGCTGGTGGCGGCTCTCGTTCGCCGTTCGTTCCCTCCGGTCCCGAATCGCGCTACAAGGCTTGCATGCCCAGCCCCTTGGCCGAGACCTTGCTGGTTGCGATCCTGTGCCTGGCGGTCGGCGCCGCCCTCGCCGGCGCGGCCTTTGCGCTGTGGCGCCGCCAGCCCGCGGAGGCCGATGCCGCCGCGGCGCTCACCGCCGAACTGGCGCGCCAGCAGAACGACACGGCGGGGCGGCTGGAGGCCATGATCAACATGCTCGCCAAGGGCCAGTCGCAGTTCCAGCACGCCGTGTCGGAGCGGCTCGATGCCGTGTCCCATCGCGTGCACCAGTCGATGACGACCACCACGCAGCAGACGGTCGAGCGCCTGCAGGGCCTGCATGAGCGCCTCGCCGTCATCGACCGCGCCCAGAAGAACATCAGCGAGCTGTCGTCGCAGGTCACCTCGCTGCAGAGCGTGCTCGGCAACAAGCAGCAGCGCGGCGCCTTCGGCCAGGGCCGGATGGAGCTGATCATCCAGGACGGGTTACCCAAGACGAGCTACGAGTTCCAGCACACCCTGTCCAACCGGTCGCGCCCCGACTGCTGCGTCTTCTTGCCCGACCAGCGCCCCCTGGTGGTCGACGCGAAGTTCCCGCTGGAGGCCGTCACCGCCTATCGCGAGGCCGCGAGCGAGGAGGAGCGTCGGCACGCGGCCTCCCGGTTGCGCAGCGACATCGGCAAGCACGTGGCGGACATCGCCGCCAAATACCTCATCCCCGGCGAGACGCAGGACCTGGCGTTGATGTTCGTTCCGTCGGAATCGGTCTATGCCGAGCTGCACGACGGCTTCGACGACATCGTGCAGAAGGCGTTTCGCTCGAAGGTGTTGATCGTCTCGCCCACGCTGTTGATGCTGGCCATCCAGGTAATCCAGCAAATCCAGCGCGATTCGCGCATGCGCGAGGCGGCGGACCAGATCCATGCCGAGGTCGGTCATCTCATGGAAGACCTGCGGCGCCTGCGCGACCGCGTGCTCAAGCTGCAGGGCCACTTCACCCAGGCGAACGAGGACGTTCGCCAGATCCTAATCTCTGCCGACAAAGTGGAGAAACGGGGCGCACGCATCACCGACGTGGAGTTCGGCGAGGAGGCGGACGAGCGCGAAGGCGCCACCATCATTCCTGCGCCGATGGCCCGCAAGCTGGAAGCCGGCGAGTAGTCGCAGCGCATGGCCGTCGCCCCCGAGTCCACATCCGAGTCCACACCCGCGCGCGCCTCGTTCATGGAAGCCGTCGCGGTCTATTTCAAGCCGCGCGTGCTCATCGTGCTGTTCCTCGGTTTCTCCGCCGGGCTGCCGCTGGCTTTGTCAGGCTCGACGCTGCTGGTGTGGATGCGCGAGGCGGGCGTCGACCTGGGAACCATCGGGCTGTTCGCTCTCGTCGGCACCCCCTACACCGTGAAGTTCCTGTGGGCGCCGGTGGTCGACGCCATCGACATTCCGGTGCTCTCCCGCCTGCTTGGGCGCCGCCGCGGCTGGCTGGTGTTCTCACAGCTGCTGCTGATGGCGGCGATCGTTTTCCTCGCCTTCTGCGATCCGGCGGCGGCGCCGGCGCTGGTGGCGCTCGGCGCGGTGCTGGTCGCCGCCGCGTCCGCCACGCAGGACATCGTCATCGACGCATTCCGCGTCGAGAGCCTGGACGAGCGCGAGCAGGCCGCCGGCATGGCGTCCTATGTCGCCGCCTACCGGATCGGCATGCTGGTTTCGACGGCCGGGGCCTTGTTCGTCGTCAGCGGCTTTGAGGGTCTCGGCTTCCTCAAGCATGCGGCCTGGACGGCAGGGTATCTGGTGATGGCCGCGTTCGTGGCGATCGGCATGATCACAGCACTTGTCGCCACCGAGCCGGAGACGTCGCGCGCGGCGGTCGCCGCGCACGCCGGCGAGAACCCGCTGCGCCGGTTGGCCAGCGCCGCTGTTGGCGCATTTTCGGAGTTCCTCACGCGGGACGCGGCCTTCCTCGTGCTCGCGTTCGTGGTTCTCTACAAGCTGTGCGATGCTTTTGCCGGCACGCTGACCGCGCCCTTCGTCATCGACCTCGGTTTCTCGCGCAACGAATACGCGGCGATCGTGAAAGGGGTCGGCCTCGCCGCCACGCTGGTCGGCGGCTTTGCCGGAGGCTTTCTCGCACGGGCCTACCCGATCACCACCAGCCTTTGGATCGGCGGGGCGCTGCAGGCCTTCTCCAACCTGGTGTTCGCCTGGCAGGCCACCGTCGGCGTCAACCTCACGGCGCTGACGGCGACCATCGTCGTCGAGAACTTCACCGGCGCCATCGGCACGGTGATCTTCGTCGCCTATCTGTCGGCATTGTGCAGGAGTCCGCTGCATACGGCGACACAGTATGCGCTGCTCACGGCGCTGGCCGCCGTCGGCCGCACCTACCTGTCGGCGCCGGCCGGCTTCGTGGCGGAAGCCACCGGCTGGGTCTTGTTCTTCGTCATCAGCGCGCTGGTGGCCGTGCCTGGGCTGGTGCTGCTGGCCTGGTTGCAGGCGCGCGGCCATTTCGACGGACTGGAGACGAGACCCAAGGTCTAGCGCCGCGCCGGCGCGAGCACGCGGTCTAGAATGCCGTGCGCTGCTTGATGGCGGCGCTGAGCGTGCCCTCGTCGAGGTAGTCGAGTTCGCCGCCGACCGGCACGCCGTGGGCGAGGCGGGTCACCGTCACGTTGGCGTCGGCCAGGAGGTCGGTGATGTAATGCGCGGTCGTCTGCCCATCGACGGTGGCGTTGAGCGCGAGGATGATCTCCTTCACCTCCGGCGCGTGGGCGCGCGTGATGAGCGAATCGATCGCGAGATCCTGCGGGCCGACGCCATCGAGCGGCGACAGCGTGCCGCCGAGCACGTGATAGCGCGCATTGATCGCGTGCGCGCGCTCGAGTGCCCACAGGTCTGCGACGTCCGCAACCACCACGATCACCGATGGATCGCGCCGCGGGTCGACGCAGACCGTACAGGGGTTCTGCGTATCGATGTTGCCGCAGGTCTTGCAGACGGTGATCTTGTCGATCGCCATCTGCAGCGCCGCGGCAAGCGGCGTCATGAGCTGCTCGCGCTTCTTGATCAGGTGCAGAGCGGCGCGCCGCGCCGACCGCGGGCCCAGGCCGGGCAGGCGCGCCAGCAATTGGATGAGACGTTCGATTTCGGGGCCGGCAACCGCAGCAGGCATTGTCGTGTCAGAACAGCTTCAGTCCGGGCGGCAGCGGCAGTCCTCCGGTCAGGCTCTTCATCTTCTCCTGCATCAGCGCCTCGGCCTTGCGGCGCGCGTCCGCATGCGCCGCGACGATGAGATCCTCGACGATCTCCTTCTCGTCCGGCTTCACCAGCGACGCGTCGATCTGCACGCTCTTCATCTCGCCCTTGGCGCTGAGCGTCACGGTCACGAGGCCGCCGCCGGCGGTGCCCGACACTTCGAGTTGGTCGAGCTCGGCCTGCATCGCCTCCATCTTGGACTTCAGCTCGGCCGCCTGCTTCATCAGACCCATGAAATCGGGCATGTATCACCTGTCCTCGAACGGCGGTTCGTCATCGAACGGGGCCTCGTTCGTTCGCTCGTCAAACGGCGGCTCCGTCATGGGCTCGTTGCTCGACGCGTAGAGGTCCCCTTCGCGCGGGCGCACTTTCACGATCTCGGCGCCGGGAAACTTCTGCAGCACCGCCTGCACCAGCGGATCGGCGCGCACGCCGCGTTCGGCCTCGGCGCGCCGCGCATCGTTCTGCGATTTGACCGTGGGCTGCCCTTGTTCGGCTGACACCACGACCATCCAGCGCCGCCCGGTCCAGTCCTCCAGCTTGCGGCCGAGATCGCCGATCAGCATCTTGGATGCGTTCGGCTCCAGCGCGATCTCGAGCCGCCCGTCCTCGCAACGCACCAGCCGCACGTCGCGCTCCAGCACGGTCTTGGTCTGCAGGTCGCGCATCTCGGCCGCCAGCGCGATCAGGTCCTCGAAGCGGTTGATCGCGCGCACCGGCTGCGCCGGCGCGCTGGCCTGTGGCGCCACTTCGGCACGCATGGGGGCCAGGGCGGCGCGCGGCGCCGAGCGCGGGCCCTCTGCGCGCGGCATCGAAGAACCGGTCATCGAGGGCGCAGTGTAGCCGCTTCCGCCGCCGTTGCCCGCCGGCGCCGCCGGGCCAGCGCCGTTTTCGCCCGCCAGACTGCGCACCACCTCGTCCGGCGTCGGCAGGTCGGCGGCATAGGCGATGCGCACCAGCACCATCTCGGCCGCGGCGATCGCCTTGTCGGCGCTCTGCACCTCGGGCAGGCCCTTGAACAGCATTTGCCAGGCACGCGAGAGCACGCGCATGGAGAGCCCGGTGGCGAAGGCGCGGCCTCGTGTACGCTCGGCCTCGGTGAGCGAGCGGTCGTCCGCGACCGCCGGCACGATCTTGATGCGCGTCACGAGATGGGTGAAATCGGCGAGATCCGCGATGACGACCGCCGGATCGGCACCGGAGTTGTACTGCTCGCGCAGCTCTTTGAGCGCGCTTGCGGCATCGCCGCGCATCAGCGCCTCGAACAGGTCGATGACGCGTGTGCGGTCGGCGAGGCCGAGCATCTGGCGAACGTCCTCGGCGCGCACGGCGCTGGCGCCGTTTCCGCCTTCGGTGCCGGCATGGGCGATGGCCTGATCGAGCAGCGAGAGCGCGTCGCGCACCGAGCCCTCGGCCGCGCGCGCGATCAGCGCGAGCGCCTCCGGCTCCACCGAGATGTTCTCTTTGGCGCAGATGCCGTCGAGATGCGACACCAGCACGTCCGCCTCGATGCGGCGCAGGTCGAAGCGTTGGCAGCGCGAAAGGATGGTGACCGGCACCTTGCGAATTTCGGTGGTGGCGAAGATGAACTTCGCATGCGGCGGCGGCTCCTCGAGCGTCTTGAGCAGCGCATTGAACGCCGCCCCGGTCAGCATGTGCACTTCGTCGAGGATATAGACCTTGTAGCGGGCCGACACCGGCGCGTAGCGCACCGCATCGTTGATCTGGCGGATATCGTCGACGCCGTTGTGCGAGGCGGCGTCCATCTCCAGCACGTCCACGTGCCGGCTCTCCATGATGGCCTGGCAGTGCACGCCGAGAACCGGCATCTGGATCGTCGGCCCTTTGACCGAGCCGTCCGGCAGTTCATAATTGAGCGCCCGCGCGAGGATGCGCGCGGTGGTGGTTTTGCCCACCCCGCGCACGCCCGTGAGAATCCAGGCCTGTGGGATCCTGCCGGTCTCGAAGGCATTGGAGATGGTCCGCACCATCGCGGACTGGCCGATCAGGTCGTCGAAGGTGGCCGGGCGGTACTTGCGCGCCAGCACGCGATAAGCCTGCGCCGCCATGGCCGTAGCCCCGGCCGGGGGCGCGGCATTCGCGGTGTCTGCGGCCCCCGTGCGGTCGTTGTTGGCCATGGATGTTCGGAACGCGCGGCTTTTTTGGAATAGGGTGGGAGGCTGACGAGCGACCCGAACCGGAGCTCGTTAGGGCTGCTTCCTTCCGGACCTGACCCGGTTGGCGAGTGGCTCGTCCACCGCCAACCTCCCACCCCTATATCGGCGGAACGGAATGCGAATGCAAGCACGTCCGGCGGGCGCTTCGGCACGCCGGACGTGAGCACACGAATGGGCTTTCAAGGGACTCGGGCATGCAGGATTGGCAGCTTCATCCCACGCTGGCGCGAGATGGGCTCGTCCTTGGCGACTTGCCGCTGTCGCGCGTTCTGCTCAGCCGGGACGCGAACTATCCCTGGCTCGTGCTGGTGCCGCGCCGGCCGGGCGCGACCGAGATCATCGATCTCGACGAGGCCGAACAGGCGCAGCTGACGCGCGAGATCGCGCAGGCTTCGCGTGCGCTGATGACCGCCGTCCCCTGCGACAAGCTCAATGTGGCCGCCATCGGCAACATGGTGCCGCAATTGCACCTTCACGTCGTTGCCCGCCGCCGGGATGATGCCGCCTGGCCAAAGCCTGTCTGGGGCGCTGTGCCGGCGCGCGTCTATGATGCCGGCGAAATGGAGCGGCTCGCCTTGGCGCTCCGGGCCGCCATCGGGTTGCGCTAGCGATCAGTCCATCCGGGACGTTGCGCGCGCGGGTTGGGCGTGCCAGCTTCGCGCCCTCTCCGCGGAGTTCCATGCATGAGCACTCGATTCAACCTCGGTCCGCCACCGAGCCTCGCCTACGCCGCCGCCAGCATCGATCGCGCGGCACATCGGCGCAACGAGGGGGCGGCGTTGGAAGCGGGCGCCGAGGCGTACGCCCTGGTCGGCGAGGCCGTCGTTCTCAAGAAGATCGGCGCGGCGATGGATCCGCTGTTCGCGCTTTCTGACGCGCGTGCATTGGGGGCCGCCGGGGAAAGCGTGTTCCTTGGAGTGCGGAACGGGGTGGCCACCTACGGCGTTTCGATTGAGGCGGCGGCAGTCGAGCCGCTGAAAGCCACGGGGCGTTACTTTGTCATCGATCTGCGGTCGATCGCGGTGCAGGGGCTCGTCGACGGCGGCCATCTGGCCGCGTTGGCGCAGGCCAAAGCGCTGCTCGCTTGGCATGTACGGCATCGCTTCTGCGCCAACTGCGGGGCGCCGACCGTCATGATCGACGCGGGTTGGCGGCGCGACTGTCCGTCCTGTCAAGCTCAGCATTTCCCGCGTACCGATCCCGTCGCGATCATGCTGGCGACGGACGGCGACCGCTGCCTGCTTGGCCGTCAGGCGCGCTTCGGCACGGGCATGTGGTCATGTCTCGCCGGCTTCATCGAGCCGGGCGAGACGATCGAGGACGCGGTTCGGCGCGAGACCTTTGAGGAGGCCGGAATCCGCTGCGGCAATGTGCGTTATTTCGCGTCGCAGCCCTGGCCGTTTCCCATGTCGCTGATGATCGGCTGTCACGCGCAGGCGCTGACGTTCGACATCACGGTCGACAAGACGGAACTTGAGGACGCGCGCTGGTTCGCGCGCGAGGAAGCGGCCGCCATGCTGTCGCGTCAGCATGCACAGGGTCTCTCCACGCCTCCGCCGATCGCCATCGCGCACCACATCATCCGTGCCTGGGTCGAGGGAGCGAGCATTGCCGGCTGAACGCAGCGGTCCGCGTATTCTCTGCTCGGGCATCGTCGTGCTGGACGAAGTCTGGCGCGTGCCCCAGGTTCCGCCGGTCGACACCAAGGTTGATGCGAAGGATTTCGTGGCGGTGGGGGGCGGTTGCGCCGCCAATGCCGCGGTCGCCATCGCGCGCCTCGGCGGTCGTGTAAGCTTTGCCGGCCCGCTCGGCGATGACGACATCGGCGCGCGCACGCTGGCCAATCTCGAGCGCGAGCACGTCGACACCCGCGGCTGCGTGCAGATTGCCGGCGGGCGCTCCGCGATCTCGGCGATTCTCGTCGACGACGAGGGTGCGCGCACGATCGCGACCTACACCGACGCGCGGCTGCTCGCGGCCGGTCCCGTCGACGTCGGCGCGCTGGTGGCGGATGCGGACGCGCTCCTCATCGACAACCGACGGCCGAATTTCGTGACGCCATTGTGTGAGGAGGCGAGCCGCCGCGAGATTCCCATCGTGCTCGACGCCGACAAGGCGACGCGCCTGAACGACCCGCTGCTCGCCATGGCCACCCATGTCATCTTCTCGGGCGAAAGCCTGCGCGGCACCGTCCGTGGGCGCAACGCGGCCAACGCCATCCAGCACGTGCAGGAAGAGTGCGGCGGGTTCGTCGCGGTCACCGACGGCGCCAACGACGTGCTCTGGTGCGACGGCGGAGAAGTGCACGCGGTGCCGGCGTTCAAGGTGAAAGCGGTCGATACGCTCGGCGCCGGTGACGTGTTCCATGGCGCCTTCGCGCTTGCGCTGATGGAGGGCCGCAGCTTGCCCGATACGCTGCGCTTCGCGGCCGCCGCCTCGGCGGTCAAGGTGACGCGGTTCGGCGGCAGTTCCACCGCTCCCACTCGCGACGAGGTCGAAGCGGTTCTGGCCCGCGCCCACTAAAGCTCGGTCGTTGGAGCAGGATCCGTTCCGGACCTGCAGCCCTCTTTGGGATTGTGCTCTATTTCTTCGAAGGGCAGGGCGCGCCGCACGGCGCGCAGGCGCCGGCGAAATCCTGCGGCGAGATCGCGCGGCCGATCGAGGGCGACGTGAGGTGGTCGGACAGGATCGCTGCGACGCCGACAAGAAAGACGATCACGTAGACGAGGCGCATCGTATCAATCCCGCGACAGTCCGAACCACGGGCGGCACTTGATCCCGATCGTGCAGCCGCCGAGCGCGGCGAGGAACCAGATCCAGCCGTGCAGGGAGCCCGAGGCGACGCCGCCGACGAACGCGCCGATGTTGCAGCCGAATCCGAGCCGTGCGCCCCAGCCCATCAACATCCCGCCGATCGCGGCCGCAGCCAAAGAGCGCAAGGGAGGCCACGGCCTGTGCGCGAAGGGCGCGGAAAACGCCGCCGCTGCCATGGCGCCGAAGATCATGCCGAGGTTGGTGAGGCTCGCGGTGTCGCCCAGCAGCGAGTCCGAGAGCGCATGCTTGGGTCCCGGCCATTGCCAGAACTCGAACTGCGACAGGTCCGCGCCTGCGAGCATGGCGAGCTTGCCGCCCCACACCGTGTAACCGAACGTGACGCTCCAGGGATGCCCGCCGGCGAAGAACACGCCGATCATCAGCGCGGCGATTACCAGTGCGCCCGCGATGAACGAGCCGCGCGTCGAGAGCGGGGCGCCGCGCCGCCGCGCGATGACGACGATGACGAGCGCCACGGCCGCGATGCTGGCCAAGGTGACCGCGAGCCCGCCCCAAGGACCGAAATAGTCGCTCGCGAGCACCGGATCGAGGCCGCCCATCCGCAGGAATGGCGGCAGCGACATGCTGCCCAGCACGCTACCCACGATGAAGCACGCCAGGGTGATGAGCATGCGGCCCGAGCCGCCGCCGACCGTATAGAGCGTGCCGGAGCCGCAGCCGTTGGCGAGTTGCATGCCGACGCCGAACACGAACGCGCCAATCACCAGGGAGGGGCCAAGCGGTGCGATCGATCCGCCGTAGTGCGGCCAGCTCGCCGCCACCGGCACCACCGCCACCGCGGTCAGCGCGATCAGCAGCAGGATCACGAGCAGGCCGCCCGCCTCGCCGTGCACCAGAAAGCGTCGCCACGATGCCGTAAAGCTGAACTCCGCCTTGAGGAAAGCGGCGCCGAGCCCGAACCCCAGCACGAGCAGTGCGGCGGATGCCGGCTGTCCGTCGATCAGCACGAGCGCCACCAGCAGGGCGGTGGCCAGTACGGCACCCGTGAGGAACAGCCAGTCCCTGCGGGCGGTGGCCGGCGCGAGAGTCGTCGTCGCAGCGATGGTCATCATGAGCCTTTGCCGAAGAACTTCTTGATGTCGTCCCATTTGGTGCGAGACGAGGCAACCGGCCGGCTCGGCACCGACACCCAGTCGACCATCGAGCCGTAATAGACCTTCACATCCTTGCGGCCGAGGAGCTCCGCGAGCACGAACCAGTCGGTCGCCGACCAGTGGCCCGTGTTGCAATAGCTCACGACAGGTCCGCGCGGCGGGATGCGTGCCGCGACAGCGGCGAGCTCAGCCTTCGGCCGCAGCCGGTTGATGGTCTCGTCGTAGAATGCAGTGCTGTCGATGTTGAGCGCGCCGGGGATATGGCCGTAGGCCTGGGCGGCATCCGCCTTCACCTTGCCCTGGAAGAAGGGCGGCGGGCGTGCATCGACGAGTGTGCCGGCGCCGGTTGCGATGATGTGCTCCACATCGGCGGCCTCCGCAATCAGGCTCCGGTCGAGGTTCGCTTCGAAAATCGTGGGTGACAGCGTGTTCACGCCGCTCTCGAGCGGGAGCTTGGCGGCAGTCCAGGCAGCGCTGCCGCCATCGAGAATGGACACCTTGCGCACGCCCGCGACCTTCAGCGTCCAATATGTCCGCGCCGCGGATCCGAAATCGGTCGCGCTCACGCCCGCCGGCACGACGACCACGTCATTGGTCTCGTCGATGCCGAGCTCCCCGATGAGCTTCTCGAGCTGGGCGATGCCGGGAAGCATGTAGGGCAGCCCGTTCCTTGTCGCGCGCCACCCCGCCTTGTCGTAGTCGCTATGGATCGCGCCCGGAATGTGTCCCTGCGCATAGGTCTCGGCGCTGCCGCCGTCGATGGCCGAGCGGATGTCGAGCACGACCAGCCCGGGTGCGCGCAGGTGCGCCTGGAGCCATTCGACCGAGACCAGCGGATCCGTCCGTGCGACGTCCTGCGCCGGCGCGCCCGTCGCCAGCAGCAGGAGGACACCGACCGCGCGGATGGCCGCGCGGGCAATCTGGATCGCGCATCGCATCGTGAAGAATCGTCCTGTCCGTCCGAGGCGTTAACATAGGGGCAGGGGTGCCGGGAGGCGAGCCTCCGAACGACAAATTTATTCTATGGGGCTGGGCGGAAGCTGGACATCGAAGAAAAAATTTCTATATTCGAGGCCTAATCAGACGCTTTGCTTCATCAATCGGACGGCCCATGGACGCCATCGATCGCAAGATTCTTGCCGTGCTGCAGAAGGACGCTTCGCTTTCGGTTGCCGAGATCGGCAGCCGCGTGGGCCTGTCGTCGACGCCGTGCTGGAAGCGCATTCAGCGGCTCGAGGCGGAAGGCGTCATCCAGCGGCGCGTGGCCGTGCTCGACCAGGACAAGCTCGGGCTCGGTGTAACAGTGTTCGTGTCAGTGGAGACGGGAGACCACTCCGACCAATGGCTCAAGACGTTCGCCAGCGTGGTGGGCGCCATGCCGGAGGTGATGGAGTTTTATCGGATGGCGGGCGACGTCGACTACATGCTGCGCGTCGTCGTCAAGGACATCGCCGGCTACGACGAGTTCTACAAACGCCTGATCGCGGCGATTCCGCTCAAGAACGTCACCTCGCGCTTCGCGATGGAGAAGATCAAGTCGACGACCGAACTGCCGATCCCCTCCTGATTGTCCGGAGGCTGGCCCGAGCGGGCTCGCGAATCCTAGCCGTTGCAGCACTCGACAATGGAGCTGATGCGCGGGCGCATGTAGTTCGCATCGCCGAGCGTGAGGCTGGCCTTGAACACCGTGGTTCCGAACATCGGCTTGTAGTCATAGCTGGCTTCGCCCCAGATCAGCGATGTGTTCGGGACCTTGAGCGCGGCCGGCAGCGGCACGCTGTCAGGGCTGTGCGCCGTGCCGTTGTAGCTGCGGCTCCATTTGATCTTGGCCTGGCCATTGGCATCGATCTCGATGCTCGAGACGGTCACCTTCAGGTTGCTGGTCGCATAGGGTGCGCTGATCGCGACGGAGGCCTTGAGGATATCGGTGATCTCAGCCTCGGTCAGCTTCGACGATTGCGCCGCGAGGTCGGCCACAGTATGCGCGACCAGCGTCATCTTCCTGTCCACCGCAACGGCCGTGGTGACCTCGATGCCGCCGAAGTAGATCGCCACCAGCAGGGGGGCGATGAGCGCGAATTCAACCGCGGACACGCCGCGGCGGTCGCGCGCGAATCGGGTAAGCCGGCTGGCACGGAGGCTGGAGAACATGCTCGGCGTCTGCATCAGTTATAGGGTTCGTTGCGGAAGGCGGCGGTGGCGATAATCAGGCGATTGTTGCCGGCCATGTTGGCGAGGTTCGGGTTCCAGAGCTTGATCGCGATCGGAAATTCGTAGCTCAGCCGCACCACGACGATGTCGCCGGGTCCCCCCGGGTTGTAGCCGCCGCTCGCGAGGGTGCCGTTGGCGTTGAGCGGCGAGGTCATCTCCACCGACGAAAAGCTGGTGAACGTGCGGACATCGACCGACATCTTGTTGGCGCAATCAAGCCAGCCGGTCATGCGCGCGCACACGGCGGTCTTGAACGTCGATTGGTTAAAGCCGCCGCCTTGAGCCTGGCCGGTCAGCACCAGCCGCGCTGCTTCCTGCGCGCCCGTCTCCAGCACCTGACTGGCGAAGAAGACGAGCGCCGTCTCCATGATCGCGTAAAGGAAAGCCAGGAACGGAACGAGGATCAGCGGGAACTCGATCGCGACGGCGCCGCCACGGTGACGCACGAACCGACGCAGCGGACGCGCGAGCGTGCGGCGCGTCCAGGCTCCGAGCCGACGTGGACCAAAGTGCATGCCGCGCAGTCTCCACCCGAGAACGATCGTGGTATGCGCGCGTTTTATCGAAAAGTCGTTGTGCAGCGGTTAGCGGATGCGCCCGATTCTCGACGATCGGATCACCGATCGTTAGTCATGCTGCGGCGGCGCTGATCAGGTCAGCGGGCGGGCGCGGCTCCCTGGGTGGTGGCAGTTCC
Organism: Xanthobacteraceae bacterium; assembly: GCA_035556735.1. Taxonomy (GTDB): domain Bacteria; phylum Pseudomonadota; class Alphaproteobacteria; order Rhizobiales; family Xanthobacteraceae; genus CANJBX01. The sequence continues at coordinate 124,829 of DATMFF010000001.1, read as the reverse complement.
GGCCCCCTGCGCGCGGGTGCTGCGCACGCCCGCCTGGCCGATCGTCGCGTCGAAAAACGCGGGCGCGTCGCCGAGCGTGATCCGGCGCTCGCATTGCGGCGTGCAGCTATAGGTTTCCCGGTCCATCCCCCGGTAGAGCACCAACGTGTTCTCCGCGGGCCCTTGCACCTGGACGAACTGCTCGGAGAGCACCTTCCCGCTGCGGTCGAGCGCGATCACGTTGGTCGTGCCGTAACCTTTGCCCGTCAGGACCATCAGGCCACCCTGCTGCAGCGAGACGTCGGCGATGAGCGGGTTGCCGACCACGATCGTGGCGACGCCGTCGGGGAGCCGCTCGATGCGCGCCTGATCGAGATGCACATTGACGATCTGCGCGGCCAGCAACTGGCCTGGCAACACGGCGGCTGCTGCCGCGGCCGTCAGCGAGGCTCTCGCGAACGGAAACCGGCGCGCGAACGCGCGTCTCATCGTCATCGGTACGCTCCACACTCACACCGGATCCGACGACCATCACATAGGCCGCGAACGAACAACGTCACGACGAAGATGACGGCAAATTGGTGAATCAATCCCGAATACGTCGATGAAAATTTGGCGCGATGTCGTGGCGAAATTCATTCAATTCCCGCCGCGCGGGTTAGCGAAATCTAGCGTGGTTCAAGGCTTTATGCGCAGCGGCGGACCAGACGTTCGCGCGTGCAACGCGCCGTTAACCACGGCGCGCGCTGCTGTTTGGCGGGTTCGTTTCGTCGATCTGCTTAACCGCAACGCAAGGGCTCCGGAGTAGGGTTCACGCAGGTCAACATCGCCGGACAACGGCGAGAGCAAGACCAGCTCAGACAGCCAAAGTGGACCACTAGGAGCACTCATGACCACCCTCGTTAAGCGTTTCATCAAGGACGAGTCGGGCGCGACGGCCATCGAATACGGCCTGATCGCCGCCGGCATCTCCGTTGCGATCATTGCCGCGGTGCAGAGCCTCGGCGGCCGCATCGGCACCACGTTCAACAACGTCGCTTCGACGCTGCAGAACGCCGGCAAGTAACCGACGATCCGGAATTCATGGAAGGCTCCGGTCGACTGGACCGGAGCTTTTCGTTTTCGGCGGGGCGCAGGCGCGGTTTCATCGGACCGATTTACGACCCGTTCATTCGCCCTGCCATAGGACATCGGGCGTCGTCGCCAGGGTGCGGGCCAGGTCAAAGCTCGCGTCCGGCTCCCGCGGATGGTGCGCGGACATGGTCATCGACTCGATCAGACTGCTGCTGTTCCCCGCGCTCATGGCCTTTGCCGCCTCGAGCGATCTCCTGACCATGACCATATCCAACCGGATCTCGCTGCTGCTGATCGGCGGGTTTCTCGTGCTCGCCGTTGCGACCGGAATGAGTCTCGAAGGCATCGGCTATCACGCGCTTGCGGGCGCGATCGTGCTCGTGCTCGCCTTCATCTGCTACGCCCGCGGCTGGATCGGAGGCGGCGACGCCAAGCTTGCGGCGGCTACGGCGCTGTGGTTCGGCTTCGAGCACCTCTATGATTATCTGTTGGCGGCGTCGTTGCTGGGCGGCGTGCTCACGCTACTGATCCTGCGCTTCCGCGCCTTGCCGCTGCCGGCGGTTCTGGCTCGTCAGGCCTGGGTCGCCCGCCTGCATCGTGACGACGCTGGTGTTCCTTACGGCATCGCCTTGGCGGCTGCCGCGCTGGCGATCTATCCGTACACGATCTGGATGAAGCAGCTCGGATCGTAACGCATCGGCCGCGAGCCGATGTCTCTCCGTCGCATTGGCAAGGCTTGCTCCCGCCGCGACGGCCGGGGCGACACGCGCGAGACGCTTGCAGTCTCGAATGTCGCGAAGCCGGCAAACGGCTGCAATGACGTATCCGCGGCGCGCCAGCGTAAACGGCTGTTAACGCGTTTTGGATACCGCTCGTTAACCACGAATTGACGTTTGCCTGATGAAATCCGGGATCGGCGATCCCAGTTCGTTCGCCATCGGTCGCCTGCGGGGATGTGAAGCGTATGAAAGCCGCGCGTGTTGTTGTTCTCGGTCTTGCCCTCGGTGCGGGCGGTCTCGCCGCTCTCCTCATGTCGGGGGGCTCTGACCAGCCGCCGGCTCCGCCGCCGGCTCCTGTCGCGCAGCTCGAGACCGCCGACGTGCTCGTCGCCAAGAACGAGATCAGCGTCGGACAGTCGCTCACCGCGGGCGATCTTGCCTGGCAGCAATGGCCCAAGGCTTCGGCAGGCTCCTTCATCCAGCGCAGCGATCGTCCGGACGCGATCGAGAAGATATCGGGCGCCATCGCGCGTGCGCCGATCGGCGCGGGGGAGCCCGTGCGCGAGAACCGGCTCGTGAGGGCCAATGGCTCCGGCTACATGGCGGCGATCCTGCCGCAGGGCATGCGCGCGATCTCGACCGAGATCTCGGTGGAGACCGGCGCCGGCGGATTCATCCTGCCCAACGACCGTGTCGATGTGATCCTGTCGCGCCGCGACCGCGAAGCCGAGAAGGCATCCGGCATCGAGGCGCATGTGAGCGAAACCATCCTGAGCGACGTGCGCGTGCTCGCGATCGACCAGACCGTGGAGGAGAAGAACGGGCAGCGCGTGGTCGTCGGAAAGACGGCGACGCTCGAGCTGACCCAGCGGCAGGCGGAGCTGCTTGCGCTGTCGCGGCAGCTCGGAACGCTGACCCTCGCTTTGCGCAGTCTGGCGGATGCGGACGCCTCGCGCGGGCCGGCTGAGACGAATGAGCCGAGCGGCACGGGCCGCATGAACATGGTTCGTTTTGGCGTGACCACCAGCACACTGCCGAAATGACCCGGAGGGGGATGGGGACAACATGCCAGACTGGACGCTGACACGCGGCGCAGCATTCGTCGCCACGCTGCTCGTCGCGGTGTGCGCCTTCGGCAAGGCCGACAGTGCCGATTCCCGTCCCGAGCCGTCGTCCTCGGTCATTCAGATCGCGGCGAGCGAGGCGACCTCGCGGTTCGTCCCGCTCGGCATCGGCAAGTCGGTTGTGATCGATCTCCCGCGCGACGTGCGCGACATTCTCGTGGCCGATCCGAAGATCGCGAATGCGGTGGTGCGCTCGTCGCGCCGCGCCTACATCGTGGGCGTGGCGGTCGGCCAGACCAGCGTGTTCTTCTTCGACGCCAATGGCGGCCAGATCGCCGGCCTCGACATCGCGGTGACGCGCGACCTCAACGGGGTGCGCGCCGCGCTGCGCCAGATGTTCCCCAACTCCGACATGCGCATCGACGGGGTCGGTGACGGCGTGGTGCTCACCGGGACCGCGGCCAATCCCGCCGAGTCGCAGCAGGCCTTCGATCTGGCGTCACGGCTCGTGGGCGACGGCAACAAGGTCGTCAATGCGCTCACCGTGCGCGGCCGCGACCAGGTCATGCTCAAGGTCACGGTCGCGGAAGTGCAGCGCGACGTCATCAAGCAGCTCGGCGTCGATCTCACCGGCAGCCTCGGCTCGGGCGTGGCCGTACTCGATTTCGCGACCCGCAATCCGTTCACCGCCACCACGCAGGCGATCAGCAGTTCTGCGGGCGTGTTCCGCTACCAGTCGACGGCGGCCACGCTGCGCGCCATGGAGCGCGCCGGCGTCATTCGCATGCTGGCCGAGCCGACGCTGACGGCCATCTCCGGCGAGTCCGCGACGTTCCTCGCTGGCGGCGAATTTCCGATCCCGCAGGGCCTGAGCTGCGACACGACGCGCGTGCCGCCGATCTGCCAGCAGTCGATCGACTACAAGAAGTTCGGCGTCGGCCTGACCTTCACGCCCGTGGTCCTCAGCGAGGGCCGCATCAGCCTGAAGGTGATGACGGAAGTGTCGGACGTCTCGAATGAGAACACGATCACGCTGTCGGTGCCCGGCTCCGACGCGATCACCATCCCGTCGATCCGGGTTCGCCGCGCCGACACGACGGTGGAGATCCCCTCGGGTGGGTCGATGGCGATGGCCGGCATGATCCAGGAGCAGACCAAGCAGGCGCTCAACGGCGTGCCCGGCATCACGCAGGTTCCGGTGATCGGCGCCCTGTTCCGCAGCCGCGATTACGTCAACCGGCAGACCGAGCTGATGGTCATCGTGACGCCCTATGTGGCGCGGGCCGTCTCGCAGAAGGATTTGGCGAAGCCGGATGATGGCTTTGCTGACGCCGCCGATCCGTCCACCGTGCTGCTCGGGCGGCTCAACCGCATCTATGGCGTGCCGGGCGCCGTCGATCCGCGCCGCATGTACCGGGGAAATTATGGCTTCATTCTCGACTGAGGCCACGGAGGGTAAGCGTATGGCATCGGTGCATTTGAACGGCTTGCCGCGCGGCGGCGCCGCGTCGGTCGCGGCGCGCGGGCTTGCCGTGGCAGTGCTGGCCGCGGCCCTTGCGGGCTGCTACTCGCCGCATATGCCCTCGGAGCCGATCTCGAACGACTATCGTCAGCGCCATCCGATCACGCTGAAGGAAAAGGAGCGCACCGTCGCAGTCCTCGTAGGCAGTCACCGCGGGGGTCTGCTGCCGGCGCAGCGCGCGGACGTGCTTGCGTTCGCGCAGGCGTGGAAGCGCGAGGGTACCGGCGGCATCGTCATCGATCTGCCGCGCAAGACGCCGAACGAGCGCGCCGCGGCCGAAACCCTGCGCGAGGTGCAGGCGATCCTGGCGGCGGCCGAGGTGCCACCGCAGGCGGTGAACGTGCGGCCGTACCTGCCGACCAATCCCGGCTCGCTGCCGACGCTCAAGCTGAACTATCCGCGAATGGCGGCCGAGGCCGGGCCGTGCGGCCTCTGGCCGAAGGACCTCGGCCCGGACAACGATCCGCTGTGGAACGAGAATCGGCCGTTCTGGAACCTGGGGTGCGCGACGCAGCGCAACCTCGCCGCGATGGTCGACAACCCCGCCGATCTCGTGCAGCCGCGCGGGGAGACACCGGCCTACACGCCGCGTCGCACGCAGGTGCTTGAGAAGTATCGCAGGGGCGAAAGCCCATCCACCATCTATCCCAACGGCGAGCAGGGCCGGATCAGCGACGTCGGGCAATGATCAGGTACAACCAGCAGACATCCGAAGCTGACGTGACGCCGGTCGCGGATCCGGGCGAGGAGCACATCGCGCCGGCGCCGCGCATCTCGATCCAGGCCTTCTGCGAATCCGTCGATGTCGCCGCGGCGATGCAGGGAGCCGCTGAGGATCGGCGGCTGGCGCGCGCGCATGTGCGCATCCAGATGGGCGGTATGGCGGCGGCGCTGGAAGCCTATCGCTCATCGCCGACGCCCAACGTGATCATCGTCGAGTCGGACAAGCAGGGCGACACGCTGCTCGACGCGCTCGACGAGCTTGCCCAGGTGTGCGACGGCGACACGCGGGTCATCGTCATCGGCCGCGTCAACGACATCGTGCTTTACCGCGAGCTGATCCGCCGCGGCGTCAGCGACTATCTCATCGCGCCGACCACGACGCTCGACGTCGTGCGATCGGTCTGCGGGCTGTTCTCCGCGCCCGAGGCCAAGCCGGTCGGACGCATCCTGGCGGTGGTCGGCGCGAAGGGCGGGGTTGGTGCCTCGACGGTCGCGCACAACGTCGCCTGGTCGATCGGACGCGATTTCGAGCTTGCCTCCGTGGTCGCCGATCTCGACCTGCCGTTCGGCACCGCCGGCCTCGACTTCAACCAGGACCCTCCGCAGGGCATTGCCGACGCCGTGTTCTCGCCGGACCGGATCGATGCGGCCTTTCTCGATCGTCTGCTGTCGAAATGCGACGATCATCTCAGTCTGCTGGCGGCGCCGGCGACCCTCGAGCGCGTCTATGACTTCGGCGCCGAGGCTTTCGATTCGATCTTCGACACGCTACGGGCCAGCGTTCCCTGCGTCGTGCTCGACGTTCCCCATGTGTGGTCCGCATGGACCAAGCGCATGCTGGTGAGCGCCGACGACATCTTGATTGTGGCGGCGCCGGACCTCGCCAACCTGCGCAACGCCAAGAACCTGATCGAAGGCCTGCGCGCCGCGCGGCCGAACGACCGCCTTCCCTCGTACTGCCTCAATCAGGTCGGCGTGCCGAAACGGCCCGAGATCAAGCCGGCCGACTTCGCACGTGCCCTCGAGGAGGATCCCGTGGTGGTCATCCCGTTCGAGCCGGCGATCTTCGGGACTGCGGCAAACAACGGACAGATGATCGCGGAGGTGTCCGCCGGCCACAAGTCGGCGGAATTGTTCCGGCTGCTGGCGCAGCATCTGACCGGCCGCGCCGAGGCCAAGCGCCAGCGCACGTTGCTTACGCCGCTGTTGCAGAAGCTGATGAAGAAGTAGCGTCAAGGAGTTGCGTGTGTCGGGTTTCGGTAAGCGTAGCAGCAGCAATATCGTCGAACCGCGCCGGGAGCCGGTGCCCGCGGCCGCGCCGCCTTCGCTGCCCGTCCACGACTCCCCTCCCACTGCTCCGGCGCACGTCGAAGCCGGCCGCACGCCGTTCCCGTCGAGCGGTCTCGGCGCGCCGGTGGTGAGCGCGCCGCTGACGCAGGGCGGCCGCGTCGTCATCAGCGGCAACGGGACCGGCAAGATTGCCACCGCGCCCACGGCGCAGGATCTTGCGCGCTCGGAGAAATACTACGAGGTCAAGGCGACGATCTTCAGCGCCCTGCTCGAGGCGATCGATCTCGCGCAGCTCGCGCGCCTCGATGCCGACTCGGCGCGCGAGGAAATCCGCGACATCGTCAACGAAATCGTCGCGATCAAGAACATCGTGATGTCGATCTCGGAGCAGGAAGAACTGCTCGACGACATCTGCAACGACGTGCTGGGCTACGGCCCGCTTGAGCCGCTGCTGGCGCGCGACGACATCGCCGACGTCATGGTCAACGGCTCCGGCACCGTCTACATCGAGGTCGCCGGCAAGATCCAGAAGACCAGCACCCGCTTCCGCGACAACCAGCAGCTCCTCAACATCTGCCAGCGCATCGTCAGCCAGATCGGCCGACGCGTCGACGAAGCGTCCCCGATCTGCGACGCGCGCCTCCCCGACGGCTCGCGCGTCAACGTCATCGTGCCGCCGCTGGCGATCGACGGCCCCGCGCTCACCATCCGCAAGTTCAAGCGCGACAAGCTCACGCTCGAACAGTTGGTCAAATACGGCTCGATCTCGCCCGAGGGCGCGGAGATCCTCAAGATCATCGGACGATGCCGCGTCAACACGCTGGTGTCCGGCGGCACCGGCTCGGGCAAGACGACGCTGCTCAACTGCCTCACGCGCTACATCGATGACGACGAGCGCGTCATCACCTGCGAGGACGCGGCGGAGCTGCAGCTCCAGCAGCCGCACGTGGTGCGCCTGGAGACGCGCCCGCCCAATCTCGAAGGCGAAGGCCAGGTCACCATGCGCGACCTCATCCGCAACTGTCTGCGCATGCGGCCGGAGCGGATCATCGTCGGCGAGGTACGCGGTTCCGAGGCATTCGACCTGCTGCAGGCGATGAACACCGGCCACGACGGCTCGATGGGTACGCTGCACGCCAACAATCCGCGCGAGGCTCTCGCTCGCCTGGAATCGATGATCACCATGGGCGGCTTCACGCTGCCGTCGCGGACCATCCGCGAGATGGTCTGCGCGTCGGTCGACGTGATCATCCAGGCGGCGCGCCTACGCGACGGCTCGCGCCGCATCACCCACATCACCGAAGTGGTGGGGCTCGAGGGCGATGTGATCATCACCCAGGACCTGTTCGTCTACGACATGATCGGCGAGGACGCGCAGGGCAAGATCATCGGCCGGCATCGCTCCACCGGGATCGGCCGCCCGCGCTTCTGGGATCGCGCGCGCTATTTCGGCGAGGAGAAGCGGCTGGCGAGCGCGCTGGACGCCGCCCATGCGGTGGCGGCCGAGGGCATGGATCACTGATCCCCATGCCGATGAACACGATCGCGATCTTCTTCCTGGTCAGCGCTGCCTGCGGCGGCGTTGCCTGGGTTTTTCTCTATCCGGTGCTCTCGGGCGAGCGGCACGCCGAGCGCCGGCGCATGTCGATCGCGCAGAGCAGCGGACCGGTGCGCAAGGCGGCGGGACGGGCGCCGCAGCGGCTGCGGCGCGAGCAGATCGAGCAGACGCTCAAGGGCGTCGAAGAGCGCCACAAGAACCACAGCAGCCCGCCGCTGGCCGTGCGCATCGCCCAGGCCGGCCTCACCTGGTCCCCGCGCGCGTTCTACATGGTCTCTGCGACCATGGCGCTCGTCGCCCTGCTGCTCACCCTCGTCGCCACCGGGGACGTCCTGATCGCGGCGCCCGTGGCGTTCGTCGCCGGCCTTGGCGCGCCCCGCTGGCTGCTGTCCTACCTCAAGAAGCGGCGCGAGCAGAGTTTCCTGACGAACTTCCCCGACACGATCGACGTCATCGTACGCGGCATCAAGGCTGGCCTTCCGCTGCTCGATTCCATGAAGATCATCGTCAACGACGGGCCCGAGCCGATTCGCAGCGAGTTCAAGGCCCTGCTCGATACCCAGGCGATCGGCATTCCGCTCGGCGAGGCCTGCGGCAAGCTGTACGAGCGCATCCCACTGCCCGAGGCGAACTTCTTCGGGATCGTGATCGCGATCCAGCAGAAGACCGGCGGCAACCTGGCCGAGGCGCTCGGCAACCTCTCGCGCGTGCTGCGCGACCGCAAGAAGATGAAGGCCAAGATCAAGGCCATGTCGACCGAAGCCAAGGCGTCGGGCGCGATCATCGGAGCGCTGCCGATCGTCGTCGGCGGCGCCGTCTATGTCACCAGCCCCGATTTCATCGGGGTGCTGTTCACCCATCCGGTCGGGCAGATGATGCTGGCCGGCAGCGCGCTCTGGATGCTGCTCGGGATTCTGGTGATGAAGAAGATGATCAATTTCGATTTCTAGAAGAACGGCTGATGCTCTCGCTGCTGATCGACAGGTTTCAGGACCCGAGGTTTCTCGCGATGGTGCTCGCCGCCGTCGCGGCGGCGGCGACTGTCTTCACCATCGCCATGCCGCTGCTTGCGCGCGACGAGTTGACGCGGCGCATGCGAGCGGTGAGCGTCGAACGCGACAAGATCCGGCAGCGCGAGCGCGAGAAGCTGGCGCGCAATGCCGAGAAGGTGGCGCTGCGCACGTCGCCCAAGCAGTACATGCAGCGCGTAGTCGAGCAGTTCGATCTCAACAAGTGGCTCGGGCAGGAAGCAGCGCGCGACAAGCTCATTCAGGCCGGCTATCGCGGGCAGGCGCCTTATGTGGGCTATCTGTTCTTCCGCATGGTGATGCCGATCGCCGCCTTCGTGGCCTCGGCGCTCTATGTCTTCGTCATCCTCGATCTCGATCAGCCGGTGTTCGTCAATCTCGCGCTCTGCCTGGCCGCGGCCTACATCGGCATCAAGTCGCCCGACATTTTCCTCAACAACCGCATCGAGAAGCGCAAGCTCTCGATCAACCGCGCCTTCCCGGACGCGCTCGACCTGCTGCTCATCTGCGTGGAATCCGGCATGTCGATCGAGGCGGCCTTCCGCAAGGTCGGCGAGGAGATCGGATCGCAGTCGATCCCGCTCGCCGAAGAGCTCGCGCTGCTCACGGCGGAGCTGTCCTATCTCCCCGACCGCAAGCAGGCCTACGAGAATCTCACAAAGCGCGTCGATCTGGACACGGTGAAGTCGGTGTGTCTCGCCCTCCAGCAGGCGGAGCGCTATGGCACGCCGATGGCGCAGACCTTGCGCGTGCTGAGCCAGGAAAACCGCGACATGCGCATGTCGGAAGCGGAAAAGAAGGCCGCCGCGCTGCCGCCCAAGCTCACGGTTCCGATGATCCTGTTCTTCCTGCCCGTGCTGTTCATCGTCATCCTGGGGCCGGTCGCGATCCGCCTGATGTTCCAGTGAGAGCGTGGGCAGGGGCCGAAGCGCGTCTCGGGGAGCAGGCAGGCCCGCCAGGCGCCGGAGCCGCGGCACGTCAGGGCTAGGTCGCGGGCGCGGCGTTGCGCAGCTTCTTGCCGGCCTTCGCATCGGAGAGCATCTGCTTGAGATAGGCGACGTTCGAGGCGGCCTCCTCGGGCGGCAGGTCGGCACGCGCGATGCTCTCGGCCTCCTCGAAGCGGCCCTGCAATCCGACCACCAGCGCGAGGTTCTGGCGCACGCGCGGGTCGGCCTTCGAGCTCGCGACCGCGCGCCGCAGCATCTCCTCCGCGCGCGGGAGATCCTTGGCCAGGGCGTAGGACAGCCCCAGATTGGACAGCACCGACGGTTCGTCCGGCACGATTTTCAGCGCGCTCGCGTAGTAGCGCTGGGCGTCTCCATGGCGCCCGAGCTGGTCGAGCGCGGTTCCCTGCGCCGACAGCACGCGCCAGTTAGGATCGTCGGGCGTGTGGGCGCGCTCCAATACGTCGAGCGCCTTCTTGTACTGGCCGACGTCGATCAGCGCGCGGCCGTAGTCGGCGAGCAGCGCCTTGTTGAATGGGGACGTGAGCGAGGCCTGCTCCAGCACGGCGACGGCCTGCGTGCGCTGGCCGAGCGCGCGCAGCGACTTGGCGTAGGCCATCGCGACGTCCGCGTCGCGCGGATTGGCGCGGTGGCGTTCGGCGAGCGAGTCGGCGTCGCGCCGCCAATCCGTTTCGCCCTGGGTCGTGCCCTTGCCGATCGATCCGGTGGTGTCGGCTGAAAATGACGAGCAGCCGGCGGTGATCAGCGCCAGGGCCACGGTGGCCGCCGCGCCGCTCAGGGGTCGTGCAGATCGCTTGCAGCGCGCGGTCATGCTGAGCTCCGCCACGGATGCGTGGGTTTTTCTGCAATAAGCCGTTAACCTTAATGGGCCGTTAAGGTGTGCCGGGTTCGGGCGTCGAAAGCCCGCTTCACCCCGCCGGCCCGCCATGATAACCGGGGCGTTTCAACGGATTGGCCTCATGCACCCGGTATTTGCGGCCCCCGACGGCGCCGTCCCCATTCACCTCGTGACGGCCGCGAGCTGGCCCGGCCTGCGTGGCCGTCTCGAGCCCGCCCAGGCCAAGTTCGCAGATGCGGCCGGCTTCGAGCCCAAGGCGGGGCGCCTTCTGCTGCTGCCCGGCTCCGACGGTCTCGCGGGCGCGCTGTTCGCGCTGGACGGCGAAGACACGCCGGGCCGCGACCCGTTCCTTACGGGCAAGCTGCCGACCCTCCTGCCGGCCGGCGTCTATCGGTTCGCCGATGGTGCGGGTGGGGCCGGCGATCTGCGCATCGCGGCGCTAGCTTTCGCGCTGGGCGCCTACCGCTTCGCGCGCTACCGCAAGCCCGACGACAAGGCCGTCCGCCTCGCGGTGCCGGCGGGAGTCGATGGCGACGATCTCTCGCGCGTGGTCGAGGCCGTGTACCTTGCGCGCGATCTCGTCAACACGCCGACCAACGACATGGGGCCCGAGCAGCTCGAGACGGCGGCGCGCGCGCTGGCCGAGCGGCACGGCGCCAAGGCGTCGTCGATCATTGGCGGCGATCTCCTCGCCAACCGGCTGTATCTTATCCACGCGGTCGGACGCGCCGCCGCCCAGGCGCCCCGGCTGATCGAACTGACGTGGGGCGATCCCGCGGATCCGGCGGTCACGCTCGTGGGCAAGGGCGTGTGCTTCGATTCCGGCGGGCTCGACATCAAGCCGTCGAGCGCAATGCTGATCATGAAGAAGGACATGGGCGGCGCCGCCACCGTGCTCGCGCTCGCGCACATGATCATGAGCCGCGGTCTGAAGGTGCGGCTGCGCGTCCTGATTCCCGCTGTGGAGAACGCGGTCGGCGGCGACGCCTTCCGCCCGCTCGACGTCTATCCGTCGCGCAAGGGACTGACGGTCGAGATCGGCAACACCGACGCCGAGGGCCGGCTCGTCCTGGCCGACGCGCTGGCGGTCGCCGACGAGGCCGCCCCTGATCTGCTGATCGACATGGGCACCTTGACGGGCGCCGCGCGCGTCGCCGTCGGGCCCGAGCTTGTGCCGCTCTACACCGACGATGAGGCGCTTGCCCAGGACGTGCTGCGCCACGCGCGCGCCGAGAACGACCCGCTGTGGCGGATGCCGCTGTGGCCGCCCTACAAGTCGATGCTCGAGTCCAAGGTGGCCGACATCAACAACGCGCCAGCCTCCTCGTTCGCGGGCTCGATCACCTGCGCGCTGTTCCTGCAGCGCTTCGTCACGGCCACCAAGAGCTGGCTGCATTTCGACATCTATGCCTGGAACCCGTCGACCAGGCCGGGCCGGCCGGAGGGCGGCGAATGTCAGGCGGCGCGCGCGCTCTACGCCTACCTGTGCGACCGCTACGGCGGCTGAGATGGCAGTACTCGATCCGCGCGTGACACCAGCGAGGCCCGATCTCGCCGCCGCGCACCTCGAGGGCCAGGTCGAGGCCGCGCGCTTCGTGCTGGGGCGCGCCCGCGCCGTGCGCGCATCGCAGGCCTCGGTCCGACAGGCGCCGGCTCACGGTGCGGCGCTGCTGACCGAGGCGCTGCGCGGCGAACTCGTCGACGTCTACGAGGATAACGGCGAGGGCTGGAGCTGGGGGCAGCTGCGCAGCGACGGCTACGTCGGCTGGCTGCCGTCGGGCGCGCTCGGCGAGCCATCCGCGCCGTTGACGCATCGCGTGGCCGCCCTGCGCACGCTCGTGTTTCCGGGCCCGTCGATCAAGCTGCCGCCTGTCGACGCGCTCTCGCTCGGCAGCGCGATCGCGGTCGCGACGATCGAGGGCAGTTTGGCGGTGACCGCCGACGGCGAATATCTTCCCGCGCAGCACCTTGCGCCGCTCGCGACAGCCGACCCCGATTTCGTGGCCGTGGCGGAGCGCTTCCTCGGCACGCCCTATCTGTGGGGCGGCAAGACCAGCCTGGGTATCGACTGCTCGGGCCTGGTGCAGGTTGCGCTCACCGCTGCGGGCAAGCGCTGCCCGCGCGACAGCGACATGCAGGAACGCGCACTGGGCACGGTCGTCGGCGATGCGTCTGCTGTGGCAAGGTTGCAGCGCGGCGACCTGCTGTTCTGGAAGGGCCACGTGGCGATCGCGCGCGATGCGTCGACGATCGTGCACGCCAATGCCCATCACATGGCGGTAGCGATCGAGCCGGCCGCCGAAGCGGTGCGCCGCACGGCCGCGGCCGGCGTGGAGCTGAGGTCGATCCGCCGGCTTGCGCCATGATGCTGGCCTGCCGCCGAACCTATTGGGAGACGACCCCTTCGCCGGCGGTTTCGAGGTTGAACGCGGCGGCAAACAGCGCGCGCGTGTAGTCGCTCTTCGGCTTCGCGAACAGCTCGGGGGCGGCGCCCTCCTCGACCACCTTGCCGTTCCGCATCACGATCAGGCGGCTGGCAAGCGCGGCGACGCACCTGAGGTCGTGCGAGATGAACATGTAGGTGAGGTTGTGCCGCTGCTGCAGGTCACGCAGCAGGTCGACCGCCTGGCACTGGATCAGCATGTCGAGCGCGGACGTGGGCTCGTCGAGCACGATGAAGGTCGGCTCCAGCACGAGCGCGCGCGCCATCGCGACGCGCTGGCGCTGCCCGCCAGAGAACTCGTGCGGATAACGGTGGCGCGTGTCGGGATCGAGCCCGACGTCGCTGAGCGCACGGATCACGCGCTCCTCGCATTCAGCCTTGCTCAGCTTGGGATGGTGCACCCACAGGCCTTCCTCGATGATGTCGGAGACGGACATGCGCGGCGACAGCGACCCGTAAGGGTCCTGGAACACGATCTGCATGTTGCGCCGGTGCGGCCGCATCTCCTTGAACTTCAGTCCTTGGAGCTGGTTGCCGAGGAACAGGATCGGCCCCTGCGAGGACACCAGCCGCAGGATCGCGAGCCCGAGCGTCGTCTTGCCCGAGCCCGACTCGCCGACGATGCCGAGGGTCTCGCCCCTGCGCACCTCGAGGCTGACGCCGTCCACGGCCTTGATGTGACCCACCACCTTGCGCATCAGACCGCGCTTGATCGGGAACCACACCTTCAGGTCGTCCGTCTTCACCACGACCTCGCCGGTCGGGTTGACCGGAGCCGGCGCGCACTTGGGCTGGGCTGCGATCAGTTGGCGCGTGTAGGGGTGCTGCGGGGCGCGCGCCACGTGCTCGACGTCGCCGTGCTCGACGATCTTGCCCTGCTTCATGACGCAGACGCGGCTGGCGATCTTGCGCATGATGCCGAGGTCGTGGGTGATGAACAGCATCGCCATTCCGAGCCGCGCCTGCAGGTCCTGCAGCAACTTAAGGATCTGCGCCTGCACCGTGACGTCGAGAGCGGTGGTCGGCTCGTCCGCGATCAGCAGGTCCGGCTCGTTGGCGAGGGCCATTGCGATCATCACGCGCTGGCGCTGGCCGCCCGAAAGCTGGTGCGGATAGCTGCCGAGCCGGCCGGCCGGGTCGGGAATGCCGACTTGCGTGAGCAGCTCGATGATCCGGGTGCGCGCGGCCGGTCCAGCGAGGCCCCGATGGATCAGCAGAATCTCGCCGATCTGCTTCTCGATCGTGTGCAGCGGATTGAGCGAGGTCGCCGGCTCCTGGAAGATGATCGCGATCTTGTTGCCGCGCACCCGCCGCATCTCTTTTTCAGACAGGTTGAGCAGTTCCTGGCCCCGGAAGCAGATGCTGCCCGACGGGTGTGAGGCCGCCGGGTAGGGAAGCAGCTTCATTACCGAGAGCGCCGTCACCGACTTGCCCGAGCCGGATTCTCCCACGAGTGCCAGCGTCTCGCCCTTGGCGATGTCAAACGACACGCGATCGACCGCGAGCACCTGGCGATCGCCCTGGCGGAAGGCGATCGAGAGGTCGCGGACCGAGAGAAGCGGTTGGGTGGCGGCGTCCATTATCTCACGCAAAGATCTTTCTCGGGTCGAAGGCGTCGCGCACCGCTTCGCCGATGAAGATGAGCAGCGACAGCATGGTCGCCAGGGTGAGAAAGCCGGCGAGACCCAGCCAGGGGGCCTGGATGTTGGCCTTGCCCTGCGCCAGCATTTCGCCGAGCGATGGCGATCCGGGCGGCAGTCCGAATCCGAGGAAGTCGAGCGCGGTCAGGGTCATGACCGACGACGACAGGATGAACGGCAGGAACGTGAGCGTCGCCACCATGGCGTTCGGCAGCAGGTGCCGGAACATGATCACGACATTCGAAACGCCGAGCGCGCGTGCCGCCTGGATGTATTCGAGGTTGCGTCCGCGCAGGAATTCCGCGCGCACCAGCCCCTCGAGCGCCACCCAGGAGAACAGCAGCATGATGCCCAGCAGGACGAAGAATCCCGGCACCAGGATCGAGGAGATGATCAGCAGCAGGTAGAGCTCCGGCACGGAATTCCAGATCTCGATGAAGCGCTGGAACAGGAGGTCGGTCCAGCCGCCGAAATAGCCCTGCACCGCGCCGATGACGACGCCGACGATCGACGAAAAGATCGTCAGCGTCAGCCCGAACAGGACGGAGATCCGGAAGCCGTAGATCAGGCGCGCGAGCACGTCCCGCCCCTGGTCGTCGGTGCCGAGCCAGTTGTATTCGAGGTCGCGGCAGCCAGTGAGGCCCTTCTTCTCGACCACCGCCTTGCACTCGGCTTCGCTCAGGAGCCAGGTCGGCTTCGAGGGGGCAGGTGTCGGCAGGTCAAGGTTGTGCGTCGAATAGGAGAAGCGGATCAGCGGCCAGATGATCGTGCCGCCTTTGTCCGCGATCAGCTGTTGCAGATAAGGGTCGCGATAGTCCGCCGCCGTCTCGAAGTCGCCTCCGAACGTCGTCTCGGGGTAGTTCACAAAGGCCGGGAAGAACAGCCGGCCGTCGTACTTGACGAGGAATGGCCGATCGTTGGCGATGAATTCCGCGAACAGCGAGATCAGGAACAGAACGAGGAAGATCCAGAGCGAGATGAATCCGCGCCGATTGGCCTTGAAATTCGCCCAGCGACGGCGATTGACGAGCGACAGGCCGAAGGCGGTGCGGCCCGGCGGAGACACTGATCCCAGCGGCGAGGGGGTCAGATCGGGCGGTGTGCCGGAGATGCGTGCGTCCATCTCACACCTCCCGGGTCTCGAAGTCGATGCGCGGATCGATCCAGGTGTAGGTCAGATCCGATACGAGCTTCATCACGAGACCGATCAGCGAAAAGATGTAGAGATTGGCAAATACCACAGGATAGTCCCGATTGAGGACGCTCTCGAAGCTCAGCAAACCGAGGCCGTCGAGCGAGAAGATCGTTTCGATCAGCAGCGATGACCCGAAGAAGGCGCCGACGAACGCGCCGGGGAATCCCGCGATGACCAGCATCATGGCGTTCCGGAACACGTGGCCGTAGAGCACCTGGCGCTGCGTGCAGCCCTTGGCCCGGGCGGTCAGCACGTATTGCTTGCGGATCTCGTCCAGGAACGAGTTTTTCGTCAGCAACGTCGTCGTGGCGAAGGCGGCGAGGCTCATCGAGATGATCGGCAGCGTCAGATGCCAGAAATAGTCGATGATCTTCTGATACCACGGCAGTTGGGACCAGTTCTCCGAGGTGAGCCCGCGCAGAGGGAACCAGTCGAAGAACGAGCCGCCAGCGAACAGGACGATCAGCAGGATGGCAAAGAGAAATCCCGGGATCGCATAGCCGACGATGATCGCGGTCGAGGTCCACATGTCGAAGGGAGTCCCGTCGTTCACCGCCTTGCGGATGCCGAGCGGGATCGAGATCAGGTTCGCGATCAGCGCCATCCAGATTCCGAGCGACATGGAGACCGGCAGCTTTTCCTTGATCAGCGAGAGCACGGTGACGTCGCGGAAATAGCTCTTGCCGAAATCGAACCGCACGAAATTCCACAGCATGATGCCGAAGCGCTGGTAGGCCGGTTTGTCGAAGCCGAATTGCACCTCGAGCTGTTTGATGAACTGAGGGTCGAGGCCCTGTGCGCCGCGGTATTTCGATGTCGTCGCATCGATCTGCGAAGCGCCCTGCATCTGTCCGCGCGATCCGAAGTCGCCGGACGAGGATCCCGCGATGCGCGACGACGCGCCCGTGTCGGCGCCGGAGAGCTGCGCAATGACCCGCTCGACAGGCCCGCCGGGCGCGAACTGCACGATCACGAAAGTCACGAGCATGATGCCCAGGATGGTCGGGATCATGAGCAGCAGCCGGCGGACGATATAGGCGATCATCGGCGTGTTTTGCTCCGGCGAATGCCCGATCCGGACGGTCGCAGCTCATTGGCGAACCGTCTGATGCGAGCCTCGAGATCAAGGGGACACTAGCAAATCTAAATTTCCAGTGTGGGTTTGGGTGCGTTTCCCTTCCTTCGGGGCGGGCGCGAGCAGCGTATCGATATAATCATCCGTTCTCGGTCCGGGAGGCGTCGCCCGCCGCCGGCATCTCGCGCTATCCCGCCCGATCGGCGTTGCCGGGCTTTGCCGGATCGGACCACCAGGTCTCCAGCACGCCGCGGCTGTAACGCGGCTTGGTTGGCGGCCGCCCGAATACATCCCAGTAGGCGATCCAGTGCGACGCCTTGTACCACTGCGGCACCCAGTATCGTCCCGCGCGGATCACGCGATCGAGGGCGCGCGCGGCCACCACCAGCGCCTCGCGGGTATCGGCGGCGATGACGCGCTCGATCAGCATATCGATCACTGGATCGGCGATCCCGGCGAGGTTCTGCGAGCCCTTCAGGCCGGCGGCCTGGGCGGAGAAATAGGAGCGCAACGAATCCCCGGGCGTCGTCGAGAAGCCAAAGCGCTGGATGGTGATGTCGAAGTCGAAATCGTTGCGGCGAGACTGCATCTGCGTCGCGTCGACCAGCCGCAACGAGGCGTCGATGCCGAGCGTATGCAGGTTCTTGATGTAGGGCATGTGGTGCGGCTGGAATGACGGCTCCTCGATCAGGAACTCGATCGTGAAGGGCTCGCCGCTCGGAGTGACGCGGCGTCCATCCTTCGCGGGAAAGCCGGCCTCCTGCAGGAGATGCTGGGCCTGCCGCAGCAGCTTGCGGTCCTGGCCGGAGCCGTCGGACACGGGCGGCACGAAAGGCTCGCCGAACACCTCGTCGGGCACCTTGCCGCGGAACTCCTCGAGCAGCGCGAGCTCGGCGCCCGTCGGCTTGCCGCTCGCCATCATGTCGGAATTCTGGAACACCGAATGGGTCCGCAGGTAGGACCCGTACATGATGTTCTTGTTGGTCCATTCGAAATCGAAGGCGTAGATCAGCGCCTCGCGCAGCTTCGGATTCTTGAACTTTTCGCGCCGCGTGTTGATGAACCAGCCCTGCGCGCCCGACGGCGTGTCGTCGGGCAGTTCGTCGCGTTTCACACGGCCGTCGCGGATGGCCGGAAAGTCGTAGCGCGTCGCCCAGATGCGCGAGGTGAACTCCTCGCGGAACAAGTAGCTCCTGCCGGTGAACCCTTCGAACGCGACGTCGCGGTCGCGATAGAACTCGAAGCGCACGGTGTCGAAATTGTGCTGGCCGACGCTCACCGGCAGGTTCGCGCCCCACCAGTCCTTGACGCGATCGTATTCGATGAAGCGGCCGGCTTCGAAGCGTCCCACTTTGTAGGGCCCCGAGCCGAGCGGCACGTCGAGCGTGGACTCGTCGAACGGCCGCTTCGCATAATAGGCACGTGAGAAGATCGGCAGGCCGGCCACGAACAGCGGCACGTCGCGCGAGCGCTTGGGCTTGAAGCGCACCACCACCTCGTCGTCGCCCTCCGCCGATGCGCCCTCGAAGTCGCGCAGGAACTGCGTGATGATCGGGTGGCCCTTCTCCTTGAGGATCGCGAGCGAGAAGGCGACGTCCTGAGCGGTGATGCGCGTGCCGTCGTGGAAACGGGCCTGCGGCCGCAGCAGGTAACGATAGGTCAGCCCATCTGAGGAGATCCGCACCGCGCGCGCCGCAAGGCCGTACATCGCATCGGGCTCGTCGGAGGCGCGCGCCATCAGCGAACAGAACGTCAGCTCCATGCCCTGGGCGGCGTCACCTCTGAGGATGTAGCTGTTGAGCGAGTTGAAGGTCAGGAAGTTCTGATTGAACATCCTGGTCGGGCCGATCTGCGAGAACAGGCCCCCCTTCGGCGCCTTCGGATCGACGTAGTCGAAGTGCGGGAAGTCCGCCGGATATTTCAGGTCGCCGAAGGCGGAGATGCCGTGTCGCTCGGTTTCCTCGGCCGCGGACGTCGGCGGCAGGGCCGCCCCCAGCACCAGCGCCGCCGCGGCATTGCCGCCGAGGGCCAGGGCGCCTCGTCGCGTGAGTGCACCGTCGCCGGGACGGCTCATTCGGCGCGCGCGGTTCATTGACGCGAACCCACGCGCGCGGCCTTGGCCGCGTCCCACCACCAGATGGTCGGAAACGCCGAGATCCCGTACTCCGGCATCTTGTCCGGGCG
Source organism: Xanthobacteraceae bacterium (assembly GCA_035556735.1). Lineage (GTDB taxonomy): Bacteria > Pseudomonadota > Alphaproteobacteria > Rhizobiales > Xanthobacteraceae > CANJBX01. The sequence continues at coordinate 105,532 of DATMFF010000001.1, read as the reverse complement.
GCTGAACCGGTTCCAGCGCGCCGTGCGCGCCTTGCCGTAGGTCCACTGCGGAACGACGTAGTAGTTCCATAGCAGCACGCGATCGAGCGCCTTGGTCGCCGCGACCAGCTCCTCGCGGCTCTTGGCGAAGACCACCTTCTCGATCAGCGCGTCGACGGCCGGGTTCTTGATTCCGACGAGATTGCGCGAGCCGGGCCGGTCCGCGGCCTGCGAGCCCCAGAAGCCGAGCTGCTCGTTGCCGGGCGACAGCGACTGGCCCCAGGACGCGACGATGATGTCGTAATCCCATTGCCGCAGGCGATTTTCGTACTGCGCGTCGTCCACCGAGCGGATGTTCACGGCAATGCCGAGCCGCTCGAGCGCCGGCTTGTAGGGGCCGACGAAGCGCTCGTAGTCGGGGCTGTTGAGCAGGAACTCGACCGTGAAGGGTTCGCCCGTCTTCGCGTTGACGAGCTGCTGGTTGCGCACTTCGTAGCCGGCCTCCTTGAGCAGCCGCACCGCCTCACGCAGGTTGGCGCGCACCGCCTGCGGATCGCCGGCGGTCGGATTCTTGAATGGCTTGGTGAAGACCTCCGGTGGAACCTTGTCTCGCACCGTCTCCAGAATCTGGAGCTCGAGACCTTGCGGCAGTCCGGACGACGCCAGCTCCGTCCCTTCGAAATAGCTGGAGATGCGCTTGTACTGCCCGAAGAAGATCTGCTTGTTCATCTCCTCGAAATCGAAGGCAAGGTTGAACGCGTGCCGCACCCGCGGGTCCGCGAATTTCGCGCGCCGCAGGTTGAAGGCGAAGGCCTGCATGATCCCGAAATTCCGGATCGGGAATTCCTCCAGGATCACGCGCTTCTCGCGCACGGCCGGAAAGTCGTAGGCGGTCGCCCAGTTCTTCGCGCTGTTCTCGGTGCGCCAGTCCACCTGGTCGGCCTTGAAGGCCTCGAGCGCCACGGTGGAGTCGCGGAAATATTCGTAGCGGAGCTCGTCGAAGTTATCGCGGCCGATGTTCACGTTGAGGTCCTTGCCCCAGTAGTCCTTGACGCGCTCGTAGGTGATCGAACGGCCGGGCACGAAGTCCTTCACACGGTAGGCGCCGCTGCCGAGCGGCGGTTCCAGTGTCGTGGCCGTGATGTCACGCTTGTTGCCGTTGCGGTCGGTGCCTTCCCACCAATGCTTCGGCAGCACCGTGAGCTGCCCGACGATCTGCGGCAGCTCGCGGTTGCCCGGCTGATCGAAGGTGAACTTGACGTCGCGCTCGCCCGCCTTCTCGGCCTTCGCCACGTGCCGATAATAGGCGGCAAGCTGCGGCGAGTTCTTCTTGAACACCTCCATCGAATAGATGACGTCTTCAGGCGTGATCGGCTTGCCGTCATGCCAGCGCGCGTCGGCGCGCAGGCGGTAGATGACCCACGAGAAATCGTCGGCATAGCTCACGCCCTCGGCCAGCAGGCCGTATTCGGTCGACACCTCGTCGAGCGCGGGCGCCATCAGCGTGTCGAGCGCGAGGTCGGTGCCGGCGGCCAGCGATCCCTTCACCCCCGCGACCACCATGTTGAAGTTGTCGAAGGTGCCGAAGGCAATCTGGCGCACGGTGCCGCCTTTGGGCGCCTTCGGGTTGACGTAGTCGAAATGCGGGAAGCCGGCTGGATACTTCAGGGTCCCGAACAGCGACAGGCCGTGATGCCAGACCGGCTCGGCGGCGGTGCTGGGCAGGGTGGCGAGGATGGTGAGGACGGCGGCAAAGCCGGGGCGGACCAAGATGTGGAAAATACCCACAAAAACCTCCGAAACGGCCCGTCGAATATGCGGGCCCAGGTCAACGCCCCAGGATTATTCTGGTTTTCGATTGCGGCGTCACGGTGCTCGTTTTCCGCGCCGTCGGGCGCGTGCTTCACATTCATGTGCCCGCGCCACGGCCGCAAGGGCGTCATGGCGCCGCGCCTCAAAAGAAAACGGCCGGGCGAAGGCCCGGCCGTGGTCGTAACGGAGGCGTTCCAGCCCTACTGGGCCTTCGGCGTCCCGCCGGCTTCCGCCGCCTTCGGCAGCGGCTGCGGCGAATCGGAGAGCGTGTTCAGGTAGGCGATGATGTCCGCCCGCTCGGTGCCGCGCCCCACGCCGGCGAAGCCCATGGTCGTCCCGGGAACGAAGCTCTTCGGGCTGTGGATGAAATGGTCGAGGTCGTCAGCGGTCCAAGTGCCGCCCTTGGCCTTCATGGCGGCCGAGTAGTTGAAGCCGGCGTGCGAGGCGCGCTCGCGGCCCAGGACACCCCAGAGGTTCGGGCCGACCCGATTCGGGCCGCCCTTCTCGAAGGTGTGGCAGGCCTGGCACTTCTTGACCGCGGTCTCGCCGCGCTTCACGTCGGCGTTGGCCAGCCGCTGCGCGAGCGGCACCTCTTGCGCTGCCGGCGCGGCGGGGGCGCCGGGCGCCTCCTTTTCCTGCACCGCGATCTCGTAGCCCGCTTTTTCCGGCTTGTGCGGGGCGAAGATCGCGCCGGCGGCGATGTTCAGCGAAAGAAGGCACAGGCACGCGAACAGCAGGGCGCCCAGAACTTTGTTGATCTCGAAGGAATCCATCGCGGAGCAGCTCCCGCAGCAGGCGACAAGGGAAGAAAAACCGGCCCGAATGGGCGATTTCGAGCGGAGAAATAGCCGGTTTGCCGCGACCCTGGCAACCGTATAAGCAAGCAAATTCTACGAATATTGCATCCGTCGCATGGCCGATTCCGACGTCCTCGTCATCATTCCCGCGCGCATGGCCGCCACCCGGCTGCCAGGCAAGCCGCTGGCGGACATCGCCGGCGCGCCGATGATCGTGCATGTGCTGCGGCGGGCCAGCGAAGCCGAGGTGGGGCCGGTGGTGGTCGCCACCGATTCGGGCGAGATCGCCGCCGCCGTCGAGCGCGCCGGCGGGCACGCCGTGATGACGCGGGCCGACCATCCCTCCGGCTCCGACCGGCTCTACGAGGCCCTCGGGCACGTCGATCCGGGCGGGCGCATCCGGTTCGTGGTGAACGTGCAGGGCGACCTGCCGACCCTGGCACCCGCCGACGTGCGGTCCGCGCTCGCGCTGCTGGCCGACCCGGCGGTGGCGGTGGCGACGCTGGCAGCCGAGATCCGCGATCCGGCGCAGCGGGACAACCCCAACGTGGTCAAGGTGGTGGGCTCGCCCGTCGGCCCCGCTCGGTTGCGCGCGCTCTACTTTACCCGCGCAACGGCGCCCTACGGCGAAGGCCCGCTCTATCACCACATCGGCCTATACGCCTATCGGCGCAGTGCGCTCGAGACCTTCGTGCGCCTTCCGCCGTCAGCGCTCGAGCGGCGTGAGAAGCTCGAGCAGCTGCGTCTCCTCGAAGCCGGGCTTCGGATCGATGTCGCCCTCGTCGACAGCGTTCCGCTCGGCGTCGACACGCCCGAGGACCTCGCTGCGGCGCGCGCGGCGCTGTCGCCCCGTTGAGCGCAATGTTGCGCAACAGTTGACTCGCCGTGGGAGCGGCCCATACCAAGCATCATGAGCAAGCGTAAGATCGTCTACCAGGGCGAGCCGGGGGCCAATTCGGACCTTGCCTGCCGCGAAGTCTATCCCCGCTACACGCCGGTCCCCTGCGCCACCTTCGAGGATGCCTTTGCGGCCGTGCGGACGGGCAGGGCGGAGCTTGCGATGATCCCGATCGAGAATTCGGTCGCCGGGCGGGTCGCCGACATCCACCACCTGATGCCGAACTCGCGCCTGCATATCGTGGCCGAGCATTTCATGCCGGTGCATCACCAGCTGATGGCCCCGAGGGGCGCATCGCTCAAGACCATCAAGTCCGTCGAGAGCCACGTGCAGGCGCTCGGACAGTGCCGCAAGACGATCCGCGACCTCGGCATCCGCGCGGTTGTCGCGGCGGACACGGCCGGCTCCGCCCGCATCGTCGCGGAGGCCGGCGATGCCACGCGCGCCGCCATCGCCTCGAAGCTTGCCGCCGAGATCTATGGTCTGAAGATCCTCAAGCGCAACGTCGAGGACGAGTCGCACAACACCACGCGCTTCATCGTGCTGTCGCGCACGCCGAAGTGGGCCAAGCCCGCGCAGCGCGGCAAGGTCGTCACGACCTTCGTGTTCGAGGTGCGAAACGTGCCGGCCGCGCTCTACAAGGCGCTCGGCGGCTTCGCCACCAACGGCATCAACATGACCAAGCTCGAAAGCTACATGGTGGGCGGCACCTTCTCCGCCACGCAGTTCTATGCTGACGTCGAGGCTCATCCGACGGAGCGTGCGCTGGAGCTTGCGCTCGAGGAGCTGGAGTTCGTGTCGCGGCCGCGCTCGATGAAGATCCTCGGGGTGTATCCAGCGCATCCGCTGCGTGCCAAGCTGACGGCCTGACAAGTTCCCGTCGCGGCGCGGGCTAGAGCCGGGTGAGTGACACAACAAGCGCGTCGGAGATCGTGATGGCGAAGACGGCGAAGGCGGCCCCGGCCAAGGTCACACGGACGCTGCATCTCAAGTTCACGGCGCCTTCGGCCGATCCCAAGCAGCTGCTGGCGCTCGTGCAGGCGGCGCGGCCGTTCTACGAGTTCTTCGGCGGCAAGAACGTGCGGCTCCTGCAGAACGTCGACGATCCGGGACGTTTCGTGCAGATCGTCGAATACGAGACCGACGCCAACATCGAGATGAACCGCCAGCAGATCGCCAGCGATCCGCGCATGCAGGCCTCGCTGCAGATGTGGCGCAGCATGGTCGCCGGTGGGGTCGAGTTCGAGGTCTACCGGGACGTGAGCGAATAGCGAATGAAGCCGCGCCGGCTCTGATCGCTACCCTTCACACGCTATTCGCGACTGCGCTCAGATCGTCTGATTGTATGCCCCGACGTCCGGATGCGTGCGCAGCACGGCGTCCACAGCCTTGAACATGTCGCGCATGCGTTGCTCGGAGGCGGGGCTCTCCACCACCACCACCAGCTCCGGCTTGTTGGATGACGCGCGCACCAGCCCCCAGGTGCCGTCCTCCACGGTCACGCGCACCCCGTTGACGGTGACGAGGTCGCGGATCTTCTGGCCGGCGACCGTCTCGCCGTTCGCCTTTGCCTGCTCGAAATGCTTCACCACGGCTTCGACCACGCCGTACTTGATCTCGTCGGGACAGTGCGGCGCCATGGTCGGCGAGCCCCAGGTCTTGGGCAGCGCGCTCTTGAGGTCCGACATCTTCTTTCCGGGATTGCGGTCGAGCATGTCGCAGATCGCCAGCGCGGAGACGAGGCCGTCGTCGTAGCCGCGGCCGAACGGCGGATTGAAGAAATAGTGTCCCGACTTCTCGAAGCCGGCGATCGCGCCCAGTTCGTGGGTGCGCCGTTTCATATAGGAGTGGCCCGTCTTCCAGTATTGCGCCTTGACGCCATTCTTGATCAGCACCGGATCGGTGGCGTAGAGGCCGGTCGATTTGACGTCGACGACGAATGTCGCACCGGGGTGCAGGCTCGACATGTCGCGCGCGAGCATGACCCCGACCTTGTCGGCGAAGATCTCTTCGCCCGTGTCGTCCACGACGCCGCAGCGGTCGCCGTCGCCGTCGAAGCCGAGTCCGACGTCGGCCTTGTGCGCCAGCACCGCGTCGCGGATCGCGTGCAGCATCTCCATGTCTTCCGGATTGGGATTGTATTTGGGGAACGTGTGATCGAGTTCGCAGTCGAGCGGGATCACCTCGCAGCCGACCGCCTCCAGCACGCGCGGCGCGAACGCGCCGGCGGTCCCGTTGCCGCAGGCGCAGACCACCTTGAGCTTGCGCTTGAGCTTCGGCCGTTTCGTCAGGTCCGCGATGTAGCGCTCGGGAAAATTCTCGACGAACACGTAGGAGCCGCCGCCGGTGAGCTGGAACTTCGCGCCGAGCACGATCTCCTTGAGCCGTGTCATCTCGTCGGGTCCGAAAGTGAGCGGGCGCTGGGCGCCCATCTTCACGCCGGTCCAGCCGTTGTCGTTGTGCGAAGCGGTCACCATGGCGACGGCGGGCACGTCGAGCTCGAACTGCGCGAAGTAGGCCATCGGCGTCACGGCGAGACCGACGTCGTGGACCTTGCAGCCGGCCGCCATCAGGCCGGAGACCAGCGCGTACTTGATCGAGGCGGAGTAGCCGCGAAAGTCGTGCCCGGTGACGATGCTCGGCGAGACGCCCATCTCACGGATCAGGGTGCCCAGGCCCATGCCGAGCGCCTGGATGCCCATCAGGTTGATCTCTTTCCCGAACAGCCAGCGCGCGTCGTACTCGCGAAAGCCCGTGGCCTTCACCATCGGCTCGGATTCATAGGCGTAGGTGTTGGGCGTGAGCGCGGGTTTCGGCGTGGGGAACATGGACTGACCTCGCGAGGAGAAGGACCGGTGCGGTGGCCTGAACGTCCCACGCGCTTGCGGCAAAGTTTGGATGAGGACGGCGGGACCTAAACCGTTTCGGCGGAAGAAAGTTGCAGCTTGAGATAGCGCAAGCCGCGCCGGAGGCAACTAACAAATCGGCGCAAACGCCCTATGGCCTCTTGACGCTGATGTGGGTGAAGGCGCCCGACGCCGCCAGACAGGCGGCGATGATCAGCAGCACGCCGCCGATGCCGGTGATCTCCGCGACCACGCTCGCCGCCGCCGGCACCAGCAATTGCCCGATACGGTTGCCGGTCAGGCGCAGCGACAGCGCGGTCGCGCGGGCGTGGTGCGGTGCGAGCGCCACCACCTCCGAGAATCCGAGGGTGGCCGCGATGCCGAGGCCGACGCCCACGACCGCCATGGCGACATACATGAGCGGCAGGGACACCGGCAGGCCCATCAGGGTGAAGCCGGCGGCTCCGAGCATCATGCACGCCAGCATCAGGCGCTGGCGTCCGACCAGCATAATCAGCCGTGCGTAAAAGGTGCGTGACACGATCGAGACCAGCGAGCGCGCGGCCAGCAGCAGGCCGATGTCGCGCGTATCGATCTGGCGCTCGGTGCCAAGCAGCGGCAGGTACACGGTGAGCAGTTCGAACGCCGTCACCGTCACCACGCTTGCGATCAGCACCGCGACGAGGCTGCGCTGGCGCAGCATCTCGCGGACCGTGACGGTCTCCGTCCTGCCGCGTGCGGCTGCAGGTGTGCCGGTGCGGCGCAGGCCGAAGGCGACGACCTGGGAGATCATCGCTCCCACGAGCGCCGCGGCGAACAGCAGTTGCGTCGGCGGCAGATGCGCGTCGCCCCCCAACCAGCTCAGCATCATCGGGCCGAGTCCCTGGCCGATCGCGATGGCGATCATGTGATAGCCGAACACGTGCTCGCGGCTGATCGGTCCGGCGCAGCGGACCGCGATCATCTGATGGCCCGCCATGCAGAACAGGTGGCCGAAGCCGAGCACGATCGAGAACAGCAGCAAATGCACTGCGGAGTTTGGCATCCACCACAATCCCGCGCAGGCGACGAGCATCATCGCCGCGCCGACCCGCGCCGAGAGGGCGTCATAGCCGCGGTCGATGAGGCGGCCGACCCACACTGCCGAGAACACCGGGATCAGCGAGAAGCCGCTGGCGATCACGCCGAGCCAGACCACCGACAGATCGAGTTCGATGGCGCGGTAGGACGTGGTGACCCGCGCCAGCGCGACGACGGCATTGACCGTGACGGTATGCGCGATCAGCGCGACGAACAGCGGCCGGTTTAAATCGCTCGTGGCGGCCGCGCCGGGCTTGCCAACCTGCGCGTCCTGACTGTCAGCCATCGCCATGCAAAGGTGTGAGGTGCCGGTGCTGTTGTAACAGTGGCGCGACAAATTAACGACTGCGAGTTTGCATAAAAAATGGATGGGCGGCCTGTTTGGCGCGCATGTCGAAATTTTAATGTCGGAAAAGGACGGTCGGCGACCCTTTACGAATCGTGCGGGCCGTACCTACATTCAGACATCGTCAACATCAGAAAGGAGGTGATCCAGTGTCTCATTGTCAATCGCCGCGGTCGCCGGCACGTGTGATCTGGATCCTCGCCTCTACCGAGGTCCAGGCGTGACAGCGGCGCGCTTCCAGCCTGTCGGTTGGGAGCGCAGCGTCGCGCAGTAACGGGGGATTTGCGCGAAAGCGCAGCGCCGCCGTAGTGCCGGACCACGGTCCGACAATGGAAGGGCCGCTCGCAAGAGCGGCCCTTCGCATATGTGCGGCCGCATATGTGCGGCCGGCGGGAACGCGCGGTTCGCGCTACTGCTCCAGCGTGAGCTGCCCGTTGCGTTGCTCCCAGCGCAGCTTCGAGAGGAACGACATTCCGAGCAGGTTCTTGCCGAGGGCCTCATCCGGCAGCACGACCGCGGCGACGTTGCGGACGGTAATGCCGCCGACCTCCACGCGGTTGAGTTCGACGCGCGCGGCCAGCACCACGCCGTTCGCCGTCGAGATCTTGGCGCTGTAGTCGCGCGCCGCCGGATGGATGCCGAGCCGCGCGGCATCGCGCTCGCGCAGCGCGATGACGGACGCGCCGGTGTCGACCAGCATGTCGACGCGCCGGCCGTCGACCGATGCCTCGGTGTGGAAGTGCCCGTCGGACGCGCGCCGGATCGACACCGTGCGCGATCCGGCCGGCGCCTGCGGCTCCGGGGCGGCGATGTTTGCCGTCGTGGCGGGTCGGGAGCGCGGGTTGAACAGGGTAGGCACGAACGCCCCGATGGCGACGGCGGCGACCGCAAAGATCACAATGAAGCGCATGAACCCGCCTTCGTAAAAGGATAGGGCTCCATAGCCGCGAGCACGTTTGCAGAGCGCTAACTTCGATGCGCCGGATCGCACAGGTCCGCGCCGTCGTTAACGCCGCGTTGCGGCGTTTGCTAAAGTTGAAACTACGTGCCGCGCGGCTTCGCCCGGCGTGTCGCCGGCGCGCTGACGGGATCGTCCGGCCACGGGTGGCGGGGATAGCGCCCGCGCATCTCGGTCTTCACCGCGGCATAGCTGCCGCGCCAGAAGCCCGGCAGGTCACGCGTCACCTGCACCGGGCGGTGCGCGGGCGAGAGCAGTTCCACCAGCAGCGGCACGCGTCCGCCGGCGATCGTCGGATGGCGGTCGAGCCCGAACAGCTCCTGCACGCGGATCGACAGCTTCGGGCCTTCGCCGCTCTCGTAGTCGATCGGCACACGCGAGCCCGACGGCGCGTCGAAATGCGTCGGCGCCTCGGTGTCGAGACGGCGGCGCATCTGATACGGCAGCAACGCGGACAGCGCGCCTGCCAGTTCGTCCGCCGAGAAGTCCTTCAGCGAGGTCTTGCCGGCCAATGCCGGCGCGAGCCACTCGCCTGCCTGCGCCGCCAATCCATCGTCCGACAGGTCCGGCCACTCGTCACCCTCGGCTTGGCGCAGGAACATGACGCGGTCGCGCCACTGCAGCAGCGGCTTGGTCCACGGCAGCCGCTCGATGCCCGCGCGCGCGATGCCTTCGGCCAGCTTGCGCGCGTTCTCGTCGCTCGCGTCCACCGGCACCATGCGCTCCGCGAGCATGATCGCGCCAAGCCGCCGGCCGGCGCGCCCGCGCAAACTCATCGATGCCGTGTCGAACACCACCTCCGCGCGCGTTTCGATCCGATCGGCGAAGCGTGTCTCGATCTCCTCGAGCGTGACCGGCGCGGCCAGCAGCACGCGCGCCTGCGTGGCGCTGCCCGCGATCTCGGCGACGGCGAGGAAAGGTTCGCGTGCGAGCGGTGAGGCCTGATCGACGGCGGCGCCGCGTCCGTTGGCGAGCAGGAAGCCGCCGCCGGCGCCGCGCGACTTGGCGATGCGGTCCGGGTAGGCAAGGGCAAGCACGGCGCCGGCCGAGAGGGTGGCCTCGGCCGTGTCTCGGCCTCGTCCTTCGCGCGGGGGATTTCCCTGCGCCATCGCCGCCCAGCGCTCTGCCATGCGCCGCGCATCCTGCGCGCGGCGCGAGCGGTCACGGCGCAGTCCGTCGAGCCGGTGGCGCAGGTCGACGTCGTTGCCGCCGAGCCCGCGCTCGGTGAGCACGAGCGCGATCTCGCTGGCGAGCGCGCCGGCGCCTTCGCGACCGGCATCGACCACCATACGCGCCAGCCGGGGCGGCAACGGCAGCGCGCGCAGCCGCTTGCCCTCCTCGGTGATGCGGTCCGTCTCGTCGAGCGCGCCGAGTTCACGCAGCAGCGCGCGCGCTTCGTTGAGCGCGGCCTTCGGCGGCGGATCGAGGAATGCCAGCGCGTCCGGATCGGTGATGCCCCAGTGCGCGAGGTCGAGCACGAACGACGACAGGTCGGCGGCGAGGATCTCCGGTTTGGTGAACGGCTCGAGCGATCCGGTCTGCGGCTCGTCCCACAGCCGGTAGCAGACGCCCGGCGCGGTGCGTCCGGCGCGCCCGCGCCGCTGGTCGGCGGAGGCGCGCGAGACGCGCACGGTCTCGAGCCGCGTGAGTCCGACATCGGGCTCGTAGCGCGGCACGCGTGCGAGGCCGGCGTCGACCACGATGCGCACGCCGTCGATGGTCAGCGATGTCTCCGCGATCGAGGTGGCGAGCACGACCTTGCGGCGGCCCGGCGGAGCAGGCGCGATGGCGCGATCCTGCACGTCCGCGTCGAGCGCGCCGAACAGCGGCACGATGTCGACGGCGGGGTCGCTCACGCGCTCGCGCAGCTGCGTTTCGCAGCGGCGGATCTCCGCGGCGCCCGGCAGGAACACCAGCAGCGAGCCTTCCTCGGCGCGCAGCGCGCGCGTGACCGCGTCCGCCGCCTGCGCCTCGATCGGCCGCTGCGGGTCGCGGCCGACGTAACGCGTCTCGACCGGAAAGGCGCGGCCCTCGCTCTCGACCACCGGCGCGTCGCGCAGCAGGCGCGCCACGCGCGCGCCGTCGATCGTCGCCGACATCACCAGCAGCTTGAGATCCTCGCGCAGCCCCGCCTGCGCGTCGAGCGCCAGCGCGAGGCCGAGGTCTGCGTCGAGCGAGCGCTCGTGGAATTCGTCGAACAGCACCGCGGCGACGCCCTCGAGCGTGGGATCGTCAAGGACGAGATTGGTGAAGATGCCCTCGGTGACGACCTCGATCCGGGTCGCGCGCGAGACCTTGGAGCCGAGGCGCACGCGATAGCCGACGGTGTTGCCGACCTTCTCGCCGAGCGTGCGCGCCATGCGCTCGGCGGCCGCGCGGGTGGCGAGCCGGCGCGGCTCCAGCACGAGGATCTTCTTGCCCTTCGCCCAGGCCTGACCGGCCAGCACCAGCGGCACGCGCGTGGTCTTGCCGGCGCCCGGAGGCGCCACGAGCACGGCACTGCTGTGCGTCGCCAGCGCCGCCGTCAATTCGGGCAGCGCGGCGTCGACGGGCAGGGGCTGGTCGAAGGCAGTCATCATGTGGCCGTCATTGCGAAGACGCCACACGGGTCGCTGGAGGAGGTGCTCCTGTCAACCCTTGCCGGGTCACGCCGCCGAGCGGCGTCCCCACAGCTCGTCGCTGGCGAGCCTGGCGCCTTCCGCCATGGCGCGCAGCTTGGCCCACATGATCGACGGGTGGACGCGCTGCGCGAACGGGCTCTGCGCGAAGCCGCAATCGCTGGAGGCGATGACGTTCTCGCGCCCGACGAGGCTGGCGAAGCGGACCAGGCGGTCGGCGATCAGCTCGGGATGCTCGAGCACGTTGGTGGCGTGGCTGATCACGCCCGGCAGGATCTTCTTGCCCGCGGGAAGCTTCACGCTCTTCCACACCTTCCACTCGTGTTCGTGGCGCACGTTCGCGGCCTCGAAGCTGTAGGCGCCGACGTTCACTTTGAGGATGATGTCGATGATGCTCTTGAGCGGCACGTCGAATGCGTGCGGGCCGCTCCAGCTGCCCCAGCAGATGTGATAGCGCGATTTCTCCGTCGGGATGCCGTCGAGGGCGTGGTTGAGCGCATCGACCCGAAGCTGCGCCCAGTCGCGGTACTGCGCCTCGGTCATCGGCGGCACCAGCTTCTCGTGCATGAACGGAAAGAACGCGTCGTCGATCTGCACGGTGAGACCGGCGTCGACGATGGTGCTGTATTCGACGCGCAGCGCCTCGGCGAGCGCGAACAGGAAACTCTTGTCGTCGGGGTAATGCTCGTTCTTCGCGCTGGGCAATGCGCTGGCCGGCGCAACCACCGGCAGGAAGGCGCCCTCCACCTTCACCTTGGCCACGGCTGCCTTGAGGTTGTCGATGTCGCGCTGAAGCTCCTTCTGTCCGACGTACGCGATCGGCCCGGTGCAGACGAAACGGTTGCCCAGGCGCGCGGCGAGGCCGCTCGCCCTGTCGGCCTCCGCATAATATTCGGGGAACGCCTCGCGATCGCGTCCGCCGCTGATGCTGGCCTGCGGGTCCTTCGCCTCTTCGACGGTCATCGGCCGCGTGGTGATGCCGGTGATGCGCGAATGCACGTAGAATGCCCAGTTGTAGCCCTTGCCGAATTCGCCGTCGCTGACGATGTCGACGCCCGCGTCCGCCTGCTGACGTACGATCTCGGCGACGGCCTGTGTCAGTGCCGCCTCGTAGACGCCGGGCGCCGGGGGCTGCGCGCTCTCGCGCGCGCGCAGGAGTTCGACGAAGTTCGGGGGCCGGACCAGGCTGCCGACGTGGGTGGTCAGGATGCGATCGCTGGCCATGGTGAATTCCTCCTCCCGTCACATTTTTTCGTCGTATGCGGCGAGTTTAGCTGCCCTGCATGCGCGATGGTAGCGCCGGCGGCGAAGCCCTGATTAGGATGCGCGCGCAACAACATCGGCGTTGGGACGGAATGACGACCAGGGATTACGACTACATCATCGTGGGCGCAGGCTCGGCCGGCTGCGTGCTGGCCCATCGGTTGAGCGAGGATCCGGCCGTGCGCGTGCTGGTGCTCGAGGCCGGCGGGTGGGACAGCAATCCGCTGATCCATATCCCCATCGGCGTCGGCATGATCCACAAGCACCGCATGCACGACTGGGGCTATGAGAGCGAGCCGGAGCCCAATGCCGCCGGACGCCGCATCGAGGCGATGCGCGGCAAGGTGCTGGGCGGCTGCTCGTCCATCAACATCACCGGCTTCACGCGCGGCGACCGCGGCGATTACGACCGTTGGGCGCAGAAGGGGGCGCGCGGCTGGTCCTATGCCGACGTCGTGCCGTACTTCCGGCGGCTCGAGACCTGGACCGAGGGCGCGAGCGACATCCGCGGCGGCGAGGGACCCATCGGCGTGGAGTGGGCGCGCCGCTTCGATCCGATCTACGACGCCTGGATCGAGGCCGGCAAAGCGGCGGGCTATCGCGAAATCCACGACAACAGCGCGGGCGACACCGAAGGCTTCGCCCGCAGCCAGTACTCGATCCGCAACGGCCGCCGCTCGTCGGCCGCCACCGCCTATCTCAAACCGGCGCTCAAACGCTCGAACGTCACCCTCAAGACCAAGGTGCTCGCCACCAGGGTGATCATGGAGGGCACGCGCGCGCGTGGCATCGAATACGCCGAGCGCGGCACCCTCGTGCGCGCGCATGCGGCGCGCGAGGTGATCCTCTCGGGCGGCACGTTCAACTCGCCGCAGCTCCTGATGCTGTCGGGCATCGGCCCGGCCGATCATCTGCGCGAGATCGGCATCACGCCGCTGGTCGATCTCCCCGTCGGCAGGAACCTGCAGGATCACTGGGCCGCCGCGGTGATGTATGCGCGCAAGGAGCCGGGGCCGTTCCAGGCCATGATGCGGTTCGACCGCATGGCCGTGAACATGCTGCGCGCGTATCTCTTCGGCACCGGCCCCGCGACCTCGATCCCGAGCGGCGTGCTCGCCTTCATCAAGACGCGGCCAGAGCTCGCGGTGCCCGACGTCGAGTACATGTTCCCGGGCTCGCCGCCAGGCGTGCACATGTGGTTCCCCGGCATCAAGCCGGCCTACGCCGACGCCTTCGGCATCCGGCCCGCGATCCTGCATCCCGACAGCCGCGGCGAGGTGCTGCTGCGCTCGGGCGACCCCAAGGACCATCCGCGCATCCGCTTCAATCCATTTTCCGCGCCCAACGACCTTCCGACGTTGCGCGAGGGCATCAAGCGCGGACGCGAGATCGCGCTGCAGACGCCGATGGATCGCTATCGCGGTCCCGAGATCGCGCCTGGCCCGAACGTCACGTCCGATGCGGACATCGAGGCCTACATCCGCCGCACCACCATCACCGTGCACCACCCGGCCGGCACCTGCCCGATGGGGCTCGGCCCAGCGGCCGTGCTCGATCCCGAGCTGCGGGTGCGCGGCGTCGAAGGCCTGCGCGTGGTCGATGCCTCGGCCATGCCCGACCTCGTGACCGCGCACATCAATGCGTGCGTGCTGATGATCGCCGAGAAGGCCGCGGATCTCATCCGCGGCAGGCCGGCGCTCGCCGTCGCGGCGTGACCCGACGTGGTCAGCCAGCTCTTCGGGGCGTTCCGTAGAGCATGCGCAGCAGGATGTCGTCGCGCCGCACGAAGTGGTGGAACAGCGCGGCGCCGATGTGGGCGATCACCAGTAACGCCAATGTGATCCCGATGAGCCAGTGCACGATAAACAGGCGTTCCGAGAACGCGCGGTCCTCGGGCCAGATCGGCGGCAGCGGCACCAGCCAGAACAGGGTGATCGGCGCGCGGTAGGCCGATGTCGCCACCCAGCCGACAAGCGGCTGAACGATCAGTAGAAAATAAAGCGCCGCGTGGGTGGCATGGGCCGCGAATTGCTGCAGCGGCGGGATGTCGGCGGGCAGCGCCGGCGCCGGATGCCCGATGCGGTAGATCAGCCGCGCCGCCACGATCGGCAGCAGTACCGCGCCGATCGACCGGTGCAGATTGAACAGGAAGTCCTGCAACGGACCCGGCCCGACGTTGTTCATGATAATGCCCATGGGAATCGCCATGAGCACCAGGGCCGCCGTGACCCAGTGAAATGTCCGCGCGGTCAGTGAATAACCGGCCGTATCAGGTGTCATACGTGCGCCCCAGCTCCGTGCGACCCAAGCGTCGTTGATTTTGAGGATAGCCCAGGAATCGGATTTGGAAATGAATTTGGACATGGATCTCGTGCCCGATGAGACGACGCCGGCCGCGCGCCGGCGCCCGGGGCCGGCCTGCGACGATTGGACGGCCGTGCCGGAGCTGTTTCGCGGGTCGAGCGGCCCGCTGCCCCGTCCGTACGAAGAGATCTTCGGCCCGCTGCGCCGCGGCGTCTGCGACGGGCTCGTCGTGGTCGCGCAGATGGGCCAGTCCATCGACGGGCGCATCGCCACCTGCGGCGGGCGCGGCGAGTTCATCAACGGGGCCGCCGGCCTCGATCACCTGCACAGGCTGCGCGCCTTGGTGGACGCGGTGGTCGTCGGCGTCGGCACTGCCATCGCTGACGATCCGCAGCTCACGGTGCGGCGCGTCGCCGGATGCAATCCGGTGCGCGTCGTGATCGATCCGCGCGGACGTCTGCCGGCCTCCGCGCGCATGCTCAGGGACGACGGCGCCCGGCGCATCGTGGTCACGGGACGCCACAACACGGCGCACTATCCGAGCGGCGTCGAGGTGATGCCGGTGCCGCTCGCGCAGGCGCACGCCGAGCCGCGCGCCATCCTGGCGGCGCTCGCTGCGCGCGGTCTGCGCCGCATCCTGGTCGAGGGCGGATCGCGCACGGTCTCGTGCTTCCTTGCCGCCGGCTGCCTCGACCGTCTGCATGTGGTGGTGGCCCCGATGCTGCTCGGCGCAGGTCAGGCGAGCCTCGTGCTGCCGCCGGTCGAGCGCGCCAAGGATGCACTGCGTCCGCCCGTACGCGCGCACCTTCTCGAGGACGAAGTGCTGTTCGACGTCGATCTCTCCGGTCAGCGCGTGCCGGTCGGATAGGCGAAGACGTCGGCATGGCCGACGCGCATCGACGCGCCGCCCGCCATGACGAGATCTGCGCGCCGGCGCAGCCACGCCGCGATCTCGCGCTCCGGCAGGGTGTCCATCTCGCGCGCGGCGCGCGCCCATCCGGTCAACATCGCCTGCTGCAGGTCGCAGTCGTCCGGGCCGGCGACCCAGTCCGACTCGCCTTCGTGCAACGCATAGCCCGCCGTCTTGAGGCTCTCGCGCAGCGCGCCGGCCGCGCCCGGGCCGAGCGCTGGCCCAAAGCCCTTGTCGCGCAACTGATGCCGGTTCACCGCCGCGATCACCGGCTGATCGAACGGATCGACGGGGTCCAGCGTGACGCGGCCATCGTAGGTGAGCGCCGCATAGAGCGGCAGCCGGCGCACGGCGCATTCCAGGACGAGGCGGTCGAGCCAGTCTTCCGAGACGAGATCGAGCAACGCGCTGGTGACGATCAGGTCGGGCGCGCCGTCGAGCGCCGCCTCGAGGTCGCGCACGAGATCGAGCAGCATCGTGCGTGCGGCGGCGCCGCCTCCCGCCGCTGCGCCCGCGCGCGCCAGCAGGCCAAGGTCATTGTCGACCTGCACCCAATGCTGCAGCGGCGGCAGATGGGGCGCGATCGCGCGGCGCGTCGAGCCGGTGCCGCAGCCGAGATCGACGATGGTGATCGAGGGCAGGTGCGCCACATGCGCCGATACGCGCGCAAGCACATCGACGTGACGCGCACGCCGGTCGAACGGCTCGCGCAGTGCCAGCCAGTCGGCGGAAAAGCCGGTCATGCCGCGGCCTCGAGCGCTTGCGCGAATTGCCGCGCGGTGTCACGCCAGGTCGGCAGCCGCCCTGCGGCGGCGCGCGCGGCCGCACGCAGCTCTTGCCGCACGCTTGCCTCGCTGATGACCCGGCGCAGCGCGCCGGCCAGCGCCTCGGGCTCGCCCGGCGCCACCAGTAGTCCGGCATCGCCGATCGTCTCCACCAGCGCGCCGCCGCGCGTTGCCACCACGGGCAGGCCATGCGCGATCGCGCGGGCCACCGCCATGCCGTAGCCTTCGAGGTGCGAGGGCGCGACGAACACATCCGCGGATCGATAGGCGGCGGCCAATGCCTCGTCCGGCAGTGCGCCCGCCAGGGTGATACGCGCGGCGAGGTTCGCCTGCGCGATTGCGGCCTTCAGCTTTGCGACGGTCTCCACGCTGCGCGTCATGTCGCCGGCGAGGGTGAGGCGCCAGGGCAGGTCCGAGAGCCTCGCCAGCGCGGCCACCAGCGTGTCGTAGCCCTTGCGCGGAACGAGCGCGCCGACGGCCAGGACATGCACGATGTCACTGCCGCTGCCCTCCGCCCGTTCCACGCGGTCGGTTCCCGGTTCGGCGACGTTGATGCGCGCCTGCGCCACGCCATAGTCCGACGCGATGAGGCGCGCGGTGAATGCGCTGCTCGCGATGACGCGGCGCGCCTGCGCCAGCGCTGCGCGCTCGGATGCGCGCAGCGCCGCCGCCTGCTCGGGCGCCAGACCCGTCTCCAGCGCGAGCGGATGATGCACCAGCGCGATCAGCCGGTGCGTGCGCGCGAGCGCCGCGGCCTCCTGCGGCATCGCGCCGAAGGCCAGCCCGTCGATGATCAATGCGCCATCCGTCGCTGCGGCGGCCAGCCGCTGCAGCGCGGCCGCGCGCTGCTCCGCCGTGGGCTGCGGAAACCCCGTCCCGATGTCGATCACGTCGATGCGCCAGCCGAGCGCGCGCAGCTCGTCGATCACGCGCCGATCGTAGGCGTAGCCGCCGGTCGGCGTCGCAAGGTCGCCGGGTACCGCGAAGGTCGCATGCCTCACCGCAACGGGCCTTCGTAGGAGGCACGCGCCACGTGCGATTCCGACAGGGTGACGCGCAGCGCACTGATCGCGCCCGGATCGCGGCCGAGCGCGCCGACGCGCGCCGCCTGCGCCAGCCGCTCGTGGATGTATTTCGCGAGATATTCGGTCGTGGTGTTGATGCCGGCGAACTGCGGCAGCTCGTCGAGGTTCTTGTAGTTGAGCGTGCCCAGCACCGACTTGAGCACGTCGCTGGCGCGTCCGATGTCGGCCACGATGCCGTTGGCGTCGAGTTCCTTCGCGATGAAGGCGGCGTCGACCACATAAGTGGCGCCGTGCAATGCCTGCGCCGGACCGAAGACCTCGCCGCGGAACGAATGGGCGATCATGACGTGATCGCGGACCTCGAGCGTGAACATCTCACTCCTTCTTCATGCGTAGTCGATGCGTTGGCACAGGACGCCGCTGCCCGGCGCGAGGATGCGCGGCAGCTCGGCCGGCAGGTCGGAGAATTTGACCGGCGGCGCCAGCAGCGCGTCGAGCCGCGCGTCGCCGAGCAGCGCCAGTGCGGCGGCGAGCCGGCGCGCATGCGGCCAGCGCATGCGGTGCGAGGGCGAAACGCGCCCGACCTGGCTCGAGATCAGCGTGAGGCGGCGGCTGTGGAATGCGCCGCCGAGCGACAACGGAATTTCGCCGGCGCCGTACCAGCTCAGCTCGACCACCTTCGCCTCGTCGCCCGCCGCCGCCAGGGCGGTGGCGAGACCGGCCGCGCTGCCGCTGGCGTGGAACACGACATCGCAGTCCTGCGGCGCGTCCTTTGGCGGCGCGAAGGCGATGCCGAGGCTTGCCGCCAGCTTGGCGCGCGCGGGATCGACGTCGACGAGTGTGACCTCGGCCCCGCGCAGCCCGGCGCAAAGATAGGCCACCAGCGCGCCGACGACCCCCGCGCCGATCACGACGATGCGGTCGGCGGGGCCGGGCGCTCCGTCCCAGACCGCGTTGAGCGCGGTCTCCATGTTGGCGGCCAGCACGGCGCGCGCGGGCGGCACCGTCTCGGGCACGGGAACGACCGCGGCGGCCGGCAGCGTGAACAGCGTCTGGTGGGGATGGAGCGCGAACACCATCCGGCCGGGCTCCGCGCCGGCCTCGACCATCCCGACGGTGGCGTAGCCGTATTTCACGGGGAACGGGAAGGCGCCGTCCATGTTTGGGCCGCGCATGCGCGCGTATTCGCTGTCCGGCACGCGCCCGTTGAACACCAGCGCTTCCGTGCCGCGGCTGACCGCGCCGTGGCGCGCGCGCACGCGCACCTCGCCCGGCCCCGGGTCGGGGGCGTCCGCGTCGCGGATCTCCGCGCGCCCGACGGCCGCGTACCAGAGCGCCTGGCCTCGCATTTGCTTGATTTCCTCGTGACTCCTGGTCCGCTTATAACCCGATTTCCGGCCGTTCCGGGGCCAATGGTTCCGTTCCTCCCATGGCGAGGCTTCCCATTCTCGTGACCGCGCGCCGCGCCGCATTCGCACTGCTCGTCCTTGCCACCGTCGCCGGTCTGCTCTGGCTCGCTGCCGCCACCCTGGCGGTGGGTGGCCACGACTGGCTCGACGTGGCGCTGCTTGCCTGTTTCGCGGTCACGCTGCCGTGGGCCGTCATCGGCTTCTGGAACGCCGTCATCGGCCTGCTGGTGATGCGTTTCTCCGCCGATCCCGTTGCCGCGGTCTTTCCGGCGGCGGCCGCCAGGGTGGACGCGCCGGTCGTCGCCTCCGTGGCCATCCTGGTCTGCATCCGCAACGAGCCGCCCGCACACGTGCTGCGCAATCTCGCGCCGCTGCTCGAGGGGCTGGAGCGCGCGGGCGTCGGCGACCGCATGCATGCCTACATCCTGAGCGACACGACGGATGCGGCGATCGCGCGCGAGGAAGACGGCCTGTTCGGCAGGCTGGCGGACGCCTGGCGCAAACGCATCGCCGTCACCTATCGCCGCCGCGCCGACAACACCGGCTTCAAGGCCGGCAACATCCGCGAGTTCTGCGAGCGCCATGGCGCTGCGCACGACATCGCGATCGTGCTCGATGCCGACAGCGTCATGCCGGCGTCTGCCGTGCTGCGGCTGGTGAGCGTCATGCAGTCGACGCCGACGCTCGGCATCCTGCAGGCGCTGGTGGTCGGCCTGCCGGTGACGAGCGCGTTCGCGCGCATCTTTCAATTCGGTATGCGCCTCGGCATGCGCTCCTACACCATCGGCAGCGCGTGGTGGCAGGCGGATTGCGGTCCCTACTGGGGGCACAACGCCGCGCTGCGGCTCGCTCCCTTCATGGCGCATTGCCATCTGCCGCCGCTGCCCGACGGCAGCCATGTGCTCAGCCACGACCAGATCGAGGCGGTGCTCATGCGCCGCGCCGGCTACGAGGTGCGCGTCCTGCCCGAGGAGGACCTCGGCTGGGAGGAGAATCCGCCGACGCTCGTCGAGTTCATCCGGCGCGACCTGCGCTGGTGCCATGGCAACATGCAGTACTGGCGCTTCCTCGCGCTGCCCGGCCTCAAGCTCGTCAGCCGTGTACAACTGCTGCTCGCGATCCTGATGTTCCTCGGCTCGCCGGCGTGGATCGGCATCCTGCTGCTCGGCACCATCGGGGCTGCACGCGCGCCGCACGATTTCGTCGACCCGGCCTACGGCGGCGCGCTGCTCGTCGTCTTCCTCGTCATGTGGTTCGCGCCCAAGATCGCCACCATCATCGACGTGCTGTTGCGCCCGGCCGCACGCGCGGCCTATGGAGGCAGCGCGCGCCTGTTGGCCAGCGTGGCCGGCGAAACGGTGTTCTTCATCCTGCTCTCTCCGATCCAATGGTTCGCTCACACGCTGCTGCTGGTGCGCCTGCCGTTCGGCATGCAAGTCGGCTGGGCGGCGCAACAGCGCCACGAGCACACAGTGCCGCTCGCGCGCGCACTGCTGCGGTTCTGGCCGCAGACCCTGCTTGGCCTCGCCTCGATCGCCGTGCTTGCGGTCCACAATCCGGCCGCGCTCCCGGTGGCATCGCTGATCGCCGGCGGCCTCGCGCTCGCGGTGCCGCTCGCCGTGATCAGCGCAGCGCCGCTCGCCGGCCGGCTGATGCTGCGCCTCGGGCTCGGCCGCCTGCCCGAGGAAACCGCGCCGCCGGACACGCTGCGCGCACTGCTGCTGCCCGCGCTCGCGCGCACGCCCGATGCGTGACGCCCTGCGTACCGCCGGCGGCGTCGCGCGTTCGCTTCGCATCTATTACGGCAACCGCGCCCGCGCCGCCGCCATGCGGCAGCTCTACCGGCGGTTCGTCCAGCCCGGCGATCTCGTGTTCGACGTCGGCGCCCATGTCGGCGACCGTGTGCGCGCCTTCCGCCGCCTCGATGCGCGTGTCGTCGCCGTCGAGCCGCAGCCCGCGCTGGTGCGCACGTTGCGGCTGCTGTACGGCCGCGATCCCGGCGTCGCGATCGAGGCCGCCGCGGTCGGACGCAGCGAAGGCACGGTGCCGCTCCAGGTCAACGTGGCGAATCCGACGGTCTCCACGGCCTCGTCCGACATGATCGCCGCGGCGGCGGACGCGCCCGGCTGGCGCGGGCAGCGCTGGACGCGCGCGCTCACAGTCCCCCTCACCACGCTCGATGCGCTGATCGCGCGTCATGGATTGCCAAGCTTCATCAAGATCGACGTGGAAGGTTACGAGGCCGAGGCGCTGGCGGGCCTTTCGCACGCTGTCCCCGCGCTCTCGTTCGAGTTCACCACCATCCAGCGCGAGGTGGCGCAGGCGGCGCTGGCGCGCTGCGTGGCGCTCGGGTTCACGCGTTTCAACGCCGCGCTCGGGGAGAGCCAGGCCTTCGTGCATGCGGACTTCATCGCTGCGCAAACCATGGCTGCGTGGCTGGCGGTGCTGCCGCACGAGGCCAACTCGGGGGACGTCTATGCGGCGCGCGCGTGAGCTTGCATGCCTTGGCCTCGCCTTGCTTGCCGCCGGCGCGGCACGGGCCGAGCCTCTCGCGGTCGACGCGGTCAACGCCAGCGTGCCCACGTCCTGCGCCGAGCAGGACAACGTCTACGTCAAGCTCGTCTCGCCGCGCGCACGCAGGCTGCGCATCGAGGCGGCGCATCCTGCCTATCTCAGGCGGCTCAACGACGACAACATGGCGCCGGATTTCTCCACCTGCGACATGTCGGGCGACTCCGTGCATCGCGCCGCGCCGCGCCAGGTCGTGCTGCATGACGGCGGCCGCTGGCAGCTGCGCGGCTTCGCCTATCCGAGCTTCTGGCGCGCCGGCGACGTGCCGGTGCGCGTGGGTGCGCGCGTGGAAACCGGCCTGCATCTGCTGCAGCTCTGGACGCGCGGCCGCGTGCGCGACGAGGAGGTGCTGGTGCTCTATCCGGCCGACGGCTACTGGCGCGCCCGGCCGCTGGCGCCGCTGCGCCTCGGCTGGACCGTCGATCCGACGCTCCCGACCGCCTACGGCTCCTCGTTCCTGATCGGTCCGATCGAGGAGCAGCAGCGGCCGTTCGTCGGCCTTGCGTCGATCGCGTTCGACCCGGACAGGGCCACCTTCCGGCTCGTCTTCGCGCGCGGCGGCGCGGCCGTGCTGAAGATCGCCGCGCTGGATGAGCGGCGCATCGCACTTGACATCGCGCTCTCGCAAGCAGTGGCGCAAGGCCCGTTCGCCGCGCTGCGCTCGATGTACGTGACCGACGACAATGCCGACGTGTCGCGGCTCGCGTGGCGCCGTGCCGACGGGCGGCGTCAGTCCGCGCCGGTGATGCGCTTCACCCGGGCGCGTGCGCGCGAGCTGTGGGCCGGCCGTACGCGTCCGTCGCGCCACAACACCAGCGCGCCGGACCTCGTGTTCGCAAAGTTCCGCGCGCAGTGACGCGGCAAGGCGTCTCCGCCGTCACTGCGAGGAGCGCAGCAACGACGCGATCCAGCGCTGGCTGGCGGTTCCGGATCGCCTGGTCGCTCGTCTCCTCGCAACACGGCGTACTCACCGCGCCGGAATCTGGATCAGCTCCGCGAGCTGCTCCTTGCTCAGCGGCTTGGCCGTGTACTTGAGCGCCACGGCGTCGTTCACGATGGTGTCGAGGCCGACGATCTTGTCGGGTTCGATCGCCGCGCGCGGGAAGAACCCGTCGCGCGTGCGCTTGGCCTTCTCCACCGGGATGCCGACGAATTCCGCATAGACCTTCAGCGCCTCGGGATTGGTGTACATGTAGTTCACCGTCTCGCGATATGCCTTCATGTAGCGGTTGAACGCGTCCTTCTTGGACGCGAGCGCCTGCGCGTTGGCGATCAGCACGCGCACGGTCTGGCCCTTGAAGACTTCCGCGTCGTTGCCGCTTGCGATGACGCGGATGTCCTTCTTATCGAGCTGGTCGAGGCCGAACGGCGGCGCCGACCAGCCGACATCGACCTGGCCCGACATCACCTGCGTCAGCGTCGACGACGGGCTGCCCGTGGCGGTCGGCTTGGCCGTGAGGTTGTACTGCTTCATGAACGCGGTGACGATGCCGTGCGTCGACGAGCCGTTGGTGGAATAGGCGATCGTCTTGCCGGCGGTGTCCTTGAGCGACTTGATCGGCGAGTCCGACTTCACATACCAGTAGAGATCGGAGGCGCCGGTGGTCTCGGCGCCGATGATGCGCACCGGCGCGCCTTTCGAATAGAAGCTGAGCGCGCCCATGATGCCGACCGCGACGCCGATGTCGACACTGCCGGCGACCACCGGCTGCTGCGTCTCGCCGGAGCCCTGAGTGTAGACGATCTCGAGCTGCAGCCCGTGCTTCTTGAAGATGCCGGCGCGCTGGCCGACTTCGGAGACGGCGGTGTCCCAGTTGCCGCGCTGACCGACGGTCAGCTTGAGCGTGTCCTGGGCCGCAAGGTCGCCCGCCGACAGCGCGAGCGCGCCGGCGACGAGCAGTGCGCGCGCAAAGATGTGTGAACGCATGGAGTCCTCCCTCTGGTTATGGCCGCCGCGCTTTGTGCGCGTGCGGTTGCATTCAATTATTCCGCCGCGGTCATCTGTGCCGTGGCGGTGGCGCCGCCCAACCTGCGCCAGTCCGTGGTCTTGGGCACGATTCCCTCGAAGGATGAGATGCTGGCCTGCGGAACATGCGGCTGCGTCCGCCCCAGCGCGCGGCCCTCGTCGCGCATCGCGCGCGCCGCGTCGACCATCAGCCGGCGGAACCGCGCCACGGCGATGTCGCTGGTGCCGAGCCAGTCCTTGGTGCGGTCGGCGATGCGGCCCATGCTTTCCCACATCGCGATATCCTGGTTGGGGATGCCGCGGATGCCCGTGAAGTCGCCGAGCTTCATCGCCTTGCGGTCCTGCAGGTAGTTGTTCTCGCGCGTGCGAGTGTTGCGGAAGTCGGCGGTGAGGTCGATGCCGACCTGCGCCGCGTTGAAGCGCCGCCACGCCTCCTGGTCGACGCCGGGCTTGCTGCCGTCGGTCCAGGCCAGGAAGTAGAACACGGTATTGAGATCGTCCGCCGGCACGATCACGCTCGCGACGTTGTAGGCATTGTTGGGTGGGATCAGGCAGGTGAACGGCGCGACATAGACGGTGATGCGCACGTAGTCGCTGGTGTCGGGATTGTGGATCGGCTTGCGGATCGCCGCGTAACGGAAGCCGTAGCTCGTGTTCTCGCACTGCATGCGCGGCGCCTTGTCGGTCGACGGACGCAGCCAGTTGACCTCGGTTGCTTTGGCGGCATCGACGTTCGCGGGCACCATGTCGGACGAGTGCAGGCTCGAGGAATGCGCCGAGTCGATCTGCCCCTCGAGGATCTGGGCCCAGTTGCACGGCACGTGGATCTTGAGGATCGACACCCTGGCCTGTGGCGTCGGCGCGAAGGCCGGCGCCTCGAACTCGGGCATCGTCTCGGCCGGTCCCATGTAGATCCACACGAAGCCGCCGGCCTCGTGCACCGGATAGGCCTTGTGCTTGATCTTCTCGGTCATGCGCGTGCCCGGCGGCTCGGACGCCATCTCGAGAACGTTGCCGTCCACGTCGATCTTCCAACCGTGGTAGAGGCAGCGCAGCCCGCAGTCCTCGTTGCGCCCGAGCGCGAGCGAGGCGCGCCGGTGCGGGCAGTGCTCGTCGAGCACGCCGAGCCGCCCGTTCGTATCGCGGAAGGCGACGAGGTCCTCACCGAGCGCGCGGATGCGCACCGGCGTTCCGTCCGGCTGGCTCACCTCCTCGGACAGGCACGCCGGCACCCAGTGCCGCCGCATCAGCTCGCCCATGGGCGCGCCGTTCTCGACGCGGCACAAGAGGTCGTTCTCCTCGGCCGTCAGCATCTTGTTCCTCCCGGGCGGCGCGTCGGCGGTGGACCACGCACGCCGGCCCTGGCATATTCTTAGCTCTCTAAGATAAATGCTAGCCGATCCGGCCCGGCCGGTCGAGAGGGCCCATGCGCGCGGACAAGGACGCAAAGCCGGCTACGGACGCCATCCTGCGCCACTGGCGCGAGGCCGTGCCCAATGACCGCCTGGCGCACCTCGTCAAGGACGCGACGCGCGGCCTCGTACGGGCGCTGCAGATGCGCCTCGCCGACCATTCGGTCTCGTTCGGACACTGGGTGTTCCTGCGCATCCTGTGGGAGCGCGACGGCCTCACGCAGCGCGAGCTCAGCGTGCAGGCCGGCCTGATGGAGCCGACGACATTCTCCGCGCTCAAGGCGATGGAGAAGCTCGGCTACGTGGTGCGCCGGCAATTGCCCGACAGCCGCAAGAAGGTCTACGTGTTCCTCACGCCCAAGGGGCGCGCGCTGAAGCGCGCGCTCGTGCCGCTCGCCGAGGCGGTCAACGAAATCGCCGTGCGCGGCATCGCGGCGGCGGATGTCGCCGCCACCCGCCGCACGCTGCTGGCGATGATCGAGAACCTCGCCGCCGACGAGCTCGCCGGGCTGGACGGGCAGCGCCGTATTCCCTCCACCCGCGAGGTCGCGCGCCGCGTGGCAGCTGCGGGCCGCGGCGCGCGCAAGCGCGCTTGAACGTCAGGTCACGCCGCGAGATTGCCGAAGCGCTTGAGGTTCTCGCGCTGCTTGTCGGTGCGCGGCGGCAGCTTCATCAGGCGGGCCGCGGTGCCCCCGAGGATGTTGTGCTTGGCCTTTTCGGAGAGGAACGGCAGGTCCCAGATCACCGTCGGGAGGTCGAAGTCCCAGTGCGGATAGTCCGATGAATAGAGGAGCTGCGTCTCCGCGTTGATCATGCGGAACGTGCACTCGAGCGCCCCCATGTCCTGCACTTCCATCGGCTGCGTCGAATAGTACATGTCGCGCATGTAGTCGGAGGGCTTCTTCTTGAGCAGCGGCGCTTCCGACGTGCGCAGCATGTATTCGTGGTCGAGCCGCTGCATCAGGAACGGCACCCAGGCGAGGCCCGCCTCCACCCAGATCACCGGCAGCTTGGGGAAGCGCTCGCCCATGCCGTTGATCACCCAGTTGGTGCAGTGGAGAATGTTGTAGAACGTGAAGCCGAGCGCGTGCACCGAGATGAAGCGGTTGCAGCCCTTGAACACGTTCTCGCCCCAGTTCACGCCGGAGTGGAACGCGAGCGCCAGCCCGCGCTCTTCGATCGCGCGATAGGTCTTCATCAGCGAGTTGTCGTGCACCGGCAGCGTGCGCACGGTGGTGATCATGAAGCCGGTCACGCCCTTGCGGTGGCCGAACTCCTCCACCATGCGCAGCGAGCCGTCCGCGTCCGAGATCGGCAGGCACAGCATCGAGAAGAAGCGTCCGTCCGACTCCGGCAGCACCTTTTCCGTGAGCCAGCGGTTGTAGGCCCAGCACAGCTCGAACTCCATCTCCTTCTGCGGATGCGAGCCGACCGAGAGCATGCCGGTGGGGAACAGGCACGAGTAGTCGACGCTCATCGCGTCCATCCAGCGGTGCCCGAGCTGCACGTCGCGCACCTTGTGGTCGGTCTTCTCCGATCCGCGCAGCGGATAGCGCGTCACCCGCCCGCCCATGTCCTGATAGCCGATCACCTGCGGCAGGATGTTCGCGCCCTTGGTGCCGCCGCGGCCGGTCATCGAGAGCTGGCGCAGCACGTCGTTCTCCATGAACGGGAGGATCTCGTGCATGTGCTCGTGCTCGTAGTGGTGCGCATCGACGTCGACGATCAGCACGTCGTCGAGCTTGCGCCGGTCTGCCTGCTTGCGCGCGTGCGCCAGGAGTTGCGTCGTGTTCAGCTCGTCGACCGACACGCGCCGCCCGCGGTCCGCGATCAGATCCATCGTTCCCTCCCTGGCCTTTGCGGATGCGCTCAGCGCCCGGTCCAGCTCTGCCACATGCCCAGTTCGAACACCGCCAGGTTGGCCGCCTTCAGGAGGCCGCTGGCGGAGGTCATGACGTCCGTGCTGCTCACGCTGGTCTGGCCGCGCAGCGGCAGCAGGTCGCGCCCGGCTTCCACCTGCGCGGAATAGGTCTTGCACAGCGCCGCCATCAGTTCCTGCAGCGCATCGGGCGCGAGCGCATCGACGTCGCCGTCGGCGAGCGCGCGCTCGAGCGCGGCGGCGAGGGCGCGCGCCTGCGCGGAGACGTCGTCGCCCGCATGCGGCGTCGACGCGGTGGTCTTCACCGGCGCTTTCGCGCGCGCGGCAGCAGCGGGCCGCGCCGCGCGCTTAGGCGACGACATAGACCTCGTCCCCTTTCTGCACGACATCGTAGCGCCGCAGCTTCTGCTTGCGGTCGCCTACCAGCTCGCCGGTGCGCAGGTCGTATTCGTAGCCATGCCACGGGCAGACGAAATGCGTCTCGGTATCGGAGAAGTAGAGTCCGGCCGAGGTCTTGTCGGGCCGCAGCCGCTCCTCGACCTTGGCGATGATCAGCCCTTCGCAGGCGGGGCCGCCCTGGTGCAGGCAGGTGTTGCTGTAGGCGAAGAACTCGCCCTTGTCGCGGAAGACGCCGATCTCCCGGTCGCCGACGAAGACGATGCGGCGGTCGCCGTCCTTGAACTCCGAGGCTTTGCCGACGAGCTTCTCGACCATGTTGCGGCGTTCTCCCGATTGTTCCGGCACCCTTTGTCGTTGATCTTCGCGCCTCGCTGCGGCCGGCGCAACGGCGCGCGCGGACTACCTGCCCCGCGTGAAGTCGGGCGTCGGCGGCAGACCCCAGATGTTGGCGGTCGGGCCCGGGTCCCACACCTTCGGCCGCTGCGGATTGTCGCGATGCCACGGCCGCGGCTCGAAGTAGCCGAGCTCCTCGTCGACCATGTGGTCGAGGTCGGTGAACAGCTCGACGATCTGATCGTCCGGCTCGCGGTAATAGATCGAGATGTTGTGGCCCGGGCCGTGCCGCACCGGGCCCCAGGCCAGCTCGATCTTGCGCCTGGCGAGGAGGTCGCAGGCGGTCTTCATCTGGTTCCAGTCGGCGAGCTCGAACGCGATGTGGTGCATGCGCGCCTCTTCGCCGCGGAAGAAGTTGACCGTGTGGTGGTCCGGGTTGCAGCGCATGAAGACGAAATAGTCGCCGATCCAGTCGGAGATGCGGAAGCCAAGCACGTCGGCGTAGAAGTCGATGACCTTCTGCAGGTCCGGCACGAAATACGCGACGTGGCCGAGCTTCACCACCGGGATGCCCTTGGCCGGCTCCTCGCCCTTGAGCGTGCTCCATGACGTGAACAGCTCGACCTGCGTCCCCTTGGGATCCTCGAAGGTGAGCACGTTGGCGATGCCGGGCGCCGGGTCGTTGCCGCGCTCGCTGCGGATGCCGTGCTTGGCGAGCTCGGCGGCGACGTCGCCGAGGTCGGTGCCGGGCGTGATCTCGAACGACAGTTTGCGGCAGCCGGCGCTGGAGCCGCGCCGCAGCTCGAGCGCGAGATGCCCGAGCTGGCTCGCCAGGAACACGCGGTCGCGCTCGCGCGCGGCAACCGTCAGCCCGACATATTCGGTGTAATGGTCGCTCAGCCGCTCGAGATCCGTCGTCTCGAACACGGCATGTCCAATCCTGCGCGCCTTGATCATCGTCTCCTCCCACCCGTTACTATAGCCGTATTCGTGCTTTGCATGGCGCGCCAGTAGGCAGCATTGCAAAAATGCGATAACTCCCTTTCGCCGTTCAATAAGGGAGGAATGCATGGCCGGATACAAGCTGGCGACGTACCAATCGCCGCAGGGGCCGCGGGCGGGCGCGGTCATCGACGACAAGATCTACGATGTGGCGGCGCTCACCGGCCGGGCGACCTACGTCAGCACCCAGGACGTCCTCGACGATTGGGACGCCGCGCACGCCGCTCTCGATGCCGCGGCGAAGTCGCCGAAGGGGCAGGGCCAGCCGGTGGGGCAGGCGAGGCTGCGCGCCCCGGTGCTGCGGCCGGGCGCGATCTACTGCGCCGGTGCCAACTATCAGGACCACTCCGAGGAAATGTGGAAGGCGGCGGGCAAGCCGCCCGAGCCCGATCCGCACGAGCTCGGCCTCAAGCCGTGGTTCTTCATCAAGTCCTCGCACGCGGTGACCGATCCCGGCGCCACCGTGCAGATCTCGAAATACTCGAAGCGCATGGACTGGGAGATCGAGCTCGTGGTCGTGATCGGGCGCAAGGCGCGCGACCTCACCCTCGACAATGCGCTGAGCTGCGTCGCGGGCTACACCGTGGGCAACGATCTCTCCGCGCGCGACCAGGGTTTCCGCCCGCCCGTCCCGGAGGGCTCCCCGTTCCGCGCCGACTGGACGCGCCACAAGAGCTTCGACGGCTCGTGCCCGCTCGGACCGTGGATCACGCCGGCCGCCTACATCTCCAATCCGAGCAACCTCGCGATGAAGCTGTGGGTCAACGACGCGATCAAGCAGAACTCCAACTCGGGCAAGATGATCTTCAACATCGCCGAGCAGATCGCGCACCTGTCGAGCGGCATCACGCTCCACCCCGGCGACCTCATCATGACCGGCACGCCGGCGGGCGTCGGCGCGGGCAAGGGCGAGTTCCTCAAGGCCGGCGACGTCGTGAAGATGGAGATCGCCGAGATCGGCACCATCAGCAACACGATGGCATAGCGCGCGCCGTCATTGCGAGGAGGGCTTCGTCGCTTCGCTCCTCGCGATGACGAGCTTACGCGACCCGCCGCGTCACCGCGTCTGGCGCAGCCGCTCCAGCAGCTCCGGTGTCGGATAGGAGTCGGCCGGCAGCCCGAGCTTCACCTGCATCGTCTTCACCGCCTGCCGCGTGCCCATGCCGAGCTTGCCGTCGACGCCGCCGACGTCGTGGCCGAGACGCGTGAGGATCTGCTGCAGCTCGCGCGTCATTTCCATCGTCACGGGAGCGATCGGCGCCGTCGGCTTGCGCATCGGTCCTGCGCCGGCGATGCGCGTGGCGTAGTAAGCGGCGGTGGCCGAGTAGATCAGCGAGTTGTTCCAGGTCAGGTAGACCTGGAAGTTGTCGTAGACGAGGAACGCCGGGCCGTGCCGGCCCATGGGCAGCAGCAGGGAGGCCGGCAGTGCGTCGTTCGGCAGGGCGCGGCCGTCCGCGAGCACGACGCCCCACTTGGCCCACTGGCCGCGCGGATGCTTCACGTCGAGCCCGCTTTCCTTCCACGGCAGGGTCTGCGGAACGCGCACCTCCTGCAGCCACGGCGCGCCGCGCTTCCAGCCGAGATGCGCGAGGTAGTTCGCGCTGGAGCCGATCACGTCGGCCGGGCTGCGCAGCAGGTTGCGGTGGCCGTCGCCGTCGTAATCGACGGCGAACTTCATGTATTCGCTCGGCATCATCTGGGTCTGGCCGAGCTCGCCCGCCCAGGCGCCGATCATCTCGGTCGGCGCGAGGTCGCCGCGGTCGATCAGGCGCAGCGCGTCGATCAGATGGCCGCGGAACATCTCGGCGCGGCGGCAGTCGTAGGCGAGGCTGGTGATCGACCGGATCGCGTTCTCCTTGCCCATGAACGCGCCGAAGTCGCTCTCCAGTCCCCAGAACCCCGCGATCACCGCCGGCGGCACGCCGTACTGCTGCTCCGCGCGGGCGAACACGGCGGCGTGCTTCTTGAGATGCGCCTTGCCCTGGCTGACGCGCCCGGCGGACACCATGCGCCCCGCGAACTCGGTGAAGGTCTGCGAGAAGACCCGCTGCCCGCGGTCGATGTTGATGATGCGCTGGTCATAGACGAGGTAGGGCGCCGCCTGGGCCAGGGCGTTGCGCGACACGCCCTTGGCCAGCGCCTCCTGCTTGAAGCCCTCGAGCCAGCGCTCGAACGGGCCCGACGTTCGGCACGGCACGGCGGCGAGCGCCGTGCCGCTGGAGAAGGCGAGGGCGGCGAGCACCGCCGCCAGCCGGAGCGATCTGCGAAAGGTCATCGGTCGGCTCCCCGTTCGAGCGAGCGCAGCCCTAATGCGGCTGCGAGGCCAGTGCGCCTGCCGTGATCCTGTCGAGCTCGGCAAGGTCGGCCGCGCCCAGCTTGAAGTCCGTCGCCTTCGCGTTGGCGTCGATCTGCTCGGTCTTGACCGCGCCCGCGATCACGCTGGTGACGATTGGCTTGGCCAGCAGCCAGGCGAAGGCGACGTCGAGCATGTTGAGGCCCTTGGCCGCGCAGAAGTCACCGATCTTGTAGGTGAGCTCGAGGTTGGTCTCGTTCCAGAACACGTCGGACAGGCGGTTCTTGCCGGCGAGGCGCGTGCCTTCCGGCGTCGGCGCGTTGCGCCTGTACTTGCCCGTCAACAGCCCGCTCGCGAGGGGGAAATACGGGATGAACGCCAGCCCGTGCTTCTCCATCGCCGGCAGCCGCTCGCGCTCGGTGCCGCGCTTGATCAGGCTGAGTTCGTCCTGCGCCGCGATGAAGCGCGCCGTGCCGAGCGACTTCGCCGTCGTGTCGGCCTCCGCGATCTGGTGCTCGTCGAAGTTCGAGTTGGCGATCACCCGCACCTTGCCCTGCTTCACGAGGTCGTCGAGCGCGCGCAGCGTCTCCTCGATCGGCACGCTCGGGTCGGGCTTATGCTGATAGTAGATGTCGATGTAATCGGTCTTGAGCCGCTTCAGGCTGCCTTCGACCGCCGTCATGATGTACTTGCGCGAGGCGCCCTTCATGGTGCCCGCGGCATCGAACGGCAGGCCGAACTTGGTGGCGAGGATGATCTCCTTGCGGCGCGGGCCCAGCGCCGCGCCCAGGAACTCTTCCGATTTGCCTTCGCCGCCGTAGATGTCGGCCGTGTCGAAATGGTTGATGCCGGCGTCGATGGCGTGATGCACCACGCGGCGCGTGGTCTCGAGGTCCGCGCGGCCGCCGAAATTGTTGCAGCCGAGGCCGAGCACCGAGAGCGTGAGGTCCGAGCTTCCGAGTTTGCGATATTGCATGACTGTCCCGTTGGAATGGCCGCCCATGCATACAATCGGAACCGCGAAACCGCCAGTGCGCCCCCCTGACGCCTGCCATGATGCGGTTGGCGGCCGTGCGGCAGATCCTCGCCGTGGGCAGTGGGAGCCGACCCGCTGCCTGCCTATATAGTGAGCCGGCGCGAGGGCCGGCGAGGGCGCCGGCCGCCGCGCGCGGGAAGGAAGCGGAATGTCGACGATCGACCGCATGGGCGCGGTGCTGTCCGACTGGATCCCCGGCGGGGATCTGGCCGAGCTCGCCAGGGGCTCGACCGTCAATCTCGCGGTCACCGGCGTGAGCCGCGCCGGCAAGACCGTCTTCATCACCAGCCTCGTGCACAACCTGCTCAGCGCGCTGCATCAGCCGCACCGGATGCCGCTGCTCGACGTGGTCGGCGAGGGCCGGCTGGTGGCCGCGCGGCTGGGCGGCAAGTCCGGACGGCTGCCGCGCTTTCCCTACGAGCAGAACATCGAGCGCATGGCGACGCGCGCCGACTGGCCCGACCGCACGGTCGACATCAGCGAGATCGAGATCGACGTCCGCTTCGTGCCCGCGGGCGCGCTCGGCTTCCTGCTGCGCCAGGTCGGCGACGGCGTCGCCACCCTCAAGCTGCGCATCATCGACTATCCCGGCGAATGGTTGCTCGACCTGCCGCTGCTGACCCAGAGCTATGCCGACTGGTCGCGCGCCATGCTGGCGCTCTGCGCCCGCGAGCCGCGCGCGCAGATCGCGCACGACTTCCTCGCCTTCCTCGCCGACCATCCGCACGACGCGCCGGCGCGCGATGAGGACGCCCGCCGCGCGCACGAGCTCTACCGCGACATGCTGCGCGCCGCACGCGACAAGCACGGCCTCGCGTTCCTGCAGCCCGGACGCTTCATCGACGCCACCGCGCTCGAGCGCTTCTCGTTCATGTGGTTCGCCCCGCTCGACCTGCCGGCGGGCGCGCAGCGCATGGCGGGAGGCACGCTCGGCGCGCTGATGGAGCAGCGCTTTGAGGCCTACAAGAGCGAGGTGGTGAAGCCGTTCTATACCGAGCACTTCCGCAACTATTCGCGGCAAATCGTGCTGGTCGACGTGCTCGGCGCACTGCTCGCGGGGCGCGAGGCGTTCGACGACATGCGCCGCGCGCTCGACGCCATCCTCGAGAGCTTCCGCTATGGCCGCAGCGGCATCATTGCGCGGCTGCTGCGCGGCGCGCGCATCGAGAAGGCGCTGTTCGCCGCCACCAAGGCCGACCATGTGCCCGAGGTGCAGCGCGACCATCTCGCCGCCCTGCTGCGCAACATGGTGGCGCTGCCGGCCCTCGACGTGCGCAGCGCCAATGCCGCGCTCGACGTCACCGCGCTCGCCTCGGTGATCTCGACCGACGAGGACACCCAGGAGATCGACGGCCAGCGCGTGCAGGTCGTCGTCGGCAAGCCGGTCGGCAGCGAAACGCGCGCAAAGTTCTTCGTCGGCAACGTGCCGGCGCGACCGCCGCGGCCGGAGGCGTGGGGCCAGCCGTTCCTCAATATTCCCGTGTTCGAGCCGCCGGTGATCGACGTCTCGCCCGTCGACGGCATCGCCCACATCAACCTCGATGTCGCGCTCCAGTACCTGATCGGAGACCGCCTGCGATGAGCAACCCATCGCCCGAACGACCCGGCGACATCCTGCATCCGCGCGTCACGGCGATGGAGCAGGACGCGGCCTTGCGCTCCGGCGCGCCGTCCGGGCCGCGCGTCATCGCGACCGGGGAGACCGGCCGCATCGTGACCGCGCCGCCGCAGCCTGCGACCGCGCTCGCCGTACCCAGCCAGGTGCGCCGCCGCAGCCGCACGATGCGTGTCGCGCTCACGGCGCTCGGCGCCGGCGTCGCCGGCTGGCTCGGCATCGACCTCTATCTGTGGATCACCTCGGCCTTCGCCTACGGCAACGGCCTCGGCTGGCTCGCCAGCGCGGCGGCGGCCGCCGCCATCGGCGGCGCCGGCCTCATCATCGCGCGCGAGGTCAGGAGCTTCCTCGCGCTCAAGTCGGTCGAGACCTGCCAGCAGCGCTTCGCCGCGCTCGGCCCGCCGCCCGACACGCGCAGCGCCGCGATGCACGACGCGATCCGCAAGGTGATCGCCGTGATCCCGCGCGACCGCGCCACCACGGCCGCAATCGAGGCGTTCCAGCGCAAGGTGCAGCGCCATCATTCGCCCGCGCAGCAACTCGAGATCTTCGCGCAGACCGTGATGGAGCCGCTCGACCGCCGCGCGGAAGCGATCGTGCGCCGCGCCGGCGTGCGCGCCTTCGGCATCACCGCCATCAGCCCGACCGCGCTCACCGACGCGCTGTTCTTCCTCGCCGCCAGCATCCGCCTGGTGCGCGATGTCGCCGCCTGCTACGGCCACCGCCCCAATGCCGCCGCCACCGTGCACCTGCTGCGGCGGCTGGTGGTGGAAGCCGGCAAGCTCGGCGCGGTCGATCTCGCCGGCGCCGCCATCGCAACCCACCTCGGCGGCGCCGTCGCCGAGCGGCTCGCCGCCAGCACGGCGGGCTCGGTCTATGCCGCGCAGCGCATGAGCCGGCTCGGCCTCGCCACCATGAGCCTGTGCCGTCCGGTGCCGTTCCGCGAGCACGAACTGCCCAGCCTTTGGTCAGCGATGCTCGGCGCGCTGCTCGCGCGCCCGGAGCCGGATCAGCGCCCGCCCGCGGTGAGCGACCAGACAAAGCGCTGACGGTTCGCGCTTCGCTGCGTTAGAGTGGCGGAGCAACCGAGGACCGGAGCCCGCGATGGAAACCGTGAGCGAGACGAAGCCCACGCCGCAGCCGTTCCTCGCCGTGACGCAGGCGTTCCGCAGCGGGGCAGACGATCCGCGCCGCTTCCTCGAGCGCTGCCTCGCGGCACTCGATCTGTGGGAGCCGCGCATCGGCGCCTTCGTCACCCTCGACGTCGCGGGCGCGCGTGCCGCCGCCGACCGCGCGGCCGAGCGCTGGCGCAACGGCCGGCCGCTCTCGTCCATCGACGGCATGCCGATCGGCATCAAGGACGTGATCGAGACCGTCGACATGCCGACCCAGTTCGGCTCGCCGCTGTTCGCGGGCTGGCATTCGCACAAGGACGCCGCTTCGGTCGCCGCCCTGCGCGCCGCCGGCGCGGTGGTCGTCGGCAAGACCGTCACCACCGAGTTCGCCATGTCGTTCCCGCGCGGCACGCGCAACCCGTGGGACACGGCCCGCACGCCCGGCGGCTCGAGCAGCGGCTCGGCGGCGGCGGTCGCCGCCGGCATCGTCAGCGCCGGCCTCGGCACCCAGGTGATCGGCTCCGTCATCCGGCCCGCCAGCTTCTGCGGCATCTACGGCTTCAAGCCGACCGCCCACGCCCTCAACCGCACCGGCAGCCACGATCCGCAGAGCCAGAGCTGCACCGGCATCCTTGCCGCCTCGCTCGCCGACACCTGGCAGGTGGCGCACGAGATCGCCGACCGCGCCGGCGGCGATCCCGGCTGGCCGGGCCTTGCCGGTCCCGGCGCGCTGCCCGCCGCGCGCAAGCCGCGCCGCCTCGCCATGCTGGAGACCGCAGGATGGGCCGATGCGAGCGAGGAGGCGAAGGCCGCGCTGCATGGGGCGGCGGGGCGCATGGCCGACGCGGGCGTCGAGATCCTCACCCGCCGCAACAACGCCATCGTCGATGCCATCGAGCCCGACATCGCCCAGTCGTTCGATCTGTCGATGCGCATCAACGACTGGGAGATGCGCTGGTTCTTCCGCACGCTCGCCGAGCGCGACAGCGCGCAGCTCTCGCCGCATGTGCGCGGCCGCATGGAGCAGAGCGCGCCGATGACGCTGGCGGAGCACCGCACCGCGTTGCTGCACCGCGACGCCATCCGCTCCGCCTATGGCGAGCTCGCGTCCGACTGCGACGCCTGCATCACGCTGAGCGCCACGGGGGCCGCGCCCATCGGGCTGCAGTCCACCGGCAATCCGCAGTTCGCGGTGCCGGCCTCGCTGCTCGGCGTGCCCGCGCTGTCGCTGCCGCGATTGTGGGCGGAAAGCCTCCCACTCGGGCTGCAGGTGGTCGGCTTCGCCGATCGCGACGCCGACGCCGTCGCGGTGGCGCGTTGGATCGACGAACTGCTCGCGCGCGCGTGACCTGCGCGACTGCACCGCATGCGCGGCGGTCACTTGCGCTGCGTTCGACGGGTCGTGACAATGGTGTCAGCGGTGCTCCTGTCTCCCGATCACGATCGACAGGTCTGCACCCCCTGACCCGCACTCTCCCCACTGGGGAAAGGTCGGCGCGCGCAGCGAGCCGGGTGAGGGGGCGCAGAACCATCGGATGCGATCGGCGAGAGCGCGGGCTCCGGCGACATAACAATCCGGGAGTGAATGCGTGGCCCAAGCGAATGTCCTGCTGCCGACCAGTCTCGTTGGTTCCTATCCGCAGCCCGAATGGCTGATCGACCGGCCGGAGCTCATCAAGTCCGTGGTGCGCGTGCGCGCCGATCATCTCTGGCGCGTGCCGCCCGAGCTGCGCCGCCAGGCGCAGGACGACGCCATCGTGCTGGCGGTGCATGACCAGGAGCGCGCCGGTCTCGACATCATCTCCGACGGCGAGCAGGCCCGCGAGAGCTACTCCAACCATTTCGGCACCGCGATCGAGGGCGTCGACCTCGACAAGCCCGGGCAGATGCCGAACCGCTTCGGCAAGGTGATTCCCGTGCCGCGCGTCTATGCCAAGCTCAGGCGAAAGCAGCCGGTGGAGGTGCACGCCGTGAAGGTCGTGCGCGCCAACACCGACCGCATGGTGAAGGTGACGCTGCCCGGCCCGTTCACCATGGCCATGCAGACGCAGGACGAGTTCTACAAGGATCAGGAAGCGCTGGCCTATGCCTACGCCGAGGTGGTCAACGAGGAGATCAGGGATCTTTTCGCCGCCGGCGCGGACGTGGTGCAGCTCGACGAGCCGTGGATGGTCTCGTTCGCGGACAAGGCGCGCGCGTTCGGACTCAAGGCGCTCGACCGCGCCATCGAGGGCACCAAGCCGCGCAGCTCGTGCCGGATCGCGGTGCACCTCTGCCTCGGCTACGCCCATGTGGTGAAGAACAAGCCGTCGAAATACGAGTTCCTGTCCGAGTTGGAAGGAACCAAGACCGACCAGATCTCCATTGAGACGGCGGAGCCGAAGCTCGACCTCGCCGATCTCAAGAGCCTGCCCACCAAGACGGTGATCATGGGCGTCCTCAACCTCGGCGACATGAAGATCGAGGCGCCGGAGGCGATCGCCGACCGCATCCGGGCGGCGATGAAATATGTGCCCGCCGAGCGCCTGGTGATCGCGCCCGATTGCGGCATGAAGTACCTGCCGCGCGACATCGCCTTCGGCAAGATGAAGGCCATGGTCGACGGCACCCGGATCGTGCGCAAGGAGCTGGGCGCGGCCTGAGCCGCGCCGCACGCTCGCGAGGTGGGCGGCAGTGGTCATCCGCCGCGGAACATGATTATCCTTGCGCCCGAAATGGGGGGAAACCACACATGTCGGGCTACTGGCAGGCATTCGATCCGACCGACGGATACAACATCCTGCGGCTGATCTGCGGGCTGTTCTTCATTCCGCACATCTACGCCAAGTTCTTCGTCCCCGAGGCGCTCGGGTTCTTCAAGGCGGCGAACTTCAAGCCGCCGGCGGCCTGGATGTACACCGCCTGCGTCGTCGAAACGCTGCTGGCCATCGGGTTCATTTTCAACCTTTATCCCACCATCGTGGGCGTCGTGGCCTTCATCCACCTGATGGTGGCGGCGGTCGCGGTCTACCGCGTCACCGGCGGCAAGTGGCTGTGGAATATCGGCGGCGCCGAATATTGCGTATTCTGGGCCATCTGCTGCGGCGTCGTGGCGATGCACGGCTGAAGCGTGGCGAGTCGGGAGTAGCGTGATGATCAGGGCGGCAATCGTCGGCCTCGGCTGGTGGGGCAAGACCTTGGTGGAGTCGAGCGAGGGCAGCGACGTCCTGCGCGTCACCGCCGGCGCGACCCGCACGGTCTCGCCCGAGATCGAGGCCTTCGCCAAACAGAAGACCTTCAGGCTCGCGAAGGATTACGCGGCGCTGCTCGCCGATCCGCAGATCGACGCAGTGATCCTGACGACGCCGCATTCGGTCCACGCCGAGCAGGTGATCGCCGCGGCCAAGGCCGGCAAGCACGTGTTCTGCGAGAAGCCGTTCGCGCTCACCAAGGCCGAGGCCGAGGACGCGGTCGCGGCCGTGCGCAAGGCCGGCGTCACGCTCGGGCTCGGCTACGCCCGCCGCTTCCACCCGGAGATGACCAAGCTGCGCGAGCGCATCCGCAGCGGCGATCTCGGCACCATCCTGCATGTCGAAGCGACCATGACGTTCCCCAACGCGCTGGCGCTGACGCAGGCGCACTGGCGCGCCGACAGGGACGAGACGCCGTGCGGCGGCCTCACGCCCATGGGCGTGCACGCGATGGACGGCATGATCGACCTGTGCGGCGACATCGATCACGTGTTCTGCCAGAGCTTCCGCCGCGTCGTGCAGATCGAAGCGGACGACACCACCTCGATCCTGTTCCGCATGAAGGAAGGCATGTCCGGCTATCTCGGCACCATGACCGCGACCGGTCCCGGCTTCAGCTTCCAGGTGTTCGGCTCGAAGGGCTGGGTGCGGCTCGAAGGCATCACCCACGTCGCCGGCGCCTCCTCGGAGGAGCGCCGCACGCGTCTGTTCGGCACCTGCAAGTTCCAGCCGGTCAAGGGCGAGGCGCAGGTGTGGCAGGCGGAGCCTTACGACATCTCGCGCGCCGCGCTTGAGGCCTTCGCCCGCGCCGCGCAGGGCGGGCCGGCCTATCCGATCCCGATCGAGCAGATGATCCACGGGGCGGCGGTCACCGAGGCGATCGTGAAATCGGCGGCCTCGGAAAAAGTTGAACGCGTCGGCTAGCAGGATGACTGAGCTGGCCAAGAGCATCCACCGCGTCATGCCCACGCCTGTCGCGGGCATCCACGTCTTGCCGGACTTCGGCAGCAACGGCGTGGATGGCCGGGACAAGCCCGGCCATGACGGATCGAAGCGACACGACACCTAGGGAGCGCCACATGGATCTCGGCAATGGCTTGGGTCATCTGACCTACTCGACGCTCGTCCATCCCGGCGACGACTGGCCGCAGATGTGGAACAGCCTCACCACCTATGTGCCGAAGGTGAAGGAGCGCTTCGCGCGCAACCAGCGCTTCGGCGTGTCGCTGCGCCTCTCGGCCAACTCCGCGGCGACGCTTTCGAAGAGCCCGGCCGAGCGCGACAAGCTCAAGAAGTTCCTCGCCGACAACAACATGTACCTCTACACCGTCAACGCCTTCCCCTACGGGGCGTTCAAGGGCACGACGGTGAAGGAGCAGGTCTATGAGCCCGACTGGCGCTCGGAGGAGCGCACCACCTACACCATGAACGTCGCCGACGTGCTGGCGGACGTGGCGCCGGCGGACGTCGCGCCCTCGATCCAGAGCGCGCCGCTCGGCTTCAAGCCACGCGTAACCGGTCCGGAGGTGGTCGCGAGCTTCACCGATCACGTGCTGCGCGTCGCCGCGCACCTCGTCGGATTGCAGGCGAAGACCGGCCGCACCGTCACGCTGGCGCTCGAGCCCGAGCCCTATTGTTTCCTCGAGACCACCGACGAGACCGTCGAGTACTTCACCAGGCACGTCTATTCCGGCGCGTCGGCCGAGAAGCTCGCGAAGATGACGCACATGCCGATCTCGGAGGCGCACGTCGCACTGCGCCGCCATGTCGGCATCGTCTTCGACATCTGCCACCAGGCCGTCGAGTTCGAGGACATCACGGCCTCGCTGCAGAAGCTGGTCGATGCCGGCATCCCGATCTTCAAGCTGCAGGAAGCCGCCGCGTTGCACGTGCCGGAGGTGACGCAGTCCATCGTCGACACGCTCAAGCGCTACTCGCAGACGATCTATCTCACGCAGACCATCGAGAAGAAGGACGGCAAGCTCACGCGCTTCCTCAATCTCGAGGATGCCTTCGCGGCCTGGGAGAAGAACCCCGGTCCGCGCGAGTGGCGCACGCACTTCCACGTGCCGGTGTTCCTCGAGGAACTCGGCCCGTTCCGCACGACACGTTTCGCCATCGAGGACGCGCTGCGGTTCCACAAGGCCAAGCCGCTCTCGCGCCAGCTCGAGATCGAGACCTACACCTGGGACGTGCTGCCCGACAACATGAAGACCGGCGACATCGTCGACTACGTCTGCCGCGAGCTCGAGTGGGTGCGCGGCCAGCTCACGTAGCGCACGATGCCGCGGTGTTGTGCTGACAGTCGTCACGTCGTCATGCCCGCGCGCGCCGGGACAAGCCCGGCCATGACGCCGTGACCGCTCTGCATCTCGCGTCCACTGACGGAAAGACAGGATCGTCA
The DNA here is from genome assembly GCA_035556735.1 of Xanthobacteraceae bacterium. GTDB lineage: Bacteria > Pseudomonadota > Alphaproteobacteria > Rhizobiales > Xanthobacteraceae > CANJBX01. The sequence continues at coordinate 65,247 of DATMFF010000001.1, read as the reverse complement.
TGAAAGTCGGATTCATCGGATTGGGCCGCATGGGCGGGGCGATGACGCGGCGCATGCTCGAGGCCGGGCATGACGTCGGCGCCTACAACCGCAGCCCCGAGAAGGCGCGGGAGCTTGCCGCCGCCGGCGCGAAGGCGCTGCCCTCCATCGCGGACGCCGCGCGCTACGGGGAGGCCGTGTTCACCATGCTCGCCGACGATGCCGCGCTGCGCGACGTCGTGGAGCAGGACGGCGGTCTCCTGGCGTCGCTGCCGCGGGGCGGCATCCATGTCTGCGCCGGCACGCACAGCGTCGCCGTCATCCAGGAGCTCAAGGCGCTGCACGCGCAGGCGGGTCACCTGCTGATCGCCGCCCCCATGCTCGGGCGCCCCGAGGCCGTGGCCTCGGGACAGGCCGGTGTCGTCGTCGCGGGGCTCGCGGATGCGCTCTCGCGCTGCCGTCCGCTGTTCGAGGCGATCGCGCGTCGCGTGTTCGAGGCCGGCACCGATCCCGCCGCCGCGTCGGCCATCAAGATCGCCAACAACTTCGTGCTCGGCTGCGCCATCGAGGCGATGGGCGAGGGCTTCTCGCTGGTGCGCAAGTATGCCGTCGCGCCTGAGGTTTTCTACGACGTGATGACCGACGGCCTGTTCGCGGCGCCGGCCTACAAGGTCTATGGCAAGCTCATCGCCGAGGAGCGCTACCTGCCGGCGGGCCAGCGCGCCATCCTCGGGCTCAAGGACGCCAACCTCGCGCTCGCGGCTGCGGAAGCCGTCGGCGTGCCGCTGCCGAGCGGCAACGTCTGGCGCGACCGGCTGGTCGGCGCCGTCGGCCGTGGCGAGGCCGAGCACGACTGGGCGGTGATGGCGAAGGAGCAGGCGCGCGCCAGCGGCCTGGAGTAGCACGCCGCAAGCGCACGCAGTTCGGCGAACGCCGGCTCCGCCTCACCCGCGGGCTGCGCGCGCGACCTCTCCCCGGCGGGGAGAGGTGGGCTGTGGCGCAGCCGTGCCCCACGGCGACCTCTCCCCGGCGGGGAGAGGTCGGATTGCGCGCCGCAAGCGCGCTATCCGGGTGAGGGGGTGCCGACGTTTCGATCGCAATTGCCTGTCGCGATGAACCGTCTATCGTTGACGACGGAACAACGGCGGGGGGAAGCACAGGTGTCCAGTCTCTACCAGAACTTCGATCTGACCAACGGGTTCAACATCCTGCGCATCATCTGCGGCGCGTTCCTCATCCCGCACCTGATCGCGAAGGCGACGAGCTACGAGTTCATGCTGGGCGTCTACAAGGAATTCCGCCTGCATCCGCCCAAGCTGTGGCTGTTCTCCAGCCTGACGGTGGAGGTCATCGGCTCGACCGGCCTGATTCTTGGCATCTACACGCGCTATGCCGCGCTGCTCGTCGCCGTGTTCCTGTTCGTCGCCGCCTGGGCGGTGTGGCGCCACAGCAAGGGCAAGTGGCTGTGGAACATCGGCGGCTACGAGTATCCGGTGTTCTGGGCGATCTGCTGCGTCGTCGTCGCGATGACGGCGTGAGGCTCATCCTTCCCCCGCGACGCCCGCGAGGGTGGCGAGCGAAACCAGGGTGGGGCGCAGGCCGGGCCTGCGCCCGCAACGGCCTTACACGAACGCGGCCTTGTAGTCCTGCACGAACTGCCGCGCGCTGATCGGCTCGCGGCCGACGATCTCGCGGATCGGCTTCATGTTCTCGTTGTCGAAGCCGCCGTTCGCCGCCGTGCGCGCGATGAACAGGGCATGCGTGATCAGCCAGTCCGGCATTTGGCGCGCGCGCATCGCCTGCTCCGCCTGCTCGATCGTCGTGCTCACGAAGGTGATCGGCTTGCCGAGCACCTGCGACATCACGTCCGTGAACTCGCCGTAGGTGGTGGCCGCGCCGGTGTACTCGTAGGTCTTGCCCGCGTGCTTTTCCGGGTCCTTGAGGATGCGCGCCCCGACCGCGCCGGTGTCGCGCACGTCGGTGAGCGCCACGCGCTGGTCCTTCGGATAAGGCATGATGATCTTGCCGTCGGTCTTGATCGAGGCCGCCTGGGTGAGCGCGTTCTGCATGAACAGGCCCGGCCGCAGGATCACCCAGCCGAGCTTGCTCGTCTTGAGCGATTCCTCGATCGCGTGGTGTCCGCGCCCGACCACCGATTCGACGTTCGGCCCGACGACCGCGCGCCCGCCCGACACGCGCACCAGATACTTGGCGCCGGCCGCTTCCGCCGCGTGCTGCACGTTGATCTGCTGCTCGGCCATCTGCGGGTTGTGGCCGGTAACGACGAACACGCTGGTGACGCCCGCGAGCGCCTTGTCGAGCGCGCTGCGGTCGGTCAGCTCCGCCACCGCGAGCCTGGCGTTCGGTCCGAGGATTTCCTTTGCCTTGTCCGCATTTCGAACAACGCAGACCGGCTGCTCTCCGAGCGCCTGCAGCTCCTTGACCACGGCCCGTCCCGTGTTCCCCGTCGCCCCGATCACTGCAATCATCGTTTCCTCCACACGCCCCTGCCGTCGTGCGACAGCGGCATACTGCATCGCAACATCGTGGCCACGGCGCGGTGCGCCTCCGGCCTGCTGTCTGCCTAGCAGCTATCCAGCCACGTTGAAAATCCCTGTTCGCGCGCCCGCGGCATTGCGTTAGCTTTTGCGCCGGGCGGCCCGCCGGGCCTCGTGCGCAACTCGCAGGGAACCACGATGAAGTACAACCGACCGCAAGCCACCGCGTCCTGGGGCACGATGGCCAAGGACTGGGAGAAGGGGATCGACTACCAGCGCCTCTACAACGAGCGCCTCGCCCGCGCGCAGAGCGCCATCCGCCACGCCGGCCTCGGCGGCGTCATCGCCTTCAACTTCGACAACATCCGCTATCTCACCGGCACGCACATCGGCGAATGGGCGCGCGACAAGTTCATGCGCTACGCGCTCTGTCCGGTGCAGGGCCCGCCGTTCCTGTGGGACCCCGCGCCGCCGGCCAAGCGCCTGTCGTCGCCCTGGATCGCCGACAACGTGATGGCGCCGATCTCCACCATGCAGGGCGGCCTGCCGCCGCAGATGAACGTGCAGGGCGACTTCGCCAGGCAGATCAAGAAGGCGCTCGTGCATTTCGGCATCGAGAAGGAGCCGATCGGCATCGACATCATGGAGTTGCCGATGCTGCGCGCCCTCGAGAAGGAAGGCATCGAGGTGGTCGACGGGCAGCAGGCGCTGCTCGATGCGCGCGAGGTCAAGACCGCCGACGAGATCGAGCTGCTCAAGATGGCCTGCGCCATGGTCGATGCGACCTATGTCGACATCGCCCGCGCCATCCGTCCCGGCACGCGCGAGAACGAGCTCGTCGCCATCGCCCACGACCGCCTGTTCCGGCTCGGCTCGGAGCGCGTCGAGTGCGTCAACTCGGTGTCGGGTCCGCGCGGCCGGCCGCACTCGCACACCTTCTCCGACCGCATCATCCAGCCAGGCGACATGGTGTTCCTCGACATCATGCACTCGTTCAACGGCTATCGCACCTGCTACTACCGCACCTTCATCTGCGGCGAGCCGAACAAGTACCAGATCGACGCCTACGAGACGGCCTCGAAGTGGATCAGCGCGTCGATCGACATGATCCGCCCCGGCATCACGCCCGACCAGGTCGCCTCGGTGTGGCCGGATGCGCAGGAGTTCGGCTACCGCGACGAGGCCGAGGCTTTCCTGCTGCAGTACGGCCACGGCGTGGGCCTTTCGCTGTGGGAGCGGCCGATCATCTCCAAGCGCTACAGCGGGCAGAACACGCCGCTCAAGGAAGGCATGGTGTTCGCTCTCGAGACCTGGAAGGGCGCCGAGGACGGCTCGGGCGCGGCGCGCATCGAGGAGGAGGTGGTCGTCACCAAGGACGGCTGCCAGATCATCACCAACTTCCCGTCCGACCGCCTGATCTCCTGCGGCCTGCCGGGCTGCGAGGTGTTCTGACCGGGCGGGTAGCCGCGCCGGGTTCGTCATGCCCGGCGCGGGTGTTCGGGGGCCGGCCCGGCATGAACTCGCGCCTGCGGTTCGCCACGCCTATATTCCCGTCATGACCGCGCGGCCGTCGCCTCACACCCCTGTCACCATCCTCACCGGCTTCCTCGGCAGCGGGAAGACGACGCTGCTCAACCGCGTGCTGCGCGATCCGGCGATGGCCAGGACCGCCGTGGTGATCAACGAGTTCGGCGAGGTCGGTCTCGACCAGGCGCTCGCCGCCACCAGCGACGACACCATCATGGTGCTGGAGAACGGCTGCCTGTGCTGCACCGTGTTCGGGGATCTCGTCGCGACCCTCAACCGGCTCTATCACGCGCGCGAGGCGGGCGAGATTCCGCGCTTCGATCACGTCGTGATCGAGACCTCGGGCCTCGCCGATCCCGCCCCGGTGATCCAGGCCTTCCTGTCCGATCCGACGCTCGCTGGCCTCTACCGCATCGGCGCGGTGGTCGCGACCGTCGATGCCGTCAACGGGCCGGGCACGCTCGACCAGCACGTGGAGTCGGTGCGCCAGGTTGCGCTCGCGGACACCATCCTGATCACCAAGCTTGATCTGATCGAGCATGATCCCGCCAAGGCGCGCGAGGCGGAACTGATGGAGCGCCTGCGTCGGCTCAATCCTGCCGCGCGCATCCTGCGCATCGACGATCCCGCCTTCGACATCGCCGCGCTGCTACGCGCGGACGGGTTCGACGCCGCCGATCCGAAAGCCGACGTGCGGGCTTGGCTCAACGCGGCGGCCTACGAGCACGCGCATGATCACGCCCACGGCCACGAGCACGACCACGAGCATGACCACGAGCACGATCACGTCCACGATCACCTGCACCACGGCCTGCACGACCGCGATATCGCCTCGTTCTGCTTCACGCGCGAGCAGCCGATCCCGCGGGAGGCGTTGCGTCTTTTGCTCGACGCGCTGCAGCAGAACCTCGGGCCGAACCTGTTGCGCGTGAAAGGGCTCATCAACGTCGCCGAGGAGCCCGACCGTCCCGCCGTGATCCAGGGCGCGCAGCATCTCCTGCACAACCTCAGTTGGCTCGACCGCTGGCCCGACGCCGACCGCCGCAGCAAGATCGTGTTCATCACGCAGGGGTTCGAGCGCGCGGAGGTCGAGGACATGATCGCGCTGCTCGACCGCGTCGCCGCGCGCACCGCCGCTGCGCGGGCGCGCGCGCAGCAGCAAGGATGAGGCGGGCGTTGTCGGAATAGCGCGCAGCCGCTGGTCTTCTTCCCTACAGCCCCATCGTCACCCAGCCCGTGTCGAGCGCCTTGCCGTCGAGCCAGGCCGCGCCGGCGGCGTAGAGCGCCGCCACCACCGGTCCGTCGAGGCCGGGCATGTTCGGTTTGACCTTGTAGCCGATCCTGGTCTGCAGGTAGGCGAGGTGGCGGTAGCCTTCGGGAAAGCGCGCCAGCAATTCCTTGTCGAGCTTGGGCGCCTGTGTCGGATCGACCGGATCGATGCGGTCCTTCTCGTAGATCGGCTGGCGCAGCACGAGGCCCCATTTGTCGCCGCGCTTCTCGATGAAGTCGTAGAAGCGCCCGGTGCAGACCACGTCGCACAGCACGTCCTCGACCACCGCGCGCTGCGAGATCGTCATCTTGGTCTGCACGATCGCGCGCCGCTCCGTGGCGTCGATCGACGTGCCGCCGAGGAAATGCAGGATGCGCACGCCCTTGGCGTAGCCCTCCTGGCTCACCTTGATGAACTCGTCGGCCGTGCCCTGGAACCAGGTCGCCATCATGCGTCCGTCGTCGTGCCAGACGGTGCGGAAGCGGTCCCAGATCATGGCGTCGCGCCAGACCGCCCAGTTCTCCACGAGATCGCGCAGCGCGCGATGGTCGGCGGCGGATGCGGCCATGATGTCTCCCCCCTCTTGCGAACCGGCGCCGAGCCGCCGGCGGTGCGCCATGTTAGCGCACGCCGCCGAAAAGTGGATGGCGCTGCGGGCTCGCGCCTAGCGCCCGTAGGCCGGCGAGCCGCCGGGGACCTCGCTCGCCGACTGCAGGCGGATGAGGATGAAGCAGGCGATCAGCGAGATCACCAGCGGCATCGCCGCCACGACATAAAGGCTCTGCAGCGAGAGGTTCATCCCGATCAGCATCCCGCCGAGCGCGGGACCGCCGAACGCGCCGAACCTCCCGATGCCGAACGCATAGCCCGTTCCCAGCGAGCGGATGTGGGTCGGATACATCATCCCGGCCGTTGCATTGAGGCCGAACTGGATCCCGAGCAGGCAGAAGCCGGCGGCGAACGTCACCCACACCAGCCACGGCGAGGTCGCGACATAGCCGATGGCGGCGGTCGCCGGGATGCCGAGCAGCATGAGCACGAGCACGGGGCGCAGCCCGATCTTGTCCACGTAGCGGCAGATCACCAGCGCGCAGATGGAGCCGCCGAGCTGGAACATCAGGCTGGCGTTCTGGGCCGTGGCCGCCGCGCCGCCCGCCTTGAGGATGGCCGGCGTGATGATGGTCTGCAGCCAGATGTTCACGAAGTAGAAGATCATCAGGTTGATCGCGAACAGCAGCCACAGGAGCGGAGTCATCAGCGCCAGCGGGCCGGCGAACAGGTCGCGGAAGCGCGCGCGCGGCGCCGTCTGGCTGCTCGAGACGAACCAGTCGTCGGAGCCCACGACGATGGCGGGATCGAGCTTGCGCGCGATCCGGATCGCCTCCCGCCGCCGCGAGGGTTCGAGCGCCAGGAACTTGATGGACTCCGGCAGGACGAACCAGCAGACCGCGGCGATGACGAGCGGCAGGATGCCGCCGATCCAGAAGATGATCTGCCAGCCGTGGGCCGGCGCCAGCCAGTTGGCGACGAGCGGCGGGAAGATGCCGCCCGCCGTCGTCCCGATGAACATGAGGATGATCATGGTCGCGCGCACGCGGCGCGGAGCCATCTCGGCGTTGAGCGCGATGGTGTTGGCCACCACGCCGCCGATGCCGAAGCCGGCGAGGAAGCGCGCCCAGGTCAGCGGCTCGACGGAATCGATGAACACGACCCACAGGGTGAACAGGCCGAAGGTGACGAGCGAGAGCAGGATCGCCGGCTTGCGGCCGTAGCGGTCGCCGATCCAGCCGAACAGCGGAGCCCCGAACAGTACGCCGAAATTGGCGGCGCTGAACGGCGCGGTCAGCGCGGCGGGCGAGGCGAGGTGCCACTCGCGCACGAAGAACGGGCCCGCGGCCGGGGCCGCGGAGATGTCGTAGCCGTCGATGGCGGTGATGATGAAGCACCAGAGCACGAGGGCCCAGTTGAAAGCGGTCAGTCTCTGGCTGTCGACCAGTTGGTCGACGTCGATGGCGCGTCCGGAAGCCATGAACGCTCCCTCCCAATATGCGTGGCGGGGTGGGCAGCGTCGCGGGCCAGTCCGCTGAGGTCGCCGCTGTCGCGGGGGGCGGGTCGGCGCAGCCGATACGTCTGCTCAACCGGCTAGGGATACGGCCGGTTCCCGGTCGGCACGCGCGTATCCCAGTCAAAAACCCGTGCGTTTGCCCATCACTGCCCAACGGTTTGCGGCGGTTGCGTCATGCGCTACGCTCCCCCGCCGCCGTCCGGCCAACAAATCGAACTTCCGGAGCAACGCCTGCCATGCTGCGCGCCACCAAGGACATCACGCTTCCCACCACCATCACCGGCTCGCTGCCGCGGCCGAGCTGGTTCACCGAGAACCTCGGCGCGCGCTCGTTCATGGAGGCGATGGTCTCCACCAACTACCGCGAGCAGTATCTCGACGCGGTCGCGGTCTATCTCAAGGAGCAGGAGCTCGCGGGCCTCGACATCGTCACCGACGGCGACGCCCATTTCGACAACGACGTCGGCGGCCAGAGCTGGACCAACTATCCCACGCGCCACATGGCCGGCTTCGACACCGACGCCTGGCCGACCGTCGCGGGCAAGGGCGGACTTGCCTTCCCGCCCGGCCACATCCTGCACGACTATCTCGAAGCGCGCGTGATGCCGAAGATCATCGGCCCGGTCGGGCGTGGCAAGCTGCAGTACACCGCGATGTGGAAGGCGGCGCAGCGCATGACGAAGAAGCCGGTCAAGTTCGGCACCATCGGGCCCGAGCTCGTCGCCTTCGCGGTGCGCGACACCCACTACAAGAGCGTGAAGGACCGCATCCTCGCCATCGCCGACGCGCTCAACGAGGAGCTGCACGAGCTCGCCGACGCCGGCTGCGCGGTGATCCAGTTCGAGGAGCCGCAGATCCACCTGCTCGCCGTGCGCAAGATCGTCGACGAGGTCATCAATCCCGCGTTCAGCGTCGAGGTGTTCAACCGCACGGTAAAGGGCCTGCGCGCCAAGACCGAGGTGTGGTGCCACACCTGCTGGGGCAACCCGTCGCAGCAGCGCATGTTCGCGCAGGTGCAGAGCTACAAGTCGGCGCTGCCGCTGATCAACAAGGTCGACGCCGACGTGATCACCTTCGAGTCGTGCAGCGCCGGCGGCATGGACCTCGAGGCCTTCGGCAAGGAGATCAGCGCCGACAAGAAGGTCGCCATCGGCGTCATCGACCACCACACGCTGCAGGTCGAGCGGGCCGACGAGATCGCCGAGCACATCCGCCGCGCGCTCAAATACATCCCCGCCGAGCGGCTGATCCTGTCATCCGACTGCGGCATGGGCCGCGAGGGCATGAGCCGCCGCCACGCTTTCTACAAGATGGTGGCGATGGTGCAGGGCACCAACATGGTGCGCAAGGAGCTCGGCCTGCCGCTTGCCGACGTGCAGGTCGAGGACCTGCGCTACTCGCTGGTGCCGCAGGAGAAGTGAGGCGCGAGGATATCGTTGCGAGGCAGCGTGCTAGCGGCTGCCGAGGAGCATGAATATTCCACTAAATGACGCTATACATCATTCATGGGACATGGGGTCTTCGTTCACCGCTCGGATTCGATCTACGACGACAGCCCTGCTGAACGATACCAATTTCCTCGTCAGTACCTCAGCCGCGTCGAAACGTGCGTAGGCGATTGGATCGTCTACTACGAGCCTCGCAAAGTCGTGGAAACCCGTGGTTACTTCGCGGTCGCGAGAGTCCAGCGGGCAATTCCTGACCCTGCGGCAAAGGATATGTATCTCGCGCTAATCGAGCCCGGAAGCTATCTCGATTTCGTCAATCCAGTCCCCTTCGCCGGCCAAGGCGGTTTGGTAGAGAGGGGTTTATTAAATGAACAGGGCCGGATCTCCGGCCGAGCTCAGTCAGCTGTTCGTCCTCTCGCAACGAGTGATTTCGCTCGCATTCTTGCTCTTGGGTTCACCGAGAGTGATCCCTTTCCTCCGCGCGTCGGTGAGATTCCTTTGGATCCCGGTTTTCAAGACGAGCCAGCACCATTCGAGTTCGAGCAAGCTCGCGATCGCGCTTTATTCCTGACCTCCCGATTGGTCAGAGATCGCATCTTTCGGCGAAATGTCTTGCGCGCCTATGACGCGCGTTGCGCCATTAGCGGTCTGAAGTTGATCAATGGAGGAGGCCGCGCAGAGGTAGCTGCAGCACACATTCGAGCCGTAAAGGCGAACGGCCCCGACATCGTCTGCAATGGCATTGCCCTTTCTGGAACAGCGCATTGGATGTTTGATCGGGGGCTAATCAGCTTGTCCGATGAACTGGAGGTTCTTATTTCGCGCCAAGCCAACGATCCTGACAGCATAAGGGCATTCATCAACAAAAGTGGCCGCGCGCTCGTACCGCAGCGCGTGGCTGAACGCCCGCATCCACGTTTTTTAAGATGGCATCGGGAGAACTGCTTTAAGCAGTGAACGGAGCACTCACCCCAAGATCTTCCGCGCGTCCTCGAAGATCTCGTCGAACGAGAACCGGCGCGGGATGATGCGCTGCTGGAACGCATACTCCGCGACCAGCTCGACGCCCGGGCGCACCGCCTCGAAGCCGATCGGCGCGGTATCGATCGCGCCGGGCTTGGGCGGATTGTCCGCCTTGCCCTTGCGCAGCAGTTCGTACACCGCCTTCACCGCCTGCGGGTTCTCCCGGGCGAGCTTCTGCGTCACGCACACCATGTGGTTGATCGGCACGACCTTGTGCTTTTCGTACCATTTCATCGCCTCGTCCTGCGGGTTCTCGATCACGGTGGCGAGGCGCGGATCGTCGGGCAGGTCGGCGCCGTAGATCACGGCGTCCACCTCGCCGGCGAGCAGCATCTTCATCAGGTCGTGCTCCATCGAGATGCGGCGCAGTTCTGGCGGGTCCTGATATTCGGCAACGTGCGCCCCTTCCTGCACGGTCCAGCTCGCCTTGTTGAGGTCGACGCCGTAGTCGTTCTGAAAGATGCCGCGGATCCACACGCCCGTGGTCTGCGTCCACGAGCGCACCGCGAGGCGCTTCGACAGCATGTCCGGCGGCGTGATCTTGCCGCGCTCCTTGCTGTAGACCATCGTGTTGTGCTGGAAGCGGCCCATCATCACGATGGGCAAGAGCACGATCGGCTTGTCGTAGGCGCGCGCCAGCAGGTAGGTGACGATCGCCATCTCGGAGACGTCGAATTTCTGCTCGCGCGCCATCGGCGCGAAGGCGCGGTTGACGGGCTTGATCTCCTCGAACTGGAACGCCACGCCGGGCGCGGTCAGCTCGCCCTTCTTGAGCGCCGCCGTGAAGGGATAATTGCCGAGCGCCGTCTTGAGCGTAACCGTCTGCGCCATCGTGTCATTCCTATCGTTAAGCCAGCGTATGCCGGGAGACCCGGTGTCGGCGGGATTTTTATATGCTTTAGTGCGCCGCGACTAGCGGGGCCCGTGCCGGCCACTCAGCCGTCAGGCCCGCTTGCGTGGGAATCGGAAAGCGCCTGGAGTTGACATGACTGACATGCAAACGCCGATCTGGGACTTCGTGCTCGGCTACTATCGCCAGCAGGGCGTCTCCGAGGCGGCGATCACCCTGCAGGACAAGATCGGGATCGACGTGAACATGATCCTGTTCCTGATGTGGATGGCCGGCCACAAGCGCGCGCTCGGCGCCGACGAGGTCCGGCGCGTCAGCGACGTCTCCAAGGGCTGGCAGCATCAGGTCGTGGTGCCGATCCGCGGCGTGCGCCGCCTGCTCAAGGAGAACGTCCCGCTCGTCGAGAACGAGGCCGCCCAGGCCTATCGCAAGAAGATCCAGGCGCTCGAGATCGAGGGCGAGCAGCTCCAGCTCAACGCCATGGGCGCGCTGGCGCAGGCGTTCAAGCCGGCCGCCACGGCCACGGCCGAGGAGGCCGCTCGCGCCAATCTCGCCGTGTTCGCCGGCGTGCTCGGCAAGGAGTTCCCGCAGGCCGCGGTCGACGCCTTCGTGCGCGCGCTCAAAGAGCAGGTCCATGAGAAGTGAGCCGCGCCGGCTGATCGTCGGCATCTCCGGCGCCTCCGGCGTCGTCTACGGCGTGCGCATGCTGGAGATGCTGCGCGCGGTGAAGGATGTCGAGACCCATGTCGTGATGAGCAAGTCGGCCGAGCTCACCATGGCCTACGAGACCGACTACAAGCCCAAGGACGTCAAGGCGCTGGCCTCGGTCGTGCACCCGATCGGCGACATCGGCGCGTCGATCTCCTCGGGCTCGTTCAAGACCATGGGCATGGTGATCGCGCCGTGCTCGATCCGCTCCATGAGCGAGATTGCCACCGGCGTGACCACCTCGCTGCTCTCGCGCGCCGCCGACGTGGTGCTCAAGGAGAAGCGCCGTCTCGTGCTCGCCGTGCGCGAGACCCCGCTGCACGGCGGCCACCTGCGCACCATGGTCACGCTCTCCGACATGGGCGCCGTGGTCGCGCCGATCGTGCCGGCGCTCTACAACAAGCCGAAGACGGTGGACGACATCATCAACCACACCGTCGGGCGGCTGCTCGACTTCTTCGACATCGACACCAAGATCAAGCGCTGGGAAGGCGGGCCGCAGGAGTAGTGTCCGAAGGACCAGCGCGCTCGAAGCGCCGCGTTCTCCATCGCCCTTCGGCAAGGCGATTATCTGTGCGCTCTTGCGGGCAACGGAGAGTTTTGCGCCCCCTCACCCGCCGCGCTACGCGCGGCGACCTCTCCCCAACGGGGAGAGGTGAGCAAGCGGCGAAGCTGTGCCTGCCGTTGCTCGCCGGTGCGTGCGGTCATGCACGCAACATGCAACGAGGCACGGCCCCACCTCTCCCCGTTGGGGAGAGAGCCTGCCCTCGGGCCACGACCCGAGGGTCGGCATGCGCAGCATGCCGGGTGAGGGGCGCTAAGAGCCGATGGTGGCGATGGCCCGACCGAAAGGGTCGAGGCGCTTCACTTCACCGCGAGCCGCGTCAGCACCGCCGCGCCCGAGCCCATGCACCACAGCGCCCCGTCCTTGGCGATGTCGAGGCTCAGGCAGGCGACGTCGCGGCTCTGGTGCGGATAGACCGAGAACGTCTCGGTGCGCGGATCGAAGCGGCCGATGTAGTTGCCGCCGTGGTGGCTGAACCAGATCCCGTCGCGCGCATCGACCGCGATCGCCGCGACCCCGCGCGCCGCGCCGCCGTTCGCCGGTGCGCGGAAGCTCCTCCAGCGCTGCGTGCGGGGCTCGAACACGCCGATCGATCCGAACTCGTGCTCCGCGACCCAGACGTTGCCCTTCGAGTCGATCGCGAGCGCGCGCAGCCCGGGGTCCTCGCTGGCGCGCGGATGCACGTGCTCGACGGTGCGGCCCGTCTTCGGGTCGTAGTCGAGGATCCGGTTGCCGGTGAGTTCCGCCGCCAGCACGTGGCCGTTGCGCGCGATCGCGATGCCGGTCGGCCGCGCGTGGCGCGTGGGCAGCGGCAACGACGTCACTGCGCCGGTGCGCCGGTCAATGCGGCCGATGGCGTCGCCGTACTCGAACGTCGTCAGCGCATTGCGCTCGTTGTCGAAGGCGAGCGCGCTCGGATAGACCAGCGGCTGCGGCCGCGCCGGCATCTGGTACTCGACGAAGAGTTCGCTCCTCGCGTCGAACATCGCGACCTTGTTGTCGGGCAGGCCGGTGAGCGTGACGAAGACGAAGCCGTCGCGGTCGACGGCGACGCCGTGGGGCCGGCCGTTGCGGGTCAGCAGCGGGTGGCAGCGGAACTCGCCCGTGCGCGGATTGAACTGCGCCAGCACGTTGCGCGCGATGCCCGCGAACCAGACGCGCCCGTCGGGCGCGATCGCGCTGTCCGCGCCCGCCCCGCACGGGCTTTCGAATTCGCGCAGCTCGTAGCTGCCGGCCGGCGCGGGCGCGACCTCGGGCGGCGGCGGCAGCGAGGGGGCGACGCGCAGCGCGGCGGCGTCCACCTGCGGCGGCGCGGGCACGGGCGCGCCGCTGGCGGCGTTCTCCAGGATCGCGAGGTGAAAGCCGATCAGCCGCGCCACGTCGTCGCTGATCACGTCGCGCCCGAAGCGCGGCATGTTCTGCAAGGGAAAGCGCAGCGCCTCGATCAGCGCGTTCGTGCCGAGCGGGCCGGCCGGGCGGCCGACCAGCGGGAAGCCGATCGGCGTGCCGCGCCCGTCCGCGCCGTGGCAGCCGGCGCAGCGGCGCGCGTAGTAATAGGCGCCGCTGGCGGCGGCGTCCTCGCGCGAAATGGGCACGGGTTCGGCCGGCGCGGGAGCGGCGGGGGCAGGGTTCTCGGGCGCGGCGAGCGGGGCGCTGTCGATCGGCGCGGGTGGCGGCTGCGCACTTGGCTGTGCACTTGGCTGCGTGCTGGGCTGGACATGTGGCTGTGCGGCGGCGGACAGGGCCCACATCCACGCGAGGCCGATGAGGGCGAGCGCCGGCAGAGCCCTGCCGTATTCGCTGAGTTGGTGTGAGCCGTGCCCCATGCCGCGCAGCATCGAGCGGTAGCGGGCTGCGAGTCAAACAGGGGTGTGCCCTGTTTCAAGTCACCGCGTCGCGGTTCTTGCTTTCCCTCCCCCCGCTTGCGGGGGGAGGGACAGGGAGGGGGAGCCGGCCCTGCGTGCGGCGAGGGCTCGCCAATCCCTCACCCCGAGAACGGATAGGGCGTCACCGACTTGGAGAAATCGTCCAGCACCAGCGTGCGCGCGATCGGTTCGGCGGCGCGCTGCGGGCAGGCGGTGCGCTCGCAGATGCGGCAGGCCGGGCCGATCGGCGTGACGATCGGCGCGGCGAGGTCGAGCCCGCGCGCATAGACGAGCCGCGGCGCGTACTTCATCTCGCAGCCCATGCCGACCGCGAGCTCGGCCTCCTCGCTCGCATGCGCAACGCCGACGCGCTGCACCGTGCGCGCGAAGGTGAAGTAGCGCGCCCCGTCCGGCGTCTCGACGATCTGCGTGACCGTGCGGCCGGGCGTCTTGAAGCTGGCGTGGATGTTCCAGCGCGGGCAGGTGCCGCCGAAGCGCGAGAACGGGAAGGCCGCGCCGGCGAAGCGCTTGGAAATGTTCCCGGCGGTGTCGACGCGCAGCATGAAGAACGGGATGCCGCGCGCGCCCGGGCGCGCCAGCGTGGTGAGGCGGTGGCACACCTGCTCGAAGCTGGTGCCGAAACGCGCGCCGAGCGCGTCGACGTCGTGCAGGGTCTTCTCGGCGAGCGCGTGGAACGCGCCGTAGGGCATCAGCATCGCGGCGGCGAGATAGTTGGCGAGCGACACCGTCAGCAGGTTGCGCGTGGGCTGGTCTGGTGGCGCGGCGCGCGCCACCAGCGCGGCGATGCGCTCGTGATGCTCGCCGAGCGCGATCTGGTAGGCGATGGCGAAGGCGCGCCCGCTCTCGGCCAGGGTCTCCGACAGCATCAGCCGCTTGCGGTGGCGGTCGAAGCGGCGCACGTAGCCGCCGAGCACGTCCATCGGCACGACCTTGACGCCGATGCCGCGCGCCGCGAGCCACTGGCTCGCCATGGCGGTGAACGTGTGCGGCTCGGCGTTGATCGTCGCGACGAGGTCTTCCGCCGCCTCCTCCAGCTCCGCGAAATAATTCTTCTCGCCCTGGATGAAGTCGCGCACCCAGTCGGACGGCATCGACACGCGCGCCTCGGTCGCGCCGTCGTCGCGGTCGAACGCGCCGAGGTCGGCGAGCCGCTTGCGCGCGAGATAGGACTGATAGAGCCGCACGATCGCCTCGGCGATGCCGGGCGCGTTGGCGGCGACCTCCGCGATCTCGTGGCGCGGCACGCCGAGGTCGGCGAACAGGCGGTCGGCGAAGACTTCGTTGAGGCCGGTGACGTCGGAAATCTCGGCCGCGCTCGACAGCGCCTTGATGTCGAGGTCGTAGGTGTCGGCGAGGCGCAGCAGCACCTGCGCCGTCACCGGTCGCTGGTTGCGCTCGAGCAGGTTGAGGTAGCTCGGCGACACGCCGAGGTCCTCCGCCATGCGCGCCTGCGTCAGCCCGAGGTCGCGGCGCAGCCGCTTGAGCTTCACGCCGAGGAACAGTTTTTTCTCGACCGCGCTCTGGTCGCTCATGGGTGTAAATCTGTCACGGATTTACAAACTTCACAATGTAGGCTTTCGACAAATTGCCTTTTTCGTTGTGTCTCAATGAGTTACGGAATCGGGGTGCCGGCGTTAGGGTCGTGACACCACATTTCAGCAGCAGAGGCGACCCCGATGCCCGATTTCGACAGCCTGATCCCCAATTCGCCGAAGGGCCGCTTCGACGGCATCGCGCGGCCCTATTCGGCCGATGACGTGCGCCGCCTGCGCGGCAGCTTCCGCGTCTCGCACAGCCTCGCCGAGCGCGGCGCCAACCGGCTGTGGCAGCTTCTGCAGCGCGAGCCGTACGTTGCGGCGCTTGGCGCCGTCACCGGCAACCAGGCCATGCAGATGGTGCGCGCCGGCCTGCAGGCGATCTATCTCTCGGGCTGGCAGGTCGCCGCCGACGCCAACACGGCGGGCGCGATGTATCCCGACCAGAGCCTCTATCCCGCCAACGCCGGCCCCGAGCTCTGCCGCCGCATCAACCGCACGCTGCAGCGCGCCGACCAGATCGAGCACGCCGAGGGCGGCGCCAAGCGCGACTGGTTCGCGCCGATCGTCGCCGACGCCGAGGCCGGGTTCGGCGGCCCGCTCAACTCGTTCGAGATCATGAAGGCCTTCATCGAGGCGGGCGCCGCCGGCGTTCACTTCGAGGACCAGCTCGCCTCCGAGAAGAAGTGCGGCCATCTCGGCGGCAAGGTGCTGATCCCCACCTCCGCGCACGAGCGCAACCTCGTCGCCGCGCGGCTCGCCGCCGACGTCATGGGCACGCCCACGCTGGTGGTGGCGCGCACCGACGCGGAGTCGGCGCGGCTGATCACCTCCGACGTGGACGAGCGCGACCGGCCCTTCATCGAGCCGGACAGCCGCACGCCGGAAGGCTTCTTCCGCCTCAAGGCCGGCACCGGCCTCGACCACTGCATCGCGCGCGGCCTCGCTTATGCGCGCTACGCCGACCTTCTGTGGTGGGAGACCTCGCATCCCGATCTTGAGGAGGCACGCGCCTTCGCCGAGGCGGTGCACGACAAGTTCCCCGGCAAGCTGCTCGCCTACAACTGCTCGCCCTCGTTCAACTGGCGCGCCAAGCTCGATGCGCAGACCATCGCCACGTTCCAGCGCGAGCTCGGCGCCATGGGCTACAAGTTCCAGTTCGTGACGCTCGCCGGCTTCCACGCGCTCAACCACTCGATGTTCACGCTGGCGTCGGGCTATCGCGACCGCGGCATGGCTGCCTACTCAGAGCTGCAGCAGGCCGAGTTCGACTCGGAAGCTTCGGGCTACACCGCCACGCGCCACCAGCGCGAGGTTGGCACCGGCTACTTCGACCAGGTGGCGATGGCGATCAGCGGCGGCGCCGCCTCGACCGCGGCGATGCGCGAATCGACGGAAGCCGCACAGTTCACCAGCGCCGCGCGCGAGAAGGCGCACGCCGCGTGACGCAAGGGTGCGAGGAGGGCGCAGCCCGAACCTCCTCGCAACCGCACCATTTCAGCCACAGGAGGCTCACATGCAGCACCCGCGTTACTTCGTCATCGGCGGCAATTACCGCGACCTCGAGTTCGACGCGCTGCGCAACGGCACCGAAACCATCCTCGGCCCGTTCGATTGCGCGGAGAGGGCCAAGTCCGAATGGGAGCGCGTGTCCTACGCCAACAAGTCGATCGCGACCGCGCGCTTCCTCATTGTTGCGCAGAACGCCGCCTGAGCGGCAGGGAGACGAGCGATGGCCACTGTTGAGATCCTCGGTCCTCTCGACGAGCGTGCGCGCGGCATCCTGACGCCGGCGGCGCTGCGCTTCCTCGCCGGCCTGCACGCCAACTTCGACGCCCGCCGCCGCGAGCTGCTGGCGCGGCGCGCCGCGCGCCAGGCCGAGTTCGACGCCGGCGCGGTGCCGCGTTTCCTCGGCGAGACCGCCGACGTGCGCGCGGCCGACTGGCGGGTCGCGGCGATTCCCGCCGACCTCATGGACCGCCGCGTCGAGATCACGGGTCCCGTCGACCGCAAGATGATCATCAACGCGCTCAACTCCGGCGCCAGCGTCTACATGGCCGACTTCGAGGACGCGACGACGCCGACCTGGGCCAACGTCATCGAAGGCCAGATCAACCTGCGCGACCGCTGGGCCGGACGTCTCGACTTCGCCGATCCCGCCAGCGGCAAGGCTTATGCGCTCAAGCCCGGCCCGGCGGTGCTGATCGTGCGCCCGCGCGGCTGGCACCTGCCCGAGGCGCACATCACCGTCGGCGGCGAGCCGATGGCCGGCGCGCTCGTCGACTTCGGCCTCTACCTCTTCCACAACGCGCGCGCCGCGCTCGGTGAGGGCAGCGGGCCGTATTTCTATCTGCCCAAGCTGGAGAGCCATCTCGAGGCGCGGCTGTGGAACGACGTGTTCCGCCATGCGCAGGCCGCGCTCGACCTGCCGCGCGGGTCGATCAAGGCGACGGTGCTGATCGAGACGCTGCCGGCCGCTTTCGAGATGGACGAGATCCTCTACGAGATGCGCGAGCACATCGTCGGGCTCAACTGCGGGCGCTGGGACTACATCTTCTCCGCGATCAAGTGCCTGGCGCGGCAGGCGCGCTTCCTCACGCCCGACCGCCGCGTCATGACCATGGACCGCGCGTTCCTGCGCGCCTATTCGCTCAAGCTGATCCAGACCTGCCATCGTCGCGGCGCCTTCGCCCTCGGCGGCATGGCGGCGCAGATTCCGGTCAAGGGCGATCCCGCCGCCAATGAAGCGGCGTTCGCGCGCGTGCGCGCCGACAAGGAGCGCGAGGCCGGAGACGGCCACGACGGCACCTGGGTGGCGCATCCCGATCTCGTGCCGGTGGCGAAGGACGTGTTCGACCGCCTGATGCCGCAGCCGAACCAGCTCGACCGCCTGCGCGAGGACGTGACCATCGGCGCCGACGAGATGCTGGAGATGCACCAGGGCGCGCGCACCGAGCAGGGCCTGCGCGAGAACATCCGCGTCGGCGTGCAGTACATCGAGGCCTGGCTCGGCGGGCGCGGCGCTGTGCCGCTCTATCACCTGATGGAGGACGCGGCGACGGCGGAGATCTGCCGCGCGCAGCTCTGGCAATGGATCGGCCACCGCGCAAAGCTCGATGACGGGCGGCAGGTCACGCCGGACCTGTTCCGCGCGCTGCTCGCCGACGAGATGGCGCGCCTGCGCGAGGCGCTCACGCCGCAGGTCTATGACCGCGGCCATTTCGACGCGGCGATCCGCCTGTTCTCCGACATGACGCTGGCGGGAGAGTTCGCGCCCTTCCTCACGCTGCCCGCCTACGAGGAACTGCCCGACCATCCGGCGCACCGCCCGCCCGCCGCGGCGGAGTGAGCGGCGAGACGAGGCGCGGCGAGGGCGAGACGAGGCGCGGCGAGGGCGAGACGAGGCGAGGGACATCGCGACTGCCAGCACCCCCTCACCCGCCGCGCTGACGCGCGGCGACCTCTCCCCGGCGGGGAGAGGTAAGCAAGCGGCACTGCCGTGCACGAGCCGAATGTCTATTCCGCCTTTGGGATGGTCGTAGGGATCGCCACAAGCACAGCGCCTACCTCTCCCCGCCGGGGAGAGGTCGACCGCCGAAGGCGGTCGGGTGAGGGGGTGCCGGCGATTGCGGCATCACCAGCCGCACCGCCCGTTCGCCCGCATAGCTCGCATCCAGATCGCGCGCGGGCTTGATCCGCGATGCGTCCCAACTAGGATGCCCGCCGTTTCACCAACCGAGTTTGGAAAATACCTCATGGCCGTTGTCGATCTGCGCCGCGAAGGCGAACTTGCCGTCATCCTCGTCGATAACCCGCCCGTCAATGCGCAGAACAACGCCGTCCGCGCCGGCCTGCTCGACGCCTTCCGCAAGGCCGCCGCCGACAGCGCCGTCAAGGGCATCGTCTTCACCTGCGCCGGCCGCACCTTCATCGCCGGCTCGGATCTTTCCGAGTTCGGCAAGGTGGCGCAGTCGCCCGCGACCCCGGAGGTGATCGCGGCGATCGAAAAGGCCGGCAAGCCCACGGTCGCGGTGCTGTTCGGCACGCCCATGGGCGGCGGGCTCGAGCTTGCGCTCGCCTGCCACTTCCGCATCGCCGCGCCCGGCACCAAAGCGGCGCTGCCCGAGATCAAGCACGGCCTCATCCCCGGCGCCGGCGGCACGCAGCGGCTGCCGCGTCTCGTCGGCCTGGAGAAGGCCGCGGCCATGATCCTCGCGGGCGATCCGATCGGCGCGCAGGACGCGCTCGCCGCCGGCCTCGTCGACGAGATCTTCGAGGGCGATCCCGTGCAGGCCG
Organism: Xanthobacteraceae bacterium; assembly: GCA_035556735.1. Taxonomy (GTDB): domain Bacteria; phylum Pseudomonadota; class Alphaproteobacteria; order Rhizobiales; family Xanthobacteraceae; genus CANJBX01. The sequence continues at coordinate 45,597 of DATMFF010000001.1, read as the reverse complement.
GCGTCGCCTTCCTGCGCCGCGCGCTCGCCGACAAGCGTCCCGCGACGCTCGCGCGCGAGCGCGACGACAAGCTCGCCGCCTTCAAGGGCGACCTCAAGAAGGCGGAAGAGGTGATCGCCGCGCAGGTCAAGCGCGGCCGCGGCGGTCCGCGCGCGCCCGGCAAGGCCGTGCAGGCGCTGCGCGACGCCGTCGAGCTTCCGATCGACAAGGCGCTGGAGCGCGAGCGCGCCACGTTCCTGGAACTGGTCGAGACGCCGGAATCGCGCGCGCTGCGTCACGTGTTCTTCGCCGAGCGCGAGGCGACGCGGCTGCCCGACGTTCCGCCCGAGGCCAGGACGCACGAGGTCAAGCGCGTCGCGGTGATCGGCGCCGGCACGATGGGTGGCGGCATCGCCATGTGCTTCGCCAACGTCGGCATCCCCGTCACGGTGATCGAGGCCTCGCCCGAGGCGCTCAAGAAGGGCCTCGCCACCATCGAGAAGAACTACCGCATCAGCGCTGCGCGCGGCGGCCTCAGCGAGGCCGACGTCGAGAAGCGCATGGGCCTGCTCACCGGCGTCGCCGACGTCGCCGCGGTCGCCGACGCCGACCTCATCATCGAGGCGGTGTTCGAGGACATGCAGCTCAAGCTCGACCTGTTCGGCCGCCTCGACAAGCTCGCCAAGACCGACGCCATCCTCGCCAGCAACACGTCCTATCTCGACCTCGACGTGATTGCGCGTGCGACCTCGCGGCCCGAGTCGGTGGTCGGCATGCACTTCTTCTCGCCGGCCAACGTCATGCGCCTGCTGGAGACCGTGCGCGGGGCCAAGACCGCCACCGGCGTGCTCGCCACCGCGCTCAGCGTCGGCCGCAAGATCGGCAAGGTGCCGGTCGTGGTCGGCGTCTGCCCCGGCTTCGTCGGCAACCGCATGCTGCGCCTGCGCGGCATCGAGGTGGAGCGCCTGCTGCTCGAAGGCTGCCTGCCGCAGGAGGTCGACGGCGCGCTCATGCAGTTCGGCTTCCCGATGGGGCCGCTCGCGGTCAGCGACATGGGCGGGCTGGACATCGGCTATCGCTCGCGCAAGGCGAGCGGGCTCAAGGCGCCGATCGCCGACCAGCTCTGCGAGATGGGGCGCCTGGGTCAGAAGACCGGCCGCGGCTTCTACATCTACGAGCAGGGCTCGCGCACGCCCAAGCCCGACGAGGAGGTCGAGCGCATCATCCTCAAGACCGCGCACGACATGGGCGTCAAGCGGCGGCCCTTCACGCACCAGGAGATCCAGGAGCGGCTGCTGTTCCCGATGATCAACGAGGGTGCGCGCATCCTGGAGGAGCGCATCGCCCAGCGCGCCGGCGACATCGACGTGATCTGGGTGCACGGCTACGGCTTCCCGGCCTGGCGCGGCGGCCCGATGTTCTATGCGAGCGAGACCGGCCTGCCATATTTGTGCGAGCGGCTGACCGAGTTCGCCGCGCAGACCGGCGACGAGCGCCACAAGCCGTCGCCGTTGCTGCGCAGGCTCGCCGACGGGGGCAAGCGCTTCGAATAGCCCCCGCGCCGGCGGCTACGTCCGGCGGCGCTCCTTCGGCGCGCTCCGGGTGGCGTGCTTCGCCACCAGTTCGAACAGCCAGGCGACGCCCGCATCCGTGAGCGCCGCCTTCGGCGTCACCGCCCAGATCGGGAACTGCGGCAGTGCGATCGGTGGGTCCACCATCACGATGCCGAGCCGCTTCTCGAACAGCGTCGCGAACAGCCGCGGCAGCGCCGCCAGCAGGTCGGTCTGCGCGACCAGCGAGATCGCGTAGGCGAAGCTCGGGGCCGTGAGCGCGACGCGCCGCGTGCGCCCCTTCTGCGCCAGCGCGTCGTCCACGAAGCCGTAAGGGTCGCCGCGCAGCGACACGACGAGGTGCCGCATCTCGCAGAAGCGGTCGAGGCTCGGATCGTCGGCGAACGGATGTCCGGCCCGCATCGCGATCGTGAACCTTTCCTCGTAGAGCCTGCGCCCGGCGAAGCGCGCGGGCACGTCGTCTGCCGGAAGCACGGCGATGTCGATCTCGCGTGCATCGAGCTCCGCGAGCGCCGATTCCCAGCTGCGCTGTGAGATCTGTCGCAGCTCCTGCGGCGGCAGCAGCTGCCGCACGCTCAGGTCGATGCCCGGCGCGGTCCGACGCAGTTCGTCGAGCAGCGGCGGCAGGAAGGCGGCGGTCACGCCGTCCGGCGCGCCCAGGGTGAAGCGCCGCCGCGACGTGGCCGGATCGAACGGCTCGGCGGTCGCGATCACGCGGCGCGCTCGCGCCAGCACGTCCGCGATCGGCTCGGCCAGTTCCAGCGCCCGCGCCGTCGGCACGACCCCGCGCGGCGTGCGCAGGAACAGCGGATCGTTGAGCAGCCGCCGCAGCCGGCCGAGGCCATGGCTGATCGCCGACGGCGACAGGTTGAGCTTCTGCGCCGCGCGGGCGACGTGGCGCTCCGTCAGCACCACCTCGAACAGGGTCAGCAGGTTCAGGTCGGCCCGCGAGAGATCAATTTCATTCAGCATATTGCTGAAATCGTATCATTTGATTCAGCAGGTGCCAAGCGCGATACCGGGGAGGCAGCCGCTCGGTGCGGCCGGAACAGGGAAATGGGAGGTCGTCATGTCGAAGTCATTTGGCTCGGTGCTGGTCTACGGCGCCGCCGGCGCGCAGGGCTCGGCCATCGTGCGCGCTGCGCTCGCCGCGCGCGCCACGGTGCGCGTGTTCCTGCGCCCGGGCACACGCAATCCATTCGGCCAGGCGGTCGACATCGTGCGCGGCGATCTCGCCGATCCGGCCCGCCTGCTGCTCGCCAGCCGTGCGGCCGAGAAGGTCGTGCTCACGCTGCCGCAGCTTGGCGATCGCGCCCTGCTCGCGCGCTTCGGGCGCGACGCGATCGACGCCGCCAAGGCGGCGCGCGTGAAGCTCTTCGTCCTCAACACCAGCGGACCGGTGCCGGGAACACCCGCAGGCGCGGCGTTCGCCGACGCCATGGCGGAGACGGAAGCCTATCTGCGCGCAGCGGGAATCCCCGCCATCGTGCTGCGCCCCACGCTCTACATGGACAACCTCGCGACCCGCGGGTCGGCGCGCGCGATCATGCGTAAGGGCGTGCTTGCCTGCCCGCTGCCCTCCGACGTGCCGGTGTCGTGGATCGACGTGAACGATTTTGCGCGCTTCGTCGTGGCGGCGCTGGCGCGGCCCGATCTCGCCGGGCGTGCCTTCGATGTCGGCGGGCCGCAGGCGCTGACCGGCCCGCAGCTTGCGCAGTGCCTGTCGGCGGTCGTCTGCCGCCCCATCGCCTATGTTCCCATGCCGCCGGCGGTGCTTGCCGCCGGGCTCAACGCCACCCGCGGCGGCGCCATCGGCGAGGAGACCGCCGCGTTCTACGCCTGGGCCGGCAACGCGGCGGTCTCGCCGCTCGCGGTCGATGGCGCTGCGGCATCGGCCGAACTGTCCGTCGCGCCCGCGACCTTTTCCGAGTGGGCGGTGCGGCAGAACTGGACCGCGCTTGCCGCCGCCGCCGACGAGTCGGACGAGCATGCGACGCGCTCGCTGCGCGAGGTGGGCATGCCGGTGGCATCCGCATCGCTCCTGCGCGCGGGAGGGCAACTGTGAACGCCGCGGCCCGGGCAACCCTCGCGCTGGTGCGCGTGCCGCATGCCGAGGCCGTCGCTGTCGTCGACTTCTGGCGCGCCGCCGGCCCGGAGCGCTGGTTCGCGAAGGACGCGGCCTTCGATCAGGCCTTCCGCGAGGCATTCCTCGCGCTGCATGAGAAAGCCGCGCGCGGCGACTGCGTCGGCTGGCTTGCGACGCCGACCGGCGCGCTGGGACTGCTGCTGCTGCTCGATCAGTTCCCGCGCAACGCCTTCCGCGGCACCCCGCGCATGTATGCGACCGACGCGATGGCGCGCGAAGCCGCGGTCGCCGCCATCGCGGTCGGCCACGACTGGCTGGTCGAGGCGCAGATGCAGGTGTTCTTCTATCTGCCGTTCGGCCATTCCGAGAGCATCGACGACCAGGAACGCTCGGTCGAGCTGAGCTGCCGGCTCGGGCCGCCGCAGCTCGCGCAGGCCGAGCGCCACCGCGACATCGTGCGCCGCTTCGGCCGTTTCCCGCATCGCAATCCGATCCTCGGCCGGCAGATGACGGCGGAGGAGCAGCGCTTCCTCGATGCGGGTGGTTTCGCCGGCTGAACGGCCGGTTGGGGAGGATTGCGGCGTCGCGCCGCAGTCCGTGCTGAGGCCGCGCTATGCTGCGGTCTTTCGCCGCGCCGCGTCCGCGCAGGCTTCGCTGCAGTAGTAGCGCTCGTCGGCGCCGCGCCAGCAGGCCGGCAGGCGCTGACGCTGTCCGAACGCGCTGCCGCAATGCGCGCACTCCTGCGGCGCACCGCTCGCGAGATAGTGCGACGGCGGCGGATTGCGACGCAACTCCAGCTCGACGGGCGCGCTGTCGATGGCGGCGGCGATCGAATGCGGTCTGGCCATCGGTCTCTCCGGTTCACTTGCTGCGGATCGATCGCATCTTGCGCAATCGCCCGCGGCGCGGGTACATGAAGCCGACTTTATCTCGCACGTTCGCTGAATGGCCTCCGCACCGATGCTTCAAGCGTGGTTCATCAGCGTGGCGAATCCTTGAACGAGTCGCTTGCGCGGTTGTTGCAATGTTATGTGGCGTGGCGTGTTAAAGTTCCATTTGATCCCGATCAAGGACGATGTCCGCGCTATATGTTTTGTGAGCGCGAGGGAGAGACCACATGCGTGCACTCGAGACCATGCAGCGGCTGGCGACCACGTCGCGGTTGCGCGCGACGCTCAGCCTGCTGGCGATGCGCCGGCGGCGCACTGATTTCGTCTGCGGCGACTGCGAGCGCTGGCGCCGTTGCGGGCTGCCGCCCGACCATGACTGCGCCACCCGCGCCGCGCAGCTCGCGCGCGACGGGGGCCGCGTGCTGCGGCGCACGTCGCTGCACGACTGGGCCGCCTGGGGCTATTGAGATGAACCAGCGCGCGGGCGCTTGCGGGGCCTAACGTCTGCGTTCGTTGCGCTCGCCTTCGACCTTCGTCCAGCGATCGTCGCCGCACATCAGCGCGAAGCAGCCGCGCACGGTCAGCATCGACGGCGACTGCAGCGTGATGGTCGTCGCATAGGTATTGCCGTCGTCGGCGTTGTAGATCGGGCCGGACCACGCCCCGTTGGCGCCGGGCCGCATGGTGAGGATCTGCAGACCCAGGATCGGCCGCCCGCGCTTGCCGGGATCCTGGTTCTTGTCGTCGACCTGCGGCCGCCCGGTCATGCGGTCGACCGGGTCGCGCAGCCATACGATGCTGCCGCAGGCATTGGCGCCGCAGCGCTCCACGCGGATGCGCGCCTGCCCGTCGCCGGTCTGCCAGGTGCCGAACAGGTCGCTCGTCTGCGCGCTCGCAGGGAACGCCGCGAACAGCGCGGCGGCGGCAAATGTCGGGCGGAGCGTGATTGTCGGACGAAGCACGTTGCGATTCACCATGATCCCAAACGTCGCGCGCACCATGGGCAAGCCGGCGGGGAAATACAACAGCGCGCGCATGCGCAAATGCGCCGCACGACGCCGTGCCGGGCGTTCGCGCCGGAATGTCCCGGCAAATCTTGGCTTGGAGCTGCCGCCTACACCGGCCGGCGCGCGGTGAAAGCGCCCCACACCGCCAGCACGATGATCGCGCCCACGACCGCGCCGATGAGTCCCGCGGCCTCGCCCGCGTGATAGAATCCGACCGCCTGGCCGAGGTAGGTGGCCACGAAGGCGCCGGCGATGCCGAGCAGCGTCGTGATGATGAAGCCGCGCGGCTCGTTGTCGCCCGGCATGATGAATTTCGCGAGCAAGCCGGCGATGAAGCCGATGATGATCGTCCAGATGAGGCTCATGCGACACCTTCCTGCGTGATCGGGTCCTGTGTGATCGGCCACTGTCTGCGCCGCATCATCGCCGTGTTCGGCGGAGCGATCCAGCCCGAAGCGATGACGCCGGCAGCGGTGTCAGATAACCGCCACTCCCGGCGTTGGTTCCACCTCAGGCGGTCTGGCCCGGATCGATGTGCTTGGGGGTCTTCTTCTCGCGCTGGGGCGTCATCTTCGACGGGTCCGGCGCGCCCGGCACGCCGCGCGGGCCGAGTTTCTCGCGCTGGATGTCGTCCTCGGTCGGCCGCTCCGAGGTGTCGCCGCGGTTGCGTGCGCCGGTCATGGTCAGTGCATCAGCTCCGCCGGAACCTTGCCGCCGTTGTCTGCCAGCTTCTGCATCACCTGCTTGTGCAGCCAGATGTTCATGGCCGCCGAATCCTTGGTGTCGCCCTTGTAGTTGAGCTCCATGGCGAGCTGCTTGCGGGCCGCGAAGCTGCTGTCGAGATCGAGGACCTTCATCAGGTCGACGATCGAGTGACGCCAGTCCAGCTTTTCCGTCTTGGCTGCGGCGAGCTGCGTAAGGACGCCTTCCACGTCGACCCCGGAGGGGCCGGCGCCCGGGACGGTCGGCGGGGACGCCGTCGTGTCTTTGGCTGTGCCGGCCTGGGCCTCCGGTGCCTTGCCGAAAATTGCGGACATGATGCTGCCGAATATGCTCATTGACAGACTCCGCGTCTGAGGCGATGCGGCTCAACGCCGGGTCGTGGCAAAGGTTCGATACGATGGGGTGGTACGCCGGAACCCGGAGTTCCGATATTGAATTCATCAGCCGGAGCGCATGCCGCGGCACGACTGATCGGGAGAGACGCATGACAGCCAGCATCCGCCGCCTCGCACTCCAAATCCCTCTCATTTTAACGATCGCGGTCACGCTCGCCGGCTGCGGGATCAACACCATCCCGACGCTGGAGGAGGAGGCGAAGGCCAAGCTCGCCGATGTGAACAATCAGTATCAGCGCCGCGCCGATCTCGTGCCCAACCTGGTGGAGACCGTGCGTGGCTACGCCAAGCAGGAGCGCGAGACGCTCGAAGCCGTGGTCAACGCGCGCGCCAAGGCAACCTCGGTGCAGATCACGCCTGACGCTGCGACCGATCCTGCGAAGTTCAAGCAGTTCCAGGACGCGCAGCGCGAGCTCTCCAGCGCGCTCGGGCGGCTGATCGCCGTGTCGGAGAGCTATCCCGACCTCAAGTCCAACCAGAACTTCCTCGCGCTGCAGTCGCAGCTCGAGGGCACCGAGAACCGCATCGCCGTCGCCCGCCGCGACTACATCGAGGCCGTGCGCGCCTACAACACCGAGCTGCGGACGTTCCCCGGCATCCTCTGGGCCAAGACGCTCTACGCGGGGCACAAGCCGATGGAAACTTTCACGGTCGCCGAGGACGTGCGGCGGCCGCCGGCCGTGAAGTTCTAGCGGGCGCGCGCCCTCATGCCGCGAGCGCTGCGGTTTCCTGCTTTCGCCTGCCTTGCGGCCGCGCTTCTCCTCGTTATTGCCGCGGCCGGCGCGCAGGCGCTGACGTTTCCGGCCCTGAGCGGGCGCGTCGTCGACGAGGCGGCGATCCTCGACCTGCAGACGCGCAGCCTCATCGAGCAGAAGCTGGCGGAGCTGGAGGCGAAGAGCCGCATCCAGCTGGTGGTCGTGACGCTCAAGTCGCTGCAGGGCACCTCGATCGAGGACTACGGCTATCAGCTCGGCCGTCACTGGGGCATCGGCCAGAAGGGCGAGAACAACGGCGCGCTGCTGATCGTCGCGCCGAACGAGCGCAAGGTGCGCATCGAGGTCGGATACGGCCTCGAGGGCACGCTCACCGACGCGGTCAGCCGCCTCATCATCGAGAACGCGATCCTGCCGCGCTTCCGCGCCGGCGACTTTGCGGGCGGCGTCACGCGCGGCACCGACGACATCATCGAGGTGCTCAGCGGCAATGCGCAGGAGTGGAAGGAGCGCGCCGCCAAGCGCCCGGAGGCGGCGCCCGAGGGCGTGGACATCGGCACGATCATCCTGCTGATCGTGATCTTCATCATCGTCGTGCGCATGATGTCGCGCGGCCACGGCATCCGGCGGGGGCGGCGCGGCATGTGGGGCGCCGGTCCGCCGGTGATCGTCCCCGGCGGCTGGGGCGGGGGCTCGTCCGGCGGCTCGTCGGGCGGGGGCTTCTCCGGAGGCGGCGGGTCCTTCGGCGGCGGCGGATCCTCGGGGAGCTGGTGAGATGGACCTGAGCGAAGAGGACCGCGCGCGCATCGTGGCGGCCATCCGCGAGGCGGAGACGCAGACCGCGGGCGAGATCTATTGCGTGATCGCGCGTGCCTCGAGCAGCTATGCCCTCGTCCCGCTGGCGTGGGCGGCGCTCGTCGCACTGCTCGTGCCGCTGCCGCTGATCTACCTCACGCAGTGGCCGGCGCGCGTGATCTATCTCGCCCAGCTCGCCGTGTTCCTCGCCGGCCTGCTGCTGCTCTCGCTGCCGCGCATCCGGATGATGGTCGTGCCCGCGCGCGCCAAGCGCGACCGCGCCCATGCGGAAGCCATGCGCCAGTTCCTCGCGCACGGCCTGCACCAGACCGAGCGCCGCACCGGCGTGCTGATCTTCCTGTCGGAAGCCGAGCGCTATGCCGAGATCGTCGCCGACGCGGGCATCGACCGGAAGGTCGATCCCGGCACCTGGGACGGCGCGGTCGCGGTCCTTGTCGCGGCGATGCGCGAGGGGCGCCCCGCCGACGGCCTCGTCGCCGCCATCGCGCGCTGCAGCCGCGTGCTGGCGACGCACTTTCCCGCCGGCCCGCACAACCGCGACGAGCTGCCCAATCTCGTGATCGAGCTCTGACGCGCGATCGCGACAAGCCGGACGCCGGTTTCGGCGAGGGTCGTGCTCGCGCAATTCCTCCCGCACTGCGGCATGCGGTGGTTGTCATGGCGTGAGAAGCGACGCAGACTTGGCGCGCCTCATCTGCGCCTCGCGGCGTCGAAATCCCTCAGGAGACTCCATGTCCGGCGAACTTTTTCTCCCCGGCAGCCTGCCGTGCGAGACTGCGGAGCAGTCGTTCGAGATCTTCGGCGGCGCGCTCGGGCCGTGGCTCGACTACATGCCGGACGGCGAGATCGGCACGCGCCGCTACTGGATCGACGGCGTCGCCTTCCGCGTCTTCAACGGCCACCCGGAGATCGAGACCGTCAAGTATCCCGAGCCGGAGAACGGCGTCGAGCAGTGGTGGCCGCGCGGTCGCCACGACGAGTTCGGCTTCCGCGTCAAGCCCGGCGTCAAGCAGGTGCGCTTCGGCGATCCCGGCTGGCGGCTCGGCTTCGCGCGCGACGCGGTCGCCTCCTATGCGCTGTTCCGCTACATGAAGAAGGCCGGCGTCATCCCGCAGCGCGTGCGCTTCCAGGTCGCCATCCCGCTCACCTACAGCGCGGTGCGCTACTTCTTCCCCGACGAGGACGTGCCCAAGGTCGTGCCCGGCTTCACGCAGGCATTGCGCGCCGAGGTCGACAAGATCGTCGAGATGATCCCCAACGACGACCTCGCCATCCAGTGGGACCTCGCCATCGAGAACCGCCTGGTCGACGTCGCGCTGGCCGAGCGCGGACCCGAGGCCGCGCAGAAGGAGGCCGCGATGGTCTGCGCGCCGGCGGCCGAGATCTGCCCGCACATCCCGAAGGCCGTGCACCTCGGCCATCACATGTGCTTCGGCACGTTGAGCGGCTGGCCCTCGCGGCAGCCGCCCTCGCTGCAGGGCTCGGTGACCCTCTCCAACGCGGCGGTCGACGCCTCCGGGCGCAGCGTCGAGTTCCTGCACATTCCGACGCTCGGACGCGCGGACGATGCCTTCTTCGAGCCGCTCAAGACGCTCAAGCACGACGGCGCGCGCGTCTACATGGGCGCGGTGCACCATCTGCACGGCGCCGGCGGGCTCAAGGCGCAGGTCGCCACGATGAAGAAGTATCTGCCCGACTTCGGGCTCGGCGCGCCCTGCGGCTTCGGGCGCGCGCCCGACCGGCCCGGCCGCCTGATCACCGACGACGGCAGCAAGGCCGCCGATCCGACCGCGATCATCATCGAGGATCACAAGAAGGCGGTGGGCGTGCTCAAGGAGGTGCTGGGCCGCTAGTGTCCGCGCTCGGCTCAGTGGGCGGACGGCGCCGCGCGCTTGACCGGGACGGCGAGCTCGCAGCGCAGCCCCTCGCTGCGCCAGTCGAACGCGACGGTGCCCCGAAGCTGGTCGCGGATGCAGCGCGCGATCACGCTGCTGCCGACGCCCTGGCGCGTCGGAGGCGAGACGCACGGCCCGCCGCGCTCCGTCCACCGCGTGCGCAGCGTGTCGCCTTCCCATGACCAGGCGATCGACACCGCCCCGTCCGGCACCGACAGCGCGCCGTACTTGACCGCATTGGTGGCGAGCTCGTGCAGCGCCATGGCGAGGCACTGCATCGTCGGCTTGTCGAGCGGGACTTCGGGCCCGCGATATTGCACGCGCGCCATGTCGTCGGCGAGGTAAGGGGCCATCTCGCTCGCGATCAGCTCGCTGTAATCCGCAAAATCGCTGCCTCCCTCGGACAGCACCTGCTGGGAGCGCGCCAGCGCGTTGAGCCGGCCGAGCAGGGCGTCCTTGTAGGCCTCGACGTCCTCCCCGCCGGTGAGCCGGATCAGCGCGCCGAGCAGCGTGAGCATGTTGCGGGCGCGATGGTTGATCTCGCGGTTGAGCAGCGCGTAGTGCTCCTCCTTGCGCTTGTGCTCGGTGATGTCGTCGAACAGGATGCCGACCCTGTTCTGGCCGGGCTCGCCGAGCCGGAAGGCATGCACCTGGTACCAGCGCGCGAGCGCCGCTGCCTCGGCCACGAAGCGCTTGGGTTCGCCGGTGCGCGCGATCTCGCCGTAGATGTCGAACCAGTGCTGCTCGTGGTCCGGCGTGAGCGAACGCATGGACCTGCCGACGGCGTCGTGCAGCCCGGTCAGCCGCTCGAACGCGCCGTTCACTTCGAGGAAAACGTAGTCGCAAGGGCGGCCCTCTGCGTCGAACCGTACTTCGATGACGCAAAATCCGTGATCCAGCGCGTTGACGATGACGCGCCGCTCTTCGGCCTCCGGATCATCAAACGGCTGCGTCGCGACCTCCGCGCACTGTGTCAGCTCGCTCTCCGGCGCCATGGTTGGCCTTTTCGTGCCCGTCCGTTGGACCATCAGCGTACCTGGGACGACGCGCTGAGCGCAACCGCACGGCCATTCGTACCATGGTGCGTTCACGCAGACGTGCGCAACGCATATGCGCGCGGTCTCGCCGGGCTCGGATAGCTGCGCTTATCCCCTATTTCCGTCCGGTTCGAATTATTATCCCGTCATCACCAGCCTGCAACGACTATGCCGAAAGATTGATCGGCATTGCGCGCGACTTGCCGCCCTTGCGCCGATCGCGGTTGTTTTCCGCGGCATGTCACCCGACTGCATGTTTTTGGCCCGCGCGGCGCGAGAACGGTACGCGCGCGCGCGGCGATATGCGCGGCGGCAGGAACCCATGCGCGCGGGTTGGCATTTACCGTCCATCGAGGAGGTGCCTATGGCCAGGACATCGACGAAAGCATCGAGCAGGACAGCAAGCTGGAAACGGCCGGGCTCGCCGATCGGGCGGCGCGGGCCGCGCAAAGCCAATCCGAAATACAAGCGCCGCTCGCGCGAGCCGTGGACGCCGGCGGAGGTGAAGCAGCTCAGGGCGCTGGCGAAGCAGAACACGCCGACCGGTGTGCTCAGCCTCAAGCTGCAGCGCCCGCCGGCGGCGATCCGCAGCAAGGCCCAGCGCGAGGGCATCTCGCTGCGCCCGACCAACCGTTCGCCCTACAGCCGGCGGCGGGCCACGGGCCAGCGCCGCAAGCGCGCCTAGCGCGGGTCGTTTCGATCACCGGACACGATTTGGTGCGCGTGCATCCCTTTGAAAGAGCGGATGTACGCGCTTTTTTTGGAGAGCCGCGGAGGGCGGCTCATGTCCGATCGCCCGACTGGCGCGCGCGGCGTTCCAGCATGTTGAGGCCCTCGACCAGCGCCGAGAACGCCATCGCCGCGTAGATGTAGCCCTTGGGCACATGCGCGCCGAAACCTTCCGCGATCAGCGCCGTGCCGATCATCAGGAGGAAGCCGAGCGCCAGCATCACGATGGTGGGGTTGGCGTTGATGAAATTGGCGAGCGGCGTCGCCGCCACCATCATCGCCAGCACGGCGACGATGACCGCGATGATCATGATCGGCACGTGGTCGGTCATGCCGACGGCGGTGATGATGCTGTCGATGGAGAATACCAGGTCGAGCATGATGATCTGCACCATGGCAGCGCCGAACCCGAGCACGACCTGCTGGCGGTCGAACATGTCGGGGCCCGGGTCGCGGTCGACGCGGTGGTGGATCTCCCGCGTCGCCTTCCACACCAGGAACAGGCCGCCCGCGATCAGGATGATGTCGCGCCACGAGAAGCCGAAGCCGTAGACCGTGAACAGCGGCGTCGTCAGCGTGACGATGAACGCGATCGATCCGAGCAGGAGGAGGCGCAGGATCAGCGCCAGGGAAATGCCGATGCGGCGCGCGTTGACCCGCTGGTGCTCGGGCAGGCGGTTGGTGAGGATCGCGATGAAGATGAGGTTGTCGATGCCGAGCACCACCTCCATCACGATGAGCGTGACGAGCGCGGCCCAGGCGGCGGGGTCGGCGGCAAGCGAAAGGAGCGAGTCCATTGCGGGGCTGATGTCCGGGTCGGCGGAAATGCCAGTACTAGCTAGTGGCGGGCGCCCGCCGCCGCAATTTCATACCGACAGGCACGTCGTCGCAGGGGGTACGCTCACACGTCGGCTGGACTCAATGAATCGCGTCGGAGCCCGGCCCCCCGAGGCGCCGGCCGTCATAAGGCAGGTGACCCGGCTGGCGTGGCGTGGCGGCGGCAAGCGCGAGCCAGGAGTCGGCCAGCTCCAGCCAGGCGGTGCGATGTTCCGCGCGACCGAAGGTCGTCGCCATGTGGCGGCATTGGGCGGCCTTTTTTCGGTATTCTTCGGCTCTGTCCATGGGCCTGCGGCTCCCAAAGATTCAACGTGCTTGAAAGATTGGCAGAAAAATCCGCGGTCACCCTGATCAGGATCAAAACCGGCGATAAATCCTTAGCGCGCACCGGTATTTAAGGCCCGCCCGCCCGATGAAGCTCGCCACCTTCAACATTAATAATGTCAACCGGCGGCTGCCCAACCTGCTGCGCTGGCTGGAGGCGGCGGCGCCCGACGTGGTCTGCCTGCAGGAGCTCAAGTGCACCGATGCGCAGTTTCCGGCGGCGGCGATCGCGCGGGCGGGCTACCGCGCGGTGTGGCGTGGCCAGCGCACCTGGAACGGCGTCGCCATTCTCGCGCGCGCCGAGCCGATCGTCACCCGCACGGCGCTGCCCGGCGATCCCGCCGACACCCAGAGCCGCTACCTCGAGGCCGCCGTAGACGGCGTGCTCATCGGCTGCCTCTACCTGCCCAACGGCAATCCGCAGCCCGGGCCGAAATTCGACTACAAGCTCGCCTGGTTCGAGCGCCTGCAGGGGCATGCGCGTGCGCTCCTGCGCGCCGACGTGCCGGTCGCGCTCGCCGGCGACTATAATGTCGCGCCCACGCAGATCGATATCTATCCGACGAAATCCTGGGACGACGATGCGCTGGTGCAGCCGGAGAGCCGCGCCGCCTTCCGCAAGCTGGTGGATCAGGGCTGGACCGACGCCATCCGCGAGACCCATCCGGGCGAGCGCGTCTACACCTTCTGGCACTACATGCGCAACCGCTGGCAGCGTGACGCCGGCCTGCGCCTCGACCATCTGCTCCTGAGCCCGCAACTCGCCACGCGCATGACGGCCGCCGGCGTCGACCGCGCCGTGCGCGGCGAGCCCGACGCGAGCGATCATGCGCCGGTATGGGTGGAGCTGACGGGGCCGCGTGCGCGCCGGCGCTCGGCCAGGACGCGGGGGTGAAGCGCCACGCGTGCGCGGGCTCGCGGCGCGTCTCGTGTTGCATTGAGGTCGTTAGCAATTCCGCCGCGGCCGGCGTGCTATGGTGCCGCGCATGGCGACTTCGGGCCTCGAGACCTACAAGGAACTGCTGCTCTTCCTGACCACCGCCGCGGTGGTCGTGCCGATCTTCAGCCGCCTGCGCCTCAGCCCCATCTTCGGCTTCCTCGCCGCCGGGGTGCTGCTCGGGCCCTTCGGCCTGGGCGCGCTGGCGCGTGACATTCCCGCGCTGTCGCTGGTGTCGATCACCAACGTGGAGGAGATCGCGCACCTCGCCGAGTTCGGCGTCGCCTTCCTCCTGTTCATGATCGGCCTCGAGCTGTCGTGGGAACGGCTGCTGCGCCTGCGCAAGCTGGTGTTCGGCCTGGGCGCGCTGCAGCTCATCGTCTCCTCGATCGTGCTCGCGCTCATCGCCGTGCTGCTGGGGCAGACCCCGGCCGCCGCCGCGGTGCTCGGCGGGGCGCTCGCCATGTCGTCTACCGCGATCATCCTGCCCTCGCTGGCGGAGCGCAAACGCCTCAATTCCACCGCCGGCCGCGCCGCCTTCTCGATCCTGCTGTTCCAGGACCTCGCGGTCGCGCCGCTGCTGTTCATGGTGGCCGCGCTCGGCGCGCGCGAGGGCATCGGCACCACGGGCATCGTCGCCGCGCTCGCGCCCGCCATCCTTGCGGTGGCGGCGCTCGTCGGCCTCGGCCGCCTGCTGCTGCGCCCGCTGTTCCGCCTCGTGGCGGCGACGCGCAGCAACGAGCTGTTCGTTGCCGCCTGCCTGCTGGTGGCGATCGGCGCGGGCCTCATCACCTCGCTCACCGGCCAGTCGATGGCGCTCGGGGCCTTCATCGCCGGCCTGCTGCTGGCGGAGACGGAATATCGCCGCCAGATCGAGGTCACGATCCAGCCGTTCCAGGGCCTGCTGCTCGGCCTGTTCTTCGTCTCGGTCGGCGCGCGGCTCGACCTGTCGCAGGTCATCTCCAATCCGGCGCCGACCGTCGGCGTCGCCATCGGTTTCGTTGCCGTCAAGGCGGTGATCCTGTTCGCCATCGCCCTGCTGGTGGGCCTGCCGCGCCGGCCAGCCGCCGAGGCCGCCGTCATGCTCGGGCCGGGCGGTGAATTCGCGCTCATCCTCATCGGGGCCGCGGTGGTCGCAGACGTCGTGCCTCCCGCCGCCGGCGCCACCACCACCGTCGCCGCCACGCTCTCGATGCTCGCCATCCCCCTGCTGGTGCGCCTCATCGACCGCGCCTCCCCGCGCTCCGGGGCAGGGGAGGATCTGGCGCTGCTCAGCCTGACGCCGCTGCAGACCGAGAAGCGGCTGATCATCGTCGGCTACGGTCGCGTCGGCCGCCTCGTCGCCGACATGCTCACGCGCCACGACATCCCCTTTCTGGCCATCGACGCGGATCCGGACCTCGTCGCGCGCGAGCGCAAGCGCGGCACCATGATCTTCTACGGCGACGCCACCCGCATGGAGCTCCTGCGCCGCTGCGGCATCCACAATGCCTCCGCGCTGGCGGTCACGCTCGATTCGCCCGACGCGGTCGAGGCGGTGGTGAGGGCGGCGCGCGAGGAGCGCGGCGACCTGACCATCGTTGCGCGCGCGCGCGATGCCGCTCATGCGGCCAAGCTTTACGAGCTCAAGGTCACCGACGCGGTGCCGGAGACGATCGAAGCCAGCCTGCAGCTCTCCGAGGCCGTGCTGGTCGATGTCGGCGTGCCGATGGGGCCGGTGATCGCCTCGATCCACGAGAAGCGCGACGAGTTCCGCCGCCTGCTGCAGGCGCCCGCGGGCGACGAGCGCGAGCGCCGCGCCATCCGCCGCTCCGAGAGCGAGCCGGGCTAGGCGCGCGCGGCCGCAAGATGAAAATTGTTAGGTGCTGAAACGGCCTCTGGCCTGAATGCGCGGATGCTAGGGTCCGCCTGCCGGCCTGCCATGACCCAATTGGGGGATGCGCGGATCGCGGCCGCCGCCGGTGCCGCGGGTCGCCGCGACGCAATGCAGCCCCGCCATCCGTCTGGTTTCTGCCGCGCCGCACGCTGGGCTAGCCTGACCGGCATGACGCGCCGGTCAACACAGGCGCGCTGCTCAGGGAGGAACGAGGATGACCGTGTGGAAATCCGCCGCGCTCGCGGCGGCTGCCGTGGCCGCGCTGCTGGCGCCGGCGAACGCCCAGGCGCCCACCAGGCTCGTGGTCGGCTATACCGCGACCGTGGACACGGCGCCGATGTTCGCCGGGATCGAGAAGGGCATCTTCGCCAAGCACGGCCTCGAGGTCGTCCCGCAGCTCGTCTCGGTCAACTCGGTGCTGCCGGCGGCGCTGATCGCCAACAACGTCCAGCTCGGCATGGCGACGACGACCACCTTCCTGCAGGCGGTGGATGCCGGCATCGACCTCGTCGCGGTGTCGGGTCTCAACTTCACGCGCAAGGACGAGGTGAACTTCGGCGTCATCGCCCGCACCGGCTCGGGCATCGCCAAGCCGGCGGATTTCGTCGGCAAGAAGGTCGGCGTGCCCGGCCTCAACGCGTTCCTCCACGTGCTGTTCGTCGACTGGCTCAAGAAGGCGGGCGTCGACCCGCGCCAGGTGTCGATCGTCGAAACGCCGTTCCCGCAGATGAACGACATCCTCAAGAGCGGCAGCGTCGCGGCCGTGGTCGGCGCCGAGCCGTTCCAGAGCCGCATCATCAAGGCCGGCACCGGCACGATGATCGCTCATTTCGTCCAGCAGGAGGGGCTCCCGATCGTGGTGTTCGCCGGCGCGCGCGCCTGGGTGGACGGCCACGCCGCCGCGGCGAAGCAGTTCCGCGAGGCCATGGCGGAAGCCATAACGTTCGTGATGGCCAATCAGGACGCGGCGCGCGAGATCGCGGCGCGCAACCTCAAGCTTCCGCTCGACGTGGTGAAGACCGTGCAGATGCCGCGCTTCGGCGTCGACGTCTCGGCCGACTCGCTGCGCGCCTGGACCGGCATCATGAAGTCGCAGAACATGCTCACGCGCGACGTCGACGTCGGCAAGCTGGTGAAAAGCTAGAACCCCAACAGCTAGAAACCCGGAGCGGAGGGGCCTGCGCCGGTCTCGCGCTCGCGCTCGCGCGGTGCGGCCTCGCCGCTCTCGTCCTGCGCGGGCACGATGCTGGGATGTTCGCCGCCGGGACTGTCGTCGCCCTGCGTCTGCGCGATCACCTGCTCCGACGTCTTGGAGATTTTCCTGAGCTGGTCGGTCTCCGACCGCTGTGCCGCGGCCGGCCGGCTGCCAGCGTCGCCGCCGCTCATCTCGCCGATCGCCTCCTGCGCCTCGCCGGCGGCCTCGTTGATCGTCGCCTTCACGCCGCCGGCCAGTTCGCCGATCGATTCCTTCACGCCGTCGCTCGCCTCGCCCATCAGCCGGTCCTCGGCGCGGGTGTGGCCGAGCAGGGCCCCCGCAAGCGCGCCGACGGCAAGGCCGAGCCCCGCCAGCAGCAGCGGGTCCTCGCGCAGCGTGTCCGCCGCCTGCTCGCCGGCCCTGCGCGCGCGCGTGGCCGCGTCGGAGACGCCCGCGGCGGCGCGGTTCGCCGAGCCGGAGAGCGCCGCGCCCGTGGCGGATGCCGCCTCGCCCGCTTTGCGCGCCGCCGAGCTCATGCTCTCGCCGATGCCCGACGCGGTCTCGGCGATGCGCGTGCCGGCGCTGTTCGCGCTGTCGGCGACACTCGCGCCGATGCCCGCCGCGGTGCTGGCGGCGTCATGCATGCCGCGGGTGAGCGCGCCGGCGCTCGTGCTGGAGCTCGCGGCGGCGCCGTCGGTGGTGCGCCGTCCCATCATCAGCCACAGCAGCCCCGCGCTCATGAGCGCGACCGGAATCGGATTGGCTGCGACCTGGTCCTTGAGGTTGCTGGCGAACTGCCCGCCGGTCGAGGCGCTGGCGTAATCGATCGCCTCGTCGACCATTCGCCCGGGCCGCATAAAGGCCCGCAGCTCCTGGATGGTGCCGGCCAGTTCGGCCCGGCAGCGTTCGGCGTCACGTTCAAGCTGCGCGCTGGATGTCATTGTCGTTTCTCGCCTGTTCTCGTGCGATGGCTGCGTCGTGCTGCAGCTGGTTGATGGTCTTGCTCGGCATCAGGCTCGCGGGCCGCAGTTGGCGCATGCCGATGAACGCCAGGATGAGGCCGATCACCAGCGCGATGCCGCCGACGATGCCCGCCGCCTGCGCCGGCGTGAGGTCGGTCGTGATCAGCGCGTTCGCCGCCGCCTGCAGCAGGATGACCAGCGCCGGGATGAGCAGCACGGCGCCCGCGATGAGGCAGCCGATCCCGACGCCGGCCCGGCTGATGTTCTCCGACATCTCGGTGCGCGCGAGGCGCGCCTCGGTGCGGATGAGCGTCGTCGCCTGCAGGACGAGATCGCCGAACAGGTCGGGGATCGATCGCGATTGTCCGATGGCCATGTCCATCTACCCTTTCCGCCTAACCTTGCTGCTGTCTGGACTGTTGCTGGGTGGCGCGCGCCCCGGCATCGGAGCCGGCGCCTGCGCTGGAGCTCTTGAGGAAACGCGAGAGCGCGAAGCCGGCCAGCGCCGCGGCGCCGAAGAAGGCCAGCGGCTGGCTGCGCGCGAAGCCGGCGGCCTGTCGCATGAGATCGTCCACGCTGGCATTGCGCAGCGATTCGCCGGCATGTTCGATGCGCTGCGCGCCGTCCTGCATCAGGCCGGCCGCCGGCGTGGACTGCTCGCCCAGGCTGTCGGCCGCGCTGCGGATTGCGCGCCCGACGCGGCCGAGCGCCTCCGCGCCGGCCTGCTTCTGCTGCTCCGCGACCTTGCGTGCCGCGTCCTCGATCGAGTGCCCGAACGAGCCGCGGTCCAGACCGTCACCGCTCTTGCCGTTGGAGAACCGCGTGCCGCCCGCTTGCGGCGTCTCGCCGTACCGCATGCCGTCGTCCATTGGGTGCCTCGCTGCCGCCGCGTGGAATGGAAATCATGTTCATGCAGTCAACGGAGCCGTGACGGCATGGTTCCTGCGGTGTGGCATCGCGCCCCGCTACGCCGGCGTGCATCGCCGCCGCGTCCGCCCCGCCCACGTCGATACCGCGGCCACGCCATCGTTTCCCCGGCCGCCGGCATGCGCTATCGATGGTGCATGCGCACGCCCATTCCAGTCGCCGCCATTCTCCTCGGCGGTTTCCTCCTCCCCGCTGTGTCGGCGCGCGGCCACGCCCAGGATATCGTCGGCCTCGAAGACTGTTCGCGCGCGCAGGGCGCCGACAAGAAGCTCGGCTGCCTGCAGAGCAATGTGCAGTACCTGCATGGGCTGGTCCGCAAGACCGACGCCGCCGCGCAGGCGCGCTCGCGCGAGGCCGCGGCGCAGATCGCCGCCGCCAACGCCAGGACCGAGCAGCTTGCCGCCGAGGTCGCGCGCCTCAAGGCGGCGCTGGAGAAGCTCGAGAAGAAGCAGCCGGCGAAATAGCCGCCGCGCCGGAGATCCCCCCATGGCCCGGCAGGGCGCATCCCACGAGCCGCCTCTTCTGGTGATCGACGGCGACTCCTTCGCCCATCGCGCCTACCACGCGCTGCCGAAGACCATCCGCATGAAGGGCGGCAAGCCGGCGGGCGCCGTGGTCGGCTTCGCCAACACGCTGCTGCGGCTCCATGCGGCGGCGCAGCCGCGCGCCGTCGTGGTCGGGTGGGACACGCTCGATGTCGCGACCTACCGCCACGACGCGCTGCCCGCCTATCAGTCCGGCCGCGCGTTCGACCGCGCGCTGCTCGACCAGCTCGACATCCTGCCCGCGCTGGTCTCGTCCTTCGGCTTCGTCAGCGCCAAGGCGCCCGGCTACGAGGCCGACGACTTCCTCGCCGCGGCGGTCAGGCGCGAGGAGCGCCGCGACGGGCTCTGCGTCGTCGCCAGCGGCGACCGCGATACGTTCCAGCTCGTCTCCGAGCGCACCATCGTGATGTTTCCCGTGCGCGGCGGCGACTTCGACCTGATCACGCCCGCCGAGGTGCGCAAGCGCTACGGCGTCGATCCCGCGCAGGTGCCGGACTTCATTGCGCTGCGCGGCGATCCCTCCGACAAGATTCCCGGCGCGCGCGGCGTCGGCGCCAGCGGTGCGGCAACGTTGCTGCGCAGCTACGGCAGCCTCGAGGCGGCGCTCGCCGCCGGGCGGTTTCCCGATCAGGCCAGGGATCTGCGTCTCTACAAGGCGATCGCCACCATGGACGCGGACGCGCCGCTGCCGCCGCTGCGCAACCGCAAGCCCACATGGGCGCGCGCCGCGGCGCTGCTGCGCGACTGGCAGCTCGACAAGCTCGCCGATCGCGTGGCGCAACTGGCGGATGCGGGAAAGAAAGCGTGATCTCGAAGCAGGAACCGCGGCGCAGCGCGATCAGCGCTGCACGATCGCCTGCAGGGACGACACCAGCTGCTTGCGCTGCGCGGCCGACAGGTTCTTGAGGATGTTCTCGTTGTGCAGGTCCAGCCGCTTCTTCACCGCGGCGGCGACCCTTTTGCCCGCCGTGGTGAGGCTCAGCGCCTGGTAGCGCCGATCGGAGGTGAGGCGGCGGCGCGCGATGAGCTCGCGGTTCTCGAGGCGCGTGCAGATCGCGACCATGGTCGCCTGATCGGTGCCGAGCGCCGCGGCCAGCACGTTCTGGCTGATGTCCTTGTTGCTTCCGATCAGCACCAGCGCGGCCGCCTCGACCGGCCGCAGGTTGAGGTCCGCGACGTGCTGGCCGAAGGACTTCATCACCACGAGCTGCGCACGCCTGATCCAGAAGCCGGCGAGGCTGGTGAGGACGTCGTAGCTGAGATCCGACAGCAGCGCGAGCTGGGCCTCGCTTGCTTTCTGGGCATCGCTCGTTTTGTGGGCGTCGCCGTTGACGGCGGCAGCCCGGCGGGCCGCGCCCGAAGTCGTCGACGATCTCTTGGCGGATTGAAAGGTCATTGCGCTGCCTGTCCGGGCTCTGCTTCGCACCATATGCAGAAGCGTATAACATCACAAATAGTTGGCATCGCCATGCAAACGCAAGGCGATCCCGAAAATCGCGACATCCGCAAACGGGGCGAGGAATGAAGCGCAGGAATGTCTATACCAGGAAGCCGGTGGACCGAAAGTACCAATACAGTCCCGCGGTGGTGCACGAGCGCTCGGGCCTGCTGTTCGTCTCCGGCGTGTGCGGCTGGGACGAGCAGGGCAACATCCTGCATGCCGACAATGCCGCCGAGCAGGCGCGTGTCGCGTTCCGGAATCTCGGCGACATCCTCACGCAGGCGGGGATCGGCTTCGGCGACGTGATCTGGGAGACCGAGTACGTCCTCGACATGCGCCAGTATCGCGACATCGCGAAGGTGAGGGCGGAGTTCTTTCCGGACAATTTCCCCGCCGCGACCCTGGTCGGCGTGACGGCTCTGTTCAAGCCGGGCCAGCTGTTCGAGATCCAGACCATCGCCGCCCTGAGCTGACGGGCCGGCGTGCGCATGACGCGGGGCGGCCCGGCGGCGGGCGCCGGCGAAGTGGTTTGCGACACAAATCGTTTACATGTTAAATAGACGGCCGGAGCTTCGTGGAGCGCAAAAGATGATCAAGATTACCGGCTTCGAGCACGTATCCATCGCGTCCGACGCCCTGGAGCCCGGCTCCAAGGTCCTGGCCCTGTTCGGGATCAAGCCGACCGGCTTCGAGGAGATCCACACCCAGGCGGTGACCTCCAACTATTTCGAGGAGCCGGAGAGCGGCGTTCGCTTCGAGATCATCCGTCCGGGAAGCGATGACTCCCATCTGCACAAGTTCCTTAAGGAACGCGGGCCGGGACTGCACCACGTCTGCCTGCAGGTCGAGAACCTCGACGACGCCGTCGCGCAGGTCAAAGCCGCCGGCGGCACCATCGTCGGCCACGTGTTCTCCGACTCGCGCGGCCGGCATGCCTTCGTGCACCCCAAGAGCACCGGCGGGGTCCTCATTGGCATGATCGAGCTTCATCCGGAACTGAAGAAGAAGTAGGCGATCCGAGGCAGCAATGACCACCAAAGCCAAGAAGCTCATCGTGCTCTGCTGCGGCCACACCACGCTCTCGGCGGAGCTGGTGGCGACCGCGGTGTCCGACAAGTCGCTGATCCGCCACCTGATGCCGTGCTGCCACGGCCCCGACGCGGACGGCAACGTCGCGCATCCGGTCTATGCCTACGTCATCGAGCACGACAGCGGGCGCATGGTGGTCGACACCGGCATGAGCGACAGCTTCAACAAGGACTGGAAGAACAACTTCTACCGCGAGCGCATGGCCTACGACCCCGGGCCGGACGGGCTGTTCACCCAGCGCCTGGCGCAGCTCGACCTCAAGCCGGCGGACATCTCCGACCTCGTCATCACGCATCTGCATACCGACCACGCCGGCAACGTGCCGATGTTCGCCGCCAGCGAGAAGACGCGCATCCTCGTGCACGAGGACGAGCTGCGCGGCTGCGTGAACGAGAAGGGCGGCTTGCTGCGCGACGACCTGATCACGCTGTGGGGCGTGACCAGCCCGCAGGGCTTTACCCGCAAGGATTTCGCCTGCCTTCTGCCGGACCGCGCCACCACCGTGTTCGGCGACCAGGAGATCTACCGCGGCATCTGGACCGTCTCGCTGCCGGGCCACACCTGGGGCACCATGGGCGTCGCGGTGAACCTGCCGCATTCGGGGTGGATCCTGCTCGCCTCCGATCACATCTACCTGTCGTCCACCTACGCCGAGCCGTTCAACGTGAGCATCCTCAACCAGGATCCGCGGCGCTGGGCGCACTCGGCGGTGAAGGTGCGCCGGCTGGTGGAGAAGTACGAGATGCGCGTGCTGCCCGGGCACGACAACCGGATCATCGTCCCCGACAAGACGAGCGAACGCGGCTTCACCTACGGCGAGGTGGAGTCGTCATACGACTGACGGTTCCGGCCGTCAGTCGTCCGGGAACGTCAGCTCGTTCGCGAGCGGCGCGAAGCAGGCGTCGACGTCGCCCTGCCGCACGTCGCGCAGGTGCGCGGGATTCCAGCGCGGTGCATTGTCCTTGTCGATGATGAGCGCGCGCACGCCCTCGAAGTAATCGCCCATCTTCATGATGCGCTGCGCGATGCGGAAGTCGGTGACGAGGCAATCGCGCATCGTCTTGCCGGCGCCCTCGCGGATGGCGCGGAACGTCAGCTCCAGGCTGAACGGGCAGGCCGTCTCCATCGCCGTGAGCGCGTCCGCCGCCCAGCCGGCCGTCTCCCTCTTGAGCGCCTGCATGATCTCGGCGACCGACGGGCGCCCGAAGACCGCGCGCATGTCCGCCGCCGGCGGCAGCGCGGAGGCGGGCAGCGCCGCGCGCAGCGGTGCGACGGCGCTCTCCACGTCGGCCGTTGCCCGCAGACCGGCGATGAGCTCGTCGAGGCGCGCCGAGGGCACATAGTGGTCCGCGAGGCCGAGCCGCACGGCATCGCCGCCGCCGATGCGCAGCCCGGTCAGGCCCATGTACATGCCGGCATGGTCGGGACAGCGCGCGAGGAAGTGCGAGCCCGCGACGTCGGGGAAGAGGCCGATCCTGCACTCGGGCATCGCCAGCACGGTGCTTTCGGTGACGACCCGGTGCTTGCCGTGCACCGAGATGCCGCAGCCGCCGCCCATCACGATGCCCGACATGAGCGCAACGTAGGGCTTGGGATAGCGGTGGATGGCGTCGTCGAGGACGTACTCGCGGCGATAGACCGCGTCCATGAAGGCGTCGTCGCCGCGATGCTCGTACACCGCGCGCACGTCGCCGCCGGCGCAGAAGGCGCGCGTGCCCGCGCCGCGCACGACGACCGCGCGCACGCTCCGGTCCCGCTCCCACAGCCTGAGCTGGCGGTGGAGCGCGTCGATCAGGTCGAGGTCGATGGCGTTGAGCGCGCCCGGACGGTTCAGGGTGGCGACGGCGACGCCGTCCGCGACCGTGCAGATGAGATTGGTCATGTCCGGTGCCGCCGCGCGATGGAGGTTCAGCCGATCTGCTGCGTCAGCAGTTTGCGGTCGATCTTGCCGGTTGCGCCGATCGGCCATGTCTCGACGAGGCGCAGGCCGGACGGCCAGAACTTCTTGGTGATGTGCTGGCGCTGGAACAGCGCCTCGAGGTCCGCGAGCTCGAGCGAGCGGCCCGGCTTGAGCTGCACGCAGGCGATCGGCAGTTCGCCGAGCCGCTGGTCGGGAACGCCGACCACGACCGCATGCAGCACATCCGGATGCGAGGCGATCACGTCCTCCAGGAGGGCGACCGGGATGGTCTCGGCGCCGCGCCGGATGACGTTCTTGAGGCGGCCGCTGATGCGCAGGAACCCGCGCTCGTCGATGATGCCGAGGTCGCCCGTCGGGAAGAAGCCGTCCTTGTCGAGCACGTCCTGGTTCAGGCCCTGCTCGCCGAGATAGCCGGTGAACAGGAACGGCCCGCTCACGCCGATCTGGCCTTCCTGGCCGGCCGGCAGCACGCGGCCCGCCTCGTCGGTGATGCGGAAGGTCATGCCGGGCTGCGGCGTGCCGAGCGTATCGGCGATCTCCTCGACCGACATCGTCGCGTCGGTCGAGAGCGCGTGCCCGAACTCGGTCATGCCGAGCGCGCGCGAGATGCGGAAGGGCAGCGTTTGCGCCGCCTTGCGCACGATCGGGCCCGGCAGCGAATCGCCCGAGAGCGTGAACAGCCACAGCGAGGCGAGCTTCTCGATCTTCTCCTGCGGCAGCCCCATCATGTCGATGATGAAGGCGGACGGCCCGAGCGAGACGGTGGCCTTGCCGGCGCCGATGAGATCGACCGCCTCCTCGACGGTCCAGCCGTGCTGGAGCTGCAGCGCCGCGCCCGCCTGCAGGGCGCAGCGCACCCCGTAGAAATATCCGAACGTATGGCCGACCGGCAGCGCCACGTGGATCAGGTCGTCCGGCCCGATGCCCTGGCGCTCGATGGTGGAGTCGACGGTGGCGATGGCGGAATCGTGCACGTGCAGCACGCCCTTCGGGTCGCCGGTCGAGCCCGACGTCACCGCGATCTCGAGCGGCTCCTGCCCGCGCGCGCCCTCGATGGCCGGCAGCGGCTTGCCCTCGTCGGGCCCGGCCCAGTCGGTTTCCGTGAGCGCGCCGCTGACGACGGCGCCGCGCATCAGCACGGTCAGCGGAGCCCGCGCGCCGAGCGTGTCGAGGACGCCGCGCAGCATCGCCGTGCGGTCGTCGCGCTCGCGCGGCGCGGAGGTGGTGAACCACGCCTTCGGCTTGATGATGCGCAGCGCGCGCAGCGTCTCGCGCTGGTCCCACTGCACCGGGCAGAACGAGAACACCGCGCCCGTGAGCTCGGCGCCGACCGCGAGGGCGACGAACTCGATCCAGTTCGGAAGCTGCACCAGAATGATGTCGCGGCGGCCGACGCCCGACAGCGTCATGGCGGCGCTGTAGCGGCACGCCATGCGCCACAGCTCGCCGTAGGAGAGCTCGCGGCCATATTCGCGGACCGCGAGCTTGCCGGGCGTGCGCTCGGCAACCTCCCTCACGCGCTCCCACAACGGCTTGCGCCCCCACCAGCCTGCACGCCGCCATGCATCGGCTGGTCGTTTTGCGAGCACGGACAGGTCTGCAAGTCGCTCATCCATGACGCCATTCCACCCAATCGGCCCGCCGAAGCAGGTTTGTTCCCGGTTCGGCGCGGCTGCAGCATGAGCCTTCTGTGCCAGCGGCATTTTCGCGCGCATTAGCACGAATATTGCATGCAAACGATAGGGCAGTATAATTAGGGACGCAAACTATTTATGTCGTTACATGTTACGGCGCCGCCGTTTGTGAGCAGCATGACCGATCGGATGTCCATCCGGGTTAGCCGATTGGCGCGCAGGTCGATCGCTCCGATCGTCGTCGTCGTGCTGTGGCAGCTTGCCGTCGACTATCTCAACTTCGGCGGCGGCTTCGTTCCCTCGCCCTACGAGGTCGTCAAGACGCTGGCGATCTGGATCTTCGGGCTCGGCTCGAACGACCGCTTCGCCGGCGCCTGGCTCGATGCGGCAAGCGCGAGCGCGCAGCGCGTCGCGATCGGCTTCGCCGCCGCCGCCGTCGTCGGCCTGATCATGGGCACGATGATCGCCCGCTCCGCGGTCGCCGCCGACATCTTCGATCCGATCCTGCAGGTGCTGCGTCCGATTCCGGTGTCGGCCTGGGTGCCGTTCTCGATGGTGTTCTTCGGCATCGGCCCGGCCGCCGCGATCTCGCTGGTCGCGCTCGGCGCGTTCTTCCCGGTCGTGCTCAACACCGTCGCGGGCGTGCGCCACGTCTCCGAGCTGCACCTGCGCAGCGCCAAGATGCTCGGCGCCGGTCCCGCGCGCTCGCTCATGCGTGTGGTGCTGCCGAGCGCGCTGCCGTCAATCTTCGTCGGCCTGCGCCTCGCGATGGGCCTGTCCTGGGTGCTGCTGATCGTGGCCGAGATGGTCGCGGTCAAGTCCGGGCTCGGCTACGAGCTGTGGAACGCCTACTACTACAATCGCATGGACCTGATCGTCGCCTCGATGCTGACGATCGGCACGCTCGGCTACATCTCCGACCGCATCATCCTCGCGGTGTCGGCGCACTTCCTGCGCTGGCGCGAAACGACGGACATCTGACATGACGGCGATCGCGATGGCCGATACTGCCGGCGCCGCGGACCCCGTCGTCCGCGTGGTCGCGCTGGGCCGCACCTATCGCACCGAGAACTCCGTGGTGCAGGCGCTCGACAACGTCAGCCTGGAGATCGGGCGCGGCGAGTTCCTGAGCATCCTCGGCCCCTCCGGTTGCGGCAAGAGCACGCTCCTCAACGTGCTGGCGGGCTTCGACCGGCAGACCTCGGGCGTCGCCGAGTTCGAGGGCAGGCCGATCCCCGGGCCCTCGCCCAAGCGCGGCGTCGTGTTCCAGGACACCAACGCGCTGTTCCCCTGGATGACGGTCGAGCAGAACGTCGAGTTCGGACTGCGGTCGCTCGGCATGTCCAGGGCCGAGCGCAGGGAGCGCGCCGCGCAGGCGCTCGCGCTGGTCAACCTGCGCGACTTCGCGAGCAGCTACCCGCGCCAGCTCTCCGGCGGCATGCGCCAGCTCGTCGCCATCGCCCGCGTTGTCGTCATGGACGCCGACCTCCTGCTCATGGACGAGCCGTTCGCCGCGCTCGACGCCATCACGCGCCAGCGCATGCAGCGCCAGCTCGTCGAGATCTGGGAGAAGACGCGCTCGTCGATCATGTTCATCACCCACAGCATCGACGAGGCGATCTACCTCGGCGACCGCGTCGCGATCATGAGCGCGCGGCCGGGCCGCATCCGCGAGATCCTCGACGTCGACCTGCCGCGCCCGCGCGACCTCGCGTCCGCCGAGTTCAACGCGCTGCGCGGGCGGGCGCTCACCCACCTCGACCATCACTGATCGGATGAAAGGATCCTGACATGTCACCGATCGCAACTGCACTGCCGCGTTTCCGCTCGCGTCTGCGCTTCGCCGTGGTTCTCGCTGCCACGGCGCTCGCCGTCTCCTCCGCCCGCGCGCAGGAGACGATCAAGATCGGCTACCTGCATCAGATCCACGATGCCGCGATCATGTCGGTCGAGAAGGAGCTCGGCTCCAAGTACAAGCTCGAGATGATCAAGTTCCTGCGCTACGCGGACACCGAGCTCGCGCTCAGCCGCGGCGACCTCGACGTGGCGACGCTCGGCTACACCAACGGCATCATCGCCGCCGGCCGCGAGGCCGCGCCGAGCTTCACCTACGTGGCCGGCCTCTCGCGCGGGGCGATCAACGTCGTCTGCGCCAAGGACGTCAAGGTCGGCGGCTGGAACGACCTCAAGGGCAAGAAGTTCGGCATCCTCGCGGGCGGCACCGCCGAGCTGTTCTTCGACGACGCACTCAGCGCCCATGGGATCAGCCGCAAGGACATCCCGGCCGTGACCTTCACCGCGCCGGGCCCGCCGCTGCTGCAGGCGCTGCAGAACAAGGACATCGACTGCACGGCGGTGTTCGAGCCCTTCGCCGCCAACGCGGTCGCGACCGGCCACGGCTACTATCCGGCGGCGATCGATCTTGCACAGAACTCGTTCCGCGGCGTGAACAGCGCCTGGGCCGCCAACAACGCCTTCCTCAAGCGCAACCCGGCCTTCGTCAAGGACGCGGTCGGCGTCATCGTGAAGGCCTCGGCCTACTACGAGGCGCACAAGGACAAGCTGCAGACCGACTTCCCCAAGCGGCTCGAGTTCAAGCCGGAGGTGATCAAGATCGGCGCCGACAAGATCATCCTCGACTCGAACCTCTACTTCGCGAGCGCGGTGAAGACCGCCGAGGCCATGAAGCGCCTGGGCTTCATCAAGGACGTGCCGGCCAACGCCAAGCTCGCGGCCTACTTCGACTATGGCATGCTCACCGGCGTGACCGGCAAGTCGGCCGACGACGTCGGCCGCAACAAGTAGGCGGCGGGGCATTCGCGTGCCTGTCCCGCTCGCGCGCGATTTCGTCATCGGATGGGGCGACTGCGCCCCCTCCGGTGCCGTCTACTACCCCAACTACTTCCGCTGGTTCGACCAGTCGATGTGGGAGCTGTTCGCGGCGAACGGCGCGCCCATCCCCGAGCTCGAGGCGAAGTTTCACGTGGTCGGCGTGCCGCTCAAGCGCCTCGCATGCGACTTCCTCGCGCCCTGCCGGCTGCACGACAAGGTCAGGCTCGAGAGCCGCTTCGCCGCCGTCGGCGAGAAGGACATCGAGATCGTCCATGAGCTCACGCGCGGCGGCATCGTGCTGGTGCGCGGCCACGACCACCGCTTCTGGGGCGTGCGCGCGCCGGACGGCAAGCTGACGCGGCAGGCGATCCCGGACGAGGTGGCCGCCAGGATCCGCTAGGCGGAGCGCGCACGCGTCACGCTTGACAAGTGCGGCTCGTCTGCGCAGCATGTTCTTGCTTTGTTCGTTGTGTAGCGCCGGCGCATCTCAGCCACGTGTGTATCACGTGTATAGTGTCGCGCCGGACGACGGGGGTGGGGACTCATGACCGGCCGGCTGGTGGGACTGATCGCGCTTGCCGCACTGGGACTGGCGCTGGCGGGCTGCAGCTTCGGGCGCGTCAGCGGCGCAGGGACCGGGTCACCTGTGCCGGTCAGGACGATCGCGATGCTGCCGGGAGGCGGCCTGTTGCAGGATTCCGTCGCCCTCGAGCTCGCGAACAGGGGTTTCACGATCATCGATTCGGCGGCCACGGCCAGCCTTATGCCCCGGGCCAAGGTCCGCCATGCGGAGGACCTCGATGCGGGGGCATTTACGAGGCTGCGCGAGCGCGGTGTTGACGCGGTATGGTCGTGCAGGCCGCGCGCAACGGCGACGGTGCGACCGCGCGCATGACAAGCACGCGCGATCATACGCTGATCGCCGGTGTGGCGTGGCAGAACGCCGGCGCCGGAGCGCGCGGCAGCATTGCCGACGGGGTCATGCGCAAGGGTCTCGCCGAAGCGGCGCGCGACATCGCCGACGAGCTCGCGGCCCGGCTCAAGCCCGCGACGTGAGGCGCGGGCTTTGGCCGGCCTCGACCGTCTCCGCACGCACACTCAGTGAACGGGGGC
Source organism: Xanthobacteraceae bacterium (assembly GCA_035556735.1). GTDB lineage: Bacteria > Pseudomonadota > Alphaproteobacteria > Rhizobiales > Xanthobacteraceae > CANJBX01. The sequence continues at coordinate 16,123 of DATMFF010000001.1, read as the reverse complement.
CGTGCGATGTTGCGCGCTCCGTGTTCGACCGCAAGCGCCGCCGCTCTCACCCATCGATGTACGCACGGCGTCGCCACTTGCTCACCTCTCCCCACCGGGAAGAGGTGATTGCGCGCCTTCCGCGCAATCCGGGTGAGGGCGGGTGCAGAACTCCGTCGAACAGTTCCGCCCCGCATCGGCATGCGGGTTCGGTTCGCGTCAGCCCAGGATCTCGTCCAGTGCCGCGACGATGCGGGCGTTCGTGCGCCCGTTCACCGCCGCCGCGTCCGCGCGCGGCGGCCGGGCGAACGGACGGTCGAACAGCGAAATACCGGCGCGCAACGGATCGCGGAACCGGGCCGGCGAGTAGTCGCCGCAGACGTCGACACCGAGCAGACGGCGGCGCTGCGCGATGCGCGCGATGGCGCGCAGGATCTGGTCGAGGGTCATCTCGCCCTGGTCCCAGTTGGTGACCGCCTCGCCCTCGCCCAGCACATCCTTGTCGATCGTGATCCAGACGTCGTCCGTGGGCAGGCGCGCGCACAGCTCCGCGACGAAATCGTGCCACGGCTCGTCGGCCAGTGTGCGCCAGTACAGACGATTGCCCTTGGTGCGCACGCACGCGCCGTCGACCGGACGGCTCCCCCACAGCCGCGAGGGCGGTTGCCGCCACGCGAAGACCTCGAGCCGGCCTTCGCGAATCGCGGTGAGGTTCGCGAACTTGAGTTGCGGCCATTGCAGATCATGACCGCAGGGCCCGATCGTGATCACCCGGACGACGTTGCGGATCGCGAGCGCCCAATTCACCCAGGTGGCGCAGGTCAGCAGCGGCGGCATCCGCACCCAGTCGGGATGATTGTCGAAATGGATCACGGTGCACAGCGACGCGACGTCGCGCAGTAGAGCGTAGGTCAGGTGGTTGAAATCGCCGGAACCGAGAAAGAAGACATTGGGGCCTGCGCGGTCCGCGGCCGCCGCGACGCGGCCGGAAAAGATCCCGAGTGCGTCGCGATTTGCCACCATCCGCAGCTTCGGCGTCTGGTCGCGGAGATCGAGGATGCGCGCGCCGCGCGGATCGGCCAGCGCGCCCAGCCATTCCTGGCGACTGACGCTGTCGTCGAGGTTCACCACGATCGGTCTGGTCACGCGCATGACCTGCGGGCTGACAGCGTGAGGTTGACCGCTACTTTACGCCCCCGGCGCGGGAATATCTCCACGCGAGTCCGACGGATGTGGGAAACGTGCTCGAAGGCGGAATGGCCGGGCGCGGCGCTGCGCGCCGGTCCCGGCCATGTTGTCGAAAGCCTTGTCGCTGCTGGAGGCGGACGCCCCCAGGCCCGCCTTCTCAGAACAGCGCGTCCTGCTTCTTGAGCTCGGCCTTGAGCTCCTCGATGATCTGGTCGGGATCGGCGCCGATCTTCTTGACCGACTCTTTCCAGGCGTTCACCGTCGGCTCCGCCGCCTTGCGCCACAGCGCGAGCTCCTCCGGGCCGACCTTGGTGATCTTGGTGATCTTGTCACCGGCCTTGCGAATCTCGTCCTCGCGCTTCACCTGGTCGTCGTACCAGTATTTGTAGATGCGCGCCGACCATTCCGGCGTGCAGTGGTCGTCGATCACCTTCTTCTGCGCCGCCGACATGCCGTCGTAGGTCTTGCGGCTGATGCCGTGGATCAGCGTCGACCAGTAGATCTTGGTGTCGAGCGTGTATTCGGTCACGCTCGCGAACTTGAACGCCGGGTGCGTGAGGCTGTCCCAGGTTCCGGTGATGGCGTCGGTGAGGCCGCGCTTGAGCGTCTCGTAGGCCTCCATGATCGGCACCTGCACCGAGTTGCCGCCCATCGACGTGACGAGTGTCGCGATCGTCTGGTTGGCGGTGCGCACGTTGAGGCCCTTCACGTCGGCCGGCACCTTGATCAGCTTCTTGGAGATGAAGGTGCCGGGCTCGTGCGAGAGCGTGTGGCACACGATCAGCTCGGGCATCTCCTTCTCGGCGTACTTCTTGTAGAAGCGCACCACCGCCGGCGCCGCCTTGTAACTGTTGTTGAGCATGAACGGCAGGTCGGCGACGCCGATGATCGGGAAGCGGCCGGGCGTGTAGCCGGGGTTGATCAGCGCGAAGTCCGCGACGCCGCGCTTGACCATGTCGTAGTGGTCCGCGCCCGAGCCGAGCTGGCTCGACGGATACAGCGTCACGGTGATGGTGCCGTTCGACGCCTTCTTTACCGACTCCGCCCATTCCTTGTAGCCGGGCGTGAGCAGGTGCGAGGGCGGCACCCAGTAGCTGAGCTTGAGGTTGACGGGCTTGTCCTGCGCGTGGGCCGCGCCGGTCGCCAGCGCGGCCGCGGCCAGCGCGAGCAGAGGCACTCGGGCAAATCGCATGCGTTCCTCCCAACATCTCGTCGTTGCGTGATCGCGGCCCGGCCGTCCGCGATTGCCCGGAATGCTAGAGCATGATCCCGAAAAGTGGGAACCGGTTTTCGGACCAGATCATGCTCAAATGCAAAGCGTGATCCCGAAAAGCTTGCCCTCGGACTTGATCCGAGGGTGGGAACCGGTTTTCGGAAAAGATCATGCTCGAACGAGAAGCATGATCCCGAAGCAACCTGATCCGATCGTGGTCTCGCCCCGGTGGGCAGGACTGTCGATCAGCGGCTCGACGCTGCCGTCGGGGTGGGCAGCGCGTGTTGGTTCGATAGATGAAACGTGGCTTGCGCAGGACGATGCGTGCGGCCGCCTGCGGGTCCTTGACCGCGCTCGGCGGCGACCTGAAGATAGGCGCAATCACGCTGCGGCATGTTGCATGCGGCGGAACGGGATATTGGTGAGGAGAGCGCCCATGTTTATTCAAAACGCGTGGTACGTCGCCGGCTGGGACCGCGATTTCACCACCACGCCCCGCGCCCGCACGCTGCTCAACCAGCCCGTCGTCCTTTATCGCAGCGAGGACGGCAAGCCGGTGGCGCTCGAGGACCGTTGCTGCCACCGCCACTATCCGCTCTCGCTCGGCAAGACCATCGGCGACACCATCCAGTGCGGCTATCACGGCCTGCGTTTCGATCCCGCCGGCAAGTGTGTCGAGATTCCGGGGCAGGACATGATCCCGCGCAACGCGCGCATCCGCTCCTATCCGGTGGTCGAGAAGCACGGCTGGGTGTGGATCTGGATGGGCGATCCGGCCAAGGCCGACCCGGCGAAGATCCCCAACTGGTGGTGGACCGAGCACAAGGACTGGGCGTTCGTGAAGCCCGATCCGCTCTACATCAAATGCAACTACCAGCTCGTCAACGACAACCTGCTCGACGTCACCCATCTCGCCTACGTGCACGTGACCTCGATCGGCACCGGCGCGATCACCGAGTTCCCGATCACCACCGAGCGCGACGGCGACAAGGTGCGCATGGTGCGTTGGGTGATCGACCGGCCGGCGCCGCCGATGTACCAGAAGTTCGGCCAGTATCCGGGCAACGCCGACCGCGGGCAGATCGTCGAGTTCGTGCCGCCGTGCCACACCGTGAACTTCGCGCAGGTCGCCGACACCGGCACCGGCGCGCCGCAGGGCAAGAGCGGCACGCGCCGCATCGACATCATGGCGCTGTCCGCGCCGACGCCGGAGACGGAGACGTCGACACACTACTTCTTCGGCTTCGTGCGCAATTTCGCGATCGACGACAAGGAGCTCGACCAGAACATCCTCGTCAACTTCACCAACGTCTTCAAGGAAGACGTCGACGTGCTCAACGCGCAGCAGGACATGATGAACCGCATGCCCAACGCGCCCGAGATCGACATCAAGGTCGACGGCCCGCCCAAGCTGGCCCGGCTCGTCGTCTCGCGCCTGCTCGCGGCGGAAGCGGCGAGCATGGCGACCGCGGCGGAATAAGGACAGCGGGCAGGCCGGCGCGCGGCCGGCCTGCCCGGAACACCTCATCTGTCCTGCAACGACGCGCCGCTAGAACAGCGCGTCCGCCTTCTTCATTTCGGACTTGAAGTCCTCCAGCACCTCGTCGGCGTTATAGCCGGCCTTGGTCACGGACTCCTTCCACGCCGCCACGATCGGCTCCGCCGCCTTGCGCCACAGCGCGAGCTCGTCCGGGCTGATCTTGGTGATCTTCGTGATCTTGTCGCCGGCCTTGCGGATGTCCTCCTCGCGTTTGACCTGGTCGTCGTACCAGTGCTTGTAGACGCGCGCCGACCATTCCGGCGTGCAGTGATCGTCGATCACCTTCTTCTGCGCCGGCGACAGGCTGTTGTAGGTCTGGCGGCTGATGCCGTCGGTGAAGTTCGCGACATACATCGGCACGTCGAGCGTGTACTCGGTCACGCTCGCGAATTTGAACGCCGGATGCGTCAGGCTGTCGAAGGTGCCGTTGATGGCGTCGGCCATGCCGCGCTTGAGCGTCTCGTAGGCCTCCATGATCGGCACCTGGATCGAGTTGCCGCCCATCGACGTGATGTAGGTGGCCATCGTCTGGTTGGCGGTGCGCACGTTGAGGCCCTTCACGTCGGCCGGCACGCGGATCAGCTTGCGCGACAGGAACGTGCCGGGCTGGTGCGAGAAGGTGTGGCAGACCACGTGCTCCGGCATCTCCTTCTCGGCGTATTTCTTGTAGAAGCGCATCATCGCCGGCGCAGCCCGGAGGCTGTCCTTGCTCATGAACGGCAGGTCGGCGACGCCGATGACCGGGAAGCGACCCGGTGTATAGCCCGGATTGATCAGGCCAAAGTCGGCGACGCCGCGCTTGACCATGTCATAGTGGTCCGCGCCCGAGCCGAGCTGGCTCGAGGGGAACAGCGTCACGGTGATGGTGCCGTTCGACGCCTTCTGCACCGAGTCCGCCCACTCCTTGTAGCCGGGCGTGAGCAGGTGCGACGGCGGCACCCAGTAGCTGAGCTTGAGATTGACCTTCTTGTCCTGGGCCTGGGCCGTTCCCGCCGCCAGCGCGACGATGGCGGCGGCGGCCAGCAGCACTCGACGATACGACATTCGTTTCACTCCCGATCATTCTGCGTGTGACGCGCGCGCACGACGCGGCGTCGGAGCGCGAGCCTAGAGCATGATCCCGCAAAGTGGAAACCGGTTTGCGGGACCGGTTCGGCCTGCGTTCGCGGCGTGCCTGTATGCAGGTGCGCGCGAGGCTCGCGATGGTACAACAAAGCTGGCGCTCCGAGGTTCGCGGGAGTTCTTCCGCGCGCCACGTCGCCGCGGCCACGGCGCATGCGCGGCACGCCGCTACCCATCGCTGGCTGCGCTGTGGCACTATCGCGCGCCGGCCGATCGCCGCACGTTGCCAGTCACGAACAGGACATGCCCCGCCATGCAACTTGATCCCGACGCCCAGGTTCTGCTCGATGCCGCGCTCAAGGCCGGACGGCCGCCGATTGAGACGCTGACGCCGGTCGAGGCGCGCCGTCAGATGAAGGAGTTGCGCGCCGCGCTCAAGCAGCCGCAGCCGCCCGTGGCCGATGTGCGCGATCTCGCGGCAGAAGGTCCGCATGGCGCGATCCCGCTGCGGCTCTATCGCAGCCGCGGCGACGGCACGCTGCCGGTGGTGGTGTTCTTCCACGGCGGCGGATGGGTGTTCGGCGACATCGAGACCCACGACAATCTCTGCCGCAGCATCGCCAACGCCGCCGACTGCGCCGTCGTCTCCGTCGACTATCGCCTCGCGCCCGAGCACAAGTTCCCCGCGGCGGTCGATGATTCCTGGGCTGCGCTGCAATGGGTCGCCGCGCGCGCGGGCGACCTCGCGCTCGATCGCGCGCGCATCGCGGTGGCGGGCGACAGCGCGGGCGGCAACCTCGCCACGGTGGTCAGTCTGCTCGCGGCGCAGGACGGCGGGGTGCCGGTGCGCCATCAGGTGCTGCTCTATCCGACCGTCGATCTCGGTCTCGCGCACGACTCGTTCCGCCGCGCCGGCGCGCGGTTCAACCTCACCGCCAATGCGATGGCCTGGTTCCGCGCGCACTATCTCAACGGCGACCATGAGGTCGACGACTGGCGCGCCTCGCCGCTGCGCGCCAAGGATCTCTCGAAGCTGCCGCCGGCCTATGTCGCGACCGCGGGTTGCGATCCGCTGTGCGACGAGGGCGAGGCCTACGCGCGCGCGCTCGAGCGCCACGGCGTGCCCGTCACGTTCCGCCACTTCCCCGGCCAGATGCACGGCTTCGCCGGCATGTCCGGCTTCGTGACAGCGGCCGACGAGGTGGTGGCCGATGTCGGCGCGGCGCTCAAGCAGGCGTGGGGGGTGGGAGGAGCCGACACGCGGTGACATGGGTTGCGTGATCGAGCCTCGCATCTACCGCGGCGACGCACTGTCTCTCCACCTGTCATGCCCGCGCACGCGGGCATCCAGTAGCCACCGCCGTCGCGGCTTAGTCACCACTGCTGCGGCGTACTGGATCGCCCGCTGTCGCGGACGATGACACTGCGCGCGGTGTGAGGGAACGATGGAGCGGTCAACGTCAGGCCATGCCCCGGGAATCCTTGGCCGGCACGCGCGCGAATTCACACCCGGGCCACCGTTCTGTGCGCCACCTGCGCCGACTTCATCACGCCCGCCAGCAGCTTCACGAACTGCGCGCCCGCGGGCGACAGCGGCGAGTCGCCGCGCCGCAGGATGCCGAGGTTGCGCGCGACCGTCGGCGCGCGCAGGCGCAGCGTGGCGAGGTGCGTGTCCGTATCGGAGCGCGCGCCCAGGCGCGGGATGATGGTGATGCCGAGGCCGGCCTCCACCATGCTCACGGCGGTGTTGACGTTCTCCGCCTCGAAGTCCCAGCGGATCGCGGTCGCGCGCGTGCCGAGCGCCTCGGCGGCGACGCTGTTGCGGACCAGCCGGTGCTGGTCGAGCTCGGCGAGCGTGATCTCGTCCCTGCGCGCGAGCGGGTCGTCGCTGCGGCAGAGCACCACGAACTCCTCTTTCAGCAGCGGGTGGAATTCGAGGTCGGAGCGATAGGCGCGCAGCACCGTCACCGCGAACTCGATCGTGGTGCCGGCGCCGATGAGGTCGAGGAGGTGGGTCGCGGAGGCGTCGATCACCTTCACGGCCACCTGCGGCTGCGCTGCGTTGAACTGCGCGATCGCGCGCGAGAGCAGTCGCACCGCGACGGTCGGGATGCAGCCGATCGCCAGCCGGTTGGCTGGCGAGGTTTCGCTGCGCACCTGCCGCAGCGTCGCTTCGAGGTCGTCGAGGATGCGCCGCGCCTGCGGCACCAGGCGGTTGCCGGCCGGCGTCAGGCTGACCTTGCGCGTGGTGCGCGCGAACAGCTCGATGCCGAGCTCGGCTTCGAATTTCTTGATGCGGTGGCTGAGCGCGGTCTGGCTGATGCCGAGATGCGCCGATGCCTGCTGGAAGGTGCCGTGGTCGGCGAGGCTGAGGAATCCCTGGAGTCCGAGCAGATCGTTGCGCATGGCGTGCCGTCCGTGATCCATGAATGAAATACATGGATTGTTGCAAAAAATGAATTTGTTTCAGGCGGGGGCGGCGGACTACACCGGGCGGCGGAAACGTCCTGTCGGAGGAGACGCGCGATGTCCCAGACATTCATGTCCGAGCCCGCCCGCAAGGTGCCGGTATTCGGCGACTATGAGGTCGTGGTGCTGGGCGGCGGGCCGGCGGGCATCGCCGCCGCGCTGGCGGCCGGCCGGACGGGCCGCTCGACCCTGCTGATCGAGCGCTACGGGTTCCTCGGCGGCGCGGGCACCGCCGCCGGCCTGAGCACCTTCTGCGGGCTGCACTCTAATATATATGGCGAGCACAAGCTGACCGCGCGCGGGCTCGTGGTCGAGATCCTCGACCGGCTCGCCGCGATGGATGCATTGAGCAAGCCGCACCTCTCCGTGCAGCAGCGCATCCAGGCGCAGGCCTACGACATCTCCGCCTACAAGATCGTCTGCGACGAGATGATGGCGGCGGCCAACGTCACCGTCCTCTACCACGCCTTCGGCTCGGCCGTGCAGATGCGCTCCGACACCGAGATCGAGGCGCTGTTCGTCGAGACCAAGGAAGGGCGCGTCGCGGTGCGCGGCCGCATCTTCATCGACGGCTCCGGCGACGGCGACCTCGCGGCCTGGGCCGGCGCCCCCTACGAGATCGGCGACGGGCAGGGCGGCATGCTCTATCCCTCGACCATGTTCCGCATCAACGGCGTCGATCCCCAGAAGGCCGGCTCGGCCTGGGAGAAGATCCCGGTGCTGATGGAGGAGGCGGAGAAGAAGGGCCGCAAGTTCCCGCGCAAGAAGCCGATCGTGCGCCCGCAGCCCAACCCGATCGAATGGCGCGCCAACCTCACCCAGATCAAGAATCCCGACGGCTCCGCCGTCAGCGGCATCGACGCCCGCCAGCTCAGCTACGGCGAGGTGCAGGGCCGGCGCCAGTGCTGGGACGTGTTCGAGTTCATCAAGGAGGTCACGCCCGGCTTCGAGAAGGCTTACATCGTCGAGATCGCGCCGCAGATCGGCATCCGCGAGACGCGGCGCGTGCGCGGCGACTACATGCTCACGGTCGAGGACATCCTCGAGTGCCGCGACTTCTCCGACAGCATCGGCGTCAACGGCTGGCCGGTGGAGGCGCACGAGTTCGGCGACGTGCGCTTCGTGTTCGCGGCCATGGGCTCGCGCGGGTTCAATCAGATCCCCTATCGCATCATCCTTCCGCAGAAGATCGAGAACCTGTTCGTCACCGGCCGCTGCGCGTCGATGACGCACGAGGCGCAGTCCTCCGCGCGCGTCTCGGGCCCGTGCTTCATCATGGGCGAGGCCGCCGGCATCGCCGCCGATCTCGCGCTGAGCGCCGGCGTTGCGCCGCGCAAGGTGGACGTCGCCGCGTTGCAGAAGAAGCTCGAAGCCGCCGGGGCCTTCCTCGGCATGTCGGAACTGGTCGAGGCGTAAGATGAAGAAGCCGCTGCGCAGCAATCTCAAGCCGGGCACCGCGTTGTGGGCGGGCCGCCGCGCGCAGTGGCGTGCCCTCGGCATCTCCGATGCGGACATGGAGAAGCCGAAGATCGCGGTGGTGAACACGTCGTCCGAGCTCGCGAGCTGCTTCACCCATCTCGACGGCATCGCGGCCGAGGTAAAGCGCTGCATCCGCGAGGCCGGCGGCCTGCCGTTCGAGATCCGCACGGCGGCGCCGAGCGACTTCATCACCAGCGCCGGCAAGTACGGCGCCTACATCCTGCCGACGCGCGACCTGATCGCCGCCGACATCGAGGTGCAGGTCGACGGCGCGCTGCTCGACGGCATGGTGTGCCTCGCCTCCTGCGACAAGACGCTGCCCGGCCAGCTCATGGCCGCGGGCCGCATGAACGTCCCGACCATCGCGGTGATCTGCGGCTATCAGCGCAGCGGCACCTACAAGGGCCAGCACGTCGACATCGAGGAGGTCTTCCTCAAGGCCGGCTACCTCGCCTCCGGCCAGATCACGCTGGACGATCTGCGCGGCATGGCCGACGTCGCGGTGCAGGGGCCGGGCGTGTGCGCCGGCATGGGCACCGCCAACTCGATGCACGTCGTGTGCGAGGCGCTCGGCATGACGCTGCCGGGCTCGGCGCCGGTCGAGGCCAATTCGCCTAAGATGATGGCCTTCGCGCGCGCCTCCGGCCGCCGCATCGTCGAGATGGTCCACGAGGACCTCAAGCCGCGCGACATCATCACCGCCGGCTCGATCCGCAACGCGGTGATGATGGTGCTCGCGCTGTCGGGCTCGATCAACTGCGCCAAGCACCTGCAGGCGATCGCCACCGAGGCCTACGTCGACGTCGACGTCTACGACCTCTACGCCGAGCTTGCCGACAAGATTCCGCTGCTCGCGGCCATTCGTCCGAACGGCGAGGGGCTGATCGAGGAGCTCGAGGCGGCGGGCGGCGCGCGCGGCGTGATGAAGCGCCTCGAGGGCGTGCTCGACCTTGACGCGCGCTCCGTCACCGGCGGCACCATCCGCGACGCGCTCGCGCACGCGCCCGAGCCCGACGTCACGGTGATCCGCACCATGGCCGATCCGATGTCGCGGCGTCCCTCGCTCAACATCGTGCGCGGCAACCTGCTGCCCGGCGGCGGCATCGTGCGCATCGGCGGCGTCGAGGAGCGCAAGATGACGTTCGAGGGGCCGGCGAGGCTCTACCACTCGCGCGAGGAGGCGATCGCCGGCATCGAGGCGGGCGAGGTGAAGAAGGGCGACGTCGTAGTGCTGCGCGGTCTCGGCGTCATCGGCGGGCCCGGCATGGCGATGACCTCGGCGGTGGTGTTCGCGCTCGACGGCGCCGGGCTGATCGAGGACGTCGCCGTCATCACCGAGGGCCAGCTCTCCGGTCTCGTCAACAAGGGGCTGGTCGTCGGCGAAGCCTCGCCCGAGGCCGCCGCCGGCGGCCCGCTCGCCTTCGTCGAGCCGGGCGACCGCATCAGCATCGACGTGCCGCGCAAGACCGTCGACCTCCTGGTCGATGAGGCCGAGCTCGCGCGCCGGCGCCAGACGCCGCGCACGTTCGGCGCGCAGAACCTGCGCGGCTGGCTGCGCACCTACCAGCATACGGTGCAGCCCGTGCACAAGGGCGCGGTGCTCGATTAAAGCCGCGTCGCAACGGCGCGACGCGAACGCCACACGGGGAGGGCGGGACGATGAGCGACATGGTCGGCGGATGCCAGTGCGGCGCGCTGCGCTATGCCATCACGGGCAAGCCGCTGATGGTCTATGCCTGCCATTGCACGCAGTGCCAGACCCAGTCGGGCAGCGCCTTCGGCCTCTCGCTCGGCGTCGCGCGCGCGGACTTCGCCGTCACGAAAGGCACGCCCGCGACTTGGTCGCGCACGACCGAGCGCGGCACCGTCACCATCTGCTATTTCTGCAAGGACTGCGGCACGCGCATCGTGCACGAACGCCAGGGCGGCGCGCGCGTGATGGTCAGAGGCGGCACGCTCGACGACACGTCCTGCCTCACCGTCATGGGCCACATCTGGGTTTCGAGCGCGCAGCCCTGGCTGCGCCCGCTGCTCACGGGCCCGCACGTCTACGAGGAGCAGCCGCCGGACGTCGCGATCTTCGGCGCGATCTCGCCCTGGGCCGCTTCGCCCGCCGCCGGCTGACCGCCAAACGAGTTTTGGGAAGGAGAGAGTATCGATGAGAAACGCAACAAACATTCGGGGGATGGCGCGCTGGTGCCTCGCCTCCGCGGCGGGCGTGCTGCTTGCCGCCGCCACGACCGCGGCGCAGGCCGACACCGTCAAGGTCGGCGTGGTCGGGCCGTTCTCGGGTCCGTTCGCGCGCTGGGGCACGCAGTTCCAGCAGGCGATCGACGTCTACCAGAAGCAGCACGGCAAGAGCGTCAACGGCCACACCATCGAGATCATCTACCGCGACAGCGGCGGGCCGGACCCGGTGCGCTCCAAGCAGATCACCCAGCAGCTCATCACGCGCGACCGCGTCAACATCCTCGGCGGCTACGTGTTCACGCCGAACGTCGTCGCGGTCGGCGATCTCGTCACCGAGGCGAAGATCCCGCTCGTCATGTTCAACACGCCGACGGCGGCGATCATCCGCAAGATGCCCTACGCCGTGCGCGTCTCGCACACGCTGCCGGAGGTGGCCGAGCCGATCGCGACCTGGGCGCTGCAGAACGGCGTCAAGCGCGTCGTCACCGCCGTGTCCGACTACACGCCCGGCTTCGACTCGGAAGCCGCCTTCATCGCGAAGTTCAAGGAGGGCGGCGGCGAGGTGCTGGAGTCGATCCGCATCCCGCTTGCGACCACGGACTTCTCGCCGTTCTTCGAGCGCGTGCTGCAGCAGAAGCCCGACGCGCTCTACATCTTCGGCCCCGGCGGCCCGCCGACGGTCGCCATGGTCAACACCTGGGCCTCGCGCCTCAAGCCCGCCGGCATCAAGCTGCTCTGCACGTCGGAGACGATGCAGATCGACCTGCCGCAGATCGGCAAGGCCGCGCTCGGCGTCGTGTCCTCGTTCCACTACACCGAGACCGTCGACAATCCGCTCAACGTCGCGCTCAAGAAGGACCTCGTCGAGATGTTCGGTCCCAACACGGTGCCGGACCTCGCCTCGGTCGCCGCCTACGACGGCATGGAGCTGATCTATCGCGCCGTCGCCAAGTTCGGCCCCAAGCTCACCGCCGAGCAGGCGATGGGCCTGTGGAAGGGCATGAAGTGGGACAGCCCGCGCGGTCCCATGGAGATCGACCCCAAGGACGGCGACATGATCCAGAACGTCTACCTTCGCCGGGTGGAGGAGCGTGACGGCAAGCTCGTCAACATCAACATCCACACCTTCCCGATGGTGCGCGATCCCTGGAAGCAGAAGCATCCGCAGTGACGTGCCGCGTTCCGCCGGCCGGTGATCCCGGCCGGCGGGGTGCACGCGAGTTCGAGTTCCGATGACCCACCTGACCATTCTGCTCGACGGCCTCGCCTACGGCATGGTGCTGTTCATCATCTCCGTGGGCCTCACCGTCACCATGGGGCTGATGCGCGTCGTCAACCTCGCGCACGGCGCCTTCGCCATGATCGGCGGCTACGCCGCCTCCGTCCTCGTCGCCTCCGGCTTTCCGTTCGCCGCCGCCGCCGCGCTCGCGGTGATCGGCGTCGCGCTCATCGGCGCCGTCGCCGAGCTTACGATCTACCGCCCGCTCTATCGCAAGGGTGAGCTGCCGCAGTCGCTGATGACCTTCGGCTTCACCTTCGTCGTCATCGCGACGCTGACGACTCTGTTCGGCACCGGCATGCGCACACTGCCGATCCCCGCCGCGCTCGACGGCCTCGTCGATCTCGGCTTCCGCGCCTATCCGCTCTACCGCCTGTTCCTCATCGCGGTCGGCCTCGCGCTGTTCGGCCTGCTCTGGGTCGCCGTCGACGGCACGCTCATCGGCGCGCGCCTGCGCGCCGCGGTCGACAACCCGCGCATGAGCCAGGCCGTCGGCGTCAACGTAAACCTGCTGTTCACGCTCACCTTCGCCGCCGGCTGCGCGCTCGCCGCCTTCGGCGCCGTCGTCGGCGCGCAGCTGCTGCCGCTCGATCCCTATTACGCGCTGCGCTACCTCGTGCTGTTCCTCGTCGTGGTCGGCGTCGGAGGCCTCGGCAACTTCAAGGGCTCGTTCGTCGCCGCCATCGTGCTCGGCATCGTCGAGACCTCGTGCAAATACCTCGTGCCCTCGCTCGCGCCCTACATCTTCTATTCGCTGGTGCTGGCGCTCCTGCTCTGGAAGCCCGCCGGCCTGATGCCCGCGAGGTCCGCGCGATGACCGCCTCCGCCGTTCACAGCGCCCCGCGCGCGCGTCCCGCCGCCGCGGCCCCGATGCTCACGCCCGGCCGCGTCGTCCTGCACGCGATCCCGTGGCTCCTCGTCATCGCGGCCTATGTCGCGCTACCCGACTATCTCACTCTCGGCACCAACGTGCTGATCATGATCCTGTTCGCGCTCTCGCTCGAGATCGCGCTCGGCTATGCCGGCATCGTCTCGCTCGGCCACGCCGCCTTCTACGGCGTCGGCGCCTATGCCGCCGGCATCTGCGCCATCCACTTCACCAACGAGCCGCTGCTCGGCCTCCTCTTCGCCACCGCCGTAGCCGCGGTGTTCGGGCTCGTCACCGGCGCGCTCATCCTGCACACGCAGGGCATGACCTTGATGATGCTCACGCTCGCCGTCGCCGCGCTGATCGCGGAGGCGGCGAACCAGGCGCATGCGCTCACCGGCGGCGACGACGGCCTGCAGCTGCCCGCGCTCAAGCCGCTGCTCGGCCTCTTCAAGTTCGACCTGTGGGGCCACACCGCCTATCTCTACGCCGGCGCCGTGCTGCTGGTGTGGTTCCTTCTGAGCTGGCGCATCGTGCGCTCGCCGTTCGGGCGCTCGGTCAACGGCATCCGCCAGAACCCGCGCCGCATGCGCGCCATCGGCGCGCCGGTGTGGCGCCGCCTCGTCGCGGCCTATGGCCTTTCCGCCGCCATGGCCGGCACCGCCGGCGCGCTCTCCGCGCAGGCGACCGGCTCGGTCGGCATCGCCTCGCTCAGCCTGCTCACCTCGGGCACGGTGCTCATGGTGCTGGTGCTCGGCGGCATGCGCCGGCTCTACGGCGCCTTCGTCGGCGCGGTGGTCTATGTCGTGGTGCAGGACCTCGCCGCCGAGCTCGATCCCTTCCGCTGGATGTTCGTCATCGGCGGCCTGCTGATGGCCTCGGTGCTGTTCTTCGAGAACGGCCTGATGAGCATCGTCGACATCGTCGGGCGTGCGCGGACCTCCCGGAAATCGCCACCCGCCTGCGGCCCCGACCGTGGCCCCGCGCCCAAGGTGACGCCATGACCGCCGCCGCCACGCCCGACGCCGCCACGCCCGCCGCCGTCGTGCTCTCCACGCGCGGCCTGTCCAAGACCTTCGGCGCGCTGCAGGTCGCACGCGGCATCGACCTCGATCTCGCGCGCGGCGCGCGCCTTGGGCTCATCGGCCCCAACGGCGCCGGCAAGACCACCCTCGTCAACCTGCTCACCGGCTTCACCGAGCCCGACGCCGGCACCATCACGCTCGATGGCGAGCGCATCGACCGCCTCTCCGGCGACGAGCGCGTGCGCCGCGGCCTCGTGCGCACGCACCAGCTCAACACGCTGCTCGTCGAGGAGACCGCGCGCGAGAACATCGCCGTCGCCATCGCCGAGCGCGAGGGCCTGGGCTGGCGCATGCTGCGCTACGGCGCGCGCTGGCGCGCCTGCGTCGCGGAGGCCGACGAGCGTCTCGCCGAGGTCGGGCTCGCCGACGTCGCCGGTCACCGCGTCTCCGAGCTGCCCTACGGCCGCCAGCGCCTGCTCGAGATCGGCATCGCGCTCGCCATGCGCCCGCGCGTGCTGCTGCTCGACGAGCCCGCCGCCGGCGTGCCCTCGGGCGAGGCCCACGCCATCCACGACATGATCGACCGCCTGCCGCCCGACGTCGCGGTGCTGATGATCGAGCACGACATGGAGATCGTGTTCCGCTTCGCGCGCGAGATCATCGTGCTGGTGCAGGGCGCCATCCTCACGCGCGGCACGCCCGCGCAGATCGCGCGCGATCCGCAGGTGCGCTCGGTCTATCTCGGCAGGAGCGTGGCATGAGCGGCGATCTGCGCGGCGATCTGCGCGTCGAAGGCCTCACCGCGGGCTATGGGCCCACCGTCGTGCTCGAGGACGTGACGTTCTCCGTCCCGTTCGGGGGCTCGCTCGCGATCCTCGGCCGCAACGGCGTCGGCAAGACGACGCTGCTCGCGAGCCTGATGGGCTTCACGACATTGCGCTCCGGCCGCATCCTCCTGGGCGAGCGCGCGCTCGAGCACGTCGCGCCGTTCCGCCGCAACCGGCTGGGCTTCGGCTACGTGCCGCAGGAGCGCGAGATCTTCGCCTCGCTCAGCGTCACCGAGAACCTCGCCATCTCGCATCGCCCCGGCGGCTGGCCGCTCGAGCGCGTGTTCACGCTCTTCCCCGGCCTTGCCGAGCGCCGCGCCAACGCCGGCAACAAGCTCTCCGGCGGCGAGCAGCAGATGCTCGCCATCGCGCGCGCGCTCGTCGGCGGGCCCAAGGTGCTGCTCCTCGACGAGCCGATGGAGGGCCTCGCGCCCGTCGTCGTCGACGCGCTCTACGACGCGCTGCGCACCGTGCGCGAGGAAGGCGGCATGACCATCCTCCTCGTGGAGCAGAAGGCCGAGCTCGCCATGCGCTTCTGCGAGCGCACCATCGTGCTCGACCGCGGCCGCATCGTGCACGAGGGCGCCAGCGCCGAGCTCCTCGCCGACCACGACGCGCAGGCGCGCCTCCTCGGCCTCGGCGCCGACCACGCGGTGGCCTAGCCGCCGCCGCGCCGCGGTCGCGGCGATGCCGCCGCATCGCCGCACGGTCATTGCGAGGAGCGGAGCGACGAAGCAATCCGGCCTCTCCACCTGTCATGCCCGCGCACGCGGGCATCCAGTCCTCACCGCCGTCGCGGCGTGACCACCGATGCTGCGGCGTACTGGATCGCCCGCTTTCGCGGGCGATGACACCGCGCAAGATGCAAGGCCTCGAACCACACCCGCAGCCACGGTGGTGGCGCTTGGGTTCCATCGCCACACGTCGCCTCGCGCAGCGCACTATCCGACACGGGCGCACCGCCTCTCCACCTGTCATGCCCGCGCACGCGGGCATCCAGTATC